>NZ_PEET01000001.1:197500-1310000 GCF_002754175.1 Acidovorax sp. 59 | reverse complement strand
ACTTTCTTCGCCAACCCTCCGAGTCATCTGCCGCAGCACCTAAGCATCACCACAAACTACCCCATCGACCCCAACACTTTTGCGCTCAGGTCTCAGTAGCGAAGCCCTCGACTATAGCACGACTTTCAGGGCCAGCAAGAAAAATCAGACTCGCCACTTTTCTAGCAGCTTCTCCGGACTCAGGCTGTCGTAGCCCTCAAAGGGCTGGTGGATCCAAGGATTGCTCGGCAAAAACTCCACGGAGTAATCTGGAGAAAAGGTCGATAGACCCTTCGTCCAGATCACGGCGCTACGTAGCTCGGTGATGGGCGCGTAGTTGGTCTTAAGCATGTTGATCACCGCGTGCAAGGTGTGCCCTGAATCAGCCAGATCATCGACCAAGAGCACGCGCCCTGCAATTTCACCCTTGGGCGTGGTGATAAAGCGTGCAATATCAAGATGTCCTTGCACCGTTCCTGCCTCGGCACGGTAGGAGCTCGTAGACATGATCGCTAACGGCTTATCGAAGATACGACTGAGAATGTCACCTGGGCGCAACCCACCGCGAGCGAGACAGAGAATGGTGTCGAACGCCCAACCCGACTGATGAACTTTCAGCGCCAACTTTTCGATGAGGCTGTGGTACTCGTCATAGCTGACATAGAGGTGTTTTCCGTCTTCGGTCAACATAGTGGATGATTCCTGAACAATTGGCGTTTACTTGATGGCAGCAGGGCAAACTACAGGTCAGACAGCGACATAAGGATGGCGCATCATGATCGTATGGTCGCGATCAGGACTGGTTGAGATCATGTCGATCGGAACCCCTGTCACTTCTTCAATGCGCTCAAGATAGCGGCGCGCACTTTCGGGCAGTTTGTCGTACTCGGTCACCCCGACGGTGGAATCACTCCAGCCAGGGAGCGTTTCATAAATTGGCGTGCACCGAGCGATGTCCTCTGCGCCCATGGGAAGCAAATCAATACGCTGACCGTCGAGCTCGTAGCCTGTGCACAGCAACAACTCGTTCAACCCGTCCAGCACATCCAGCTTGGTGATGCAAAGGCCAGTAAGACCATTGACTTGGGCGCTGCGCTTCAACAAAGCTGCATCAAACCAGCCACAGCGACGGCTACGCCCCGTTGTCACTCCCTTTTCAGCGCCCACCGTGCTCATGTGATAACCGGGCGTACCAGGCACTTCCCAATCCAACTCTGTAGGGAAAGGCCCGCCACCCACACGGGTGCAATACGCCTTGGTGATACCGAGGATGTAATGAAGCATGCCCGGCCCTACGCCAGATCCCGCAGCAGCGTTCCCCGCCACGCAGTTACTGGAGGTGACATACGGGTATGTGCCATGGTCTACATCCAGCAGGGTCCCTTGAGCGCCCTCAAACAGAAGATTGGCACCCGCGCGATTCGCCTCATTCAGCTCACGCGACACATCAGCCATCATGGGCTTCAGCAACTCTGCATGGCGCATGGCTTCGGCGTACACGACATCAAACTGCACCTTACCATCGTGGATGTATGGCTTCAGCGCATCGCCAAAAACGAATTTTGCAGAGCCCAGGTACGTGGTGAGTACATGGTTATGCAAATCCAGCAATTCGCGCAGCTTGGAAGCAAATCGCTCAGGGTACTTCAAGTCCTGTACGCGCAAGGCACGGCGGGCAATCTTGTCCTCGTAAGCTGGACCAATGCCACGGCCGGTGGTACCAATCTTCTCAGCCCCCCCCTGCTCTCGGGCCGCCTCACGCGCAACGTCAATTGCCGCGTGGAAAGGCAGGATCAGAGGGCAAGCCTCACTGATGCGCAGCCGCGAACGAACCTCGACACCAGCTTTCTCAAGCCCCTCAATTTCCTCAAACAACTTCGCTGCAGAAAGCACCACGCCATTGCCGATGTAGCACTTGACCCCAGGGCGCATGATGCCGCTCGGGATCAAATGCAGCGCCGTCTTCACGCCATTGATCACCAGTGTGTGGCCAGCGTTGTGCCCCCCTTGGAAACGCACGACCCCTTGAGCGCTCTCCGTCAGCCAATCGACCAACTTGCCCTTGCCTTCGTCGCCCCACTGGGTACCGACCACCACTACGTTGCGACCTTTGGTTGCTTTCATCTCAAACCCAATTCAAATGACAATTGCTCAAACAGCCTGCACGACCCAACGGCCCGCAACCTGAACCAGTTCACGATCACAGTGGAACTCATCCACCTCACTCTCGTGCCCTGGCAAAACACACACCACTGTTTCCCCAGCGGACCGAAGCTCTCCAATCGCTGCATTCACATCCGCAGCCTCGCCCCAGGGAGCCCGAATGGCAGCCTTCAGCGCACGGGGTGGCACCACGCCAACCACCTGCTTGATGTCCAAACTGAATCCCGCCGCAGGACGATTTCGGCCAAACACTGCCCCCACCTCGTCGTACCGGCCGCCCCGCACCAGGGCATCGCTGGCACCGGGCGCATAGATCGCGAAGCGCGCACCGCTGTAGTAGGCATATCCACGCAAATCAGCCAAGTCGAAAGTGACAGAGGCTCCGTCAAGACGCGACGCCAACCACTTCAAATTTGATAGCACTTGAGACACACCAGAAATGCGCTTCAGCGCATTTTCAGCCTCAGCCAGAACAGCAGAGTCTCCGTATAACCGGACAAGAGCGAGAAGGCCTTGCCGAGAATCCTCAGGAAAGCCACGCGTCAAGACTGTCAACTCTCCCGCATCCTTGGCCGCCAAAGCAGAATGAATGCCGCTGAGCAGTTGCGGGCTCACGCTCACACCAGCCAACAGGCTGCGGACGATGCGCACGTCCGCAAGATCAATGGTTGTGTCGCGTACATTGGCAACTCGCAAACACTCCCGAGCTAACTGCAAAGCCTCAAGGTCGGCCTCCAGCCCGGCATGCCCATAGATTTCGGCACCAAACTGAAGAGGCTCGCGGGTGGCATGCGGGCGGTCAGGACGCGTGTGCAACACAGGACCACAGTAGCAAAGACGTGTCACACCTTTGCGATTGAGCAAATGCGCATCAATGCGAGCAACCTGCGGAGTCGTATCAGCTCGCAGCCCCATGGAACGACCAGATAGCTGATCCACCAGTTTGAAGGTTTGCAGATCCAGCGCTTCGCCAGTGCCCGTAAGGAGAGATTCCAGATGCTCCAACAGCGGGGGCATCACCAACTCATAACCATAACAACGGGCTGTATCAAGCAGCCCGCGACGCAATTCTTCGATGTGCCGCGCTTCAGACGGCAAGACATCGGCAATGTGATCCGGCAGGACCCAAGCAGACATGGAGAAAAGGGGAGGCTGTTAAAACCGTGATTCTACCGGGACCGGGCGAGACTCCCCAAGGAATCTCCTAGTCAAGGGGTGTGACAGCGTTCAGAAACAGAGCATCAGAAGACCCGCAGCAAGGGCCAACAATGCGAAAAAGCGTATTTGGCCATCCTGCAATTGAGCGATCTGCGCAACCGTACGTTTCCAGACCTGGGGGGACAAAAAAGGCAAAAAACCCTCAATTACCAGGACCAAGGCAAATGCCGTCCAAAGACTGTCCCACATCATTCACCTCTCACAACCAGCGCCACTTGTTTACTTGCGTGGAGCAACAGGCGCCGATGCAGACGCTGAGCCGCGAAAGACCTTGAAGAAGTCAGAGGACGATGGGTCCAGCACCATCACATCGCTTTTCTTATTGAAACTGCCCTTGTACGCCTCGAGACTGCGATAAAACTGGGCAAATTGAGGATCTTTGCCAAACGCTTCGGCGTAGATGCGGGCCGCTTCCGCGTCGCCCTCACCCTTCAGCTTTTGAGCATCCCGATAGGCATTGGCGATTGTGATCTCGCGCTGACGATCTGCGTCTGCACGAATCTTTTCGCCTTCTGCAGCACCTGTAGAGCGCAACTCATTGGCCACGCGCTTTCGCTCCGCTTCCATGCGCCGGTACACAGATTCAGTGATGGCTTCCACGTAATCAACACGGGTAATACGCACATCCACCACATCAACCCCCCAGGGCTTGGAACCACGAACTGTCTCCAAGACTTCGCGCTTGACATCAGTCATCAGCGCTTCGCGTTTGAGTGAGAGCAGCTCTTTCACCGTGCGCTTGTTGATTTCCTCCTGGAAAGCATTGCGAACCACCCGATTGAGCTGCATGGCGCCCGCCGTCTCATCCAGCCCAACGTTGCGAATGTACTCAGTGGGCTCGGAAATGCGCCAGCGCACATACCAGTCGATAACGACACGCTGCTTTTCAGCAGTCAACATGGGCTCGGTGTCCGTGCTGTCCAAGGTCAGCAAACGCTTGTCTATGTAGGTGACGTTCTGAAATGGAGGAGGCAGCTTGAAATTGAGGCCAGGCTCCGTGATCACTTCTTTGATCTGACCCAGTGCATACAACACTCCAAACTGCCGCTGGTCCACAACAAAAAGCATGGAGCTCATGAGAGCAAGCACCACCAGAAGGGTAGATGCAATAAAACCGACTCTGTTCACGAACTACTCCTAGCGGGATTCACGTTCACGGGTGCGGCTGGTGTCGCGCGCGCGAGCGTCATTCGAAAAGGTTGGTGCGGGTGTTGCTGGTGACACCGCTGGAGGCACGCTGGTGGCCGCAGGGGCATCCAGCGCTCCGGACCCGCTTGCTACGCCTTGCATAATTTTGTCGAGCGGCAGGTACAGCAAATTGGAGCCTTGACGCGACTCCACCAGCACCTTGGTCACGTTGCCATAAATCTGCTGCATCGTGTCCAGATACATACGATCACGGGTTACCTGCGGAGCCTTCTGGTACTCCGCCAAAATAGAAGCAAACCGTTGCGAGTCACCTTGAGCCTGCGCAACGATCCTCGCCTTGTACGCAGCAGCCTCCTCGTTCAGACGAGAGGCAGAGCCCACAGCGCGTGGAATCACATCATTCGCGTAAGCCTGTGCCTCGTTTTTGGCACGCTCGCGCTCCTGTCCAGCTTTGAGGACATCATCAAAGGAGGACTGCACCTGCTCAGGCGGCCGCACACCGCCCTGCTGCAAATTGATGCCAACAACTTCGACGCCAACTTTGTAACGGTCCAATATGGTCTGCATGAGCGCGCGAACGCGAGGCGCAATCTGATCCCGCTCTTCAGCCAATGCCGTGTCCATGCGCATCTTGCCCACCACCTCGCGAACGGCGGTCTCAGCTGCTTGAACCACGGCATCTGAGGGATTCTTGCTTTCGAAAAGCCATGCCCTGGCATCGCTCAGGCGATACTGAACGGCAAACTTGATCTCCACGATGTTTTCGTCTTCGGTAAGCATCGCGGACTCTCTCAAGCCCGTGCTTTTGATGACCGTGTCCCTCCCCACATCAGCGGAGCGAATTTGTGTCACAAAAACCAGCTCATGACGCTCAATTGGGTAAGGCAAGCGCCAGTTAAAACCTGCACCCACGGTGCTTTTGTACTTGCCGAATTGCGTAATGACGGCTTGCTGACCTTCTTGCACTATGAAAAAACCTGTGCCCATCCAGATCACGAACGCAATGCCGGCAATCAAGCCAACACCCACACCGGCGCTTTTCATATCAGGTTGAAAGCCACCGCCAGCCCCTCCTCCCGGGCCACGGCCAGAACCATTCTTTCCCCCGAACAGACTGCCAAGCTTGCGATTAAGGTCACGCCAGAGCTCGTCGAGATCAGGCGGCTGCTGGCCATTGCTTGGCCGCTGATCCCCACCCCTCTGACCTGCGGGTGGCGCTGCAGGTCGATCCTCAGGGCGCACGTTACCGTCCTCCGACTTATCATCCCCGCGACCCCAGCGTGGATCGTTCAGATTGAACATGCCCCGAATACGGTCCGGCAATGAAGCCCAGCGTAGGGTGCGAGTATGAAAATTCATGCGCAAAATCTCTGGTTCTCTGATGGCGTCATTCGATCATGCATTGTGCCCAATCAGGGCAACACATCCGGCAATTCAAGGGCGTCTGCTGGGGTCATATCCTCACGCGTAGCCAGCAACCTATCGGCCAAAGCGCGGCGCAGATCATCAAGACCTTCTCCAGATCGAGCACTTACGAACAGACGGGAAAGCGACTGCCCCCCCACTTCGTATTGGTCTACCAGCAGGGAGGGGCGTCGCTCTTCGGGCAATGCGTCAAGCTTGTTGAACACCAGTATCTGCGGGATATCCGAGGCACCAATTTCCAGCAACACCCGCTCCACCTGCGCCATCTGCTCCGGGAAATCCGGGTTGGAAGCATCCACCACATGAAGCAGCAGATCTGCATCGACAGCCTCTTGCAGCGTAGCCTGAAAGGCATCCACCAATCCGTGCGGGAGATCCCGGATAAAGCCCACCGTATCGGACAGAGAAACAGATCGCGCCGCATCTGCCAGATACAACTGGCGTGTTGTAGTGTCTAGCGTGGCAAAAAGTTGATCCGCTGCATACGCTCGCGCTTTAACCAAAGCATTAAAAAGCGTGGACTTACCCGCGTTGGTGTACCCAACAAGCGAAATATTGAAGGTATCGCGCCTCTCGCGCTGTCGCCGCTGCGTGGAGCGCTGACGCTTGACCTTGATCAAGCGCTCTCTGGTGCGCTTGATCGCGTCACCAATCATCCGTCGATCCAGCTCGATCTGCTTTTCACCCGGACCGCCCCGGGCACCGATACCGCCAGTCTGGCGCTCCAGGTGAGACCAGCGCCGCACCAGCCGTGTACTCACATACTGCAGCTTGGCGAGCTCAACCTGAAGCTTGCCTTCGTGGCTTCGCGCACGTTGCGCAAAGATCTCCAGAATCAACAACGTGCGGTCATTAACGGGAAGCTCGATATGACGTTCCAGATTACGCTGCTGCGCGGGGCTGAGTGATTGGTCAAACAGCACCTCCAATGCCCCATGCATCTGGGCCAAGGTGCGAATTTCATCCGCTTTGCCAGAGCCAATAAAGAGTGCCGCGTCCGGCGCTTTCCGCTTGCACGTAATGCGAGCAACAGGCCGTAAACCCGCCGTCTGGGCGAGCAGTCCCAACTCTTCCAACTCAGCATCGAAGTGGGGGAGACCAAAATCAACGCCCACCAGCAACACCGGCGTCATAGCGGACGAGGAGGCGGAAGCCGAACTCAAAGCCAACCACCCTCTCCCTGCTCTACCTCGCTGAGAAAGCGAGCCCCGCTACCAGACAACAACTCAAGAGTTGCTGCTGTCAGCATCAGGGGTTTCTGAGGTAGAGAAATTGACCGCCCGACCTGGAACGATCGTAGAAATCGCGTGTTTGTAAACCATCTGCGTCACAGTATTGCGCAGCAACACCACATACTGGTCGAAAGACTCGATTTGCCCCTGCAGCTTGATCCCGTTGACCAAATAGATGGACACTGGAACATGCTCCCGACGCAATGCGTTAAGGAAGGGGTCTTGCAAAAGCTGGCCTTTATTGCTCACGATATTCTCCGTGTTCAAGTGTTGTTGTAAACCAGCACCTTACCACAGCCAGACGCACGCTCTGGCTTTAACACACATGGCCCCTCGACTGAGGAGCCTTTGTCGTCAAGCCTCGTCTTTGTCCGCAAAAGGATTGTGCGAGGTTTTCATCTCAATGCGCAAAGGGGTCCCCACAAGATCAAACTCCTTGCGGAAGCGCCCTTCCAAGAATCGCTTGTAAGCATCAGTCACGTGCTCCAGCGAGTTACCATGGATCACGATCACGGGCGGATTCATGCCGCCTTGGTGCGCATACCGCATTTTGGGGCGGAACATCCCCGCCCTCTTGGGGCTTTGGAACTGAACTGCCTCCAGCAACAGTCGGGTGAGCACTGGCGTGGACATCTTGCAGGTGGCCGCCCGGTGGGCCTGGGCAATAGATGTCCATAGAGGGCCAAGCCCCTGACGCTTCTTCGCAGAAATGAAGTGCAACGAAGCAAACTTCAAAAACGCTAGCCGCGTCTCAATGGAGCGCTCCAAGAGCTGCCGTTGGTAGTCATCCACGGCATCCCATTTGTTCACCGCCAGAACCACAGCGCGGCCACTCTCCAGAATATAGCCCGCGATATGGGCATCCTGGTCCGTTACCCCCTGGGTGGCATCGAGCAATAACAGCACCACATTTGCGGACTCGATGGCTTGGAGCGTTTTCACTACCGAGAATTTTTCGATAGCCTCAAACACCTTCCCCTTGCGGCGCAGTCCTGCAGTATCCACCAGCTCAAAGCGCTGGCCATTGCGCTCAAAAGGCACAGTGATGGCATCGCGGGTCGTACCGGGCATATCAAATGCCACCAGTCGCTCTTCGCCAAGCCACGTGTTGATCAGGGTGGACTTACCCACGTTGGGGCGCCCCGCCACGGCAAGCTTGATTACGCCCTTGTCCAACGCCGTATCCGAATCGTCAGGCTCAGGCAGATTGAGCGGCTCCAGCGCAATGTCAACCAAACTGCGTATGCCCTGCCCGTGCGCCGCAGACACAGGATAAACCTCGCCCAGCCCCAGCTCATAGAACTCCGCTAGTTGGACGCCCTGGAGCATGCCCTCCGCTTTGTTGGCGACGAGCACGCAAGGCTTGCCCAAGCGACGCAAGTAATTGGCAATGTCGTGGTCTTGCGCGGAAACACCTGCACGGGCATCCACCACAAAAATCACCACGTCCGCCTCTGCGACGGCCTGCTGCGTTTGTTTGGCCATCTCGCGGTAGATGCCGCTGGAAGCGTCGGGTTCGAAGCCACCGGTATCAATGACGATGTACTCGTGTTTTCCCTGCTTGCCGTTACCGTAGTGCCGGTCACGCGTAAGTCCCGCAAAGTCAGCGACGATAGCGTCACGCGACTTGGTCAGACGGTTGAAGAGCGTGGACTTGCCGACATTCGGACGCCCCACGAGGGCGATAACTGGCTTCATTGAATAAGACCGATCAATCTGGACGGAATCCGTAAATGCCGCCATTGCGGGTAACAACCACCAGGGTATCTGCAGCCACGACTGGGGCAGCAGCGATGGCAGACCCATCTGTCGCCAGCCTGTTCAGGGGCGAACCATCTGTACGAGACAGCAAATGCACCAAACCCGAGTCGTCACCGACGACTACCGAGCGCCCTAGAAGCAACGGCGCCGTGAGTTTGCGGTATTTAAGTCGATCGATACCCCATAAGCGTGAACCATCCGCGCGGCGCCACGCAACAAGAGTGCCATTGCTCTCAGAGCCAAAAATGGCCTCTGCATCGCCGTGAACGCCTTCTGCTCCGCTAGCAGGCTGCGTCCAGACGGTCGCTCCCCTTGCCGTGTTCACACAACCCACAGCAGCTTGAAAGGATCGAGCGCACACTGTTTCTCCCACACGGCTGGTGCGCCCCACCAACTCGACAAGGCGCTCCACATCATTGGTGCCCCGCGCGCTGGCAATGGGGGTCTCCCATCGCACACTGCCATTGTCAGGATTCAATCCGACCAAACGGCCTGACAACCCCACCACCAGCGTGTCACCCACAGCGGTCAAGACACCAGCCTGGCGCAATATCAAAGGCTCGCCGGGGCGCTGCTGGGACCAGAGACGACGACCTGTCGACAAATCATAGGCAGACACGGATCGATCTGCCGACAACACGAAAACACGACCGCCTGCAACCAGAGGTGGTGTGAATACCTGAGCAGCGAGCGTCTCACGCCAGCGCTCACGCCCCCCATCAATAACGATCAGTGCATTGTTACGCGAGACCACCGCCGCGAACTTGCCATCGCTACCCACAGCTGCCGACAGAGGCTCAGCCAGCGCTACTCGCCAGATATCCCCCCCCGTACGCGCATCCAGGGCTGCCACCGCACCATCAGCTGACGCGACGGTCACCACATTGCCAGCAACATGGACCTCCAATGGCAATCCAGCCACATTGCCAAGGCGCGCAGTCCATGCTTGCCGCACGCCCAGAACGGCCACATTGGCTCCGAGGTCGGCAGGCACAGGCTTAGACTTGTCGGCGCTCCACAAAGAACAACCGGCCAACGTGGCAGCCACTAGTGCTACCACCAGACCGCGCACAAAAAATTGGTGCCCTGACCTTGCGTTGATAGGCGACGACATGGTTACTTGGACTCCGCAGGTGTTGCGGTTGAAGAGACAGCAGAAGCCACATTCACACCTTGCAGCGAGACACCCAGCGCGTTCAGCTTGATTTCCACCAGACGGCGGTACTCGACACTGTCTTCGAACCCCTTATATGCCTTGGTGTACTCAGCAATCGCGTCCTGACGCTTGTCCTGGAGCATCAGGACGTCACCCTTGCGGTCCGCCACAACAGAGGAGAATTCCGGCGCGAAACTGCTGGATAGTTGCTTGAGTGCTTCGTCATAGTTCTTTTGATCCATGAGCACACCAGCCAATCGCAACTTGGCCAAGGCGTTGAGGCCCTCGTCTGACGATTGTTCTGCAACCCACATAAGCGCCTGTTTGGCACCTTCGACATTACCAGTGCCCTGCATGGCCTTGGCGAGGGTCAAGCCTGCCTGCCCAGCTTGGACAGTCCCTGCATATTTAGACTTCAGATCTGCAAAAGCTTGTTCCATGCGGACGTTATCGGCAGACCGCGCAGCCACATCCACAGCATCAAACAACGCAGCCGCCTGCGTGGCCTGCCGGGTTTGCCAGTACTGGTAACCGTTCCAAGCAGCCGCGGCACCTGCAACGACAATGACCACGGAGCTGATCAACGTGCCCCAGGTGTTCCAAAAATGCTTGAGCTGGTCTAGCTGCTCTTGTTCTTCAAGGTCGAGATGATTTGCCATGGAATGTGATTGGGTTAGCGGGTGGATTGTAGGGTGGCCGACCATTGCGCGACCAAGTCCAGCGGGCGCTCGGTTTGCTCACCTGCGCCATCACGCAAGGCTTTGACAGTCACCATGCCACGAGACAGCTCATCATCGCCAAACACCAGCGCGTGCATTGCACCACTGGCATCAGCCTTCTTGAATTGCGATTTCATACTGCCCATGCCCTCCAGCGAAGGGGCCGCGTGCATCTGGACACGAACACCATGTTGGCGCAATTGCTCGACAGTAGCCACAGCCCGAGGTAACGCGGCCGCCGAAGGGACAATGGCATAGACGTCCGGAACCAGCAAAGGGGTGGCACTTTGCTGCTCCTTGAGCAACTCCAGTACCCTTTCGACCCCCAACGCCCAACCCACCGCCGGTGCGGCCTTGCCACCGATTTGTTCGATCAAGTAGTCGTAGCGCCCCCCACCGCAGATCGTGCCCTGCGAGCCCAACTGATCCGTCACAAACTCGAACACAGTGAGGTTGTAGTAGTCCATGCCACGCACCAGGCGAGGATTGACAGTCCAAGCTATCCCGTTGGCATCAAGAATGGCCTTGACGGCATTGAAATGCGCCAAAGACTCCTGACCCAGAAAGTCAATCAAACGAGGCGCTGCTTCCACCAGCGACTGCATCGCGGGATTCTTGGTGTCGAGGATGCGCAGAGGGTTGCTGTGCAGCCGCCGACGCGCCTCCTCGTCAAGAGCATCGACGTGCTGTTCCAGATACGCGATCAATGCAGCACGGTGAGCCTTGCGCTCGTCCGGCTGCCCCAAACTGTTGAGTTCGAGACGCACATTCTGCAGGCCAAGGTCGCGCCACAGGGCACTCGCCAGAAGAATCAACTCGGCATCGACCTCGGCACCCGGAAACCCCAGTGCCTCGGCGCCGATCTGGTGAAACTGGCGGTAGCGTCCGCGTTGGGGACGCTCATGACGAAACATGGGGCCCATGTAGTACAGGCGCTTACCGCCGTCGTACAACATGGAGTGCTCTGCAACCGCACGCACCACACCAGCTGTCGCTTCGGGGCGAAGCGTCAGCTGCTCCCCATTGAGACGGTCCTCAAACGAGTACATCTCTTTCTCGACAATGTCGGTGACCTCGCCCAATCCGCGTACAAACAACGGTGTGGGTTCGACAATGGGTGTGCGGATATTGCGATAGGCGTAGCGCGCCATCAGGTCGCGCACCTTGGCCTCCAGCCACTCCCAACGGGCAGATTCCGGAGGCAGGATGTCGTTCATGCCCTTCACCGCAAACAGCTTCTCTGGTTTGGACGAGGGACTGCTTTTTTCGTTACTCACAGCGCTTCTTTTCTATGTCTGGCGGAAATTTACATAAGCTGGACAGACCACCTCCCGAGGCTTTACGGTGCGGGTGGCTGCAGCACTACCGGTCAAGCAGCAGACACCCCGGCGCCAAAACGCTTTTCGATGTACTGCTCGACGATGCGATGGAATTCATTGGCGATATCGTCACCGCGCAGGGTCATTGCCTTCTCGCCATCAATGAAGACAGGGGCGGCAGGCGCCTCACCCGTCCCCGGCAGACTGATTCCAATGTCTGCGTGCTTGCTTTCACCCGGGCCATTGACGATGCAGCCCATAACTGCAACCCGTAGCGATTCCACACCCGGATAACGCACGCGCCACACAGGCATTTGCGCACGCAGGAAATCGTCGATTTGCTTGGCCAGGTCCTGAAAGGTGGTGCTGGTGGTACGGCCACATCCCGGGCAAGCGGTAACGCTGGGCACAAAAACCCGCATGCCCAAGGCCTGCAAGATTTCGGATGCCACAACCACCTCTTGGGTACGCGCCTCGCCGGGCTGGGGTGTCAACGACACACGAATCGTGTCGCCAATACCCTCTTGCAGCAGCACAGACAATGCGGCCGCCGAAGCAACCGTTCCCTTGGTGCCCATACCGGCTTCGGTGAGACCCAGGTGCAAAGCGTAGTCGCAACGGCGTGCCAACTCGCGGTACACCGAAATCAGATCCTGCACTCCGCTGACTTTGCACGACAAGATGATCTGGTTGCCGTCCATCCCCATGGCCTCTGCACGACGTGCAGATTCAATGGCCGATGTGATGAGGGCCTCGTACATGACCTGACGAGCCTCCCATGGATTGCTGCGGCGGCTGTTCGTATCCATCAGCTCAGCCAGCAACTCCTGATCGAGACTGCCCCAGTTGACACCGATGCGCACAGCCTTGTTCCAGCGCATGGCAGCCTCGATCATTTGACCAAATTGCTTATCGCGCTTGTCACCTTTGCCCACATTGCCAGGGTTGATTCGGTACTTGGACAAAGCCTGGGCGCAGTCCGGAAACTCGGTGAGCAGGCGGTGTCCGTTGTAGTGAAAATCGCCCACCAAGGGAACGTTCTCACCCATGCGATCCAGTTGCTCTCGGATGTACGGTACCGCTGCAGCAGCTTCTGGCGTATTAACGGTGATGCGGACAAACTCCGACCCCGCCTGAGCGAGCTCCTTGACCTGAATCGCGGTCCCAATGGCATCGACGGTGTCGGTGTTGGTCATGGACTGCACGCGCACGGGAGCATCCCCCCCCACGGTCACCACACGCGAACCCCAGACAACTTTCGCTTGGCGCGAACGTCTAGGTAAGGGCGAAGCAATCGCCACCGGCCCAAAATCAATCGGGGAGTTTTCCACTATTTCACCTCGAAACGCGCCACGTTTTCACGGGCGACTGCCGTCAGATCAAACGGCTTTCCTCGAACAATCACTTCCGTCGCGTCAGCGCGACCGACAATCACTGCCAGGGGCGTGGGTGCCGACACCGATACCGACTCTCCCGCCGCCAGATTGCGTTGCAACGCCAGTGCACCATTGGCATCGCGAACTTGCACCCATGACGCACCGCGCGCGCGCAGCACCAGGAGACCGGAGGGAGCATCTGCCGCGCCATCAGCGGCCGAAACAGCGCCCGCAGACACGCCACTGCCAGCGGCAGCAGGCGCTGGAGGTGCAGCGGTAGGTGGCGCAGAAGACACAGGCACCGAAGCCGCGGCGGGCGATGCAGAAATAGATGCATCGGCGGGGCGCTCCACCGTTGGTGGCACCACTGCAGGTGCAGGCTCGGAGGCATTGGCCGGCAAAGCATCTGGCACCGCAACGGGCACTGGATCGGAAGAATCCCCTGGCGTGGAATGCCGAGGGACAAAGAACAAAACCACAGCTCCCACCAACAGTGCAAGAACGACCAACACCACCGAACGCGAACCGGAACCTGAACCCGCGAATGACGCCGAAGAGGACGACGAAGATTTGCCGGCACTACCCTTCACAGGTGCATTGATACCCGCGCTGTCCACAGACAGACGAGGACTTTGACTTTGGGGAAGCAAAGACAAAATGGGCGCTGGGTCAATTTTGAGGGTACGGCAAACACTCGAAGCCAGCGCGCGCACAAATACGGTGTCAGGCAGCACTGTGTAGTTATCTGCCTCCAGGGCTTCCAACTTGCTGACGGGTACTTTCAACGCAACCGCCAGGGCTGCGATGTGCATGCCTGCCGCCTGCCGGGCCTCCTTGAGCAAGCCGCCCGCCGTCACTCCGCTCTCCACCACCTCACTCATTGAAAGCCCCACGTTCGTATGCACCCAGCTCCCTGGAATCCGGGAAGCGCTTGCGCAACTGAGCAGCCAGTTGCCTCATTGCCACGGTATCGCCCAAAGCCCGCTCCACCTTGATGCCCAGCCACAACGATTCAGAGTTGGCGAAATCGCTGTTGTTGAGCCGTCGAATGTAAAACTGCGCACGCGACAACTCGTTGCGCCGCAGCAAGAGCGCTGCGAGGTGATAACCGACCACCGGATTCGCAGCATCGAATTCATAGGCCTTCAAGAAAGACTGTTCCGCTTCGGGAAACTGTCCCGCCCCTGACTGGCACAGGCCACGGGCCATCCACGTTTTGCCACGCGCTGTATAGGCGGGGTTGGCAATGGCTCGGACAAAATATTGGTCGGCCTCCACGTACTTTTGCTGCTGGCACATCAGCCAGCCATAGTTGTGCAGTACGTTGGAGTCATTTGCCCTTAGCGACAAGGCACGGCGGAAACTGTCTTCGGCCTGTGCATAGTCACTCAGGCGCATGTAAATCAGGCCACGAAGATTGAAAGCATCGGCATAAGACGGATCTGCAGCCAGCGACTGCTTGACTTCATCCAGTGCGACCGCCGTTTGCCCCAATTCAAAATAGTTGGAGGCCAACTCCAGCCGGATGCGAGCGCGGCGCCGCGACTCAGGCTCATCGGACGGAGTCACCAAGCCTGCATCGGCGTCACTGACTGCAGACGATGCGTTTGTTGCACACCCCTGGAGCGCCCATATGCAAACCACCGCACTGCATGCCGTGAGTGTCCAGCGGCCAATATGCTGCCAGCGTCCAACCATTCCCGCCATGTAGAGCCTCCTTGAAGTTTGCCAACTGCCTGATCAAGTCACCGGTTTGAGCACGATTGTGCGCTGCTTTGCCATGCGTTCTGCGGCCCGGGTACGATCTTTGACATCCCCAGCCAATTGACCGCACGCCGCGTCAATGTCATCACCGCGCGTCTTGCGCACCGTGGTGATAATGCCCGCGTCACTGAGTATCTTGGCAAAGGCCTGCACCTGATTTTGCGGGGACCGCAACAGCCCTGATGCGGGAAACGGATTAAAAGGAATCAGATTGAACTTGCAGCGAATACCACTGCGCTTGACCAACTCGATCAGTTGGCGCGCATGCTCCGTCTGGTCATTAACACCATCAAGCATGCAGTATTCGAACGTGATGAAGTCACGGGGTGCATGCGCCAAATAGCGGTTGCAAGCGTCCAGCAACTCCTCGATCGGATACTTGCGATTGAGCGGAACCAGGTTGTCGCGCAGTGGGTCATTGGGTGCGTGCAGCGACACCGCCAATGCCACGGGACAGTCTTGCGCAAGGCGGTCCATCATGGGCACGACGCCCGATGTAGACACCGTCACGCGGCGGCGCGACAGGCCATACCCGTGATCGTCCAGCATTACTTTGAGCGCAGGTACTAATGCCGAATAGTTTTGCAGCGGCTCCCCCATGCCCATCATGACCACATTCGAGATCACACGGTCTTCAGTCTGCAAGCGCTTGCGCAGGGAGTGCTCTGCAAACCACAGCTGGGCGACGATCTCACCCGTCGTCAGATTGCGACTGAAACCCTGATGGCCTGTAGAACAGAAGCGGCAACCGACAGCGCAGCCCGCCTGCGATGACACACAGAGGGTTCCACGATCATCCTCCGGGATGAACACGGCCTCCACCGCGTTGCCATCACCCACATCAAACAGCCACTTCACAGTGCCGTCCGAGGACACATGCTCTGAAATAACGGGCAGTGACTCGACCTGCGCGCAGCCCTTGAGCTTGTCACGCAAGGCCTTGGCCAAGTCGCTCATGGCGTCGAAATCGCTGGCACCGCGCTGATGAATCCAACGAAACAGCTGGGTGGCGCGGAAGCGCTTTTCCCCCAGCCGCTCGCAAAACGCCGCCAGACCGTCGAGGTCGAATTCCAGCAGATTCGTGCTCATGGTGCCAAACCCACTGGAGACCAGGCATAGCTACCCCCATGACACTGGACTCCCACCAAGGTGGGTGCGGGCATGGGGAGCATCACCATCTCAGCGCGAGTAGATATTCAGGCCGGGGAAGAAGAATGCCACTTCGGCCTGTGCGGTTTCAGCGGCGTCGGAGCCGTGCACAGCGTTAGCGTCGATGCTGTCAGCGAAGTCGGCGCGGATGGTGCCAGCTTCTGCCTTCTTGGGGTCGGTTGCGCCCATGAGTTCACGGTTCTTGAGGATGGCGTTCTCGCCTTCCAAGGCCTGGATCATCACAGGGCCGGAGATCATGAAGTCCACCAGGTCCTTGAAGAAAGGACGCTCTTTGTGCACTGCATAGAACTGCTCGGCTTCCAGACGCGACAGGTGGGCCATGCGGGCTGCCACGACCTTGAGGCCGGCAGCTTCAAAACGAGCGTAGATCTGACCGATGACGTTCTTGGCCACTGCGTCGGGCTTGATGATGGAGAGAGTGCGTTCGATTGCCATGTTGATTTCCTGAATGGTTGTTGCTGTGATTCGTTTGTCCACCGGACAAAGCCCTCGATTCTAACCGGGGAGCGTGAAGGCAGGAGCACTCAGCGCCCACCACCTCCGCGCCGGGGACCGCCGCCACCGGGGCGTCGTTTGTCCTGGCGGTGGCGCGAGAGGCTGTCCATGCCGATGTAGCCCACCGACGTTTTCATCGGATCGGGCTGTGCCGAGCCACCACGCTGGCGATCTCCCCCTGCAGCGTTGTTGCCACGGGCAGGGCCCTGGCCGCCATCGCGGCGCGGCTTCTGGCCACGGGAACTACCAGGGACGGCCGGCTGCGACATGTCCCGACGCGAGCCATCACCGCGTGGTCCACCACGGCCACGGTTGCGCGGCTTGCCATTGCGCCCGCCAGCACCAGCCCCTTCGGGACGTCCCTCAACGGGCTCGGGGCGCCCAGCACCTGCGGCCTGAACCAGTGCGCGGATATCACTCTCGTCCAGTTCCAGCCAGGCTCCGCGCTTGAGGCCGCGCGGCAGCACCATGGCACCGTAGCGGATACGGATCAGGCGGCTGACCGCATGACCCACCGATTCGAGCATGCGACGTACTTCGCGGTTGCGGCCTTCGGAGATGGTGACCCGGTACCAGCAGTTGGAACCCTCTCCACCACCGTCCTCGATGGAGCCAAACGATGCCATGCCGTCATCCAGGCGCACGCCGTCCAGCAGTTTTTGTTTTTCCTCGTTGCTCAGAGCACCCAGCACCCGAACGGCGTACTCGCGCTCCAACCCAAAGCGTGGATGCATCAGTTTGTTCGCCAGCTCGCCCGAGCTGGTGAACAGCAAGAGACCCTCCGTGTTCAGGTCCAGGCGTCCTACCGACTGCCACTTGCCCTGCATGAGTCGGGGCAGCTTGCGAAAGACGGTGGGTCGATTCTGGGGATCGTCATGGGTCACGACCTCGCCCACAGGTTTGTGATACGCGATTACGCGCGCCGGAGGGGGGTCGATGCGATAGCGGATCGGCTTGCCGTTGACCTTGACCTGATCGCCAAACTGAATGCGCTGTCCGATGTGAGCAGGTTCGTTGTTGACCGAGATCCGCCCCTCCAGGATCAATTGCTCCATCTCCAGCCGCGATCCCAGCCCTGCCTGGGCCAGCACCTTGTGCAGTTTAGGTGTCTCGACCTGCGGCAGCAGCACCCGCTTCTGCGGCACCACGTCTGCGGAGGCATCTTCTTCGTCGAAACGACCGGACACTACATCCTCAAACTGATAGCCCTCCACGACAGGGGCAGCTCTGCGCTTGTCACGCCCTGCCCCATCAGGACGCTGAGGTCGTTCACGAGATTCGCCACGGGGGGGGTGCCCTGTCTGCCGAGTATTGCCCTCGCCGTCGGCCGCCGATACGACCGCCTCAGGAGATATCGAGTCCATGGCGACCGCCTGCACCTGGGCCACAGGCACCTCTGGCGCTGCAGCTTCCGACACAGGCACCGAAGTACCGACCTGCATCGCCACCACGGCTTCAGGCACCGCTTCCTCGGGAAGGACAGCTTCCGCCTTTTTGCGAGGAGCCCGCTTGGCAGCCGGCTTTTTGGCAGCAGGTACCGTGTCAGCGGCATTCAACCCAGGCACTTCGGCCGGATTTTCGGAGGTCGAGTCGTTCATCAAGTATTTCCCTGGATACCACCCGGGGTATCAACATGGTCGTCGCGGAGATCAGTCTCCACATTCTGAAAAAAATCATCCACGGGCCGTTTACCCCCCGTATCAGTCACAGCCTCCACAGACTCCACTGGCTCTTGCCCACCGACTTCGTGCGGCAAAACCGCCAGCAGATCAGGCTCACCCCCGATGGCTCCCTGGGCGGCGGCTGCCATGGCTTCCAACACATTCGCATTGCCTGTCGGGTCATCGAGCACCGGCAGTTGGTCCAGAGACTGCAGGCCCATATCGTCCAGAAACTGGCGGGTCGTGGCGAACAACGCCGGGCGCCCCACCGTTTCGCGGTGGCCAATGACCTCCACCCAACCCCGGTCTTCCAACTGTTTGATGATCAGGCTGTTGACCGTCACGCCCCGAATGTCCTCGATATCCCCGCGCGTGACCGGTTGCCGGTAGGCAATGATGGCCAAGGTTTCCATGGTGGCCCGGGTGTAGCGGGGCGGTTTTTCGGGATGCAGACGGTCCAGGTATTCACGCATTTCAGGACGGCTCTGGAAGCGCCATCCCGTCGCCACCTGTACCAGCTCCACCCCACGCTGCGCCCAATCAAGCTGCAATTCCTGCAACAGCACCTTGAGGGTGTCGGAGCCCAGCGCGTCATTGAACAACACCCGCAGCTCGCGCACGGGCACGGGCTGCTGCGCGCAGATCAACGCAGTTTCGAGGACCCTTTTGGCATCCACCGTGTTCATGGTTCAGCGATTCCTGGAAAAGTGCCACGCGTTGCAACGGGTGTCACATCAACAGCAGGGGCAATCATTGGTGCACCGCGCAATGGCGCTGGTGCGTTGGTAGAGCCCGGCGGGATTCCGGCTGCGGGCTAGGGCCGTCACGGCCGTTCAGGGCGCATTGTAGCCCAGGCCCCATTCTGACAGCGCCCGGCGCATATCGTCGGGTACAGGGGCACGGAACTCCAGAGGGTCCCCCGTCACCGGATGCGCAAAAGCCAACCGGTAGGCGTGCAAGGCCTGGCGTTGCAAGGCCCCGACCGGCGCGCCACCGTACAAGGCATCGCCCACCAAAGGATGGCGCAGAGACGCCATGTGCACGCGAATCTGGTGCGTGCGCCCGGTGTGCAAGGTGCACTGCACCCAGCAACCACGCTCGCTTCCCTCCAGACACAGGAAATCCGTGCGGGCGGTTTTGCCAGGGTGTACCGCCAAGTCCACCACCGCCATGCGCAGGCGATTGCGAGGGTCCCGCCCGATGGGGGCATCCACCGAGCGGGTCGCCCCCCCCGTCCAGGCACCATGCGCCATGGCCACGTACTGGCGCTTGACCTTGCGCTCGGCAATCAGCGCCACCAGGGCGTCCATGGTCGCACGGTCCCGGGCGACCACCATAAGACCGCTGGTGTCCTTGTCCAGGCGGTGAACGATACCAGCCCGTGGCACCCGCAGTGCCTTGTCGTCGCGGGCCAGCAGGCCGTTGAGCAGGGTGCCGCTCCAGTTGCCTGGCGCAGGGTGCACAACCAAGCCTGCGGGCTTGTTCACCACCAGCAAGTGCTCGTCTTCGTACACCACATCAATCGCCATGGGCTCAGGCCGGAAGGCCTGGCTTTGGAGGGTGGGCCGCATCTCCAGCACCACCAGGTCACCGGCCTTGACCCGCGCGGCTGCCTTGAGAGCAGGCTTGCCATTGAGACTGACCAGCCCCTGGGCCAGCAATTGCTGAAGATAGCTGCGGGAGAACTCGGGAACCAGCTCTACCAGCGCACGATCCAGCCGCTCGGCGTGCTGGCCTGGGCCCATCTGTAGCGAGCGCAGCTCGCTGTCCGCGTCGGCCAGGGCTTCCGACTCCTCGGCCAGCAGGAGGGAATCGCCCTCCTGCGCTGTCGTCACCTCAGACGCTTCGGGACCACCGCCCGGCGAATGATCCGCCATCGGACTCAACGGGATGGCAGATAGCGTGTGGGATCGACAGGCTTGCCCTGCCGGCGGATTTCAAAGTGCAGCTTGACGCGGTCTGCGTCGGTGTTGCCCATCTCGGCGATCTTCTGGCCCTTGCGCACCGCCTGGTCTTCCTTGACCAACAGGGTCTGGTTGTGTGCGTAAGCGGTGAGGAACGTGTTGTTGTGCTTCAGGATGACCAGGTTGCCATAGCCGCGCAGACCGGCACCGGCATAGACCACACGGCCATCCGCCGCCGCCAGTACCGGGTCACCCGCCTTGCCGGCAATGTCGAAGCCCTTGTTGCGTGCCTCGTCAAACCCGGCAATCAGCGAACCCGATGCAGGCCAGATGAACGCCAACTCATCCTCGCCCGCTGGCGCTGCCGCAGGTGCCGGCGTGGCTGGCGCCACCGCCACCACTGTGCCCGACGCAGCAGAGGCAGCAGGCTTGGCGCCGCTGGCGGCCGATGCAGGAGCCGCAGCCGGCGTGCTGGCTGGAGCGACGGAGGATGATGTGACCGGGCGTGTCACCACCCCGCTCTCAGAGGCCACCGCCGCCGGGGCAGCGGACGGAGGAAGCACGCGCAGCACCTGACCGACTTCGATCAGGTTGGCGTTTTCCAGATTGTTCCAGCGGGCAATGTCTTTCCAGCTTTGCCCAGACTCCAGGCCGATGCGAATCAGGGTATCCCCAGGCTTGACCGTGTAGTAACCCGGCTTGCCGGCGTTCTCTGCACCAGGCAGAGGCTTGATGGGGGTACCCACCACCACGCCCGGCTGTGCTGCGGGCGCTGGGGCAGAAGACGACGAAGAGGTGCCCCGATCTTCCACAGGAGCCTTGTTCATGCGGGTGCCACAGCCGGAGAGCACCAGCCCCGCCATTGCCACGGTAAAACCCACCACAAGACCACGCGATACGAACATAAGCAATTCCCTTTACGCAATCCCCGATTTTAGGGGGACAAAATGCACGGGTTCGAGCACGTTTTGTTTCAATCCGTGCGGGGTTTTGTCGATCACCAGCAACATTTGCTGCCCGCCCGTCAGTGCCATGGGTGCCACCAGACGCCCTCCCACGGCCAATTGATCACACCAGGCCAGGGGCACAGCATCGCCCCCGGCTGCGGCAATGATGGCCGCGTACGGAGCACCTTTGGCATAGCCGAGCATGCCGTCGCCAAACAGCAGGTGCACGTTGGCCAGGCGGAACGGCCGCAAGTTGTCGCGCGCCTTGTCGTGCAGGCCACGCAGGCGCTCCAGCGTGTACACCTCGCGGGCCAGCAGGCTCAGCACTGCAGCCTGGTAGCCGCAGCCCGTCCCAATTTCCAGCACACGGCCCAGCCCGCCATGGCGTGCGCTCTCTGCGCCCAGCAGCAGCTCACACATGCGAGCCACCACGCTGGGCTTGGAGATGGTCTGGCCCAAGCCTATCGGCAGGCTGGTGTCTTCGTAGGCCTGGTTGACCAGGGCACTGTCCACAAACCGGTGGCGCTCCACAGCACCCATGGCCTGCAGCACGGGGGCCAACGTGATGCCGCCCGCCGCCAGTTTTTGCACCATCCGCGCCCGGACGGCCGACGAATCCAGCCCCACTCCGGCAGGTGCTGCGGCCACCGCCGGCTTCCGCTGTGCGGGGTAAGACGGCGCTACCGCCGGCTTACCCATGGCGGCGTTACCGGACACCGGCAGCTTGGCCGGAAACCCCGGGCGGCGCTGCATCACGCCCCGGGGGCGGCAGCCGCCCCCGCCGCCAAACGGGCGGCGGTCTGCGCCCAGTAGCCGAGGTTGTCGTGATCGGTCAGATCCACCTTGAGGGGCGTGATGGACACATGGCCCTGGGCCGTGGCATGAAAGTCCGTGCCTTCTGCATCGTCCTTGGCAGCACCGGCACCGCCGATCCAGTACATGGCTTCGCCCCGGGGGCTTTCCTGCACGATGACCCGTTCCGCCGCATGGCGGCGCCCCAGGCGGCACAGCTTGGCCGGGCGCAAGGCCTCCAGCGGCATGTTGGGGATGTTCACATTGAGCAGCCACGGGGTTTCGTTGACCAGTTGCTGCGCACGCATCTGCGCCACCAGTTCACGCGCCTTGGCCGCAGCGGCCTCCAGCTCGGCCCAGCCCTTGTCCACCTGCGAAAAAGCGATGGCCGGAACGCCAAAGAGATATCCCTCCATGGCCGCACCCACCGTGCCGGAATAGATGGTGTCGTCGCCCATGTTGGCGCCATTGTTGATGCCCGATACCACCAGGTCGGGCCGGTAGCCAAGCAAGCCAGTCAGCGCGATGTGCACGCAGTCTGCCGGGGTGCCGTTCACATAGCGAAAACCATTCGCCGCCTTGTGCACATACAGCGGTGAATGCAGTGTCAGCGCGTTGGACTTGGCACTGTTGTTATGTTCTGGCGCAACGACCTCCACCTCGACCCCGTCGAGGGTCTTGAGCGCATCATGCAGCGCGACGATGCCGGGGGCCTGGAAGCCGTCGTCATTGGAAATCAGGATCTTCATGGTCTGGGTAGGGGTTGCAACGGATTGTAGGTGGGCAGGCCATTGCTGCGCCCGAGGGCGCCAGAGAAGCCGCCGCCGCAGCCCGTCGCTCGTGGGACATCCGGCACGCCAGCGCCCCACCTATCATGCGGGCCATCATTGACAAGACCGACCGACAGGAGACTTCCCCATGCATGCCTGGCTTTGCACCAACCCCACCGGCGTCGAGGCACTTGCCTGGACGGAGCTGCCCACCCCCACCCCCAAGGCGGGCGAGGTGCTCATCGAGATCAAGGCCGCCAGCCTGAACTTCCCCGACCTGCTGATCGTGCAGAACAAGTACCAGATGAAGCCGCCGCTGCCCTTTGTGCCCGGCTCGGAATACGCGGGCGTGGTGGCTGCCGTAGGCGAAGGCGTCACGCACCTCAAGGTCGGCCAGAACGTGGCCTGCCTGTCGGGCACCGGCGGCTTTGGCACCCACACCATTGCCCCCGCAGCCCTGTGCATGCCGTTGCCAGACGGCTTTTCGCATGTCGATGCAGCCGCTTTCATCATGATCTACGCCACATCGCACCATGCGCTGGTGGACCGCGCACAGCTCAAGGCGGGCGAGACCGTGCTGGTGCTGGGCGCTGCCGGGGGCGTGGGCACGGCCGCCATCCAGATCGCCAAGGCCATGGGCGCACGTGTGATCGCTGCCGCATCCAGCGACGAAAAGTGCGCGCTATGCACTTCCATCGGAGCCGACGCGACCATCAACTACAGCAAGGACAACCTGCGCGAGGCCATCAAGACCCTCACGGACGGCAAGGGCCCCGACGTGATCTATGACCCCGTGGGTGGCGACTTTGCCGAGCCCGCGTTCCGCTCCATCGCCTGGCGCGGCCGCTATCTGGTGGTCGGGTTTGCGTCCGGCCCCATCCCGGCCCTGCCGTTCAATCTGGCGCTGCTCAAGGGCGCGTCCATCGTGGGTGTGTTCTGGGGCGACTTTGCCAAGCGCGAACCCAAGGCCAACGCCGCCATGATGGGCGAGCTGGCTCAGTGGTATGCCCAGGGCAAGATCAAGCCCGTGATCGACCGCACCATGCCCATGGCCGAGCTGCCCGCCGCCTATGCCCACATGGGCTCGCGCGGGGTGATGGGCAAGCTGGTCATGGTGAACTGACGGCCAGCCGCCCCCTTTGGAACGTGTGGGCAGATCTCGCAAGGGGTCCTCCCCATGTTCCTGGCTGGCATACCCGTGTGGCCCGGTGTGCCAGCACGCACGACGCCTTGCCTGTGTCACACTTGTGCATTCCAGCCTCCTGACACTGGTGCCCGCCCATGGCCGACCGACCACCTTCCGAGATCGCGCGCGAGACGCTCAAACAACTGGCCGCTCGCCGACTGGCCCCCACGCCAGACAACTACCTCGCGATCTACGATGAAATAGCGGGCATCCGCAGCCCGCAGCCTTTCCCCGAGGGACCGCTGAGCAGCATCCAGCGTGTGCTGCCCGGCCAGACACCTGCGCAAAAACGCCTGCTGGGCCAGTTCGAACGCGCCATCATCACCAAGGACTGGACATCGCTGCAAAGCGTGATGGTGGGTTACGCCAACCTGGGTCTGCACCCGGCCACTGCCTCCAAACCCATCGAGGTGGCCGATGCGCCCACCGCACTGGGCGAACTGCCCGCCGAGTTTGCCGAAGCCCTGGCCCGCCTCATCGACAACACCCTGCCCGCCCTGGGTGACGACGATCCCCGCGTCATCGACATGGCGCAGCAGCTCATCACTTTTCTGCGCGAACCCACGCCCCTGGTGACCACCGCGCAGCTCATGCTGGGCAACTTCAGCTACCGCCTGTCGTTCGCCACCGAAGAACAAGCCTCCATCCGCGCGAGCCTGCTCGAGCTGCTGCACATGATCTTCGAGAACATCGCCGTGCTCAGCGTGGACGACCGCTGGCTGCAGGGCCAGGCCGAGGCGCTGATGAGTGCCTCGACCCCGCCCCTGACGCTGCGGCGGCTGGACGATGTGCAGCGCCGCCTCAAGGACGTGATCTTCAAGCAGACCGAAGCCAAGGCGCGGTCGCTGGAGGCGCAAGAGCAGATGAAGGAAATGCTGGCCACCTTCATCGAGCGGCTGGCGCGCATCACCGCATCCAGCACCAGCTACCAAGGCACCATGGAGCGTTGCGCCGACCTGATCGGCAAGGCCAGTACGCTGCAAGAGATTGCCCCGGTGCTGCAGGAGGTGATGAGCGCCACCCGCGCCATGGCGCTCGACAGCCGCGTGACCCACGATGAGCTGCAGGACCTGCGCGAGCGCACCGAGGCCAAGCGCGCCGAGGTCGCCAAGCTGCAGGAAGAACTGGACCGCGCCAGCGCCCAGGCCCGCCACGACCCGCTGACCGGCAGCCTCAACCGCAAGGGCCTGGACGAGGCCGTGGAACGCGAGATCGCCCGCGCCCGCCGCCTGGGCTCGTCCCTGTGCCTGGCGCTTCTGGACGTGGACAACTTCAAGACCATCAACGACCGGCTGGGCCACGCGGGGGGCGACGCTGCCCTGGTGCACCTGGCGCAGGTCACGCGCGAGGTCATGCGGCCGCAGGACTTGCTGGCACGGTACGGCGGCGAAGAGTTCGTCATCGTGCTGCCCGACACCACCGTCGAAGCCGGCGTGGCGGCCATGACCCGCTTGCAGCGCGAACTGACCACGCGCTTCTTCTTGCAAGGCACCGAAAAGGTGCTCATCACCTTCAGCGCAGGCGTGGCCCAGTTGGTTGAAAGCGAGAGCGCCACCGACGCCATCGTGCGGGCCGACCAGGCGATGTATCTGGCCAAGCGCTCGGGCAAGAACCGGGTGATGGCGGCGTGACCACCTCCCCCTGTGTCGCCTTCGGCGCCATCCCCCCGGAGGGGGACGCCGCCAGCGCGGCGGGGCGGCCCTTGCGCGGCGGCCACTGGTCTGGGTTGCGTCAGTTTCTGAGCACGGCGCCCGACGCAAAGGGCAGCTGAATTGACATCCGAGCAAAGACGGCAGTTCCTGCGCAACGCAGCCCTGGCTGCGTCCGTCGCCACCCTCCCCCGCTGGTCCTGGAGCAATCCGCCCGCGCTGCAAAACAACCCCTTTGCCCTTGGCGTCGCCAGTGGTGACCCGGCGCCTGATGGCATGGTGCTCTGGACGCGGCTTTTGCTCGTCGATCCAGCGCAGATGCTGAGCACCCACACCGTGCGGTGGGAGGTGGCGCACGACGCTGGGTTTGCCCAGATCGTGCAAAAGGGCGAGGCCACTGCGCTGCCTGCGCTGGGCCACAGCGTGCATGTGGAGCTGCAAGGCCTGCAACCCGCACGCTGGTACCACTACCGCTTCATGCTGGGCGATGCGGTGAGCGCCACGGGCCGCACGCGCACCGCGCCTGCGGCGGGCGACATGCCCGGGGCGCTGCGGGTGGCGTTTGCCTCGTGCCAGCGCTGGGAGCATGGGCACTACGCGGCGTGGCGCCATCTGGCCGCTGACCAGCCGGACCTGGTGCTGTTCCTGGGCGACTACATCTACGAATACGCCACACCCAAAACCACCACCGATCTGGCCCGCACCCACAGCCTGCGCCATGCCACCACGCTGGCCGACTACCGCGACCGCTACGCCCTGCACAAGAGCGACCCGGCCCTGCAGCTGGCCCACGCCACCTGCCCGTGGGCCGTGACCTGGGACGACCACGAGGTGCAAAACGACTATGCCGCCGAGGCAAGCCGTGGCGAGAGCCCGGGCAGCGCCGCCTTTCTGGCCCAGCGCAGTGCGGCCTGGCAGGCGTTTTACGAGAACATGCCGCTGCGCACGACCAGCCTCCGGGGGCCCGCGTCCGCCGCTGGCTGGGACAAGCTACAGATCTACCGCCGCCTGCGCTGGGGCCGGCTGGCGCACATCCACCTGCTCGACAGCCGCCAGTACCGCAGCTGGCAGGCCTGCCGCGCGCCCGAGGCCAGCAGCGCACCCGCCGTGCGCCCCGCCGACTGCGCAGAGCTGGCCCAGCCACAGCGCAGCCTGCTGGGCAGCACGCAAGAGCGCTGGCTGGACGCGGGCCTGGCCGCCGACACGGCCAGCGCACAGGCCACACGCTGGAGCGTGATCGCACAGCAGACGCTGTTCTCGCGGCGCCACTACCCTTCTGGCACGGTGCCCACCGACGCCTGGGACGGCTACCCCGCCGCACGCCAGCGCCTGCTGCAATCGGTGGCCCGGCACACGCCGCGCAACACGGTGCTGCTGGGCGGAGACATCCACCAGAACTACGTCTGCCGCGTGCATGCCGACGCCGCGCGCGCAGACTCGGCCGTGGTGGCCAGCGAGTTCTGTGGCACGTCCATCAGTTCGCGGTCGGGCACCACGCAGGCCAAGGTGGACGCCATCGTCCGCCACAACCCGCATGTGCTGCTGGCACGCTGCGACCAGCGCGGCTACGGCCTGGCCGACATCACCCCCACGCGCTGGTCCACCACGCTGCGTGTGGTGGACGACCCGCTGCGCGCTGACAGCGGCGCCTCCACGCTCGCCCGGTTTGTGGTGGAAGACGGCCGCGCAGGGCCCCAGGCGGCCTGAGGCGACCTGGGAAGGCGTGACCCGACCCGCCGGGCAGGCGAGCTCCTGGTCGTTGCGCCCAGCCAGGGCCCAGGGATGGCCTGTGAACCGCCGCTGACGGTCGGTAACAACTATCTTTTTGATAGCTTCTCAGGCATATTGCACTAGCGCTACCGCCGCAAAACACCTTCAATCGGTGCACAAACCCCAGGGGCAGCCTCCTGCGCGCCCTCGCAGGCTGCAGCAAGGCCCCTTACCATGGCCGCTTCGCTGCTTGCACCCACAGGAGACCCGCATGACACACACTGCCCTGCCTGCCACGTCGCACCTGCGCCGCCCGTTCAGTCGCAACCTGCTGGCCCCTGCGGCCCTCGCCACCCTGATGGCCCTGACAGGTTGCGCCGGTGCTCCCTCCCAGTTCGCCTACACCGTGCCCGCCCAGCCCGAGGGTTCGTCCGGCTACACCGAAAAACCGGGCTGGGCCACGGAGAAGTTTGCCGTGGCCGCTGCCAACCCGCTGGCCACCGATGCGGGCTACCAGATCCTCAAGGCCGGCGGCTCGGCCGTCGATG
This sequence comes from Acidovorax sp. 59, assembly GCF_002754175.1. Classification (NCBI taxonomy): domain Bacteria; kingdom Pseudomonadati; phylum Pseudomonadota; class Betaproteobacteria; order Burkholderiales; family Comamonadaceae; genus Acidovorax; species Acidovorax sp. 59. Next base: position 1,281,907 of record NZ_PEET01000001.1, on the reverse strand, counting down.
CGGCCATAGCCGTGCAGATGGTGCTGACGCTGGTGGAGCCCCAGTCCAGCGGCATCGGCGGCGGCGCCTTCCTGCTGCACAGCAACGGCAAGCTGGTGGAGGCCTACGATGGCCGCGAAACCGCGCCCGCTGCCGCCGATGAAAAGCTCTTCCTGGGTGCCGACGGCAAGCCCGTGCCCTTCTACGACGGTGTGGTGGGCGGCCGCTCGGTGGGTGTGCCCGGCACCGTTCGCATGCTGGAGATGGCGCACAAGCAGCACGGCAAGCTGCCCTGGGCCACGCTGTTCCAGCCCGCCATCACGCTGGCCGAGGGCGGCTTCAAGGTCAGCGCACGGCTCAACACCCTGGTCAAGGCCGACGCCCACCTCAAGAAGGACCCCGTGGCCGCCGCCTACTTCTACAAGGCCGACGGCGACGCGCGCGATGTGGGCGTGAACCTGCGCAACCCCGAGCTGGCCGCTGTGCTGCGCAAGATTGCCGCTGAAGGCAGCAAGGCCCTGCACGAAGGCGAGGTCGCCCAGGCCATCGTGGACAAGGTGCAAAAGCACCCCACCAACCCCGGCAAGCTCAGCCTGGCCGACCTGGCTGGCTACCAACCCAAGAAGCGCGAGGCGCTGTGCCACGACTACCAGGTGGCCAGCAAGGACTACCGCGTGTGCGGCTTTCCACCGCCCAGCTCCGGAGCCATCGCCATCGGGCAGATCCTGGGCATCCTGAAAAACACCGACGCCGCCGCCAAGCCCCTGCAAGACGGCATCCCATCGGCCGACTGGCTGCACCTGTACACCGAAGCCGCTCGCCTGGCCTTTGCCGACCGCGCGCTGTATGTGGCCGACCCCGACTTTGTGCAGCCGCCCGGCGACAGCTGGGACCGCATGCTGGCCCCCGCCTACCTGGCCGAACGCGCCAAGCTCATCGGCACGCAGAGCATGAAGATCGCAGCGCCCGGAAACCCGGCCGTCATCCGCATCAACCACGGAGCCATGCCCGACCAGCCTGAATACGGGACCAGCCACATCAGCATCGTCGATGCGTTTGGCAACGCGGTCGCCATGACGACCACCATCGAAGACCAGTTCGGTGCGCGGCAGATGGTGAAAGGCTTCCTGCTCAACAACGAACTCACCGACTTCAGCTTCGCCCCCACCGACGCGCAAGGCCAGCCCATTGCCAACCGCGTGCAGCCCGGCAAGCGCCCGCGCTCGTCCATGGCGCCCACACTGGTGTTCGACAAGGCCACCGGCGAGCTGCTGATGAGCGGCGGCAGCCCCGGCGGCGCGGCCATCATCCACTACACCGCCAAGACGCTCTACGGCGTGCTCAACTGGGGCCTGATGCCCCAGCAGGCTATCAACCTGCCCAACTTCGGCTCGATGAACGGCCCTACGCTGCTGGAAGAAAAACGCTTCCCACCCGCCACCGTCGAGGCCCTGCGCGCCCGGGGTGCCGAGGTGCGCGAGATGAACATGACCAGCGGCCTGCAAGCCATCACACGCGGACAGGCACATGGCAAGAAGCTGTGGATGGGGGGCGCAGACCCACGGCGTGAGGGTGTGGTGATGGGGGATTGAGGTGGCAGGTGGGTTGATGCCTTGCCATAAACCCACTCACACGCTGGTCAACCAACTGTTGTGCATCCGTGTTGCGACGCTGCGCGATCGCAAGCCGTTTCAATAGTCACGGCTCGGACATCAATCCTCAGGAAATTGATCGCCGCACAGCCCTCCGCGACGCACGCCGACAAGGGGAAATTGCTCATAGGCGGTAGCCAACATATGGCGATGTTCGGCAATTCGGTAGTCAAGTGCTTCAAGACCTAGCTTGACGAGCCACGCTCCGGCCGGAGTGCGGTACGAGCAAGATTTAAATCGCGGATCCAGCTGCGCTGCAGCAAAACCCAAATACTCGCAAGCGCGCGGCGACCAATAGTTCAGCCACCCCAGAATATCGGGATGGCCTTCGGCCAGAGCAACATCCTGGTACTCCAACCTGGGCAAGCTGTGCGAGGGCAATTCAAGGCCGCGAGAGGTCCAGTGCCCCCATTGGACATGGCGAAGCCAAAGAAAGGTGTACCAGGGACTCCACTGTGAGAAGTGCGCCTCCAGCGCGTCGCCAAGCGCAACGATAAGTGCTTCACAGACCTCGTAAGGGCATTGGGGGAAGAGAACACTGACGGAGTAACCGCCGCCACCCAAGCTGAGCAAGCCTTCATCCCGCACGTCATCTCCGCACCCCACATGCGCTTTTCCATTGCTCAAATTAAACCAGCGCGTCCGCGTTTTTAACTTGGCACGCAGGTACTTCGGTCTATCGGTCAGAACAACTTCCTGGCGATTAGCTGAATAGGATGCGGCCAAGTGCAACCGCTCTCCAGGAAAAACAGACTCGAGAACAGAACAAGCCGCTTCAATACGGCGTGGCCAGCTTTCTGGATCAGGCGGAATAGAAAATTGAAGTTGGTTGCTGAGAAGTTGCGACATGGCGGAACGATTTGCGATGGAGGCCTGAAATTCAGTCAATTAACCGCGCTTAACTTCTGGCTGCTTGACAGGATGGCTCTTATGCACGCGGTTATGGCCCCATTTTGCGCAAGTTTTGCTACCTCGCGAAGTTGGCATTTACCGGAGGTTCAACCTCTTTTTCGTTTCTATCGCTGGCGCCAGGAGCAACCCAATCAGCTATCAATGAGCCCTGCCCACCTCGGTAACGCCACTACAAACTCACAACCCCGAAAGGGTTGGCATGCATAGCACGATCGGCCGGAACAGAATTTCACTGCAGTTCATGACCGTGCAAGGAAAATCCCCACCATGAATCTCATCCGATTGATCCCCGCACTATCGCTGACCATGCACCGGCACCTGTGGCGCAGCGTCCAGGGCGCAACCCTCGCCTGCGCACTGGGCGTGGCGCCCGCCCAAGCCCAGGTGCGTGCGACTGCGCCACCACCGGCGCAGTGGACCGCCGCGCAGTCCCCGTCGCCCACACTGGTCCCACTACAACCGCTGCCCGCAGGCGTCGAGCTGGGCATGGGCGCGGATGCCTTGCGTGACGCCGTACCCGGCGCGGCCAGCGTGCCGCGCCCGCAGCGCCTGGCCGGAGGGCTGGCGGGCCTCTGGCGGCTGGAGCCTGTGGTGATCGCCGGGTTGTCGGGTGCGCAAACCTTCTTCTTCAGCGGGCGGGAGCTGCGGCGGGTCGAATTCGTCGCCGATGCCAGTGACCTGGCCGATGGCGGCGCAGCAGCGTTTGGCGCCCTGCTCGCGTTTGGCCGCAGCACCTACGGGCCGGAGACTGCCGCCAACGACCCCAGCGGCAGCTATGCAGCATGGACCCAAGGGGGCCTGGAGGTGTATGCCCAGCGGGTGCCCGCACCGCGCACCACGGTGCGGTGGGTGATCAAGCAGAGCGAGGGCAAGGACGCCAGCGAGCTGTGATGTACGGCGGGGCCATCGCGCGCCCAGCTTTACGCGTCCAACGCGGTGATCTGAATAAAAATGGCCGCTAGTGCTTATGAATAAAGCGCCAATAGCTCCCAATTAAATAGCACCAGCATCAGCTGCAAAGCACCACCAGGCCCCAGTCAGCCCGGTGGACCTGCAACACCGTCATCGGCCAGCGGGCTCAGTGCGGTGTCGATGTTGAAGCGGTTCTTGCCTGCCTGCTTGGCCGCATACATCGCAGCATCGGCCTGGGCGAGCAGCGCATCGGCATCGGTGCCATGGCGCGGGTAGAGCGCCGCGCCCACGCTGGCCGAGATGTGGGCAACAGCGCCCTCCAGCACAAAAGGCTGCTCCATCGCAGACAGCACCTTGCCGGCCACGACCTCGCAGTGGTCTGCCCGCTCGATGGTGGCCAGCACGATGCCGAACTCGTCGCCGCCCAGGCGCGCCACGGTGTCTTCGGCGCGCACGCAGTCTTCCAGCCGCCGAGCCACCTGCTGCAGCAGCAGGTCGCCTGCTGCATGGCCCCACTGGTCGTTGACGGACTTGAACCCGTCCAGGTCCACATAGAGCACAGCAGCGTGCCGCCCGTGGCGCCGGGCCGTTTCGAGCACACGCGCCAGGCGGTCGTGGAACATCACGCGGTTGGACAGGCCCGTGAGCGCGTCGTGCAGCACATCGTGCGACAGGCGCATCTCCAGCTCCTTGCGCGCGCTGATGTCCTGCGTCACCACCACCAGAAAGTCCGGGTGACCCTGGGCGTCCTTGACGAGGCCCAGCGCTTCGTACACCCACAACAGTCCGCCGTCCTTGCGCCGGTAAGCCTTTTCCATCTCGGGGGAGAACACGGGCGAGTGCGCCACCAGGCGCCGCGCCAGAAAGCGGCGCAGGGTTTCACGCTCGCCTTCGTCGCTCAGCGCAAACAGGTCGCGCTGGCGCAGCTCCTCCAGCGAATAGCCCAGCATGCGGCAGAACTTGTCGTTGGCACGCAGGATGCGGCCTTCGGGCGTGATGTGGGCGATGCCGGTGGCCGCCTGGTGGAAGGTGGCGCGGAACAGGCCCTCGCTCGACGCCAGTGCATCGGCCACGGCCCGCTGGCGTGCCAGCACCACAATGAGCAGCGCGCCAAAACACTGCAACGCCACACTGGCCCCCGCCGCCAGGGCGAGGTAGTCAACGCGCCGCTGCATCACCGGCGCCAGCACCTCGTCGGAGGTCGATCCCACCGTCACCATCAACGGGTAGCCCGCCATACTGCGGTAGCTGAGGATGCGCGGCACACCATCCACCGCGCCGTTCTCATCGATCAGTTCGCCTTCAGGGTCTTGCACGCGGAGCTGAAACCAGGGCAGGCCCCGCGCATCGCCGCCAAAGCTGATCTTGCCCCCGGCCTTGCGGCCGCGCACCACGCCGTCCAGCCCTGTCAGCTCCAGCAGCCCCTGTGCGCCCAGGTCGGCCTGGCGGTAAAAGTCGGTGAAGTTCGTCGGGTCCACCGACATCACCACCACACCACCAAAGCGGCCTCCCTCGCTCACGATGCGCAGCGCCATCGGAATGCGCCACTGCCCCGACACACGGCCCAGCACAGGCTCGCTCACAAACAGGTCATCGCGATCGCTGGCACGCAGCGCCTTGAAAAAGGCGCGGTCGCTGTAGTTGACGGCCCCGGTCTCCTGGCTGCTGCTGACGATGTCGCCCTGCTCGTTCACCACGCTGATGATGGTGAACATGGGCTCGCGGATCACGCCCCGCTCCACCCAGTCGCGCAGGTCAATGTCGGTGCCCTGCTGCAGGTACTGCTCGCGCACAAAGGCGGCGACCTGCTCGGCCGCCTTGAGGGTGCGGAACACCTGCTGCTCGAAGGCGATGGCCAGGTTGGCATTGGACTGCATGGCGGAGGCCACGGCCTGCTCGCGCTCGAACGCCACACGCTGCAGCGTGACCAGCCACAAGCCCGCCACGGCAACAATGCAGCCCAGCGCAATCGCCAGGCTCAGCGGCGTGACAAGGCGATAGCGGCGACGCGGGGCCCCGGCCTCAAGACGGTCGTCCGCGTCCGGTGGCCGCGTGGTGTCATCTTTTTGGTGCATGCCCCTCCCAATGTAACGGGGCATGTGCGGCAAGTCGACAACAGGATGGCCACCGGGCGCGGCCCACGCAAATGGAACCCTACGCGAGCCGCGCCAGCACCTTGGGCAGGCTGGCCACCAGCATCGCCACGCCCGACAAGGTCAACATGCCCAGCACGATCTGCCGGAACCGCGCATCGCTGATACCGTGGTACAGCCGCGCTCCCAGCAGCACGGGCACCAGCATGGCGGGCACCACGATGGCCAGCAGCGGCAGTGCTTCGCGGGTGACCAGGCCGGTGGCCAGGTAGGTGATGAAGGTCACCAGCAGCATGGCCAGGTTGAAGTTCTGGATGATGGCACGCTGCACGTCCTTGTCCAGACCGCGCAAGGTACACCACAGGGTGGGCAGCACGCCGGTGAAGCCGCCCAGGCCGCCCATCACGCCGCCCGCCATGCCCACCAGCGCGTCGGCCACGCGCCCGCCGCGCGTGATGCGGGGCAACTGCTTGGCCATCAGCATCGCCGGGCACCACAGCACCAGCAGCGTGCCCAGGATGACCTTGAACGCGTCCATGTCCAGCCGGGGCAATACGGCCACGCCAATGGGGATGCCCACCAGGCCACCCAGCACAAAGGGCAGCAGGCGCACCCGGTCAAACCCCCGGCGTACCGTGGCCGCCGCCACCAGCTGTCCGGTGAGCGCGCCGCACACCGCCAGCAGCGCGGCCAGGCGGGGTTCCAGCGTCCAGGCCCAGAACGACATGGCGACCATGCCAAAACCAAAACCCGACAGCCCCTGCACAAACCCGGCGGCCACTGCGCCCAGGGCCACGATCAACAGCACGGAATCCATGTCTCCCCCTCACTTGGTATGAACGTGCGCGTGAGTGGGCTTCACGCCCCACGGAGCTCCACGCTCCTCACGCATCTGCGCGTTCGGCCGGTGAGCCCATGAAGCGCAAGCCCTGCGCGCCCAGCCGCCATTGTGTGCGCTGGCGGCAGGGGCAACGCTGTGGCGACGGATCGCGGTGCCGGCTCAATACAGCGTGGCCTGCTGGCGCGCAGGCAGTTCGCGGTCGTAGGCGGCGCCGTCAAATGCGCCCTGTGTGATGGACGCCAGGATGGCACCCGGGGTGGGCACGGGGCGCGGGGTGCCGGGCGGCACGGCATGCCACAGACGCGAACGCTGGATGGCGCGAGCGCACTGGAAGTACACCGCCTGCACATCCACCACGATCACACACTTTGGCGGCTGGCCGTTGACCACAAAACGCGCCAGCAGGTCGGGCGCGACGCTGATGCGCGCGTTGCCGTTGACGCGCAGCGTCTCGCCCACGCCGGGGATGAGGAACAGCAGCGCCACGCGCGGGTCGGCCACGATGTTGCGCAAGCTGTCGGCGCGGTTGTTGCCACGGCGCTCGGGCAGCAGCAAGGTCTTGTCATCCAGCAGTTGCACAAAACCGGCCGGGTCACCGCGCGGCGAGGCATCCAGCCCGCCGGGGCCGGTGGTGGCCAGCACGGCAAAGGGCGACGCCGCGATCATGGCGCGGTAGGCGGGGTGCACATACGGCAGCTCTTTGTGGACGGAGGCATCGCTCAGCGTGCCCAGCAGGGCCTCCAGGCGTGGCAGGGTGTCGATGGCGTGCTCGTCGCGGGCGGGTGTCATGGGGGCGGCTTCCTTCGGGTGGGTGGGCAAGGGAGTGGCCATGGTGCAGCAGGCCTGCCGCGCTGACAAACGACTTTGCAGCCAGTCATGCGTGCAAAAAATGCACGCATGGGTTTGACGAAGGACTGCCTGCGATGGCTTCGCCACAGGACCGCGCCAGCAGCAAAAAAGAAGCGGCGCGCACCCAGCCCATCGGCCAGACGCGCGCCGCCCCATCGTTCAGCGCGCCGGGCGCAGCTTGACGCCGGGGAAGTCCACCGGCACGGCCAGCGCCACGTTCACGTAGTTGGTGAACAGGTTGAGCGCCACATGGGCCACGATCTCTACGATCTGCTCGTCGTTCACGCCCTGGTCGCGCAGGGCCTGCACATCGGCCGCATCGACCTGGCCGCGTTCGTTGACCAGTTGCAGCACAAAGCGCAGCACGGCGGCCGTGCGCGGGTCGGCCGATTCGCCCGCCTGCGCGGCGGCCAGGGCCTCGCCACTCACGCCCGCCTTGCGGCCCAGTGCGGTGTGGGCGGCCAGGCAGTAGTCGCAGGCATTGCGGTTGGCCACGGCCACGGCGATCTGCTCGCCCAAAGCTGCGCCGATCACGCCGCCTCCCAAGGCGCCAAACGCACCCCACATGCTTTGCAGCGCAGCGGGCGAGTTAGCCACGGCGCGGAACATGTTGGGCGTGGCGCCAAAGGCTCCGTAGACCTGGTCGAGCACGGCGCGCACAGTGCCGGTAGCGGCGGTGCGGTCGACGAGGGGGACGCGGGCGACGGAAGAAGAAGTAGCGGACATGGTGTGTTCCTTGAAGGTCATGAAGGGTTGGTGAGAACTTGTGCCTGTTCTCGGCACCCCTGGAGTGTCCGGCGCCAGCGTGTACCATCTGGCACATAAAATCCACAATTCATACCTAATCATCCAAAACCATGCCGCCAAGCGTTCCTACACCCGCGCAGGCCTCCACCCCGCTCGACCGGTTGTCGCCGCTGCTGGAGCGGTTTCGGGTGCGGGCGCACCTGTTCCACAACGGGCCGCTGTGTGGCGTGACGCACTTTGCGGCGGCGCCGGGCCGGGGCTTTTTGCATGTGCTGCGCCAGGGCGAGATGGTGGTCACGCACCAGCCCCAGGCCGGCCCGCCCGAGCGGCTTCAGGTGTGCGAGCCCAGCCTGCTGTTCTATGCCCGACCGCTGGAGCACTTCTTTCACAACGCGCCCACCGAGGGCTCGGACTTCACCTGCGCCGCGCTGGACTTTGACGGCGGCACCAGCCACCCGCTGGCCCGCGCCCTGCCCCCGCTGGTGGTGCTGCCGCTGGGCGCGGTGGACGGGCTGCAGCAGTCGCTGGACCTGCTGTTTGCCGAAACCGACCGCCTGCGCTGCGGCCACCGCGTGCTGGCCGACCGCCTGTTTGAAGTGGTGCTCCTGCAGTTGCTGCGCTGGCTGCTGGACCACCCCGAGCAGGCGCACATGCCGCCCGGCCTGCTCACGGGTCTCGCCGACCCTGCCCTGGCCCGCGCCCTCACCGCCTTGCACGATGCGCCGGGCCAACCATGGAGCCTGGCGCAGATGGCTGCGCAGGCAGGCATGTCGCGCAGTGCGTTTGCGGCCCGCTTCAAGGCCGTGGTGGGCGACACCCCCGCCGACTACCTGGCGCACTGGCGGCTGACGCTGGCGCAGGCCCATCTGCGCGGCGGACGTTCGTTGAAGTCGATTGCCAACGAGCTGGGTTACGCCAACCCCTCGGCGCTGTCGCGCGTGTTTGCGCAAAAGCTGGGGGTGTCAGCGCGGGACTGGCGGGAGGCGGTGAACGAAGGGCGTTGACACCCAGCCCAGGCAGCGCCGCAGGGGCACCCAGGAGCCCCCGGCCCTGGTTTTCAAGCCAAAAGCGGCGGATGCGCTAGTGGAATATGCGCAAGCAGCTATTAATTAAATAGCAAATAGCCACCCACCGCGCGCGCCCCCCCACGAGGCGCGTCACGCCTTCTCAAACGTTGATGGCCGCTGCCGACCCGGCCTGCTTGCGCAGCTCAAACTTCTGGATCTTGCCGGTGCTGGTCTTGGGCAGCTCGCCAAACACCACGGCGCGTGGCACCTTGAAGCCGGCCAGGTGCTTCTTGCAGTGCGCCACGATGTCTTCCGGCGTGGTCTGCGCACCGGCCTTCAGCTCGACAAACGCGCAGGGGGTCTCGCCCCACTTGGGGTCGGGCTTGGCCACCACGGCAGCGGCCAGCACGTCGGGGTGGCGGTAGAGCACGTCTTCGACCTCGATGGACGAGATGTTCTCGCCACCCGAGATGATGATGTCCTTGCTGCGGTCCTTGATCTTGATGTAGCCGTCGGGGTACTGCACGGCCAGGTCGCCGCTGTGGAACCAGCCGCCCGCAAAGGCCTCGTCGGTGGCCTTGGGGTTCTTGAGGTAGCCCTTCATGGCGATGTTGCCCTTGAACATGATCTCGCCCATGGTTTCGCCGTCCTGCGGCACGGGCAGCATGGTCTCGGGGTCGAGCACGCGCACGTCGCGCTCCAGGTGATAGCGCACGCCCTGGCGGGCGTTGAGGCGGGCGCGCTCGCCGATGTCCAGGGCATCCCAGGCCTCGTGTTTGGCGCACACGGTGGCCGGGCCGTACACCTCGGTCAGGCCGTACACATGGGTCAGATCAAACCCCATTTTTTCCATGCCTTCGATCATCGACGCCGGGGGCGCCGCGCCTGCCACCATGGCCTTGACGCCGGATGGCACGCCCGCCTTCATCGCCTCGGGCGCGTTGACCAGCAGCCCGTGCACGATGGGCGCGCCGCAGTAGTGCGTGACGCCGTGCATGCGAATAGCGTCGAAGATGGCCTGCGCGTCCACGCGGCGCAGGCACACGTTGACACCCGCACGCGCCGCAATGGTCCACGGAAAGCACCAGCCGTTGCAGTGGAACATGGGCAAGGTCCACAGGTACACCGCATGCTTGGGCATGTCCCACTCCAGCACGTTGCTGATGGCGTTGGTGGCGGCGCCCCGGTGGTGGTAGACCACGCCCTTGGGGTTGCCAGTGGTGCCGCTGGTGTAGTTGAGCGCAATCGCATCCCACTCGTCGGCAGGCAGGCTCCAGGCAAAGGTGGCGTCGCCACTGGCCACAAAGGCCTCGTACTCGATGCCTCCCAGGTTGTGCACGGCGGGGCCGTAGAGCGCGTCCTGCACCTCGATCACGCGGATGGGCGTGGTGCCCGTGCGCAGGGCCAGCGCCTTGGCCATGGTGCCGGTGAATTCCGGGTCCACGATCACGGCCTTGGCCTCGCCGTGGTCGAGCATGAAGGCGATGGCTTCCGGGTCCAGCCGGGTGTTGAGGGTGTTGAGCACCGCGCCCGCCATGGGCACGCCGAAGTGCGCCTCCACCATCTGCGGCGTGTTGGGCAGCATCACGGCCACGGTGTCGTTCTTGCCGATGCCGGCCTGGGTCAGCGCGCTGGCCAGCTGGCGGCAGCGCGCGTAGGTCTGGGCCCAGGTCTGGCGCAGCGCCCCGTGCACGATGGCCAGGCGGTCGGGGTAGACCTCGGCCGTGCGTTCGATGAACGACAGGGGCGACAGGGCGGCAAAGTTGGCTTCGTTGCGGGGCAGGTGCTGGTCAAAGATGGAGGTCATGGGTCGGTGCAAGAAGGTGAACTACACACAGCCTAGCGCCGCAGGCTGACACGAAAGCAACACGGGCCAGCGCAAGCGCGGTGTGGACTGCGGTGCGCAGCCTCACAACCTTCGCTTGTGGCTCTGCTTGATGCGGTACATGGCCGCGTCGGCGCTGGCCATGAGTGTGCGCGCATCCTGCGCGTCGCGGGGGAACAGGCTCAGGCCAATGCTGGCGCGCACGGCCAGGGGCTCGCCATCGATGTCCAGCGGTGGCTCGAACGCGTGCTGCAGCTTGGTCACGATCTGCAGCGCAGCCTCTTCGGAATCCACGTTTTCGCACAGCACCGTGAACTCGTCCCCGGCGAGCCGGGCCACGGTGTCCACCTGCCGCACGGCGCCGACGATGGTGCGTGCCACCGCCTGCAGCACCAGGTCGCCCACGGCATGCCCGCGCGTGTCATTGATGGCTTTGAACTCATCCAGGTCCACGAACAACAGTGCACAGCTGCGGCCGCTGCGGCGCGACAGCTCCAGCACCTGGGCCAGGCGCTGCTCGAACATGCGGCGGTTGGGCAGGCCGGTGAGTGCGTCGTGGTGCGCCAGGTGGGCCATGGCGTCACGGCTCAGGTTCAGCTCGGCCAGCTGGCGGCTGATCTGCTGCTCCATATCCTGGAAGCTGCGGGCCAGCTCGCCCACCTCGTCGCCCCGGTGCACCGGCAGCGCGCCGTGGGCCTCCCCGCGTGAAAACGCCTGCGCCGCCTTCACCATGGCCTGCAGCGGCTGGGTCACCAGGCGCGATACCCCAGCCGCCAGGGCCACACCCACCACGCTGAGCACCAGCAGGATCTTGAGGATGCTGCGCCCCAGGTCCAGCACCTCGCCCTGCACCACGGCCAGCGGCTGCGAGAGCCCCACGACCATGAAACGCCCCTCGTCCGCGTTGCCAAAGGGCATGCGCACAAAGGCAAAAACACGCGCCTCCTCGTCGTCGGTGCCGGACTGGCTGAGTACCGCCTCTTCGGCACGGCCATCGACCAGCGCGGCCACCTGCGGGAACGACTCCTGGATCAGGATGCGCTGGCCCCGGTCAAAGCCAAAGGTCTGCGCGGCGTCCGGGTGCACCAGAAAGTCACCCCAGCGGTTGCTCAGATAAAACCCGTAAGGGGTCGGCAGCGCCGCATTGAAGTTGTGCAGGAACGGCGCGGCCGCCACCCGCACCACCACTACGCCCCGCAGCTGGCCCCCCTGCACCACGGGCGATGCCATGTTGAACACGGGCACGGCCGCCTCCTGCGCGGCGTCTTCGTGGTTGATGCCGAACTCGGACACATACACCTCCCCATCGGGCAGGCTGAGGGCCTCGAACACAAACGGAAAGTGCGACTTCTCCTGTAGCTGGTCATCGGGCACGCGCACCAGCTTGTCGCCCTGGCGGTCGATGCGCACCAGCTCCAGCCCGTAGTCGCTGGCGCTGATGAAGCGGATCTGCAGATAGGCGGGATGGGCCTGCAGGTTGGCCTTGAACAGGTCGGCCAGCCGTCCCTGGTCTTGTTCGACGGCAGCGGCGTCGGCCAGAAAGGCCGTGTCGCGCGCCACCGTGCCAAAGCCCGCCTGCATGTGGCGCGCCAGCACCTGCGTGGTGGCCAGCAGCGAGCGCTCGGCCCGCCCCTGCAGGCGTTCGCGGCTCGAGTCAAAGGTGTAGTAGCCCGCCAGAATGGCCGCGAACACACTGAACGAGGCCAGCAGGGCCCCCAGCCTCAGCGCGATGCTCCATTTCACGCGTGCCATCGGTCAGAACCGGTTGGGTCGGTCGCCCGACACGATGCGTTGCCAGAGGCGGGCGCGCAGGGCTTCGTCTTCCACCGGCTCCAGCCACACGATGGGGCCCATGGTCCCCCCGGGCACATCGCCCGCCAGCGCTGGTGGCTCGTCCAGGGTGTTGGCCAGCCCTTGGCGCCGCGTGAACTCGCGGCTCACGGCCGGGTCGAGCATGTAGTTGATCCACTCAGCAGCCAGCGCGACCTGGGTGGAGCGGCGGGTGATGGCCCAGCAATCCAGCCAGGCGAGCGCGCCCTCCTTGGGCACCACGTAGCCCACATCCAGCCCCGCATCGCGCAGCTGCTTGAGCTGCTGCTGGCCGTAGTTGGCGTGCATTACCGCCACCTTGTGCTTGCGAAACAGCTCCACCGACTCCTCGGGCAGGCTGTAGAACGACCGCACATTGCGCCGCAGGGCCACCAGGTCCTTGGCCAGCGGGCTGAAACGGGCGGCGTCGATGCGAAACGGCGGCAGGCCCCGGCGCATGGCGGCCAGCGAAAACCCGTGGCTGCTGCCGTCAAACGCCAGCACCTTGCCCTGCCAGCGCGGGTCCCACAGCACGGCGATCGACTGCGGTGGCGTGCTGAACTGCTGGCGGTCGTACACCAGCCCCATCTCGGAGTAGGTGAAGGGCATGGCATAGACCTCGCCCCGCCAGCCAATGCCCGAGATGGTGTGCAGCTGGCGAAACCGGGGCAGCTGCCCTGCGGTGTTGCGGATGTTGCCGAGCGGCAACGGCGCGAGCTTGTCATGGAGGATCAGCCGCGCAATTTCCGCCGTGTTGGCAGCCACCAGGTCAAAACCCGGCCCGTCGGTGCTGTCCATCTTGGCGCGCAAGACGTCGTCCGATGCCACGATGGTGATCTCCACCTTGACCCCATGGCGCTTCTCGAACACCGCGACAAAGTCCGGGTCGGCATAACCCGGCCAGGCCAGCACCCTAAGGACCGTCGCGGCGTGCGAGGCCCCCGGCAGCCATGCGAGCCCCGCCAGCGCGAACAGCAGCACGGGCAGGCTGGCGCGCCACCCGTGCAGCGCCCTACCCGCCAACGCCCGCCCACATGCCGCGAACCCCATGCCAAAAGCCTTTCCAGCAATAACTGGTTACAAAGAGTTTACGCGGACAATAGGGCGCGTGACGATCCCTCAGTCTTTCATTCAGGAACTGCTCACCCGTGTGGACGTGGTGGACATCGTGGGGCGCTACGTCCAGCTGAAAAAAGGTGGCGCCAATTTCATGGGGCTGTGCCCCTTTCACGGAGAGAAGTCGCCCTCTTTCAGCGTCAGCCCCGCCAAGCAGTTCTATCACTGCTTTGGCTGCGGCAAGAACGGCAATGCCATCAGCTTTCTGATGGACCACGCGGGCATGGGGTTTGTCGAGGCCGTCCAGGACCTGGCCCAGAGCGTGGGCCTGCAGGTGCCCGATGACGACATCTCCCCGCAGGAAAAGGAACGCGCCGCCGCCGCGCGACAGAAACAAGCCACGCTGAACGAGGTGCTGGAGAAAGCCGCCGACGCCTACCGCCGCCACCTGCGTGACTCGCAGCGCGCCATTGGGTATTTCAAGGGCCGGGGTGTCTCGGGCGCGGTGGCCAAGCGCTACGGACTGGGCTACGCGCCCGAAGGCTGGCGCAGCCTGGCCAGCGTGTTCCCAAGCTACGACGACCCGCTGCTGGAGGAAAGCGGCCTGGTCATCGTCAACGACGAAGACGGTGGCAAGCGCTATGACCGGTTTCGCGACCGGGTGATGTTCCCCATCCGCAACGTCAAGGGCGAGTACATCGGCTTTGGTGGCCGGGTGCTGGGGGACGACAAGCCCAAGTACCTCAACTCCCCCGAAACCCCGGTGTTCCATAAGGGGCGCGAGCTGTACGGGCTGTTCGAGGCCCGCACGCCCATCCGGGAGGCGGGCTACGCGCTGGTCACCGAGGGCTATATGGACGTGGTGGCCCTGGCGCAGCTGGGTTTTCCGAACGCGGTGGCCACACTGGGCACGGCGTGCACGCCAGAGCATGTGCAAAAGCTGCTGCGGTTTACCGACGCGGTGGTGTTCAGCTTTGACGGCGACAACGCCGGGCGGCGCGCCGCGCGCAAGGCCCTGGACGGCGCCCTGCCCCACGCTACCGATACACGCAGCATCAAGTTTCTGTTCCTGCCCGCAGAGCACGACCCGGACAGCTTCATCCGCGACCATGGCACCGACGCCTTTGCGCGCCACGTGAGCGACGCCATGCCGCTGAGCCGCTTCCTGGTCGAATCGGCCAGCGAGGGCTGCGACCTGGCCACCGCCGAAGGCCGCGCCCACATGGCCAGCAATGCACGCCCGCTGTGGACGGCGCTGCCCGACGGCGTGCTCAAGCGCCAGCTGCTGGGCGAGCTGGCAGAGCTGACCCAGCTCAATGCCCGCGACCTGTCCGACCTGTGGGGCCAGGCCGCCGCCCGCGACGGCCTGCGCGCTGCACACCATGCCCCCCCGCAGCGCCACCCGCCCCGTACCGCCCCTGATGACGCCCCCAGTTGGGATGCCCCGCCCGACACCGATGGCTGGCACCCCCCCAGCGAGTCGACAGGCACGGCCTACGACCCGGGGTACGGCAGTTACGGCAACCAGGGAGGCTACGGAGGCCAAAATGGCTATGGCAGCGGCGGCAAGCCCCCGTTCCGCAAGGGAGGCGACTGGAAAAGCGGCGGAGGCTGGAAAAAGCGCGACAAGGACGCTCCCTGGCCGCCCCAGCCCCGCTTGCCCCGCACGCCGGCCATGGGCCGGGCGGACCACGCGGCGCGGCTGCTGCTGTCGCACATGGCGTTTCTGGAAGAGCTGACGCACGACGACCACACCACACTGGCGGCCCAGCCTGCGCCCCATGGGCCACTGTTTGCGTGGCTGGAGGCGCAGTTCCACGAACATGGCCCCCTGGCCTGGGCCGTGCTGCGCGAAAGCCTGCGCGATCACGAGTGCGAAGAGCTGGCCGTCAAGGTGATGACCGGCTCGCATGCGCAGACCGAGGGCGAACTGCACGAATTGCGGCTGGAGCTGCGCGACCTGCTCACCCGCATGCAGATCGAAGACATCAAGGAGCAGCAAAAAGTGCTGGTGCTGCAGGTGGCACAAGACCCCTCTGCCCTGGAGCGTTACCGGGCGCTGGCCGAAAAGCGCAAGGAACTGGAGCAAATAGCGCCAAAAACCACTTGAATAGGGTCTGGGCGGTATAATATAAGGTTAGTTATTGGCAAGAGCGACAGCAGCACCTCCGAGCCGGGCCACCGTGACAAACGCGCACCTATGCGCTGATGGGCCCACTTATCGCAAGGACTGCACACCAAATGATCGCCCAGACATCTTGCCGCTGAGGGCTCCCCCTCAAGCGCAAAGCCCTCGTTGCTTTGCGTTGCCACCCGCGCCGGGATCTGAGGCGCTTGCGTTTTCTTTGTGTCCGTTTTTGATTCTGAGGTTGCTCCATGCCCGCTCAAAAGTCCGCGAAGTCGCCCAAGTCTGCCTCAGGCACCGCCGCAAAGGCTGTCTCCAAAACCGCGGCCAAAGCGCCGGCCAAGGCGGCCCCCAAAAAGGCCGTTGCCGCTGCGCCCGCCCCGGTCGCCAAGAAAGTGAAAACTGTGCCCGTGAAAAGTACCGCCGAGCTGATCAAAGCTGCCGATGAGTTGCTGAAGAAGAAACCTGCCCGCGCCAAGGCCGTCGCCGCAGCCGCCGACGACGAAGAAGCGCCCAAGAAAAAGCCTGGCCGCCCCGCCAAGGCTGCTGGTGCCGCCGAAGCCAAAGCCCCCGCCAAGCGCGGCCGCAAGCCCAAGGCAGCCGCCGGTGGCGATGAGAGCGTGGACGATACCGACCTGTCGGACATCGAGGCCGATCTCGAAGGCGAGATCGAAGAGACCCCCGAGGCAGCCGCCACGGTCGAGAAGGTCAAGCCCCTGCGCATGAAGATCAGCAAGGCCAAGGAACGCGCCTTGATGAAGGAATTCGGCCTGGACGAAACCGTCCTGTCCGAAGAGGACATGCAAAAGCGCCGCCAGCGCCTGAAGGCCCTGATCAAGCTGGGCAAGACCCGCGGCTACCTCACGCACGTTGAAATCAACGACCACTTGCCCGACAAGCTGGTCGATGCCGAAACCCTCGAAGCCGTCATCACCACCCTGAACGACCTGGGCGTGGCGGTGTACGAGCAGACGCCCGATGCCGAAGCGCTGATCATCACGGACAACGCTCCCGCTGGCGCCACCGAGGAAGAAGCCGAAGAAGCCGCCGAAGCCGCGCTGTCCACCGTGGACTCGGAATTCGGCCGCACCACCGACCCGGTCCGCATGTACATGCGCGAAATGGGCACCGTGGAGCTGCTGACCCGCGAAGGCGAAATTGAAATTGCCAAGCGCATCGAAGGCGGCCTGATGGCCATGATGGAGGCGATCAGCGCATCGCCCGCCACCATCGCCGAGATCCTCAACATGGGCGAGGAGATCCGCGAAGGCAAGGTCGTCATCTCGACCATCGTGGACGGCTTCTCCAACCCCAACGAGGCCGACGACTATGTGGCCGAAGAAGACTTCGACGAATTCGACGAGGCCGATGACGACGACGGCAAGGGCGGCTCCAAGGCGCTGACCAAGAAGCTGGAAGAACTCAAGAAGCAGGCACTGGAGCGCTTCGACAAGCTGCGCGAGCTGTTCGAGAAAGTGCACAAGGTCTACGACAAGGAAGGCTACGGCACACCCGCCTATGTCAAAGCGCAAGCCGCTTTGTCGGCCGAGCTGATGACCATCCGCTTCACCGCCAAGACCATCGAGAAGCTGTGCGACATGGTGCGCGGCCAGGTGGACGACGTGCGCAAGAAGGAACGCGAGCTGCGCCGCATCATCGTGGACAAGTGCGGCATGCCCCAGGAGACCTTCATCAAGGACTTCCCGCCCAACCTGCTGAACCTGCAATGGGTCGAGAAGCAGGCCACCGCCGGCAAGCCCTGGTCGGCCGTGATCGCGCGCAACATCCCGCCCATCCAGGACCTGCAGCAAAAGCTGATCGACCTGCAGTCGCGCGTGGTCGTGCCGTTGGCCGAGCTCAAAGGCATCAACAAGCGCATGAACGAAGGTGAAGCCACCTCGCGCGATGCCAAGAAGGAAATGATCGAGGCCAACCTGCGCCTCGTGATCTCGATCGCCAAGAAGTACACCAACCGTGGCCTCCAATTCCTCGATTTGATCCAGGAAGGCAACATCGGCCTGATGAAGGCGGTGGACAAGTTCGAATACCGCCGGGGCTACAAGTTCTCGACGTACGCCACCTGGTGGATTCGCCAGGCCATCACCCGCTCGATCGCCGACCAGGCGCGCACCATCCGTATCCCGGTGCACATGATCGAGACGATCAACAAGATGAACCGCATCAGCCGCCAGCACTTGCAAGAGTTTGGTTTCGAGCCCGATGCGTCCATCCTGGCGGCCAAGATGGAGATCCCCGAGGACAAGATCCGCAAGATCATGAAGATCGCCAAGGAGCCGATCTCCATGGAAACGCCGATCGGCGACGACGACGACAGCCACCTGGGCGACTTCATCGAGGACGGTGCCAACACCGCCCCTATCGAAGCCGCCATGCAGGCCGGCCTGCGCGACGTGGTCAAGGACATCCTCGATGGCCTGACCCCCCGCGAAGCCAAGGTGCTGCGCATGCGCTTCGGTATCGAGATGACCAGCGACCACACGCTGGAAGAAGTGGGCAAGCAGTTCGACGTGACCCGCGAGCGCATTCGCCAAATAGAAGCCAAGGCGCTGCGCAAGCTCAAGCACCCCAGCCGCTCTGACAAGCTGCGCAGCTTCATCGACTCGCTGTAAGCCTCGCGACCCAGCCTTTACTGGCTCCAACGCCCTGCCCCGCACCTGCGGCGCAGGGCGTTTTTCATGGTGCGCTGATCGGCGCACCGCTCTGCACGGGGCCATAAACCCCGCGTTTACCCTGATGCCAGCGACAGCAGACTGACAGCTTGGCTGGCGACCATTGCGCGCAGCCCAGGTGGTGCGCAGGTCCCTTCCCTGTGCATGCCGCCACAGGCTGACTGCGTTGCTTCGGCGTGGCAACGCGCAAGCAACCCAGTCAGGGCGCTCCCGCAGCGGCCTGAGATCTGGTTCCCGACGCCCTTCCTGCCTTCCCTCTTGTCAAAGGACTTTCCATGTCTGCAGCCATCGACCGCCGCCGTGCCCTTGCCCAATCCGTTGCGACCGCCCTGGCCTGGACTGCGCTCAGCCCCTCCGCCTGGGCGCAGAGCGCTGCGACAGCAGCCCGTCCTGCCCCTGCAGCCGCCAAGCCTGCCAAGCTGGCGGGCACCGTGCGCATCGTGATCCCTGCCAACGCCGGTGGCGGCTGGGACCAGACAGGCAGAGCCCTCGGAGCAGCCATGGTCGCAGCCGGCGCTGCGGACCAGGTGGAATACGAAAACATCGGCGGCAAGGGCGGCACCATCGGCCTGGCCAAATACGCCGAAAAGTACAGCAACGACCCCAACACGCTGCTGATGGGTGGCATGGTGATGGTGGGCGCCGTGGCACTGCAAAAGCCTGCAGTGGACATGACACAGATCCAGCCCCTGGCGCGGCTCACCAGCGACTATCTGGTGGCCGCAGTGGCCGCCAACTCGCCCATCAAGACCACCAAGGACCTCGCCGATGCGCTGCGTGCCGACCTCAAGGCAGTGCCGATTGCCGGCGGTTCGGCCGGTGGTGTGGACCACATCTACGCAGGCGTGCTGGCCCGCGCCGCCAAGGCCAACCCGGAGGGGCTGGTCTACAAACCCTTCCCTGGCGGTGCCGAGGTGGTCGAGGCCGTGCTGTCGGGCAACGCGGCGCTGGGCCTGTCGGGCTACAGCGAGTTCAACGATGCCATTGCCAGCGGTAAGCTGCGCGCCGTGGGCGTGTCGTCGCGCCGCAGCGTCTTTGGCCTGCCGTCGTTCCGCGAACAAGGGCTGGATGCCGTGATGGCGAACTGGCGCGGTGTGTTCACCGGCAAGGGCGTGTCCGCCGCACGCACGGCGGAGATGCTGGCCGCCGTTGAGGCCGCCACCCGCCACGAATCCTGGCTGCGCACGCTCAAGCAGAACCGGTGGGAACCCTCTTGGCTCACCGGCAAGGATTTGGCAGAGTTCATGGAACTGGACCTCACAACCGCCCGCGTGATGGTGTACCTGCTCAAGCTGAAGGCCTGAGAAGGTCTGAACACCCCCGCCGCAAGCGCCTCTGAGCACCAGCCGACCGGCCTGCTGCAGAACCTTTGGAGCCTCTGATGAAAATGTCCAACTACTCCATCGGCGCACGCATGGCCACGGCCCTGGGCCTGGTGCTGGCCCTGCTGCTGGGGGCCGCGCTGTTCGGCATTGCGGCTCTGTACCAAACGCTCGGCACCTACGACACCACGGTGCAACAGCGCGTGGCACAGGAGCGCGCCGTGAGCCGCATGGAAAGCGAGTTCAAGACCCAAGTGCTGGAGTGGAAGAACACCCTGCTGCGTGGCGAGGACTCGCGCAAGCGCGAGTTGCACTGGAACGCTTTCCAGGCCAGTGAAAAACGGGTGGCCGATGCGGCCAAGGCGCTGGAGCCCCAGCTGACCGACGCGCAGGAAAAGGCGGCGCTGCAAAAGTTCACCCAGGCCCACGCCCAGATGGCGCAGGGCTACCGCAAGGGCTTTGAGGTGTTCCAGTCGCTGGGCTTTGTGCCCTCGGCGGGCGATGCGGACGTGGCCGACATCGACCAGGGCCCCGCCAAGCTGCTCACCGAGCTGAGCCAGCAGGTGGCCGCCAGCAGCGCGGCCATCGCCCAGGAGGCTGCGCAGGACGCCCGGCGCGCACTGTTGAGCAGCCTGGTGGCACTTGCACTGGTCACGGCGCTGGGCGGCTGCGCGGGCTGGCTGCTCACCCGCTCGGTGGTGCGCCCCCTGGGAGTGGCGGTGTCGGTGGCGCACCAGGTGGCGGCGGGCGACCTGACCACCCGCATCGAGGTGGAGGGCAAGGATGAACCCGCGCGCCTGCTGGAGGCGTTGCGCGCCATGCAGGACAACCTGGAAAACGTGGTCTCTGGCGTGCGCAGCAATGCCGAGGGCGTGGCCAGCGCCAGTGCTGAAATCGCGCAGGGCAATGCCGACCTGAGCATGCGCACCGAAGAGCAGGCATCGTCGCTGGACGAAACCACCTCGTCGATGCAGCAGCTGCAATCCACGGTGCAGCAAAACGCCTCCAACGCCCAGCGCGCGAACGAGCTGGCGCGCAACGGCGCCACTGTGGCGCAGCGGGGGGGTGACGTGGTCACGCAGATGGTGGAGGTGGTGCAGGGCATCCAGGACAGCTCGCGCCGCATTGCCGACATCATTGGCGTCATCGACGGCATAGCATTCCAGACCAACATCCTCGCGCTCAATGCCGCCGTCGAGGCCGCGCGCGCCGGTGAACAGGGCCGGGGCTTTGCTGTGGTGGCCAGCGAGGTGCGCAACCTCGCCACCCGCAGCGCCAGCGCCGCACGCGAGATCAAGCAGCTCATCCAGACCAGCGTGGAGCGCGTGCAGGCCGGCTCGGACCTGGCGCGCAATGCAGGCACCACCATGGCCGAGGTGGTGTCATCTATCCAGGGTGTGAGCGCGCTGATGGAAGAGATCAGCCAGGCCAGCGCCGCGCAGACCAGCGACATGCTGCGCGTGACGCAGGCCATCGTGCGCATGGACGAGGCGACACAGCAGAACGCCGCCCTGGTCGAAGAAAGCGCCGCTGCCGCAGGCAGCCTGAGCGGGCAAGCGCAGCAACTGGTGGAGGCCGTGGAGGTGTTCCGCCTGCGCAACGCCCACCCCGCGCTCCCCGCGCCGCGCGCCTGACGGGGGTTGCCGCAAGGCAGTTGCGCATCACACCGCCCCCGCGATGGCACCACAGCCCTGCGGGCGCAGGGCCACGGCGGCCATGTAATGCTATCAATACAATAGCTACTAAGGCATATTGCACTAGCGCAAGCGCCCAAAAACCCTCAAGACCTGCCTGATGCTGTGCGAAAACACGCTGCAGGCAGCCCTCTGCGCTGCGTCAGTCGATCTTCATGTTCGCGTTCTTCACCACCTGCGCCATGCGCGCTGCTTCGCTGCGGAAGAAGGCGGCGGCCGGCTCGGGCGGCGTGAGCTTGATCTCGTAGCCCTGCGCAATCAGCGCATCACGGGCCTCGGGCATCTCCATGGCGGCCTTGAAGCCGTTGTACAGCCGCGCCAGCTCGGCCTTGGGCAGGCCCGCAGGCGCCACGGGGGCGATCCACCCGTCCAGCTCATAGCCCGGCAGGCCTTGCTCGGCAATGGTGGGCACGCCCGGCAGTGCCGCCACGCGGGTGGCTGTGGTCACGCCCAGGGCACGCAATGCGCCTGCCTTGATGTGCGCAGCCGCCGGTGCCACTGCCACCACGCCCAGCTGCACCTGGCCGCCGAGGATGTCGTTCATCAGCGGGCCCATGCCCCGGTAGGGGATGTGCTTGATGTCCAGCTTGGCCTGGTCCACGAACATCGCCGCGCCCAGGTGCAGGATGGTGCCGTTGCCCGACGAGCCGTAGTTGAGCACGCCGGGTTTGGACTTGGCCAGGGCGATCAGCTCCTGCACCGTCTTGGCGGGCACCGCTGGGTGCGCGACCAGCACAAACGGCGTGGCACCGAGGATGGTGATGGGGGTGATGTCGACCAGCGAGTCGAACGGAATGTTCTTGTACACGCTGGGGTTGACCACGTGGTTGTTGGACACCACGCCGATCACCGAGCCGTCCTTGGGTGCGCGCACGATTTGCGTGGTGCCGGTGATACCACCCGCGCCCGGCAGGTTCTCGATGACGATGGGCTGGCCCAGCGCCTTGGCCAAGCTGGTGCTGATGGCGCGGATGGCGCCGTCGGCCCCTGAGCCCGCCGACAGCGGCAGGATCACGCGCAGCGGCTTGCCGTCGCCCTGGGCACGCGCCATGCGGGGCAGGCCCCAGGCGGCGGCGCCCAGCGCGGCCGCGCCGGTGGCCAGCGCCTGGCGGCGCGTGAGCACGCCATGGCGGGCGGGCGCGATGCGGTGCATGTCAAAAGCAGGGGTGGGCTGGGGCACGGTTGTCTCCGGTAGTGGGGTTGGAATCCGGGGCCTGCGGTCTGCGCCGCGTGGGTTGCCCCGGTCGTCAAGGAAAAATCAGGCAATGGCCCCGGTGGCCTGCAGCGCGGTCACTTCATCGGCCGTGTAGCCCAGGCCCTGCAGCAGCTCGGCCGTGTGCTGGCCCAGGCGCGGCGGGTCGCAGCGCACATCGAGCCGCTGGCCGTCCATGCGCAGCGGCATCAGCGTGATCTGCGCGGTCTGCCCGGCACGTTCGCCATCGGGCAGCGTGATGTCGGCAAGGCCCCCCGTGGCTTGCAGGTGCGGGTCGTCAAACAGTTCTTCGGGCCGGCGGATGGGTGCAAACGGCAGGCCGTGGCGTTCGAAGATCGCGGCCAGTTCATCGGCCGTGTGCTGCGCCAGCCGCTCGCGCAGCACGGGCATCAGCGTGGGGCGGGCGCGCACGCGGTCGTTGTTGGTGGCCAGGCCGGTGTCGGCCTTCAGGTCGGCATAGCCCATGGCGTCGCAGAAGGTCTGCCACTGCGCATCGCTCACAGCGGCCAAAAAGATCTGCCCGCCGTCCTTCACGCTGAACACGTCGTACACGGCCCAGGACGAGATGCGGTCGGGCATGGGCGCGGCCGGTTTGCCGGTGACGGCGTATTGCATCATGTGCTGGCCGACCAGGAACACGTTGTTCTCGAACAGGGCCGAGTCCACCTCCTGCCCGCGCCCGGTGATGCCGCGCTGCATCAGCGCCGCCATGGCACCGATCGCGCCGAACATGCCGCCCATGATGTCGTTCACGCTGCTGCCTGCGCGCAGCGGGTCGCCAGGGCGTCCGGTCATGTAGGCCAGGCCGCCCATCATCTGCACCACTTCGTCCAGCGCCGTGCGGTGCTCGTACGGGCCGGGCAAAAAGCCGGTGTGGTTGACGTAGATGAGGCGCGGGTTGACCTGGCTCAGCGCGGCATAGTCCAGGCCGTATTTCGTCATCACACCAGGCTTGAAGTTCTGCGCCACCACGTCGGCCGATGCGGCCAGCTTGCGCGCCACCGCCAGGCCCTCGGGGCTGCGCAGGTCGAGCGCAATGCTCTTCTTGTTGCGGTTGAACATGGGGAAGAAGCCCGCGCCCGCGCCCAGCAGGTGGCGCGTGCGGTCGCCGTCCACGGGCTCGACCTTGATGACCTCGGCCCCCAGGTCGGCCAGCACCATGCCGCAGGTGGGGCCCATGACCATGTGGGTGAACTCCACCACGCGCAGGCCTTCCAGCGGCAGGCGGGGGGACGAGAGAGGGGCGGATGTGTCGTGCATGTTCAGAGCGTTCAGAAAGGGGTTCAGGCCGTCGCTGCTTCGCGCAGCGCTGCAGGTGCGGCATTCTGCGGCAGCCCGGCCTGCCAGAGGGTGCCATGCAGGGTCTCGCCCGCCAGCCATCCGGCCACGCGCTGGCGCAGCGCGAGCAGCGCGGTCACATCGATGCCGGTGGCGATGCCCATGCGCTCCAGCATGAACACCAGGTCTTCGGTGGTGACATTGCCGCTGGCGCCCGGCGCGTGCGGGCAGCCGCCGATGCCCGCCAGGCAGGCATCAAAGCGCGTGATGCCTGCCTGCCAGGCGGCATAGACGTTGGCCAGGCCCATGCCGCGCGTGTCGTGGAAGTGCGCGCAGGCCAGGCGGTCGCCCACCAGCGCACGCGCTTTGCCAAACAGGCGGGCGACCGCAGCCGGGTCGGCATAGCCCACGGTGTCGGCCAGGCTCACGCGGTCGGCGCCCGCATCCAGCAGCGCCTGCATCAGGCGCAGCACTTCGCTCTCAGCCACCTCGCCCTGCAGGGTGCAGCCAAAGGCCGTGCCCACGCCGCCCTCGATCAAGGTGCGGCCGCCGCTCGCGTCGCGCAATGATCGGATGCGCGCGACCTCGGCCACCACCTCGTCGGGGGTCTTGCGCAGGTTGGCCAGGCTGTGGGCGTGGCTGGCAGACAGGGGCACGATCATCAGGTCGGCACCCTGCTCCAGCGCGCGCTCGGCGCCTTTGATGTTGGGCACCAGCACGGAGGCCACCAGGCCGGGCAACGTTTTGGCATGGGCCAGCACCTCGGCCGTGTCGGCCAGCTGGGGCAGCAGCCGGGCGGGCACAAAGGAGCCCACCTCGATCTCGCGCTGGCCGGCGGCGTAGGCAGCGTTGATCCATTCGATCTTGTGCGCGGTGGACACCACCGTGGCGATGCTTTGCAGGCCGTCGCGCAGGCCAACTTCGCGGACGATGGCGCGGACCACCGGGGGCTGCTGGTCGGAAGGGATCGGGGAGGTGTGCACGAATGTCTCTTTCGGGTGGGTCTGGGCAAGATTCTAAAAATTCCCGAATGAATCAGAAAATACATCTCGGAAGCCGTAACATTCCCAAACGGAACATTACAACCCTGGAGGTTTGCCATGCGCGACCTGGACTTGCAGACCCTGCGCCTCTTTGCCGCCGTGTGCGAGCAGCGCAGCATTGCGCGTGTGGCCGAGCAGGAGTCCATCGTGGGCTCGGCCATCAGCAAGCGGCTGGCGCAGCTGGAAGACACGGTGGGCACACCGCTGCTGCTGCGCAAGCGCCGGGGCGTGGTGCCAACCCCTGCGGGCGAGACGCTGCTGGAGCATGCCCGCACCATGCTGGCCAGCGTAGGGCAGATCGAGCGCGACATGGCGGCCTACGCCACCGGCACGCGGGGCCATGTGCGCATGCTGGTCACGGCCTCGGTCATGGCCGAGTCGCTGGCCGACGATGTGGCGGCCTTTCTGCAAGACCCGGCACACCGCAACATCCAGATCAGCCTGGAGGAACGCGTGAGCCCGGACGTGGTGCAAGGCGTGCGCGACGGCAGCGCGTCCATCGGCATCTGCTGGGACGCAGCCGACCTGTCGGGCCTGGAAACCAGCGCCTACCGCAGCGACCACCTGGCTGTAGTGGCACACGAGTCGCACCCCGTGGCCCAGCTGCAGAGCGTGCGGTTTGCCGACGTGCTGGAGCACGAATTCGTCAGCATGCCCGCGCTCAGTGCAGTGCAGGTGCTGCTGGCGCGGGCCGCTGCGGTGGAGGGAAAAATGCTGGCCCACCGCGTGCTGGTGTCCAACTTTGACGCCGCCCTGCGGGTGGTGCGCGCCAACCTGGCCATCAGCGTGGTGCCGCGCGAAGTGGCCCAGCCGTTTGCCCAGCTGGCACCGGTGCGCATCGTCCCGCTGAGCGACCCCTGGGCCCAGCGACGCTTTGCCATCTGCTACCGCAGCGCACAGTGGCTACCCCCCGCGGCCCAGTTGCTGGTCGCGCATCTGGCGGGGCTGGGGCGCAGCTGACAGGGGCCGAAAACCGTGGCCCTGTCGCAACAGTTTGATACGCAACATTGTATTTTTCGCCACTAGCGCATGTGTGCTGTGCGTTCTGAGCTACTAAACTTGTAGCAAAATGGGTTCCGCGCTATAGTCTCAGCGCATCAGCGGGCCCGGTTGACGGCCACCCGCACTGAATCCAGATCCAACACTTGCGCGAGGAGAAGCGTCCATGAGCTCCAAAGAAAATGCTTCCATCAACCAGCTTTTCGAGAAACTTGAATGCCGCTATGCGCTGCGCGTGCTGTGGGCCCTGAAGGACGGCCACCCCCAGACGTTCCGCCTGCTGCAGGACAGCGTGGGTGGCATCACCCCCAACACGCTCAACACCCGCATCAAAGAGCTGCGCGAAGCCGGTTTTGTGGACCATGGCAGCGACGGCTACACCGTCACCCCCTCGGGCGCTGACCTGCTCAAGCGCCTGTCGGACGTGCAGGCCTTTGCCACCCGCTGGGTCGCAGGCCGCGCCAAGAAGGCCTGAGCCCTCTTCCCTCCCCCTGCTCGCCCTGCCCCGCAGGGAAAAGCCCCGCCGGACCTCCGCGCGGGGCTTTCGTTAAAATAGGGGTCAAAATAGCTTCAAGCGCAATCAAAACATGCGCCTGAAGCTATATTTTTAATAGCAAACAAGGAACTCCCATGGCACTGACCACCACTGCATCCGGCCTGCAATACGAAGACACCACCGTGGGCGAAGGCGCCGAAGCCACCAAGGGCCAAAACGTGTCGGTGCACTACACCGGCTGGCTGTACAACAACGGTGAGCAAGGAGCCAAGTTCGACTCCAGCCGCGACCGCAACGACCCTTTTGAATTTGCACTGGGCGCCGGCATGGTCATCAAGGGCTGGGACGAAGGCGTACAGGGCATGAAGATCGGCGGCCAGCGCACGCTGATCATCCCCGCCGCCTTGGGCTATGGCGCACGCGGTGCGGGCGGCGTGATCCCCCCGAACGCCACGCTCAAGTTCGACGTGGAACTGCTCAAGGTGGGCCGCTGATCTCAGCCCCCCTTCCGGTCTACATCGGCAAAACAAAAGCGGCCCTCGGGCCGCTTTTTTCATGCCCGCGCATCTTGCAAACGGGCTTTGGCGGTGGAGCCGTCAGGCTCCTATCCATCAAGACCAGTCCGGAACCCCGGGGCCTCAATCAAACAGCGCCTTGTCCAGCCGCTCGAACTTGGCATCACCCACCGCCTCCCGGATTTTGGGGGCCAGTGCCGCCAGGTCTTCAAAACTGCCTGCGCCCTCCACCGCGAGGTTCAAGCGAAACCCGCGCAAGCCCAGCGCCGCCGTCAGCTCCGTGGCAATGGGATACGCCGCCTGGTAGCGCTCCATGGGCGAACGCCCCGAGCCTTCGACGGGCGACGCCACCGTGCCCAGATCGGTGGCGGGAGCCTCTGCCAGCGTGGCGGATGCGAGGGATGCACTGGCAGCAACGGAGCCCACGACTGCAGCAGCCATCTGCCCCCCCACCGGCGCCAACAGCCCCTGGGCGATCATGGCCTGCACATCGTCCTGAGTGATGCCCATGGCCGCCGTGGCCGCCAAAATCTCCCCCGTGGTGCGCTTGCCGTCAAAAAGAATGAAGGCCGAACGCTGGCGCGAGCTCAGGCTGCCGTGACGGTCCTTGAGTGCTTCCTGGCCTGCGGGGGTTTTGACGAGAACCATGAGTCTCCTAGTAGTGAGCAGTCGCGGGGGACGCCGCAAGGCTATCACCTGCGAACCAGAATCCCATGTTTTGGCACCTCTGCAAATCGGGGTTTACACATAACCCCCACGCGGCGCCAACCCCTCACATCTCCGAGCGAATGCGCGGCAGCGGCGGTGCAGGCCGGGTGATCCAGCTGACCACCAAGGTAACGAGCAGGCCACAGGGCACACCAAACACCCCGGCCGAAATGGGCTGGATGCCGAACCACAACCCATCGGCCAGCAGCCAGCGCGGCAGCGCCTGCATGGCGGGCACATGCGACAGCATGTAGTACACCGTGATGGCCAGCCCGCCCAGCATGCCCGCCACCGCGCCTTGCCGCGTGGTGCCCCGCCAGAAGATTCCCAGCACCATCACCGGCACAAACGCCGACGCCGCCAGCGAGAAAGACGCCGACACCATGGGCAGGATTTCAGACGGCTTGAGCGCCGCCACAAACGCAGCCGACAAGGCCACGGCCAGCAGCGTGAACTTGGTCAGGATCACCCGCTGCTCGGGCGACGCCTGGCGGCGCGTGTCCTGGAAATACAGGTCGCGCACGAGCGCATTGCTGATGGTGAGCAGCAAGCCGTCGGCCGTGGACAGCGCCGCTGCCAGGCCCCCTGCCGCCACCAGGCCCGACACCACGTACGGCAGCCCACCCAGTTCGGGCGTGGCCAGCATGATGAGGTCAGCCCCCAGCCGGATCTCGCCAAACTGGATCAGGCCATCGCCGTTCACGTCTTCCACCGACAGCAGCGAGCCGTCCACCCGCGCCCATTGGGCCATCCAGGTGGGCAGGGCCTCAAAACTGCTGCCCACCAGGTTCTGCATGACCTCGAACTTCACCAGCACAGCCAGGGCGGGCGCACTGAGGTACAGCAGCGCAATGAAAAACAGCGACCAGCCCACCGACGCACGGGCCGCAGACACCGTGGGCGATGTGTAGTAGCGGGTCAGCAGGTGGGGCAGCCCGGCGGTGCCCACCATCAGGCAGAACATCAGCGCCAGAAAATTACGGCGCGTGAGCTCGTAGTCGCGTTGCTCCTCGGGGGTGCCGTGGGGGTCTCCGGCATAGGCCTGGCTGTGGGGCGGCAGCCCACCCAAAGGACGCGCGCGCTCGTAGTTCTCGCGCATTTCGCGGGTCCAACGCTCGCGGGCAGCTGCCGCATCGCGGGGCAGCGCCGCCAGCTCGCGGCTGGCGGAGACGATCAGGCCCACATCAGCGTTCTGCGCACGCAGGGCCCGAATGCGCTCACGCCCCTTTTCGCGTTCCCGCTCCAGGGCCGCATCCACATCCTGCAGGCGCGCTTCGAAGTCCTTGGCGCGCTGCAGGTAAGCCTGCACCACCTGGTGTTCGCCCGGGGAGTCGAGCAGCTGTGCCTCCAGGTCGGCAATCTTGCTGATCTGCGCGCCATATACCAATGGCGCCAGCGGGTTGCCCAGCTGCTTGTACGCAAGCCACGACACCGGGATCATGAACGCAAGCAGCAGCACGACATACTGCGCCACCTGCGTCCAGGTGATGGCCCGCATGCCGCCCAGGAACGAGCACAACAACACCCCGCCCAGGCCCAGCATGATGCCGATCTCGAACTGCACGCCGGTGAGGCGCGACGCAATCAGCCCCACGCCGTAGATCTGCGCCACCACGTAAGTGAACGAGCACAACACGGCCGCCAGTGCGGCAATGACACGCGGCCAGCGCCCGCCAAAACGCACGTGAAAAAAGTCGGGCACGGTGTACAGGCCCATGGCGCGCAGGTGGGGTGCGATGAGCATGGCCACCAGGCAAAAGCCCCCCGTCCACCCCAGCAGATAAGCCAGGCCACCGGCCTGCCCCGGCGTGCCCGAAAAGCCCTGCAGGTACAGCGCGCCCGACAGACTGATGAACGAGGCCGCACTCATCCAGTCGGCCGCCGTCGCCATGCCGTTGTACATGGGCGGAATGCGCCGCCCTGCCACGTAGTAGTCCTCAGGGTCCGTCGTGCGGCCGTACACGCCGATGCCGGCGTACACCATGACGGTGAGAAACAGAAAAATCGGGCCGATCCAGTGGCGCGACAGCCCCTGGTGTTCAGCCCAGGTCATCAGTGCCAGAAAGCCCAGCACCCCCGCCACGTACAGCGCCAGAATACGGTGCAGCCGCCACAAATAGGCGCGGTCCGCCTCGGCGCTGCCTGGCTTGCGCTCAGCCATGGGCGCGGTCTTCTGCGGGAGGGGCGGAAAGCTCCAACGCCTCGCGCTGCTGCTGGTCCTGCCGCTCAAAGTGGTTCATGGCCCAGCCGTAGGCGACCACGATGGCGATGAACACCAGCACAGCGCCCTGCGCCGCAATCCAGTAGCCCAGAGGCCAGCCCCCCACCACCAGTACCTGCAGGTCGCGGGCGAAGTAGGTGGCCCCAAAAGACACCAGGGCCCACAGCAGGAGCAAACCTGCTTTGAGCCACAGGTGGCGCACGTCGTGCAAGTCGGGGGGAAACGGCCCCGCCATCTCGGCGTCGGCGGGGCGGGTAGCGGGCTGCTGCAACGGCATCACTAGCGCGGCATCACGGACGCGATGGCGGGTGGTGCAGTTGGCACATGGCAGCCCGGTCGGTGCGTCAGCCTGCCAGTTGCTGCCAGGTGGCAATCACGCTGTCGGGGTTGAGCGAAATCGACGAGATGCCTTCCTTGGCCAGCCACTGCGCAAAGTCAGGGTGGTCGCTGGGGCCCTGGCCGCAGATGCCGATGTACTTGCCCTGGGCCAGGCAGGCCTTGATCGCCTGATGAATCAGTGCCTCGACAGCCGGGTCACGCTCGTCGAAGTCCTGCGCCAGCAGCTCCAGGCCAGAGTCGCGGTCCAGGCCCAAGGTGAGCTGGGTCAGGTCGTTGGAGCCGATGGAGAAGCCGTCGAAGAACTCCAGGAAACGCTCGGCCAGGATGGCGTTGCTGGGCACCTCGCACATCATGATGACCTTGAGGTCGTCCTTGCCACGCTGCAGGCCATGGCTGGCCAGCAGCTTGGTCACGCGCTCGGCCTGGCCCAGCGTGCGCACAAAGGGCACCATCACCTGCACGTTGGTCAGGCCCATGTCGTTGCGCACGCGCTTCAAGGCTTCGCATTCCATCGCAAAGGCTTCGCCGAAGTCTTCGCTGATGTAGCGCGCGGCGCCACGGAAGCCGAGCATCGGGTTTTCTTCCTCGGGCTCGTAGCGGCTGCCGCCGATGAGCTTGCGGTACTCGTTGGACTTGAAGTCAGACAGGCGCACGATGACGGGCTTGGGCCAGAAGGCGGCAGCGATGGTGGCCACGCCTTCAGCGACCTTGTCCACGTAGAAGGCGCGGGGCGACGCATGGCCACGGGCCACGGATTCCACGGCCTTCTTCAGGTCGGCATCAATCTGGGGGTAGTCCAGGATCGCCTTGGGGTGCACACCAATGTTGTTGTTGATGATGAACTCGAGCCGCGCCAGGCCAACGCCTTCGTTGGGCAGCTGGGCAAAATCAAACGCCAGCTGGGGGTTGCCCACGTTCATCATGATCTTGGTCTTGATGGGGGGCATCGCGCCGCGCTGCACTTCGGTGACTTCGGTTTCGAGCAGGCCGTCGTAGATCTTGCCCGTGTCGCCCTCGGAGCAGCTCACCGTGACCAGCGTGCCATCCTTCAGACGCTCGGTCGCGTCGCCACAGCCCACGACGGCCGGAATGCCCAGCTCGCGCGCAATGATGGCGGCATGGCACGTGCGGCCTCCCCGGTTGGTGACGATGGCGCTGGCGCGCTTCATCACGGGTTCCCAGTTGGGGTCGGTCATGTCGGTGACCAGCACATCGCCGGGCTGGACCTTGTCCATCTCGGAGATGTTGTGCACCAGGCGCACGGGGCCGGTGCCAATCTTCTGGCCGATGGCGCGGCCCTCGGCCAACACGGTGCCCTGGCCCTTGAGCTTGTAGCGCAGCTCGGCCTGGCCCTTGGCCTGGCTCTTCACGGTTTCAGGCCGTGCCTGCAGGATGTAGAGCTGGCCGTCGGTGCCGTCCTTGCCCCACTCGATGTCCATGGGGCGCCCGTAGTGCTGCTCGATCACGAGCGCGTAGCGCGCCAGTTGCTCCACGTCGGCGTCGGTCAGCGAGTAGCGGTTGCGCTGCTCGGTGGGCACATCAATGGTCTTGACGAGCTTGCCGCTGGCGGCCTTTTCCTCAGGCGTGGAGAACACCATCTGGATCAGCTTGCTGCCCAGGTTGCGGCGGATCAGCGCCTTCTTGCCTGCCTGGAGCATGGGCTTGTGCACGTAGAACTCGTCGGGGTTCACGGCGCCCTGCACCACGGTTTCGCCCAGGCCGTAGCTGCTGGTGATGAAAACCACGTCTTCAAAGCCGGATTCGGTGTCGATGGTGAACATCACGCCGGCAGCGCCCAGGTCGGAGCGCACCATGCGCTGCACACCGGCCGACAGGGCCACCACATCGTGCTCGAAGCCCTTGTGCACCCGGTAGGAAATGGCGCGGTCGTTGTACAGCGACGCGAACACTTCCTTCATCTTGTGCATGACTTCGTCGATGCCCACCACGTTCAGGAAGGTTTCCTGCTGGCCGGCAAACGATGCGTCGGGCAGATCCTCGGCCGTGGCGGACGAACGCACGGCAAAAGAGGCTGCGGGGTTGCCAGCACTCAGCTTGGCAAATTCGTCGGCAATGGCCTTTTGCAGGTCGGCCGGGAAGGGCTGGGCCTCGACCATCGCGCGAATTTCTGCACCGACTTGTGCAAGGGCGCGCACGTCTTCGGTGTCCAGGCTCTTGAGCTTGGCGCTGATGCGGTCGGCCAGGCCGTCATAGGCCAGGAACTCACGGAACGCGTGGGCGGTGGTGGCAAAGCCCGTGGGCACACGCACGCCCTGCGGCAGTTGGGAGATCATCTCGCCGAGGCTGGCGTTTTTACCGCCTACTACCTCGACATCGGTCATTCTCAGGTTTTCAAACGGTACGACCAGGGCGGTCGGGCTGAAAAGTGCAGACATGGGAAAGCTCCAGAAGTTGAAACCGGGTCTGCGTGCCGGGCCCTGGATGGCTCCTGGCAGGCGGCCATGCACGGCCTGAGGCTTTGTCGTTGTGGTTGTGGGCCGACGCGGTGCATGGTGAGAATTGGATAATTGTGACAATTGTAGGCCCGAGCATCTGGCAGCGGGCTGACGCTTTCACGCGACTTACGCAAATCGGGCAATCACCACTTCTTTGTGGTGGCAACCCGGCTGGCGCAAGCCGCATCCAAAAAAAGGGGCTCCATGCACTCGCGCACCGTATTTTTTGTCTCTGACGGCACCGGTATCACCGCCGAAACCTTCGGCAACGCCATCCTGGCCCAATTCGAGATGAAGCCGCGCCATGTGCGCCTGCCCTTCATCGACACCGTGGACAAGGCCCACCAGGCCGTGC
The DNA here is from genome assembly GCF_002754175.1 of Acidovorax sp. 59. NCBI lineage: Bacteria > Pseudomonadati > Pseudomonadota > Betaproteobacteria > Burkholderiales > Comamonadaceae > Acidovorax > Acidovorax sp. 59. Next base: position 1,248,771 of record NZ_PEET01000001.1, on the reverse strand, counting down.
GGCAGATCAACCACACCGGCGAGGTCGAGGGCAAAAAGCCCATCGTCTTCACCACGCTGGTCAACATGGACGTGCTCAAGGTCATCCAGGAGGGCTGCAAGGGCATGCTGCTGGACATGTTTGGCACCTTTGTGCACCCGCTGGAGGAAGAGCTGGGCATCAAGTCGCACCACCGCGTGGGGCGCTTCAGCGACGTGAGCCGCAGCAAGGAGTACACGGACCGCATTGAAGCCATCAACTTCAGCCTGGCCCATGACGACGGCCAAAGCAACCGCGACCTGGCGGGGGCCGATGTGATCCTGGTGGGCGTGAGCCGCAGCGGTAAAACCCCTACCAGCCTGTATCTGGCCATGCAATGTGGCCTGAAAGCCGCCAACTACCCCCTGATCCCCGAGGATTTCGAGCGCCGCCAGCTGCCCCCGGCCCTGGTGCCGTTTCGCAGCAAGATCTTTGGCCTGACCATCAGCCCCGACCGCCTGGCCGAGATCCGCGCCGAGCGTCGCCCCAACTCCAAATACGCCAGCATCGAAAACTGCCGCGCCGAAGTGGCCGAGGCCGAAGCCATGATGCGCCGCGCGGGCATCCGGTGGCTGTCCACCACCACCAAATCGATTGAAGAGATTGCGACGACCATCCTGCAGGAGGTGAGGCCGGAGCGGCTGGTGTATTGAACAGCGTTGGGTGACAACGCTGCCACCAACCGATAACCACCAACCCCTCGGAGGGGCGATCAGAATGTTGAATAAAAACCGGGCCTACCGCCTTACTTACAAGAAAAGCAAGCTACAGATAACATAGCAACCTCTAAGAGAACGAACGGCGCAACCTGGCGTGCGCCGCTGGCTCGCCCCACAGATCACGGTAACCCACCGCCAACGGTACCGTCGCCCCCAAACAGCTCAAACACCATCCCGCGCAGCCACTGATTGACGGGTTCGCGGTGCACCTTGGCGTGCCAGAACACGCTGATGGGCGCGTCAGGCAGTTTGACGGGGTGCGTGCGCAGTACCAGGCCAAAGGGTTCGACCAGCTTGAGCGCCAGCCGCTCGGGCACCGTCGCCACCAGCGCCGTGCTTTGGAGGATGTGGCCCACGCTCACAAAGTGCGGCACGCTCAGCCGCACCAGGCGGTCGATGCCGGCCTTCTGGATCAATTCATCCACCTTGCCGTGCCCCGTGCCCGCCGACACGATCACCAGATGCTCTGCCGCCTTGTAGTCCGACAGCAGCAGCCTGGGCCGGTCCAGCGCGTGGCCCTTTCGGAACAGACACACATAACGCTGGCGGAACAAGCGCCGTTGGAAGAACCCTGCTTTCAACTGCGGCAGTAAGCCGATGGCCAGGTCCACCTTGCCAGCCTCCATGTCTTCGCGCAGATGGGCGGCGTTGTTGCGCACGGTGTTCAGCGTGACGCCCGGTGCCTCCCGTCCCAGGCGCTCCAGCAGCGCGGGCAGGAAGACGATCTCGCCAATGTCCGTCATGCCGATGGTGATGGTGCGCTTGAGCGTTGCGGGCGTGAACTGCGTGCGCTGGTTCAGCCCGCTGTGGATCATGCCCAGCGCATAGCCCACGGATTCGCCCAGTTGCTCTGCAAACGGCGTGGGCACCATGCCGCCCGAGGTGCGCAAGAAAAGCTCGTCGCCAAAAATGCGCCGCAGCTTGGCCAGCGCGTTGCTGACGGCAGGCTGCGTCAGCCCCAGGTTGTCGGCCACCTTGGAAACGCGCCGTTCGACCATGAGTTGCTGAAACAGCACCAGCAGGTTCAGGTCGATATCCGATAGCTCCATCGCCACACTCCATCAGCTCGGGTGATATGAAGTGGCGATGGTATTGCAGCCAGTGATTTGCAGGCGCGATTCTGGGCACAATCGCCCGCATGACCTTGAACGCAGCCCGCCATGGACATCCTCGTTCAGCCGCTTAACCGCGTGATCCGCGCCGAGCCCGGCGTGAACCTGCTCGACGCCCTGCGCGCAGCGCAGGTTCCGATGTCGTATTCATGCCTGTCGGGCCGCTGCGGAATCTGCCGCTGCCGGGTGCTGTCTGGTGAGGTGCTCGATGGCGGGCGCGAGCAGCAGCGCCCGCTGGACGGCGTGGACGGCGCCGTGCTGGCCTGCCAGACCTATGTGACCGAGCCCTGCACCATCGAAGTGCCCGCCCCCGAAGAGGCCGTGGTGCACCGCGCCCGCGTGGCCAAGGCCACCGTGATGGCCATCGAGCCACTGGCGGCAGACATCCGGCGCCTGCTGCTCAAGGTGGCAAAACCGATTGCGTTTTCGCCAGGCCAGTACGTGCAGTTGGGGTTCACGCCGACGCATGTGCGCCCCTACTCCATGGCAAACCTGCCGGGCGAACCGCTGCTGGAGTTTCATGTGCAACTCATGCCCCAGGGCCGGGTCAGCGGCTACATCGCCGGGCAGCTCAAGGTGGGGGACAAGGTCAAGGTCAGTGGGCCGCTGGGTGCGGCGTATCTGCGCCAACAGCACACGGGGCCCATGCTGTGCGTGGCTGGGGGCACCGGGCTGGCGTCGGTGCTGTCGGTGGTGCGCGGCGCGGTGGCTGCGGGCATGCGCAACCCCATTCACCTGTACTTCGGCCTGCGCTCGCCGCGCGAGCTGTATGGCCTGGCATGGCTGGACCATTTGCGCAGCGTGCACCCGGCGCTGCAGGTGCATGTGGTGGTGGCCTCGGGCGCCGACTCTGCCACGCAGCGGCGCGGGCTGGTGACCCAGGCCATCGAGCAGGACCACGCCAGCCTGCAAGGCTGGCAGGCGTATCTGTGCGGATCGCCGCCGATGGTGGAGACCACCACACTGTTGGCGCTGGGCAAAGGCCTGGAGGCAGCCCACCTCCATGCCGAGGCTTTTTACCTGCAGGGCGACTGATTCCGTCTCCAAATCATCCGTGTCGTTGTTGCTTCGCCTTGCCGTGCTACAGCACTGTCTGCGGCTTCGCGCCTAGACACGAATGATCTGGAAACGGAATGAGGTTCTTGGAGTCGTCTGAATCCACTTGAACCGCTCACTCAGTGCGGTCGAAGCGCCGCGAGGGGCTTCGACAAGCTCAGCCCGCATCCGGCTGCGCGCTGGGCGCCGCCTTGCGGAACGCTTCCAGCTGCGCGCAGGCTGTGTCCACCGCCTGCACCAGCGGCCAGCGCGACAAGTCCACCTTGAAGCGGCGCGCGCTCTCCACCTGCGGAACCAGGTACACATCGGCCAGCGTGGGGGTGCTGCCAAAGCAGAAATCACCGCGCTGCGGGTCCTTCGACAGCAGCGCCTCGATGGCGTCAAAGCCCGCGCTGATCCAGGTGCCGCACCAGTCGTTCACCGCCGTCTCGTCGGCACCAAAGCGATGGCGCAGCGCCTCCAGAATGCGGCGGTTGTTGATGGGATGGATGTCGCAGCCCACGATGGCAGCCAGAGCGCGCACCTGGGCGCGGTCGCCGGCATCGCCGGGCAGCAGCGGTGGGGTGGGATAGCGCTCTTCAAGCCACTCGATGATGGCGGGCGACTGGATCATCAGGCGCTCGTCGGCCTCCAGCACGGGCACGAACTGCTGCGGGTTGATGGCCTCGAAGGCATCGCCCAAGTGCTCCTCGCGCCGCAAATCGACCGCCACCTGCTCGTAGGCCAGCCCCTTGAGGTTGAGCGCAATGCGCAAGCGGTGGGAAGTTCCGCTGCGGAAAAACGAATAAAGCTTCATGGTGAGTCTCTGTGTCAGTCTCTGCTTCAGTCCCTGTGTCAGTCCAGGGCAATCTTGGCGCGCTTGACGACTTCACCAAACGTGCGCGAATCGCGTTCGATGGCCTTGGTGAGTTCAGCGGGCGGGCCAATGTAGGGCTCAAACCCGAAGGTCGCCAGGCGCTCCTTGACCTCCGAGGTGGCCAGCACCTTGCCCACGTCGGCATTGATCTTCTCGATGGCGGCCTTCGGCGTGCCAGCAGGCGCGAACAGGCCCACCCAGGTCTTCACTTCAAACCCGGCCGGGCCGCCCGCTTCGCCCATGGTCGGAATGTCGGTGAAGCCCGCCAGACGCTAGGGCGCCGCCAGGGCCAGAAACTTCACCTTTTTGGCCTGGAACATCGGCCCGGCCGTCGCCGCCGTGCCAAACGCCCACTTGATGTCGCCCGTGGCCACAGAGGTGTAGACGCTGCCCATGTCCTTGTACGGCACATGCATCATCTTCGTGCCCGTTGCTGCCTCCAGACTCGCCGCGCCCACATGGGCCACGCTGCCGATGCCCCAGGAGCCGTAGGTGATGTCGCCTGGCGCCGCCTTGGCCGCCTTGATCAGATCGCCCACATCCTTCCAGGGCGAGTTGGCCGCCACCACCACAAAGAAGTTCGTGAAATAGACCGGAGCGACGGGCTCAAAGTCTTTGACTGGGTCGTAGGGCAGCTGCTTGAACACATGCGGCTGCAAAGCCATGTGGGTGTTGTCCACCTGCAGCAGCGTGTAGCCGTCTGGCGCAGCGCGCTTGGCATCGCCGATGGCGATGAAGCCGTTGGCCCCTGGTTTGTTGTCGATGACAAGTTGCTGCCCCCAGTTGCGCGACAGGCGCTCGCTGAGGATGCGCATCACCGCATCGGGGCCGCTGCCGGGCGAATACGGCGCGACGGAGCGAACGGGTTTGGCGGGGAAGGTCTGCGCCACGGCGTCGGGCACGCTCGCGGCGGCCACAAGGGCCAGCGCGCAAAGCGCCAGGGCAGGTCTAAAAATCTGTGAACGAATGGCGGTCAGCATGGGGGGTGTCTCCTTGGTTTTATGAAAGCCGAATCCGGCTTGGTGAGTGATGGATCAAACAGTGACGTGCACACGGTGGCTGTGCAGCGCCTCAAAAATCGGCGCGTCGCTGAAGCGGAACAGGTCGAGTGCGCCAGCAGCAGATGCCTGGGCCGAGAACGGTTGCCACGACGGCACCACAAACAAGTCGCCCCGCGCCACCTGCCAGGTGCGCTCACCCACGGTGACGGTGCCGCTGCCGTCAAACACCTGGAACACGGACGAGCCCACCTCACGCTGAACCCGCGTTGCGCCGCCCGCACGCACACGGTGCATTTCGGTCCGCATCGTGGGCAACACATCGGCGCCGGTGGTGGGGTTGGTAAAGCGCACCGCCGCGTGCCCCGGGCTCAGCGTGCCCGCCTGGCCTTCGTCTTCCAGCGCGAGCTGATCGGCCAGTGCACGGTCGGTGTCCACCCAGCGGTAGGCCAGCAGGGGCGTGGCGGGCTGCGCCTGCACCATCGATACCGGGCGCAGGCCCGGGTGGCCCCACAGCCTTTCGGAATAAGAACGCTCGGCGGTGGAGCGCTCGGCGGGCGGGAGCTTCTCGCGCCCCACTTCGAAGAACTGGCTCTCGGTGTAGTACGAGAACGGAATGTCCAGGCCGTCGATCCAGGCCATGGGCTCGGTGGCAGCGTTGTGGTGGGCATGCCAGTTCCAGCCCGCCTGCGGCAGAAAGTCGCCGCGCGACATGCGCACAGCATCGCCATTGACCACGGTCCACACGCCCTCGCCTTCCACCACAAAGCGGAACGCGTGCTGCGTGTGCCGGTGCTCGGGGGCGTCTTCGCCGGGCATCAGGTACTGGATGGCGGCCCACAGCGTGGGCGTGGCAAAGGGGCGCCCACCCAGCGCCGGGTTGGCCAGCGCAATCGCGCGGCGCTCCCCCCCACGGCCCACGGGCACGATGGCGCCCGCCTGTGCGGCCAGGGCCTTCAAGCGGTCCCAGCGCCACAAGTGCGGCACCGCCTTGGATTGCGGCTGGCGGGGCATCAGGTCGCCAATCTGCGTCCATAGCGGCACCAGCAGCTCTTGCTCAAAGCCCCGGTACAGCTGCTCCAGTTCGGGCGTCGGTTCGGGCTGGCCTTTGCCCGCAACGGCGTGCAGCCGCACGGGGGAAGGCGTGAGGTCGGTGGTCATGGTGGGGTTGTCTCCTGGATGTGGCTTTTTCTTATTCCGCCGGGCCAACGTGGAGCACGATGCTGCCCACGCCTTCAATGTGGCCTTCAATGCGGTCGCCTGCCAGCACGGGGCCTACGCCCTCGGGCGTGCCGGTGAAGATCAGGTCACCCGGCTGCAGGTGGTAGAACTTGGACAGGTCGGCAATCAGCTCGGGGATGTTCCAGATCAGCTTGGACAGGTCGGACTTCTGGCGCACAGCGCCGTTGACCGACAGCTCCAGGTCGCCCTGGCCCAGCACCACCTGCGGCATGGGCACGATCTCGGAGACCACGGAAGACTGCTCCACATCCTTGCCCAGGTCCCAAGGCCGGCCCTTGTCGCGCGCCACCAGTTGCAGGTCGCGGCGCGTCATGTCCAGGCCGCAGGCATAGCCGTAGATGAGGCCAGGCGCATCGGCCTCGCTCACCCGAAAACCGGGCGCACCAATGGCCAGCACCAGCTCCATTTCGTGGTGGTAGTTCTGCGTGCCGGGTGGGTAGGCCACGGTCGCGCCAGACTCGACCAGCGTGGACGCTGCCTTGGTGAAATAGAACGGCACTTCCACCGCCTTGTCCACCGGGCGCCCCATCTCGACTGCATGCGCGTGGTAGTTGCGGCCCACAAAGAACAGCCGGTGGATGGGCAGGCGCTCGCTGCGGCCACTCACAGGCAGCGAATAGACGGGGGGCGGGGTCCAGAGGTAAGTGGTTGACGTGGTTGCGGTCATCGGTGGTTTCCTTAGCGGGTTGTCGTGTTCGGTTCTGGTGGGCTTGGGTGCGGGTGCGGGCTTCTGTGCTGCTCGGCATCCATGTGGGTTCACAGCTTTGCCATCGGCGTGTTCAGGTCGGCCAGCCGCTCGGCATCCACCGGCTTGCGCTGCTCGATCAGCCTGCGGGCAAAGCGCAGGTCGCGCGCTGCGTTGGCCCCTACGGCGGCCTGCACCACATCGCCCGCCAGGTAAAACAACACAAAGCTGCCGCTGGCCGGGTCGCCGCGCTGCACCACGCGGTGCGCAGGCGTGGGCATGCCGTAGATCTGCAGGTTCATGCCGTACTGGTCAGACCAGAACCATGGCAGCGGCTGGTAGTCCACTGCCTGGCCCAGGGCGGATCGCGCAGCAGCCATACCCTGCTCCTGCGCGTTCTGCCACGACTCCAGCCGCAGGCTGCGGCCCGCCCAGGGGTTGGGTGCCACGGCCACATCGCCTGCGGCCAGGATGTGGGGGTCGGACGTGCGGCATTGGGCATCGACCAGCACGCCACCTTCGCAAGCCAGACCCGCCGCACGCGCCAGTTCATCGTTGGGCACCAGGCCAACGCCCAGCACAATGGTGTCGCACGCCAGCGCGCTGCCATCGGCCAGCAAGACTTCCAAGCGGCCATCTGAGCCATCCGCACCCTCTGCAGCGCGGGCAAAGCCCCGCACCCCCGCGCCCAGCAGTACGCGCACGCCCTGGGCGCGGTGCAGCGCCAGCAGATACGCCGACACCTCAGCGGGCACGGTGCGTTCACACAAGCGGCTTTGCGTCTCCACCACCACCACGTCCGCGCCCTGCTGGCGTGCGGTGGCCGCCACCTCCAGGCCGATCCAGCCACCGCCCACCACCACCACGCTGCGGCCAGGCCGAAGGGCCGGGGCCAGCGCCTGCGCATCTTCAATGGTGCGCAGCGTGTGCAGCGGCACCTGGTCTGCCCCCGGCACGGCAAGCCTCCGGGCGCGCCCGCCGGTGCACAGGATGAGCTTGTCGTAGGGCTGCGCTGTGCCATCCGACAACAGCACCTGCTTGGCAGCGCGGTCAATGCGGTGCACCTGCACGCCGGGCCGCCATTGCACCGCCAGGGCGTCAAAGGCCTCGGGCTTCATGAGGCGCGTGCTCTCCGGCGCGGCTGCGCCCGATAGCACCGCCTTTGACAGCGGTGGCCGTTCGTGCGGCGGGTGGGCTTCGTCACCGATCAGCACCACACGGTCCGCAAAGCCTTCGCTGCGCAGCGTTTGCGCCGCCCAGCCGCCCGCCTGGCCCGCACCGACGATCACGATGGTGTGGGCCGGGTGGGCGTTTACGCCTTCATGCGGCAATGCGGCGGCCTCGACCTCAGGTCGTTCGGCAGTCATGAGGGTCTCCTTGAGAGGTTCAGTCCAGGGCCAGCCACACGCGGCCGCCCTCGATCTTCACGGGGTAGCTGCGCAGCGGCTCGGTCACTGGCGCACAGGTGGGCTGGCCTGATCGCACATCAAACTTGCCTTGGTGCAAAGGGCATTCGATCTCGGGCCCCTCCAGAAACCCATCGCACAGGCGCGCATGGCCGTGGGTGCAGATGTTGTCGGTGGCAAACACCTCGCCGCCCACGCCATACAGCGCAATGTCGCGCCCGGCCACGGCCAGGCCGATCACGTCATCCTGCGGCACATCATCCTGCGCGGCGGCGTCAATCCAGTTCGTCGTCATCGTCGTCATGGCGGCTCCTCAGATGGGGTAGATCAGCGAGTTGGGGATCATCTCGCTGTCGTAAACGACGAGGCGCGATGCGAACTTCAGGCCCTCGGGCGTGGGCACCACCTCATCAATCGTGCGCCCCACGTTGAACACCGTCGATTCCTTCGACAGACGCGTGCGCAGCACCGCGTAGTTGGCCTCGCAGTGGATGCGGCCATCTGCATCCACCTTGTGCACCAGCGGCGCACCCACCACGTGGCGCTGGTAGTAGGGGTCGTGAAACAGCGTCTCACGGATGCCGTAGACGCGGTCTTTCAGCATGCCCTTGCTGTCAAACGCCAGTGTGGCCAGCGGAAACCCGCGCTCGTGGTTCTCGCGCGGCTGCAGCTTGTACACGCAGTTCTCGATGAAAAACTCTGGCCACGCCTCCCAGTCCGCCGCGTCGAGCGCGCGGGCGTAGCGGGCGTAGAGCTGGTTCAGTTCGAAGTAGGTCTGGAAGTCCATGGTCAAGCCTCCGCCTCCATTACCTTGCGCCAGTATTCGTACATGCCCCGGATCAGCGTCTCGGTCACCATGTGGTCCGTGTCGCCCACCTCGCGCCCCCCTAGCTCGGCCAGCGTGCGGTGCGCGGGCTTGGTCTCAAAACCTTCTTGCGACCACTCGATCACCTCCCCATCGTCGGCGGACACAAAGCCCGCCGGGCCGAACAGATTGGCCTGGCGCAGGCGGCGCTGCGTCATCTCCTCACTGTCGTCCTCAAAGCCAAAGTGCGTCCACACAAAATCAAACGCCCCCTTGCCATCGGGCTGGATGTGGCGTGTGGACACGCTGTTGACCTGCTGCTGAAAGATCACGCTGGGGAACACGGTCATCATCACCGCCGTGGGCACCGATGCCGGTGCGTTCGGCACCGCAGCGCCCTCCCCGCTGGCTGCGGGGGCCGGGCCCGCCCACCAATCCTCCTGCGCAATGTCCAGAAAGCGCGGGTCGTTCAGCTCCATGCCCGCCTTGAAGCTGGACACCTGCGTCACATCCGCCGCCTTGCCCGCCGCGCCACGGGTCGAGACCATGGCCGCATGGCGGTGCTGCGCGTCCATCAGCAGTTGCGACTTGTTGTCTGCACGCCAGAGCCCGAAGGTAACGAACCAGGTGTGCAGCAGGCCGGGGTGGTACGGGTCCTTGATGTTCTCTTGCATCAGCTTCCAGTTGCCCGGAATGCGCTGGCGGTTGTAGCCCAGGATGGTGAGCTTGCGGCCATTAAACAGCCGGTCAAAGTAACCCAGGATGGTGGGGCCCAAAAACTCCTCCAGCGGCTCCACGCTGTGGTCAAACGACGCAAACACCACGCCGCCACGGGTGGCCACCTTGAGCTTGGTCAGCCCATGCTCTGCCGGGTTGAAATCCGCAGGCATGCCGCCATTGACCTTGCCATCCTGCTTCACGCCACGCCGAAAAGGCACGCCCTGCAAGTCGCCCGACAGGGTGTAGTTCCACTGGTGGTAAGGGCAGGTCAGGCTCTCGCGGTTGCCATGCCGCTCACGGCAAAACGCCATGCCCCGGTGAGCGCAGACGTTTTCCACCACATGGATCGAAGCATCCTTGTCTCGCAGCAGCAGCACCGAACGCTCGCCAATCACCGTGCGCTTGAAATCCCCCGCGTTGGGAATCTCAGCCTCCAGGCCAACGTAGCACCAGTGCCCGTTGTAGAACAAACGGTCCAGCTCCTTGCGGTACAGCGCCTCATCGGTATAGGCCTGAAAAGGAATGCGGCTGGTGCCTTCCGTCTCCCAGCGGATTTGCTGCGGGAATACGGTCACGGGGCATTCATGCATGGGCGTCTCCTTTGTTTTTTGTCATCGCCAATCAATCAGTCGATCCATCAATCCATCTGTCTTTCGGGGCCGGTGCAGATGCATTCAGCGCCTGGGGACCGATCATTCGCGCTGCAGGAATATCAGTCAATGGAACGCTGGTGATGTTTCACATCACTGGTGTGAATATGACTCTGACGGCGGTGCGGGAGATTGCAGGGCCATGTGGCGGGGCAAGGCGCACAAGGCCACGCTGCATGCGGGCGGCATGAGCGAGTCAAATGGGAGTGGGTACTGGGGGCAGTCGGCCGAAGACTTCTACTGACGGGTCTGGGCCGGGCGGACAGCCTGCGTGGCAGGGAGGTCGTTGGGGACAATGCTCAGCCGATGGGTGGCTTGGCCATGCAAGGGCATTTCAAATCAGCTCAGCAGGGGCTGCATTGCAGCGGTTGCTGTCATCAACGCTGCGTCGTTGAACGCGTACTATCGGCCATAACCGGCCGTTCGCCAGTCCGTCAGAATCCTCCGTGAGCCCTCATTCAAGAAGCTATGAACCGCTGGACTCCAATTTCTCGTGACGAGCTGGAGGGACTATTGGCCGATCAGCTCGCCAAGTGTTTGCAAGAACACGCCGAACAGTTTGCCCGCTTGCGCGTCCCATTTCGCACCGCATCGGTCATGCGTGGAGGTGTGAACGAATCGGTATTTATCGTGGCACAGCTTGGGCAAGTAGCCATCTACTACGAAGACGTTGAAGAAGGGTTCAACGTTTCAGAGGTCGCATCCGACGGCTCCCTCATCACCCCCGGGTTCGAGCAGTGGACTATCACCGATGCAATTCAACACCTTCTCGCCCTCCCTCACGATCGCGTTCGGAGTGAGCCTGCTACTGCCCGTCGTTGAAAGGCAAAGCTCGGCCACAAGCAGCCAGTGGTGTTTCCGAAATCTGATGTGTAACCTGCGCTTTGAAGGGGCTAGCCCTCACTGAGCACCTCAAGTATTTCAGCGTTGGCCACAAGGTTTTTACCTTCTTGGACACGCCACTGGCGCCCGACCTGCAGCAGTTCAGCAAGACCAGGTCCGTTAAGAAACCAAACCTCCAAATTTCGGGTCTCTCCAGGGTGAACGACTTCGCCCTCTGGGACCTGAACTTGCCCGATGTAGAACTGCCGGTCATCTGGGCCACCGAAGTTGTGATTCGGTCTGTACACCCCCCAACAAGGCCCACTGCGACCACCTTCTTCGGCCGAAAGAAAAGACAGTCGCGCCAGCACTCTGGGCGACGGCCCATCCTCCAGCAGATCTAAAAACGCAAATAGTTCCATGCGAAGCTGACGGTTAAATTCATGTAGTAGGCCCCATCAGATTACCGCTTTGCGTGCATGAGCTGAAGGACAGCTCAGGGCCCGAAGCGAAACTTAAGTCGTTTCCGAAGCGGCCACCGACTCCTCAGGCCTCTTGGGAAGCCCCCGCAGTTCACGGAAGCGCTGCGAGGTACTGGGTGGCCCTTTGCTCAGAAAAGTGGTCGATGACGACCTGTGCGACCACCAGCAGAAGCAATCCAGTCACGACGCCGTGCACCCAGCCTCGGCTTGTAAGCAGCAGGCCCAACACACTCAAGGCCGCTAGCACTGCCGCGCTGTAGCGGTAATACCTATACTTTGATACCACAACCTCTATGCGTGCTCGCTCTTTGGCTAACACCTGGCTCTGTTGAGGTTTACCGATACTCAAGCTCAGTTCTTCGACCAAGCCCTTGTCCCGTACAAGCAGTGATGCTGCCGTTCCACACAGCAGCATCGCAGTTGCCAAGACGGTGACGCCGAACCCCAAGGCAAAACCGGAGCGCGTCGCAACCCAGAGCCAAACGGCAATGCACGTCAACGCAGCTGAGCCCGCGAAGATGAGCATCATTTCGTTGTACTCGCCTTTGAAATATTCACGAATCAGAGCCTGCAGCGGTGCATAGGTTTCGGTGGGGGTCATAGGAACTCACTTAGTTGCCCGCGTGACACGCAGCAGCGTGTGCAGCGCGCCAATCGGAAGGGGTTTGCGCCTCCCATTGTCGAAAGGCGCGGAAGAAAGAATTCTGGTCTTCGTAGCCCAGCAAATAGGCTACTTCGATGAGTGTGAGCGAGTTGTCGGCCAAATGCCGCAGAGCCATCTGATGTCGGGTCTGAGTCACCAGGGCTTGGAAGCTGACACCTTCATCAGTCAGGCGGCGCTGCAAAGAACGCTCGCTCATGGCAAGTTCAGCGGCCACGGAGCGAATGTCCGGGCGACCGGCAGTCAAACGACGCCGCAAAACCCACTTTGTCTGCTCGGTCACGGACTCGGACGCGTCATGATGTTCAAGACGTCTGTCCAATTCCGGAGCGAGAACATCGAGCAGGTCCTTGTTGTAGGTGGCAAACAGCTTGTCTAGGTCTTCTCGACTCAACGCGATGCGGTCGACGGTCGCATCGAACTTGATGTCGCACCCGAAGTATTTCTCAAGTGCCAATGTTGCTACAGGCGGTCGTGCAAGCTCTAGCGACATTGGTATCAGGCGCTCGCCTGTTCCTCTGCGTCCCAACTCCACGAACGACACCATGGTCGCGTCGACTAAAGCGCGAGGAACTGTATCTGAACCACCATGTGGCCAAATGATGCTAAGCGCGCTGTGGTCGGCAAAATCTTGGACCGATACTTCCTCAGGTGCGCACAGTCGCTTAAAACGAGCGACCCGATTCAAAGCGTCCCGGAAAGTTCGAGCGTGCTGGGCTGCTACGAAAGGGAGAGGCATCACAGCCCCGTCCAATCCCGTTGCGATACGAAGGCCGATGCCCGGGTCTTGGCTAACTTTTTCGATGGCACGCCACAAGGCGAAGAATTGCGCTGTAGTAATCGGCGCATCGTCCTTCAGCACACTCAGAGGCAAGCTTGCGCATCGAATGACCTCTGCGCGGTCGACCGAGGCCCGCTTGAGGCCCTCCCACAAAGTGGATGGGACCTTTAATTTGTCTGGAGCGGTGCTGCTCATGTTCTTCACTTTGCTTGGAAGCCACCGTCGACGTTGAGAATGTGACCGGTGACGAAGCTGGCTTCTTCCGACAGCAGCCAGCAGATGGCGTTGGCGACTTCTTCGGGGCGGCCCAGGCGATTCATGGGGTGCATCGCCGAGATGCTTGTTTCGTTGTAGTTGGGGTCACCTCCGCCGAGCTGGACGGCGATGATGTCGGTCTTGATGGCGCCAGGAGCCACACCGTTGATGCGGATGCCTTGGGTCGCGTGGTCCAGAGCAGACGACTTGGTCAGGCCCACCACTGCGTGCTTGGTCGAAGCGTACGGAGCACTCCAGGCGATGCCATTCAGGCCGGCGATGGACGCCAAGTTGACGATAGCGCCGCCACCTTGTTTGACCATCTGAACGAGTTCGTGTTTCATGCTGAAGTACACGCCCATGATGTTGGTCTCGACCATCTCACGGTAGTTGTCGCTGCTCGACTGCACAAGAGTGCCAGTCTCGTTGGACACGCCTGCGTTATTGACTGCCATGTCCAGGCGACCGAACTCAGCCACGATGCTGTCAATCATCGTCTTGACCGCAGCTTCATCGGCCACGTCGTTTTGCACGAAGCGAACTTGTGCACCGTTGCGGGCCGCGGCGGAAACCTCGGCGACGGCGGCTTGCCCGACTTCCGCACGACGACCGCTCATGACGACAGTGACGCCTTTGGCGACAAGCTTGAGGGCAACGGCCTTGCCGATGCCAGTGGCACCGCCAGTAATCAGGGCTACTTGATTGGACATTTCAGACTCCTTTTGATGGACCGAGAGAAGTTCTCGGGATGTAAGAAGTCTAGGAGTTCAGCGGCGCCAAATATATGCCAATCACGCCATACGACATGCCGAACGCGCCAATCAGGGTTTGACTATTCGATTGAGGGGAGAACCGAATTTTCCAGCCCAACAGTAGTTCCGAATGTCTGGTTTTGGCTGAATTGGACAGCGTCAACGACTGACCGGTAGTGGCCGATAGTACCCATCCGCGCCGACGAAGCGAGCGTCCGCAACCAGCCTAAAACGGCCAGACACTCCGCCCAAAAAACCTGCCTATTCCCGCCCACGCAAGCTCAGCACCTCGCGCCCTGCATCAACCACCTTACTACCAATTTGATAGCTATAAGCGCTTGATAGACAGGCGGTAGAGCCCAATTTTCTTCAAATTTCAGCACACCTCACTACTGAAACCACGCACGCACCTATCTCGCCCGTACTCAAGGCGCACGGCCACTGGGACAAGCCACACACCGCCACGCCAGCAAAAGCCAACGCGGCGGCGCGTAATGCACAACGCTTTCTTTCTCCGGCAGCGGCCTACTTCACCGCAAACCGTACATTCACCGCCTTCTTGCCCGGCAGCGTCACCAGCGCCACCACCTTGGTGCCTGCTGCGACCTTGAAGATGCCTTTGGTTTCGAGCCTGCCCTCGCCTGCCGGTACAAGCACGGCCTCGGATTTTTCGGTGCCGTTGAGCAGCGTGAGCTTGGCGCTTACGCCCTCGGTTTTGGCAGGCTTGCCGTGGTCGCGCAGGTGCAGGGTCAGGGTGTCGGGCTTGGCGACGAGTTCGTAGTCCATGTCGTTGGCTTCGGCCACGATGCCGCCGTGTTGGGGCTTGTGGTCGTGGCCTGCGCCGTGGTCGCCAGCGGCATGGGCGGCGGTGGTGGCTAAAGCTGCGAGGGCCAGGGCGGCGAAAAGTTGGCGGGTGGTTTTCATGAGAGTCCTTTCAAAGGGTGAATGAAAAAGCAAACGAACAAATAAAGAGAACAAATACAAAACAAGAAAAACTCAGAACGCCTCGGCGTTCTTGTCGTCCAGCAGGCGTTCGGCGTCCTTGCGGCCAAACAGCCAGAACAGGGCCGGGGTGAGGAAGGTGTCGAGCAGCGTGGAGCTGATGAGGCCGCTGAAGATCACCACCGCCACCGGGTGCAGGATTTCGGTGCCGGGGCGCTCGGCCTCCAGCAGCAACGGGGCCAGCGCAAAGGCGGTGACCAGGGCGGTCATCAGCACGGGGCTCAGGCGCTCTAGCGAGCCGCGCACGATCATGGCGGTGTCAAAGCGCTCACCTTCCACGCGCATCAGGTTGAGGTAGTGGCTCACCTTCAAAATGCCGTTGCGCACCGAGATGCCCGCCAGTGTGATGAAGCCAATCAGCGCCGCCACCGACAGCGGCTGGCCCGACACCCACAGCCCCAGCACCGCGCCCACCAGCGCCAGCGGGATGTTGGCCATGATGAGTGCCGACAGCGTGGCCGAGCGGTAGCGGGTGTAGAGCACCACAAACATCAGCACCAGCGAGACGATGGCGAGCAGGCCCACCAGGCGGCTGGCTTCTTCCTGCGCCTGGAACTGGCCGCCCAGGGTGATGAAGTAGCCCTCGGGCAGGCGCGTGTCGCCCACGGCCTGGCGGATGTCGGCCACCACGTCGGACAGCGCCCTGCCCTGCGCGTTGGCCGACAGCACGATGCGGCGCTTGCCATCGTCGCGGCTGATCTGGTTGGGGCCGTCGCCCTCTTCGATGGTGGCCAGGCGCGACAGGGGCACGGGGCCGCGTGGCGTGTCGATCAGCACACGCGCCAGGCTGTCGATGGAGCGTGCGCTGTCGGGCAGGCGCACCACCAGCGCAAAGCGGCGGCTGCCTTCCACCACCTGGGCTACTTTCTCGCCCTCTACCAGCGTCTGCAGCGCGGCCAGTACCTGGGGTGCGGGCACGCCCATTTGGGCAGCGGCGGCGTAGTCCACGCGCACGGTGATCTGCGGCGCCAGCACCTGCTTTTCCACCTCCAGGTCGGCCAGGCCGGGGATGCCCGCCAGCCGTGCGCGCAGGGCCTCGGCCTGGCCGCGCAGGGTGTCCAGGTCGTCGCCAAAGAGCTTGATGGCGATCTGCGAGCGCACGCCCGAGAGCATGTGGTCGATGCGGTGCGAGATGGGCTGGCCGATGGCAATGGCGGCGGGCAAATGCGCCAGGCGACTGCGGATGTCGGCCTGCACCTCGGCCATGCTGCGCTTGAGCTCGGCCGCAGGCAGCAGGCCCACATCCAGCTCGCTCACGTGCACGCCTTCGGCATGTTCGTCCAGCTCGGCGCGGCCGCTGCGCCGGCCCACGTGCGTGACCTCGGGCACCTGGCGCACCAGCACCTCGGCCTGGCGGGCCAGCGCGCTCGATTCGGCCAGCGTGACGCCGGGGTTGAGCCGCATGCCGATGAGCAGCGTGCCTTCGTTGAAGGGCGGCAAGAAGGTGGTGGGGAAAAACGGCACCGCCGCTGCCGACAGCGCCACCGCCACCGCGCTCACGGCCAGGGCTGTGCGCGGGCGCGCCAGCACGGCCACAAGCCCGTTGCGGTAGCGCGCTTTGAGCCAGGCCACCACGCGCGTGTCGCCGTGGTCCAGGTTCTTCATGCGCGGAAGCAAGTAGAAAGCCAGCACCGGCGTGACGGTGACCGACACCAAGAGCGATGCCAGCGTGGACACGATGAAAGCAATGCCCAGCGGCACAAACAGCCGCCCCTCGATGCCCGGCAGCGCAAACAGCGGCAAGAACACCAGCACGATGATGGCCGTGGCATACAGGATGCCCGAGCGCACTTCCATCGACGCGAGCTTGACCACCTCGATGGGGTGCAGGCGGTGGTGGGGGTGTTTGGCGCGGTCCATCTTCAGGCGGCGCAGCACGTTTTCCACATCGACCACCGCGTCGTCCACCAAGCCACCAATGGCAATGGCCAGGCCGCCCAGCGTCATGGTGTTGATCGAGAGGCCGAAGTACTTGAACACCAGCGCCGTGATGAAGATGGACACCGGGATGGCCGTGAGCGCAATCACCGTGGGCCGGAGCGTGCCGAGGAACACGAACAGGATCACCGCCACGAACACCGAGGCGCCCATGAGCTTGCCCTGCAGCGTGGTGACCGAGGCCTCGATGAAGCTTGCCTGGCGGAAGGTGACGCGCGGCGCCTCCATGCCTGCGGGCAGCGAATTTTTCAGGTCCATCAGCGCGGCTTCAATGCTGCGCGTGAGCCCGATGGTGTCGGCCGTGGGCTGCTTCTGGATGCCCAGGATGACGGCGCCCTGCCCTTCAAAGCCTGCGTCGCCGCGCTTGGTGGCGGCGGCAAAGGTGGCATCTGCCACCTGGCGCAGCAGCACGCTCTGGCCGTTTTTGGCGGTGAGGGCCAGGTTCTGCAGGTCTTCGAGCCGCGAGGTGCGGCCCAGGTGGCGGATGAGGTATTCGCGCCCGCCCAGCTCCAGAAACCCGCCGGAGGTGTTGGCCGCAAAGCCCTTGAGCGCGCCCATGAGCTGGTCGTGTGTGATGCCCAGCGCCGCCATGCGCGCAGTGTCGGGCAGCACCTGGAACTGGCGCACCTCGCCACCGATGGGGATCACCTGCGCCACACCGGGGATGGCCATGAGGCGCGGGCGCAACACCCAGTCGGCGTACTCGCGCACGGCCATGGGGGTGGTCTTGGCCGCGTCGATGGGGATGGCCACCTGCATGATCTCGCCCATGATGGAGCTGATGGGCCCCATGCGCGGTGTGATGCCGCTGGGCAGGCCCTCTTCCATGGACGACAGGCGTTCAGACACCATCTGGCGCGCGCGGTAGATCTCGGTGCTCCAGTCAAAGGTGACGTAGATGAACGACAGGCCCGCGCTGGAGGTGGAGCGCACGCTCTCCACACCAGGCAGGCCATTCATCGTGGTCTCCAGCGGGAAGGTGATGAGCTGCTCCACCTCTTCAGCGGCCATGCCGCCCGCCTCGGTCATGAGGGTGACGGTGGGTTTGTTGAGGTCAGGGAACACGTCCACCGGCGTGCGCGAGAGCGTGAAGGCGCCGTAGGCCATGAGCACGGCGGCGGCGATGAGCACCAGCAGCCGGTTGACCAGGCTGTTTTCGAGAAGCCACTTGAACATCGTGACTCCTTAGCGGACCTGGTTGATGAGCGTGGCGCCCTGCGTGGCCACGCGGTCGCCGGGCTGCAGGCCCGAGGTCACGGCCACCGAGGCACCGTCCAGCGGCACCGCAGTGACCACCCGTGGCGCAAAGCGCTCGGGCGACTCCTTGACCCACACGACGGTCTGGTTGGCCGGGTTGCGCAGCAACGCAGCGGCGGGCACCTGCACGCCATCGACCTTGTCGGTGGACTGCACGAACACGCGTACGGGCTGGCCCAGGGCCAAGGTGCCAAGCGCAGACGAGTCGCCCGCAAACTGCAGCGGCTGCGCCTGATCACGCAGGCTGCGCGCCGCGCCCAGAAAGCGCAGTGGCACGCGCTGCCCCCCCACGGCCAGCGTGGCACCGGCCACGCTCTGGGCCTGTGCCGGGTCGTAAGCCAGGGCTTCGATGCGCAGGCGCGAGGGGTCCACCACCTCGAACACCAGTTCGCGCGCATCCACCACCTGCCCCGCCACGGCATTGGCCGAGGCGATCACGCCCGACACCGGTGCCACCAGCGCATCGCGTGTGGCCAGGCCCGCGCCCACGGCGCCCAGGCGCTGGGTGAGGCTGTGCAGCTCGCTCTCGGCGGCTTCGATGTCCTTGCGCGGCACGGTGTCGGCCAGCTCTGCCAAGCGCGCCACGCGCCGCGCGGCCAGGTCGCGGGCGGCGCGCAGCTCGGCCTGCTGGGCCAGTTGGTTGGATCGCTCGATAGCGCCCGCCGTGGGCACCACATAGGCCAGCACCTCGCCCTTGCGCACCGCCTGGCCCACACCGGGCAGGCCCTTGGGCCCGGCCTCCAGCCGCCCGGCCAACACGGCCTGCACCTTGCCGCCTGCGTTGGGGTCCATCACCACGGAGCCTGCCAGTTCAAAAGCCTTGGCGTGTTGCCCGGTGGCTGCCACCAGAGTGCGCACGCCCAGTTGGCGCTGGGCGGGTTTGGGCAGAAAGACGCTGCCATCGGGCTGGCGGCTGGGGCCGTTGCCGGTGGGCGCGGGCGGCGCGTCGCCATGGTCGTGGCCGGGGCCTGCCAGGGCAGGCAGGGGCGCGCTGAGCGCGGTAGCCATGAGCAGGGCTAGCAAGGAAGGCATGGGGTGCAAGCGCTTCATGCGGCACCTCCCACGCGCTGGTTGTCGCCCATGCGGGCAGCACGGCCCCGGCGCAAACCCCACACGGCGACCAGCGCCAGCAGCACGGCGGCCATAGCGCCTGCGATCAGCACAGTGCGGCGGGCCAGCACTGCCGGTGCGGCATCGGTGTGGGCGGCGGGGTGCAGGTCGATCTCGCCTGCGAGCAGGTCGGTGTCAGTGCCTGCGGCCACGGTGGCGGTGACAGGGCTTACGCCCTCGGCCAGCGGGGCAGCCAGGGTGGCCTGGAACTCGCCCTCGGCCACGCGGGTGACGGACACGCTGGTGCCCGCAATGTCCAGCTCCAGCCGGGCGTCTTTCACGGGGCTGTTGTCGCCCGTGTGGTCCAGATAGAGCGCGATTTTTTGCCCGTCGAGCACGCCCACCAGTTCAAACAGGTCGGAGGTAGCAGCAAAGCGCGGCAGGGCTGTGCCCGCAGCGGCGGCGGGGGCTTCGCCATGGTCGTGGCCAGCACCGGCCAGCGCGGTCGGCGGTAGCAAGCCCAGCAGCAGGGCCAGGCCCAGTGTGGAGAAAGCGGAAGAGAGTGTCATGGTCGTCTTAAAAATTGGTCGGGATTCACAGGGAGTTCATTGCGGCAGCAGGCCCAGGGCCTGGCGCAGATGGGAGATGGCGGCGGCCGCATCGATGCGGGCGCGGGCCAACTGGCGTTCGGCCTGGGCGGCCTCCAGCTCCACACGCAGGCGTGTGGGGCCGTCGGCTTCGCCCAGGCGGAAGGCCTTGTCGACAAAGCCGCGTGTGCCCTGCGCCAGGGCCGCGTGCCGTGCCAGCGCATCCCGCTGGGCCTGGGTGGCTTTCACACGGGCCATGGCGGCGGCGATGTCGGCGGCCAGGCGCCTCTGCTCCACGGCAGCACGCGCCTCGGCATCGATGGCATCGGCGCGTGCTGTAGCCTGCTTTGCCTGCGCACGGTCGCCCCCGCCCAGGGGTATGCGCAGGCCCACGGTGAAGGTCTGCTGGTAGCGATCGCCCGCCTGCTCACGCCCGCGCGTGGCGGCCACGGTCAGCTCGGGGTTGGCGCGGGTTTGCACGGCGGCCAGGTCGGCCGCGCGGCGGGCCACCTCGGCCTGGTCCTGCCAGTCGGCCGCCGCAGGGTGCTGGGCAGCGGCTGCCGTGGCATCGGGCACGGGGGGCTCGGGCTCTGCCCCGTCCGCCAGCGCCATGGTGGGCGCGGCCTGCACACCCCAGGCGGCCAGTGCGGCCTGCGCTGAGTCCCGTGCGCCCTGGGCCTCGGCCATGGCGGCTTCGGCCTGGGCCACGGCGCCGTCGGCCTGCGCCTGGTCGGCACGCGACAGGTCGCCCACACGCACGCGGCGCGCTACGTCGGCAGCCAGGCGCTGCGCGTTCAGCAGCCGGTCTTGCGCCAGGGCCCCGTCAGCCTGCGCGCGCTGCGCCGCCCACCACGCTTCGCGCACGGTGGCGGCCAGTTGCAGCTGCGCGGCGCGCTGGCGGCTGCCCAGCGCCTGCGCTTCCGCATCGGCCAGCGCGGCCTTGCGGGCGCGCTCGCCGGGCAGCCACAGCGGCAGGGCCAGGCCCACTTCGGCTTCGCGGCTGCCCTGGTTGCTGCCGGGGCGGTCGGTTTTGGTGGACAGCTCCAGCGCCACGGGCTCGGCCGTCCAGGCTTCCGCCGCGCTGCGTGTGGCCTGCGCGGCGTCGCGCCGCAAAGCTGCTGACTGCGCTTCGGGCTCGCGCTGCCAGGCCTGCTCGAACAGGGCCTGGAGTGTGAGCGGCGCCGTGCCGGGGTGGGCTGTCAGGGTCTGGGCCTGCGTGGCACTGCCCAGCAGTGCCACGCCCAGCGCCATAGCCGCTACGGCGGCGGCGGGCGCATGGTGTCGTCGTTTCGTTGATTGCATCCGATTCCTCTGCAGTGGCCAGGGGCCACAGGTTGAAATCGGCGAGGCGCGATGGGAGGAAGAGCCGATCAGCAGCACACGCAGGCGTCAGCGCGCGCGTCGCGACTGCCTCAAAAGGCAGCTCTTCAACACCATCAACAAAATGGAAACGGGACAGCCCAGAGCCCCCGCCTCGCCGCTCAGGCGAGGAAGGGCCAATTGGGGCGTTCGGGGCGTGAGAGCGGGGCCAGCGGCCAGGTTGATGCAGCCTGGCCCGGCGGGCGTGCCGCAGTCACCACGAGGGCGTGGTCACCGGGACTGTGCGCGAGACCGCTGCCCGCACCATGGCAGGCGTGACAGTCCATGTCCGCCGGGGTGGCACTGGATGTCTTGGCTGGATGGGCAGGAGACTCATCGGCCACATGATCGTGCACATGGTGGCCGAAGTGCGAGGCTTGCGGCGCCGTTTCATGCCCGCAATACGGCGAAGCAGCCGCCCAGATGGATTGGAGCGGCATGAACACCAACAAGAAGAGCAACAGCAATCGGCGCATGGGCCGCCGGATTCTAGGGAGGTTTGTAGAACCCCTACAGAAACAGCGGATCGCCCAGACCGGGTTGAAGGACTTTGGGTGATTGAGTGACAAAAGGCCCCAGGCCTGAATGCGCGGCTGGATTCACACTCCGGGCCGCCCAACCTGCAGGGACGAGGGCAGCATCCGCCCCCATCCCCTGCACGACATCAAGCAGCAACGGCCTCGGGCTGCGCTGCCTGCGCCTTGGCCCCTTCAGCCACCACTGGCATGCGGATCAGGTGGTCAAACGCGCTCAGTGCTGCCTTGGAGCCATCTCCTGCTGCAATCACGATCTGCTTGAACGGCACCGTGGTGCAATCGCCCGCAGCAAACACGCCGGGGATGTTGGTGCGACCATGCGAGTCGACGATGATTTCGCCGAACTTTGACAGCTCCACCGTGCCCTTGAGCCATTCGGTGTTGGGCACCAGGCCGATCTGCACGAACACGCCTTCCAACTGAACGGCGTGCTCCACGTTGGTTGCGCGGTCCTTGTACTTGAGGCCGTTGACCTTGCCATCGGCGCCGGTGATCTCAGTCGTCTGCGCGTTCGTGTGAATGGTCACATTGGACAGGCTCTTGAGCTTGTTGACCAGCACGGCGTCGGCCTTGAGCTGGTCGGCAAACTCGATGAGCGTGACGTGGGCTACCACGCCAGCGAGGTCGATAGCCGCTTCCACACCGCTGTTACCGCCGCCGATCACCGACACGCGCTTGCCCTTGAACAGCGGGCCATCGCAGTGCGGGCAGTAGGCCACGCCCTTGTTCTTGTACTCGGCTTCGCCTGGCACGTTCACGTTGCGCCAGCGGGCGCCGGTGGACAGGATCACCGTCTTGGCCTTAAGCGAGCCGCCGTTGGCCAGCTGCACTTCGATCAAACCACCGGGCTGCGCGGCGGGGATGAGCTTGTCGGCGCGCTGCAGGTTCATGATGTCCACGCCATAGGCGCGGGTGTGGGCTTCGAGCGCGGCGGCGAACTTGGGGCCGTCGGTTTCGAGCACCGAAATGTAGTTTTCGATCGCCAGCGTGTCGTTGACCTGGCCGCCAAAACGCTCGGCCGCCACGCCGGTACGGATGCCCTTGCGGGCGGCATACACAGCTGCTGCTGCGCCAGCGGGGCCACCACCGACGATGAGCACGTCATACGGGTCCTTGGCGCTGAGCTTGGCGGCTTCGCGGGCGGCGGAGCCGGTGTCCAGCTTTGCGACGATCTCTTCGATGGTCATGCGGCCCGAGCCGAACACCTGACCGTTCAGGAACACCATGGGCACGGCCATGATTTCGCGCTCGGTCACTTCCTGCTGGAACGCGCCGCCTTCGATCACGGTGGTCTTGATCTTCGGGTTGACGACGGCCATGAGCGACAGCGCCTGCACCACGTCCGGGCAGTTGTGGCAGGTCAGGCTCATGTAGACCTCGAAGTTGAAGTCGCCGTCCAGGGCCTTGATCGAATCGATCACGTCCTGCTCGACCTTGGGCGGGTGGCCGCCGGTCCACAGCAGGGCCAGCACCAGCGAGGTGAACTCGTGGCCCAGTGGCAGGCCAGCAAAACGCAGCGAGTTGGTGGCGCCCACGCGCTGCAGGCTGAACGATGGCTTGCGTGCATCGTTACCGTCGGTACGCAGGGTGATCTTGTCGCTGCGCAGCGATTGGATGGTCGTCAGCAGCTCGCGCATGTCGCGCGCTGTCTCGCTGTCGTCCAGGGAAGCCACCAGCTCAAACGGCTGCTGCACGCGCTCCAGGTAGGCGGCGAGTTGGGTCTTGAGTTGTTCGTCGAGCATGGTGGTGTCCTTTGAAATTCGAGTTGTGGTGTCTGGGAGGGTGACGCCAAAAAGGCTGCAGTTCAAGCCTGCTTGTCAACGTCCGGGCGTAAAAAAGCCGGACGGCATGGCGCGATGGCGCCATGACGCTGTCCGGCTTTGGAGGAGCCGTGGATTAGATCTTGCCAACCAGGTCCAGCGAAGGCGTCAGCGTCTTGGCGCCTTCCTTCCACTTGGCGGGGCAGACTTGGCCAGGGTTGGCGGCGGTGAACTGGGCAGCCTTGAGCTTGCGCAGGGTTTCCGACACGTCACGGGCGATTTCGTTGGAGTGAATTTCCATGGTCTTGATCAGGCCATCGGGGTTGATCACGAACGTGCCACGCAGTGCCAGACCTTCTTCAGGAATGTGCACGCCGAAAGCGTTGGTCAGCTGGTGCGTTGGGTCGCCGACCAGCGGGAACTTGGCCTTGCCCACGGCGTCGGAGGTTTCATGCCACACCTTATGCGAGAAGTGGGTGTCGGTGGTCACGATGTAAACCTCGGCACCGGCCTTCTGGAACTCAGCGTAGTTGTCGGCAGCGTCTTCGATTTCGGTGGGGCAGTTGAAGGTGAAGGCTGCAGGCATGAAGATCAGCACGGACCACTTGCCCTTGAGGGACTGCTCGGTCACTTCGATGAATTCACCCTTGCCGCCACGGTTGACAAAAGCGGTGGTCTTGAAGGGCTGAACTTGCGTATTGATCAGGGACATTGCTGTTTCCTTTGTGGTTGGTTGACTGAACAGGACTGAAGTTTAGGCATTTCCAAGCCATCAATCCAATTAATTGATTACATCGAATCAATTGCCAATTACTATACAACGCCCTGTGCGACCTCCCGGTGACAACCCTGGTGCGCCGCGGGGCACACAGGATGTGAACGCGAACGCCTCTCAGCATCACACGCAGCCCGCGCGCCACAGCAGGGGCTTGCCTTGCGCTCCAAGATATTGGTCAAAGACGGCTATCGCGCTTTAACGAATAGCGCCTAAAGCTCACTAATTCATAGCAAAGGCCTGATTCAAAAGCTCCAAACACTGCTGATTTGTTCCGTGAAGAGCTCTAAACCCCGCCAGTGGTGACGCTTGCCACGCTTTGCCTGCGCAACACCGTGCGCCTGCACCTGCTGATGCCGCTGGATGCGGGTGTGGGCTGCCCTGCTATAGCTTTCGCTCGTACGGGAGCGGCGCGGTAGTGCGGGTGACGAACGCGTAGCGCCACTGGATTCAGCGCTGCGTGAACGCCGCGCTTTGGGGCCGGACCCACCGGTTAGTTTTTACTGGCAAGCCCACCAATCGCCTTATTCACATCCACGCTCAGGATGCGCGGGTCCCGTTGAGCAAACAGCTTTTCAAGCTGTGGCCTGGTGATAACAAGGTGCACCAGGCCCATGTGCGCATCGACCTCTGAAAGCACGGGCAACGCTTCCACACCGGCAGCTTTGAGAATCTCGTCCAACGCGCGGGTGTTGGCATCCATCTGGTAGCGGCGCGCCTTGGGGCTTTGGTGAGACAAGTGTGTGTAAGTCACGCCACCTCGCAGAAGGATATGGATTTCCGCACGGCCTTCACGCGCCGCAACGCGCAGCGCGTCCTCATGCCAGATGGCCGACGGCTGGCGCACAAAACCACGCGGCCGCACCGCCCGCACATGCACGCTTTCCACCAATCCAAAAAACGCCACCCGATCAATTTTGGCCTGCACCACAGGCGCGAGCTGGGGGTTCTGCCTGCGGTCGATACCCTTGATGTGCTGCGCAAACGGCTCGGTAAGCAGGCGGTCCAGCACTTCGTTCACTTCCGAGGGGCCGTCAAAGCGGGTGCTGCCGTCGGGTAGCAGGGTATATGGCGGCTCTTCGGTAGCCAGTACCAAGTCCACCTCTACGGTGGGTGAGGCGACAAGCGCATCGTCGATCGCTTCGAAGCTGCCATCACCGGCACGTTCACGCCCCCAGCTCCGGCCCGTTGGATCAATGGAAAACTTTTCGGCCAATGCGGTGCGTGAAAGCATGGCGATGCCCGCCGAGTCGGTATAAAACCCAATCCACCCCAATCCGTTGTTCCTGCGGCCAGTGGGAAAAGCGGAATCGCCCAATTCCGCATACAGCCGATCGGCCAAGGCCTGCAGCCGCAATGTCTGTTCTTCTGACCGCGTGCGCCAGGCGCTGCGATCGAGGGTCACCATGACCCGCACCCAGCCGGTACGCTGAACTTGCTGCTGAAGCATTGCAAGTTCATAGGGATGAATCTCCGCCGCAGTGGCTTGGAAAGCCACTGCGGCCAGGGCCGCCAACAGGCTTGCGGCGCGCGCCCGGATGCGTGCCATGCCACCCGAAGGGAAATAGGGGAAATGGATTGGTGGTGCCATGTTGTGCTCCCGAATTGCGCCGCTTGCTCAGTGCCACATATGTCGAACGGTGTGGCGTCTTGCAAATGAGCCACGTTTGCCCTGGCGCAACAACCATTTTTTGACCATTGAGTGCGCATACACAGGCGGCACCATGCTTCTTCCTGAACGCGAACACCTCTCAACATCAAACGCAGCCATTGCGTAACCGCAGGGGTTTACCTTGCGTGGGTTGATGCAGGTCACGACAATGTGTGTCGCATCAATTCACAAACCAGAACAAGGAGTCCCCATGAAAGGTGACGCACAGGTCATTGGCCATCTGCAGGCCCAGCTCAAGAACGAACTCACCGCCATCAACCAGTACTTCCTGCACTACCGCATGCTCAAGCACTGGGGCTTCGACAAGCTGGCGAAGAAGGAGTATTCGGAATCCATCGGCGAGATGAAGCATGCCGACTGGCTCATGGACCGCATCTTCACGCTGGACGGCCTGCCCAACCTGCAGGACCTGGCCAAGATTCAGGTCGGCGAAGACGTGCCGGAGATCCTGGCCTGCGACCTGCGCGCCGAACAAGGCGCCCAAGCCACCATCAAGGATGGGATCGCCCACTGCGAAAGCGTGCGCGACTATGTATCGCGCGACCTGCTGCAAAAGATCCTGGACGACACCGAGGAGCACATCGACTTCCTCGAAACCCAGATCGATCTGATCGGCAAGGTGGGCCTGCAGAACTACCTGCAGTCGCAGATGGGCGATGTGGAGTAAGGCCACGGATCGCCAGATCGGTCCACGAAAGCGGGCAGAAAAATCAAAACGGGCTTCGGCCCGTTTTTTTGTGCCTGCGCGCTGCAACTTTGAGAATATTTCTCCGGGATAGCAATGCCCCCTGCGATCACGGGTTGTTGCAAGTGCACATCAACGGAAGAAAATTCCCGCAACACAAATGCGAATTCTTCTCAACAAAAGTAGAATAGCAGCCTACCACCAGCGGCCGGGTTCAGTGACACCCTGATTCCCGAGCCCGCCAGCAAGCCAGTCAGCCCGGCTCCAGCCGCCCGTTGCAGCCAGCGTTTGTGCGTTTTGTACCCACACACCTGTCTGGAGCTCTTTGCTGATGCCGCACCGTACGACCCGCCCCTGCCTTGCGGGGCCCTTGCCCACATACACCCCCGGGTCTCCCCGGGCCCTGCCATGAAGGCCACCCGCGTCGATGGACGCTACCGACTGGCCATCACCTCCCGCGCCGTGGCGGCAATAGGGGGCGGCTACGCGCTGGCGGCAGGCTTCTCGGCGGCGCTGTCGCTCCTGCTTGCGCAATGCATGCCCCGCGTGGAGGCTGTGCTCACGGCCACCATGCTCTCGTGGGTGGTGTATGCCGCTGCCGCTGGCTGGGCTTTTTACACACGCACCGCCTGGGGCGCCTGGGGTGGCACGCTGCTGCCCGCACTGGTGCTGGGCGCCTGCGCCACGGCACCGCATTGGATGAAGGCAGCGGCATGACCAGCAGCACACTCCCCTCCCGCACCTCGGGAGAACGGGCCCTGGCAGCCACCGCGGCCAGCACCGCGGCTGAAGCAGCACGCTCAGCCAAGAAGCCCAAGGCGCCCAACGACCGCGAGGGATTCCGCCAGGCCATGTCTTGGCTGCACACCTGGGCCGGATTGATCCTGGGCTGGCTGCTGTTTGCAATCTTCCTGACCGGCACGCTGTCGTTCTTCAAGAACGAGTTCAACCTGTGGATGCGCCCCGAGATGCATGGACTGCAGCCGGTGGATGCCACTGATCCGCAAGTGGCGCAAAAAGCCCTGGACGCGCTGGTACGCCGGGTGCCCAACGTCACGCATTGGATCATGCACCTGCCCGACGACCGCGACCCTGCCGTCAACATCCTGTGGCGCGACACGGGCAATGGCCGCTTCGAGACGCTGCGCATGAACCCGCAGACCGGCGAGGCCATCGACGCGCGCCAGACCATGGGCGGCGACTTCTTCTACCGCTTCCACTTCGAGCTGCGCACCGCGCGGAAGGGGCGCTGGACCCTCGAAGGCCGCTGGGTGGTGGGCGTAGCCACCATGCTGATGTTTGTAGCGCTGATCTCGGGGGTGATCACGCACCGCCGCATCTTCAAGGACTTCTTCACCTTCCGCCCCACCAAGGGCGGCCAGCGCGCCTGGCTAGATGCACACAACGTCAGCGGTGTACTGGTGCTGCCGTTCTACCTGATGATCACCTTCAGCGGGCTGATGATCTTCCACACGCTCTACATGCCTGCAGGCATTGCCACCGCCTACAAGGGCGAGAACGGCGTGGACTCCAACGCGTACTTTGCCGACCTGCAGGGCGAGAAAGCCGAAAGCCGCCCCCGGCGCAGACCGGGCGACAAGGTAGAGCCCCTGCCCGCTATTGCACTGCCGTCCATCCTGACCGAAGCGCGCACCCGCTGGGATGGCGGGCGCATCGGCAGCCTGCAGGCACGCCGCGACGCCAAGGGCCGCGCCGTGGTCGAGGTGACGCGCCACGAAGGCGACCGCTTGCAATACCGACCACCGCGCCTGCTGCTTGATGCCACCACCGGCCAGTGGCTGGACCAGGCCGATGCCACCGGCCCCGCCGTCAAGACCTACGGCGTGTTGTACGGCCTGCACATGGCGCGGTTTGCCGACATCGGCCTGCGCTGGGCGCTGTTTGGCTTTGGCGTGTTGGGCAGCCTGATGATCGCCACCGGCATGGTACTGTGGTCGGTCAAGCGCAGCGCCAAATCGCAGACGCAGGCCAGCCGCACAGGGATCGCCGCCAATAAAGACAACAGGGCGGGCGTCGCACCCACCAAGGCGCCGCTTGGCGAGCGCCTGGTGGCAGCCATCAACATTGCCACGCTGGCGGGCCTGCCACTGGCCTGCGGCGTGTACATCGCCTCCAACCGCCTGATCCCGCTGAACGCTGAGGGCCGGGCCGATGTGGAACTGGCCTGGTTCTTCAGCGCCTGGGGCCTGGCCCTGCTGTGGGCGCTGGCCTGCACCGTGGTGCGGCCCAGCCGCATGGGCTGGTCGGTTGCACTGGGCGCAGCGGGGCTGGTGTGGGCGTTGCTGCCTGTCATCAACGCCCTGACCACCCACACCCACCTCGGCGTCACGCTGCGGGCGGGCGAATGGGTGTGGGCCAGCATGGACCTGGCGTTCCTGACCACTGGGCTGGTGCTGGGCTGGCTGTCGTGGCGGCTGCGCCCGGGCCGTTGGCCGCGGGGCAACGCCGCGGCGGCCAAGGCGCCCCGCACGGCCCCGGCGGCTGCCTTGCCCGCTGCGCCCGAAGTGTCTGTTTCAACGTCGGGGGCTTGAACACCATGTCCGCATTTCTGCTGTGTTTTGCGGCCTGGTCGGTGATGGCGCTGGGCATGGACCGCCACCATGAAGACGCCACAGGCCGCGAAGGTGCAGCCCACCGCCTGCAACAACTGCGCCGCGCGGGTTGGCTGTTGCTGATGCTGTCGCTGTGGCTGGCCGCACACCCGGCCGATGGCGTGCCTGTCTCGCTCGGCGTGACCGCATGGGCCGTGGCCCTGTCAGTAGCTGCCGTGGCCGTGACAGCCACTGTGACCTGGCAGCCCCGGCGCACACCGCTGCTGGCGGGGTTGGCCCTGCTGGCAGGCCTCGCCGCCTGGGCCGGGGGGCGGTGAGCGGAAAGGATGCGGCGGCCCCGCTGGCTCGTCGCACTTTCTGATCCGCCTCTCACCTCTGCATTTTTTCATCCCGCTCTCTGCGCCCCCCAAGCCACCGGCCCCATGGGCCCGCGCCAGGCCCGGTGCCTGCGGAGCCGTTTTCAACCGCGTTGCGCACACACCAAGGACAAACCATGCACGCACTTTTCAGCCGCCCCTTCCGCCACCCCCAGGCCCTGCACCCGCTGGCCGCCGCCGTCCTGGCCGCGTTCTGCGGCACCGCGCTGGCACAAGCAACACCGCCCTCTGCGCCGACCCAGACGCTGGGCGAGGTCACCGTGCAATCCACCAGCGGCGATGACGGCTATTCGCCCGCCGTCAGCTCCTCGGCCACCAAGGGCAGCGCGCCGCTGCGCGATGTGCCCCAAGCCGTGAACGTGGTACCCGAGCAGCTCATGCGCGACCAGGGTGCGCGGTCGATGGAAGACGTGCTGCGCAACGTACCCGGCGTGGCAATGAGCCACGGCGACGGCCAGCGTGACCAGGTGGTGATCCGTGGCTTCACCGCCATTGCCGACCAGTTTGTGGATGGGGTGCGCGACGATGCGCTGTACTTCCGCGACCTGGCCGACATCGAGCGCGTGGAGGTGCTCAAGGGCCCCGCCGCCGTGCTGTACGGGCGCGGCTCCTCGGGCGGCCTGATCAACCGCGTGACCAAGAAACCCCAGTTCGGCGAGACCTCGGGGGAGGCTTCTCTGGGCCTGGGCAGCTACGCCTATCGCCGCGCCACGGCCGATGTGAATGTAGGCATCAGCGACACCGCTGCCTTCCGCATCAACGCCGCCGTCGAAGACTCAGGCAGCTACCGCGACCAGCAGTTCGTCAAGCGCCACAACTTCGCGCCGTCGCTCGCGCTCAAGCTCGCGGCGCAGACCGACTTGCTGCTGCAGTACACCAACGCGCGCGACAAGCGCCTGACGGACTTCGGCATTCCCGCACTCAATGGCCGTCCAGTGAATGTGCCCGCCAGCACCTACTACGGCTCCAGCAACGCCGCGCAAGACGACACCACCACTAGCACCATGCAATCGCTGGCGGCCACTCTCAACCACCGCTTCAACGACGACTGGTCGGTGCGCAATGTGACACGCGCATACGACTACACGCTGGACCGCTACAACACCCTGCCCGGCGGCACCACCAACCCGGTGAACCTGACCGTGGGCCGCACACGCTCGTTCATCCTGCGCGACGAAAGCGGCCTGTTCAACCAGACCGACGTGACCTGGCGCAACCAGCTCGGGGGCCTGAAGCAGGAGTGGCTGATGGGCATGGAACTGGGCCAGCAGAAGAAGCGCGCGGAGTCCGTGTCGGGCGGAGCAGACCGTGTCTCCATCTTCAACCCCGCCGGCGTAGCCGCGCCGGTGATACCTGCCGCCAGCTACACCGCCGACAGCGCCATCCCCAGCCACACCACCCAAGACACAGCGGCGCTGTACTGGCAAAACCAGATCACACTGGCCCCGCAGTGGAAGGCGCTGGTGGGTGCGCGCTACGACGTGTTCAAGCAGCAGACCGAGTTTGATCGCAAGCTCTCCGCGTTGTCGCGCACCGACAAGAAGTTCAGCCCCCGCGCAGGCCTGGTCTGGCAGCCCAGCGACGCGGTGTCGTACTACGTGTCGTACAGCAAGTCGTTCCAGCCTTCGGCAGAGACTTTTGCGCTGGCCGCCAACAACACCGCCAACGAACCCGAGATCACGCAGAACAAGGAAATCGGCGTGAAGCTCGACCTGCTCGATGGCCGCATGAACGTAACGGGCGCGCTCTTCAACCTGGAGCGCACCAACATCAAGAACACCGACCCCACCAACCCCTCGCGCCAGATCAACGTGGGCACGCAACGCACCAACGGCCTGGAGCTGACCGCCAGCGGCCGCCTGCCTGGCCGCTGGGATGTAAGCGCCGGCTACGCCTGGCTGGATGGCCGCATGACGAAATCACTGGCCACCACCACCTCCACCCAGTTGCCCACCGCCGCCATTGCCGCCCAGGGCAAAGTGCCTGCGCTCACGCCCCGCAACTCGGCCTTCCTGTGGGCCATGAAGGACCTCGGCCACGGCCTGCGCGCGGGCGGCGGTGTGAACTACGTGGGTGCGCGCTTTACCTCACTGACCAACCTGGTCACCCTGCCCGCCTACACCACAGTGGACGCGGCCCTGCAGCACACGCAGGGAAAGTGGGAGGTGGATGTAAACATCAAGAACCTGCTCAACCGCAAGTACTACGTGTCAGCCCACGGCAGCAACGACAACCTGATCTTGCCCGGCTCGCCGCGTGCGGTGCAGGTCACACTGCGCTCGCACTTCTGACAAGGGCAAAAAGCGCACGCGTCTCAGTCAATCGACCGGTCGCCGCAACTTGCCACAGCCGGACCAAAGACGCTGCTGACGCCCTACCAAAGGTCTTTAGCCGCTATCCAGAAGATGGCTAAAGTCGCTTTAACAGCATCGCACGGACGCACTGAGCGAAGCGTGCAATGGGGTCGATGGCGTTCAGTTCATGCTCCAGGTTCCGTCATAGAGCTCGGCCCTCAAACCCAGCTCCATGATCTGTGCAGTCAGGGTGCGTACCGAATGCCTGGCCTTGTCGCCTTCCGGGTCATTGGTTTGCGTTGACTGCGCAGCCCGGAGGGGGCGACCGACGTTGCGTCCCCACACACCGCGCCAGCGCGCCATGTTGGTTGTTTCCAGCGACACTGCATTCAAAGACTCGATGTAGATGTATCCGGTGGTCATCACTTCCTGGATGCTCTCGCGTTCGGCAGCGCTTGGGCTTGTGATTTGTTCGCTTTGCAACGCCACCATCACAACGCCGATCAACCGTGTCAATGACGCGGACGTCTGCACCGAGAGATCCACCAGTCGATGGACCTGATCGTTAAGACCGGCATCGCACCCCGCTCGGTTCGCGCCGAACCTGTCTACAGAAACGATGGCCAGTGTGCCGGACATGGCCGTCAGCATGTGGGATGCCAATGCGAACAGGTTCACGATGCCCAGCGGGCCTTTGCGCTGCTCAGGGCTTTCCACCTTCGGCAAATAGTCAAACTGCCGCGCGAAGAGCTCTTGGATCAGGCGTGGGGACTCTTCAGTCATTGCCGACTTTCGGGCCTTGGAGGCGGATTGGGCCAGTACGGGCGCAGCGGGTCAGGCTGCATAGCCAAGACTGGGCCGCCGCTCGTGGCTGACCGAGGCAGTGCCCGACCGCTCTTCGAGCTTGAAGATTTGCACCGCCCGCGTCAGCTGCTGGGCCTGCATGTCCAGACTCTGGGCGGCCGCCGCGCTTTCTTCGACGAGCGCTGCGTTCTGCTGTGTGACCTGATCCATCTGATTCACAGCTTGGCCGATCTGAGACACGCCGGAGCTCTGCTCAGAGATGGCAGCGCTGATCTGCCCCACAACCTCCGTCACACGCTGGATGGCGCCCACCACCTCGTCCATGGTCTGGCCCGCCTGATCCACCAGCTGGGTACCGGCAACCACCTTTTCCACGCTTTCGCTGATCAATGCCTTGATCTCCTTGGCGGCCGTGGCACTGCGCTGCGCAAGGTTGCGCACCTCAGTGGCCACCACGGCAAACCCGCGCCCTTGTTCACCCGCTCGCGCGGCCTCAACAGCAGCGTTCAGCGCCAGGATGTTCGTTTGAAAGGCAATGCCGTCAATCACGCCGAT
Source organism: Acidovorax sp. 59 (assembly GCF_002754175.1). Classification (NCBI taxonomy): domain Bacteria; kingdom Pseudomonadati; phylum Pseudomonadota; class Betaproteobacteria; order Burkholderiales; family Comamonadaceae; genus Acidovorax; species Acidovorax sp. 59. The sequence continues at coordinate 1,215,527 of NZ_PEET01000001.1, read as the reverse complement.
GATGTCGGAAATCCTGCGTGAGCTGTCGTTGATACCCCGCATGGTGTCCACTACCTGCGATACCACTTTGCCGCCCTGGGTGGCCACGGTGGTTGCGTTCATGGCCAACTGGTCTGCCACCTTGGCGTTCTCTGCGTTGTTGAGTACCGTGGTGCTGAACTGCTCCATGGTGGCGGCCGTCTGCTGCAGGGCGCTGGCCTGCTCTTCGGTACGGTGGCTCAGGTCGATATTTCCACGTGCAATTTCCGAAGTGCCCATGGCGATCGAATCCGAAGCACCGCGCACCTTGGCAACGATGTCCGCCAGGTTCTGCTGCATCGCGCTCAGAGAAGCCAGCACGCTTCCCTGGATGGCACTGTCGGCCCCATCCATTTTCGACAGATCCCCGTCCGCCACGCGGCGTGCTGCATCGCTGAGCACATCGGGCTCGGCCCCCAGCGCACGGGACAGGCTGCGTGTGATCAGGTAGCCGGAGATCAGAGCCACCAATGCTGCCACCAAAGCAAGGGCCACCAAGTAGGTGCGCTGCGCGGCCATGTCCGACTCAGATTGCTGCACAAGCTGGCCTGATCGCTCGTCGGTGACAGCCTGGTATTCATTGGTCTTGGAGACCAGCGCGGCCAGCAGAGGGCGGCACTTCTCGTTGATCATGGTGATGGCCTCATCCCGCTGGCCATTCAGCGCCAGATCCACGATCTTCAAAGCCACAGGGCTGTAGGCGTGTTCGATCTTGTCGATGTCGTCCACAAGCGTCTTGATGGGCGCTGGCACATGGCCTGCCGCCGCCATTTCTTTCAGTCGAGCCAACCGGTCCTGAACATCAGCATGGGCTTTGCTCACCGCGAGCTTCTCAGCCGCGCGTTCTGATTCCGCGGTGACTATCACCAGGTTACGCGCCGCAATGGCACGGCGGTTGACGGCCGACTGCACGTCTTTCGCCAGATGGGCGCGGGCATTGATGCCGGTGACGTAGTCGTGGAACAGGTCCTTCTGCTTTGTCATGTCATAGATGGCAATCCCAGCCACCAGCAGGATCAGGGTCACCATCAGGCCGAAGGCCAGACTCAGTTTTCTACGGACGGTCATTCGGTTGCGGTTCATGGCATATCACCTTGTTCATTGATGCGGCTCAATTTTTGATGAATTTATCATTTTCGTCAATTTATTTTTATCAATTCAAGGACGCCATAGCCATACAAAAGTCAAATTCGCAAAATCACAACATCTGATCGGGAATCATTCGCATTTACAGGATAAAATTTGGTTACCGCAAGCCAAAGCCCTTTCTCTCGGCTGCAGCCAGCTCCCTCCGTCATCAGATGCATTCGGGTTGCCTGGCTTGAAACACTCCTTTCTCTCTGATCCTTCCGGCATGGCCGCCGCTTTGCGTCTGGCTCTTCAGTGCGTGCGTGCGCAGCGCTTTGAAACTCAAAGCCCTTGCGGTAGCAAATCGCTCAACAAGGTTCTCATCCCATGCTGAGCCCCACCGCCCTGCGCCGTTGGAGCTGGACCCACAAATGGTCCAGCCTGGTGTGCACCGTTTTCATGCTGCTGCTGTGCATCACCGGCCTGCCGCTGATCTTTCACCACGAAATCGGCCACCTGCTGGGCACCGAGGTCGAGGCGCCAGCCATGCCCGCCAACACGCCGCGCGCGAGCCTGGACCAGGTGTTGGCCACGGCAAAAGCGCTGCACCCGGATCGTGTGGTGCAGTTCGCGTCGCATGCGGAGGACGATGACAACGTCTGGTTCGTCACGCTCACGCCCACCCCGGCGCCCACCGATGACTTCCGCTCTGTGGCGGTGGATGCCCGCACGGCCCAGGTGCTGGCGCAGCCACGGTTTGACGAAGGCTTCATGTACGTGATGTTCAAGCTGCATGTGGACCTGTTCGCGGGACTGCCAGGCAAGCTGTTTCTGGGCTTCATGGGCTTGCTGCTGCTGGTGGCCATCGTCACCGGCGTGGTGTTGTATGCGCCGTTCATGCGCAAGCTGGCGTTTGGTGAGGTGCGGCGGGATCGGTCCACGCGGGTGAAGTGGCTTGACCTGCACAACCTGCTGGGCATCGTCACGCTGGTGTGGGCCTTCGTGGTGGGTGGCACGGGCATGATCAACACGTGGGCCGACCTGCTCATCAAGTACTGGCAGTACGACCAGCTCTCGGTGCTGCTCAAGCCCTACGAAGGCCAGCCCATCGTGCCCGCTGCCGAGCGCGGGCCGCTGCAGCAGGCGCTAGTGGCCGCGCAGGCCCAGGCGCCGGGCACCAAGCTGTCGTTCATTGCGTTCCCGGGCACGGCGTTTTCCAGCCCGCACCACAACACGTTTTTCCTGCGCGGCAACGAGCCTCTCACCTCGCGCCTGCTCAAGCCCGTGCTGGTGGACGCGCGCACAGCGCAGGTCACCGCATCGCCCACGCTGCCGTGGTACCTGACGGCGCTGCTCGTGTCGCAGCCACTGCACTTTGGCGACTACGGCGGCATGCCGATGAAGATCCTCTGGGCGCTGCTCGACATCGCCACCATCGTGGTGCTGGGCAGCGGGCTGTACCTGTGGCTGCGCAAGGGCGCGCAGACAAGGAGCCCTTCGCCCAACGCCGCGGGCAGCGCCAACGGTCACTTGGCTGGCGGCGCATTGCCCACATCAGGCGCAGCGCGCACCACCGAGGGGGCCGCATGAAAAAGCACCGCCCTTTCTGGGCCTTGTGGGGCGGGCCCATCGTGATGGGTGTGCTCACCACCACCGGGCTGCTCACGGCCCTGGTGTCCGACACCTGGGGCGACTGGTGGTCGTGGGTGGCGCTGGGCATCCCTGTGGGGGTGATGGGCTGGTACGGCCGGCCGCGTGCGCAGGTGCCGACTCCCCCAGCAAAGAACCCGCGCGCGAGCGCGGCGTTGTGAGCGTTTTCCGGCGGCTGTCATGACGACCTCATGGCGGTCGCTGAAGCGGGCCCCACGGCCCACCGATCTGCGCTGTCGTCCGGTGTGAGCCGGGCGCTGCAACGTTCAGATCAAAAAGCCACCCAGCGCTTATCCCAAAAGCGCAGGCAGCTACCAAAAAGTGAGCTTTGTTGCATCCACCCGGGGGGTGGTGCGGCGGGCTGCGCGCTGCGTTTTTTTGGCGGCGTTCCCGAATCCCAAACCAAAGAGAGGAAATATCCATGTCTTGTGCTCCCACCTTCCCACGCCCTTGGCTGGCTGCCGCGCTGACCATCGCCAGCGTGACCGCACTGGCCCCTGTCCACGCGCACCAGGTGTGGCTAGAAAACGCCGGGGGCCAGGCGCGCCTGCATTTCGGGGAGTTCAACGACAACCTGCGCGAGACTTCGCCCGGCCGGTTGGACCAGTTCAAGGGCGTGCCCGTGCTCGAACAGCAACGCACGGGCGCCGCCGCCCAGCGTGTGGAAGGCCAACTGGGCAAGGACGCTTTTGTCTACCCCGCCGCCGGCACACCCGACATCCTTTTTGCCACCGCCACGTACCCGCTGATCGACCGCAGCAAGCGCAACCTGCCCGCGATGGTCTGGCAGCCCGCGGCCCGCTGGGTGGCCAGCCTGGCCAAGCCTGTGACCCCCACCGCCCCGCTGGACCTGGTGCCCACCGGCAAGCCCGGTGAGCTGAAAGTGGTCTACCAGGGCGCCCCGCTGCCCAAGGCCAAGGTGCAGCTGGCCGCACCCTCGGGCTGGACGCGCGAGGCCGAGGCCGGTGAAGACGGCACAGTGACCTTCGTCACCCCCTGGAAGGGCCAGTACGTGGCCGAGGTGAAGCACAGCGACAAGACGCCGGGTGAGGCACATGGCGCGCCGTACGGCGAAGCCAGCTACGTGACCACGCTGAGCTTTGTGCTGGCCGACGGCATGCCGTCGCCGTCCCTGCCCCCAGCGGCCACTCCCGCCCCTGCGGGACGCTGAGCGGCGCCCATTTCAAGCCAAAACGGCCGCTTGCGCTAGTCGAATATGCCCAAGTAGCTATCTAATTAATAGCAAATCATGCATCCTTCCGCATCCAATTCGCGCGCATGCCGCGCGCCGCGCACCGCGGTGGCACAGGCCGCTCTGCTGCTGCTGTGCAGCGCCGCTGCCCATGCACAAACCACTCCGACCACCACGGCCGAGACCACGCTGGCCCCTGTCACCGTCTCTTCGGGCGCGGGGCAAGAGAACCCCACCGCGCCCGTCACCGGCTTTGTGGCCCAGCGTGCACTCAGCGCCACCAAGACCGACACCCCACTCATCGAAACCCCGCAGGCCATCAGCGTGATCACCCGCGACCAGATGGAAGCCCAGGGCGTCCAGACGCTGCGGCAGGTGACGGCATACACCGCGGGCGCGGTGTCCAACTATTTCGACAGCCGCGTGGACAGCTTTGCCGCACGCGGCGGCACGGTGAGCCAGTACCAGGACGGCCTGCTGCGCACCTACGGCACCTACAACACCAGCCGACCGGACCCGTACACGCTGGAGCGCGTGGAGTTTCTGCGCGGCCCCACCTCCGTGCTGTACGGCCAGGGCAGCGTGGGCGGTGTGCTCAACCTGACGAGCAAACGCCCGCAGGCCGACACCCTGCGCGAGGTGCAGGTGCAGCTGGGCAACAACGCACGCAAGCAGATCGCCGCCGACCTGACGGGCGCACTCGACCAGGACGGCCAGTGGCTCTACCGCCTGGTGGCCGTGGGCCGCGACAGCGGTACGCAGGTGGACCATGTGGACGACAACCGCGTGGTGTTTGCGCCATCGCTCACCTGGAAGCCCAATGCCGACACGTCGCTGACGCTGCAGGCGCTGCACCAGAAGGACCAAAGCGGCTCGCTCATTGGCTTCTTCCCGTGGCAAGGCACGCAGCTGCCCAGCCAGTACGGACAGATTCCGCGCAGCACCTTCATCAGCGAGCCGGGCTGGGACGCTTACGACACCAGCAACAACTCCTGGGGCTACCTGTTCAGCCACCGTCTGAACAGCGACTGGACAGTGCGCCAGAACCTGCGCCGCACCGTGAGCGAGGTGGACTACCGCACCATCTACACCAGCTTCACCGCCAACGCTGGGACCGGCCGCCCTGCGCGCCCCGTGTTCAACAGCGACAACCGCACGCTGGTGCGCGATGCGGTGTGGAACCTCAACACCGGCCGCATGCTGCTCATCGACACGCAGCTCGAAGGCAAGCTGCAGGCGGGCAATACTGCGCACACAGTGCTCGCCGGCCTGGACGTGCAGCGCAACCACACCGGCCAGCAGGCCTGGCGCGCGGTGGCGTCGTCCATCGACGTGTACAACCCGGTGTACGGCAACTTCACGCCGCCCACTGCGGCGCAGCTGGTGCGCCAGCCCAGCGTGGTGCAAAAGCAGCTGGGGTTCTACGCGCAAGACCAGATCCAATGGGGCCGCTGGACGGCCACGCTGGGCCTGCGCCACGACAGTGCGCAGACCGATACCGAAGGCCGCCCCGCCGCTGCCGTGGACGACAAGGCCTGGACCAAACGCGCAGGCGTCACGTACCAGATGGATGGCGGCTGGGCACCGTATGTGGGCTACTCCGAATCGTTCCAGCCCCTGGGTGGGCTCGACGCGTACGGCACCCCCTACAAACCCCAGCGCGGTGAACAGTGGGAGGCTGGCGTGAAGTGGCAGCCGCCAGGCCAGGGCATCAGTGCGTTTGCCGCTGTGTACACCCTGCGCGAGAAGAACCGCAAGACCACCGACCCCGGCAACCCGCTCAACAGCCTGCAGATTGGCGAAGTAAAGGTCAACGGTTTCGAGGCGGAGGTGCAGGCCAGCCTGGCGCGCCAGTGGGACTTCACGGTGGGCTACGCCTTCACCGACGCCCAAATCAGCCGCAGCAACGCAGGCGACCAGGGCCAGCCCGTGGCCAGCGTGCCCCGGCACACCGCGTCGGCCTGGCTGAGCCACCGCTTTGCAGCGCAAGGACGTGGCGGCTGGGTGGTGGGCGCGGGCGTGCGCTACACCGGCTCGCAATGGAGCGGCACCAGCGCCATCAGCACCCCTGCCGCCACCCTGGCCGATGCCATGCTGGCCTACGACGCTGGCGACTGGCGCGTGGCCTTCAACATGGTCAACCTGACCGACAAGGTGCACATCACTCAGTGCCTGGCACGCGGGGATTGCTTCTACGGACAGGCGCGCACCTACACGCTGACCTCGACCTACCGGTTCTAGGGGCCCGTTGACGATCCCTCAAGGGGTCGTCGCCCGCTCCACAAACCCCACCAGCCGCCCTGCAGCGCTTGCAGTCCTCGCGGCCCTTGCAGCGCCTGCACGGCGGCAGCAGCCCGGGCAGTGCGACACGCCGATCGCAGCCCACGTGGGGCTTGCGCTGCATTCGCGACCTTGACGGGGGTGCCGGGCTACGCCCCGGGTCGGTTCTGGCGTGCCCTACCAGAACCATGTTGCGCCGCAACGACATCTGGATGACAAAAAGGTGTTTACCCCGCTGGCGGCCAATCACGGCGGCCAGTAGCATCCCCTTCCGTTGCAAAGTGCAACGATCACATCACCACAGGCACCAAACTTGCTTGTAGCGGCGGCCCGAAGGCATCACCCCTGTGCGTTTTTGGCCGGTGATTATTTGTCATCAAACAAAATTTGATTTAAGGAACCTCGCGAATGAAAACATTGAACCGCTGCGCCCTCGCCGCGCTGGCCCTGGTGGGTACGTCTGCTGCCTTTGCACAGAGCAGCGTCACCCTGTACGGCCGGGTCAACACCAGCTTTGAACACCAAAAAGACGGCGATGTCTCCAAGACCGGCCTGTTCAACAACTCCTCCCGCTTCGGCTTCAAGGGCCAGGAAGACCTGGGCGGCGGCCTGATGGCTGGCTTCCAGCTGGAAAGCGGCTTTGACTCCAGCTCCGGCGCTACCGACTCGCGCGGCATTTTTGCCCGCCAGAGCGAAGTGAACCTGTCCGGCGGCTTCGGCATGGTGCGCCTGGGCAACTTCACGTCCGAGTCGTACTACGCCACGGCTGACTTCATCAGCAACCACAACCACGACACCGGCTCGTCGGCTGACGCCCTGTACGCCTACCCCGCCCGTGACATCAACAAGATCGCTTACCGCACCCCCAGCCTGGGCGGCGCAACGTTCGAAGCCGGCTGGGCCCAGCACGAGCAGCCCAGCGGTACCGGCGGCAAGAACAGCATGGACCTGGCTGCCAACTACGAAATCGGCAAGCTGGGCCTGGGCGCCGGTTACTCCAAGCTGGGCGACCAGAACCAGTTCGCAGTGCGCGCTTCGTACTCCACCGGTCCCTTCGTGATGGGCGCCTACGTGCAACGCGACAAGAACGTGTTCATCGCCAACGGCGGCAACCGCACCAACCTGCGCCTGTCGGCCGCCTACATCATGGGCGTGTCCGAGTTCCACGTGAACGTGGGCCGTGCCGGCAACTACTCCAACGTGTCCAACAGCGCCGCCACCCAGTACACGCTGGGCTACAACTACAACCTGAGCAAGCGCACCAAGATCTACACGTACTACACCCGCATCAACAACAGCCAGGCTGCCACCTACGGCGTGTCGGCTCCGGGTAACGACTTCAGCTCCTTCGCCGTGGGCGTGCGCCACAACTTCTGATGGCCCCCCACACGCTGCTGCCCTGACTGGTGGGAGGGCAGACAAACAGCCAATTACCCCGCACTTCTTTGGAGTGCGGGGTTTTTTATGCCTGCGACCTGCCGGATACAGCGCATAGCCCTATTGCGGACGCAGAGCCAACCACCAAACCCGGCGCACCCAAGGCCATTCGGTCGGTCCAAATCCGGTCCCGCCCGCAGGCTTTTGCAGCGGCAGATACTCTGCGCCACACCGGCCGGGCAATGACTACCTGGCTGTGAAATGCGGAGCACAGCACCATGCCAACACCACGCCACGCAGCCAGCGCCATCCTGGTGTTCTGGGCCCTGGCCGCATCTGCCCAGACCACAGCGCCCGTGGTGCTGGACGACCTGCGCGGCCTGCGCATTGACAAGACCGAAGTCACCATCGCCCAGTTTGCGCGCTACGCGCGGGCCACCGGCACCACCACCCGTGCCGAGCGCGAAGGCGGCGGTTTTGAATACGTGGGCGGCTGGCAGCGCCGCGCGGGCTGGACCTGGCAGCGCCCCGACGGCTCACCGCCCGACACCGACCAGTTGCCCGCCGTGCACCTCACCCACGCCGAGGCCCAGGCCTACTGCCAATGGGCGGGCGGCCGCCTGCCCACCGCCGCCGAGTGGCGCACCGCCGGCTTTACCGAGCTGCGCAGCCAACCGCCCACGCCCTGGGTGCGTGGCACCACCTACCCCTGGACCACAGGCCAGAGCCCGCAGGGCGCCAACACCAGCGACCCCGACCCCTGGCCCCGTGCCGCACCCGTCAACGCCACCGCAGCCGGGGTGAACGGCCTGCACGACATGGGTGCCAATGTGTGGGAATGGGCGGCCGATGCGCGCGGCGACGAGCGGCGCACGATGGGCGGGTCCTGGTGGTATCCCGCGTCGCAAATGCGCGCGGAGGTCGAGGCCTGGAAGCCTGCGGACTTTTACGCGGTGTACATCGGCTTTCGCTGCGCGTACGACCCGGTGAAACAGCGCTGAGGGGACCGCAGCACCGACTGAGAGGGCATCCTCTCAATGCCCGCCAAACCGCCCCACTTGCCGCAGCCCGCCCGTCAGGTCCCACAGCGATACGCACCAGCCGTCACACCCTTCCGACACCACCAGCCCCGGCAGGTCGTTGCCGTCGATGTCCACGTAGCTGTCGGGCTTGCCGGGCACCTCGCCCATGTAGGCATAGCCGCCACTGCCACGCACAAAAACATGGTGCCGCTGGGCTTCGTAAAAAGCATTCGGATCGCGCACCACCCTGCCAGGCACCACCACGGTGGTGCGTGCACCCTGGGGCTGCTGAACCGTGCGTGCCGAACCCCATTGGAGCTGGCGGCGCAGCGTACCAAACCGGCGGTCGTCCGACTGCACGAACAACTGCAGTGCTCCCAGCTGCTCGGCATCGGGGCTCCCTACCACCCACTGCGGCGCGCGCGGCGGCGTGAGGGCGAAGAGCCGGTACTGCCGGGTATCTGCCTGCGGCGCCGGACCTTGCACGGTCATGCCTGCAGCGTAGGATTCTTCCTGCCCGGCAGACTTCGGCGGCAGTTCGGCCTTGCACTGGTAGCGGGTGCCTGCTTGCAGCGCAAACACCGGCGCGCCGGCATTGCAGTGCCGTGCCAGCTGCTGCAGGTGCGCGGGGTTCTCAAAATGAGCCCACACCGGACCATCGTCGGGCGACAGCCAGGCAAAGAACAGTCCGGGCCGCTGGATGGAGCCTTCTTTGTCCATGCCCGCCCAGGCAGGCGGCACGCAGGAGGCCAGCGCAGCGATGAGGGCAAGGCATTGTCGGGACAGCATGGGCGGTGCACTCCTGAAATGGCGGATGCTGGGTAACAGCCACCTGAGGTGGCCGTAGCTCTGTAGCGGCCCACCATTGTGCCGCCACGTTCAGTCTTCCAAATGCAAAAAAAAAGGCCCCCGATGCCCATGGCACCGGGGGCCTGTGACCAAGGAGCAAAGAGCGCGATGGTTACACGTTCATGATCGACACCAGGCGCGTGTTCAGGTGCGCCTCGATGGCCTCGGGGCCACCCTCGGAGCCGTAGCCCGAATCCTTCAGGCCACCAAACGGCAGCTCGGCTGCAGGTGCGGCGGCCTGGTTGATCCAGAGCATGCCCACTTCCAGGCGCTGCGCCAGCAAATGAGCGTTCTTCAGCGACGAAGTGAAGGCATAACCGGCCAGACCAAACGGCAGGCGGTTGGCCTCGGCAATGGCGTCTTCGATTTGGGTGAAGCCACGCACGGCAGCCACGGGGCCAAAGGGCTCTTCGTTCACGATGCGGGCCGACAGGGGCACGTCGTTCAGCACGGTGGGCTGGAAGAAGTTGCCTTCGGTGCCGATGCGCTCGCCACCGGCCAGCACCTTGGCGCCCTGCTGTACCGCATCGGCCAACAAGTCGGCCATGGCGGTAATGCGACGCGGGTTGGCCAACGGGCCCATCTGCGTGCCGGCCGTGAGGCCATCGCCCACCTTCAGGCCCTGCGCGTACTTGGCGAAGGCAGCCACGAAGTCGGCACGGATGCTTTCGTGCACCAGATAGCGCGTGGGCGAGATGCAGACCTGGCCTGCGTTGCGGAACTTGGCGCCGCTGCCGATCTTGATGGCGAGTTCGAGGTCGGCGTCTTCCGCGACGATCACCGGTGCGTGGCCGCCCAGTTCCATCGTCAAGCGCTTCATGTGCTTGCCGGCCAGCGCAGCCAGTTGCTTGCCCACGGGCGTGGAACCCGTGAACGTGACCTTGCGGATGACGGGGTGCGGGATCAGGTAGTTGGAGATTTCCGCCGGGTCGCCATAGACCAGGCCCACGGTGCCTGCAGGCACGCCCGCATCGGCAAACGCGCGGATCAGCTCGGCCGGGCTGGCGGGGGTTTCTTCGGGTGCCTTGACCAGGATGGAGCAGCCTGCGCCCAGCGCGGCGGCCAGTTTGCGCACCACCTGGTTGATGGGGAAGTTCCACGGCGTGAACGCAGCCACGGGCCCCACCGGGTCCTTCAGCACCATCTGCGTGGCCTTGAGATTGCGCGAGGGCACGATGCGGCCGTACACACGCAGCGACTCGTCGGCAAACCATTCGATGATGTCGGCGGACGCCATGGTCTCGACCTTGGCTTCGGCCAGGGGCTTGCCCTGCTCTTGCACCATGATGGCGGCGATGGCCTCGGCGCGCTCGCGCATCAGTGCAGCGGCGCGGCGCATGGTCTTGGCACGCTCAGCGGCGGGCATGTCGCGCCAGGCTTCAAAGCCCTTTTGTGCGGCGTCCAGCGCGCGGTCCAGGTCCACCTTGGTGGCATGGGCCACACGGCCAATTTCTTTGCCCGTGGCGGGGTTGAACACGGCAAGGGTCTTGCCTTCGGCGGCGTCTTGCCACTGGCCTGCGATGAAGAGCTGGGTGTTTGGATAGGTCATGAGCGTTGGGGTCAGCCAAAAAAATCAAAAAAACGACTATACGCCTGCAGCGATGAAATCCCCCTGAGTCGCCTTCGTCGCCTTTCCCCACCGGGGGACAACGCCAGTGGCTAGGCGAAGCCTGCTCCGCGGCCTTCCGTGTTACGTGACGACATCAGCAGGTTGAAGAATCGCTGCGATGATGGGAGAGTTGTTGACGCAAGGAGATTGCATGCGAGAAGTAGTCCAAAGCCTCGAAGAGTCGCGCATCCGCGAAGTGGCCAACGAAGGCCTGGGGCGCAGCGATGTGCTGAAGTTCTGGTTCGGCGAGAGCGACGAGGTAACGCCGGATTTCATCCGCGACGCGGCCATTGCGTCGCTGCAAAAGGGCGAGACCTTTTATGCCCACAACCTGGGCCTGCCCGAACTGCGCCACGCGATTGCAGGCTACATGCACGGCCTGCACCCGCAGCAGCACACCGATGCGTGGTTCGACCGCATCGCAGTGACGTCCGGCGGTGTGAACGGCCTGATGGTGGCCGTGCAGACCCTGGTGGACGCGGGCGACGAAGTGGTGCTGGTGACGCCCGTGTGGCCCAACCTGGTGGCGCAGCCGCGCATTCTGGGGGCGCAGGTGCGCACTGTGCCGCTGGTGGCCGACGTGCACGGCGCATGGCGCCTGGACATGAACGCGCTGCTGGCCGCCATCACACCCGGCACGCGCCTGCTGGTCGTCAACGCACCCAACAACCCCACGGGCTGGACGCTGACGCGCGAGGAGCAAGCCACCATCCTGGCGCACTGCCGCCGCACGGGCACGTGGATTCTGGCGGACGAGGTGTACGAGCGGCTGTACTACGCGGGCGACACGGCCAATGGCGCGGCCCCCAGCTTTCTGGACGTGGCTGAGCCCGAGGACCGGCTGATCGTGACGCACAGCTTTTCCAAGAGCTTTTTGATGACCGGCTGGCGCCTTGGGTGGCTGGTGTTGCCGCCTTCACTCACCCAGGCGGTGGGCAAGCTGATCGAGTTCAACACCTCGTGCGCGCCGGTGTTTGTGCAGCGCGGAGCCACGGTGGCGCTGCAGCGCACGGAGGAGGTGACGCCCGCGCTGGTGAACCATCTACGCAACTGCCGCGACACGCTGGTGCCGCTGCTGGCCGAGGTGCCGGGAGTGTCGGTGGCCACGCCACGTGGGGGCATGTATGCGTTCTTCCACATCGACGGGCATGACGAGTGTTTGCCGCTGGCCAAGCGATTGGTGCGGGAGGCGGGGCTGGGGTTGGCGCCCGGCAGCGCGTTTGGGGGAGAGGCGTCGGGGTGGTTGCGGTGGTGTTTTGCGAGTCGGGATGTGGGGAGGTTGGAGGAAGGGGTGGGGAGGTTGAGGGGGTGGCTGAAGGGGTGATTTGAGGTTTTTGAGCCTTTTTGGCCGCAGGCGCTAGTGGGATATGCGCTGGTAGCTATTGATTTTGTAGTGTCTGGTTGTTGTGCTGATGGGGCCACGTGCCTGGGTTGAGGGCGGAGGCCGGGAGTCGCCCGGCAGGCGAGGTACTTTTCTTTGCTTCGCCAAAGAAAAGTACCCAAAAGAAAGGCGACCCCGCTGTCTGCGTCCCCTGCGCTGACGCTACGGGGCAACCTGCGGTGCTCGGGTTTGGCGGGGTCTCGCTCAACTCGCGCCGCTGGGCGTCGCTCAAACACACGCGAGCCCTGATCCGCCAAACCCTGCGCTCCTCGGCGCATCCACAGGGGCACGGGGAGCTGAACATCCACACGGGCCATCGCTGCGCTCGGCCCCGAATCGCGGGCGCAAGCGCCTCGCGCTGCGCAGCCTGGGCCGAGCGCAGCAATGGCCCGAATGGATGTCCGGCTGTTCGGTTGTTTGGATGTTCGGCTGTCCACCCCCTGCTGGCTGCGCCTGCGGCGGGGCGGTTGCGGGGTGAGCATGGGCGTCGGAGCGCCCATGCCTCGTGCACTGACTCGCCGTGGATGTCTGAACGAAGCTGCAACGCAGCGCAGTGAGTTCCACGGCGCACCCCACAGCCGCCCCGCCGCAGGTTTGCCCCTTCGCGTTGCGAAGGGGTCGCAGACTGGGGGTCGCCTTTTCTTTGGTGACTTTCTTTTGGCGAAGCAAAAGAAAGTTACTCGCTCGCCGGGCGACTCCCGGCCTCCGCACTCAAGCCAGGCGTACGGCCCAATCAGCACAACAACCAGACACTACAAAATCAATAGCTACCTAGGCATGTTTCACTAGCGCAAGCAGCCTAAACCGCTCAAAAACTACTGCGGCGCAGCCGCCACCTTCACCACAGGCTGATCCCCCCACCCGCCTCCGAGCGCCCGAATCAACCCCACCGTCGCCACATACTGCGCCGTCCGCACCTGCAACTCCTGCCGCCGATTGCGCAACTCGCTGCGCCGCGCGTCCAGCAATTCGAGCTGGCTCACCAACCCATTGCGATACCGCACGTCCGACAACTGCGTGGCCCGCCGCGCAGCCGTCACCGCCCGCCCTTGCGCTTCGGCCTGGCCAGACAGCAAACGCAGCGAGGTCAGCTGATCCTCCACGTCACGAAACGCATTGAGCACCTGCCCCCGGTGGTCCGCCAGCGCAGCCTCGAGGCGCGCCTTGGCGCCCTCGATCTGGGCATCGCGCTGGCCGCCGTCAAAGATCGGCAGCGACAGCAGCGCACTCACGCCCCAGGCACGGGCGGACCACTTGAACAGGTCACCCAGCTCGGGCGACGCATGCCCCGCATTGCCCGTGAGCGTGACGGCCGGGAACCACGCCTTCTGCGCCACGCCCACGCGCGCTTGCGCGGCCAGCACGGCAGTTTGCGCGGCCGACACATCGGGCCGGCGCGTCAGCACCGTGCCGGGCACGCCCGGCGGGATCACCGGCAACGCGGCGTCGCCCGTCGCGGGCGGCAGCACAAAACCACTGGCCACCTCGCCGGCCAGCACGGCCAGCGCGTTGGTGAGCAGGGCCTGCTGGCGCTGCAAGGCCAGGGCATCGGACTCGGTGGCCGCCACCTCGGTCTGCACACGGGCCACGTCCAGCTCGGCCACATCGCCAGCCTGCAGGCGGCGCTGCGTCAGGCGCAGCGTGTCCTGGTACGCGGCCAGGCTCTCTTGCACCAGCACCTGCTCGGCTTGCACCGCGCGCAGCTGCAGATAGGTTTGCGCCACGTCGGCTTGCACCATGAGGCGCGTGCTTTGCAGCAGGGCTTCGCGCGCGTCGGCGTCCAGCCGCGCGGCGTCACTGGTTTGCGAGAGGCGGCCGAACAGGTCCAGCTCGTACGATGCATTGAGCCCCGCTGTACCCAGCGTGGCAGGTGTTGCGCTGCCCGTGGTGGCAGCGCCTGCCTGGCGTGTCACACCGGCCGAGGCGCCCACTTGCACCGAGCGCGCGGCATCGGCAGAGCGCAGCAGCGAGCGCGCCTCGGCCAGCCGCGCGGCGGCCTGCTGGATGCTGGTGTTGGCCTGGCCCGCGCGCAATACCAGGTCGGCCAGCACCGGGTCTTGAAAGCCCAGCCACCACTCGCCGCGGGGCTGTGCCTCGGCGGGGGCGGCCACCGTCCAGGGGGCCGTGGGCAGCGCGCCGCCCCCTGCCGTGAAGCTGGCGGGCACGGGCACACCCGCATGCGGCGCGGGGGCCACGGGCTGGGTCATGCAACCGGCCAGCACCAGGGCGGCGGCCAGGGGCGCCAGCAGGCTGCGCTTGCGCACGCCAAAGGCAGCACCCTCGGTGGAGTTTTTCTTCAATAGCAAATCGGTCATGGTTGTTCTCCTGCCCCAGTCGTTACGCCCGCTGCATTCGGCAGCGCGGAGCACGTGGCGAGGGCCACAAAGATTTTTGTTGTCACCGTTTTCAAAAGCATCATTCGTGCTCCTTGCGCGGCGCTGCCAGCACCGGGTGGGCAATGCCGCCGCTGCCCGGGGTGTGCGAGATGGGCGCCACATGCGCGCCATGCTCCACCAGCGGGCGGTTGCCTGCCAGTTTGCGCAGCAGCACGTAGAACACGGGCGTGAGGAACAGGCCGAAGGCCGTCACACCAATCATCCCGGCGAACACCGCCACGCCCATGGCGCTGCGCATTTCGGCGCCTGCACCGGTGGACAGCACCAGAGGCAGGACACCCATCACGAAGGCCAGCGAGGTCATCAGGATGGGGCGCAGCCGCAGGCGGCTGGCCTCGATGGCGGCCTGCACGGGCGTGCGCCCGGCAAACTCCAGCTCGCGCGCAAACTCCACGATCAGGATCGCGTTCTTGGCCGACAGCCCCACCAGCACAATGAGCCCGATCTGCGTGAACACGTTGTTGTCGCCGTTGCTCAGCCACACCCCGGTCATGGCCGCCAGGATGCCCATGGGCACGATCAGGATGATGGCAATCGGCAGCGTGAGGCTTTCGTACTGCGCGGCCAGCACCAGGAACACCAGCAGGATGGCCAGCGGGAACACCAGCACGGCAGAGTTGCCGGCCAGGATCTCCTGGTAGGTCAGCTCGGTCCATTCGAACGTGATGCCCTGGGGCAGGGTCTCTGCGGCAATGCGCTCGATGGCGGCCTGGGCCTGGCCCGATGAATAACCGGGTGCGGGGCCGCCGTTCACATCAGCAGCCAGGTAGCCGTTGTAGCGCATGGCGCGTTCGGGGCCGAAGCTGGGCTCCATCTTCATCAGCGCCGACAGCGGCACCATCTCGCCGGTGGCAGAGCGCACCTTGAGCAGGCCCACGTCTTCGGCCCGCGCACGGTAGGCCGCATCGGCCTGCACGCGCACGCTGTAGGTGCGGCCAAACTGGTTGAAGTCGTTGGCGTACAGGCTGCCCAGGTAGATCTGCAGCGTGTCGAAGATGTCCGTCACGGGCACGCCGAGCTGGCGTGCCTTGGTGCGGTCGATGTTGGCGTACAGCTGCGGCACGTTGACCTGCCAGCTGGTGAACAACCCCGCCAGCTCGGGCGTCTGGTAGGCCTTGGCCATGAAGGCCTTCACCGCGTTGTCCATGGCTTCATAGCCCAGCGAGGCACGGTCTTCGATCTGCAGCTTGAAGCCGCCCGTGGTGCCTAGGCCCGCCACCGGAGGCGGCGGGAACATGGCGATGAACGCGTCCTGGATGCTGCCAAACGCCTGGTTCAGCTGGCCTGCCACGGCGCCGCCGCTCTGGTCGGCACGGGTGCGCTCGGCAAAGGGCTTGAGCGTGGCGAACACGATGCCAGAGTTGGAGCTGTTGGTGAAGCCGTTGATCGACAGGCCGGGGAAGGCAATCGCGTCTTCAACGTTCGGGTTCTCCTTCATGATCTCGCCCATGCGGCGGATCACGTTCTCGGTGCGGTCCAGCGTGGCGCCGTCGGGCAGCTGCGCAAAGCCGATCAGATACTGCTTGTCCTGCGCGGGCACGAAGCCGCCGGGCACGATCTTGAACAGGCCCACGGTGGCACCCACCAGCGCGAGGTAGATCACAAACATCAGCGCCTTGCGGCCGATCACACGCTTGACCCCGCCGCTATACGCTTCAGAGCCCCGATGGAACATGCGGTTGAAGCCACGGAACAGGCCACCGAACACCTTGTCCATGCCGCGCGTGAGCGCGTCCTTGGGCTCGTCGTGGCCCTTGAGCAGCAGCGCTGACAGCGCGGGCGACAGGGTCAGCGAGTTGATCGCCGAGATCACCGTGGAGATCGCGATCGTCACCGCGAACTGGCGATAGAACTGGCCCGTGAGCCCGCTGATGAAAGCCAGTGGCACGAACACCGCCACCAGCACCAGTGCGATGGCAATGATGGGGCCGGAGACTTCGCGCATGGCGCGGTAGGTGGCCTCGCGCGGGGTCAGGCCCGCCTCGATGTTGCGCTCGACGTTCTCCACCACCACGATGGCATCGTCCACCACGATGCCGATGGCCAGCACCAGCCCGAACAGGGAGAGCGCGTTGATCGAGAAGCCCAGCAGGTGCAGCACGGCAAACGTACCCACCACCGACACCGGCACAGCCAGCAGCGGAATGATGGACGCGCGCCAGGTCTGCAGGAACAAAATCACCACCAGCACCACGAGAGCGATGGCTTCGAGCAGCGTGTGGATCACGGACTTGATCGACGCACGCACGAACTGCGTGGGGTCGTACGCAATGCGGTACTCCACGCCTTCGGGCATGTTCTTCTGGATCTCGTCCATGGTGGCGCGCACGTTGGCCGAGATGTCGAGCGCGTTGGAGCCCGGCGCCTGGAACACGCCCATGCCCACGGCCGGATCGTTGTTGAGCAGCGAGCGCAGCGAATAGTCGGCCGCGCCCAGCTCCAGGCGGGCGATGTCGCGCAGGCGTGTCACCGCACCATCCGCACCGGTCTTGACGATGATGTCGCCGAACTCTTCCTCGGTCTGCAGGCGACCCTGCGCGTTGATGGACAGTTGCAGGTCCACGCCGGGCAGGCCGGGCGATGCGCCCACCACACCTGCAGCGGCTTGCACGTTCTGGCCGCGGATGGCGGCCACCACGTCGCTGGCCGAAAGGCCGCGCTGCGCGACCTTTTGCGGGTCGAGCCACACACGCATGGAGTAGTCGCCACCGCCGAAGATCTGCACCTGGCCCACGCCCTGGATGCGCGCAAGGCGGTCCTTCACGTTGAGCACAGCGTAGTTGCGCAGGTAGTCGATGTCGTAGCGGTTGTTGGGCGAGACCAGGTGGACCACCATGGTCAGGTCCGGCGCGCTCTTGACGGTGGTGACGCCCAGGCGGCGCACTTCCTCGGGCAGGCGCGGCTCGGCCTGCGAGACGCGGTTCTGCACCAGCTGCTGGGCCTTGTCGGGGTCGGTGCCGAGGGCAAAGGTCACCGTCAGCGTCATCACGCCGTCGGTGGTGGCCTGGCTGCCCATGTAGAGCATGCCTTCCACGCCGTTGATGGACTCCTCCAGCGGCGTGGCCACGGTCTCGGCGATCACTTTGGGGTTCGCGCCTGGGTACTGTGCGCGCACCACCACGGAGGGCGGCGCGACTTCAGGGTATTCTGAGATGGGCAGACCGCGCAATGCGATGAGCCCCCCGAGGAAGATGAGCACCGACAGCACCCCGGCAAAGATGGGGCGGTCGATGAAAAAGCGGGACAGGTTCATGGATGCAAATTCCTGGTGTCCAGCGCGCTCAGGCGGCTGGCGACTTGGCGGCGTTCTTGGCTTCCTTGCGATCACCCGCAATCTCGGCCTTGGCGGTCATGGGCACAGGCTGTGGCGCCACCACGGCACCGGGGCGCACGCGCTGCAGGCCGTTGACGACGATGTTCTCGCCCGCCTTGAGGCCCGAGGTGACCACGCGCAGGCCGTCAATCGGCGCGCCCAGGGTGACCTCGCGGTACTCGGCCTTGTTGCCCTCGCCCACCACCATCACGAACTTCTTGTTCTGGTCGGTGCCCACGGCACGCTCGTTGATGAGCAGCGCCTGGGTGTTGCGGGCCTGGCCCATGCGGATGCGGGCGAACTGGCCGGGGATGAGCGAGCCGTCTTCGTTGTCGAACACGGCGCGCACGCGCACGGTGCCGCTCTTGGCATCGACCTGGTTGTCGATGAGCTGCAGGCGACCGGCGTGCGGCGTGCCGCCCGAAGTTCCGGTGCCCATCTGCACAGGAATGCGCTCGATGAGCTGGCGGGCGCTGTTGCCGCGCTGGCCGCTTTGCAGGTCGGCCAGGGCCTTCACCACGATCTGCTCATCGGTGTCGAAGCTCGCGTAGATGGGGCTCACGGACACCAGCGTGGTCAGCACGGGGGCGCCCGCACCGGCCGCCACCAGGTTGCCCACGGTGACTTCGATGCGGCCCACACGGCCCGCCACAGGGGCACGCACCTGGGTGTAGCCCAGGTTCAGCTTCGCGGTCTGCAGCGCGGCCTGGGCGGCGCGCAGGTTGGCATCGGCCTCGCGCTGGGCGTTCAGGCGCTCGTCATGTTCGCGCTGGGCGATGGCTTTTTCTTCGAGCAGGCGCGTGGCGCGCTCCAGTTCACTGCGGGTGTACGACAGACGGGCCTGCGCAGCGACCACCTGGGCTTCGGCGCGGTCCACCTCCGCGGCGTAGGGGGCTGGGTCCACCGTGACCAGCAGGTCGCCCTGCTTGACCAGCGAGCCTTCGCGAAAGTGCACGGCCTGCACGGCGCCCGAGACGCGGGGGCGCACATCCACGCGCTGCACGGCTTCGAGCCGGCCGGAAAACTCGTCCCACAGGGCGATGTCTTTTTGCAGCACGGCAGCCACCGACACCGGCATGGCGGGCGGTGCTGCGGGGGCGCTATCCGCCTGCGCCACGGGTGCCTGAAACACCAGAACAGCAGCCGCCACGGTGGCCGTCACGGCCGTGGCAAGGGTGGCCAGACCCAGGGGGCGGCGCTGGGAGAACTTGGAGAAGGATGGGAAGTTCATGGTCACTTTCGATCAGTAGGTGTGCCCTTGTGGAGCAAGCTGTGAAACTTGTCTGCCGTGCGCTGGCGCCTGTGGGCTGCGCTCGGCAGGGGTCAATGCAAAGGGGGCGGAATGCAGTCTCGGCAATGACACGGTGGAAAGGTCAATACCCCGGCGACAAACACCGGGGCGGCCTGCGTGCCACCGTCAAAAGACGGTGCGGCCAGGTGCGCTGTGACAGCGGCCGCAGGCCAACGGGATCAGGGGTGCATGCATGGTGTGTTCTTTCCTCCGTGTCGTTTGAATGGGTAACGTGGGCTCCAGGACATGCGGAGCGGGCAACGCCGGGCAAGCGCTTCCCCTCCGGCACGCCAGGCCGGAAATCAAGATGTAAAAAGGGAATGGGGCTCGCGCCGAGCCCGCGTTTCTCTGCCTCCACCCGGGTGGAGGTCAGCGGCTGTCAGGGATGTGAGAAGGTGTCAGGGGCCGTCGTCAGGACGGCACCGGACTTCGCGTGGAGGCAAAGAACTGCCGGAACTGCTCCTGCGCACCCGCCGCACACGGACATTCATGCGGGCCGGTCTGCAGCAGGGCATCGGGCCACTGCGGGTTCTTGGAGAACACGTGGCGCGTGACCGGCAGGCCGGCAGCCTCCAGCCGGGCCGCGTAGGCCAGCGCCTCGTCGTGCATGGGGTCGGTGTCGCCCACCAGGATCAGCGTGGGGGGCAGCCCCGCCAGGCGCTGCGCACCGGCAGGCACCGCATAGGGGTGCTCGGCATCGCGCGGGCAGCGCAGAAAGTTGCGCCAGCCCTCGGTCCACTTGCAGCCCGTGGAGTCCCCCGTGGCCTCGCGCAGCGACGCGGTGCCCACACAGGGGTCCAGCATGGGCGACAGCAGGATCTGCCCGGCCAGCGGGGGGTGAGACTGGTCACGCGCCATCAGTGCCACGGCCGCCGCCAGGTTGCCACCGGCCTCTTCGCCCGCCAGGTACACGGCGGCGCCCTGCCCGCCGAGCTTGGTGCGGTGCTTGTGCACCCACTTGAGCACACCGTAACCTGTGTCCACCGGCTGCGGAAAGGGCGTGAGCGGATACGCGACCGACACCACCACGGCCCCGGCACTCTCCAGCAGAGAAGCCACCGTGCAGCCGTTGTCCAGATCGCCCGACATGAAGGCCCCGCCGTGGAAGTGCACGACCACCGGTGACGCCTGGCCAGTCTTCTTGCGGCCGTACATGCGCACTTCCACGTCCTGCCCCTGGGCCACCTCAATGGTGGAATCGGTGCAGACGGACGCAGCCACCCCGGACGCCTTGGCGGGCGCCGCAGCGGGCTGCGTGGGCAAAGAGGATGAAGACGGGCGGTCGGGCTGCATGGCAGGTACCCAGTAGGTAGGTGGATAGGTGGAAGGTCGGTTGACGATGGATGAAATGTAGTGGCTTGGGCCTTTCTGATAAACAGGTCAAACACCACCGCACTGTTTCCAAAAGCTCAACAATCAAACCGGGGCGCCCGTGTGAGAATTCCTCAGCACCCAATCTGGGTGCTGATGACTCAAGGAGAAGCCATGGACCAGATACAGGCCATGCGCATATTCGTGCGGGTGGTGGAGGCCGGCACGTTTACCCGGGCAGCGGATTCGCTGAGCCTGCCCAAAGCCACGGTGACCAAGCATGTGCAGGCGCTGGAGGAGCGGCTGCGCGTGAAGCTGCTCAACCGCACCACCCGCCGCGTGACCGTGACACCCGATGGCGCGGCCTATTACGACCGCACGGTGCGGCTGCTGACCGACCTGGACGACATCGAGGCCAGCATGACCAACGCGCGCGCCAACCCGCGCGGGCGGCTGCGCATCGACGTGGGCACGTCGGTGGCCCAGTTGCTCATCATTCCGCAACTGGCGGAGTTTCATGCCCGCTACCCGGACATCCAGGTGGACCTGGGTGTGAGCGACCGCACGGTGGATCTGATCGGGGACAACGTGGACTGCGTGATCCGGGGGGGCGAGCTGAGCGACCAGTCACTGGTGGCGCGCCGCATTGGCAACCTGGAGTTCATCACCGTCGCCGCACCCGCCTACCTGGAGCGTAAGGGCACACCCACGCACCCGCTGGAGATCGAGGAGAAACACGCCAGCGTGATCTACTTCTCGCCGCAGAGCGGGCGGCACTATCCGCTCGAGTTTCGCCGGGGTGATGAGTCCATCGACATCACCGGCCCCTACCAGCTGAGCGTGAACGAGGCCAACGCCTACGTGACCTCCATCGTGGCGGGGCTGGGTATTGGCCAGATAACCAGCTGGCAAGCCCAGCGCTACCTCGCCAGCGGAGCCTTGGTGCAACTGCTGCCGGACTGGACCCAACCCCTGCTGCCCGTGTATGTGGTGTACCCGCCCAACCGCCACCTGAGCGCCAAGGTGCGCGCGTTTGTGGACTGGGCGGCCGAGCTGTTCCAGCGCGAGGCCCATCTGCAGCGCAAAGCCTGACGCCCCCTGAATCGGTTCTGTGGTGGCGGTGGTGGAGTTAACGCCCGATGCACACGACAGGATTGCCCTCAGGGCGTGTTCACGCTCCCAGTCTGTATGCTTGGAGCCATGAGCACTCCAGAGACCCCGCCACCCGCCCCACCGGCCAACAAGCCCACCCAGCCGCGCAACCCCCTGCACGGCGTGACACTCGAAGCCATGGTCGTGGGCCTGGCCGACTACTTTGGCTGGGATGAGCTGGGGCGGCAGATTCCCATCCGCTGCTTCCAGATCGACCCCAGCGTGGGCTCCAGCCTCAAGTTCCTGCGCAAGACCCCCTGGGCGCGCGAGAAGGTCGAAAGCCTCTACCTCTTCATGTTGCGGGACCAGCGGCGCAACGCGCAAGAATGACCAGCGATGCGCGCAGCCGTACCGCAAAAACGCCCAATCAGGCAGCGCATTCGGCACAGCTGAGCGCGCGGTATCGCAACTTTCTGGTACCACTGCTGGCGCTGGGCGCCATGGGCGGTTTCAACGCGCTGCTGGTGGCCCGGTCTGGAGCCGGTGATGCTGGCTGGTGGCCGGTGGCCTGGCTGGCCACCGTGTTCCTGGGGGTGTTCTTCAGTGCGGCCTTCATGGCGATGGCGGGCCGCCGCAAGCTGCCGGTCGCCTACGGCATCGCGGTGGGCACGCTGGTGGGCCTGGGGCTTACCGCCTGTGGCGTACTGCAGGCCCACCTGCACGCGCCGTGGGGTGCAACCCTGCCCGCCTGGTTAGCGTGGTTCAGCAGCCCCCAGGCAAGGGCCTGGCTGGGCTCTCCCTGGGCCCCGCTGCTTCCCTACGCAGCAGGGCTGGCCTGGCATGGCGCCGCCCTGCTGGTTTTCAATCGCCGGACGTCACCAGAAAATCGCGGCTGATGCCGCCACCCAGGTCGTTCACCCGGTCCAGGAACTGCGTGAGGAACGCGTGCAGCCCGGTCGCCAGGATCTCGTCGATGCGGCCGTACTGCAGATCGGCCAGCAGGCGCCCTGCCCTGCGGCTGGTCTCGGCAGACTGCCCGTTGGCCAGCACGGCCAGGTTGTCCACCACCTCGCGCAGGCACGCGTGCAGCGAGCGCGGCATGTCGCGGCTCAGGATCAGCAGGTCGGCCACGCGGCCCGGCGTGATCACGTCGCGGTAGACCTTGCGGTACACCTCGAACGCCGACACGCTGCGCAAGATGGCGCTCCAGTGGTAGAAGTCGCTTTCCTGGTTGCGGTCACTGGGGCGGCCAAAAAAGTCGTTCTTGACCGCGTGGAACTTCACATCCAGCAGGCGCGCGGTGTTGTCCGCGCGCTCCAGGAAGGTGCCCATGCGCAAGAAGTGAAACGCCTCGTCCTGCAGCATCGTGCCCAGCACCACGCCGCGTGAGAGGTGCGAGCGGTACTTCACCCATTCAAAGAACTGGCCTGGGTCGCGCTCAAACGCGCCGCCTTCCAGTTGCCGGTGCAGTTCCAGCCAGGTCTGGTTCTGCGTCTCCCACACCTCGGTGGTGAGCGCGCCGCGCACGGCCCGCGCGTTCTCGCGTGCGGCGCGCAGGCACGACAGGATGGACGACGGGTTGTTGCCGTCGTGCACCATGAACTCCAGCACGTTGGCGGGCGTCACTTCACCATACTTGGCGGTGTACGCAGGGATCAGCTCGCTGATGGACAGCAGGCCCTCCCAGCCTTTTTGCGCCACATCGGCAGCCTGGGGCAACAGGGAGGTCTCGTAGCTCACATTGAGCATTCTTGCTGTGTTCTCTGCCCGCTCTGTATATCGGGACATCCAGAACAGATGATCGGCAGTGCGACTTAGCATTTTTCCTCCCCGGGCAGAGAACCCAGCGCGTGCTGCGCACGCTGGCTGTGTTGTGGTGAAACCCCGCTTTCGGCGGCGTTTTCAGCTCGCTCGGTGTAGCGGGACATCCAGAACAGATGGTCGGCGGTGCGGCTCAGCATGTTCAGAGGCTCCCTTGCGATTGACTTTGCGACTGACCTTGTCCCTGCGATTGCGACTGGGATTGCACTGCCTTGGGTTGCGCTGCGGGCGTACCCTCTCCCAGCACCCAGGTGTCCTTGGTGCCGCCGCCCTGCGACGAATTCACCACCAGCGAGCCCTCTTGCAGCGCCACGCGCGTGAGGCCGCCGGCGGCCATCTGCACCTCGCGACCGCTGAGCACAAAGGGGCGCAGGTCGATGTGGCGGGGAGCGATGCCGCTTTCCACATACGTGGGACAGCTCGACAGGCTGAGCGTGGGCTGCGCAATGTAGCCCGCCGGGTTGGCCAGCAACGCGCGGCGAAAGTCCTCGATCTCGGCCTGCGTGGCTGCAGGGCCGATGAGCATGCCGTAGCCGCCAGCACCGTGCACCTCCTTCACCACCAGGTCCTTGAGGTTGGCCAGCACATGCTGCAAGTCGTCCTGCTTGCGGCACATCCAGGTGGGCACGTTCTTCAGGATGGGCTCCTCGCCCAGGTAGAAGCGGATCATCTCCGGCACATAGGGGTAGACGGACTTGTCGTCCGCCACGCCCGTGCCCACAGCGTTGCAGATGCCCACGTTGCCCGCGCGGTAAGCCTCCATGAGGCCGTAGCAGCCCAGGGTGGAATTGCGGCGGAAGACTTGGGGGTCGAGGAAGTCATCGTCCACGCGGCGATAGATCACGTCCACCCGCTGCAGGCCGCGTGTGGTGCGCATGTACACGAACTTGTCCTTGACCACCAGATCCTGGCCCTCCACCAGCTCCACACCCATCTGCTGGGCCAGGAAGGCGTGCTCGAAGTACGCACTGTTGTGCATGCCGGGCGTGAGTACCACCACCGTGGGCTCATCCGCCGTGGCGGGGGCGCTGGCGCGCAGGGTTTCGAGCAGCATGTCGGGGTAGTGGGCCACCGGCGCCACCTTGTGCAGGCTGAACAGCTCTGGGAACAGCCGCATCATCATCTTGCGGTTTTCGAGCATGTAGCTCACACCGCTGGGCACGCGCAGGTTGTCTTCGAGCACGTAGTACTCACCATTGCCCTGGGCATCGGGGGCGCGCACGATGTCGATGCCTGCGATGTGCGCGTAAATGTCCTGCGGCACATGCACGCCGGCCATCTCGGGGCGGTACTGCGCGTTGTTGAGGATGAGATCGGCGGGCACGATGCCGGCGCGGATGATGTCCTGGCCGTGGTAGACGTCGTGGATGAAACGGTTGAGCGCCGTGACACGCTGCACCAGCCCCTGCTGCATGCTGGCCCACTCGTGGGCCGGAATGATGCGGGGGATCAGGTCGAACGGGATCAACCGCTCGTTGCCTGCGCCGCCTTCGTCCTTGGCGCCGTAGACGGCGAAGGTGATGCCCACGCGCCGGAAGATCATCTCGGCTTCGGCCCTGCGGGCCTGCATCACGTCAGGGGGCTGTTTGCTCAACCACTGCGCATAGCGCTTGTAGTGTTCCCGCACGTCGCTGCCATCAAACGGCAGCATGGCGTACATCTCGTCAAATTTCTGCATGAACGGGCCTCCTGCGATCAGGATAGCAAGTTGTGAGCCCACCCCCGCCCAACACCCCTGGCGGCGCTGCGCCATCGGCCCCGAATCAGTCGTCCCGTGGCACCATGCGGTGCTGCCAGTAGTGCTCGCCGGTGTCGCGTTCGCAGGCCACCTGCCCAGGCTGCGACGAGGACCAGCGGGCGGCCCCGCAGCGCGACGATTCCACCACCGCAATCTGGCGCGCACGGTAGCGCTGCAGCACATCCGGCGCCGGATGACCGAAGCGGTTGCGATAACCAGCCTGCACCAAAGCGGTGCGCGGCTGGACAGCTTCCAGAAAAGCCGCCGACGACGAGGTCTTGCTGCCGTGGTGCGGCACCAGCAGCAGGTCGGCTCGCAAGGGCGCGCTGCGCGCCAGCAAGGCTTGCTCCTGCGGTGCCTCGATGTCGCCCACCAGCAGGGCCGTCCCGCCCTCGGGCCCGGCGGCCATGATGCGCAGCACGCAGCTGAGTGCATTGGGACGCGGGGCCTTGGCCGCCACAGGGGCTTCGTCACCGGGCAGCGGATGCAGCACCTCAAAAGCCACGCCATCCCACTCCCAGCGCTGGCCTGCCAGGCAGGGCGTGCTGGGGCGCAAGCGCTGCAGGGCGTGCTCGGCTTCGATGGAGCCGGTCAGTTCGGCGCCCGGCTGCTGGGCCAGCACGGCCGCTGCACCGCCTGTGTGGTCGGCATCGCGGTGGCTGAGCATGAGCACATCCACCTGCTCCCCCAGCGCCCGCAGCAGCGGCACCAGCACGCGGTGGCCCGCATCGCTCTCGCGGCTGAAGCGCGGCCCCGCGTCATACAGCAGGGTGTGCGTGGCCGTGCGCACCAGCACGGCATTGCCCTGGCCGATGTCGGCGGCCAGCAGCTCCAACTGCCCCGCGACCGGCCGCTCCGGCTGCCACCACAACACCGGCAGCAGCAGGGGCAACGCCAGCAAACGCAGGCGCCAGGGCAGGCGCATGGCCAAGAGCGCGCCCCCAGCCACCGCCGCCACACCCGCCCACAGCGGCGCGGCAGGCAAAAACACAGCGGCCCAGGGCCACTGCGCCAGCCACTGCAGCAACGCGGTGAACGGCTGCAGGCTGAGGGCCGCCGCACTCCACAGCGGCGCCCACAACACGCCCCCCAGCGCCAGCGGCGTGACCACCAGCGTCACCCAGGGGATGGCTACCAGGTTGGCGACAAAACCCACCAGCGACACCTGGCCAAACAGCAGCAAGCCCAGGGGCGTGAGCGCCAGAGTGACCACCCACTGCTCGCGCACTAAGGCATAAAAATGGCCTGTAGCGCCAGTGCTACTTTCCCCTTTAGCTATTGGATTAGTAGCAAAAAGAACGCCCACTGCCACAAAGCTCAGCCAGAAACCTGCCTGTGCCAGCGCCCAGGGGTCCAGCACCACCACGGCCCCACAGGCCAGCAGCCACACCTGGGGCCAGGGCCAGCGGCGTCCGCTCAGCTGCAGCAGCCCCACGATGGCCAGCATGGTCACGGTGCGCTGCGCGGGCACGCCCCAGCCGCTGAACAGGGCGTAGGCCGTGGCCAGCAGCACACCCGACACCAGTGCGGCGGATTGCGCAGGCACCGCCAGGCTCAACCGGGGCGAGCGCCGCCACAACGCCCGCACCACCAGCGCCGCCAGCCAGGCGAACAGCGTGATGTGGAGACCCGAAATGCTCATGAGGTGGGCCACCCCGGTGGCACGGAACACATCCCAGTCTGCTCGGTCAATGGCACGCTGGTCGCCGGTGACCAGCGCCGCCACCACGCCCGCCGTGCGCGTGCGGGTGGGGTCGGCGATGTCATTGCCCGAGCCATCCTGCCCGAATACCAGGCGCTCCAGGATGGCGTCCCGCACGCGCTGGCGCAGCTGCTCCACCGGGTACTGCCAGGTGGCGGCCACACGCACCGGCGGCTCGTCCTTGGGGCCCGCGCGCACGTAGCCCGTGGCCTGCAGGCCCTGCTCCCACATCCACAGTTCGTAGTCAAAGCCATGCGGGTTGCGCAGGCCATGGGGCGCCTTCAGGCGCACGGTGATCTGCCACCGCTCGCCCGCACGCACCGGGGCGGGCTGGCGTTGCAGATCCAGCACCTCGCCCGCACCGCCGAAAGCGCCGCCATACCAGGCCACATCCACCAGGGGCGGCAAGGACACCGGCGCGCCTTGCAGCGTCGCTCCCTCCACCACCATGCGCCAGCGGGTGCCCGCCTCGTTGATCTGCGGCATGGCGGCCGCCACGCCAGTGATGCGCAGGTCCTTGCCCTCCAACGCTGCCGGCAATGCCTGCGCCTGGTAGGCCACGGCCCGCAGGCCGGTGCCTCCCGCCATGGCCAGCGCCCCCGCCAGCAACATCAGCCAGGGCGCCATGGCGATGGCACTGCGAGCCCAGCGAAGCCCGGGGCGCCGCCGCGCGGCGGCCACCGCACCACCGCCCAGCAGCAGACCAGCCCCCAACAGCCACCCATAGGCCGCAGCGGACCACAGCATGGGCTGCTGCAGCTGCAGCGCAGCCCCGGCCACCACGCCCAGCAACACAGCGGGCAGGAGCCACGGACGCGGGGGCAATGGCCCCTCCACGCCCCAGCCTGTGGCGGACAGCGTCGTGGCATTAGAGGCGCTTATGGCGGACATGCGCTGATGCTAATGCGCCGCCAGGGCCTGCCACGTCGGCGCGATGGTGGGGTGCTGTGTAACACTTACCGCGCTCGGCGGCCTGCGCACCAGACCGCTCTCGTCTATCCACCCACACTTCCTAACGAGGACCACCATGAGCGTTTACGACAAGCTGAAAGAACTCAACATCACCCTGCCCCCCGTGTCGGTGCCCGCCGCCGCCTACGTGCCCTATGTGCAGACGGGCAACCTGGTGTTCCTGAGCGGCCACATCGCTCGCAAGGACGGCAAGCCCTGGGCTGCACAGTTTGGCCGCGACATCGGCACCGAAGAAGGCAAGCAGGCTGCGCGTGCTGTGGCCATCGACCTGATGGGCACGCTGCAAGCCGCCTGCGGCGGCGACCTGAACCGTGTCAAACGCATCGTCAAGGTCATGAGCCTGGTGAACTCCACGGGCGACTTCACCGAGCAGCACCTGGTGACCAATGGCGCCAGCGAACTGCTGGGCCAAGTGTTTGGCGAGAAGGGCGTGCACGCCCGCAGCGCCTTCGGCGTGGCCCAGATCCCCATGGGCGCGTGCGTGGAGATCGAACTGATCGCCGAACTGGCCTGACCGCCGAACTGGCCTGACAGACCGCCCGCCCCAGCAAAAAACCCATGGCATCACTGCCATGGGTTTTTTGTTGCCCGTAAAGAGCAGGGTCCCGCCGCCTGGGTCTGCGACAGCCGGAGGCACCCACCTCAGCGTGTCAGAAAGATTCCCAGTCCTCGTCCGCCCCGGCCGTGGCACCGTGCTTGGCGCCTTGCTTCACGCCTGCCGATGATGAAGGCGATTTCGCCGGTGCCGCCGGGGCACTCGCAGTGCTGATGCGGGCTGCAGGGGCACCGCCCGCAGTGGCGGACGCTGCGGGCTTGTTGCGGGTGGCGGGCATGGTGGTTGTCGCCTTGGCCGCGCCGCGCGCGACCCCAATGGCGGCCTGTGCAGGCCCGTAGCTGGCGGCGTTGACCTTGAACATGGATACCTCGCGCGCCAGGTGATCAGCCTGCTCGCGCAGGCTTTGTGCTGCCGCAGCGCTTTCTTCCACCAGGGCGGCGTTCTGCTGGGTCATCTGGTCGAGGTTGCTGATCGCCTTGTTGACCTGCGACACCCCTGCGCTCTGCTCGGACGATGCGGCGGTGATCTCGCCGATCATGTCGGTCACGCGCTGCACCGACTGCACGATGTCGGTCATGGTCGTGCCCGCATCGGACACCAGGCGCGAGCCGGTCTCCACCTTCTCCACCGACGCGCTGATGAGCTGCTTGATCTCCTTGGCCGCCTCGGCACTGCGCTGGGCCAGGCTCCGCACCTCACTGGCCACCACGGCAAAGCCACGGCCTTGCTCGCCAGCACGCGCGGCCTCCACCGCCGCATTGAGCGCCAGGATGTTGGTCTGGAACGCAATGCCGTCGATCACGCCAATGATGTCTGCGATCTTCTTGCTGCTGTGGTTGATGTCCTCCATGGTGGCCACCACCTGGGTCACCACCTCACCGCCCCGGCGCGCCACGCCGGTGGCACCCGCGGCCAGGCTGCTGGCCTGCTGGGCGCTGCCCGCGCTTTGCTGGATGGTGCTGGTGAACTCCTCCATCGCGGCGGCCGTCTCCTGCAGGTTGCTGGAGGTCTGCTCGGTGCGGGCCGACAGGTCCTGGTTGCCGGTCGCGATCTCTGCGCTGGCGATGGCAATGCTGTCCGTGCTTTGGCGCACCTGGTGCACCATGCGCCCCAGCGCATTGCTCATGGCATAGAGCGAGCGCAACAGATCGCCAAACTCGTCGCTGCGCGTGACAGCCTCCTGCAGGCTCAGGTCGCCACCTGCAATGCGTTCGGCCAGTCCATTGGCCTGGGCCAAGGGCCGCTGGATGCTGCCAATCAGGTAATACGCCCCCACGATGATGGCCAGCAGCAGCAAGCCCACGGCCACCGCGGCGATCTTGACGGTGAGCATGCGTTCGGCCGCCATCGCCACCTGCGTCTCTGCGGCGTTCTTCTGCAGTTGGGCCACAAACTCGCGCAGAGCAGCGAGGTAGGCCGCCACGGAGGGGTTGTACTTCTGGTTGATCAGCGTCACGGCCTGATCTTGCTGACCGTCACTCTTGAGCTTTCGGGCCTCGCCACGCAGATCGATCATGGTCTTGCGGGCGGCCGCAATCTTGTTCATCTGGGCCTTGTCGGCGTCGGACAAGGCCATGGATTCGAGCGACTTCTGCACCTCGCTGATCTGGGCCGACGTGGCCGCAATGACGTCCTTGAACTCTGCTTCCACCGCTGGGTCGTTGCTCACGATCAGCGCCTGGGTGCGCGCTGCATTGGTTTCGGTCAACCCCGACCAGCGCAGGGCGGCCTGCACCCGCGCCTCCATGTCCTTGCTCACGGCATCGGCCTGGGCTTGCACTTTTGCCGAGCGGTAGGCCGCAAACCCCACCACGGCGACCAGCATGACCACGATCAGAATCACAGCCAGCCACAGCTTGTGGGCCATCCTCAATTGTTTAGGCATGGAGGTCTCCTGGAGTGTGTTTGTCACGAGATGTTGCTCGCTTTCCGACAATTGCACAAACCAGGAGCGGCCGCATGAGGGTCATCCCCAAGCATGATCGGAGGCGCCGCCAAAGGCGCCGGGTGCGGCAGACCCGTTTCGCGCACCCCGCTCCACTGGCAGCGGCGACGACTGAAGCGGCGAAAAAACGCAGCGATACGGCCCCGGCCGAGCGCTGCGCCGCAGGCAATGCTGCAGTACGGGTGTGGCTGCAGGACGCTGCAACAACGCCGGAGGCGTCGTGTGAGCTGTCCTTACTCGACGCGCGTCACTGCCTGGGGCTTGAAGCCCAGGTCTGCTGCCTTGCCCTTGCGGCCGCGCGCAGCACGGGCGTTGTTCAGGCTGCGGATCTCCAGCGTCTCATCACGCTGCTTGCCGCCCCGGCCCACGCCATCGAGGCGAATGCTGCGCGTGTAGGCCGCCGCGCCTGCGAGCTGGTCCTTGTCTTCCAGGTCGATCAGCATCAGCCCCCGGCCGCCATTGGCCATGGTTTTCAGCTCGGTGATCTCGAAGGTCAGGATGCGCCCACCCGTGGAAGCGCAGGCCACGTGCGTGGCCGGCAGCACCGGTTTGCTGCCCGTGGTGCCCGCAGCGTGCGACGGCACACACACGGTTTCACCCTCGCCCAGGGTGAGGAAGGCCTTGCCGCCCTTTTGGCGCGAGACCATGTTTTCCACCGCCGCCAGAAAGCCGTAGCCGCCCGAGTTGGACAACAGCAGCGTGGCGTTGGCTGGCCCCGCAAAGTAGTGCAGCAGTTGCGTGCCCGATTCCAGCTCGATGAGCGTGGTCACCGGCTGGCCGTCGCCACGCGCACCGGGCAGCAGCGACACGGCCACCGAGTAAACGCGGCCATTGCTGCCAAAGGCCAGCAGGGTATCCACCGTGCGGCACTCGAACGTGCCGTACAGCCCATCACCTGCCTTGAAGGCAAAGCTGGCGGCCTCATGGCCATGGCCGGTGCGGGCGCGCACCCAGCCTTTTTGCGAGACGACCACGGTCACAGGCTCGTCCACTACCTTCACCTCGGCCACGGCCTTTTTCTCGGCCTGGATGAGGGTGCGGCGTGCGTCGGCAAAGGTCTTCGCGTCCGCCTCGATCTCCTTGACCATGGTGCGGCGCAGCGAGCCGGGGTTGTTCAGGATGTCTTCGAGCTTGCCCTGGCTTTCGCGCAGTTCTTTCAGCTCTTGTTCGATCTTGATGGCTTCGAGCCGTGCGAGTTGGCGCAGGCGGATTTCGAGGATGTCCTCGGCCTGCCGGTCGCTCAGGTTGAAGCGCGCGATGAGCGCGGCCTTGGGCTCCTCG
The DNA here is from genome assembly GCF_002754175.1 of Acidovorax sp. 59. NCBI lineage: Bacteria > Pseudomonadati > Pseudomonadota > Betaproteobacteria > Burkholderiales > Comamonadaceae > Acidovorax > Acidovorax sp. 59. The sequence continues at coordinate 1,183,663 of NZ_PEET01000001.1, read as the reverse complement.
GCCGCACGGATGATCGCGATCACCTCGTCGATGTTGAGCAGCACGGTCTGCCGCCCTTCGAGGATGTGGATGCGGTCCAGCACCTTGTCCAGCCGGTGCTGGCTGCGGCGGGTGATGGTGGTCTGGCGGAAGGCAATCCACTCTTCCAGCATCACACGCAGCGACTTCTGCACGGGCTTGCCATCGAGCCCCACCATGGTGAGGTTGATGGGGGCCGAGGTTTCCAGGCTGGTGTGCGCCAACAGGGCGGTGATCAGCTCCTGCTGCGGGGTCTTGCCCGTCTTGGGCTCGAACACCAGGCGCACGGGCGCGTCTTTGCTCGATTCGTCGCGCACCACATCCAGCACAGCCAGCATGCTGGCCTTGAGCTGGGTCTGGTCTTGCGAGAGCGCCTTTTTGCCGGCCTTGACCTTGGGGTTGGTGATTTCCTCGATCTCTTCGAGCACCTTTTGCGTGCTCACGCCGGGCGGCAACTCGTTCACCACCAGCTGCCACTGGCCACGCGCCATGTCTTCGATCTTCCAGCGCGCGCGCACCTTGAGGCTGCCACGGCCGGTGCGGTAGGCATCGGCAATGTCGCCCGCGCTGCTGATGATCTGGCCGCCGCCGGGGTAGTCCGGGCCGGGCACCAGCGCGAGCAGGTCTTCCTGGCTCAGCGAGGGCGTCTTGATGAGCGCAATGCAGGCGTCTGCAATCTCGCGCAGGTTGTGGCTGGGGATCTCGGTGGCCAGGCCCACGGCAATGCCGCTGGCGCCGTTGAGCAGCGCGAACGGCAAGCGCGCGGGCAACTGGCGCGGCTCCTCCGTGCTTCCGTCGTAGTTGGGCATGAAATCGACCGTGCCTTCGTCGATCTCATCCAGCAGCAGGCTGGTGATGCGCGACAGGCGGGCCTCGGTGTAGCGCATGGCCGCAGCGCCGTCGCCGTCGCGGCTGCCGAAGTTGCCCTGGCCGTCGATCAGCGGGTAGCGCTGGGCAAAGTCCTGCGCCATGCGCACGAGCGCGTCATAGGCCGACTGATCGCCATGCGGGTGGAAGCGGCCCAGCACATCGCCCACCACGCGGGCGCTCTTGACCGGTTTGGCGGCCGTGTTGCGCGTGGGGCCGCTGTAGCCCAGGCCCATGCGGTCCATCGAATACAGAATGCGCCGCTGCACAGGCTTGAGGCCGTCGCACACATCGGGCAGCGCACGGCCCTTGACGACCGACAGCGCGTATTCGAGGTAGGCGCGCTGGGCATAGCCCGCCAGGCCCAGGGAGTCGCCCCCGTCGTCGCCTGCGGTGGTGAAATCGAGAGTGGGTTGGTCGCTCATTCGTTGGGTACAGTTTCTGGGTTCACGTTCTGGGGGGCGCTGCGGGTCTGCGCCACGCGGGTGGGCGGCAGGTTGCCCCGGTTCTGCGCGCCACCCGAAAGCTCCATGCGCACGCGGCCCGGCACGGCGCGTTGCGCCAGCACCGGGGCTGGGGGCTTGAGCTGGGCATACAGGCCCAGCACCGTGCGCACATAGTTCTGCGTTTCCTTGAAGGCCGGAATCTGGTTGCCCGCGCGCTGCACGGCGCCTTCGCCAGCGTTGTAGGCGGCAACAGCCAGGTCCATGCGGCCTGGAAACAGGTCCAGCAGGTGGCGCAGGTAGCGCGTGCCGGTGGGCACGTTCACGGCCGGGTCGGCCAGCTTTTGCTCCACCGTGCGTTTTGCATCCGTGCTCACGCCAAACCGGTTGGCCGTGGCGGGCATCACCTGCATCAGGCCCACGGCGCCCTTGGGCGACACGGCGGTGGCGTCAAAACCGGACTCGGTCGCGATCACGGCCTGCAGCAGCTCGTAGTCCACACCGTGTTTGGCGGACGCAGCGCGCAGGTGGTGTTTGACCCGCTTGTAGTCGGGCGCGATGTCAAAAAAAGCCAGCAGGCGCGCACCCGCTGCAGGCAGCGCGTAGGGCATGGGCGACGAATTGGGGGGCACATCCCGGGTCGAGTCAAAGTCATTGCCACGAAAAAACAGCTGGTAGCGCGCATCGACCTGCTCGGCCGCAAAGTGCGTCACGCCACGCTCGTCCACGTGCGCCCACAGGTCCGCATGGGCCATTTGCTGCACAAAACATAGCAGCAAACCCAATACAGACAAGCGCAGGGCACTGTTTTTAAGGGGATTTTTCATCACAAACACCGGATGGAGCGTGTCGATGCGGTCAGATATCGATCTCGACCGCATCGCCATGCAGCTCCATCAGCTCACGGCGCGCGGCGGCTTCGCCCTTGCCCATGAGCTTGGTGATGAGGCCTTCGGTGGCGGCAAAGTCCATGTCGCCCAGTTGCACGGGCAGCAGGCGGCGGGTGTCGGGGTTGAGCGTGGTTTCCCACAGCTGCTCGGCGTTCATCTCGCCCAGGCCTTTGAAGCGGCTGATCTGGCACTTCTCTTTCGGCACGCCGTCCTTGGCGCACTTGTCGAGGATGGCAGTCAGTTCGCCATCGTCCAGCGCATACATCTTGGCGGCGGGCTTCTTGCCGCGCGCGGGTACATCCACGCGGAACAGCGGCGGGCGCGCCACGTAGATGTGACCGGTTTCGATGAGCTTGGGGAAGTGGCGGAAGAAGAGCGTGAGCAGCAGCACCTGGATGTGCGAGCCGTCCACGTCGGCGTCACTCAGGATGCAAACCTTGCCGTAGCGCAGGCCGCTCAAATCCGGCGTGTCGTTGGGGCCATGCGGGTCCACGCCAATCGCCACCGAAATGTCGTGGATTTCGTTGTTGGCAAACAGGCGGTCGCGCTCGACCTCCCAGGTGTTGAGCACCTTGCCGCGCAGCGGCAGGATGGCCTGGCTTTCCTTGTCGCGGCCCATCTTGGCGCTGCCGCCAGCCGAGTCGCCCTCGACCAGGAAAACTTCGTTGTGGGCGATGTCCTTGCTTTCGCAGTCGGTGAGCTTGCCGGGCAACACGGCCACGCCCGAGCCCTTGCGTTTTTCAACCTTCTGCCCAGCCTTCTGGCGGGTTTGGGCAGCCTTGATGGCCAGCTCGGCGAGCTTCTTGCCGTATTCCACATGCTGGTTGAGCCAGAGTTCGAGCGCGGGGCGCACGAAGCCGCTGACCAGGCGCACGGCGTCGCGCGAGTTCAGGCGCTCCTTAATCTGGCCCTGGAACTGCGGGTCGAGCACCTTGGCCGAGAGCACATAGCTGGCGCGCGCAAACACGTCCTCGGGCAGCAGCTTCACGCCCTTGGGCAACAAGCTGTGCAGCTCGATAAAGCTCTTGACCGCGTTGAACAGGCCGTCGCGCAGGCCACTTTCGTGGGTGCCGCCCGCGCTGGTGGGGATCAGGTTGACGTAGCTCTCGCGCATGGGCTGGCCGTCTTCGGTAAAGGCCACCGCCCAGGCCGCCCCTTCGCCCTCGGCAAAGCTCTCGTTGCCGCTGTCGGCAAAACCCTCGCCTTCAAACAGCGGGATGACCGGGTCGCCGGTGAGCGTCTGCATCAGGTAGTCCCGCAGGCCGCCCTTGTACTGCCAGGTCTGCGTGTCGCGGGTTTTTTCGTTCACCAGCTGCACCGTCACGCCGGGCATGAGCACGGCCTTGCTGCGCAGCAGATGGGTCAGCTCGCCCATGGGCAGGGCACTGGATTCGAAATACTTGGCGTCGGGCCACACGCGCACCGAAGTGCCCTGCTTGCGCTCGCCCGCCTCCAGCGGGCGGGCGACCAAAGGCTCGATCACGTCACCGGCGGAGAACACCAGGCGCGCCGCCTTGCCTTCGCGGTAGCTGGTGGCCTCCAGCCGGGTGGCCAGGGCGTTGGTGACCGACACGCCCACGCCGTGCAGGCCGCCCGAGAAGCTGTAGGCACCGCCCTTGCCCTTGTCGAACTTGCCACCCGCATGCAGGCGGGTGAAGACCAGCTCGATCACCGGCGCGTTTTCTTCCGGGTGCAGACCAAACGGGATGCCCCGGCCGTCGTCCTCCACACTGACCGAGCCATCGGCATGCAGCGTGACGCGGATCTTCTTGCCGTGGCCGGCGAGGGCCTCATCGGCGGCGTTGTCCAGCACCTCCTGGATGATGTGCAGGGGGTTGTCGGTGCGGGTGTACATGCCCGGGCGCTGCTTGACGGGCTCCAGGCCCTTGAGCACGCGGATTGAGCCTTCGGAGTATTCGCTCGCGGAAACAGAAGAGGGTTTGGCTGCCATGGGGCGGATTGTAGTGCGGCACCGCAGCAATAGCTGGATAAATAACCAGCCCTTCAAACCGCTGCGCCAAGCGCTGCATTTTCTGCCGCCCCCACCGCCAACTGTATTGGTCGCGGGTGTATCAGCGCGTTTCGTCCAATCTGGCTACATTCCTGCGCATGCATATGAATCCTCCCAAACTATCCATGTTCCAGGTGCTGGCGTGCGGCGCGGCCATCGTGACCCTGTCCATGGGCACCCGCCACGGGTTCGGGCTGTGGCTGCTTCCCATCACCCAGGAAATGGGCTGGACGCGCCAGTCGTTCGCCCTGGCCATCGCCATCCAGAACCTGTCCTGGGGCGTGATCGGGATTTTTGCGGGCATGGCGGCCGACCGGTTTGGGGCCTTCCGCGTGCTGCTCGGCGGTGCAGCCCTGTATGCCCTGGGCCTGGCGGGCATGGCGCTGTCGCCCACGCCCATGCTGTTTGCGCTGACGGCCGGTGTGCTGATTGGCGCGGCGCAGGCGGGCACCACCTATGCGGTGATCTATGGTGTGCTGGGGCGGCAGATTGCGCCCGAAAAACGCTCCTGGGCCATGGGCGTGGCAGCGGCGGCGGGTTCGTTCGGGCAGTTCCTGATGGTGCCGGTCGAAGGCTGGCTGATTGCAGGCCTGGGCTGGCAGCAGGCCTTGCTGGTGCTGTCGATGGCAGTGCTGCTGATCGTGCCGCTGGCCTTTGGCCTGCGGGAGCCGGGCTTCAAGGGTGCGGCCCCGGTCAAGCGCGAGCAGACCATTGCGCAGGCGCTGGGCGAGGCCTTCCGCTACCCCAGCTTCAACCTGCTGATGGCCGGTTACTTTGTGTGCGGCTTTCAGGTGGTGTTCATTGGCGTGCACATGCCCAGCTACCTCAAGGACCATGGCCTGTCGCCCCAGGTGGCCAGCTATGCGCTGGCGCTGATCGGACTGTTCAATGTGTTTGGCACCTACATCGCGGGCACGCTGGGCCAGCGCATGCCCAAGCGCCACATCCTCGCTTTCATCTACTTTGCCCGCGCGGTGGCGATCAGCATCTTTTTGCTGGTACCGCTGTCGCCGCTGTCGGTGTACGTGTTCTCGGCGGTGATGGGCGCGCTGTGGCTGTCCACCGTGCCGCCCACCAACGCCACCATTGCACAAATCTTCGGGGTGCAGCACCTGTCCATGCTGGGCGGCTTTGTGTTCTTCAGCCACCAGATCGGCAGCTTCCTGGGCGTCTGGCTGGGCGGCTATCTGTATGACGCCACCGGCAGCTACGATATCGTGTGGTACATCGCGATCGGCCTGGGCATTTTTGCCGGGCTGGTGAACCTGCCAGTCAAGGAAAGCCCGATCGCGCGCCACGCCCCACAACCCGCCTGACCTGTTTGTCCCCCCCTGCATGAGCCACACCACCCCGCCCCGCAAACCCGCGCCGCGTGCCCTGCGCTGGCTGGGCGGTGCCGTGGCCGTGCTGCTGTGCTTGGTGGTGTTTGGCTTGTACACCGTGCCCGAATTCATGGTGCTGCTGGCCGACCAGATGTGGGCGTGTTTTTGACACCCTTGGCGGGATTTTCAAGCGTTTTTGGCCGCAAGCGCTAGTGGATCATGCGCAGGCAGCTATCATTTTTATAGTTCATGCACGGTATGCACGGTACAGAAGCCCCTTCGGAATGGGTGTGGCGCTGGAGCCACCTGATCGCCCCCCACAGCACCGTGCTGGACGTAGCCTGCGGCGCAGGGCGCCACCTGCGCCATCTGCGGAAACTGGGGCACACCGTGGTCGGCGTGGACCGGTCCGCCGAGGCGCTGGCCGCCTGCGAAGGGCTGGGCGAGCTGGTGCAGGCTGACATCGAAAACGGCCCCTGGCCTTTTGCAGGCCGCCAGTTTGGCGGCGTGGTTGTCACCAACTACCTGTGGCGCCCCTTGCTGCCCACCATCGTGGCCAGCGTGGCGCCGGGCGGGGTGCTGTTCTACGAAACGTTCGCCCAGGGCAACGAAACCGTGGGGCGCCCGGCGCGGGCGGAGTTCCTGCTCGCGCACGGCGAACTGCTGCAGGCATGCCAGGACCTGCGCGTGGTGGCTTATGAGGACGGCTTCATCGACGAACCCGCGCGTTTCGTGCAACGCATCACGGCCGTACGGGAACTCCCGCAGGCGGGTGGACCCTCACGACATCTTTTGTCTACCGGGGCTAGTTAGAATGCCCTTTTACCGTTTACCACTGCGGACATGACTTCTTCTTCCGTGCCACTCACCGGCAGCATCGTCGCCCTCGTCACTCCCATGCACGAGGACGGTAGCGTGGACTACCCCACCTTGCGCAAACTGATCGACTGGCACATCGCCGAAGGCACTGATTGCATCGGCGTGGTGGGCACCACGGGCGAGTCCCCCACGGTGAACGTCGAAGAACACTGCGAAATCATCCGCGTGGCCGTGGAACAGTCTGCCAAGCGCGTGCCCATCATGGCCGGCTGCGGCGCCAACTCCACCGCCGAGGCCATTGAGCTGGCCAAGTTCGCGCGCGGCGTGGGTGCCGACAGCCAGCTGCAGGTCGTGCCCTACTACAACAAGCCCACCCAAGAGGGCCAGTACCAGCATTTCAAGGCGATTGCAGAAGCCACTGGCGACCTGCCCATCGTGCTGTACAACGTGCCCGGCCGCTCGGTGGCCGATATGCAGCACGACACCGTGCTGCGCCTGGCCCAGGTGCCCGGCGTGATCGGCATCAAGGAAGCCACCGGCAACATCGAGCGTGCCCAGTGGCTCATCCGTGACGTGCCCAAGGGCTTTGGCGTGTACTCGGGCGACGACCCGACCGCCGTCGCCCTGATGCTGTGCGGCGGCCACGGCAACATCAGCGTGACGGCCAACGTGGCCCCGCGCCTGATGCACGAGCTGTGCGTGGCGGCACTGGCCGGCAACGTGCAACGCGCCATGCAGATCCAGTTTCAGCTGATGCCGGTGCACAAGCACCTGTTTGTCGAAGCCAACCCCATCCCGGTCAAGTGGGCCATGTCCCGCATGGGCCTGTGTGGTGGCACCATGCGCCTGCCCATGACGCCCCTGGCCAGCAGCAACGAGGCTGTGGTCGAGTCGGCACTGCGCACCAGCGGCCTGATCTAATCCGGGCTTTGCGCCCGCTCTCAGAGACACTTCCCAAGGATTTCCGCGTGAAAGCTGCTACCACCCGCCTGAGCCTGCTGGCTCTTGTCATGGCCCTGTCCGCCTGCTCCACCAGCATTCTGGAGGGCGACAAGATCGACTACAAGAGCGCCGCCAAGGGCTCGTCACTGGAAGTCCCCCCGGACCTCACCCAGCTGTCACGCGACTCCCGCTACGCCATGCCGGGTGGCTCGGTGTCTGCCGCTGCCATGCAGGCAGGCCAGGCCGCGCAGCCATCGGGCAACGCCAACGCGGCGGCCCTGTCGCTGGGCGACGTGCGGATCGAACGAGACGGCAGCCAGCGCTGGCTGGTGGTCAACCGCCCCGCCGACAAGCTGTGGGAGCCCGTGCGCGACTTCTGGCTGGAAAGCGGCTTCACGCTGGCCCAGTCCGAGGCCAACGTTGGCATCATGGAAACCGACTGGGCAGAGAACCGCGCCAAACTGCCCCAGGATTTCATCCGGTCCACCATCGGCAAGCTGATGGAGTCCCTGTACTCGACCGGCGAACGGGACAAGTTCCGCACCCGGCTGGAACGCAATGCCAATGGCAGTACCGAGATCTACATCACCCACCGCGGGATGGTCGAGGTCTATGGCAACGTCACCAAGGACAGCACCGTCTGGCAGCCCCGTCCATCCGACCCGGAACTCGAAACCGAATTCCTGCGCCGCCTGATGGTCAAGCTGGGCGTCAGTCAGGAGCAATCCAAGGCAGTGGCCGCAGCACCCGCGGCGCGTGCCCAGGCCGCCCGCATGGCCACGGTCAACAACGTGCCGGTGGTCCAGCTGGACGAGGGCTTTGACCGGTCCTGGCGCCGGGTGGGCCTGGCCCTGGACCGCACTGGCTTCACCGTGGAAGACCGCAACCGCAATGAGGGCACGTACTTCGTGCGCTACGTGGCTCCGGACACCGTGAAGAAAGAGCCCGGCTTCTTCAGCAAGCTGTTCAGCTCCACCTCCGCAACACCTCCGCTCAAGTACCGCATCGTGGTGCGCAGCCAGGGTGAGTCGACCACCGTGTCGGTGCTCAATGAGGCTGGCGCCCCCGAGTCCTCGGCCAATGCCGAGCGCATCGTGCGCGTGATTGCTGACGATCTGAAATAAGAGCCGGCCGCAGGCCGCCACCCACACCTCTGGAGCCCCCTCCGCCTTCTGGCGGACGGTGGCTCTGGTTTTTTGGGCCGCCACAAACCCATCCTTTCGCTCCGCCATGCTTCGATTCAAGAACCTGGGCAGCGGCAGCACCGGCAATGCCACGGTCGTCGAAGGCCGCAGTGGCAGCCAGGTTCGCCGCCTACTGATCGACTGCGGGCTCGGCATCCGGCAGCTGCAAGCCCGTCTGGCGCAAGCGCAGTTGCAGGTGGAAGACCTGGACGCCCTCTTCATCACCCACGAACACTCGGACCACATCGGCTGTGCCCAGACCGTGGCGCTGCGTTTTCGCATTCCCGTGTGGATGAGCGAGGGCACATACGCGGCCCTCGGTGCGCCAGACTTGGACGGCTTGCTGCGGGTGGCGCACGACATGGAAGCGATTGACATGGGCGCGTTCGAAGCCCGCCCCTTCACCGTGCCCCACGATGCCCGGGAGCCGCTGCAGCTGCGGTGCTCCGACGGCGCCGCACACTTGGGCGTGCTGACCGACCTGGGCCACGCCAGCCCCCATGTGCTGCAGCAGCTGCAGGGATGCCACGCCCTGTTGATCGAGGCCAATCACGACCCCGACATGCTGGCCGCGTCCCGCTACCCACCCTTCCTGAAACGCCGCGTAGGCGGGCTGTACGGCCACTTGGCCAACCCGGCGACGGCGGAGATCCTGCGTGCGGTGCAGCACGACAGCCTGCGGTGCGTAGTGGCAGCGCACCTGAGTGCGCAAAACAACCTCCCCGCACTCGCCCGCCAATCGCTCGCCGCCGCGCTGGGTTGGGCGGACGAGGAGATCCAGGTCGCCAGCCCCACCGAAGGCACTGATTGGCTCGACGTCAACCCTTGATGGCCCAGACCGGGCGTCCATAAATGTCTCACCCTGGCGAAGGGCATAAAAAAAGCCCCGGACCTTGCGGTGCGGGGCCGTGGCACAGGCCGACCTTGAGGTCAGCCCAGAGCCTGCAGCGATTTACTTGGCTGCGGAAGCGCCGGTAGCGGCGGTGGCAGCAGCGTCAGCAGCAGCCTTGGCAGCGTCAGCGGCAGGAGCAGAAGCGTCAGCAGCAGGTGCAGCGGCGGCAGGAGCAGCAGCGTCGGAAGCGGCAGGAGCTGCTGGCTCGGCGGCGGGAGCAGGTGCTGCGGCAGGAGCTTCCACAGGAGCGGGTGCTGGAGCGGGTTCTTCCTTCTTGCCACAAGCGGCGAGTGCAGCAGCAGCGATCAGGGCGGCCAGAACGAGAGAGTTCTTCATTTCGATTTTCCTATTTGGACAGACAGAATCTTGAAAAGCCACGGCGTCAGGCTTCCTGAGCCCATGCACGCATTGGCACAATGCACTTGGTTGCACCTTTTTGGGCACAGCCGCAGATTATATTGGTATTTAGTCAATACTGACTAACACTGACGAAAGCTTTACGCCAGCTTGACTTTGCGCAGTATCCCTCCGGGCGCGACTGCCGCGTGGCGCCATGCCAACGGGCGCTCCCCAAAGTGGGGCAAAGGCTACAGACCCAGTGTGGTGGAGGGAAAGCCGGGTGCGCTCTTGCTGCGCACCCATTCGTTGAGTGTCTCGTGCAGCAGCACCCGGCGATCGGCCTCGCTGCCGGTCACCCCCACGCAGCGCTCAGGATCGAGCCGGTGCAGCACCCATTGCGGCGACCACAGCGCGCTGGGCAGGTCCAGCGGGTCGGCGGCCGGGCTGCGGCGGCAGGTGATGATGTGGTCCCAGGTACCGCGCCAGCGCACAAAGCGGGCATGGCGGCGGATCACGTCGTCGTAGCTGCAGGCCAGCATGGTGAAGCGCCGGCCGCTGCGGGCCCAGTCCTGCAAACACTCGACCACCGCACGCTCGCCCAAGGGCCAGTCATGAAAGTGGGCATCGCTGATAAAAATCTCGTGCCAGCCGTCCCGCGCCGCCGTTGCAATGGCGTCGCGCACCAGTTGCTGAAACGCCTCACGTCCGCTGAATCGCCCACTGGGCAAGTCACGCAAAGGCTCGGCGGAGGGGGTTGCTGTGTCGGTCATCACTGGCTCCTGGTCAGTATCAGCCGGCCCAGGCATGGGCCCAGCCCGCATCGCACCACGACGAAAGCAGCTCCAGCGCGTCGTCGCTGGCCCGTGCCAGATCGCGTGCCGACAGTTGGCGCTCATCGGCCAGGCGCCGCATCAGTGTGGCGTCGCGCCCCGCTGCGCGGTAGCTTTCGCCGTTGATGAAGATGTGCTGTGTGTCGTACATCATGCGGCTCTTACGGTCCAGCCGCACCCCTTCCAGCATCACCTTGGGGTCACCAGGCTCAAACCACACGCTGGGCTTAGGCTCGGTCAGGTACTCGCCCAGCGCGCGTTCCAACACCAGGGGCTGAGCCAGCGCGCGCGACAGCGCCTCACGCGCAAAGTCCTGCAGCCCGGCAGGAATGTGCGCCGGCTGCGCCACCGCGTCCTGTCCCGCATCACGGTACAGCAACGGGTGGTCATCCTCCCCGGCATCTTCCGCCAGACGCACCAGCAGCTCTTGCGCCAGCTCGGCGCGGGCCGGTGCGCGAAAACCGATGGAGTAGGTCATGCACTCGCCTTCGGCAATCCCGTCGTGGGCATAACGCGGGGGCAGGTACAGCATGTCACCCGGCTCCAGCACAAACTCCTCCTCGGGTTCGAACTGGGCCAGCACCTTCAAGGGAATGCCGTCGCGCAGCGACAGATCCTTTTGGCGCCCGATGCGCCAGCGCCGCTTGCCGTGCGCCTGCAGCAAAAAGACGTCATAACTGTCGAAATGGGGCCCTACGCCACCGCCGTTGCTGGCGTAGCTGATCATGAGATCGTCCAGCCGCGCCTCGGGCACAAAACGAAACTGCTGCATCAGCGCATGCACCGCGTCGTTGTGCAGATCGACGCCCTGTACGAGCAGCGTCCAGTCAGGCTGCTGCAACGCAGGCAGCGCACGGCGGTTGAAGGGCCCGTGGCGCAGTTTCCAGGCGCCTTTGATCTGTTGCACCAGGCGGGACTCCACACCCTCCTGCCCGGCCAGCGCAAACAGCTCGGCCCGCAGCACCGGCGGCGCAAACTGCGGGATGGCCTGGCGCACCAGCAAGGGCTTCTTCTGCCAGTGGCGGCGCATGAATTGCGCGGGAGTGAGGCCGCCGAACAGGGCCAAGGGTTGCTGAATGTCCATGGGGAAAGTGTTGCCCTTTTGCGGGGCCGTTGGTCAAACTGCGACAATTCTCCTATGGAAATTACCCAACAATGTGTGGTCGCACTGACCTGGACCCTGAAAGACACCCTGGGCGAAGAACTCGACGTACTCGACGAGCCCGTGGAGTTTCTGGTGGGCGGTGATGATCTCCTGCCCCGTATCGAAGAGGCCCTGCAAGGCCACGGCCCTGGTGCCACGCTGGCACTGCACCTCGAACCCGAGGACGCTTTCGGTGACTTCAATGACCAATTGCTGTTTCTGGAGCCCCGCGCCCTCTTCCCCGCCGAGATCGAAGAAGGGATGACGTTTGACGGCATGGCCCTGCCCGAGGGCTGCAACCCCGATGCCCCCCGCACGGCCCTCTACACCGTGGCCGAAATCTATCCCGAACATATCGTGCTCGACGGTAACCACCCGCTGGCGGGCATCGCGCTGCGCCTGCAACTGACGGTGCAGGCCGTGCGCGAAGCCACCGAAGAAGAAATCGGACGTGGCACGGCCGGAACCGGCTTCTTCCGCGTCCAGCCCCAGGCGCCAGGCAGCCCGTTGCTGCACTAAGTCCTACCAAAAGCACAACGGGCGCCCCGAGGAAACTCAGAGCGCCCGTTTGTGAGGGCAGCGTGTCAGGTCACATGCGCGAAATCTGACCGTTGTACAAACGCACGCGATCGCCGATGCGCAGGTCACCCGGGTTGCTCACGTCATACACGCGATACCCCCCCTGGTCCAGCTGCACGGACAACCGGTATCCCTGCACATATTCCTGGTTGTTGCGCCCCTCGATGGCGTTGCCGGCCACCGCGCCACCCAACACGCCTACAGCGGTGGCTGCAGCACGACCCGTGCCCTTGCCCACCTGGTTGCCCAGAACGCCGCCCACCACCGCGCCCAGAACGGCACCAGTGCCGGTGGTCTGGCCTTGGCTGCGGCCCTGCAGGACCTCGATGTTGGACACGCGACCATATTCGGTGCCTGCCTGATTCTGCGGATAGGCAGGAGCCGTCTGGTAGCCACTCGAATAACCGCCGGAGTATTGCGGAGCAGGTGCCGGGCGGCTGTGGCCGCAAGCAGCCAGCGAAGCAGCCAGAACCACGGTGCCCACGAGGGCGAGGGGACGGGTGAATTGCATGTTCAATCTCCAGAAGTTGTTGGGGCAGGCACTGAAAAATCTCCGACGACCCAGAGCTCAATACCCATGTACCGATTGGAACAACGCCTGAGGATGCCGCGGCGTAGACAAGGGGCCATCGCCATGTCGGTAACAGACCCATCGAAACGTAAGCGGGGTCTTACAACCCGGCCACTCACCCATCACGCGCTTGGAGCCCCGAGCGGTCCACCTCAGGACTTGCCTGTGGATCCGTAGCCCCCCTGACCCCGCTGCGTGGCCGCAAACTCGGTGACGACGTTGAACTGGGCCTGCACCACCGGAACAATCACCAATTGGGCCAGCCGCTCCATGGGCTCCAGGGTAAACGCCACATTGCTGCGGTTCCATGCGCTCACCATGAGCTGCCCTTGGTAGTCACTGTCGATCAACCCCACCAGATTGCCAAGCACGATGCCATGTTTGTGCCCCAGGCCCGAGCGCGGCAAGATCAGTGCGGCATAGCCCGGGTCTTGCAGGTAGATCGCAATGCCGGTAGGCACCAGTTGCCAGGCGTTGGGCTGCAGGGTCAGCGGCGCATCCAGGCAGGCACGCAGGTCCAGCCCAGCGCTACCGGGTGTGGCGTAGGTGGGCAATTGGTCCGCCATGCGCGGATCGAGAATCTTCACATCTATCTTCACGGTTTCTTCTTTCCTGTTCCTATTCCTGTGCCACTGCGCTGCTGCGCCATTTGTCGAAGGCGATCCTGCAACGACTCCATCCCTGCACGACCACCCGGGGCCTGCGCGGCCGATTGCATCAGCCAACCCAGTCCCCACCACACCGCGCCCATGACCACCAAGCCTGGCAGCGAGCCCTGACCAAGCAGGAACAGCGCAATGCCATGCAACACCATCATTACCAGCAATACCGATCGCACCGTGCGCAGTACGCCCGCCAGCGGCTGCATCAGCTGCAGCACATCGGGCGGCAGGACCTGAGGCAGGGAAGTCGCTGGCGCACGGTCCTTGGATGACTGAACGACACCGTTGGTAGCGGCAGCACTTGCCTGTGCCGCTCGGGCCTTTTGCAAAGGCGCCTGGGCTGTCAGCCGTTCCACATAAGCCGCAAAGTCGCCATCGGGTGGCGTGTCCCAATCAGGCTTGGTGGCACCAGTTGTCATCACACCTCCCCACGGTGGTGGCCGTCAAGAACGCAAAGGTGGCAAACGCGCGGCGATCTCAGCGATAAGCTGCTGCGCCAGCACACGCTTGGACGCGCGGGGTAACTCGCGGTGGCCCTGCGCGTCCACCAGCAGCAGGGCGTTGTCGTCCTGCCCAAAGGTAGCGGGGCCAATATTGCCCACCAGCAAGGGGACGGCCTTGCGCGTCCTTTTGGCTGTGGCATGGGCCAGCAGGTCATGGCTTTCGGCGGCAAAACCCACGCAGAAAAGATCCCCTTCCAGCGCATGCGGCGACCGGGCTACGGTGGCCAGAATGTCGGGGTTCTCGACGAACTCCAGCGACGGGGACTGGCCCGAGCCGTCTTTCTTGATCTTTTGGTCGGACTGGTGGGCAGGGCGCCAGTCGGCCACTGCGGCCGTGGCAACAAACACCGAGGCGGCCTGGACATGTCGCTCCACGGCCGCCAGCATCTCCTGGGCGGACTGCACATTGACACGCCGCACGCCGCGTGGCGTGGGCACATGCACCGGCCCTGCGACCAGGGTGACATCGGCACCCGCCTCACGCGCCGCCCGGGCCACGGCAAAGCCCATCTTTCCGCTCGACAGGTTGGTGATGCCACGCACCGGGTCAATGGCTTCAAACGTGGGCCCCGCCGTGACGAGTACCGACCGGCCCACAAGGGTCTTGGGTGTGAAAAAAGCGATCAGCTCCTCCAGCAGCTCCAGCGGCTCCAGCATGCGGCCGTCACCCGTCTCGCCACAGGCCTGGTCACCATTGCCCACGCCCAGCACCACGGCACCGTCCTGCGCCACCTGGGCCAGATTGCGCTGCGTGGCCGGGTGCGCCCACATTTCGCGGTTCATCGCAGGGGCCAGCAACAGAGGCACGCGCTGGGCGGGACGCGCCAGGCACAGCAGGCTGAGCAACTCGTCCGCCCGGCCCTGCACCAAGCGCGCAATGAAGTCCGCGCTGCAGGGCGCGATCAGGATCGCATCCGCCTCGCGGCTCAGGTTGATGTGGGGCATGTTGTTGGGCTCGCGCGCATCCCATTGCGAGCCGTACACCGTGCGGCCAGACAGCGCCTGCATGGTGACCGGGGTGATGAACTGCTCTGCCGCCTCGGTCATCACCACCTGCACGGTGGCGCCCTCCTTGATGAGCTGGCGGCACAGATCGGCTGCCTTGTAGCAAGCCACGCCCCCACTCAGACCCAGAACAATGTGTTTGCCAGCAAGCTCATTCATGGCGCGAATTTAGCAGACGGGGGTGACCCTGCCCCTGGGGGTGTCGCCGGGGTGCCATCTATAATCCCAATTTCCCACCACCAAAAAAGACATGACCAAATTTGTCTTCGTCACCGGCGGTGTGGTGTCTTCCCTCGGTAAGGGAATCGCCTCAGCCTCCCTTGCCGCGATCCTCGAATCGCGGGGACTCAAAGTCACCCTCATCAAGCTTGACCCCTACATCAACGTAGACCCGGGCACCATGTCGCCGTTCCAGCACGGCGAGGTGTTCGTGACCGATGACGGCGCAGAAACCGACCTGGATCTGGGCCACTACGAGCGTTTCATCGAAACGCGCATGAAGAAAACCAACAACTTCACCACGGGCAAGATTTACCAGTCCGTGCTGGAGAAGGAACGTCGCGGCGACTACCTGGGCAAGACCGTGCAGGTCATTCCCCATGTCACCAACGAAATCCAGGAATTCATCAAGCGCGGCGCCGGCATTGGCACGCCCGATGCCGTGGATGTGGCCATCGTCGAGATCGGCGGCACCGTGGGCGACATCGAATCGCTGCCGTTCCTGGAAGCCGTGCGCCAGATGAGCCTGCGCATGGGACCCAACAACGCGGCCTTCGTGCACCTGACCTACCTGCCCTGGATCGCGGCAGCGGGCGAGCTCAAGACCAAGCCCACCCAGCACACGGTGCAGAAGCTGCGCGAGATCGGCATCCAGGCCGACGCCCTGCTGTGCCGCGCCGACCGCCGTATTCCTGAGGAAGAGCGCGCCAAGATCTCGCTGTTCACCAACGTGCCCGAATGGGGCGTGATCAGCATGTGGGACGTGGACACCATCTACAAGGTGCCGCGCATGCTGCACGAGCAGGGCCTGGACGGCCTGATCTGCGACAAGCTGCGCCTGAACACCCCACCCACCAGCCTCAAGCGCTGGGACGATCTGGTGCATGAGACCGAACACCCCCAAGGCGAAGTCACCATCGCCATGGTCGGCAAGTATGTGGACCTGTCGGACAGCTACAAGTCGGTCAACGAGGCCCTGCGCCACGCCGGCATGCGCAACCATGTGCGCGTGAAGATCGACCATGTCGATTCCGAAACCATTGACAGCGCCGACGCAGCCGCCAAGCTCGCCAAATACGACGCCATCCTGGTGCCCGGCGGCTTCGGCCAGCGTGGTGTGGAAGGCAAGATCGCCACAGCCCAGTTTGCCCGCGAGCGCAAGGTGCCCTACCTGGGCATCTGCCTGGGGATGCAGGTGGCCACCATCGAATACGCGCGCCACGTGGCAGGCCTCGCCCACGCCAACAGCACCGAGTTCGACCCCACCACGCCCCACCCCGTGATCGCCCTGATCACCGAGTGGAAGGACGCGGACGGCACCATCAAGAAACGCGACGAAAACTCCGATCTGGGCGGCACCATGCGTCTGGGCGCGCAAAGCTCGGACGTGGCCAAGGACACACTGGCCCACAGCATCTACGGCGATGTGGTGACCGAGCGCCACCGCCACCGCTACGAAGCCAACGTGAACTACCTGGACCAGTTGCGCAAGGCGGGCCTGGTGATCTCGGCGCTGACCCAGCGTGAAGAACTCACCGAAATCGTGGAGCTGCCGCAAACCGTACACCCCTGGTTCATCGGCGTGCAGTTCCACCCCGAGTTCAAGTCCACGCCCTGGAACGGCCACCCGCTGTTCAATGCCTTCATCAAGGCAGCCGTGGAACACCAGCAAGCCGCGAAAAAAGCCTAAGGGGACCTCACCATGCAGCTGTGCGGATTCAACGTCGGCCTGGACCAGCGCTTTTTCCTGATCGCAGGCACCTGTTCCATTGAAGGCCTTGAGATGTCGCTCGATGTCGCAGGCCAGCTCAAGGAAGCCTGCGCGCCACTGGGCATTCCGCTGATCTACAAAGGCTCGTTCGACAAGGCCAACCGCTCGTCGGGCACCAGCAAGCGTGGTGTGGGGCTGGAGGCCGGCCTGAAGATCCTCGATGAAGTGCGCCGCCAGCTGCAGCTGCCCATCCTGACCGACGTGCACGACACCTCGCACGTGGCCGAGGTGGCCAGCGTGGTCGATGTGCTGCAGACGCCTGCCTTCCTGTGCCGCCAGACGGACTTCATCCGCGCCGTGGCGCAAAGTGGCAAGCCGGTGAACATCAAGAAGGGCCAGTTCCTGGCGCCCTGGGACATGAAGAACGTCATCGACAAGGCTCGGTCTGCGGCGGCCGAAGTCGGCCTGTCGGAAGACCGGTTTCTGGCCTGCGAGCGCGGCGTGAGCTTTGGCTACAACAACCTCGTGGCCGACATGACCAGCCTGGCCGAGATGCGCAACTCCGGCGCACCCGTGGTGTTTGACGTGACCCACTCGGTGCAAAAGCCCGGCGGCCTGGGCGCCGTGAGCGGTGGTGCGCGCGACATGGTGCCCGTGCTGGCGCGTGCCGGCGTGGCTGTGGGCGTGGCGGGCCTGTTCATGGAAACCCACCCCCGCCCCGCCGAGGCCTGGTCGGACGGCCCCAACGCCGTACCGCTCAAGCACATGAAGGCGCTGCTGGAGACCTTGGTGGCCCTGGACGATGTCACCAAGAAAAGCGGATTCCTCGAAAACAACTTTGGAGCTTGAGACATGAGCAGTGGTTACGTCATCGCATCCGTCACCGTCACCAACCCCACGCAGTACGACGAGTACCGCAAGTGGAGCACCCTGGCCATGCAAGCCCACGGCGCTGAAGTCTGCGTGCGTGGCGGCAAGGTCGAAGTGCTGGAGGGCGACTGGAACCCCGGTCGTACCGTGATCCTCAAGTTCCCGAGCTTTGAAGCCGCTCGCGCCTTCTACGACACGCCCGAGTACCAGAAAGCCAAGGCCGCCCGTGAAGGCGCAGCCGTCATGCGCATGGTGTGTGTCGAAGGCGTCTGAGCGCACACACCCAAATCGCTCACCAATTAATAGCTGCTAGCGCTTATACAGAAGGCGCTAGAGACTTATTTGATTTAAAACTTCTGCAAAAGGAAAACCATGAGTGCCATCGTTGACATCGTCGGTCGCGAGATTCTGGACAGCCGCGGCAACCCCACCGTCGAATGCGACGTGTTGCTCGAATCGGGCGTGATGGGCCGGGCCGCCGTGCCGTCGGGTGCCTCCACCGGCAGCCGTGAAGCCATTGAAATGCGCGACGGCGACAAGGGCCGCTACCTGGGCAAGGGCGTGCTCAAGGCCGTGGAATACATCAACACCGAGATCAGCGAAGCCGTGCTGGGCTTGGATGCCTCCGAGCAGGCCTTCCTGGACAAGACTCTGATCGACCTCGACGGCACCGAGAACAAGAGCCGCCTGGGCGCCAACGCCATGCTGGCCGTGTCCATGGCCGTGGCCCGCGCCGCCGCCGAAGAGTCTGGCCTGCCCCTGTACCGCTACCTGGGCGGCATGGGCAGCGTGCAACTGCCCGTGCCCATGATGAACGTGATCAACGGCGGCGCACACGCCAACAACAGCCTGGACCTGCAGGAGTTCATGATCATCCCGGTGGGCGCGCCCACGTTCCGCGAAGCCGTGCGCTGGGGCGCCGAAGTGTTCCACGCGCTCAAGAAGATCCTGCACGACAAGGGCATCAGCACCGCCGTGGGCGACGAAGGCGGCTTTGCCCCCAGCGTTGAAAACCACGAAGCAGCCATCCGTCTGATCCTGCAAGCCATTGAAGCTGCGGGCTACACGGCGGGCGATCAGATCGCCCTGGGCCTGGACTGCGCTGCGAGCGAGTTCTACAAGGACGGCCACTATGTGCTGGAAGGCGAAGGCGGCCTCAAGCTCACCGCCCAGCAGTGGACGGACATGCTGGCGGCCTGGGTGGACAAGTACCCGATCATCAGCATCGAAGACGGCATGCACGAAGGCGACTGGGACGGCTGGAAGCATCTGACCGAACGCCTGGGCGACAAGGTGCAGCTGGTGGGTGACGACCTGTTCGTGACCAACACCAAGATCCTGAAGGAAGGCATCGACAAGCGCATTGCCAACTCGATCCTGATCAAGATCAACCAGATCGGTACGCTGACCGAGACCTTCGCTGCGATCGAGATGGCCAAGCGCGCTGGCTACACCGCCGTGATCTCGCACCGCTCGGGCGAGACCGAGGACAGCACCATTGCCGACATCGCGGTGGGCACCAATGCGGGCCAGATCAAGACCGGCTCGCTGTCACGCTCGGACCGCATCGCCAAGTACAACCAGCTGCTGCGCATTGAGGAAGACCTGGGCGACATCGCACAGTACCCTGGCCGCGCTGCGTTCTACAACCTGCGCTGAGCCCCTGGCAGCCCTCGCCTGAGCGAGCCCTCCATTGGTCTCCCGCATCGTCCCCATCATCCTGCTGGCCTTGCTGGCAGCGCTGCACGCCCAGCTCTGGCTGGGGCGGGGCAGCGTGCCGCGCGTCAATGCGATGCAGCGGCAGATTGATGTGCAGAAGGCGGCCAACGAACAGGCCCGCCAGGCGAATGCGCGGCTGACCTCGGAGGTGCACGACCTCAAGGAAGGCCTCGACATGGTGGAAGAAAAGGCGCGCAGCGAGCTGGGCATGGTCAAGCCCAACGAGGTGTACGTGCAGTTCACACCCCGCTGATTTGTCGTGCGGGGTCACTCAGCCGCCTTGGACCACCCCGCACCGTCCACACCCACAACGCAGCCCTGGACCAAAGCCTGCGCTTCATTCAACCCCGTGCGGCAGTCCTCTCCCCCCACTCCCTTGATTGCCCTGCTGGGCGCGCCCTACACGGGCGTGGAGGCGTTGGCACAGGCGCTGCAGCAGCAGATCACTCCCGGCACGGCACATATCGCCCTGCACCACCCGCACCTGGCCCACACCCCGCCCGCGCCCACGCCGCAGGCAGACTCCGGCGCGGTGGCATTGACTCTGCTCATGGGTCTCGATCAGCCCTGTCCTGCCGAGGAACGGACTGCGCAGGAGGCCTGCGATACCCGGCTGCGTGCGGCCCTGGCGGCTGCGGCGATACCCTACCGCGTGGTGTACGGAACGGGCGAGCAGCGCACTCGCAATGCGCTTATTGCTATACAAAATATAGCACCACAGGCATATTCCACTAGCGCACGGGCCGCATGGGACACTGAAAATACGCCCAGAGCAGCCCGGCTACGCGCCTGGAACTGCGAAAAGTGCAGCGACCCGGCTTGTGAGCATCGACTGTTCACAGCGCTCGTTGAGCAGCGGGATACAACACCGCCGCAAGCCATCACGCCAGACCGCGCTTGAGTTCCTTGAGAAGCAACACCACCTGGCTGGAGCCATAGCGGTAACCACCGTTGAGCACCTGCACAGCCCGGTCCCATTCGCCCTGCTGGGCCAGTTCCACCAGGGTGGCCGCCTGCTCATGAAAGTATTGGTAGCGCGCCACCAGCAGCGGATAGGCCGGCTGGTCGCCCAGCAGCTCGCCACCTACGCCGTGCAACCAGCGGCCCAGAGCACTGTGGTCAGCGCGGCGCACCAGCGCAGGGTCCAGCCCGACGGAGGTGCGGCCCTCCAGGTAGTCCATCAGGCGGTCTTTCCAGCGCTCGTGGGCATTGATGGCGGCGTCGATGTCCAGCGCGGCGAGCAGGGTATCGGCACGCCGCGAGTCGGGTGCCGCCGCGCTGTCGTACAGCGCCAGCGGAGGCGTAGCCGGGCTGGCCCGGTGGCCCCCCAGAACACGGCGAAGAAACTGCATGACACCCCTCGTTCATTTCCTGCGCGACCGGATGTGATCGCTTGAACCCACACAGGCCTTGCGATCGGACCTTGTGCGCCGGCCCCTCGCAGCGGCAGGCGCTGCTGCAGGGTGACCCAGGAATCTTAGGCGGGGATGGCGGGGGCGATTGTCAACGATGGTCAGCCGACCACCGCGCCCGATGGAGGCTGCAGACGGCTACTGGATGCCTGTGGGCCCCGGGGGCTGAGCAGCGGCGGGCGAGACAAAAATCTGCGCAGCATCCACGGCATCAAACCGGTACTGCTGGCCGCAGAACTCGCAACCCACTTCGATGTCGTCGCGCTCGGCGAGGATGCTCTCGGCCTCTTCAGCGCCCAGGTTGCGCAGCATGTTGCTAACGCGCTCGCGGCTGCAGGTGCATGCAAAACGCGGGCCGCTGGCGCCCTGCTGGGGTTCAAAGCGCAGCAACTTTTCTTCCCAGAACAGGCGGCGCAGGATGGTGTCCACGTCCAGCGTCAGCAGTTCTTCGCGGGTCAGGCTGGCAGCCAGGTGGGCGATGCGGTTGTAGTCCTCGTTGTGGCCGATCTGGTCTTCGTTCTCGCGGTGCGAGAGGCCCGCGGCCAGGTTGCCCTCGCCCTTGATGGGCATGCGCTGGATCAAGAGGCCTGCCGCCACCTGGTCGTTGGCGCCGAGCACCAGAATGGTGTCGAGCTGCTCGGACTGCAGCATGTAATGCTGCAGCACGTCCGACAGACGCTCCAGCTTTTCGTGGTGGTCGCCGTGCAGAGGCACCACGCCCTGGTAGGGCTGCTGGCCAGGGTGGCGGTCCTTGGGGTCCAGGGTGATGGCGCAGCGGCCACCGCCGCCCACATTGACCATCTGGCTCAGCTTCGCGTCCGGCAGCACCTCGCCATTCACGGTGGCTGTAGCGCGCAGGCTCAGGTCCGACTGCACCTCGGCCACGGCCAATTTGACGGGGCCATCACCAAACACCTGCAGCACCAGCGCGCCGTTGAACTTGATGTTGGACTGCATCAACACGCCGGCGGCCGCCATCTCGCCCAGCAGCTCGCTCACGGGGGCGGGATAGGCACCGGTGGCGGTGTTGCCCGCCCGGCGTTTCAGGATCTCGGTCCAGGCATCGGTGAGGCGCACGATCATGCCGCGCACGGGCAAACCATCGAAAAGAAACTTGTGGAGTTCAGACACGCAGGGATTCCAGGAGAAAAAAAGCAGCAGAGAGCGCCAGTGGGCGGCGTTCAGCCGATCTTGTGCAGGCCGTGTTGGAAGCGGCGCGCATTGTCGATGTAGTGCTGGGCGCTCTGGCGCAGGCCTTCGATCTGCTCAGGGGTAAGTTCACGCACGGCCTTGGCCGGGCTGCCGATGATCATGGAGCCATCGGGAAACTCCTTGCCCTCGGTGACCAGCGCACCCGCGCCCACCAGGCAGTTCTTGCCGATCTTGGCGCCGTTGAGCACCACAGCGCCAATGCCGATCAGCGATTCGTCGCCGATGGTGCAGCCATGCAGCATGACCTGGTGGCCCACCGTCACCCGCTCGCCCACCACCAGGGGCTTGCCGATGTCGGCGTGCAGCACGCTCGCGTCCTGGATGTTGGAGCCTGCGCCGATGGTGATGCTCTCGGTGTCGCCGCGCACCACGGTGCCAAACCACACGCTGGCGTCTTCACCCAGCACCACATTGCCCATCACCTGCGCGCTGTCGGCCACCCAGGCCGACGCCGCCACTTGGGGAGCCACACCGTCGAGTTCGTAAATTGCCATGCACCCACTCCGCTGAAACAAAAGAAGCGGCACGCCATGGCGCGCCCTGACAGGTCGCCAATCGTTACAAAGCGCAAGCCTTGGTGCCGATGGCAAGGCCTAGAATTGTAAGTATGGAGCTTCGCCACCGTGCACTGCAGGTCTTGTGCCTGGCAGACCCCGAACAAAAAGCGGCTGCAGCGCTAGACCTGTATGCCCAGGCAGCTACGCTTTCGATAGCAGATACTACCCCTGCGGCCCCCACCGACCCGGACGCCCTGCCCGGCCGTCCCGAGCGCCCCGAACTGCTGCGCCACACCCAGGTGGCCCGCCG
This sequence comes from Acidovorax sp. 59, assembly GCF_002754175.1. NCBI lineage: Bacteria > Pseudomonadati > Pseudomonadota > Betaproteobacteria > Burkholderiales > Comamonadaceae > Acidovorax > Acidovorax sp. 59. The sequence goes on along the minus strand of NZ_PEET01000001.1, from coordinate 1,160,692 downwards.
CTCGCCCGCTACCCCCGAGGGCCGGGCCATCCTCATCCACGCCATCGCCCACATCGAGTTCAACGCCATCAACCTGGCGCTGGACGCCGTGTGGCGCTTTGACGGTATGCCCCGCACCTATTACCAGGACTGGATGCGCGTGGCGGCCGAAGAGGCCAAGCACTTCAGGCTGCTGCGCGACCACCTGCGCAGCCAGGGCCACGACTATGGGGACTTCCCGGCCCACCAGGGGCTGTGGACCATGTGCGAGAAAACCCGGCACGACGTGCTGGCCCGCATGGCCCTGGTGCCTCGCACGCTGGAAGCCCGGGGGCTCGACGCCACGCCGCAGATCCAGGCCAAGCTGCGCCAGGTGGGCACGCCCGACGCCCTGGCCGCCGTTGCCATCCTGGACGTGATCCTGCACGACGAGGTGGGACATGTCGCCATCGGCAACCACTGGTACCGCTGGCTGTGCGAGCGCGCGGGCCAGGACCCGGAAACCCTCTACGGCACGCTGGTGCAGCGGTACGAAGCCCCCCGCCTGAAGCCGCCGTTCAATGAGTCGGCGCGACGCAGCGCCGGTTTCAGCGATGCCGAGCTGCGCTGGCTGCAGCAGGCCTGACTGGCGAGCCATGGCAAAGAGCCTGCGGACGACCTGAGGGGAATACGATGACTCCTACAATTCCCGGCGATGCCCCCAGCGGGTCAGCGCACCCTCTTTCAAGAACTCCAAGCCCACGCCCATGACCCAAGCCTTCACCCCTGGCACACCGCCCGCGCCACCACCGGGCAACCAATCGTCGGTCGCCATGATTGCGCGCCAAGCCATCGTGAATGCGCAACAGGTGGTGGTGGGCTACGAGCTGTTCAACCGCTCGCGCAGCGGCGCCGCCCACACGGCCGCCACCGACGTGATCCTGGTGTTCACCGCCCTGTCGCACGCCGGCACCGAGGAGCTGGTGGGCAAGAAGCTGATCTTCGTCAACTGCACCCATGAGAGCCTGTCGGGCGGCCACCTGGAGCTGGTGGACCCCGACAAGGTGGTGCTGGAGATTCCGCCCCTGGGCCATGCGGCCGCCGAAGAGGTCGCCACGCGCCTGCCCATCCTGACCGAGCTGCGCGACCGGGGCTTTCACCTGGCCTTCAACCACACGGTGCTGCAGTCGGCGTACGCGCCGTGGCTGCCGCTGGCGGACTACATCAAGCTGGACCTGTCGGTGCTGGCGCCCGACCAGCTCGCGGTGCTGATCAGCTACGCGGGCCGCCACTGCAAGGCCGAACTGATCGCCGAGAAGGTGGAGACGGCCCAGCAGTACGACATGGTGTCCAGCCAGGGGGTGCAGCTGTTCCAGGGCTACTGGTTTGCCCGCCCTGCCCTGGTCGAGACCAAGCTGCTCACGCCGTCGCAGGCCAGCATCATCGAGCTGATCAACCAGGTGCGCAAACAGGCCAGCACCGACGAGATCGAAGAGGTGCTCAAGAAGGATGCGGGCCTGGCCTTCAACCTGATGCGCCTCATCAACTCCGCCGGCTTTGGCCTGTCGCGCGAGATCACCTCCTTCCGCCAGGCCGTGATGCTCATGGGCCTGAAAAAGCTGTTCCGCTGGGCGGCGCTGCTGCTGACCGCGTCGCGCAACAACGGCACGCCGTCGTCGGTGGGCCACACCGCCGTGGTGCGCGGGCGCCTGATGGAGCTGCTGGCACTGGAGACACTGCCCCCCGAGGAAGCCGACCAGGCCTTTGTGGTGGGCATCTTCTCGTTGCTGGATGTGATGCTCTCCATGCCCATGGAGTCGGCCATTGGCCTGCTCAACGTGCCCGAACCCGTGGCGGCCGCGCTGCTGCGGCGCGAAGGCTTCCTGGGTGACCTGCTGACCCTGGCCGAGGCCTGCGAGTCCAGCGACGACGCCGTGTTTGACCGCGCTGCCGGCCTGCTGCACCTGACCAGCCAGCAGATCAACTTTGCCCACCTGCAGGCGCTGGCCTGGGCCGACCACATCAGCGACTGACAGCTGCCGCCGCCACACTGGCGGCCCCCGGTCAGACTTTGGTTCTCTGCCAACGCCCGGCGGTCTAGAATGATCGCCAGCCCTTCATTTCAGTGGACCCCATGTCGAGCACACCCGAACAAGACACCCCGGACGCCGCAGCGCCTGTGGTCGATCCCGTGGACGAGAACCTTGCCATCATTGCGCGCCAGGCCATCGTGGACGAAAGCCGCGCGGTCTATGGCTACGAGCTGTTCGACCGCTCCACCGCGTCCGACTCACACACCGCCGCCAGCGATGCAGCCCTGCTGTTCAATGCCCTGTCCTACGCGGGCACCGAGGCCCTGGTCGGCAAGAAGACGGTGTTCATCAACTGCACGCATGACAGCCTCTCGGGCGGCCACCTGGAGCTGATCCACCCCGAAAAGGTGGTGCTGGAGGTGCCACCGCTGCCCGACAGCGCCACCCCCGAAGAAATCGAAGGCCGCGTGCCCACCCTGGAGGCGTTGCGCACACGCGGCTTTCGCCTTGCGTTTGACCAGCAGGCCCTCAAGCGCGCCTACACCAGCTGGCTGCCGATGGCGGCGTTCATCAAGCTGGACATGCAGGCCTTCAAGCCCGAGCTGGCGGCCCCCCTGGTCAAATTTGCCACCACCCACAGCAAGGCCACACTGGTGGCCGAAAAGGTCGAAACGGCTGCGCAATACGAACTGATGCGCGATCTGGGCGTCAAGCTGTTCCAGGGCTACTGGTTTGCGCATCCCTCGCTGGTCAAGGCCACCACCATCCGCCCCTCGCAGGCCACCATCATTCAGCTCATCAACCTCGTGCGCAAACAGGCCAGCACGGCGGAGATCGAAGACCTGCTCAAGAAAGACCCCACCCTGTCTTTCAACCTGCTGCGTTTCATCAACTCGTCGGGTTTTGGCCTGTCGTGCGAGATCACCTCGTTCCGCCACGCGGTGATGATCCTGGGGCTGAAAAAGCTGTTCCGCTGGGCGGCCCTCTTGATGACCACCTCGCGTGCCGGTGGTGCACCACCGGCCGTGGGCCAGACCGCCGTGGTGCGCGGCCGCCTGATGGAGCTGCTGGCTGCCGAGCTGCTGCCGCCCGAAGAATGCGACAACGCCTTCGTCGTGGGCGTGTTCTCGCTGCTGGACACCATGCTGGGCGTGCCGCTCGAAAAGGCGCTGGAGTCCGTGGCCCTGCCCGAACCCGTGATGGACGCCCTGCTGCGTGGCACCGGCGTGTTTGCCCCGTTCCTGGAGCTGACCAAGGCCTGCGAAAGCGGCGATGAAGTGGCCTTTGCCAAGAACGCCGATGCGCTGCACCTGTCCAACCGCCAGGTGAACTGGGCCCACCTGCAGGCGCTGACCTGGGCCGAGAGCCTGAACGAAGAATAGTCCCGCCCTTCCCCTTAAAAGCCCACAGGCACTGCTTTGACAGGGCCTGTGGCGTTTCTGGGGCTCAACACCCCTGCACACGGTCAGTTGCCCTGAATTCCTGCCGCGCGGATGATGCGCGCGTTATTTTCGGACTCCAGTGCAATCTGACGCGCGAACTCGGCCGTGGTGCCACCCGTGGGCACGTTGTCGGTGGCATCGAGCTTGGCGCGGATGTCCGGCAGGGCCAACGCCTTGTTCACCTCGGTATTGATGCGTGTGATGACCGTCTTGGGCGTCTGAGCCGGAGCATAGAGGCCGAACAAAGAAGAGAGATTGGCTGCAGGCTGACCCAGCTCGGCGAGCGTGGGCACCTGGGGCAGCGAATCCAGCCGCGCCGGAGCCCCCACCGCCAGCGGCTTGAGCTTGCCCGCCTGGATGTGCTGCAGCACCGCCGGGCCGGCGTTGGTCGATAGCACCTCAAACTGCCCGCCCAGCGCGTCGTTCATCTGCTGCCCACCGCCCTTGTAGGGGATGTGCGTGATCTGCACCTGCGCCACCGACTGGATCTGCTCCAGCATGATGTGCCCCAGCGACGCCTGCCCCGACGTGGCCCAGCGTACCGTGCCGGGCTGGGCCCGCGCGCGGGCAATCAGGTCCTTGAAGTCGGTCGCCCGGCTCGCGGGCGTGCCCAGCAGCAACACCGGCGAATACATCACGCTGACCACTGGCGCGATGTCCTTTTGCGGATCGAAAGGGGACTTGCCCAGGTGCGGGTTGAGCGCGAGGGGGCTCACCGCTGCAAAGCCCAATGTGTAGCCATCCGGCGCGGCTTTGGCCACCGCGTCCACGCCCAGGCTGCCACTGGCGCCCGCCTTGTTTTCAATGACCACAGGGGTGCCCAGCTGCACCGCCAGCTTGTCGGCCAGCGCGCGGGCGATGTTGTCGCTCACGCCCCCTGCCGGGTAGGCCACGATGATGCGGATGGGTTTGGCGGGCCACGCCTGGGCCGAAGCCACGACGGGAGAGACCACGAGGGCGACAGCAGCAGCGGCCACCCACTGGCGGCGAGAAAAAAGCAGATTCATGGTGAGAGCCAATGGTGAGGAGTGCGATGGGCAGCCGTCAGGTCAGCCCGTCAATCCAGTTCGAGCTTGCGCTCGCGGATCAGCTTGGCCCACTTGTCGTTCTCGCCCTTCACAAAGCCGAAGAATTCCGTGGGTCCCAGGGAATGTACCTCCGAACCTGTGGACGCGAACTTGGCTTTCACCTCCGCTTGTGCCAGCACCTTGGCCAGTTCGGCCGCCAGCTTGTCCACCACTTCCTTGGGCATGCCTGCGGGGCCCACCAGCCCCTGGAAGCCGACGGATTCCATGCCGCCGAGCCCAAGTTCAGCGACCGTTGGCACGTCGGGCAACTGCGGGTCGCGGCGTGGGCCCGTCACTGCCAGCGCCTTCAGCTTGCCGCCCTTGACCTGCGGCAGCAGCACCGACCCTGCATCGATCAGCAACTGCGTCTGTCCGCCGATCAAGTCCTGCACAGCCGGGGCGCTGCCTTTGTAGGGCACATGCGTCACATCCAGCCCGGTCGCCTGGTTCATCAACTCGCCATTCAGGTGGGTGGAGGTGCCCGCACCGCCCGATGCGAAGTTCACCTTGCCAGCGTTGGCCTTGGCCCATGCCACCCATTCCTTGAGGTCCTTGGCAGGGTGGTCCGGCCGGGTGACCGCGATGTAGCTGCCCTGGCTGATCTGGCCGATGTAGCTGAATTGCTTGAGCGGGTCGTACGGCATCTTGCGCTGCAAGTACGGTGCGATAGCGAACGGGCCGGTATTGGCCAGCAGCAACGTGTAGCCATCGGGCGCGGCCCGGGTCAGCTCGGTCGCCGCCAGCATGCCGCCGGCACCGGGCTTGTAGTCCACCACGATCTGCTGCTTGAGAAGCTCCTGCAGCGGCACCTGCACGGTGCGCGCGGCAAAGTCGATGCCGCCGCCCGGCGGGTACCCCACGATGAGGCGGATGGGCTTGGCCGTGGGCCAGGCCTGCGCCATGGCCAGGGTGGCGGCCCCCAGCAGCAGTGCGCTGGTGATGAGTTTTTTCATGCAATGTCTCCTTGTTGTGGTGTGGGAAAACCGGTCTGGCGCGCCGCTCAGCCCACGCCAGTGTGGTGTTGCACGCTAGCCACGGGGGTGATGCTGCGCGTGCAGGGACTTGAGCCGCTCGCGCGCCACGTGGGTGTAGATGGTGGTGGTGGAGATATCCGCATGGCCCAGCAGCAGCTGCACCACGCGCAGGTCGGCGCCGTGGTTGAGCAGGTGCGTGGCAAACGCGTGGCGCAGCGTGTGGGGCGACAACGGCACCGTGATGCCCGCCACCTGCGCCCACTTCTTCACAATGACCCAGAACATCACGCGCGTCATGCCGCTGCCGCGCTGGGTGACGAACAGGTCGTCGGTCTGCTGCCCGCCCAGGATGGCGCTGCGGCCTTCGTTCAGATAGCGCTCCAGCCAGGCACGCGCCTCTTCGCCAAACGGCACCAGGCGCTCCTTGCTGCCCTTGCCCATCACGCGCAGCACGCCTTCATTCAGGCCGACCTGGTAGGTCTTGAGCGTGACCAGCTCGGTCACGCGCAGGCCGCTGGCGTACATCAGCTCCAGCATGGTGCGGTCGCGCAGGCCCAGAGGGTTGCCCAGGTCGGGCGCGTTCAGCAGCGCCTCCACCTGCGCTTGCGACAGCGTCTTGGGCACACGCAGCGGCTGGCGCGCCGCCTGCAGCCGCACCGTGGGGTCGGCAGTGATGCGCCGCTCGCGCAGCGCCCAGTGAAAGTAGCGGCGCAACACCGTGAGGCGCCGGTTGGCCGAAGTGGCGCGGGTCTGCGCATGGCGGGCGGCAAAGTAGGCCTGCAGGTGGTGTTCGGCCGTGTCGTCCAGCGCCAGGGCGGGCTGCTGGTCGGCCAGCCACTGCGCATACAGCGTCAGGTCGCGCCGGTAGGCGGCCAGCGTGTTGCGCGACAGGCCATCTTCCAGCCACAGGGCGTCCACAAAGGTGTCGATGGCGTTCAGACTGGGAGCAAGCATCCAAAAACCATAGCATGCATCGCGGGCATTCGACTCCACGGGCACAAAAAAGCCGCCCGAAGGCGGCTGGGGACGAAGGCGGTGGCTTTTATTCCAGCGTCAGTTTCTGCTTGACGACTACATCCTTGTAGACCGCGAACTCGGCCTTGATCTGCTCGGCAAACTGCTCGGGCGTGTTGCCGATCACGAGCGAGCCCGTGTCTTCGATGCGCTTCTTCACGGCCGGGTCTTCCAGGGCCTTGCGCACACCGGCGTTGATCTTGTCCACCACATCCTTGGGCAGACCCTTAGGGCCCACGATGCCGTAGTAGGCCATGCGGTTCACCGGCTCCAGGCCCAGTTCCTTGAAGGTGGGCACATTGGGCAGGGCTGCCACGCGCTGGGGCGCCGCAACGACGATGGGCACCAGACGGTTTTCCTTGATGAAAGGCAGCGCGGAGGGCAGGTTGTCAAAAATCATGGGCACCTGGCCGGCCACGGTGTCGTTCAGGGCCGGGCCCGCGCCCCGGTAGGGGATGTGGGTCACAAAGGTGCCCGAGAGGTTCTTGTACAGCTCCATCTGCAGGTGGCCGATGCCGCCCGTGCCGGACGACGAGTACGAATACTTGCCGGGCGACTTCTTGAGTTCCGCCACAAACGCCTTGTAGTCCTTGGCCGGGAAGCTGGGGTTCACCGCAATGATGTTGGGGGTGGCCGCAATGTTGATGATGGGCGAGAAGTCCGTCAGCGGGTTGTACGGCGTCTTGGGGTTGATGGCGGGGTTGGCTGCGGTGGTGGACACGGTGGCCACGCCCAGCGTGTAGCCGTCGGCCGTGGCACGGGCGAGTTCGGCCGCACCCACAATGCCGCCGCCACCGGCCTTGTTGTCCACGATCACGCTTTGGCCAAGCACGCGGCCCAGGGGCTCGGCGATCACACGCGCAATGATGTCGGTGGTGCCACCGGGTGCAAAGGGCACCACCAGCCGGATCACCTTGTTGGGGTAGCCTTGTGCGGCAGCCGATCCAGCTGCGGCAGCCAGTACGGTCAGCGCAAGCCATTGACGACGATGCATGGAAATCTCCTTCGTGCGGGGTAACAACAAACAGCGCAGATGGTATGCCCAACGCACGCCAAACCGCCCTGCGGATTCCACATAAGGGCTAACCCTAGAAACAAAGTGGGGGTGGGTAGTCCCCTGCCCCATTCAGCCTGCCGGAAGCCCCCCGGGCGGCTTGCCATGCATCAAGTATTCTCGGTGTGTGAACTACGCCCAACTCCTGCTCCCCGACTTTTCACTCATCTTCCTGGGCTACCTGATCTGCCGGTACACGGCCCTGAACCGCTCGGTCTGGCAGCCGGTGGAGAGCCTGGTGTACTACCTGCTGTTCCCGGTGCTGCTGTTCCAGTCCATCGTCAAAAGCCCGATGGATATTGGCGCCGCGTCGGGGCTGATCGGGGCGGGCATGCTGTCGGGCGTGATCGGCATCGCTCTGGCCTACAGCCTGCCGCACTGGCCCTGGGTGGGCAAGCACATCGATGTGCGCGACCATGCAGCCAGCGCGCAGGTGGCGTTCCGCTTCAACTCCTTCATTGGCCTGGCGATTGCCGAGCGGCTGGCAGGGACCCAGGGCCTGCTGATGATTGCGGTGCTGATTGGCGTGTGTGTGCCGCTGTTCAACGTGGCTGCGGTGTGGCCCATGGCCCGGCACGGGCAGCACAGCTTTGCGCGCGAGCTGTTGCGCAACCCGCTGATCATCGCCACCGCCTCGGGGCTGGTGGCCAATCTGCTGGGCTTTCAGATCCCCGAATGGGCAGTGCCCACGGTCAGCCGCATCAGCGCTGCGTCGCTCGCGCTGGGCCTGATGGCGGCCGGGGCGGGGCTGCAGTTTGGTCTGCTCACGCGGGGCAAGACACTGAGCGTGTCGGTGCTGGCCATCCGCCACCTGGTGCAGCCGCTCGTGGCGTTTGGCATGGCCCGCATGTTCGGGCTCGATGCCGTGCAGACCACCGTGCTGCTGGCGTTTGCAGCCCTGCCCACGGCATCGACCTGCTATGTGCTGGCGGCGCGCATGGGCTACAACGGGCCGTATGTGGCGGGGCTGGTCACGCTGTCCACCTTGCTGGGCATCGTGAGCCTGCCGTTTGCACTGGGGGTGCTGCGATGAGCCGGGGTCTGAACCGCAGGCGGCTGCTGGGCGCCAGCCTGGCCACCGCGTTCGGCCTGGTCGCCTGCGGCCGCAAACCTGCGCGTGCCCAGGCCGTCCCGGCAGGCGCCACGGTCCTGGCGCTGGGCGACTCGCTCACGTCGGGCGTGGGAGCCTCGGCCGACACCGCCTACCCCGCCGAACTGGCGCGCCTGACGGGCTGGAAGGTGGTCAACGGCGGTGTGTCGGGCGACACCTCGGCCCAGGCGCTTGCGCGACTGCCGGGCCTGTTGCAACAGCACCAGCCCGCGCTGGTCATCGTGGGCATTGGCGGCAATGACTTTTTGCGGCGCCAGAGTGCTGCCACCGCGCGCACCAACATCCTGCGCATCTGCACCGAGGCACGGGCCAGCGGCGCCCAGGTGCTGCTGGTGGCTGTGCCGGAGCTGTCGCTCATGGCCGCTGCCGGCCGCCTGAGCGACCACCCGCTGTACGAAGAGGTTGCCGAAGAGCTGAAGATCCCGCTGCATGCCAAAGGCTGGTCGAGCGTGCTGGCGCAAGAGCGGTTGCGGTCGGACCAGATCCACGCCAACGCTGCCGGATATGCGGAGTTCGCCCAGAGGCTGGTGGGCACCTTGCGGCAGACGGGGCTGCTGGTGCAGTGAGGACCCGGAGCAACGGCAACCACTCCTATTTTGATAGCTGCCAAGGCATATTGCACTATCGCTACCAGGCTATTTCTTCCAAAAACACCCTCAAGCAGCGTCCAGAGCCCAGGCCACATGCTCCCGCACCAGCGCGCTGGCATCCTCGGCCCGCGACTGCAGCGCAGCGCGCAAGGCCCCATCGCCCGTGGCACGCAGCGCATTGCCCAGCGCCACGGCCACATTGCGCAGCCAGCGCTCGTGGCCGATGCGGCGGATGGGGCCGCCCTCGGTCATGCGCAAAAAGGTGGCTTCGTCCCACGCAAACAGGTGCACCAGCTGCTGGCCCGACAGGCCCTTGCGCTCATCAAAGTCGGGCAGGCGGCTGACCTGCGCAAACTTGTTCCAGGGGCAAATCAGCTGGCAGTCGTCGCAGCCATAGATGCGGTTGCCCATCAGCGGGCGTAGCTCCACAGGGATGGGCCCGGCGTGTTCGATGGTGAGGTACGAGATGCAGCGCCGCGCGTCAACGCGGTGCGGCGCAACGATGGCCTGCGTGGGGCAGATGTCGATGCACGCGCTGCAGCTGCCGCAGTGCGGAGTGACGGGCTCGCTCTGGGGCAGCGCCATGTCTACATAGATCTCGCCCAGGAAGAACATGGACCCCGCCTCGCGGTTGAGCACCAGCGTGTGCTTGCCGCGCCAGCCCTGGCCGCTGCGCGCGGCCAGCTCGGCCTCCAGCACCGGCGCGGAGTCGGTGAACACGCGGTGGCCAAACGGGCCGATGGCCTCGGCAATGCGGTCGCTGAGCTTTTGCAGCCGGGCGCGCAGCACCTTGTGGTAGTCCCGGCCACGGGCATAGACGGAGACGATGCCCTCGAGCGGGCGCTGCAGGCGTGAGAGTTCGGCCACCTGCCAGCCCCCGGGCGCATCCCTGGCTGTATCGCGCGGCAAATAATCCATGCGCGCCGTGATCACACTCACGGTGCCGGGCACCAGCTCGGCCGGGCGCGCGCGCTTCATGCCGTGGGATGCCATGTAATGCATGTCACCATGGAACCCCTGCGCCAGCCAGGCCGCAAGACCCGGCTCGGCCGCAGACAAGTCCACCCCCGCCACGCCGATTTGGGAAAATCCCAGCTCGCGGGCCCACTCCTGCATTTGAGGAACGAGTTGACTGTTGCACCACATACCGGCCAGATTGTAGAAAGCGGCACCGATGCTGCGGCCACCCCCCCTGCAGAAACCACGCGCCATTTCACCTGGCACAGCGAGGAAGACACCGCCGCCTTTGCCCAGCGCCTGGCCGCCCAGCCTCTGCTGGCCAACGCCTTTGTGACCCTGCACGGCGACCTGGGCGCGGGCAAGACCACCCTGGTGCGCCACCTGCTGCGCGCGCTGGGCGTGCAGGGCCGCATCAAGAGCCCCACCTACGCGGTGGTGGAGCCCCACGAGGCGCCGGGTCTCTCGATCTGGCACTTCGACTTCTACCGTTTTGACGATCCGCGCGAGTGGGAAGACGCCGGTTTCAGGGACATTTTTGCCAACCCCGGTCTCAAGGTGGCAGAATGGCCGGAAAAGGCCGCAGCGCTTACCCCGCTTGCAGACCTTGCTATCCACATTGAAGCAATGGATGACACCGAAAGGAAGGTCACGCTGCATGCCCCCACCGCCACGGGGCGCAGCCTGCTGCAAGCTCTCTGAGACACCGTGAACGACCCCACCCTGCCCGACCGCCACGCCGCTTCCCAGCCATCGCGCCGTGCCGTGCTGCGCGCCAGCAGCCTGGTGCTGCTGCTGGGCGCACAGCAGATTGCACGCGGCGCCACCATCGTGGCCGTGCGCGTCTGGCCCGCACCCGAATACTCGCGGGTGACCATCGAGTCCGATGGAGCGCTGTTGGCCAAGCAGTTCTTCGTGACCTCACCGCCGCGCCTGGCGGTGGACATCGAGGGCATCGACCTGAGCCCCGAGCTGCGCGAACTGGTGGCCAAGGTCAAACCCGACGACCCCAACATCGCGGGCATCCGCGTGGGCCAGAACGCACCGGGTGTAGTGCGCCTGGTGGTGGACCTCAAGCAGCCCGCCATGCCGCAGGTGTTCACCCTGCCGCCCGTCGCCGCCTACCGCCACCGGCTGGTGTTTGACCTGTACCCCGCAGCGCCTGTGGACCCGCTGGAGGCACTGATTGCCGAGCGCCTGCGGGATGCCAATGGCCCCGCTGCCGCGTCGGCCCCCTCGCCTGCCCCTGCCGCCGCCCGCGCGCCCACACCAGTTGCCGAGCACGACCCACTGGGCGACCTGATCGCGCAGCGCGCCAATGGCCCCGCTACCGGCAGCACGGGGGCACAGGCACCCGCCCCGCCACCAGCAGTGGCAGCGGCGCCCGCACCGGGGGCAGCCCCTGCAGCGCCGTCACGCCCCGGCAACCGCCCCACAGCCACCGAGACCGACCGCATCATCATCGTGGCACTCGACCCAGGCCACGGGGGCGAAGACCCCGGCGCCATCGGCCCCTCCGGCACCCGCGAAAAAGACGTGGTGCTGCGCGTGGCCCACCTGCTGCGCGACCGCATCAACGCCACCACCGTGGGTGGCAACCCCATGCGCGCCTACCTCACGCGCGACGGCGACTACTTTGTGCCCCTGGGCACCCGCGTGCAAAAAGCCCGGCGCGTGCAGGCCGACCTGTTTGTCTCCATCCATGCCGACGCCTTCACCACGCCCGAGGCGCGCGGCGCCAGCGTGTTTGCGCTGAGCCAGGGCGGGGCCTCCAGCACGGCCGCCCGCTGGCTGGCCAACAAGGAGAATCAGGCCGACCTGGTGGGCGGCATCAACGTGCAGTCCAAGGACCAGCATGTTCAGCGCGCGCTGCTGGACATGAGCACCACCGCGCAGATCAACGACAGCCTCAAGCTCGGCACCGTGCTGCTGGGCGAGATCGGCAACGTGGGCAAGCTGCACAAGCCGCGCGTGGAGCAGGCGGGCTTTGCCGTGCTCAAGGCGCCTGACATCCCGAGCGTGCTGGTCGAAACCGCCTTCATCAGCAACCCCGAAGAAGAAAAGCGCCTGCGCAGCAGCGCCTACCAGGAGCAGCTGGCCGACGCGCTGATGCGCGGCATCACGCGCTACTTCGCCAAGAACCCGCCACTGGCGCGCAGCCGGTCGGTGTAGGCAGGCAGGGACATCGCGCGCGGGACGGCCAGCCCACCTTGCGCGCACTGCCAACTGCAGGCACAGTAGCCTGCATCGGCCGGGCGCGCACCGCGCCTTGGCCAGCAAGGAGAACTGCCATGGCCCTGCCCCACGCCCAATCTGGTCAGATCGTCAGCGTGCGTCCCCTGGGAGCACGACTGGCCGACACCGTTACCACCGCCGTCCTCAAAGCCGGCCAGCTCGAAGTCATGCGGGTGGTCCTGCCCGTGGGCAAATCCATGAAAGAACACCAGACGCCCGGCGAGGCCACCGTGTTGTGCATCGAGGGTGTGGTGGAGTTTGCGAGCGAGCTGGGCGTGCAGCAATTGCATCCCGGCGACTTTGTGCACCTGGCACCGCGCGCGCTGCATTCGCTCAAGGCGGTAGAACCTGCGTCACTGCTGGTGACGATGTGCCTCAAGCCTGCGGAGAAAACCTGAGGCTTCTTTGGCCTCTTGGCTTATTGGCTTCTTTGCACTCCGGGCCCCGAAGGCCTGAGGGGGTGAAGACCGTGCGGCACTGAAGGCGGTCAGCGCCCCAGCCGGAACACGCTCACGATCTCTGACAACCGCGCCGCCTGGTGCTTGAGGCTGTCGGCCGCCGCAGCGCTCTGCTCCACCAGGGCCGCATTCTGCTGGGTGACCTGGTCCAGCTGCATCACCGCCTCGCCCACCTGGCTGATGCCGATGGTCTGCTCGCCCGTGGCGCTGGAGATTTCGCCAATCAGGTCACTCACCCGCTGCACCTGGGCGACGATGTCTTCCATGCTCTGCCCGGCGTTGCTCACCAGCTGGGTGCCGTTCTCCACCTTCTCGACACTGGCACTGATCAGGGCCTTGATCTCCTTGGCCGCCTCGGCGCTGCGCTGGGCCAGGCTGCGCACCTCGCTGGCCACCACTGCAAACCCACGGCCCTGCTCGCCGGCACGGGCTGCCTCTACCGCCGCGTTCAGCGCCAGGATGTTGGTCTGGAACGCAATGCCATCGATCACGCTGATGATGTCGGTGATCTTTCGGGACGCGGCCGAAATGTCCTGCATGGTGGTCACCACCTGGCCCACCACCTCGCCGCCCTTGACCGCCGCCTGCGATGCCGAGCCGGCCAGCGTGGCCGCCTTGCGCGCGGTGTCGGCGTTGTTCTTCACGGTGCTGGTGATCTCTTCCATGGAGGCAGCCGTTTCCTCCAGGTTGCTGGCCTGTTCCTCGGTGCGCTGGCTCAGGTCGGCATTGCCCATCGCGATCTCGCTGGAGCCCGTGGCAATGCTGTCGCTGCTGTGCCGCACGTCGCCCACGATGCGCACCAGCGAGGTCTGCATGCCCTGCATGGCACGCATCATCTCGGCCACCTCGCCACGCCCTTGCACCTCGATGGGTTGGGACAGGTCACCCTCGCCAATGCGCTGCGCCACCGCGCTCACCGCCCCCAGCGAGCGGCGGATGCGCTGCACCACCACCCAAGACAGCACCACCAGCAGCGCCAGCCCCGCCACACCCGCCACCAGCACGGTCATGCGGTAGGACTGTATGAGCTCTGCCGCCTCGGCCGCCTGCTCGGCCGAGCGGCGCACCTGGTAATCGACCATCTTGTCGGCAATGGCGTTGTACTTGTCCAGCACTGGCGCAAACGTGCCCAGCGCATAGGCGCGCGCCTGGGCCATGTCACCCGCCTTTTTCAGCTCCAGCGACTTGTCGCGCGACTCCAGGTACGACTTGCGGATGGTGGCCAGCTCTTCCTGGATGCGCAGGCCCTCCGGGCTGTTTTCCAGCTCGGTATAGCGCTTTTGCACCTTGCTGGTGTCGGCGGTGGTGGCGGCCACTGCCTCCTTGAAATAGTTCTGGAGGTCATCGCCCTCGGTCTGGGCGATGGAGAACACACGCGTGGAATTGACGGCGATGTTGCTGCGCCAGCGCAGCGCCAGTTGCAGCCGCTCCACCTGCTCGGTGGCCAGCTGATCCACCGTGGCCCCCAGGCGCTGCACACGCACCAGGCTCAGCGCCAGGACGACCACCAGCGCCAGCACCGCCACGCCCACAATCAACCCGATCTGCTGCGCCACCGTCAGCTGGGTGCCCACGCCGCCCCGGCCGGCTTGCTGGATGTGCTGGGTCATCGCGTGTCCTTGTGTAAGTTTTGTATGACAAGGAAATGATCTGCCTGCGCAACCCGGTTGGCAACAGCGACAGGCGCAGGGAAACCCTTAGTTCCTCCTGTGCCGCCTGTCCTACACCCAGCACCCTTGCCTGCCTACAGCCACCGCGCGGCCGGGCAGCGACAGTAGAGGCACAGGTCGAGCTTCAGCCGCTACCGCGGTTTTGGGGTCCACGGCCTGACTCCACAACCATCAAGGAATCTCGCCATGAACATCCGTCACATTCTTCTTGCGACTACCTGCACTGCGGCCCTGGCACTGGGTGGTTGTGCATCCAACCCCACCAACGCCCAGGTCGGCACTGGCGTCGGCGCCGTGGTCGGTGGCGTTGCCGGTAACGCCATCTTCGGCGGCCCTGTGGGCACCATCGGTGGTGCCGCTGCCGGCGCCCTCATCGGCCATGAAGTGGGCGAAGACCGCGACCAACGCCGCCCTTACCGCCGTTAAGCCTCTGGGACGTCCCTCCCCGCCCAGAGCGCTGATCTGGGCATAAAAAGAGCGGCAGGCGCATGTAAATCATGCGCCTGCCGCTCTTTTATTTGTAGCAAATTCGCTGTCTGTCAGGCTGTGCGGGCCTGGCGCCCGGCGCGCCAGGCGCCAAAGATGGCGATCAGGCCCGGCACAAAAATCATCGCCCAGATGATCTTGTCCAGGTTCTCCTTGACCCACGCAAAGTTGCCGAAGAAGTACCCGGCCGTGGCAATGCCCAGCACCCACAGCAGCGCCCCGCCCACGTTGTAGGCGGTGAACTTGGCGCGATTCATTTCCGCCACGCCTGCCACGAAGGGAGCAAACGTGCGGATGAAGGGCATGAAACGCGCAATCACGATGGTGATGCCACCGTAGCGCTCGTAAAACTCATGCGCCTGGTTGAAGGCCCGGCGGTTGAACCAGCGCGAATCCTCCCACTGGAACACCTTGGGGCCAAAGTAGCGGCCGATGGAGTAGTTGCACTGGTCGCCCAAGATGGCCGCCGCAAGCAGCACCGCGCACGCCAGCGGAAAGCTCATCATGCCGGCACCACACAGCGCGCCCACGATGAACAGCAGCGAGTCGCCCGGCAAGAACGGCATCACCACCAGGCCTGTCTCGACAAACACAATGGCAAACAGCAGGGCGTACACCCACATGCCATAGGCCTGCACAAACGCCTCCAGATACTTGTCCACATGCAGGATGAAGTCGATGAGAAAAGTGACAAGTTCCATGAAAAGGCGGGCCTGGGCGCGGCGCGGAAAAAAGGTGGGCGCATTATCCTCATCACGCCCCACCCCCGCCCGATACCCCTGCGCAGCCCCCGCCCTAAAATCCGGTGGGTGAACGACACCACCCCCTTCCTCGCAGCGGCGCAGCCCGCCTCCAGCCCCCCCACCGCCACGCGCCGCCCCATCCGCGATCTGCCCGATGAACTCATCAGCCAGATCGCTGCGGGTGAAGTGGTGGAGCGCCCCGCTTCGGTGGTGCGCGAGCTGGTGGACAACGCGCTCGATGCGGGTGCCACGCAGATCACCGTGCGCCTGTCGGCCGGTGGCGTGCGGCTGATCACCGTGGAGGACGATGGCGGCGGCATCCCTCAAGAAGAGCTGCCCGTGGCCCTGCGCCGCCACGCCACCAGCAAGATCACCAACCTGAACGACCTGGAGACCGTTGCCACCATGGGCTTTCGGGGCGAGGCCTTGGCAGCGATTGCCTCGGTGTCGGAGATGGCCCTGCTCTCGCGCCCGGCCGCGCAGGCCAGCGCCTTCTTGCTGGACGCCCGCAGTGGTGAGCTGCGCCCCGTCGCGCGCAGCACCGGCACCACGGTGGAGGTGAAGGAACTGTTCTTCTCCACGCCCGCGCGCCGCAAGTTCTTGAAGACCGACGCCACCGAGCTGGCGCACTGCATTGAATCCGTGCGCCGCCACGCACTGGCACGGCCCGACGTGGGCTTTGCCATCTGGCACGAAGGCAAGCTGGTGGAGCAGTGGCGCGCCACCTTTGTGCCGGGCCGGGGTGATCCGCAGGACGCCCATGACGCGCTGGCCCGCCGCCTGTCGGACGTGCTGGGCGAAGACTTCGTCACCCAGTCGGTCGCCGTGCAGCACCGCGTGGGCCCGGTCACCGTCACCGGCCGCGCAGGCCTGCCCGACGCGGCGCGCTCGCGGCCCGACCACCAGTATTGCTACGTCAACGGCCGCTTCGTGCGCGACAAGGTCCTCACGCACGCCGCCCGCAGCGCCTACGAGGACGTGCTGCACGGGCACAAGCAGCCCATTTATGCGCTGTATGTCGAGATCGACCCGGCGCGTGTGGACGTGAACGTGCACCCCACCAAGATCGAGGTGCGCTTTCGCGACAGCCGCGAGGTGCACCAGGCCGTGCGCCATGCGGTGGAAAACGCGCTGGCTGCGCCACGGGCTGCCGCATTGGCAGCGGCTGCGGCGGCACCCACACCGTCCGCAGCCGGTGATGGGGAGCATTTCAAGCCCCAGACGCCCCAAGCGCCGGTGTGGAATGCCCAGGCCGCTATCAAATTTGAAGAACGTGGTCACCGTGTGGAAGACCTGCAGGCTCTGTGGGGGCCGCGCAGTGCGACGCCTGCCGGCCCCGTGGCAGACCCCGCATCGGGCGCGGCCGTGGGCGGTTTGTGGGCGCCCTCAGCCCAGGCAGATGCGCCCGCAGCATGGGCAACGCCTGCCGCATACCATGCATCTGCCACGCCCTGGGACGGTGCGCCGTCCGCACAGACGGCCGCTCCGGTTGCAGGCTCCCCCACCGAGCCCTCGGCCAGCAACCCACCCACGGCCTGGCCTGTGGGCCGCGATGGCAACGAAACCGCCTGGCCCCTGGGCAAGGCCGTGGCCCAGTTGCACGGCGTGTACATCCTGGCCGAAAACGCCCAGGGCATGGTGGTGGTGGACATGCATGCCGCCCACGAGCGCATCGTCTACGAACGCCTGAAGGCCCAGGTGGACAGTGGCGCGCGCATTGCCAGCCAGCCCTTGCTGATCCCGGCCACCTTCGCCGCCACGCCGCAGGAGGTCGCCACGGCCGAAGAGTCTGCCGACGTGCTGGCCACGCTGGGCCTGGAGGTGGTGCCCTTCTCGCCCAAGACGCTGGCCGTGCGCGCAGTGCCCATCACGTTGGCGCAGGGCGACCCGGTGGAGCTGGCCCGCAGCGTGCTGGCCGAGCTGGCCGCCCACGACGCCACCACCGTGGTGCAACGCGCCCGCAATGAAATCCTGGGCACCATGGCCTGCCACGGTGCCGTGCGGGCCAACCGCAAGCTCACCATCGACGAGATGAACGCCCTGCTGCGCCAGATGGAAACCACCGACCGCTCCGACCAGTGCAACCACGGCCGCCCCACCTGGCGGCAGTTGAGCATGAAGGAGCTGGATGCGCTGTTCCTGCGCGGTCGGTAGCGGCGGGCACTTCCCCGCCCGCGACATAGCCAGAGCCCTTTCCTCCAGCCATTGCCCACCGCCCTCCATGACCCAGCACCGCTACCACCGTACCACCCACGCCACCGCATCGCGCATGCTGGCAGCCACTACCACCCTGTGCGTGGCCTGGTCCGCCCACGCCGGGCGCCCCCTGACCGTGGACGATGCGGGCGTGGACGAGGTGGGCCATGGTCACGTCGAAGTGTGGTGGGAGGGCCAGCGCGGCCAGCCCGGCACGGTGTACATGGCCCCTGCCTTCACCCCCATGGCCGGACTGGAGTTGGGCGCCGTGTTGGCACGTGACCGCAACGAGCGCCATACCTTGCAAGGCGTGCAGGCCAAGTGGCTGTGGAGCCCCGCGCAAGAACAAGGCTGCAATGCCGGCAGCAGCGCCGGCGTCGTGCACCGGCGCCAAGGTGCCGGGCAGAGCGCAGGCAGCGTGGTCGCGCTCAATCTCATCGGCACCTGCGCCGCGACCTGGGGCGTGGTCAATGCCAACCTGGGCAGCCAGCGCGAGCGCGGCCAGTCCTGGCGCGCCACCTGGGGCGCATCGGTGGAAGGCAGCTGGGGTGCCATCACGCCGCACCTGGAGGCCTTTGGCACCCGGGGCAGCGCCCCTACCTTTCAGACGGGTGCACGTTGGGAGTGGGCGCCAGGCAAGCAGCTTGACGCTACCGTGGGCCGCCAGCAAGGTCGCACCTTGTTGAGCCTGGGGTTTGCGCTGGGGTTCTGACACAAGCGCAATGCATAAAAAAAGCCCGCGCATGCGGGCTTTTTTGTGGGCGTTCGGCACGCCGCACTGTCACGGCCGATGTCGCGGTCAGTTGTCCCGCGCAGCCTTGGCGGTGTCGGTAAAGTCGCTGAACACGCCGTCCACACCCAGGTTGAAGAACAACTTGTACTCGGCCT
This sequence comes from Acidovorax sp. 59, assembly GCF_002754175.1. Classification (NCBI taxonomy): domain Bacteria; kingdom Pseudomonadati; phylum Pseudomonadota; class Betaproteobacteria; order Burkholderiales; family Comamonadaceae; genus Acidovorax; species Acidovorax sp. 59. Next base: position 1,141,816 of record NZ_PEET01000001.1, on the reverse strand, counting down.
TGGGGTCGCCCTTGAAGTCCGAGGCCAGGCGCTTGGCTTCGTTGCGGAAGGTGTAGGCGTGCACGAAAAGGCCTTCGGCGTGGGCGTTCTTCACCACGTCGGTGGGCGCCATCATCACGCGGTCGCGCTCGTCGATCTTGCCGTCGCCGTTCAGGTCGTCGGCCTTGCCGTCCTTGTTGGCATCCACTTGCTTAGAGGGGATCAGGTAAGGCTTCCAGGGGCCAATGCCGTCGGCATAGGTCTTGACTTCCTTGAGGCCTGCGGGGGTCAGCAGGCTGGCGAAGGTGCGCGAGTCACCGGCCACGGCAAAGTCATAGGGCTTGTCGTACGGGGCCACCAGCGACATGGTGCCATCGGGGTTCACATCGTCCGCGTCCACCAGCTGCACCAGGCGCACCTGGGTCTTGGTGCGCAGGTACTTGAGGTTGGAAACCTCGAACGACTGGATGATGACGGGCGAGCTCTTGGAGGTGTAGCCGTACTTGGCCAGGATGGCCAGCAGGCGGTCTTCCAGCGGCAAGCCTTGCTTGACGTGGTAGGTGGGGTGCTTGGTTTCGGGGTACACGCCAACGGTGCGGCCGGCCTTGGCGCCTTCGGTCTTAGCCAGGTCCAGCACTTCTTCAAAGGTGGGGATCTGGAACTTGCCGTTGTACGACTGGTCGCGGTCCGACAGAGGCTGGATGGCGCGCAGGGTCTTGAGTTCGGCCAGGGTGAAGTCGGTGACAAACCAGCCTTCCTCCTCTACGCCATCGACCACTTTCTTGGTCTTGCGGCCCGCAAACTCGGCGCGGGTGGAGACATCCGTGGTGCCCGTGATGTTGGGCTCATGGCGGGCAACCAGCACACCGTCCTTGGTGGCGACCAGGTCGGGCTCGATGAAGTCGGCGCCCATGTCGATGGCCAGCTTGTAGCCCTCCAGCGTGTGGTCGGGCCGGTAGCCCGCCGTGCCCCGGTGGCCGATCACCAGGGGCTTGTCGCCGTTCAGGGTGGGGTACGGATAGTTGTCGCTGCCGCCGCAGGCTGCCAGCGTGGCCACCATGGCCAGCGCTCCCCATTTCACACCAGTGATGTGCATGCTCTTCTCCTCGCTATGTTGTTGGTAGAACCGCCGAACTGTGGGGTCGGCATGTGACAAGACCATGACGTCCTTTTTGCAAACGCATGACGGTCGCACCACACATCAACCGCACCAATATGTGGCGAATATCTCGGCCACATTCCCCACCATTGTGCATAGGCATCGGCATAAACGTATAACTTTTGAACATAATTCGATGTTGCAGTGCGCCAAACCGGTGCGTTAGCGATCTTTGACGTTGTTGACCTTTTGATGCTGAAAGCCTTTTGAACCATGAAACACGCGACCGCCGAGAGCTTCCTTTCCCACGTGGCGCTCCGCAACCCCGGCCAGCCGGAATTCCTGCAAGCCGTCACCGAAGTGATGGAAAGCCTCTGGCCGTTCATTGCGCAGCACCCGCGCTACGCCGAGCATGGTCTGCTGGAGCGGCTGGTGGAGCCCGAGCGCGTCGTGATGTTCCGCGTGTCCTGGGTGGACGACCATGGCGGCGTGCAGGTCAACCGGGGCTACCGCATCCAGCACAGCATGGCGATTGGCCCGTACAAAGGCGGCCTGCGTTTTCATCCGTCAGTCAACCTGTCGGTGCTCAAGTTCCTGGCATTTGAGCAGACCTTCAAGAACGCACTGACCACGCTGCCCATGGGTGGTGGCAAGGGCGGTTCCGATTTCGACCCCAAGGGCAAGAGCCCTGGCGAAGTCATGCGCTTTTGCCAGGCGTTCGTGACCGAGCTGTACCGCCATGTGGGCCCCGACACCGATGTGCCCGCCGGCGACATCGGCGTGGGCGGCCGCGAGGTGGGCTTCATGGCGGGCATGTACAAAAAGCTGGCCAACAACGCGGCCAGCGTGTTCACCGGCAAGGGCCTGTCGTTCGGCGGCTCGCTGATCCGCCCTGAAGCCACAGGCTACGGCACGGTGTACTTTGCGCAGGAAATGCTCAAGACCCGAGGCCGTTCGTTCGACGGCCTGCGCGTGTCGGTGTCCGGCTCGGGCAACGTGGCGCAATACGCCGTGCAAAAGGCGATGGAGCTGGGCGCCAAGGTGGTGACGGTGTCGGACTCCAGCGGCACCGTGGTGGACGAGGATGGCTTCACTCCCGAAAAGCTCGCCATCCTGATGGATGTGAAGAACCACCTCTACGGCCGCGTGAGCGACTACGCCGCCCGCACGGGTGTGAAGTTTGAAGCCGGTGTCCGCCCCTGGCATGTGAAGGTGGACGTGGCCCTGCCCTGCGCCACGCAAAACGAGCTGGACGAGAACGACGCGAAAACGCTGATCCAGAACGGCGTGCTCTGCGTGGCCGAGGGCGCCAACATGCCCTCGACCATCGAGGCCGCCAAGGCCTTTGAGGCCGCAGGCGTGCTGTACGCCCCCGGCAAGGCCAGCAACGCAGGCGGCGTGGCCACATCTGGCCTGGAGATGAGCCAGAACGCCGCCCGCCTGTCCTGGCCCCGCGAGGAGGTGGACGCCCGACTGCTGCAGATCATGCAGGGCATCCACGCAGCCTGCCTGCACTACGGCAAGCGCGCCGATGGCAGCGTGAGCTACATCGACGGCGCCAACATCGCCGGCTTTGTGAAGGTGGCCGACGCCATGCTGGCGCAGGGCGTGGTGTAAGGGGAAGGGCCGGGCATTGGAACGTGTTTGCGTTCCAACAGCCTGTTCACACAGCAAATCACTGGGGCTTCGGCCCCTTTGTTTTTGGCGCGCAGCGCAGTGCAGGCTATGCTGCACTTGAAAACCAATACGCACACTTTCGGGAGTCCGCCGTGGAAATCTTCAGCTTCTTGAACGTCATGGTCGAAAAGGGAGGCTCGGACCTCTTTTTCAGTGTCGGTGCGCCGGTCAATCTCAAGATCGAAGGGGTCACACACCCGTTGAAGATGCCCGCCTTGTTGCCCGGCCAGGTCAAGCAGCTGGCCTACGCGGTGATGAACGAAAAGCAGATCGGCGAGTTCGAGGCCAAGCAGGAGATGAACCTGTCGATCTCGGCCGAGAACCTGGGGCGCTTTCGGGTCAACGTGTTCGTGCAGCGCGGCGAAACCGGCATGGTGGTGCGCTACATCAAGAACAAGATCCCGCCGCTGGCCGCGCTGGGCCTGCCCCCGGTGCTGGAAAAGCTGGTGCTGCGCAAGCGCGGCCTGGTGCTGGTGACCGGGGCCACGGGCTCGGGCAAATCGACCACGCTGGCGTCGATGATCAACTACCGCAACGAGAACGTCACGGGCCACATCCTCACCATCGAAGACCCGCTGGAGTTTTTGCACGCGCATAAGCGCTCGGTGGTGGACCAGCGCGAGGTGGGCATCGACACGCAGTCGTACGAAGAAGCCCTGAAGAACGCGCTGCGCGAGGCGCCGGACGTGATCATGATCGGCGAGATCCGCGACCGCAACACCATGAAGCAGGCCATTGCCTATGCCGAGACCGGCCACCTGTGCCTGTCCACGCTGCACGCCAACAACGCCAACCAGGCCATGGAGCGGGTCATCAACTTCTTCCCCGAAGACGCCCACCACCAGCTGCTGATGGACCTGAGCCTGAACCTGGCCGGCGTGATCTCGCAGCGCCTGATCCCCGGCCTGCACGAAAAGCTGGTGCCTGCGGTGGAGGTGATGCTCAACTCGCCCTACATCGCCGACCTGATCGCCAAGGGTGAGTTCTCGGGCATCAAGGAGGCCATGGGCCACAGCACCGAGATCGGCATGTGCACCTTTGACCAGGCGCTGTACCAGCTCTACACCGACGGCCGCATCTCGCTGGACGAGGCCCTGCACAATGCGGATTCGCGCACCGACCTGGCGCTGCGCGTGCGCCTGGCGGCCGGCGTGACCACGCAGGATGCAGGAGAGCTTTCCATCGATACCTCCTCGCCCATGCAGTCGGCCTCGCGACTGTCGTGAACGGCGTGCTGGCGCCAGCGCCGGGACGGCGCCGGGGGTACCGTCTGCTCTACCACTGCAAGCCACCGGCTCCCGTGCTTGATCCTCACCGAACTTTTGTACCTGCGCCAGAATCAGTCGGACGATGAAACGAATCCCTCTTCTTGCATCCCTGGGGCTGGTGGTGGCCGTGAGCGTGGGTTGCGCCACCCTTGACGCCAAGCAGCGCGAATGGATCTTCCAGCCCAGCGACCGCAGCTGGGGCGGCGCGCCGTCCACCGAAGGCATGCAGGACGTGTGGATCGAATTCACCTCCGACACCACCGGCAAGGCCGAGCGCCTGCACGGGCTGTGGCTGCCCCACACAAAGGCCAGCGCGCCGGTGATGCTGTACCTGCATGGGGCGCGCTGGAACGTGGCGGGTTCGTCGGGCCGCATCCGGCGCATGCAGGAGCTGGGCTTTTCGGTGCTGGCCATCGACTACCGGGGCTTTGGGCGCAGCAGCGCAGGCCTGCCTTCCGAGGCCACCGCGGCCGAGGACGCCCGCGCCGCCTGGAACTGGCTGGCCGAGCAGCACCCGGACAAGCCGCGCTACATCTTCGGCCACTCGCTGGGCGGCGCCATTGCGATCGATCTGGCGCGCCAAGTACCGGATGAAAAGGGCACCATCGTCGAAGGCACCTTCACCAGCATCCCCGACGTGGTCAGCACCTTCAAGTGGGGCTGGCTGCCGGTGTCGCCGCTCATCACGCAGCGGTTCGAATCCATCCGCAAGGTGGCCGACATCGGCTCGCCGCTGCTGGTGGTGCATGGCAGCGACGACAGCCTGATCCGCCCCACGCTGGGCCGCCAGCTGTACGAGGCAGCGCGGGAGCCCAAGCAGTTTGTGCTGGTAGAGGGCGGCTCGCACCACAACACCAACTCTGTGGGCCAACGGCAGTACCGCGAGGCCGTGGCCTCGCTGTTTCACCTGAAGTAAGCGCAGCGGCTCGCCGCGACGAGTCAGCCGCGCAGTCTCAGCGGCGCACCGCCTGCGCCAGTGCCGCCCAGGCCTTGAGGGTGAGCGGGTGGGTAAAGCCTGCCCCCGCCACGGGGTGCGACGACAGTTTGATCACCACCATCTCGGCAACCGGATTCACATGGATGAACTGGCCGTGGATGCCGGCGGCCTCATAAGCCCCATCAGAGTTGTGCAGCACCCACCACTGGTTGCGGTAGCTGTAGCCGGGCCGAAAGGCCATGCCACCCATCTTGAACTTCTCGCGGTCGCCGCCCTTGGCGGTGTCGTCGATCACGGCCTTGTCAAAAATCTTCTGGCCGTTGAAGCTGCCGCCCAGGCGCAGCATCTCGCCAAACCGCGCCAGGTCGCGCGCCGTGGCGTTGAGGCCTGCGCCCTGCAGCGGCGTGCCCACGCTGTCCACCATCACATGGGCATCTTCCTCGGTGCCCAGCTTTTGCCAGATGTTGTCGCTCATCAACTCCGCCCAGTGTTTGCCAGTGGCGCGCGACACGATCCAGCCCAGCACCTCCGAATGCACGGTGCGGTACACAAACCCGGCGCCGTGTTCGCCTTCCTTCTTGAGCGTCTTGAGGAAGTCGTACACATTGGTCGGCCCCTGGTAGCCCGGCGGACGGGGCAGCAGACCGCTGGACCAGCTGTAGCCAAAGATCTCGGTGGTCGGGTCGGTGTAGACCTCGCGGAAGCGCACGGCGCCCGTCATGTCCATCACATCGCGCACCTTCATGTCGCCCCAGGCCGATTCGGCCAGCTCCGGCACGTACTTGGTCACCAGCGCCTCGGGGTCGATCTTGCCCTCGTGCGCCAGCTGCGCCGCCATGAGCCCGGTGAACGACTTGGTGACCGAGAACAGCAGATGCGGCGAGTAGGGCTTCATCTGGTTGTCGTAGCGCTCGTACACCACGCGGCCCTTGTGCATCACCACCAGTGCATCGGTGTAGGTGCGGGTGAACCATTGGTCCACCGTGATGGGCTGGCCCTTGTCGTCATCGAATGCCACTGCGCCCAATGGTCGCGGGTCGGCCGGCAACGCAGATGGTGCGGCACCGCCCCGGCGGATATTGCGTGTGGGCTGCAGCTCGCGCAGGTGCTGCACGGCCCAGCGCAGCTGCGGGTATTTGTACGAGTTGCTCAGGTCCACACGCTGCGCCCCTTCGGGTGGGAAGGTGCTCATGTAGCCCAGCTTGTCCAGCGTCACGGTCTCGGGCGCCGGTAGCGCCGGGGCCTGCGCCTGGGCTGGGGCCGCAAAGGCCACACCCAGTGCCGCCGCAGCGCAGGCAGCCCGCCACAGCGCGGCGGGGAATGCGCCAGAACGCCGGGCCTGCGCAGGATGCAAAGGGTGAGCGGTTTGCGCCGCAGAGGCGCTGTAAGTCTTGTGCATGGCTTGTCTCCTTGTTGTGTTGTGTTGCTTGGTGCAGCATCCGGGCGAAGCGTCCCTCAGAACAGCGTCCAAGGCATGACGGGCTGCCAGCCACCGCCCCACCATGGTGCTGCGCCCCGCGCAAGGCAGGATGTCACCCGCGCGACCTTTGTCATACATAAATTTGCGCAAGTTCTCACCGCCTGGGTCCACCGCCCTGCCTGCAGCGCGCCCACCCCTTCTGGTACGCTCAGACAGATATGTCTGCCCCCTCCGCCACCGCAGCGTCTGCGGCCGCCCCTGTCTCTGTCCAACCTGGCCTGGCCATTCTGGTGCTGGCCCTGTTGCTGTCCATCCAGCCCGTCACCACCGACCTGTACTTGCCCGCGCTGCCCGCGCTCACCCGCAGCCTGGGCGCGCCCATGGCGGCGGCGCAGCTCACGCTCAGCGGGCTGCTGCTGGCGTTTGGTTGTTCTCAGATGGTGTGGGGCCCTCTGTCTGACCGCTTTGGCCGCCGCCCCATCCTGCTGGCGGGCCTGACCATCTACACCGTGGCCTCGCTGGGCAGCGCCTTTGCGCCGACCATGGGCCTGCTGATTCTGTGGCGCATCGCCCAGGGTGCTGCCATGGGTGCCGTGGTGATGTGCGCGCGCGCCATCGTGCGCGACCTGTATACGCCGCTGGAGGGCGCCCGCGCCATGTCCAAGGCGCTCACGGGGCTGGGCATCGTGGCCTGCATCTGCGCGCCCATGGGTGGCCTGCTGAGCGAATGGCTGGGCTGGCGCGCTGCGCTGCTGGCTCTCACGGTTTATGCCGTGGTCACGCTGGCGCTGGTGGCCTTGCGCTTGCCCGAGACCCTGGCCCACCGCAACCCCCAAGCGCTGCAGCCCCGTGCGCTGGTGGGTACCTGGCAACAGGTGTTGCGCAGCCCCACCTTCTGGGCGTTTTCGCTGCAGACCACGGCCACCTATGGCGGGCTGTTCACCTTTCTGGCGTCGTCCTCGTTCGTCTACATCGACGTGCTGGGCCTCACGCGCACCATGTATGGCTGGGTCATGGCGTCTGCCTGCGTGGCCTACTTTGCGGGCACCTTTGTGTGCCGCGCTCTGCTGGCACGTTTTGGCCTGCAGCGCACGGTGGCCATTGCCGGGGCCTTGAGCGCCAGCGGCGGCACGCTGATGGCGCTGGTGGCCTGGATGGGCTGTCACCACCCCTGGGCACTGACGCTACCGTTCTACCTGTTCATGGTGGCGCACGGCATCCACCAGCCCTGCGGGCAAAGTGGCGCCGTAGGACCTTTCCCCAAGGCGGCAGGCGTCGCATCCGCACTCAACGGTTTCATGATGATGCTGGCGGCCTTTGCCATTGGCGGCTGGCTGGGCCTGCGGCTCGATGGCACGGTGTGGCCTCTGGTTAACGGGATCTGGTTCTGGTCGGTGGTGCTGGCCGTGATCTCGTGGACGCTGGTGCAGAAGTTTGGAGCGCCCCGTGAGCACGCCTGACACCCTCCCCACCATCGCTCTGGCGGGCCCCACGGCGTCGGGCAAGACCGCCGGCGCACTGGCGCTGGCCGCCGTGCTGGGCAAACAGGGCCGGCCGGTCGAGATCATCAGCGTGGACTCGGCCCTGGTGTACCGGGGCATGGACATTGGCACCGCCAAGCCCACGCCCGACGAGCGCGCCGCCGTGCCGCACCACCTCATCGACATCCGCGATCCGCTGCAGGCCTACAGCGCCGCCGAGTTTGTGCAGGACACCACCCGGCTCATCGCCGAGATCCGCGCGCGCGGCGCACTGCCATTGCTGGTGGGCGGCACCATGCTGTACTTCAAGGCCCTGTTTGATGGCATTGACGACATGCCCGCCGCCGACCCCGAGGTGCGCGCCAAGATCGAAGCCCAGGCGGCCGAGCAGGGCTGGCCTGCCCTGCATGCCGAGCTGGCGCGTGTGGACCCAGTGACGGCCGCGCGCCTGGCCCCCGGCGACAGCCAGCGCATTCAACGTGCGCTGGAGGTGTGGCATGTCTCGGGCCAGCCGTTGTCGAGCTTTCACACTATCAAAAAAGTAGCAGACAACACAAATAACACCGGCGCCAGTGCGCTTTTTTCCTTAGAACCCGACAACCGGGCCTGGCTGCATGAGCGCATCGCCCAGCGTTTCGACACCATGCTGGCCGGAGGATTCATTGATGAGGTGGCGGCCCTGCGCGCACGCGGCGACCTGCACCCCGACCTGCCCTCCATGCGCTGCGTAGGCTACCGGCAGGTGTGGGAAGAACTCGACTTCCAGGCCAGCCGTCCTGCGGGCACCCCGTTGAACACGGCCTTCCTGCGCGAACGCGGCATTGCCGCCACACGGCAACTGGCCAAGCGCCAGATCACCTGGCTGCGCAGCATGCCGCAGCGCCACGCCATCGCCTGCGACCAGCCCCATGCCGTGGCCACGCTGGTGCAGGCCGTGCTGCAGCGCCTGGAGCAGCCCACGCCATGACGCTGCTGCGTGTGGAGAACCTGGGCAAGCACTACGGCAGCACGCCGGTGTTCGCCAACGTGCAGTTCGCCGTGGCACCCGGCGAGTTTGTGGCCATCGTGGGCGATTCGGGCGTGGGCAAGTCCACCCTGCTCAACTGCCTGGCGGGGCTGGATACCTGGGACACCGGCAGCATCACCCACGGCACCACCGACCTGGGCCAGCTCGACGACACCGCCCGTGCGCTGTGGCGCCGTGCGCATGTGGGCTTTGTGTTCCAGGCCTTCCACGTGCTGCCGCACCTGGACGTGGCACAGAACGTGGCCCTGCCGCTGATGCTGCTGGGCCAAACCGACGCGGCCCGGGTGCAGCACATGCTGGCCGCTGTGGGCCTGGAGGCCTTCAGCGCACGGCTGCCGCAGCAGCTCAGCGGCGGCCAACTGCAGCGCGTGGCCATCGCCCGCGCGCTGGTGCACCGCCCCGCCCTGCTGCTGGCCGACGAGCCCACCGGCAACCTCGATCCCACCACCGCCACGCGCGTGATGGACCTGCTGCTGGCGCAAACGCGGGAGAACGGCGCTTCGCTGGTGCTGGTCACCCATTCCGACGCTGCGGCGGCGCGGGCCGACCGGGTGCTGCGCCTCACGGCCAGCGGCATCGCTGGTTAGGCTGAGCCCCATTGCAGCCAAAGCGGCTGCGGGCCTTTACTCGATGTTCAGCCGCTGCGCCGCCTTGTTCACCTTCTTGGGCAGGGTCAGCGTCAGCACGCCGTTGTCATACTTGGCCTTGGCCTGCGCGGCGTCCACATCGGCGGGCAGCTGGAAGCTGCGGGCCACAGCGCCAAAGTAGCGCTCGCTGCGCAGCACCTTTTCGCCCTCGCGCTTTTCGTCGTGCTGGCGCACCTCGGCACGCAGGCTCACCACATTGCCTTCGAGCGAGACATGGATGTCCTCCTTGGCCACGCCGGGCACCTCGGCCTGCACCGTGTAGCCACCTTCGGTTTCCTTCACATCCACCTTGATCTGGCTGGGCGAAGGCAGGTTGTCGCCATGCAGCGGGCGCACGTAAAAGCCGGGGGCAATGTCCTTGAAAAAGTCGTCAAACAGACTGCCACGGGTCACGAGAGAGCTCATGGTTTTGGCTCCTGAAAAGGGGTTGAAACAGACAACTGAGCCAGCGCAGGAGGGCGGGCCCTGATTCCAAGATAGGTCTGCGGCATCGCGGCTTCAAGGGGGTTGAAATGCAAGGTTGATGTGCGTCAAAAACCCAGGCTCCCAACGCCTGCGGCCACAATGCAGGCCATGCTCGCCCTGCTCCGCACCTTCTCCTGGCAAGACCTGCGCCACCACCCCTGGCGGAGCGCCGCAGCGGTGGCGGCCGTGATGCTGGGTGTGGCACTGGCGTTTGCGGTGCATGTGATCAATGCGTCGGCGCTGGACGAGTTCTCGCAGGCCGTGCGCGCCGTCAACGGCCAGCCCGACCTGGAGCTGCGCGCCATGCAAGGCAGCCTGCCCGAGGCGCTGTACGAACGCCTGGCCACCGACCCGCAAGTGGCCCGCGCCAGCCCGCTGCTGGAGCTGTCGGCCGTAGCGCAGGCAGATACAGCCGCGGGCGCCAAAGACCAGTCCCTTCGCACCCCCATCCGCGTGCTGGGCGCCGATGCACTGCTGCTGCCCACCATGGCCCCGGCGCTGGTGCCGCGCCCCTGGGACAGCGCCGACCGGTTCGCCCTCTTCGCACCCGCCACGGTGTTCCTCAATACGGCCGCGCTGCAGGTGCTGGGGCTTTCTGCCGCCGCTCCAGCACCATCCTCGCCCCTGCCCCGCCTTACGCTGCAGGTGGGTTTGCAACAGGCGCTCACGGTGCAGGTGGCGGGCACCGTGACCGCCGGCGGCGCGCCGCTGGCCGTGATGGACATTGGCGCTGCGCAAGACCTGTTTGGCCGTGCAGGCGCACTCACCCGCATCGACCTGCAACTGCAGCCCGGCACCGACCGCACTGCGTGGGAAGCCACACTGCGCGCGCAGCCCGGCTGGCCTGCCAACCTGGTGCTGGCGCAGCCCAGCGATGCCACCCAGCGCATCAGCAACCTGTCGCGCGCCTACCGGGTCAACCTGACGGTGCTGGCGCTGGTGGCACTGTTCACCGGGGCGTTTCTGGTGTTCTCGGTGCTGGCCCTCAGCGTGGCGCAGCGCGGGCCGCAGTTTGCGCTGCTGGCCGTGCTAGGCGCCACACCGCGCCAGCGGCTGGCACTGGTGCTGGCAGAGTCGGCAGCGCTGGGCCTGCTGGGCAGCGTGCTGGGCATAACGCTGGGCACCGCGCTGGCGGCCACGGCGCTGCAACTGCTGGGCGGCGACCTGGGCGGTGGCTACTTTGCGGGCGTGCGGCCGGCGCTGCAATGGAGCGCCCCCGCCGCCCTGGTGTACGGCGCACTGGGCGTGGCGGCCGCCTTGGCGGGTGGCTGGTGGCCCGCACGCGCCGCGCAGACCCTGCCCCCGGCCCAGACCCTGAAGGGCCTTGGCGCCGCGGCCAGCCAGGCGGACAAGGGCACTGTTGGTATCGTTTTGATAGCTACCGGGGCAATTTTGACTAGCGCTCCACCCGTATTTGGCATTCCACTGGCCGCGTACGTCGCCATTGCCCTGCTACTGGTGGGTGGCATCGCCCTGTTGCCCTGGGGCATGGCGCGGTTGCTGGCATGGCTGCAGCCCCTGGCCGCACGCCATGCGCTGCCACTGCTGGCGCTGGAGCGCGCGCGGCGCATGCGGGGCAGCGCGGCCATCGCGGTGGGCGGCGTGGTCGCATCCCTCAGCCTGGCCGTTGCGCTGACGGTGATGGTGTCCAGCTTTCGCGGCTCGGTCACTCAGTGGCTGGACGCGGTGCTGCCGTCGCCGCTGTACGTGCGCTCGGCCCTCAGTGCGGGCGGCACGGGCGGCGGTGAGGCCGCGTTGCTGCCTGCAGGCTTTGCCGAAGCAGTGGGCCAGTTGCCAGGACTGGACCGCGTGCAGCCCCTGCGCGCCAGCCCACTGCAGCTGTCCCCCACGCTGCCCGCCCTCACGGTGCTGAGCCGCCCCCTGGGCGATGAGCCGGCGCAGACCCTGCCGCTGGTGGGCGAGGCCCTGCCCGTGCCCCCCGGCCGCACCGGCGTGTACATCAGCGAGGCCGTGGTGGACCTGTACGGCCTGCGCCCCGGCATGGAGTGGCCTGCACTTTCCAAGGCTTTTAGCCCCCAAGCGCTAGAGAATCATGCGCCAGCAGCTATCTTTTACATAGCAGGCATCTGGCGTGACTATGCCCGGCAAACCGGCGCCGTGGTGATGGACCGCGCTGTGTGGCTGCGCCTGACCGGCGACGCCCGCACCAGCGACCTGGCCCTGTGGCCCAGCGAGGGCACCGACCTGTCGGCCTTGCAGGCGTCCATCCGCGCGCTCGCTGCGACCCAAGCCGGCCGCCAGCTCTCCACTGCGGCGGGCGCCACCACGGGCGACGGCAACGAGGCCCTGGTGGAATTCAGCTCCGCCGCCACCATCCGCGAACGCTCGCTGCGCATCTTCGACCGCAGCTTTGCCGTCACCTACTGGCTGCAGGCCGTCGCCATCGGCATCGGCCTGTTCGGCGTAGCCGCCAGCTTCAGCGCCCAGGTGCTGGCACGGCGCAAGGAGTTTGGCCTGCTCGCCCACCTGGGCCTCACGCGGCGCCAGATCCTGACCGTGGTGGCGGGCGAAGGGGCCGCGTGGACGGCGGTGGGTGCCGCGGCGGGCGTGCTGCTGGGGCTGGCCGTGTCCGTGGTGCTGGTGCACGTGGTCAACCCGCAGAGTTTTCACTGGACGATGGATTTGGCGGTACCGGGTTGGAGGTTGCTGGGGCTGTGTGCTGCCGTTGTTGTGTCGGGCACGGTCACCGCATGGCTGGCGGGCCGGGCGGCGGCGGGAAGGGATGCGGTGATGGCGGTGAAAGAGGATTGGTGAAGATACGAGCTACCCCATGGAACACCGCGACAATGCAACTATGTCTTTTCAACAGAACACCTCCGAACCTTGCCACACTCAAGATCGCGCCCCCTGGCTGCACGAAGCCATCGCCCGCATCGAAGCCGACTACCAGCGCAGCGCTGACACCCACCTGATCCCGCTGCGCCTGCCCGCGTTTGCTGCGCATGGCATTGACCTGTACCTCAAGGACGAATCCACCCACCCCACCGGCAGCCTGAAGCACCGGTTGGCGCGGTCGCTGTTTTTGTATGCGCTGTGTAATGGCTGGGTGCATGAGGGCTCGACCATCGTCGAGTCGTCCAGCGGCTCCACGGCGGTGAGTGAGGCTTACTTTGCCCGGCTGCTAGGGTTGCCGTTTGTGGCGGTGATGCCGCGCAGCACGTCACCCGAGAAAGTGGCGCAGATCGAGTTCCATGGCGGGCGTTGCCACTTTGTGGACAGCGCGGGCGCTGTGTATGACGCGGCCCGTGCGATTGCCGAGGAGACGGGCGGCCACTACATGGACCAGTTCACGTATGCCGAGCGCGCGACCGACTGGCGCGGCAACAACAACATTGCCGAGAGCATGTTCACGCAGATGGCGCGCGAGCCGCACCCTGTGCCGCGCTGGATCGTGGTGGGCGCGGGCACGGGCGGCACCAGCGCCACCATTGGCCGCTACGTGCGCTACCAGCGCCATGCCACGCAGGTGTGTGTGGCCGACCCGGCGGGGTCGGTGTTCAGCGCCTACCACCGCACGGGCGATGCGCAGCTGACGGCTCCGGGATCCCGCATTGAAGGCATTGGGCGCCCACGGGTGGAGCCAAGCTTTGTCCGCACGCTGGTGGACCGCATGGTGGATGTGGCGGACTGCGAGTCCATCGCCGCCATGCGTGCGCTGTCGCAGTTGCTGGGGCGGCGCGTGGGCCCGTCCACGGGCACCAACTTTGTGGCCATGCTCACGCTGGCCAGCGAGATGCGCGAGCGTGGCGAGCACGGCTCCATCCTGTCGCTGCTGTGTGATGCGGGCGAGCGGTACTTGCCCACGTATTTCGACACCGAATGGGTGGACCGCATGTTTGGCGACTGCTCAGCCGCGCAGCAGAAGATAGACGCACTGATCGGCTGACGTCCGCTCCCCTCCGCACCATGCCCTTTTCTGCTTTGCCTCCAGGCCTGTTGACGCAACCAAGCGGCCCTCTGGCCACGCGACGCCAGTGGCTGGTAACGCAGATGCCCGTGGGCCTGGCAGCCGTCGGTGCTGCAGGGTGGTTGCCCGAGACAGCGCATGCATTGCCTGCACGGGCGTTGACCTTTCCCCGTGACCACGGCAGCCACCCGGAGCTTCGTACCGAGTGGTGGTACATCACCGGCCAGGTGCAAGCGCAGGGGCAACCGTGGGGCTTTCAGATCACATTCTTTCGCTCGCGGGTCGATGCGACGCGACAGCTGCAGTCGGCGTTTGCTGCCAAACACCTGCTGTTCGCGCACGCCGCCATCACCGATGTGCGCGGCCAGCGGCTGGTGCATGACCAGCGCATTGCGCGTGCTGGTTTTGGGGTGGCGCAGGCCAGTGAGGTCGACACCCGAATCCGCCTGCAGGACTGGACGCTGGAGCGCGGCGACACCGCACGCGGAAAGCCAGACTTTGCAGCCAGCCGCTACACCACACACATCGTGGGCAGCGAGTTTGGGCTGGACCTGGTGTTTGACAGCAGCCAGCCCTTGCTGCTCCAGGGGCAGCAAGGGCTGTCCCGCAAGGGGCCGGACGCCGAGCAGGCCAGTTACTACTACAGCCAGCCACAGTTGGCCGTCAGCGGCACCTTGCAGGTGGGCAACAAACGCATGGAGGTGACGCCCGACACCGGCCGCGCCTGGATGGACCACGAGTGGAGCGAGGCACTGCTGCACCCCGAGGCCCAGGGGTGGGACTGGATTGGCATGAACCTGCATGATGGCAGTGCGCTCACGGCCTTCCGACTGCGGCGGGCTGATGGCACCGCGCTGTGGGCGGGCGGATCGTGGCGGGCACCCGGGCAGCCGGTGCAGGTGTTTGGCGCACAGTCTGTGGCGTTCACCCCCTTGCGGTGGTGGGCCAGCCCGCGCAGTGGCGCGCGCTACCCGGTGCAGTGGCGGGTGGAAACGCCCGCAGGCAGCTTTGAAGTGAATGCGCTGCTGGAAAGCCAGGAGCTGGACAGCAGCGGATCGACGGGTGCGATCTATTGGGAAGGGCTGTCGGACCTGATGAGCGCCAGAGGCCAACCCATAGGTAGGGGCTACCTGGAGATGACCGGATATGCAAAGCCGCTGCGCCTGTAAAAGCTGCAGCGGCTTGATGCCCGATAAATGCCGCCAGACCGTGCGGCGTCACCCCCTCAATGCTTGGCGGAGCTGCCTGCGCGGCGTTGTGCCAGCCAGGCAATGATCTCGCCCATGATGCCGCGGCGGAAGGCCAGCACGCAGATCACGAAGATCAGGCCAGTGACCATGGTGACGGATTCGCCCAGGGTCTTGAACCATTCCACGCTGGTCAAGGCGGCCAACAGGTTGCCGAATTCGCCGATCTTGTTCTCCAGCAGCACCACCACGGCCGAGCCGATGAGCGGGCCCGACAGCGTGCCCAGGCCGCCTACCAGCGTCATCAGGATGACCTGGCCCGACGCGGTCCAGTGCACATCGGACAGCGTGGCAAAGCCGAGCACCAGGGTCTTGAGAGAGCCTGCCAGGCCCGCCAGAGCCGCCGACAACACAAAGGCCAGCAGCTTGAAGCGGTGCGTGTCATAGCCCAGCGAGATGGCGCGGGGCTCGTTCTCCTTGATGCCCTTGAGCACCTGGCCGAACGGCGAGTGGATGGTGCGCACGATCAGCAAGAAGGCTGCGACCACGATGACCAGCGCGACGTAGTACATGACGAGGTCGCTTTGCAGATCGATCAAGCCAAACAGCTTGCCGCGCGGCACACCCTGCAAGCCGTCCTCACCACCCGTGAAGGGGGCTTGGAGACAGGCAAAGAACAGCATCTGCGCCAACGCCAATGTGATCATGGAGAAGTAGATGCCCTGGCGGCGAATGGCCAGCCAGCCAAACAGCAGGCCCAGCAGCGCGCCACCGGCGGTGCCGAGCAGCAGGCCTACTTCAGGCGTCAGGCCCCACACCTTGATGGCGTGGCCAGCCACATAGGCGGCGCCACCAAGGAAGGCCGCATGGCCAAAAGACAACAGGCCGGTATAACCGAGCAGCAGGTTGAACGCGGAAGCAAACAGTGCAAAGCACATGAGCTTCATCACGAAGACGGGATAGGCGCCGAGAAAAGGCGCGGCAATGAGGGCCAGCAACAGCAGGCCGTAACCAATGGTGGCAGTGTTCTTGGAATTCATGCTGGCGGCCCCTTATTTTTCTTTGCCGAACAGGCCGGCGGGGCGAATGAGAAGAACGATGACCATGATGACGAACACCACGGTGGAAGATGCTTCGGGGTAGAACACCTTGGTGAAACCTTCGATCACTCCCAGGCCCAGCCCGGTCAAGATGGAGCCCATGATGGAGCCCATGCCGCCAATCACGACCACGGCAAACACCACGATGATGAGGTTCTGCCCCATGAGCGGGGTGACCTGGTACACGGGGGCGGCCAGCACACCGGCAAAAGCAGCCAGTGCGGCACCAAAGGCGTAGGTCAGGGTCACCATCACCGGCACGTTGATGCCGAAGGCTTCCACCAGGCGCGGGTTTTCGGTACCGGCACGCAGATAGGCGCCGAGCTTGGTTTTTTCGATCACGTACCAGGTGGCCAGACAGATCACCACCGACGCGACCACCACCCAGGCGCGATAGTTGGGCATGATCATGAAGCCGAGATTGGTCGCGCCTTCCAGCAGTTCAGGTGTGTCGTAGCCCAGGCCCGACACGCCATAGATGGAGCGGAACACGCCTTCGATCAGCAGGGTCAGGCCCAGCGTGAGCAGCAGCCCGTACAGGTGATCAAGCTTGTAGATCCAGCGCAGCAGCAAGCGCTCGATCAGCACCCCGAACAGCCCCACCACGAGCGGCGCCAGCACCAGCATCAACCAGTAGTTGATGCCGAAGTAGTTCATGGCCATCCATGTCAGCAATGCCCCGGTCATGAACAGTGCACCGTGCGCAAAGTTGATGACGTTGAGCAGGCCGAAGATCACAGCCAGCCCCAGGCTGAGGATTGCGTAGAACGATCCGTTGACCAGCCCCAGAAGGAGCTGGCTCAACAGGCCGGGCAATGAGACACCAAAGATTTCCATGGGAGGCAGCAGCAGGTGGAGAGAGTTCAGGTCAGAGGACCACACCGGGCCCGGCGCCCCGCAGGGACAGCCAGGCCGGTGTGCGCCCTCTCAGGGGTTTACTTCCAGAGCGGGCACTTGCTCTCGGCCTTGGTGGTGAACACCGAGTCACCAGGCAGCTTCTTGATCAGCTTGTAGTAGTCCCAGGGCTTGGTGGACTCTGCGGGCTTCTTCACTTCCATCAGGTACATGTCGTGCACATAGCGGCCATCAGGACGAATCTGGCCAGAGGCGAAGAAGTCATTCATCTTCATCTTGCGCCAGGTTTCCATGACCTTGTCGGCATCCACCGACTTGGCTGCTTCCACGGCTTTGAGGTAGTTCATGGTGGCTGAATAGTCAGCAGCTTGAATTTCACCAGGCATGCGCTTGGTTTTCTCGAAGAAGCGGGCAGAGAACTTGCGGGTCTCGTCATTCAGGTCCCAGTACCAGCTGGTGGTGAACTGCAGGCCTTCGGTATTGCGCAGGCCCAGGCTGTGCACGTCGGAGATGAAGATCAGCAGGCCGGCGAGCTTCATGCTCTTGCCGATGCCGAACTCCTTGGCAGCCTTGATGGAGTTGATGGTGTCGCCACCCGCATTGGCCAGGCCCAGGATCTGCGCCTTGGAGTTCTGTGCCTGCAGCAGGAAGGACGAGAAGTCCGACGCGTTCAGCGGGTGGCGCACGGCACCCACCACATTGCCGCCCTTGGCCTTGACCACTGAGGTAGTGTCGGCCTCGAGCGCATGGCCGAAGGCATAGTCTGCCGTCAGGAAGTACCAGCTCTTGCCACCGCCATCCACAATGGCCGAGCCAGTGCCCTTGGCCAGCGCCACGGTGTCATACGCATAGTGGACGGTGTAAGGCGAGCACTGTTCGTTGGTCAATGCCGAACTGGCAGCGCCGTTGTTGATGTAGACGCGCTTCTTCTCGGCGGCTACCTTGGCAATGGCCAGTGCGGTGCCGGAGTTGGTGCCACCAAACACCATGGTCAGGCCCTGGGTGTCGATCCACTCGCGGGCCTTGGAGGCTGCGATGTCGGCCTTGTTCTGGTGGTCGGCGCTCATCAGTTCGATGGGCATGCCCAGCACCTTGCCGCCAAAGTCATCAATGGCCATCTGGATGGCGACTGCGCCGTTCTTGCCTTCCACGTCCGCGTACAGGCTGGACATGTCGGTGATGAAACCGATCTTGACCTTGTCCTGTGCGTGCGCGGCCGAGGTGGCCAAGCCTGCAACGCCCAGCATCAGTGCCAGCACTTTGAGTTGTTTCTTCATGGATTTGTCTCCTGTGGGTGTGGTGGAAGAAAGCGGTAGGGAAAGGGTGTGGGCGTGGCTCAGACGCCCAGCAGTTCGTTGAGTACAGGCATCTTGGCTTCCAGCTCGGCAGCGCCGAACTTCTCCACGATGCGGCCGTGCTCCATCACGTAGAACCGGTCGGCCAGCGGTGCGGCAAAACGGAAGTTCTGCTCAACCATGACCACGGTGTAGCCCTTCTGGCGCAGCATGGTGATCATGCGGGCCAGGGCCTGCACAATGACGGGCGCCAGGCCTTCGGAGATTTCATCGAGCAGCAGCAGGTTGGCGCCGGTGCGCAGGATGCGGGCCACGGCCAGCATCTGCTGTTCACCGCCCGACAGGCGCGTACCCTGGCTGTTCTTGCGCTCGGCCAGGTTGGGAAACATGGCGTAGATCTCCTGCACCGACATGCCCGGCGTGCCCGTCTTGAGGGCGGGTGGCAGCAGCAGGTTTTCTTCGCACGACAGGCTGGAGAAAATGCCACGCTCTTCGGGGCAGTAGCCCACGCCCAGGTGCGCAATACGGTGCGTGGGCATGTTCACGGTTTCCACGCCGTTGATCTTGACCGAACCCTTGCGCGCACCGGTCAGCCCCATGATGGCGCGCATGGTGGTGGTGCGGCCTGCGCCGTTGCGGCCCAGCAGCGTGACCACCTCGCCCGGCTGGACGACGATGTCCACGCCGTGCAGCACATGCGACTCGCCGTACCAGGCTTCGAGGTTCTTGATTTCGAGTGCGGGAGCGCCAGCCATCAGTGCGCTCCCTGCAGTTGGCCGTCGGTCGTGCCCATGTAGGCTTCCATGACTTGGGGGTTGTTGGAGACTTCTGCGTAGGGGCCTTCGGCCAGCACGGCGCCGCGCTGCAGCACCGTGATGCGGTCAGCGATGGTGGAGACCACCTTCATGTTGTGCTCCACCATCAGGATGGTGCGGCCTGCCGAGACCTTCTTGATGAGCTGGGTAACGCGGTCCACGTCTTCGTGGCCCATGCCCTGCGTGGGCTCGTCCAGCAGCATCAACTCGGGCTCCATGGACAGCGTGGTCGCGATCTCCAGTGCGCGCTTGCGGCCATAGGGCAGGTTCACGGTCACTTCATCGGCCAGGTCTTCCAGCCCCACCTCGGTCAGCAGTTGCATGGCACGGTCGTCAAGCTGCCGCAGGGTGCGCTCGCTGCGCCAAAAGTGGAACGAGGTGCCCAGCTTGCGCTGCAGGCCCAGGCGCACGTTCTCGATGAGTGTTAGGTGCGGAAACACGGCCGAGATCTGGAACGAGCGGATCACTCCACGGCGCGCAATCTGTGCGGGCTGCTCTCGCGTGATGTCGTGCCCGTTGAAGCGGATGACACCCGAGGTCGGCTCCAGGAACTTGGTGAGCAGGTTGAAGCACGTGGTCTTGCCCGCCCCATTGGGACCGATCAGCGCATGGATGGAGCCGCGCCGAACGGCCAGGTTCACATCGCTGACGGCGGTGAAGCCCTTGAACTCTTTGGTCAGGCTGTTGGTTTCAAGAATGACGTCGCTCATTGCGCCTTGGCCGCTCCGTAGGGTGCTGAAATGAGGAGCCTTGCAACAAGGTCTCCAGGTAGTTGGATCGCAACGCATCGTATGTCTCCCTACCCCGCAGTAGATACTGGGACTAATGCCTATGTATAAATGCCTACGTACCCGCCCTGAGGGCGCGCGGCGCTGGGGATGTACGGGCGTGGGCAGCGCGCCAGTGCTCAATTTGGCGCAGTAGCGGGGACAGAAGCCCACACGCGGTGGCGGTGCAGCGCCACGCCCCTCACTGACTTTTTGCTGACAGGCCTTGGTATTCACCACCGTGGGCACTACCTACAGCGAGAGAGAGGCTGTGCCTCCTCCTTCTGCAGCGCCCGGCTGCGCCGCCTACACTGCCACGATGCCCTCCCCCTCCTCCTCCACGCCCACCCGCGGTGCGCCCCGGTCGCTCACGGGACTGCTGCCCTTTTTGCGCCCTTATCGGGCGCGCATTGCACTGTCGCTGGTGTTCCTGGTGCTGGCGGCCTTGGCCACACTGGCGTTTCCCATGGCGCTGCGCAATCTCATCGATGGAGGCCTGGTCTCTGCAACGGGTGACCGGGGAGCGCAGGCCATGGCCCTTCGCGGGCATTTTGAAGAGCTGTTTGCGGTGGCCATGGCACTGGGCGGGTTTTCGGCCGCGCGCTTCTATATGGTGAGCTGGCTGGGCGAGCGCGTCACCGCTGACCTGCGCAACGCCGTCTACAGCCATGTGCTGCAGCAAAGCCCCCAGTTCTTCGAGACCAGCCAAACCGGCGAGGTGCTGTCGCGGCTGACGTCGGACACGACACTGGTGCAGACCGTGGTCGGCTCATCGCTGTCCATGGGGCTACGCAATGCGGTTCTGGGTCTGGGTGCCCTGGTCATGCTGGTGTGGACGAATCCCTATGTGATGTCGGTGGTACTGCTGGCCGTCGTGCTGGTGGTGCTGCCCACGATGTGGATCGGTCGCAGGGTGCGCCGATTGTCACGCGACAGCCAGGACCGCGTGGCCGACTCCAGCGCCATCGCGGCCGAAGTGCTCAACGCCATCCCCGTGGTGCAAAGCTATACCGCTGAGCCACGCGAGGCTTCAAGGTTTGCGCGGGCCACGGAAGACGCATTTCGCGCGGCGGTCAAGCGCACCAAGGCACGCGCCTTGCTCGTGGCTTTCATCATCATCGCCAACGCGGCCCTTCTGCTGTGGGGGTTGTACCGAGGTACGGAAGCTGTACTGGCCGGACAGATGAGTGCAGGCCACCTGGGCCAGACCGTGGTGTACGTGATTCTGCTGGCGAGCGCGGTGGCAGTACTGGGCGAAGTGTACGGAGACCTGCTGCGTGCTGCCGGTGCCACCGAGCGCTTGATGGAGTTGCTGTCCAGCCAATCCCCGGTGGCGAACCCAGCAATACCCAAGCGGCTGCCCACTTCGGATCAAGGGCTGGAGGTGCAGTTTGACAACGTGCAGTTTCACTACCCATCGCGCCCGGATCAACCCGCGCTGCAGAACTTCTCTCTGAACCTGTCACCCGGAGAGACGGTGGCACTGGTGGGCGCCAGCGGGGCGGGCAAGACCACGGTGTTTCAGTTGCTGCAGCGCTTTTATGACGTGGATAGAGGCTGGGAGGCGGGTGCTCAGGGTTCACGAGAGGGACGCATCCTATTGAACGGTGTGGACATCCGCGACCTGAGCTTGGACACACTGCGCGCCCATACGGGCACCGTGCCCCAGGATGCCGTGATTTTCTCCGCCTCGGCCATGGACAACGTCCGCTATGGCCGTCCGGACGCCTCCGACGAAGAGGTCATGGCTGCCACCCGGGCTGCCTTTGCGCATGACTTCATCGCAGCCCTGCCCGAGGGCTATCACACGTTTCTGGGCGAACGGGGTGTACGCCTGTCGGGCGGCCAGCGCCAGCGCATCGCCATTGCCCGAGCCATGCTCAAAAATCCGCCCCTGTTGCTGCTGGACGAGGCCACCAGCGCACTGGATGCAGAAAGTGAGCGCATGGTGCAGGCCGCGCTGGACACCGCCATGCAGCGCCACACGGGCAGAAGGACCACACTGGTGATCGCCCACCGCCTGGCCACGGTACAAAATGCCGACCGCATCGTGGTGCTGGACCACGGTCAGATCGTGGAGCAAGGCACCCACAGCGCATTGATGGCACAAGGTGGGGTGTATGCGCGCCTGGCTGCACTGCAGTTCACCAACTGATCCCAGCACCATTCCGCAAGGTTTACACCTAGGACCGGGTGCAGTGGCTACTGCAGGGTTTCCTTGACTGCCGCTGGCAGCGGCATGACGGCAATGCCCTCATCCAGCAACTGCAACGCCTCCTGCGCGGTGGCCTGGCCACGAATGGCCCGATCCTGAACCTCGCCGTGGTGCATGCGCCTGGCTTCGTCGGCAAACCGGGAGCCGACATCTTCGGTATTCGCGACGACCTTGCGGGCCAGCTCCAGCCACGCTGCCTGTAGCGCTGGGAGAAGCGTTGATGCCTCGACCTGCGCGCTGGAAACAGCATGTGGAACAGAAGTTGTGCCGGACGGTGCCGCCGCAGCTGCGGCGGGCTCGCGGGCGCCCAGATTCAGGCGCGGCGCGCTCAGCCGCTTGTCGATATGAACGTCTGCGCACAAAGGGCACTGCACCAACCCGCGCTGCTTCTGGCTCTGAAAGTCATCTTCAGAACCAAACCAGCCTTCAAACACATGGCCGTGCTGACATTGGAGATCCAGTACCTTCATAAGATGCATCGTACGCTGGTGAGCGCAATCCCATGATGGGCGCTACCAGGCACATCAACGTCCAGGTGCAGAGTTGTGTTCAGAAGTGCTCCACCCCATCTGCCGGCCTACAGCTGGCAACGGGGAAGTGCCCTCAAGGCTTTGTCGAATGGCTCTGCCCGGAACCGACCGCTGCTTCAGCCGTGGCGCCGCAGCAGATACCGATAGACAAACCCGGGGAAGGCCAGCGTGAGAAACATGGTGCCGGTGATGGCGTAAAACTCCCAGCCCTGAGGTGCAATTTGGCCTGCACGACGCTCCAATAACAGAGCCATCCCGCCCACCAAGAAGTACAAAACGATCAGTTCGCCCATGCGCCCGACCAGAGGCTTGCCGTTAGCGACGGAGGGGCCCACCACCAGCCAGCGCTGATTGACGAAGGGCAGATTGGCGGCAATCAAAGCCACCACAATCACAAGCCAAACCGAACCGGTAAGTGACACAGAGGAACTGATCGAGGCAGCAAATTGGGAATGGGAGCAGTAGCCCGCGCGGCGTGTGCGCGCAGGCTACCGATCAGGTCGCCAGTGCGCGGACCACGGCGTCGGCACACAGGGCCATCAAACCGCCTGGCAGCAAGCCCAACACCAGCACCAAAGCGCCGTTGATGGTCAGCACCACGCGCACATCGGCGGGCGCCGATACATTGGTAGCGGTCAAGGGTGCGTCGAAATACATGACCTTCACCACCCGCAGGTAGTAGAACGCACCGATCAGCGACATGATCACGGCAAACACAGCCATCGCCATGTAGATGGTCTGCCCCGAAGCGATCAGGGCTTGAAGAACCGCCAGCTTGGCATAGAAGCCCACCAGAGGAGGGATACCTGCCATGGAGAACAGGCAGACAGCCATCACGCCAGCGTACAGGGGGCTCCGCTGATTGAGGCCTGCGAAATCGGAAATCTCTTCGCTCTCAAAACCTTCCCGGGCCAACAGCAGGATCACACCAAAGGCCGCCAGCGTGGTCAACACATAGGTGATGACGTAGAACATCGAGGCGCTGTAGGCATTCTCCACCGCAGTGGCGTCCACGTTGCCATTGATGACCCCGGACATCAGGCCCAGCAGCACAAAGCCCATCTGGGAGATGGTGGAGTAGGCCAGCATGCGCTTGAGGTTGGTCTGCGCAATGGCTGCCAGGTTACCCACGAGCAAAGAACCAATCGCCAACACGGCCAGCATCTGTTGCCAGTCGATAGCCAGCGGCAGCAGACCATCCACCAGCAAACGGATGGTGATGGCAAATGCAGCCAGCTTGGGCGCACCACCAATCATCAGCGTCACTGCAGTGGGTGCGCCCTGGTAGACATCGGGAATCCACATGTGGAAGGGCACCACCCCCAGCTTGAAGGCCAGACCGGCCACCACAAACACCAAGCCGAACACCAGCACCTGATGCTTGATCTGACCGGAATTGACTGCCTTGAACACCTGGCCAATATCCAGCGAGCCCGTGGCACCGTACACCATGGACAACCCATACAGCAGGAAGCCACTGGCCATGGCGCCCAGCACAAAATACTTCATGGCCGCTTCTGTAGCAGTAGCGTTGTCGCGACGCAATGCCACCAGGGCATAGCTCGACAACGTGAGCAATTCAAGCCCCAGGTAGATCACCAGGAAGTTGTTGCCCGAGATCATGATGAACATGCCGAGCAAAGCGAACATGGACAGCGTGAAGAGTTCGCCCCCCCGCAACATGTCGCGGTCGGCAGCATAGGGGCGGCCATACACCAGGGTGACCATCATGGCTACGGTGGCAAAACACTTGAGCCAATTGCCCATGGCGTCACTCACCACCATATTTCCAAAACCGTAGAAGGTATTGCCGCTGCTGGCATACATGGCCTGCAGGGCAGCCACCACGGCCAGCGTGAGCATGGTCAGCACGTAGGTGCTGGTGCGACGAGGGCTGTGTACGCCCAGATCAACCAGCGCAATCACGCAGGCCATCGTCAACAGCACAATTTCGGGGTAAATCGCTAGCCAGCTGATGTTGTCAATCATCTCGAATCTCTCAGTTCAGTCTGGTCTGTTCAGTTCAGCTTGGTCTGCGCGACATGCTTGAGCAGTTCTGCCACCGAGGTGTCCATCACGTCGGTGAACGGACGGGGGTAGAGGCCCATGGCCAGCACCGCGATGCCCAGCACAGCAAGCACCAGGAACTCGCGGCTGTCGATGTCCGTCAAGCCCTTGACGTTGTCATTGCCCACGGGGCCCAGGTACACACGCTTGAACATCCACAGGGTGTAAGCAGCACCAAAAATCAGCGCAGTGGCGGCAGCCAGACCGATCCAGAAATTGGCCTTGACGGCACCCAGGATCACCATCCACTCACCCACAAAACCGGCCGTACCCGGCAGACCGCAGTTGGCCATGGCAAACAGCAGGGCAAACGCCGTGAAGTTCGGCATGGTGTTGACCACGCCACCATAGGCGGCGATTTCACGGGAGTGCACGCGGTCGTACAAGACACCGATGGACAAGAACATCGCACCGGACACAAAACCGTGCGCAATCATCTGGACAATACCGCCGGACACGCCCAGGTCGTTGAAGATGAAAAAGCCCAAGGTCACAAAACCCATGTGCGCCACCGACGAGTAAGCCACCAGCTTCTTCATGTCTTTCTGGACCATAGCCACCAGGCCCACATAGATCACGGCGATCAGCGACAAGGCAATCATCAGCCAAGCCCACTGGCGTGCAGCGTCAGGAGCGATTGGCAGCGAAAACCGCAGAAAACCGTAGGCACCCAGTTTCAGCATGATGGCGGCCAGCACTGCTGAACCGCCCGTAGGCGCCTCCACGTGCACATCGGGCAGCCAGGTGTGGACGGGCCACATGGGCACCTTCACAGCAAAGGCGGCAAAGAATGCGAAGAACAGCAGGGTCTGTGCACGTCCGCTCAACGGCAGCTGATGCCAGGTCGCAATGTCAAAGCTGCCACCCGACTGGTTGTACAGGTAGATCAGCGCGATGAGCATCAACAGCGACCCGAGCAACGTATACAGGAAGAACTTGAACGCTGCGTAGATCTTATTGGGGCCGCCCCAGATGCCGATGATCAGATACATCGGGATCAGCGTTGCCTCGAAGAACACATAGAACAGAATGCCGTCGAGTGCGCTGAACACACCGATCATGAGCCCCGAAAGGATCAGGAAAGCGCCCATGTACTGGTTCACGCGCTCCGTGATCGACTCCCAGGAAGCAATCACCACAATGACGGTGATGAATGCTGTCAGCGGCACGAACCAGAAGGAAATGCCGTCCACCCCAAGGTGGTAGTGGACGTTGAAGCGCTCGATCCAGTCAGCCTTCTCCACAAACTGCATGGCTGCTGTACCCAGCTTGAAGCCATCGTACAAAGGCAGCGTGACCAGGAAGCCGATCAGCGCGCCGACGAGCGCCAGCCAGCGCACGGCACGCGCGTGCTCATCGCGCCCGATGGCGAGCAACAGCACGCCAAACGCAATCGGTGTCCAGATTGCAAGACTCAACAGACCCATTTTTATTCTTCTCCTACTTGTTGAGCCAGACGAAATACGTCATGAGCACGAAAACACCCAGGATCATGACCAGCGCATAGTGGTAGATGAAGCCCGACTGCACCCAACGCACAGCACCGGCAACCCACCGCACCAGCTTCCAGGACCCGTTGACCAGGGCACCATCGATCACAGCCTGATCCCCGCCCTTCCAGAGACCCACGCCCAGCGCACGTGCACCACGGGCCAGAATGTTCTCGTTGATCCAGTCGAGGTAGTACTTGTTTTCAAGCAATGTGTAGATGGGCTGTACGCGCGCCTTGATCGCCGTGGGCAACGCAGGATTGACCATGTACATGTAGTACGACAGCGCCACACCTGCCAGTGCGAGCCAGAACGGCGCCGTCTGCAGACCGTGCAATGCCATGGCCCAGGCGCTGTGGAAATGCTCCGCCATGTGTGCCATGGAAGGATGCTTGGCCGCATCCACAAAAATGACGTCCTTGAAGAAGTCTCCAAACAGCATGGGCTGGATGAACAGGAAACCCACCACCACCGAAGGAATGGCCAACAGCACCAGAGGCACCGTCACCACCCAGGGAGACTCGTGCGGTTCGTGGTGATCATCGTGGCCGTGGCCATGGTGATCGTCGTGGTGGGCATCCGGATTCTGGTCGTAACGCTCCTTGCCATGGAAGACCAGGAAGTACATGCGGAAGGAATAGAACGCCGTGATGAACACACCCGCGAGCACTGCGAAATGTGCAAAACCGGCTGCAGGCAGATCGCTGAAGTGCACCGCCTCAATGATGCTGTCCTTGGAATAGAAACCTGAGAACAGCGGCGTGCCGATCAGGGCCATCGAACCCAGCAGCGAGGTGATCCAGGTGATGGGCATGTACTTGCGCACACCGCCCATCCAGCGGATGTCCTGGTTGTGGTGCATGCCCATGATGACCGAGCCTGCGCCCAGGAATAACAAGGCTTTGAAGAACGCATGGGTCATCAGGTGGAACACAGCCACCGAGTACGCCGAGGCGCCAAGCGCTACTGTCATGTAGCCGAGCTGCGAGAGCGTCGAGTACGCCACCACACGCTTGATGTCGTTCTGGATGATGCCCAGGAAACCCATGAACAATGCTGTGATGGCACCGATCACCAGGATGAAGTTGAGCGCAGTGTCCGACAGCTCGAACAGAGGCGACATGCGCGACACCATGAAGATACCGGCGGTCACCATGGTGGCAGCGTGAATCAGCGCGGAGATGGGAGTCGGACCCTCCATCGAATCAGGCAGCCAGACGTGCAGGGGAAACTGCGCTGACTTGCCCATCGCGCCGATGAACAGGCAGATGCAGATCACCGTGACGAGCATCCAGCTGGTGCCGGGGAACGACAGAGAGCCCAGTTCACCCGCCTTGGCGAAGATCTCGCCATAGTTCAAGGTGCCGGTATACGCTGCGATCAGGCCAATGCCCAGAATGAAGCCGAAGTCGCCCACGCGGTTGACCAGAAACGCCTTCATGTTGGCGAAGATGGCAGAAGGCTTGTTGAACCAGAACCCGATGAGCAGGTAGGACACCAGACCCACCGCCTCCCAACCAAAGAACAGCTGCAGCAGGTTGTTGCTCATGACGAGCATGAGCATGGAGAAAGTGAACAGCGAAATGTAGGCAAAGAAGCGGTTGTAGCCCTCGTCTTCTTCCATGTAGCCAATGGTGTAAATGTGAACCATCAGCGACACAAAGGTCACCACCACCATCATCATCGCCGTGAGGCTGTCGATCAGGAAGCCCACTTCCATCTTCAAGCCACCCACCACCATCCAGGTGTACAGGGTTTCATTGAACCGGGCACCATCGAGTGCCACGCTCTTGAGCGTCATCGCCGAGAGGATGAAAGCAACCAGCACCCCGAGGATGGTCAGGGTATGGCTCAGGCGACGACCGATCCAGTTACCACCGAAGGTCGTACCGAAGACGCCGGCCAGTAAGGCGCCTGCCAGCGGTGCCAACGGCACTGCCAGGAGGGTTGAAGCAGAGAGGGTTTGACTCATTCTTGAGAACCTTGGGAATACTCGCGACCCATCAACCCTTGAGGGTGTTGAGGTCTTCCGCGTTGATACTGGATTTGTTGCGGAACAGCAGCACCAGGATGGCCAGGCCAATCGCCGATTCAGCGGCTGCCACGGTCAGGATAAAGAACACGAACACCTGGCCGTGCATGTCTCCCAGGTAGTGGGAGAACGCCACGAAGTTCATGTTCACGGCCAGCAGCATGAGCTCGATCGCCATCAGCAGCACGATCAGGTTCTTGCGGTTCAGGAAGATGCCGATCACAGCGAGCGCAAACAGCATGGCGCCCAGCGACAAAAAGTGGCCCAGAGTCAATGTCATGCTTTTTTCTCCTCGGCAGCAGCTTGCGCAGGCTCTTCAGCATCAGGCTTTTGGGTGGCGACCACCTTGACCACTGCCAGACGATCGGCCGCACGCACTCGGATCTGCATTGAAGGATTGATGGCCTTGCTGTCCTTGCGCTGACGCAGGGTCAGTGCGATGGCAGCCACCATGGCCACCAGCAAAATGACTGCAGCGATCTCAACGGGATACAGATACTGGGTGTACAGCAGCTTGCCCAACGCCTTGGTGTTGGAGTACGGGACCACATGACCAGCGGCATCGACCATGGCAGCGACGGCCTTGGGCTCTTCCATGCCGCGGAATCCGCCCATCAACACGGCAGCCATTTCCAGGGCGATGACCGCCCCAATGAGGGCCGCCAAAGGGAAATGCTTCCAGAACCCCTTGCGTACGGTATCGATATGAATGTCCAGCATCATCACCACGAACAGGAAGAGCACCATGACCGCGCCCAGGTACACCAGCACCAGCGCAATTGCCAGGAACTCTGCCTTGAGCAACAGCCAAACAGCCGCCGCCTGCGAGAACGCAAGGATGAGATACAGCACTGCATGCACAGGGTTGCGCGCAGTGATCACCCGGAAGGCTGCAAACAGCAGCACCACCGAGAAGAGATAGAAGAAACCAGTCTTGGCGTCCATGAATCGGGTCTTTATAGAAAGTCTGGCAAAGAGGCTGAACCCCGTACCGCTCAGCGGTACTTGGCGTCTGCAGCCTTGGCTGCCGCAATTTCACCTTCGTACCGGTCGCCCACAGCCAAGAGCATGTCCTTCGTGAAATACAGGTCACCACGCTTTTCGCCGTGGTATTCAAAGATGTGTGTCTCGACAATCGAATCGACCGGGCAGCTCTCTTCGCAGAACCCGCAGAAGATGCACTTGGTCAGGTCGATGTCATAGCGCGTGGTGCGACGCGAACCATCTGCACGCACATCCGATTCGATGGTGATGGCCATCGCAGGGCATACGGCTTCGCACAGCTTGCAAGCGATGCAACGCTCCTCGCCGTTGTCATAACGGCGCAGTGCATGCAGACCACGGAAGCGTGGCGACAAAGGCGTTTTCTCTTCGGGAAACTGCACGGTCACCTTGCGGCGGAACGCGTAGCGGCCAGTCAGGGCCATCCCCTTGAGCAACTCCACGAGCATGAAGCTCTTGAAGAAATCCTTGAACGAAAAAGGTGCAGCAGCAGCAACAGCAGTCATTTGTGTCCCCGCTTATTTCCAGATATTCCAAGGCGAGAGCAACCACCCGCCAACAAACAACAAGTACACCAGCGTGACCGGAATGAAGATCTTCCAGCCCAGACGCATGATCTGGTCGTACCGGAACCGCGGGAAGGTGGCCCGGATCCAGATGAACATGGATACCACAAGGAAGGTCTTGAGACCCAGCCAGATCCAGCCTGGAATCCAGTTGAACACCGCGCTATCGATGGGAGACAGCCAGCCGCCCAGGAACATGAGAGCCGCCAGGATGGACACGAGCCACATGCTGGCGTACTCGGCCAGGAAGAAGATCGCGAAGCCCATACCGGAGTACTCGACCATGTGGCCGGCCACGATTTCTGCCTCGCCTTCCACCACGTCGAAGGGATGGCGGTTGGTTTCTGCCACGCCAGAGATCAGGTACACAAGGAAGATCGGCAGCAGGGGCAGCCAATTCCAAGACAGGAACGTCAGGCCCTTGTCTGCGGCCATGCCCCGCCCCTGACCCAGCACGATTTCCGTCAGGTTCATACTGCCCGACACCATGATCACGACGAGGAAACAAAAGCCCATCGCGATTTCGTAGCTCACCATCTGTGCCGAGGCCCGCAGTGCACCCAAGAATGCGTACTTGGAGTTGGAAGCCCAGCCTGCAATGATCACGCCATAGACTTCGATGGAAGTGATGGCCATCACCAACAACAGACCAGCATTCACATTCGCCAAGGCCACATCGGGGCCGAAAGGAATGGCCACCCAGGCAGCAAGGGCCGGCATGATGGCCATGACGGGCCCGAGAACAAACAGGCCCTTGCTGGCTGCCGTAGGCTGGATGATTTCCTTGGTCAGCAGCTTCAGTGCGTCAGCAATGGGCTGCAGCAGCCCCATCGGTCCCACGCGGTTGGGACCGTGGCGCACTTGCATGAAGCCCAGCAGCTTGCGCTCCCACAACGTGAGGTAAGCCACGGCACCCATGAGCGGCGCCAAGATGCAGACGATCTTGATCAGGATCCAGAGCACTGGCCAGACGATGCCGGTCCACCACCCAAAGGAGAGCAGGTTCAGGCCCGCGTTGTAGATCGCGTCGATCATGCGGCCACTCCTTCGCGTGCCATGCGTGCGTCGGCAGTGAGCTGCAGCGACGTAGAACGGCGCACCAAGCCGTCCAGTTGGTAGATGGATGCCACGACCGGGTCACCCGCTGCAGCCGTTGCGGCTGGCGACGCCTTCACTGCATTCGACAACTGTGCGGCGGGCACCTGCGTAACGGCACCGGCAGCAGCGTTCGTCGCACGGGCCAGAACATCCTGGGAGGTCTCAAAGTCGAAGCCTGGCACACCCAACAGGTTGGCCAGCACGCGCAGAACCTTCCAAGCGGGACGGGTATCGCCCAGAGGGCGCACCACGGCGTGGAAACCCTGTATGCGTCCCTCGGCGTTGACAAAGCTGCCCGAGGTTTCCGTGAACGGAGCAATTGGCAACAAAACGTCACTGAACTCCATGTTGGCCTTGAAGGGGCTCAACGTGACCACCATTTCTGCACCAGCAAGAGCAGTTGCAGCTTGAGCACCCGTCGCAGAATCATGGACGGGCTCGGTGTTCAGCAGCACCGCCGCCCTCAAACCACCGGAGAGCATTTGAGCCGCATTCAGTCCACCGTTGACAGGGTGAGCGCCCGCAAACTGCGCGCCCACCGTATTGGCGGCCTCTGTCAGGTAGCCCACCGTTGCACCAGTGTTCTCTGCAATCCAGTTGGCCCATGCCAGCAACTGCGTAGCTTGCGCGTGGTGCGCCGCCGCATTGCCCAGCAACACCGCCTTGCGCTCCCCGCCCAGCAGCGAGCGGGCGATGGCCTGGGCAGCCTCGTTGGCCGCGCTGACACCTTGCGGAGCGGGAATGCCCTTTTCATGGGCGATGGCGGAAGCGATGCCTCCGAGCATCTCGACCCACTGGCCGGCACCTTGTGCCACAAATGTCTGCACCGGCATGGCCCAGTCATGAGATACCGAAGCGATGGCACTGATCTGGCAGCCATGGCGGGCCGCCTGACGGATGCGCTGCGCAAACAACGGATGGTCCTTGCGCAGGTTGGAACCCACGACCAGCACGCGCTGGAGCGTGGACAACGAAGCGATGGACGTACCGAGCCAGCGAATACCTTCGGGAGCAGCGAACTCGGCGTTGCGCAGACGATAGTCGATGTTGTCGCTACCAAGACCGCGCACCAGGGCGCTGGCCAGATACAGCTCTTCCAACGTACTGTGCGGACTCACCAGCGCACCAATGCTGGCAGCGCCGTGGTCGTTCTTGATGTTCTTGAGGCCATTGGCCACGTATTCCAACGCAGTCTGCCAGTCCACTTCCTTCCACACCCCGCCCTGCTTGAGCATGGGCTGGGTCAGGCGGTCGTCACCGTTGAGCGCTTCATAGGAGAAACGGTCGCGGTCGGCAATCCAGCATTCGTTAACAGCCTCGTTTTCAAACGGGACAACGCGCATGACCTTGTGGTTCTTGACCTGAACAATCAGGTTGGCACCGGTGGAGTCATGTGGACTCACCGAGCGGCGGCGCGACAGTTCCCAGGTGCGGGCGCTGTAACGGAAAGGCTTGCTGGTCAATGCACCCACGGGGCAGATGTCGATCATGTTGCCCGACAGTTCAGAGTCCACCGTGTCGCCGGTGACCGTGGTGATTTCAGAATGCTCGCCACGATGGATCATGCCGAGTTCCATCACGCCCGCCACTTCCTGGCCGAAGCGCACACAACGGGTGCAGTGGATGCAGCGGCTCATCTCCTCCATGGAGATCAGCGGGCCCACGTCCTTGTGGAACACCACGCGCTTTTCTTCCTCGTACCGCGAGGAGGAGCCACCGTAGCCCACGGCCAGATCCTGCAACTGGCACTCGCCGCCCTGGTCGCAGATGGGGCAGTCCAGAGGGTGGTTGATGAGCAGAAACTCCATGACCGACTGCTGCGCCTTGATGGCTTTGTCGCTCTTGGTACGCACGATCATGCCCTGCGTGACCGGCGTGGCGCAGGCTGGCATGGGCTTGGGAGCCTTCTCCACGTCCACCAGGCACATGCGGCAGTTGGCGGCGATCGAAAGCTTCTTGTGGTAGCAGAAATGCGGAATGTAAGTGCCAGCCTTTTCAGCCGCATGCATCACCATGCAGCCCTCGGCGACTTCCACTTTCTGACCGTCCAGTTCAATTTCAACCATATGTTTTCTCGCGATCAGACGGAAGTCGCGGCTTGTGGAGCCTTGTTCCGGATCAGTGCCTCAAACTCGGGACGGAAGTGTTTGATCATGGCGCGCACAGGCATGGCAGCAGCATCACCCAGCGCACAGATGGTGCGGCCCTGGATGTTGTCCGCCACCGAATTGAGCAGATCCAGGTCACCCTCACGACCCTGGCCATGCTGGATGCGATCGATCACGCGCCACATCCATCCCGTGCCTTCACGGCAAGGCGTGCACTGGCCGCAGGATTCATGCGAATAGAAATACGACAGGCGTAACAGGCTCTCAACCATGCTCCGGGAATCGTCCATGACGATCACGGCACCAGAGCCCAGCATGGAGCCAGCCTTGGCGATGGAGTCGTAGTCCATCGTGCATTCCATGATGACGGATGCAGGCAGGACAGGGGCCGATGAACCACCAGGAATCACCGCCTTGAGTTGACGGCCTTTGCGCACGCCACCGGCCAGTTCCAGCAGCTTGGCAAATGGGGTACCCAACGGCACCTCATAGTTTCCTGGCTTTTCGACGTCACCAGATACCGAGAAAATCTTGGTGCCGCCGTTGTTAGGCTTGCCGCACTCCAGATAAGCCGCACCGCCATTGCGGATGATCCAAGGCACAGCCGCAAAGGTTTCCGTGTTGTTGATGGTGGTGGGCTTGCCATACAAGCCAAAGCTGGCCGGAAACGGTGGCTTGAAACGGGGTTGCCCCTTTTTGCCTTCCAGCGATTCGAGCAATGCAGTTTCTTCACCGCAAATGTAGGCACCAAAACCGTGGGCTGCGTGCAGCTGAAAGCTGAAACTGCTGCCCAGGATGTTGTCGCCAAGATAACCTGCTGCCCGCGCTTCTTCCAGAGCGGCTTCAAACCGTTCGTAGGTCTGGAAGATCTCGCCATGGATGTAGTTGTAGCCCACCGAGATGCCCATCGCATAGGCTGCGATGATCATGCCTTCGATGACGATGTGCGGGTTGAACTGCAGGATGTCACGGTCCTTGCAGGTACCAGGCTCACCCTCATCGGAATTGCACACCAGATACTTCTGGCCGGGGAACGAGCGGGGCATGAAGCTCCACTTGAGACCCGTCGGAAAGCCTGCACCACCCCGGCCACGCAAGCCAGACTCCTTGACAGTGGCAATGACCTGATCCTGCGTCAGGCCCTCTTCACCATCCTTGCCCAGGATACGACGCAGCGCCTGATAGCCACCACGCGCCTCGTAGTCCTTGATACTCCAATTGCTGCCATTCAGGCCCACATAGATTTGGGGGTTGATATGGCGGTCGTGGAAACAGGTCTGAACACCCGTAGCTTGGAACTGGGAGAGTATTTGTGCTGCCGTGGTCATCACTGGCCCTCCGCGGCTCGCAGGCCGTCAACGAGCTGGTCGAGCTTGTCGTTGTCCATGAAGCTGCACATCGTGCGATCGTTCACCAGCATCACAGGCGCATCAGCGCAAGCACCCAGGCATTCGCATTGCTGCAGAGTGAACAGGCCGTCAGATGTGGTCTCACCCATCGAAACACCCAGCTTCTTTTCCAGGTGATGCAGCGCCTTTTGCCCGTCGCGCAACTGGCAGGGCAGATTGGTGCACACGTTGAGCTTGTACTTGCCCACCGGTTGCTGGTTGTACATGTTGTAGAAGGTCGTGACTTCGTGCACGGCGATCTGCGCCATGCCCAGATAGTCGGCGATCACTGCCTCGCTCTCGGCGCTGACATAGCCCTGCTCTTGCTGAACGATGGACAAGCAAGCCATCACCGCAGACTGCTTCTGGTCCGCAGGGTACTTGGCCACTTCGCGCGCAAACCGCGCCTTGGTCGCTTCGGTAATCATCGGTCAATCTCTCCGAACACGATATCCATGGTGCCAATGATGGCGACAGCGTCCGCGATCATGTGGCCACGCGCCATTTCGTCGAGCGTCGCCAGATGCGCAAAACCCGGCGCCCGGATCTTGAGTCGGTAAGGCTTGTTGGCACCATCACTCACCAGATAAATACCGAATTCGCCCTTGGGATGTTCCACCGCCGCATAGGCCTCGCCTTCCGGTACGTGGAAACCTTCCGTAAAGAGCTTGAAATGGTGGATCAGCTCTTCCATGTTCGACTTCATGGATTCACGCGCGGGCGCAGCCACCTTGTGGTTGTCCGTGATCACGGGACCGGGGTTGGCCTTGAGCCAGTCCACGCATTGCTTGATGATGCGATTGGACTCGCGCATTTCCTGCACACGCACCAGGTAGCGGTCGTAGCAGTCACCGGTCTTGCCCACTGGCACATCGAAATCCACACGGTCGTATACGTCGTATGGCTGGGTCTTGCGCAGGTCCCAGGCGATACCGGAGCCACGGAGCATGGGGCCGGTCATACCCAGATTCAGGGCTCGCTCGGGTGGCACCACGCCGATGCCTACCGTGCGCTGCTTCCAGATGCGGTTGTCGGTGAGCAGTGTTTCGTATTCGTCCACACAGCCTGGGAAACGCTGGGTGAAATCATCGATGAAGTCCAGCAGAGACCCTTGACGATTCTGGTTCAACGCCTCCAGCGCCTTGGCATTCTTGATCTTGCTGACCTTGTACTGCGGCATGCTGTCGGGCAGATCGCGGTAGACGCCGCCCGGACGGAAATAGGCCGCATGCATGCGCGCGCCAGAAACCGCCTCGTACATGTCAAACAGGTCTTCCCGCTCGCGGAAGGTGTAGATCAGGATGGTGGAGCTGCCGCAGTCGTTACCGTGCGAGCCCAACCACATGAGGTGGTTCAGCAAGCGCGTGATCTCGGAGAACATCACGCGGATGTACTGCGCGCGCACCGGCACTTCCAGGCCCAGCAGCTTCTCGATGGCAAGGCAGTAGGCGTGCTCGTTGCACATCATCGACACGTAGTCCAGCCGGTCCATGTAGGGCAGTGACTGGATGTAGGTCTTGTGCTCGGCCAGCTTCTCGGTGGCGCGATGGAGCAGACCAATATGCGGGTCAGCGCGTTGCACAACCTCGCCGTCCAGCTCCAGCACCAGGCGCAACACACCGTGCGCCGCAGGGTGCTGCGGACCAAAGTTCAGGGAGTAGTTCTTGATTTCAGCCATGATGGATCACATGAGGCGCGAGGCGACTCAGTGCAGGCCTCCGTACTTGTCTTCGCGGATGATGCGGGGCGTGATTTCCCGCGGCTCGATGGACACGGGTTCATACACTACACGGCGCTGCTCGGCGTCGTAACGCATTTCGACATGTCCAGACAAGGGGAAATCCTTGCGGAAAGGGTGCCCGATAAATCCGTAGTCCGTGAGAATGCGGCGCAGGTCGTTATGACCATCAAACACGATGCCAAACAGATCGAAGGCTTCGCGTTCGTACCAGTTGGCTGCATTCCACAACTCAGCTACCGAAGCAACAACCGGGAAATCATCGTCTTGGCAGAACACCTTCACGCGCACTCGCTGGTTGAGGCTGACCGACAACAGGTGCGACACCACACAGTAGCGTGCACCCTCGTGGGCTGCATCGCCATACGCAGAATAGTCCACACCGCACAAATCGATCAGCTGCTCGAAACGGCAACCTTCCGAGTCGCGCAGCAAGCGCATCGCATCCAGATAGTCCGCAGCAGTGACCACCAGGGTGACCTCATCGAGAGCGACCGAAATCTGGCGCACTTTGGCACCCAGCGCCGCAGAGATATTCTCTTTAAGCTTCTCAGGCCGAATGGCAACAGCTGTCATCATCAACCCTTCAGACACGAGCAATGGTGTTGGTGCGGCGGATCTTCTGCTGCAGCTGGATGATCCCGTAGATCAGAGCTTCTGCCGTCGGAGGGCAACCTGGCACATAAACATCCACCGGCACGATGCGGTCACAACCGCGCACCACCGAATAGCTGTAGTGGTAGTAACCACCACCATTGGCACAGGAACCCATCGACAAGACCCAGCGCGGCTCGGACATCTGGTCGTACACCTTACGCAGTGCGGGGGCCATCTTGTTGCACAGCGTGCCTGCCACGATCATCAGGTCGGACTGACGAGGGCTGGCACGGAACACTTCCGCACCAAAACGACCGATGTCATACCGGGCCGCCGCAGCGTGCATCATCTCCACAGCACAGCAAGCCAGACCAAACGTCATCGGCCACAGAGAACCGGTCTTGGCCCAGTTCACCACGGAGTCGTAACTCGTGGTGATGAAGCCTTCCTTCATCACGCCTTCAATCATTGCATTGTCCTTGTTGAAGTCCGCTCATTCCCAATCCAGGGCACCCTTTTTCCATTCGTAGGCAAAACCCACGACCAGAATGGCCAGGAAAATCACGACCGCCACAAAACCGGCCACACCCACCTCGTGCAGCGTGACCGCCCACGGGAAAAGGAATGCGATTTCCAGGTCGAACAGAATGAAGAGAATGGCCACGAGGTAGTAGCGCACATCGAATTTCATGCGCGCATCCTCGAAGGCTTCAAAGCCACATTCGTAGGGGGAGTTCTTTGCGGCATCCGGGCGGTTGGGGCCCAGTATGTAGCCGAGTACAAGGGGGACAACGCCTACGGCGATGCCGACCAAGATGAACAAAAGGACGGGGAGGTACTGATCGAGGTTCATCTTGAGGATGTGCTCACCGCTGTGGCCTTGCCCGTCAGGACCCAAGCCGGGTCATGCAGGCAGGCCTTTGTTTTGGTGCCGTCGGCGAGACTCGAACTCGCACAGCTTTCGCCACTACCCCCTCAAGATAGCGTGTCTACCAATTTCACCACGACGGCTGATTTTTGCATCTGGATGGCATGAGGAACCTTGCGGCTTTTGGCTTTCCAGACAATCCAGAATTCTACTCCGGAAAAACCCTGCTTCGGCCCTGCGGGCCGAAATTCAGTTCAATTATTTGGTCGGGATCTGCGCGGCGCCCGAAGCGGGAGCGGCAGGCGCTGCAGGCA
The DNA here is from genome assembly GCF_002754175.1 of Acidovorax sp. 59. Classification (NCBI taxonomy): domain Bacteria; kingdom Pseudomonadati; phylum Pseudomonadota; class Betaproteobacteria; order Burkholderiales; family Comamonadaceae; genus Acidovorax; species Acidovorax sp. 59. Next base: position 1,103,856 of record NZ_PEET01000001.1, on the reverse strand, counting down.
CCTCAGAAGCAGGTGCGCCGGCAGGCACGGCAGCGGCGGGCGTTTCCAGAACGCTGCCCGAACTGGCGGGACGAGCGTTGCCAAAGTAGGCCAACGCGAGCGTAGAAACAAAGAACACCGCAGCCAGCACGGCCGTGGTACGAGACAGGAAGTTGGCGCTGCCGCTGGCGCCAAAGAGGCTGCCCGAACTGCCGCTACCGAAAGCCGCCCCCATGTCGGCTCCCTTGCCATGCTGAATCAAGATCAGGCCGATCATGGCCAGGGCCGCCAACATCTGCACCGCCAAAATCACATTCACGATCACGTTCATTCTCTGTTCACTCCTGATTGAATTGTTTGACTCGCAGCCGCCTCAACGAGCGGCCGCAATGATTTGTAGAAAGTCGGGCGCCTTCAGCGAAGCACCACCGACCAGGCCACCGTCGATATCGGGCTGCGCCAGCAACTGGGCTGCATTGGCCGCATTCATGCTGCCGCCGTACAGCAACCGGATGCGGTCCGCATGCTCGCTCGCAGCTGCCAGCTGGGTGCGCAGCACGGCATGCACGGCTTGCGCCTGCTCCGGCGACGCAGTGCGACCCGTGCCAATGGCCCACACAGGCTCGTAAGCCACCACGATCTCGCTGATGCAATGACCGTTGAGATGAATTACCGCTGCCAGTTGCCGCTTGACCACCGCCTCGGTCAGTCCCGCTTCACGCTCCTGCAGTGTTTCCCCCACACAGACCACCGGCGTCACACCGGCCGCCAGCGCGCGCTGGGCCTTCTCCGCCACAATCGCGTCCGTTTCACCATGGTACTGGCGGCGCTCAGAGTGCCCCACCAGCGCATAGCGCACACCAAAATCCTTCAGCATGGCCACCGATACCTCACCAGTGTAGGCACCCGTCTCGTGCGAAGACACATCCTGTGCTGCCACCGCAATGGCAGTGCCGGCCGTCAACGCCTGCACCTGCGCCAGATAGGGCGCTGGCACTGCGACTGCCACATCACAAGCCACATCTGCAGCACCCGCAATCAAGGCCTTCAACAAAGCTTCGTTGGCAGCGAGGCTGCCATTCATCTTCCAGTTGCCAGCGATGAGTTTTTTCTTGTTGTTCATGATTACCACGTCAAAACAATCTTGCCAACGTGCTGGTTGGACTCCATCAGCGCATGGGCTTGTGCCGCATCCGCAGCAGCAAACGTGCTGTGGATGACCGGACGCACCTTGCCCGCTGCCAGCAAGGGCCAGACACGCTCACGCAGCGCCCGTGCAATCGCCCCCTTGAAAGCCACGGGACGCGGACGCAACGTGGACCCTGTGATGGTGAGCCGCTTGCGCAGCACCAACCCGGCATTGAAACCGCTCTGCAGCCCCCCTTGCACGGCGATGATGACGATCCGGCCGTCCTCGGCCAGGCATTCGACCTCGCGGGCGACATAGTCACCTGCCACCATATCGAGCACCACATCAACACCACGCGCCTCGGTGATTCGTTTCGCCTCGGCCACAAAGTCCTGAGACTTGTAGTTGACGGCGTGGTGCGCGCCCAGCGCCAGGCAAGCTGCACACTTGTCATCGCTCCCAGCGGTGGCAATCACGGTAGCACCGAAGGCACGTGCCAGCTGAATAGCCGTCACGCCAATGCCACTCGTACCGCCTTGCACCAGGAACGTTTCACCGGCTTGCAAACGCGCACGGTCAAAGACATTGCTCCACACCGTGAAGAACGTCTCCGGAAGTGATGCGGCCTCTACGTCACTGAAGCCGTCAGGCACCGGCAGGCATTGCACCACCGGCGCCACACACCACTGGGCATAACCACCACCCGCCACCAAGGCGCAAACACGGTCCCCCACACGAATGCCCGCCTCTGCCATCGCCAAAGCATCGCCCGACTCAACCACCCCCGCGACCTCTAGCCCCGGAAGATCCGAGGTGCCAGGGGGTGGCGCATAGTGGCCCATTCGCTGCAATACGTCAGGGCGGTTGATGCCACTGGCCGCCACGCGGATCAGCAGCTCACCCGCACCCGCTACAGGAGCGGGGCGCTCACCCAGACGCAGCACCTCAGGCCCACCAAACGATGTGATCTCAACAGCATGCATAACGGGGTTTACCGAAGATGGATTCAGATGATTTAGGCCGCTAGCGCATGATTTATATGCACCAGCAGCTACCAAATCAATAGCAGATCAACAATTTAGCTATTCACCTGAACAGACGCGCCATCTGCAGGCAGGGCCTGCTGCTGTTGCTGCTCTGCGGGATGACGGCCGCCATCACGACCGTGATCGCGGCGGGGTTCGCGATCGCCACGTTCTGCAGGCGCTGGACGGTCGCTGCCACCGGCGGGACGATCTGCCAACACCTTCATGGACAGCTTGATACGGCCCTTTTCGTCGGTTTCCATGACCTTGACCTTCACGATCTGGCCTTCGGTCAGGTAGTCAGACACCTTTTCGACGCGCTCGTGAGCGATCTGGCTGATGTGCAGCAGACCATCCTTGCCAGGCAGCAGATTGATCAGCGCGCCAAAGTCGAGGATCTTGGTCACAGGGCCTTCGTAGATCTTGCCGATCTCGACTTCTGCCGTGATCTGCTCGATGCGCTTCTTGGCTTCATCGGCCTTCGCAGCGTCGGTGGCGGCAATGGTGATGGTGCCGTCTTCCTCGATGTTGATCTGGCAGCCAGTTTCTTCGGTCAGCGCACGGATCACAGCGCCGCCCTTGCCGATCACGTCACGGATCTTCTCGGGGTTGATCTTCATGGTGTACAGCTTGGGCGCGAAGTTCGACACTTCGGTCTTGGCTTCACCCATGGCCTCCTGCATCTTGCCCAGGATGTGCATGCGCGCTTCCTTGGCCTGGGCCAGTGCCACTTGCATGATTTCCTTGGTGATGCCCTGGATCTTGATGTCCATCTGCAGGGCCGTGATACCACCCGTGGTACCCGCCACTTTGAAGTCCATGTCACCCAGGTGATCTTCATCGCCCAGGATGTCGGTCAGCACGGCGAAACGGTTGGCGTCCTTGATCAGCCCCATCGCAATACCGGCCACGTGGGCCTTCATGGGCACGCCGGCATCCATCAGCGACAGGCAGCCGCCGCAAACCGAAGCCATGGACGAGGAACCATTGGACTCAGTGATTTCCGACACGACACGCATGGTGTAGGGGAATTCTTCCTTGGTCGGCAGCACAGCGACCAGCGCACGCTTGGCCAGACGGCCGTGGCCGATTTCGCGGCGCTTGGTCGAGCCCATGCGGCCCACTTCGCCGGTGGCGAAGGGAGGCATGTTGTAGTGCATCATGAAGCGGTCTTCGTACTCGCCAGCCAGCGCATCGATGCGCTGTGCATCACGCTCGGTGCCCAGCGTGGTCACAACCAGCGCCTGGGTTTCGCCACGCGTGAACAGGGCCGAGCCGTGAGCACGGGGCAGCACGCTGTTGCGGATCTCGATGGGGCGCACGGTGCGCGTATCGCGGCCGTCGATGCGGGGCTCGCCAGCCAGGATCTGGCTGCGCACGATGCCCGCTTCGATGTCGAACAGCATGCCTTCAACCTTGACGGCGTCGAACTCAACACCATCGGCCTTCAACGCTGCCATCACGGCTGCATAGGCTTCGCGGCATGCCTGCGTGCGGGCTTGCTTGTTGCGGATCTGGTAGGCAGCGCGCAGCTTGTCGTCGGCCAGTGCCACCACCTTGGCGATCAGGGCTTCGTCCTTGGCAGGCGCTTCCCATTGCCACACGGGCTTGCCCGCGTCGCGCACCAGTTCGTGAATGGCGTTGATGGCCACATTGCCTTGCTCGTGACCGAACACCACGGCACCCAGCATGATTTCTTCGGACAGCTGCTGGGCTTCGGATTCGACCATCAGCACTGCGGCTTCGGTACCCGCCACCACCAGATCCATCTGCGAGTTCTTGCGCGCAGTCTGGCCAGGGTTGAGCACGTACTCGCCGTTGATATAACCCACGCGTGCGGCACCAATGGGGCCGTTGAACGGAATGCCAGAGATGGCCAGGGCAGCACTGGTAGCGATCAACGCAGCGATGTCGGCATCCACTTCAGGGTTCAGCGACACCGTGTGGATCACCACGTGCACTTCGTTGAAGAAACCTTCGGGGAACAGCGGACGGATCGGGCGGTCGATCAGGCGGCTGGTCAGGGTTTCGTGCTCGCTGGGCTTGGCTTCGCGCTTGAAGAAGCTGCCAGGGATCTTGCCGGCCGCATACGTCTTCTCGATGTAGTCCACCGTCAGGGGAAAGAAGTCCTGGCCGGGCTTGGCGGACTTGGAGGCGACCACAGTGGCCAGCACCACGGTGTCGTCAATATTCACCAGCACGGCGCCAGAGGCCTGGCGGGCGATTTCGCCGGTTTCCATGATGACGGTCTTGTCACCCCATTGGAAGGTCTTGGTGACTTTGTTGAAAATGCTCATGTTCAGCTCCTGTTTTAATAGCTGGTAGTGCCCTACCAGATTGTCTTGGAGAGCAATTCAGAACACGATGCCATTCCAGGGAAGTTCTGCGCCAGACAGTAACAACAACTTCATTGGAATGACACAGCTTCGCTCTGTTTTGCGGCTCCGAAGTAAAAAACGCCTGAGCTAGCGGACTAACCCAGGCGTTTTGGCATGCAATGAAGATTACTTGCGCAGACCCAACTTGGCGATCAGCGCGGTGTAACGGTCAGCGTCCTTGGCCTTCAGGTAGTCCAGCAGCTTACGACGGCGGCTCACCATGCGCAGCAGGCCACGGCGACCATGGTGGTCCTTGGCGTGCGTCTTGAAGTGGGGAGTCAGTTCGTTGATGCGAGCGGTCAGCAGGGCCACTTGCACTTCTGGGCTACCAGTGTCATTGGCAGCACGGGCGTTCGCCTTGACGACTTCGGCCTTGATGGAGGATGCGATCATGTTTTTCCTTGAATGTGGCCTGCCGCAGGCGGAAGACCATGGTTTTTACTTGCGCCAGCAGCTGGAACGGCCGCAGGCGTGCGTCTTGCACCATGCAAAACCCGTGGATTATAACCCGAGGCCCTCAATTCGCCTCTGACCAGCCCACAGGCACCTTGCCAGCCCGATCTCGCCGGACCAGAACACGGGGGCTTGCTGCCGCCCTTCGCCGCCGGTGTAGCGTAGAGGAGACGCCGCAGCACAGGCCTCATCGGCGTGAGCCCGCCTCGACGCATTGCAGCCCAAGCCCACTTTAAGATCACCCGGCGCCCCGGCATCCCAACATTCACTACCCCGGACCACTCAACATGCCATTCCCCCCGGCCCTCCACCCCTCGACCAACGTGGCACTGCGCAAGGTTATCGCTCCCCTGCTTTTGTGGATGCTGGCCCTTGGCCTCGGGCTGCATACCGGGGCAAGCCACGCCACCACCAAAAATGCGACCCAAAGCGGCCAAAGCGAAGTGAGCAAGAAAAAGAAATCCACCAAGGTGAAACAGGAGCGAAGCTCATCCGAGGAAAGCCGCTCGGAACGCGACCGCCGGCTGTATCGGGAGTGCAAGGGGCGCGCCAATGCGGGCGCCTGCCTCGGATACACCCATAAACCGTGACCCCACACACCACGCTGCCAAGCCTGAAGTCATCCGCATCCCTCAGAGACACCCCGGGGCGTGGCGCCGGCGGTGCGAAAAGGCCGTGGCTTGTTCAGGCGTTGGCCGCCGTGATCCCCCAGCGCGCGAGCGCTGCGTCGTCACTCACCCGTGCATCCACCCAGCGAGCGCCATGTGAGGTTTGCTCCTTTTTCCAGAACGGCGCCTGGGTCTTGAGGTAGTCCATCAAAAACTCGCAGGCCTGAAAACTCTGACCCCGGTGGGCACTGGTCACCGCCACCAGCACGATCTGGTCCAGGGGCTGCAGCAGACCTACGCGGTGAATCACGCGGGCGCCAAAAATATCGAAGCGCCGAAAGGCCTCGTCCACCATGGCTTCGATGGATTTTTCGGTCATGCCAGGGTAGTGCTCCAACTCCATGGAGGACACCTGATCCCCCTCGTTGCGATCACGGACGGTGCCCACGAAGCTGCAGACAGCGCCCACACCCTTGTTCTCACGACGCAAAGTAGCGATTTCGGTGGACAGGTCAAAGTCCTCGGTCTGAATAGAAACGCGGGGCAAGGTCATGACAAAAGGCTCTCAGCAGGGAGTGTGGAGTTCAGACAGAAAGTCGCTTCAGGGCGAACGATGCAGCCGTGGCGCAGCCAGCAGGGCACGTTCTTCCTCCACCACCTTGTTCAACTGCGCCAGTGCGGGCGATGGGGGCAACTGCGCCAGCAATGCCTGCAGCCGCGTGACGTCGCCCACGGTCGGTGCCACCTTGATCTGAGCAATGGCAGCGGGCAGGTTGCCGCCCCGAACCAACGCCAGCACCTTGGCGGGCCATTCACTTTTATTGCGTGCCATAGATTGGTAATAACGTTTGTCTGTACGATTCGCCCGCACTGTACCCGCATGCGATCCGGTACGTGATCTTCCAAGCCCTTTCCACCCATGGCCACACAAACGATTCAGACCGATCTCTACAAGCTCTACCCATCCCCGCGCAATACGGTCCGCGATGTGTTCGAGCACCAGGTCTTCGTGCCCCACCCCTACGCCATCATCGACTTGGATGTGATGGAGCTGGCGGGCAAAACGACGCTGTTTGGTGCCTGCCGCCTGTCGGACATGAAAATGGGCCAGGTGGTGACTTTCGAGCTGGCCTCCGATCAGGCCAAGTTCGAACGGCTGTTCACCCCCGACTAAACCACCCCATGGATGACGACAACCAGATCCACGTGCCGCCCTCCTTCATGGCGGTTTACACCGACACCCGAGGGCGCCCGACGGAAAAGGCGGACGGCGTGCGCGCCCGCTACGAGCTGTGCGAAGACCTGGCTGGCCACCTGGTGGAGCACGCGCAGACGCTGTACCACGTGCAGGCGCCTTCCGAAACCGAGATCCTGCAGCGCATCCACGCGGGGCTGTGCACGGCCGAATCTGGCGTGGCGGTGGCCGAAGCGACATGGATCGTCACCCGGCTGGCCGAGCTGCTGGTGTGGCAATGCCCCGTGCTGGTTCCGCCGCAGCCTGAATCTGCAGCCGACGCGGCCCAGCCACCGCAGGCAGGCTGACCAACCTTGGAACACGGTGGGCGCTTGGCTATACTGCGGCCCATGTCCACGCACACCCTCTTTGCCATGACCGCCGCACCTGCGGTGGCGTTGCAGTGCGTGGGCAAAACCAAAAAACCAGAGCTCATCTGACCGGAGCTGTGGTTCCGTCCGGATGGGCGACGGAACCACCTGGTAGAGAAATTTCCTTTTCTCGTTTCACTCCCCGGCATTCCGCGCGCGCTCCCTCCGGACGGTTCTTCCCCTGGTCGAACCCTGAAAGGACGCTTCGCATGTCTGCCACCGATACCGCTACCTCCCACCAGCCGCTGTTCAGCGGGCTCTGGATCGCCTTGGTCACACCGTTCAAGGACGGCGCCGTGGACCACCCGGCCCTTGCCGCCCTCACCGCCCGGCTGCGTGCCGACGGCGTTGCGGGCTTCGTTGCCTGCGGCTCGACCGGTGAGGCCGCGGCCCTCGACAAGGCCGAGCAACTGCAGGTGCTGGAGACCGTGCTCAGCGCCGCCCAGGGTTTGCCCGTGGTGATGGGCGTGTCGGGCTACCACCAGGGCCAGGTGCTGGAGCAGGTGCAGGCCCTTGCACACTACCCGGTGGCAGGCCTGCTGGTGTCCGCCCCGCACTACATCCGCCCCTCGCAGGAGGGCCTGCTGCACTGGTTCCGCACTCTGGCCGACGCCAGCGCGGTGCCCCTGCTGATCTACGACATCCCGTACCGCACAGGCGCCACGCTCACCACCGAAACGCTGCTGGCGCTGGCGGCACATCCGCGCATAGAGGCCATCAAGGACTGTGGCGGCAACACGGCCAAGACGCAGGCCCTGATCGCCGATGGCCGGCTGCAGGTGCTGACGGGCGAAGACGCGCAGATCTTCCATACGCTGGCCCTCGGCGGCGCAGGCGCCATCTCTGCCTGTGCACACTGGCAGACGCCACTTTTTGTGGAGTTGATGGCATTGCTGCGTCAGGGCGACCTGCCCGCAGCCCGCCATTTGTGGCAGGCCTTGCAACCCTGGGTGGAAGCGTGTTTTGCAGAGCCCAACCCTGCCCCGCTCAAGGCCATGCTGGCGCATGCAGGGTGGATGCACAGTGAACTGCGCGCGCCGATGATGCCGGCCTCAAAGGCGCTGCAAGATCGTTTGAAGGCGCTTTGAGGTGACGTGCTGGCGAGCGCGGGAGCGCCCTGGCTAGCCGCCCGTCACCGGGGGGAAGAAAGCCACCTCGGCCCCATCGGCCAGGGTGGCGGACTCGTCGCTCAAGGTCTGGTTGAGTGCCATGCGCACGGCCCGGCCCCGCGCCAGGCTGCTGGCGTGGGCACCACCGCGTGCGATTAGCTCGTCGCGCAAGGCACCCAGCGTGGTGGCAGCGGTTTCGACCGCCTCGCTGCCTTGCCCAATGGCCTCACGGATCGAGGCGAAGTAGCGCACAGAGACCTTCATTCCAGCAACTCCGAAAACGCGATAAACCGCACCATATCGCCTGGCGCAATCGTCTGGCCCGCCGGGTTGTCCACCACGCCATCACCCCAGGCGGCCGAAGTGAGCACACCCGAACTCTGGTTGTTGAACAGGTCCAGTCCGCCCGCCGAGTTGTGCCGCACGCGCAGAAATTCGCGGCGTTTATCGGCTTTGGGCCAGGTGAAATCGGCACGCACCGCCAGGGTCTGCGGAGTCACGTCCTGCACGCCCTGCAGCCGCAGCACAAAGGGCCGCACCAGCAACGCAAAGGTCAGAAAGCTCGACACCGGGTTGCCAGGCAGGCCCATGAAGTGGGCAGCACCGCCTTCACGCGGGATCTGGCCATAGGCAAACGGCTTGCCCGGCTTCATCGCGATCTGCCACAGGTCCAGCGTGCCCAGAGTCTCCACAGCAGGCTTGATGTGGTCTTCCTCACCCACACTCACGCCCCCGCTGGTCAGGATCAGGTCGTGCGCGCTGCTGGCCTGGCGCAGGGCGTCGATGGTGGCCTCGCGCCGGTCGGGCACGATGCCCAAATCGGTCACCTCGCAGCCCAGGCGTAGCAGCATCGCACGCAGGAAAAAGCGGTTGCTGTTGTAGATGGCACCGGGGCGCATCTGCTCGGGCGGGACTTCGCCGGGCATGACCAGTTCATCGCCCGTAGAAAACAGCGCCACGCGCGGGCGGCGCACGACCTGCAGCTGGTGCTGACCAATGCTGGCGGCCAGGCCCAGTTCGGCCGGAGTGAGACGCGTGCCAGCCGACAGCACCACCGCACCCCGGGTGATGTCTTCGCCCGCGCTGCGGATCCACTGCCCGGCTCGCGGAACGGCGTTGATACGCACCGAGCCCAAGCCATCGGCAGCAGCCAGGGCTTCACAGTCTTCCTGCATCAGGATGGCGTCGGCGCCTGCAGGCACAGGCGCACCAGTGAAGATGCGCGCCGCCGTGCCGGGCTGCAGTGGGTCGCCCGCACTGCCGGCAGGAATGCGCTGCGACACGGGCAACACCACCCCTGCTGCCGCCACATCGGCGCAGCGCACGGCGTAACCATCCATCGAACTGTTGTCCTGGGGAGGCACCTGCAGAGCCGACACACAGCTTTGCGCCAGCACGCGGCCGTCGGCGTCAAAGGTGGTGGCGGTATCGAAGCCTGGCAGCAGCTGGGCGTGCGCCAGCAGGTCCGCCAGCGCCTCGTCCAGCGGCTTGAGCGGCTTCATTGCGGGGCGCATGGCAGCAGCCCCCCGTGCAGTTCCCAGTTGTACTCAAAGCGGTGTTCGTACTGGATGAGCCAGTCCACCACCTGGTCGGGCGCGTTGAGGTCCAGCAGCGGTAGTTTCGTGGGCACCAGCAGGCTCTCGGGCGCATCGGTGGCCACAGCCACCACAAAGTCATCTTCCGGGTAGCGCACGGGCTTGGCCAGTTGCCCGGGCTCTGGCGCGCGCCAGACCTCGATCTTGAGCAGGTCGCTGTCCTTGAAACCCTCCACCAGCACCCAGTCCACGCCCTGGTACAGCTCCGCCAGCAGGTGGTGCACGCTGAGAGTGGCGGGCTGCTCGAACTCGCGCACCAGCATCAGGCGCTTGTCCGATGCCGCGACCACCTCGAAAGCCCCCGCCTCGCGGTGGCGGTAGGTGTCCTTGCCCGGGTGGTCCACATCAAAACTGTGGTGGGCATGCTTGACCACCGACACTCGCAGGCCCCGCAGCCGCAGCGCGGGGATCAACTGCTCGACCAGCGTGGTCTTGCCACTGCCGGAAAACCCGGCAAAACCGACAACCTTCATCCACTGCTCCTTGATTAGCTATGTTATTTATAGCATTAAGTGCATACCAGACTAGCGCCCGGGGCAATATTGACCACAAACGACCTTGTCCTGGCCCGCCCGGCATCTGCCGGCCGCTCACGCGGACAGGCAGGTACCGACCGCTCACCCCAACGCTGCAGGGGAGCAATGGCGTTCGATGTAGGCCTTGACCAAGTCCACGTCGGCGGGCATCACCTGTACACGCTTGGGCAGGTCTTCGATGCCTGCAAACTTGGCAGGCCGCTCGGGCGCATGGCCCAGCGCTTCGACGATGGTCTCGGCAAACTTGATGGGCAGCGCCGTTTCCAGCACGATCATCGGTACGTTGGGGTCTTGGTGGTGCTCCAGGGCCACCTTCACCCCGTCGGCGGTGTGGGTGTCGATGGTCACGCCATGGCGCTGATAGTTGTCGCGGATCGTGGCCAGGCGGTCGGCGTGGGTGCTCTTGCCACTTTCAAAACCGTATTTGGTGGCGGCATCGGCAAACAGCGGCTCTGCGCTCAAGTCAAAGCGGCCGTAGGTTTGCAATGCAGCGCCGAACAAGGCCTTGGTACGTTGGCCGTTGCGGCCCAGCAGGTCGAAAATGAAACGCTCGAAGTTGCTGGCCTTGCTGATATCCATCGAAGGGCTGGACGTCTCGTGCGTGTCGGCACTGCTGCGCACGCGGTACACGCCGGTGCGGAAGAACTCGTCGAGCACGTCGTTTTCATTGGTGGCCACCACCAGCTTGGCAATGGGCAGGCCCATCATGCGCGCCACATGGCCCGCGCACACGTTGCCAAAGTTGCCCGATGGCACCGTGAAACTCACCTTCTGGTTGTTGGTCTCGGTGGCCTGGATGTAGCCCGCAAAGTAGTACACCACCTGTGCCAGCAGGCGCGCCCAGTTGATGGAGTTGACGGTACCGATCTTGTACTTGTGCTTGAAGGCATGGTCATTGGAGACGGCCTTGACGATGTCCTGGCAGTCGTCGAACACACCTTCGATGGCGATGTTGTGGATGTTCTCGTCCTGCAGGCTGAACATCTGCGCCTGCTGGAACGCGCTCATGCGGCCGTGCGGGCTGGTCATGAAGACACGCACGCCCTCTTTGCCGCGCATCGCGTATTCGGCGGCGCTGCCGGTGTCGCCACTGGTCGCGCCCAGGATGTTGAGCTGCTCGCCGCGGCGCTTGAGCTCGTACTCGAACAGGTTGCCCAGCAGCTGCATGGCCATGTCCTTGAAGGCCAGCGTAGGACCGTTGGACAGGGCTTCGAGCCACAGACTGTTTTCGAGGTGGCGCAGGGGCACGATCTCGCCCGTGCCGAACACTTCGGCGGTGTACGTCTTGGCGCACAGGGCCTTCAGGTCGGCAGCGGGAATGTCGTCGATGTACAGCGACAGGATCTGGAACGCCAGCTCTGCATAGCCTTGCTCGTGGTAGGCCTTGCGCAGGCGCGTGAGCATGGCGTCATCCACCTGCGGGTAATGCTCGGGCAGGTACAGGCCACCATCGGGCGCCAGGCCCTCGAGGAGGATGTCGCAAAACTGCTTGCGGTCTGCATGGCCGCGGGTGCTGAGGTACTTCATGAGGGGTTCCCGTCGGTATCGGTGAATGGGGTGAACTGGCTAAATGCTGATGCCGTACACACGGATGTCAATGTAGAGACGCGAGGCGATCAGCAGGAAGAACCCGCCGATCAGGATGAGCCAGTGCAGTGCCCGGTCCTGGCGGTTGTCGGTGCGCTCCAGCAGCACAAAGTACAGCCACGCGGCCAGAAAGCTGCCCACACCGTTGAGCAGGGCCTGCGTGCGCGACATGGCCCCGAACAGGGCCAATGCGACCAGCAGGCCGAACCAGAACGCCAGATGCCAGCGCGGCAGATCGACATGCGCCATCTTGAGCAGCGCCGACAGCGTCAGGGCGGCAACCAGAGTGGGCATGGCGAGGCAGCATCATGGTGTGGCGTGGCCCATCATCAGTTGAGTTCTTCCTTGCGAATGCGCGTGATGGGTGCCAGCACGGTCGGCAGCGCCTGCATTTGTGCAATGACGGCATCCATCGTGCCTTCGCGGGTGTCGTGGGTCAGGATGATCAGGTCGGTCTGCGTCGATCCCTCGCCGCCCACTTCGTCAGCCTCGCGCTGCAGCACGGCATCGATGCTCACGCCGGCCTCGGCCAGCAGGCCGGTGACCTTGGCCAGCACGCCAGCCTGGTCGGCGACGCGCAAGCGCAGGTAGTAGCTGGTGACCACTTCGCTCATCGGCAGCACGGGCAGCTGGTCCATGGCGCCCTGCAGCGTGTTGGCCTGGAAGGCCAAGTGCGGCACGCGGTGTTCAGGGTCGGCCGTGTGCAGGCGGGCGATATCTACCAGGTCGGCGATCACTGCACTGGCGGTGGGCTCACTGCCTGCGCCCTTGCCGTAGTACAGCGTGGTGCCCACGGCATCGCCCTGCACCACCACGGCGTTCATCGCGCCTTCGACGTTGGCGATCAGGCGCTTGGAGGGTACGAGGCTCGGGTGCACGCGCAGCTCGATGCCCTTTTCGGCGCGCTTGGTGATGCCCAGCAGCTTGATGCGGTAGCCCAGTTGTTCTGCGTATTTGATGTCGGCGGCGGAGAGCTTGGTGATGCCTTCCACATAGGCCTTGTCGAACTGCACCGGGATGCCGAAAGCGATGGCGCTCATCAATGTCGCCTTGTGCGCGGCATCCACGCCTTCAATGTCGAAGGTGGGGTCGGCCTCGGCGTAGCCCAGGCGTTGCGCTTCTTTGAGCACCACGTCGAAGTCCAGGCCCTTGCTGCGCATCTCGGACAGGATGAAGTTGGTGGTGCCGTTGATGATGCCGGCGATCCACTGGATGCGGTTGGCCGTAAGGCCTTCGCGCAGCGCCTTGATGATGGGAATGCCACCGGCCACGGCGGCCTCGAAGGCCACCATCACACCCTTGGCCGATGCGGCCGCAAAAATCTCGGTGCCATGCACGGCCAGCAGCGCCTTGTTGGCGGTGACCACATGCTTGCCTGCGGCAATGGCTTCGAGCACCAGTGCACGTGCGATACCGTAGCCGCCGATCAACTCGATCACGATGTCGATGTCGGGGTTGGCGATGATGGCACGGGCGTCGTTGACGACCTGGATGCCGTCACCCACCACAGCCTTGGCGCGCGCTACGTCCAGGTCCGCCACCATGGTGATCTCGATGCCACGGCCAGCACGGCGGCTGATCTCGTCCTGGTTGCGCTGCAACACGTTGAACACGCCGCTGCCGACGGTGCCGATGCCCAGAAGGCCTACTTGGATGGGTTTCATAGCAATGGGAAGAGAAAGAAAAACAATGATTCGGGAGGGATGTAAAGGGCGCGGTGTCGAGCAGCAGATCCCTCAACGCGTGACATAGGTGGGCAACTGCCAGGCGCCACCCGCAAAGCCACGGCACATGCCGTCACCAGACTCGCTGCGCAGCACAAAACCCTGGCCGTCGAACTGCCACTCACGCACCCACCAGCAGTCGCCAATGCCCCGGCCCTTCATTGCCGAATGCACTGTGCCCGAGGCCGGATCGAAATCGCCGTCCACGTCCTGCAAGGGCTCTGGCTTGTAGGGCGGGCGGTCGTTGGCCACCCACAGCAAGCTGCTGAAGTTGTAAGCGCCCATGCCACAGGGCACGGACAGCAGCACCTTGCGCTCCGTGAGCCGGTAGACCTGCACATTTGCGGGGTTGAACGCATCGTCGCCGTTGCACTGGCCTTCGGTACTGGCGCGGCCCAGCGCAGCCACCAGCGGCTTGGCCAGTGCGGCATCCCCCTTGCGCGCAGGCATCGGGGTCACAGCCTTGATGACCGGAGCAGGCAAAGACGGCAGCACGGAAGCCTCTGGCTTCGTGCCCTTGCGCACCATGGCGCCCGGTGTGCCCACCCGGCCCTGGGCCTCGTCCATCTTGAGCAGAACCGCGGTGACACCCGCCAGTGACAGCACCCAACGGTCCTTGCCAGCGGCCACCGTGGCCTCTTCGTTCTTGAGCAGCTCCTGCAGCAGGCGGGGCACCTGCGCTGCAGGCACGCTGGGTGTGTCGCCCTTGAGCCCTGGCAAAGACAGTGTGCCCACCTTGAGGTGCAGCGACGCTGGAGTGGCTTTCTCGGTGGACACCTGCAGGTCCACCAGCACCGGCGTGTCAGGTCCCGCCTCGCGGGTCAGGCGCATGGAGACCGGCTCCGACTCGCCACTCTCCGACTGGTAACCCACGGCCCTGCAAGTGCGGGTGTTGTCGCACTGCAAGGCCCAGTCCTTGTGCTGGAAGCTCACGGGCTCTTTGCCCTTGTCGGCAGCCTGCACAGCAGCGCCGTGCAAGCCCGCCGCCACCAGCCCACAGGCGGCGACATGCCGGGCCAGGTCAAGAACGGAGGGTCTTTGCATGGAGCGTATCGCCTTGTTGTCTGGGCAACGCGACGGATCAGGCCGCGACGGCTGCCGCAGCGGTCTGCTTGCGCTTTCGGTATTGCTCCAGGAAGCGCGCCACGCGGCCAATGGCATCGCGCAGGTCGTCTTCATGGGGCAGGAACACGATGCGAAAATGGTCCGGAGCAGGCCAGTTGAAACCCGTGCCCTGCACCAGCATGACCTTCGTCTCCTGCAGCAACTCCAGGAAGAACTGCTGGTCGTCCTCGATGGGATACACCGCCGGGTCGAGGCGCGGAAACATGTACAGCGCGGCCTGAGGTTTCACACAGGTCACGCCCGGGATGGCCGTGATCAGTTCATACGCCAGATCACGCTGCTTGCGCAGGCGGCCGCCCTCACAGACCAGTTCGTTGATGCTCTGGTAACCACCCAGCGCCGTCTGCACGGCCCATTGGCCAGGAACGTTGGCACAAAGTCGCATGTTCGAGAGCATGTTCAGGCCCTCGATGTAGTCCTTAGCGGGCTTCTTGTCGCCCGAGACCACCAGCCAGCCAGCACGGTAACCGCAAGACCGGTAGCTTTTGGACAGCGAGTTGAAGGTGAGCGTGAGCACATCCTCGCTCAGCGAGCCGATGGCCGTGTGCTTGGCGCCGTCGTACAACACCTTGTCGTACACCTCGTCCGCAAAGATCACCAGGCCGTGTTCGCGGGCGATGGCCACGATGCCCTTTAGCAACTCGACCGAGTACAGCGCACCCGTGGGGTTGTTGGGGTTGATGACCACGATGCCTTTGGTACGCGGCGTGATCTTGGCGCGGATGTCCTCCAGGTCGGGCATCCAGCCATTGGCCTCATCGCACAGGTAGTGCACCGGCGTGCCGCCCGACAGGCTGGCCGCAGCGGTCCACAGCGGGTAATCCGGCGATGGCAGCAACAACTCATCGCCAGTGTCCAGCAACGCGTTCGTTGCCATCACGATCAGTTCGCTGGCGCCGTTGCCCAGGTAGATGTCATCCAGCGCCACGCCCTTGATGCCCTGCTTCTGGGTCTCGTGCATCACGGCCTTGCGGGCGGCGAAGATGCCTTTGCTGTCCGAGTAGCCCGCCGAGTTGGGCAGGTTGCGGATCATGTCCTGCTGAATTTCTTCGGGGGCATCAAAGCCAAACACCGCCAGATTGCCGATGTTGAGCTTGATGATCTTGTGCCCATCCTCCTCCATCTGCTTGGCCGCGTCCATGATCGGGCCCCGGATGTCGTAACAAACATTGGCGAGCTTGGCGGATTTTTGGACGGTTTTCATGCGCTGACAGTAGTGCGGTGGGGTCAGGAGGCCGCCGGAGCCGGCGCCCTCAGGCTAAACCTATAATTTGACCACAGAACCGTTGCCATCCCCTGGCGCCGGGCGCAGCTGCCACACCCCGCAGCACCTGAGGCCCACCACTTCCTGCCATGAAATTCCAGCCCGACCGCTCCAACGCTCAGACCATCAGCGGCTACGGCCCCGGCTGGATCGGCATCGACGCCGACAAGATCACCCACAGCGTCATCATCGGGTCGGCAGGCCTGCGCCAGCCCTGGCCCTGCTCCCGCTTTGAGGATCTGACCCCGGAGCATTTCGCCCAGTTGGCCGGACTGGAAACCGAACTGGTCATTTTTGGCAGCGGGCTGCGCAATCGTTTTCCCCCGCCCGCATGGCTGGCTCCCCTGATGGCGCGGCGACTCGGGCTGGAGACCATGGACACCCAGGCAGCATGCCGCACCTACAACATCCTGGCGAGCGAAGGACGCAACGTGGTCGCAGCCCTGATTCTGGAAGTCTGAACGCGCGCTCACGGCCTGCCTCAAAGTCGGGCGCACCGGGAATGCCACTTATGCACGGCCGTGCCAAAGTGCCCGCCACCCCACGCAGGACACACTGTCTTACATTTGGCCGGGAACCGATTTCAGGGTAAAATCACCGGTTGCGGTCGGGGGCACCACCAAGAGCAATAACACACCCACTCCCCCGGCTTACCAACGACTACATCCTGAGAGATTGAAGTGATATGGCGATCGTTGTCAACAAACCCCTCCCTGAATTTGAAGCCAACGCAACCGGTGGTATCAAGGTCTCCAACACCTCCCACCTTGGCCAAATTCTGGTTCTCTACTTCTATCCCAAGGACAACACGCCGGGCTGCACCACGGAGGCCATGCAGTTTCGCGACAAGTACAAGGATTTCGTGAAAGCTGGCGCAGCCGTGTTCGGTGTCTCGCGCGACAACATGAAGTCGCACGACGACTTCAAGGAAAAGCTGGAACTGCCGTTCGAGCTGATCGCCGACACCGAAGAAAAGATGTGCCACATGTTCGGCGTGGTCAAGAACAAGATCATGTACGGCAAGAAGGTCAAGGGCATCGAGCGCAGCACCTTCCTGATCGGCCCCGATGGCCTGCTTGTGCAAGAGTGGCGCGGCCTCAAGGTACCAGGCCACGTGGACGAAGTCCTCAAGACCGTCAAATCCCTCAAGGCCCTGAAAAAGGCCGCCTGAGCAGAACCTGATCGCGTCAGCGCTGCTGCGACCGTTGCAATCCACCAAAGGGCACTGGAGCATCCACGCGACACACCGCCCGTTTTGCCCTGGCAAGACACATGGAGTGGGCATAATGGGTCAATGCCCCTGGTTCTTGCACCGTTAGCACCCATTCAAAAAGCCGCCTTGGCCTCCAGGCGGCTTTTTGCTTTCTGACCCCATCCGTTACCCCTTTACCGACCGAGGCCCTGCCACCATGCCCCTGCCCCCCGCCCCCAGCCGGCGCGCTGCACTCCTCGCGCCAGAAGCCTTTGAAGTCACGGCCCGCCCCCGCGTAGCCACCACCTCGGCCAACGAAGCCGTTGCCATGCCTCAGCGCGCCGCTGCAGCCCCAGCCCGCGCGGGACGCAAGGCAGACAGTGTGGCCTCGTCGCTGGCAGCGCCTGACACCGCTCCACTGCTACAAATCGAGACACGAACCCGGACAGCCGCCCCCTCTGCCGCTCCCGTGGCTCGCAGCACTGGCACGCGCAAGGCGCGCGGTACCGCCACTCCTCCTGCCGTCACCGCCAGCCCCGCGCCAGCCACCGCAACCACCACACGCAGCCGCAAGTCCGCATCGCACGGCCCGACCAAGCTCTTCGTGCTGGACACCAATGTGCTCCTGCATGACCCGACCAGCCTGTTCCGCTTTGAAGAGCACGACATCTTCCTGCCGATGATCGTGCTGGAAGAATTGGACGGCCACAAGAAGGGCATGACCGAAGTCGCGCGCAACGGCCGCCAAGCCAGCCGCACCCTGGATGCGCTGGCGGCCGCCCAGGGCGCCGACATGGCCAAGGGCCTCAAGCTCGACTCCACCGGCCAGCGCGCCGCAGGCGGCCACCTGTTCTTCCAGACCGTACCGCTGGATTACAGCCTGCCCACCAGCCTGCCCCCCGGCAAGGCCGACAACCAGATCCTGGGCGTGGTCGAAGCCCTGCGCAAGCTGCACGCCCCGCGCGAGGTGGTGCTGGTATCCAAGGACATCAACATGCGCGTCAAGGCGCGCGCCCTGGGCCTGAACGCCGAGGACTACCAGAACGACAAGACACTGGAAGACGGCGACCTGCTGTACGCCGGTGTGCTGGCCCTGCCCCCCGACTTCTGGGCCAAGAGCGGCAAGAACGTGGAAAGCTGGCAGAGCGGCGCCCACACCTACTACCGCATCGGCGGGCCCATCGTGCCGCAGCTGATGATCAACCAGTTTGTGTACTTCGAGGCCCCCGGCGAGCCCAGCCTGTTTGCGCGCGTGAGCGAAATCCGCGAGAAAACAGCGGTGCTGCAGACCCTCAAGGACTATGGCTCCACCAAGAATGCTGTGTGGGGCGTGACCACGCGCAACCGCGAGCAGAACTACGCCATGAATCTGCTCATGGACCCCGAGATCGACTTCGTGACCTTGACCGGCACCGCTGGCACCGGCAAGACCCTGCTGGCCCTGGCCGCAGGCCTGACCCAGGTGCTGGACGACCGCCGCTACACCGAGATCATCATGACCCGCGCCACCGTGAGCGTGGGCGAAGACATCGGCTTCCTGCCCGGCACGGAAGAAGAGAAGATGGGCCCCTGGATGGGCGCACTGGATGACAACCTGGAGTTTTTGGCCAAGGGCGATGGCGGCAACGCAGGCGAGTGGGGCCGCGCGGCCACCAATGAGCTAATCCGCAGCCGCATCAAGATCAAGAGCATGAACTTCATGCGCGGGCGCACCTTCCTGAACAAGTACGTGATCATCGACGAAGCGCAGAACCTGACGCCCAAGCAGATGAAGACGCTGATCACCCGCGCAGGCCCCGGCACCAAGATCATCTGCATGGGCAACCTGGCGCAGATCGATACACCGTACCTGACCGAAGGCTCCTCCGGCCTGACGTATGCGGTGGACCGCTTCAAGGGCTGGCCACACAGCGGGCACATCACCCTGGCGCGGGGCGAACGCTCACGCCTGGCGGACTTCGCCAGCGAGGTGCTCTGAGTTGGCGGCAGGCTGGGTTACAGCACTGAAGCTGGTGCCCTGGGGCGACGTCATCGAGGCGACGCCCCAGATCCTGCAGGCGGCCAAGAAGCTGCTGGGCGCCACCCAAAAAGGGAATGCTGAAGCGGCGACGGCTGCACTCGATGGTGCCGTTGGCGAGCCCGCCATTCCGGTGGCCTTGCAGCTTCAGCATCTGCGTGACCGCGTGGCGCAATTGGAGCGGGAGCAGCAGGAGTCCGCCATGCTGATCCAGTCCCTGGCCGAACAGCACGCCCAGGTGGTGCAAGCAGTGGAAGTGCAGCGCCGACGCCAGCAATGGCTCACCGTGGCGGTGAGCATGCTGGCAGTGGCTTGCGCAGGTTTGCTGGTGTGGGTACTAACCCAATAGTGCAATAGCGATACCGCGCATGCCGGGAGCCTGGAACCACGGGCACTGTACGGCATTGCGCCAGAACTTGTTCGCTATAAATTCAATAGCTGCCAGCGCATATAAAAACGGCGCTAGCAGCTATTTTTATTAGAAATCGTCGCCTGAACCCATCGCCAGGTTCTCAAAGCGCGTCTGGTTCTTCTGGAAGAACAGCTTCACGGTGCCGGTGGGGCCGTTCCGTTGTTTGCCGATGATGACCTCGGCCACGTTGGGCTCCTTGGAGTCCTTGTTGTAGTAGTCGTCGCGGTAGATGAACATGATGATGTCCGCGTCCTGCTCGATGGCGCCCGATTCGCGCAGGTCGGACATCATGGGGCGCTTGTCGGTACGCTGCTCCACCGAGCGGTTGAGCTGAGACAGCGCGATCACTGGGCATTGCAGCTCCTTGGCCAGCATTTTGAGGCCCCGGGAAATTTCGCCCAGCTCCGTCGCCCGGTTGTCCGATCCCGACGAACCCGAGCCGCTCATGAGCTGCAAGTAGTCCACCACGATCAGGCCCAGCTTGCCGCACTGGCGCGCCAAACGGCGCGCGTTGGCACGCAGCTCGCTGGGCGTGAGGCCCGGGGTTTCGTCGATGTGCAGCGACACCGTGCGCAGCTTTTCGATGGCTTCGGTCAGGCGTGGCCATTCATCGTCGGTGAGCTTGCCGGTGCGCAGGTTGCCCTGGTTCACCCGGCCGATCGAGCCCACAATACGCACCGCCAATTGAGCTGCGCCCATTTCCATCGAGAAGATGGCGACCGGCAAGCCCTCGTTGAGCGCCACGTGCTCAGCAATGTTCACCGCGAACGAGGTTTTGCCCATGGACGGGCGGGCTGCCAGGACCACCATGTCACCCGCCTGCAAGCCACTGGTCATGCGGTCCAGGTCGGCAAAGCCGGTGGGGACGCCCGTGACGTCCACAGGGTTGTCAGCCATCTCCTGCACGCGGTCGAGCAGGTCAATCACCAGCGTATCGAGCGACTGGAAGCCCTGCTTGGTGCGCGAACCCTCTTCGCCAATGGCAAAGATCTTGGCCTCGGCTTCGTCCAGAATGCGTTCCACCGTTTTGCCTTGGGGGTTGAACGCGTTGGTCGAAATTTCGTCGCTGGCCGTGACCAGCTTGCGCAGGATGGCGCGTTCGCGAACGATTTCGGCATAGCGCCGAATATTGCTGGCACTGGGTACGTATTGCGCCAGATTGTTCAGATAGGCCAGCCCGCCCATCTCCTGCGCCTTACCCTGGTTCTGCAGATGCTCGAACACCGTGATCACGTCGGCTGGCTTGCTGGCATTGATCAGCGCGCCAATGGCCGTATAGATCATCTGGTGCTCGTGGCGGTAGAAATGGCTTTCTACCAGCAGGTCGCCCACGCGGTCCCAGGCGTTGTTGTCCAGCAGCAGACCACCCAGCACACTGGACTCCGCCTCGATGGAGTGCGGTGGCACACGCAACTGGGCAATTTCACGGTCCGGCACGGGCGTGAATCCATCATCAAGGGGTGGGAAAATGGCAGACATGGAATCCTTGGAGCTAACCCGGCATGCTATCGCCCACGCGGCGTGTCGTCATGGCACAAGTCTGTGGATAAGGCGGGGGTAACCCGTGGGCAACCGTGTACAAACTACGGTCACACAAAGACAAAAGCCGCCCAAGGGCGGCTTTTTTGAGAGGTCCTGACGGACGATCAGGCGGTTTCGCCGTAGACCGACACGTTGACTTCCACGACCACATCGGTGTGCAGAGCCACGCTCACAGCGCTGTCGCTCACGACCTTGATCGGGCCGTTGGGCAGGCGGATTTGCGACTTAGCAACCTTGTAGCCTTGCTTATTCAGCTCTTCGGCGATGTCATGGTTGGTCACGGAACCAAACAGACGGCCATCCACGCCAGCCTTTTGTGTCAGCTTGACAGTGGTACCGGCCAGCTTTTCACCTTGGGCCTGGGCTTCTGCCAGCTTGGCAGCAGCGGCCTTTTCGAGTTCAGCGCGCTTGGCTTCGAACTCTGCCTTGGCGGCTTCCGTGGCGCGACGTGCGCGGCCAGCGGGAATCAGAAAGTTGCGGGCGTAGCCGTCTTTGACCTTGACGATTTCACCGAGGTTGCCGAGGTTCACAACCTTGTCGAGCAGAATGATTTGCATGGGTTGTGCTCCTTAGATCTTGTGCTGGTCGCTGTAAGGCACCAGGGCCAGGAAGCGTGCGCGCTTGATGGCAGTGTTCAGCTGACGCTGGAAGATGGCGCGCGTGCCGGTCAGGCGTGCGGGGATGATCTTGCCGTTTTCGGCGATGAAATCGCGCAGCGTATCGACATCCTTGTAGTCGATTTCTTCAACACCGGTCACCGTGAAGCGGCAAAAGCGCTTGCGCTTGAACAGCAGGGACTGGGTGTTGCGCTTTGGGCGCTTGTCTTTGTTGAACTTCTTGAACGTGGCCATTGCGGACCCCTTGAAAATTAATTTTGTTGAATATCCTGGATGTGCAGCACTGCAGTCTTGCCATTGCGCGGTGTGGCCAGAAATCCATGGAAAGTCCAGAGACTTCCGATGTTCTGCCTTGCCAGTCGCTCAGCCATCGCTCCAAAGGCTGTGGCTTTTATGGCGGCCTTGACTTCGCGGGGATGGCCTGCCTCAGTTTGCTGGGACTCGTGTTCGAGGCGCAGCGTGAGGGCAGGCAGTCCGGCGGGCGTGTATCGCAAGGGCTCAGCCTCTGCGATACAGGCGGTCAAGACGACGCGGTTCTCCACTCCAAAGAGAGAAGAGGATCAGCGCTCGCCGGCCGCTGCGTATTCAGCTTGGCTGGCCTTGCGAGCTTCTTCGCGCTCGACGGTCTTCATCATGGAGGAAGGACCGGTTTCAGCCTTCTTCTTTTGCACGGTCAGGTGGCGCAGCACGGCGTCGTTGAACTTGAAGGCGTGCTCCAGTTCAGCCATCACAGCCTGGTCGGCTTCGATGTTCACGCACAGGTAGTGGGCCTTGGCCAGCTTGTTGATCAGGTACGCCAGTTGACGACGGCCCCAGTCTTCCACGCGGTGCACCTTGCCACCGCCAGCGGTGATCATGCCCTTGTAGCGCTCCAGCATGGCTGGAACTTGTTCGCTTTGATCCGGATGGATCAACAAAATGATTTCGTAATGACGCATGCAGACTCCTTTTGGGTGAGACCACCCACCGCGTCTAGAAGTGGTGTGGCAAGGGAAAGCCTGCGATTATAACCCGACCGCTTGCGCTTGTACACTCAGCACACCCGCTACCGCATCGTCCACACCCCATTTGTCCAGCCATGGAAGGTGCGGCCCTTGCAAAAACGGCGGTTGGGCCGACATGCCCTACAACCACTTGCGCCAACCCGGGGCCGTCACAACGACAAATCCCTGGCGCAGACCTTGATATTCCCCGGCAAGCCCCCAGATGCCGCGCGTACTGCTTTTTTACCTCTTCAAATCCTGACATGTCAGACCACAGCCAAACCAACCCCGCCCCGAGCGCCCCCGCCCCCGAAGAAGTCGAAGCCGCCATGGCCGCCCACGCCTCCGATGAGCTGGCACGCCTGCAGGGCGAGCTGGCCGAGCTGAAGGCCAAAAGTGCCGATCTGGCGGACCAGTTCCTGCGCGCCAAGGCCGAGGCGGAGAACGCCCGCCGCCGCGCTGAAGAGGAAGTGTCCAAGGCCCGCAAGTTCGGCATCGAGAGTTTTGCCGAGAGCCTGCTGCCCGTGGCTGACAGCCTGGATGCGGCCCTGGCCATCAAGGAGGCCACGCCCCAGCAGCTGCGCGAAGGCGCCGACGCCACCTTGCGCCAGTTGACGTCTGCGCTGGAGCGCAACAAGGTGGTGGCCATCAACCCCGCCGCAGGCGCCAAGTTCGACCCCCACCAGCACCAGGCCATCAGCGTGGTGCCCGCGGAGCAAGAAGCCAATACGGTGGTGGCTGTGCTGCAAAAGGGCTACGTGATCGCGGAGCGCGTGTTGCGCCCGGCCTTGGTCACCGTGACTGCGCCCAAGTAAGCCTCAAAAAAATCGACCTGGAAGACTTGAAGCAAACCAAGTTATCCACAAGTTACTAGCCATCCAAACCATTCAAGCATTCGGAGAAAAATCATGGGAAGAATCATCGGCATTGACCTGGGCACCACCAACAGCTGCGTTTCCATCATGGAGGGCAACACGACCCGCGTGATTGAAAACAGCGAAGGTGCACGCACCACGCCCTCCATCGTGGCCTACCAGGAAGACGGCGAGATCCTCGTCGGCGCCTCGGCCAAGCGCCAGGCCGTGACCAACCCCAAGAACACCCTGTACGCCGTCAAGCGCCTGATCGGCCGCAAGTTCACCGAAAAAGAAGTGCAAAAGGACATCGATCTGATGCCTTACAAGATCGTGGCTGCCGACAACGGCGACGCCTGGATCGAAGTGCGCGGCAACAAGCTGTCGGCCCAGCAGGTGTCCGCAGACATCCTGCGCAAGATGAAGAAAACGGCTGAAGACTACCTGGGCGAGCCCGTGACGGAAGCCGTCATCACCGTGCCCGCTTACTTCAACGACGCCCAGCGCCAAGCCACCAAGGACGCTGGTCGCATCGCTGGCCTTGATGTCAAGCGCATCATCAACGAGCCCACCGCTGCAGCCTTGGCCTTTGGCCTCGACAAGCAGGAAAAGGGCGACCGCAAGATTGCCGTGTATGACCTGGGTGGCGGCACGTTCGACGTGTCCATCATCGAAATCGCCGACGTGGATGGCGAAAAGCAGTTCGAAGTGCTGTCGACCAATGGTGACACCTTCCTGGGCGGCGAGGACTTCGACCAACGCATCATCGACTTCATCATCGGCGAGTTCAAGAAGGAACAAGGCGTGGACCTGTCCAAGGACGTCCTGGCCCTGCAGCGCCTGAAGGAAGCCGCCGAAAAGGCCAAGATCGAGTTGTCGAATTCGGCAGCGACCGACATCAACCTGCCCTACATCACGGCCGACGCCTCGGGTCCCAAGCACCTGAACATCAAGCTGACCCGCTCCAAGCTGGAACAACTGGTGGAAGAGCTGATCGAGCGCACCATCGCTCCTTGCCGCATGGCGATCAAGGACGCGGGCGTGTCGGTGTCCGACATCCATGACGTGATTCTGGTCGGTGGCATGACCCGCATGCCCAAGGTGCAGGAGAAGGTCAAGGAATTCTTCGGCAAGGACCCCCGCAAGGATGTGAACCCTGACGAAGCCGTGGCCGTGGGCGCCGCCATCCAGGGCCAAGTGCTGTCGGGCGACCGCAAGGACGTGCTGCTGCTGGACGTGACCCCCCTGTCGCTGGGCATCGAAACCCTGGGCGGTGTGATGACCAAGATGATCACCAAGAACACGACCATCCCGACGAAGTTCGCTCAGACCTTCTCGACGGCCGACGACAACCAGCCTGCCGTGACCATCAAGGTCTACCAAGGCGAGCGCGAAATGGCCACTGGCAACAAGCTGCTGGGCGAGTTCAACCTCGAAGGCATTCCACCCGCAGCTCGCGGTGTTCCGCAGATCGAAGTGTCGTTCGACATCGACGCCAACGGCATCTTGCACGTGGGCGCCAAGGACAAGGGCACCGGCAAGGAAAACAAGATCACCATCAAGGCCAACTCGGGCCTGTCGGAAGAAGAAATCCAGAAGATGGTGAAGGACGCCGAGCTGAACGCTGCGGACGACAAGAAGAAGCTGGAACTGGTGCAGGCCCGCAACCAGGGTGAAGCCGCTGTGCACAGCGTCAACAAGAGCCTGGCCGAACACGGCGACAAGCTCGACGCAGGTGAAAAGGACGCGATCGCTGCAGCCGTGAAGGCCCTCGAAGAAGCCCTCAAGGGTGAAGACAAAGCCGCGATTGACGAAAAGACGACCGCGCTGATGGCCGCCAGCCAGAAGCTGGGCGAGAAGATGTACGCCGAATCGCAGGCAGCGCAAGCCGCCCAGGCGGCCGGTGGTGCAGACGCCGCAGGCGCATCGGCCGGTGCAGCCAACAAGCCCGCAGACGACGACAACGTCGTTGATGCCGAGGTGAAGGAAGTCAAGAAGGGCTGAACGAGCCCCCGTTGACCCGAGCCGCCGCGCAATGCTCGTCAGGGGCTGCGCGGCGTTCCTGTTCCAACCGGGTTCTGAATCACTATGTCCAAACGAGACTTTTACGAAATCCTGGGCGTTCCGAAGAACGCCTCGGACGAAGAAATCAAAAAGGCCTATCGCAAGCTGGCGATGAAGCACCATCCTGACCGCAATCAGGGGGACGCAGCCAAGCCTGCCGAGGAGAAGTTCAAAGAGGCCAAAGAGGCCTACGAGATGCTCTCGGACCCACAAAAGCGCGCGGCCTATGACCAGTATGGCCATGCGGGGGTAGACCCCAACATGCGCGGCCCCGGTGGCGCGGGAGCAGAAGGATTTGGCGGTTTTGCGGAAGCCTTCGGCGACATCTTTGGCGACATGTTCGGCCAACAAGGCGGGCGCGGGCGCGGCGCCGGTGGACGCCAGGTCTACCGTGGCAGTGACCTCAGCTATGCCATGGAGATCACGCTCGAAGAAGCAGCTCGCGGCAAAGACGCGCAGATTCGCATCCCGTCCTGGGACACCTGCGACACCTGCCATGGCAGCGGAGCCAAACCCGGCACCAGCGCCAAGACCTGCGGCACCTGCCAAGGCGCGGGCACCGTGCAAATGCGCCAGGGCTTCTTCAGCGTGCAACAGACCTGCCCCCACTGCCGTGGCACGGGCAAGATCATTCCCGAGCCTTGCACCACCTGCCATGGCCAAGGGAAGCTCAAGAAGCAGAAGACGCTGGAAGTGAAGATTCCTGCCGGCATCGACGATGGCATGCGCATCCGCTCCACCGGCAACGGCGAGCCGGGCACCAACGGCGGCCCGCCGGGCGACCTGTACATCGAGATCCGCCTGAAGAAACACGACATCTTCGAGCGCGATGGCGACGACCTGCACTGCCAGGTACCGGTGAGCTTCATCACGGCGGCGCTGGGTGGCGAGATCGAGGTGCCCACCCTGCAAGGCAAGGCGGCCATCGACATCCCCGAAGGCACCCAGGCCGGCAAGCAGTTCCGCCTGCGCGGCAAGGGCATCAAGGGTGTGCGCGCCAGCTACCCAGGTGACCTGTACTGCCACATTGCGGTCGAGACACCCGTCAAGCTCACCGAACACCAGCGCAAGCTGCTGCGCGAGCTGGAAGACTCCCTCAAGAAGGGCGGCGCACGCCACTCGCCCAGCGGCGAGAGCTGGACGGACCGGCTGAAGAACTTCTTCAGCTGATCACGCGCGGGTTTCCCGCCAAAAACCGCCTGCAGCCCCAAAGCCGCAGGCGGTTTTTTCTTGATGCAAGGCAAGAAACCCCCTGGCAACGTCCGCAGGCGCAATCCGACCAGTAGGATGGTCATCATCGATGATCACCCGGGAGTCTGGACACATGAACGTCAACATCACCTTCCTGGGGGGCTCCGGCACCGTCACCGGCTCCAAGTACCTGGTGCGTTACAACGGCAAGAGCCTGCTGGTCGATTGCGGCCTGTTCCAGGGCTACAAGCAGTTGCGCCTGCGCAATTGGCAGCCCCTGCCCGTCACGCCGCACCAGATCGACGCCGTGGTGCTGACCCATGCCCACCTGGACCACAGCGGCTACCTGCCGCTGCTGGCGCGCGACGGCTACACCCACGCCATCCACTGCACCCCGGGCACACGTGACCTGTGCACCATCCTGCTGCCCGACAGCGGGCACCTGCAGGAAGAGGACGCCGCCTTCCTCAACCGCCACCAGCTCAGCAGCCACAGCCCCGCTCTGCCCCTGTATACCCGGCTCGACGCGCTGCACTGCCTCAAACAATTTCAGATCCATGCCTTCCACAAGGCGTTCGAGCCCCTGCCCGGCTGGCGCATGACGTTTTCGCCCGCAGGCCACATCCTGGGTGCGGCCAGCGTGCTGCTGGAGGTGGGCGGCAGGCGCATCCTGTTCTCTGGCGACCTGGGCCGGCCGGACGACTTGCTGATGAATCCACCGGACGCCCCGCCCCAGGCGGACACCGTGCTCATCGAATCCACCTATGGCGACCGCGAGCACCCGCCCGAAGGTCTGCTCGACGAACTGGGCCCCGCCCTGCAGCGCCTGGCCGCACGCGGGGGCATCGCCGTGGTGCCCGTCTTCGCCGTGGGCCGCGCGCAGGCCGTGCTGCACGCCATCGGGTTGCTGAAGGCGCAGGGTGTGGTGCCAGCATCGCTCAAGGTATTCCTCGACAGCCCCATGGCCGTGAGCACCACCGGACTGTTCCAGCACCACATGCAGGAACACCGCCTGAGCGGCCGCGAGGTACAGGCGCTAGAGCATGGCGCCACCATGGTCCAGACACCCGAGCAATCCAAAGGACTGGCCAAACTGCATGGTCCCATGGTCATCCTGTCGGCCAGTGGCATGGCTACCGGGGGACGCGTACTGCACCACCTGGCACTGCACGCTGGCGATCACCGCAACATGATCATTCTTACCGGGCACCAGGCGCCGGGCACACGCGGCGCGCGGCTGGCTGAGGGCGAAAAGACCATCCGCATTCACGGCCAGGACGTGGCCGTGCGCGCCGAAGTGGTCAAGTTGTCTTCTGCATCGGCCCACGCCGACGGCAACCAGCTCATCGCCTGGCTGCGCAGCATGGGGCACGCGCCCGACCAGGTGTATGTGGTGCATGGCGAAATGGGCGCCGCCGACCTGCTGCGCCAGCGCATTGAACACGAATTGCGCTGGCGGGCCTCAGTGCCAGAGCACGGCAGCACCTGCGCGGCCTGAGCCCCGGTCTTTTTCTGCACTCCAGGAGTGCCACTCTTGCGCAGAAGGGCATCTCAGCCATCGCGTATCACGATGACAAACCACAGACAATGGGGAGAAAATATGAAACCTTCTCTTTTTGAGAAGTCAAAACCCCATGAAAAGCTCCGAGCGCAGTTTTGCGCGCCGTATTGACCTCACCTCGCTGCAATTGTTTGTGGCGGTGTGCGAGCTGGGCAGCATCGGCCGCGCCGCCGAGCGCGAATTCATTGCAGCATC
The DNA here is from genome assembly GCF_002754175.1 of Acidovorax sp. 59. NCBI lineage: Bacteria > Pseudomonadati > Pseudomonadota > Betaproteobacteria > Burkholderiales > Comamonadaceae > Acidovorax > Acidovorax sp. 59. The sequence continues at coordinate 1,075,111 of NZ_PEET01000001.1, read as the reverse complement.
AGCGGTCAGCAAGCGCCTGTCGGACCTGGAAACGGCTGTAGACACCGCCCTGCTCTACCGCCACAGCCGGGGTGTGACGCTCACGCCCGCCGGCGAGAGCCTGCTGCACCATGCGCGCACCGTGCTGTTTGGCCTGGAGCGCATGCAGGGCGAACTGAGTGAATATGCCGACGGCGTTCGCGGCCATGTCCGCATGCACGCCAACATCTCGGCCATCTTTCAGTTTCTGCCCGAAGACCTGGGCGCCTTTGCGCGCGAGCACAGCCAGATCAAGATCGACCTGCAGGAGCACCTCTCCAGCGATGTGCTGCACGCCGTGCAAGAAGGAGCCGCCGACCTGGGCATCTGCAACATCGGCATGGCGAACGGGGGCGGAACCCTGGAGCTGCAGAGCCGCCCCTACCGCGCCGATCATTTGGTGCTGGTTGTGCCCCGAGCGCATGATTTATCTGCGCTGGATGCTATCAATTTTGAAGAAGTCCTGGACTGGGACATTGTGGGCCTGCACGCCAACAGCAGCATCAGCCTGGCCATGCGCGCGGCCGCTGCCGCAGCCGGGCGCCCCCTGCGCCAGCGCATCCAGGTGACGGGGCTGGACGCCATGTGCCGCATGATCGACAACGGCCTGGGCGTGGGCCTGCTGCCCGACCGGGCGTTTGCGCTGATGCGCGGCGTGGGCAACCTGCAAGCCATCCCGCTGACCGATGCCTGGGCCCACCGCGAACTGCGGGTGGTAGCCCGCGACTTTGACGCCCTGCCCGTCACCGCGCGTTTGCTGGTGGAACACCTCTCACCCAGGGCAGAACCCGCCCCGGCGCACCCGGCCCCCGACACTAAAATCCAATCACCCACCTGAAAGCAGAAAGAAAGCCACGCCATGGGACGCACCCTGTACGACAAGATCTGGGACGAGCATGTCATCCACACCGAAGAGGACGGCACCTCCATCCTCTACATCGACCGCCATCTGGTGCATGAAGTCACCAGCCCTCAGGCATTCGAAGGTCTGCGCGAGGCGGGCCGCAAGGTCTGGCGCATGAGTTCCATCGTGGCCACGGCCGACCACAACACGCCCACCACGGGCTGGGAAAACGGCTACGACGGCATCACCGATCCGATCAGCAAAGAACAGATCACCACGCTGAACGACAACATCGCGCAGATCACACCCGCCGCGTTCTTCCCGTTCATGCACAAGCGCCAGGGCATCGTGCACGTCATCGGCCCTGAAAACGGTGCCACCCTGCCCGGCATGACCGTGGTCTGCGGCGACAGCCACACCAGCACGCACGGCGCGTTTGGCGCCCTGGCCCACGGCATCGGCACCTCCGAGGTCGAGCACGTGATGGCCACGCAGACCTTGCTGGCCAAAAAAGCCAAGAACATGCTGGTGCAGGTTGATGGCACCTTGGCCAAAGGCGTGACGCCCAAAGACGTGGTGCTGGCCATCATCGGCAAGATCGGCACGGCCGGCGGCACGGGCTACACCATTGAATTTGCAGGTTCTGTCTTCCGCGCGATGAGCATGGAAGGCCGCATGACCGTGTGCAACATGGCCATCGAAGGTGGTGCTCGCGCGGGTCTGGTGGCGGTGGACGACAAAACCATTGAATACGTCAAGGGCCGCCCCCTGTCGCCCACGGGCGTGGAATGGGACCAGGCCGTTGCGTACTGGAGGACGCTGCACTCCGACGCCGACGCAAAGTTCGACACCGTGGTCAAGCTTGATGCGGCCGACATCGTGCCGCAGGTCACCTGGGGCACCAGCCCCGAGATGGTGCTGGGCGTGGACGCCCGCGTGCCCGACCCGGACAAGGAAAAGGACGTCAACAAGCGTGGCGCCATCGAGCGCGCGCTGACCTACATGGGCCTGCAGCCCGGCAAGCCGATCAATGACATCACCATCGACAAGGTGTTCATCGGCAGCTGCACCAACAGCCGCATCGAAGACATGCGCGAAGCCGCCGCCGTGGTGAAGAACCTGGGCCGCAAGGTGGCCAGCAATGTGAAGCTGGCCATGGTGGTGCCCGGCTCGGGCCTCGTCAAGGAGCAGGCCGAGCGCGAGGGCCTGGACAAGATTTTTGTGGCCGCAGGCTTTGAGTGGCGCGAGCCCGGTTGCAGCATGTGCCTGGCCATGAACGCCGACCGGCTGGAGCCCGGCGAACGCTGCGCATCCACCAGCAACCGCAACTTTGAAGGCCGCCAGGGTGCTGGCGGCCGCACGCACCTGGTGAGCCCGGCCATGGCCGCAGCCGCTGCCGTGCACGGCCACTTTGTGGACATCCGCCAGTTCACCTGAGCTGATCACTCATCCCATCATCCGCCCGTTGTCCCCTCTACTGCCCCAACCGCCTGAAGGAGCCTTGTCATGAAAAAGACCGCCACCCTCATCGCCCTGTCCCTGGCCTTTGTGCTGGCTGGCTGCAACACCGTCAAGGGTGTGGGCCAGGACATTGGCAAAGCCGGTAGCGCCATCGAGCGGGCCGCCAAGTAACTGATACCGCCATGCAAAAATTCACCTTGCTCAAGGGCCTTGTGGCCCCCATGGATCGCGAGAACGTCGATACCGACGCCATCATCCCCAAGCAGTTCCTCAAGTCGATCAAGAAGACCGGCTTTGGCGTGAACCTGTTTGACGAATGGCGTTACCTGGACCACGGCGAGCCCGGCCAGGACCCCGCCAGTCGCAAGCCCAATCCCGACTTCGTGCTGAATCAGCCGCGTTACCAAGGCGCCAGCATCCTGATCGCACGCAAGAATTTCGGGTGTGGTTCCAGCCGCGAGCACGCGCCGTGGGCCTTGGATCAGTTCGGCTTCCGCGCCATCATTGCGCCCAGCTTTGCCGACATCTTCTTCAACAACTGCTTCAAGAACGGCCTGCTGCCCATCGTGCTGCCCGAGGCCACGGTGGCCCAGCTGTTCGATGAAGTGCTGGCCTTCCCCGGCTACCAGCTCACCATCGACCTGGAGCGCCAGGTCATCGTGCGCCCCCAGGGCGAAGAGATCCCGTTCGACGTGCAGGCCTTCCGCAAGTACTGCCTGCTCAACGGTTTTGACGACATCGGCCTGACCCTGCGCCAGTCGGACAAGATCAAGGCCTTTGAAGCCCAGCGGCTTGCCACCAAGCCCTGGCTGGCACACACCATGGTGTCGTAACTCAAAAATTCAGCCCAATCGGCCGCAAGCGCTACATCCATATGCGCTAGCAGCTATCAAAAACAAAGCAAAATCAATGAAAATCGCAGTTCTGCCGGGTGACGGCATCGGTACCGAAATCGTGGCCGAGGCCGTCAAGGTCCTCAACGCACTCGACCTGAAGTTCGAGATGGAATCCGCCCTGGTCGGCGGCGCCGCCTACGAGGCCCACGGCCACCCGCTGCCCGAGTCCACCCTCAAGCTCGCCAAGGAAGCCGACGCCATTCTGTTTGGCGCCGTGGGCGACTGGAAATACGACAAGCTCGACAGGCCCCTGCGCCCCGAACAGGCCATCCTGGGCCTGCGCAAGAACCTGGGCCTGTTCGCCAACTTCCGCCCTGCCATCTGCTACGAGCAACTAGTGGGCGCATCGAGCCTCAAGCCCGAGCTGATCGCGGGCCTCGATATCCTCATCATCCGCGAGCTGACGGGCGACATCTACTTTGGCCAGCCGCGTGGCCGCCGCGTGGCCACCGATGGCCACTTCCCCGGTGCCGAGGAAGCCTTCGACACCATGCGCTACAGCCGCCCCGAGATCGAGCGCATCGCCCACGTCGCCTTCCAGGCCGCCCGCAAGCGCAACAAGAAGGTCACCAGCGTGGACAAGGCCAACGTGCTCGAAACCTTCCAGTTCTGGAAGGACGTGATGACCGAGGTGGGCCAGCAGTACCCCGACGTGGAACTCCAGCACATGTACGTGGACAACGCGGCCATGCAACTGGTCAAGGCCCCCAAGGCGTTCGACGTGGTGGTGACCGGCAACATGTTCGGCGACATCCTGTCGGACGAAGCCTCCATGCTGACTGGCTCCATCGGCATGCTGCCCTCGGCCAGCCTGAACAGCAGCAACCAGGGCCTGTACGAGCCCAGCCACGGCAGCGCCCCCGACATCGCCGGCAAGGGCGTGGCCAACCCGCTGGCCACCATCCTCTCGGCAGCGATGATGCTGCGCTTCAGCCTGAACCAGGAAGCCGCCGCCCAGCGCATCGAAGCCGCCGTGCAGAAGGTGCTGGCCCAGGGCCTGCGCACGCCCGATATCTACAGCGAAGGCACCACCAAGGTCGGCACGGCGCAGATGGGCGACGCGGTGGTGAAGGCGCTGCAGGCGTAAATCACCCCAGCCGTCCGAGTTGCCCACAGCGGCGGCGCGTGGCATCCGCAAAAGGCGATCCTCTGTGATCGCCTTTTTTATGGGCAGGTACCTACACGCACACCCATCCAGCCCGCCAGGGGCGCCGTCGCCGAGCGGACCATGGCGTTACCGCAACGCTGCAAGCCCCGTGCAAGCCGCGATCCATTACAATCATGCCCATGTTTGCCGCCCGCCCGTTCGACCTGAACACCGCAACTGCCGCCCTGGCAGGCGTGGCTGTGCGCGCAATCACCACCAAAACCACGACCATTATTAAGGGCTGATCCAGCTCCGGTACCGTCGTGCGCCCTCTCCCGGCCAGACGAGCCGGGGCAAACAGTCTGGTCTGGCACTGTTTCTTAATCTGAAAGGGGCGTTGAAATGAGCAAGTTGGTAGGTTTGGTCGGCTGGCGCGGCATGGTCGGCTCGGTGTTGATGGACCGCATGGTCGAGGAAAAAGACTTCGACCTGATTGAGCCATTGTTCTTCTCCACATCCAATGCCGGCGGCAAGGCCCCTGCGCAGGCCAAGAACGAAACCACACTGCAAGACGCCTTCAACATCGACGCCTTGAAGCGCTGCGACATCATCATCACAGCCCAAGGCGGCGACTACACCACCGAAGTCTTCCCCAAGCTGCGCGCCGCAGGCTGGAACGGCCATTGGATCGATGCCGCCTCCACCCTGCGCATGGAAAAAGACGCGGTCATCATCCTGGACCCCGTCAACATGCCCGTCATCCAAGACGCGCTGGCCAACGGCGGCAAGAACTGGGTGGGCGGCAACTGCACCGTGAGCTGCATGCTGATGGGCGTGGGCGCACTGTACAAGGCGGGGCTGGTCGAGTGGATGAGCACCCAGACTTACCAGGCAGCCTCGGGCGGCGGCGCGCAGCACATGCGCGAATTGCTCACCCAATACGGCACGCTGAATGCCGAAGTGAAGGCCCTGCTTGACGACCCCAAGAGCGCCATCCTGGAAATCGACCGCAAGGTCATCGCCAAGCAGCGCGCACTGACCGGCGCCGAAACCGCCAACTTTGGCGTGCCCCTGGGCGGCTCGCTGATCCCCTGGATCGACAAGGACCTGGGCAATGGCCAATCCAAAGAAGAGTGGAAGGGCATGGCCGAGACCAACAAGATCCTCGGGTTGGGCGAGGGCTTCAGCTCTGCGGCCATTCCCGTAGACGGCTTCTGCGTGCGCGTGGGCGCCATGCGCTGCCACAGCCAGGCCCTGACCTTCAAGCTCAAGAAGGACGTGCCCGTGGCCGACCTCGAAGCCATGATCGCCGCCGACAACGAGTGGGTGAAGGTGGTACCCAACACCCGCGAAGCCACCATCAAGGACCTGACACCCGTCGCCGTGACAGGCACCATGACCATCCCCGTGGGCCGCATCCGCAAGCTGGCCATGGGCCCCGAGTATGTCGGCGCCTTCACCATCGGCGACCAGCTCCTCTGGGGCGCCGCCGAGCCACTGCGTCGCATGCTGCGCATCTTGCTCAACGCCTGATCGTCTCACCTCATAAAGCGCGCGCAAGCCCCCTTGCGCGCGCTTTTTTACGCCTGAGACATCGACACACTCGGTTACGCGGCGTTGGCAATTGGCAACATCTGCATGCCCCAATTTGGGGCACCGGGACCCCACTCAAAGCTTCGGAGCCACCTCAGCTTGTCAGTGCAAAACATTGATGCTATGGTGCTTTTTACATATTTTCACGCGCCGGGGCGGGGATCAGACCATGAGAACAAAAGCACCGCTCGTCCGAGCCGCAAAAAATCCTAATCAGTTGTTGGCAAACATGCATCGTTGGAAATTTTCTGTCCTGGCGGCCGCGACCGTGGCTTGCGCTGGTTTCTACACCAGCGACGCGTCTGCGCTGGCACTGGGCCGCATCACCGTGCAGTCTGCCCTGGGCGAGCCGCTGCGCGCTGAAATCGACCTGCCACAGATCACTCCTGCCGAAGCGGACTCGCTGCGTGCCACAACGGCCACGCCTGAGGTCTTCCGTGCCCAGGGCATGGAATACACGCAGACCATGAACAACCTGCAGATTCAACTGCAGCGCCGCGCCGACGGCACCGCCGTGTTGCGCCTGTCAAGCGACCGGCCTGTGAACGAACCGTTCCTGGACTTGGTGCTGGATGCCAACTGGGGCTCAGGCCGCATCGTTCGCAGCTACACCATGCTGTTTGACCCGCCAAGCATGCGCCGCGCAGCGCCTGCCGTCACAGCAGCGCCCCAAATTTCTGCACCGGTGGCGCCCCAGGTCCCTGCGACGCGCCCCGCAGCCACAGCTCGTGCCAGCGAGGCAACCGCCGCTGCACCCGCACCCCGTGCGGCAGCCCCACGCCCTGCCCCCGCAGATGGCGTGACGGTCCAGGCAGGCGATACTGCCGGCCGCATCGCGAACGCGTACAAGCCTGCAGGCGTTTCGCTCGACCAGATGCTGGTCGCCATGATGCGTACCAACCCGGACGCGTTCATTCAGGGCAACGTCAACCGCCTGAGGGCAGGTGCTGTGCTGCAAATGCCCGACCAGGCCGCAGCGCAATCCACTACAGCCCCCGAAGCACGTCAGATTCTGGCCGCACAGGCCCGTGACTTCAACGACTTCCGCCGCAAACTCGCAGGTGCGGCCCCTTCGACCGAAGTGGCAGCTGCCCAGCGCTCCGCTTCTGGCACCGTACAGACGCGCGTAGAAGACAAAAAACCCGCGACTGCAGCGCCCGACAAGCTCACTCTGTCCAAGGGGGCCGTCAAAGGCCAGAAGGCAGCCGAAGAGCAAGTCGCCAAGGACAAACAGGCCAGCGAAGCCGCCACGCGGATGGCAGAGTTGTCCAAGAACATCACCGACCTCAACAAGCTGAGCGCAGCCTCTGCAGCCGCCGGAGGCAGCCCTGCGCCCGCCGCAGCGGGTGCAGCCAGCGCACCTGCGGGGGTGGCCGTGCAGGCCCCAGCCGTCCCGGCAACACCGACCGCGCCGCCGGCGCCCGAAGCCCCGGCATCCGCCCCCGCAGCGGCCGCCAGCACCCCGCCAGACCCCGCAGTGGCAGCAGAAGCGGCTGCCTCGGCACCCGCCACGGAGGCGTCTGCACCCGCACCGGCCCCCAAACCAGCGCCCACACCCAAACCTGCTCCGGCCCCCGTCGAGGAGCCCGGTTTCCTGTCCACCCTCATGGACGACCCGCTGTTGCCTATTGGCGGCGGAATCCTGGTGGCGGGCCTGCTCGGATTTGGCGCTTACCGCCTGGTCCAGCGCCGTCGACAGAACGGTGGGGTGGACAGCTCCTTCCTGGAAAGCCGCATTCAACCCGACTCGTTTTTTGGTGCCAGCGGCGGCCAGCGTGTAGACACGGCCAACAGCGACATGACCACCGGCTCGTCCATGGCCTATTCACCCAGCCAGCTGGACGCCGGCGGTGACGTGGACCCCGTGGCCGAAGCCGACGTTTATCTGGCCTACGGCCGCGATCTCCAGGCCGAAGAAATCCTGAAAGAAGCCGTGCGCCACAACCCGGGCCGCGTCTCAGTGCACGTCAAGCTGGGTGAAATCTACGCCAAGCGCCAGGACCGCAAAGCCCTCGAGGCCGTCGCTGGCGAAGTGTTCAAGCTGACCCAAGGCGAAGGGCCTGACTGGAACCGCATTGCCGAACTCGGGCGTGACCTGGAGCCCGAAAACCGCCTGTACCAACCTGGCGGCCGCCCCGGAATGGCCGAGGATGAATCGCCTTCGGTGCCACCGGGCGGGTTCCCCAGCACCTTCACTGGTGCAGGCAGCCCTGCCGCAGCCCTGCCACCAGACTTGGACCTCGACCTGGATCTGGACCTACCCGATGACGCGTTGACAGACGCCCCTCCTGCTGCAGCCGGTGGTTTTGCTGCGGCCGCTGCGGCTGCTGCGGCCAACAACCGCAGTGAAGCCAGCGAACCACAGACGCTGCGCCCCGAGTTGGATCTGCCCAGCATCCCCGACGAGCCCACGGCCGCGTGGAACAGTCAGGAAACCGCTCCGAGCCCCATGATGGCGCCGCCTCCAGTGGCCAATCTGGACTTCCCCAGCAGCGACGACCTGACCATGGCGCCGTCCGGCCCAATGCCTCTCCATGGCGAGCCCCAAGACTCCGGCCCTATGGAGTTTGATCTGGGCGACCTGTCGCTGGACCTGAACGCCCCCTCCAAGCCCATGGCAGCTCCCGCCGCCAAGGCCCCGACGGCCCCCGCACCGGAATTCACCGACGATGGATCGGCTGCAGCGCAGGACGACCCGCTGGCCACCAAGCTTGCGCTGGCCGAAGAGTTCAACGCCATCGGAGACACCGACGGCGCTCGTACGCTGATTGAAGAGGTGGTGGCAGAGTCCAGCGGCGCCCTCAAGACCCGCGCCCAGCGCATGCTGGCCGAACTGGGCTGATGCCGCTCGGCCCCTCCGCTGATTTAACCCCCAGCACGTCCCCAGGCCGCCCCGTGACCCGGGTGGCGCTGGGTGTCAGCTACAACGGCCAGGCCTACAGTGGCTGGCAGAGCCAGCTTTCTGGCAACACCGTGCAGGACAAACTCGAAGCGGCCCTGGGCCGCTTTGCTACGCATCCGGTCAGCACCCTTTGCGCAGGCCGTACCGATGCGGGTGTGCACGGCCTGATGCAGGTGGTGCACTTTGACACCCCGCTGGACCGGCCCGCAGCGTCCTGGGTCCGGGGTACCAACACCTTCCTGCCCTCCGACATTGCGGTGCAATGGGCTCAGGCGGTCCCAGACCACTTTCATGCGCGTGCCAGCGCCGTGGCCCGGCGCTATGCCTACGTGCTTCTGCAGTCGCCGGTGCGGCCCAGCGTGGATGCCGGGCGGGTGGGCTGGGTGTTTCACCCGTTAGACCATGACGCCATGCGGCAGGCGGCCGACTACCTGATCGGCGAGCATGATTTCACCTCGTTTCGCGCGTCCGCCTGCCAGGCCAAGACCCCGGTCAAGACCTTGCAACGCATCGACATCGTGCGACGGGGGGCGGACACACCGCACCCCGAACTGGGCTGGAGCCCCTGTTACTGGCGTTTTGAATTCGAAGCCAACGCCTTCTTGCACCACATGATCCGCAACATCATGGGCTGCCTGATCACCATCGGCCAGGGCACGCAGCCTCCCGAATGGATGGCCGAAGTGCTGGCAGCCCAGTCCCGCAAGGTGGCTGCGCCGACATTCTCGCCAGACGGGTTGTACTTTCAAGGGCCCGTCTACGACGCCGCCTGGGGGCTACCCCAGCGCACGGCTGCGTATGATTGGCTTCCATGAACCAGGCCACTACACCGACCACAACGGCTCCCGCCGTCAGTCAACGCCTCCACGCCCCTTTCCAGGCGTCTGCCAACGTACGCACCCGCATCAAGATCTGCGGGCTGACCCGCGAGGAAGACGTGGATGCAGCTGTGGCTGCGGGCGCCGATGCGGTGGGTTTTGTGCTCTACGCCCCCAGCCCACGGTCGGTCACCCCCCAGCGGGCCGCGCAGTTGGCACGGCGCCTGCCGCCGTTTGTCACGCCCGTGCTGCTGTTCGTGAACGAATCCACTCCTAATGTGATAGCAGCCAGTGCAATGATTGCTGGCGCTACGGTGCAATTCCATGGTGATGAGACGCCACAGGACTGCATGGCGGCCACCCACCAGGGGGCACGCCCCTACCTGCGAGCCGCCCGAATTCCCCTCGGTGATGGAGCGGCGCAGTTTGACCTCGTAAAATACGCCCACGATTACTCTCACGCCCAAGCCATCCTGCTCGACGCCCATGTCGAAGGGTTTGGCGGCAGCGGCAAGGCATTCAATTGGTCACTCCTTCCACCAAGCGTCAGCTCTCACCTCGTTTTGTCTGGTGGACTCACGCCTGCAAACGTGACCGATGGCATTTTGCAAGTCCGCCCGCGGGGTCTCTCGCTGGCGGTTGATGTCAGTTCCGGCGTCGAAGCCGATGGTCCTGATGGCAAACCCGTCAAGGGCATCAAGGACGCCGTGAAGATCCAACGCTTCGTTGCCGCCGTGCGTGCGGCCGATGCACAACTTGCAAAGAACCCCCATGAATTCCTATCAGCAACCTGATGCTTCCGGCCATTTCGGCCCGTATGGCGGCAGCTTCGTCAGCGAAACGCTGACCCACGCCATCCAGGAACTGCGCGAGGCCTACGCGCGCTACCAGAACGACCCTGAATTTCTGGCTGAATTCCATTACGAACTCAAGCACTTCGTCGGTCGCCCCTCCCCCATCTACCATGCAGCGCGCACCAGCCGCGAGATGGGTGGCGCACAGATCTACCTCAAGCGCGAAGACCTGAACCACACAGGCGCGCACAAGATCAACAACGTGATCGGCCAAGCCATGCTGGCCAAGCGCATGGGCAAGCCCCGCGTGATTGCCGAGACGGGTGCGGGCCAGCACGGCGTGGCCACTGCCACCATCTGCGCGCGCTACGGGCTCGAATGCGTTGTTTACATGGGTGCCGAAGACGTGAAGCGCCAAAGCCCCAACGTGTACCGCATGAAACTGCTGGGCGCCACCGTGGTGCCCGTGGAGTCCGGCAGCAAGACCCTGAAAGACGCCCTGAACGACGCCATGCGCGACTGGGTGGCGAACGTGGACAACACCTTCTACATCATCGGCACGGTGGCGGGCCCGCACCCCTACCCCATGATGGTGCGCGACTTCCAGAGCGTGATCGGCAAGGAATGCATTGAGCAAATGCCCAGCATGCTGGCCGAGCAAAGGGTGCTGGGCGACCAACCCGATGCGGTTATCGCGTGCGTGGGTGGTGGCAGCAATGCCATGGGTATCTTTCACCCTTACATCCCTTTCGAGAAAACGCGCCTCATCGGCGTGGAGGCTGCGGGCGAAGGCCTGGAGTCGGGCAAACACTCGGCATCGCTGCAAAAGGGCAGCGCGGGTGTGCTGCACGGCAACCGCACTTTCATCCTGCAGGATGACAACGGCCAGATCACCGAAACCCATAGCATCAGCGCAGGCCTGGACTACCCCGGCGTGGGCCCGGAGCACGCCTGGTTGCAGGAAATCGGCCGCGCCGAATACGTCGGCATCACCGACCAGGAAGCGCTGGACGCCTTCCACTACCTCTGCCGCACCGAGGGCATCATCCCCGCACTCGAATCCAGTCACGCCGTGGCCTACGCCATGAAGCTGGCCAAAACCATGCGCCCAGACCAGTCGATCCTGGTCAACCTCTCGGGCCGGGGCGACAAGGACATTGGTACTGTGGCCGATCTCAGTGGCGCCGACTTTTACTGCCGACCCAGCTGCCAGGGGCAGTCCGTCAAGGGCGGCGAGCAACCCATCAAGTTGGTGAAATAAATGAGCCGTATCGCATCCACCTTTTCTGCCCTGCAAGCACAGGGCCGCAAGGCGCTGATTCCATATGTGACCGCCGGTTTCCCGTTTGCCGACATCACCCCCGCGCTCATGCACGGCATGGTCGAGGCCGGTGCCGACGTGATCGAGCTGGGCGTGCCCTTTTCCGACCCCATGGCCGATGGCCCGGTGATCCAGAAGGCGGGTGAAAAAGCCCTCAGCCTGGGCATTGGCATGGTGCAGGTGCTCGACCATGTGCGTGAGTTCCGCAAGCGCAACAGCACCACGCCAGTGGTGTTGATGGGCTATGCCAACCCTGTGGAACGCTACGACCAGAAGCACGGCGAAGGTGCGTTTGTGCGCGACTCTGCCGCTGCGGGCGTGGACGGCGTGCTCATCGTGGACTACCCGCCCGAAGAATGCGAAGCCTTTGCCGCCAGCCTGCGCGCGCACAGCATGGACCTGATCTTCCTGCTGGCCCCCACCAGCACGGATGAACGCATGGCCCAGGTGGCGCGTGTGGCCAGCGGCTATGTGTACTACGTATCGCTCAAGGGAGTGACCGGCTCAGGCGCGCTGGACACGGCGGCCGTGGAGCAGATGCTGCCCCGCATCCGCCAGCACGTGACCATCCCGGTGGGTGTGGGCTTCGGCATCCGCGACGCCGCCACCGCCCAGGCCATCGGCAAGGTGGCCGATGCCGTGGTCATCGGCAGCCGCATCATCCAGTTGATTGAAGACCAGGAACACGCCAAGGTGGTGCCCCTGACCATCGACTTCCTGCGCGGCATCCGCAAGGCCCTGGACGCCTAGTCGCATAATGCAGCCCGGCGCATCCTGCGGGGTGCGCCGACAGATTCACACCCGGCCTGCCCCGTAAACGCCCTGGGGCTTTGCAGCAGGTCGCGCCACTGAAGAGGAGAACACCATGTCCTGGCTCGAAAAACTTCTACCCGCCAAAATCCAGCAAACCGACCCCACCGAGCGCCGTCAGGTGCCCGAAGGCCTGTGGATCAAGTGCCCGAGCTGCGAAACGGTGCTCTACAAGGCCGACCTGGAGCACAACCAGAATGTGTGCCCCCACTGCAGCCACCACCACCGCATCGGTGCGCGCGCCCGACTGGACGCATTTCTGGATGCTGAAGGCCGCTACGAAATCGGCCAGGAAGTGCTGCCCGTAGACGCGCTCAAGTTCAAGGACAGCCGCAAGTACCCCGAGCGCCTGAAGGAAGCCCTGGAGAATACCGGCGAGACCGACGCCCTCATCGTGATGGGCGGCGCGGTCAAGAGCATCAACGTCGTCGCCGCCTGCTTCGAGTTCGACTTCATGGGCGGCTCCATGGGCTCCGTGGTGGGCGAGCGATTTGTGCGTGGCGTGGAAACCGCCATCGAGCAAAAGGTACCCTTCATCTGCTTTACCGCCACCGGCGGCGCCCGCATGCAGGAAGGCCTGCTGTCGCTCATGCAGATGGCCAAGACCAACGCAGCGCTGACCCGCTTGGCCAAGAAGGGCCTGCCCTACATCAGTGTGCTGACCGACCCCACCATGGGTGGCGTGAGCGCAGGTTTTGCCTTTGTGGGCGACATCGTGATTGCCGAGCCCAAGGCGCTGATCGGCTTTGCTGGCCCGCGCGTGATCGAATCCACCGTGCGTGTGACCCTGCCCGAGGGCTTCCAGCGTGCAGAGTTCCTGCAAACCAAGGGCGCGGTGGACTTCATCTGCGACCGCCGCGAACTGCGCAACACCGTGGCCAGCAGTTTGGCCATGCTGCAACGACTGCCTGCTGACGCGGTGATGTAAATACCCGGTCCCCGAAAAGGGGACTGAGTGAGGCCTCACCACGCCGTCGCTATATTTTCAATAGCAAACAGAGCATATTTGGCTAGCGCATCGGGCCTTTGGGATGCTTAACGCATCACACTGGCCTGCAAATGACCCAGAACAATCATCACAACCTGCAGCACCACCAGCGCCACCAATGGCGACAGGTCGAAGCCGCCCACCAGCGGAATGACGCGCCGAAAAGGACGCAACACAGGTTCACACAGGCGCGCGATCACATCCGCCAGCGGTGAACGGCCACCCTGTACCCAGGACAGGACGGCATAGACAATCAGCAGGCCGATCAGCCCCGAGACCGCCACGCGCAGCAGCCCGAACAAGGCCAACCAGGGCAACCACGCCCATGCCGATCCCGCACCGAGCAGCAACGTCAACAACGCGTACTGCACCAGCTGCACCAGCATCGCAGCCACCAGACTGGACACATCCCAACGCCCCGCAGGGGGGATCACCCGTCGCAGCGGCATGATCAGCCAATCGGTCAACGCAAACACCAACCCACCGACCGGGTTGGAGAACGGCACCCGCTGCCACTGCATGTACAGCCGCAAAAGGCAGGCTCCGGTTAGCAAGCCGCCAACAACATCGAGCAGGAAAGAGGCGATCTGATAGAGCATGGATGAGACAAAAACAGTGGTGTGCAGCAAAAGCCGAAGGTGTCATGGGATGATAGCGGGCGAAGGCATCCACGCGCCCATGACCCCACCCCTCACCTTGTCGTCCCTGCCGCTTTTCCCCCTGGGCTCTGTCTTGTTCCCGGACGGAGTGCTGGCTCTGAGGGTGTTTGAGGTGCGCTACCTGGACATGGTGCGCAAGTGCCACCGGACAGGCGCCCCCTTCGGGGTGGTTGCACTCACCCAAGGCCAGGAAGTGCGCCAAGCCGGAGCGCCAGAAGAACGCTTCAACGACATCGGTACCTTGGCCATCATCGAGCAATTGGAGACACCCCAGCCCGGATTGGTCACCCTGTTGTGCAGAGGTAGCCAGCGTTTTCGCATCACTCAACGCCATCACCTGCAGCACGGCCTTTGGATTGCTGACGTCGATCACGTCGAACAGGATCTGACAGTGCCGGTTCCAGACGATCTCAAAAAGGCGTCAACTGCATTGGCGCAGGTCTTGCGCACGCTGCAGGTACGCGACCCAGACATGCCCCACTTGGTCACCCCCACTGCAGCACAACTGAACGATTGCGGCTGGGTGGCAAACCGATGGTGCGAACTGCTGCCGGTGCCACTGGAGCTGAAACAGCGGCTGATGGAGCTGGACAACCCCCTGGTCCGCCTGGAACTGGTGGGGGATGTGCTGGAGCGGACGGGGATCGCGCAGTAGCGCGAAGCGCAAGAGACGAATGCCCATCCTGAATCAACGTACTAAGTATTCTGGAACCAAGCTCTGTAACCAAACGCGTAGCGATGACGCTGCTGGATCACTCCCTAAACTCTCGATTTCTTTGTGGACGTCGTCTGGATTCAGATGACCCGGTACGTTAGTTTTTGCTATGTGCAATTTGGGGTGTGGAGTGGGAAGAGTTGTTTCCCCATTCGCCAAAAGTTCTTCGTAGAGCTTCTCACCTGGTCTGAGCCCAGTAAAAACTACAGGGACTTCCTGCTCATTCTTGCCAGATAAACGTATCAAAATCTTCGCTAAATCAAGAATTTTGACAGGCTCACCCATATCCAACACAAAAATCTGCCCCGAACGTCCCATTAAACCAGCCTGCAAAACCAGTTGGGCTGCTTCAGGAATTGTCATGAAATACCGGACGATGTCCGGATGCGTGACTGTCACAGGGCCGCCACGAGCGATCTGCGCAGAGAACAAAGGAACTACCGAGCCGCTGGAGCCCAACACGTTTCCAAAGCGTACTGCCATAAAGCGTGTGCCGTCGTACTCAGCAGCCACCGACTGCATAACCAATTCAGCCAATCTCTTGCTAGCACCCATGACATTTGTCGGATTGACCGCTTTGTCAGTGGATATCAGCACAAAGCGGGCAGCTCCGACAGCGCCAGCGACGCGGGCGGCATTCAGTGTTCCCAACACATTGGTACGCAGTGCTTCGATTTCATTCAAAGACTCCATGAGTGGCACGTGCTTATACGCCGCAGCGTGGAACACTACCGCCGGCCGGTGAAGACCTGCTATCGCTAGCAGCCGCTCGGCCTCACGCACATTAGCGGTGTAATACAGGCCCTGCATCTGTGGGTGCGCTGCGCGTAGCTCCTGCTCTAGCTGGTAGATCGCGTATTCCGACAAATCCACACAGACCAACCGCGCCACGCCAAAGCGCGCAATCTGACGACAAAGCTCGGCCCCAATGGAACCACCAGCGCCGGTCACAAGGACAGTTTGACCAGACAATAAATCCGACAAACCCTGCACATCAAGTTGCACAGGATCTCGCCCCAGAAGATCATCCAATTCAATATGCCGAGGGCCTACGACCTCTTCACGCAACCAAGCATCGGGGCGCGGCAGCGTTAGCAACTCAAGGCCTGCCTGCGGCGCTTGCAGTAGCACTGCACGCCGCTGTGCCGACCCTGGCGGGCTTGCGATCAGCGCAGTCGAGGCACCGACCGCCCTGGAAATGTCATTCAACGCATCCAAGCCACCGAGTACTCGTATGTTCTGCAGAGACAGCCCTCTCTCAGAGGCGATGGGCGAAATAATGCCTATTGGACGCCACTGCCTTGCCCCTTTCAGTGCACGCAGCGCCGTTGATACGTCGCTCAAAGAGCCAACAATGAGAAGTGGCTGCCCCACCCTATCCACGCTTTGCAGTTCGAACAAGGTGCGCCAGACTGCCCGCACAGCAGAGAGCTGTATCACGACAATCAGGGGGTGTAGCAACAAGACTGACCGCGGAAAATTTTCAATCCGCAGCATTAACACCACCACCGCGGTAAAAACAGCGCCGGCAAAAATCGCAAGAACCATGCGCCGCAACTCGGGCAACCCGATGTAGCGCCAGACTTGGCGGTAGACACCCAACCACAACAATCCAGCCGCATACCCAAACACGGCATACACGGCGCTCCCCCATGCCATGGCAACAAACTCATCGGGAACGTCAAGATTGAAGCGCAACCAAAAAGCGCCGCCCCAAGCGATGAGTACAAGAGCCAAGTCCAGAGCCAAAAGCGCAGGCAAGGCGGATGGCAGCGAAGGTCGATTCACAAAATTTGTTGAAGTAAGAAGGTCCGGTATCTTGAAGTCTGAGGTGCCAAAAGCGACCGCAAGTTTCGACGGCTGTGGCTGATAATAACAACGCGCTTCTTGCCCTTTCACACATGCTCAACAACAAGTCCATTCTTATCACCGGCGGAACAGGCTCTTTTGGCAAAGCCTTCGTCAATACCGTATTGACGCGTTACCCGGACATCAGACGTCTCGTGGTGTATTCGCGCGACGAACTGAAACAGTTTGAGATGGCGCAGGTTTTTTCAACAAGTCGGCACCCAGGGCTGCGCTATTTCATTGGCGACATTCGTGACGAGGCCCGTTTGCGGCGCGCACTGGAAGGCATTGACATCGTGGTGCACGCCGCTGCCCTCAAGCAGGTGCCTGCAGCCGAATACAACCCATTCGAGTGCATAAAAACCAACGTACTCGGTGCCCAGAACCTGATTGAGGCTTGCTTGGACAATGGCGTTCAGCGCGTCGTTGCACTGTCCACTGACAAGGCCGCAGCACCGATCAACTTGTATGGAGCAACCAAACTGTGCTCAGACAAGCTGTTCGTAGCCGCCAACAACATACGGGGTGATCGCGATGTCCGATTCAGCGTGGTCCGATATGGCAATGTGATGGGCAGCAGAGGCTCAGTAATCCCCTTTTTTCTCGAAAAGCGCAAAACAGGCATTTTGCCAATCACCGACCCACGGATGACGCGGTTCAACATCTCACTCGAAGAAGGGGTGGAGATGGTGCTATGGGCCATAGAAAGCGCCTGGGGTGGCGAAATTTTGGTGCCCAAAATTCCTTCTTATCGCATCACTGACGTTGCCCAGGCCATCGCTCCAGACTGCCGTCAAGAAATCGTTGGTATACGGCCAGGCGAGAAAATCCACGAAGAAATGGTTACTGCGAGCGACAGCTTCAACACCGTTGATTTGGGCAATTACTATGCAGTGCTGCCGGTGGCGGGCGCCTTTACACAGGACGAATACTGTCGTGGTCGCGCAGCGACCCCAGTGGTACCTGGCTTTGCGTATGACAGTGGCACCAATCCCGACTTCCTCAGCGTTGCGCAATTGCGCGAATTGATTGGCAAGCATATGGATAAACCGACCAACCTGTAGACAGCTCATGAAACTCATCCCATACAGCTGTCAGCAGATAACTGATGAAGATATCGACGCCGTCGTGCTGGCACTTCGATCCGAATACCTTACCCAGGGCCCTATAGGCCCCGCGTTCGAAGCAGCGTTCGCCAAGCGCCACCAGGTGGAAAACGCTGTGGCCGTATCCAACGCTACCGCCGGCCTGCATATTGCCTGCCTGGCTCTGGGTGTGGGCGCCGATTCACGCGTATGGACCAGCCCAAACACCTTTCTGGCATCGGCTAATTGCGCGCTTTACTGCGGTGCTTCGGTCGACTTTGTAGACATCGACCCGACCACCCGCAACATGAGCATTGGAGCCCTGGCGACAAAGCTCGAACTGGCAGCCGACTCTGGCACGCTGCCCTCCGTCGTCATTCCTGTCGACTTTGCGGGCCTGCCGGCTGACCTGAAAGAGATCCGCGCGTTGGCGGACAAATATGGTTTTCGCATCCTGCAGGATGCCTCTCACGCTGCGGGCGCCAGCTATCTTGGCACGCCTGTCGGCAGCAAGTACGCTGACGCCAGCGTGTTCAGCTTCCATGCGGTCAAAATCTTAACCACCGCAGAAGGGGGCATGGTCACCACGAACGATGGGGCCCTGGCACGCAAGCTGCATCTGCTGCGGGCCCATGGCATGACCCGTGAAACAACAGAAATGGAGCATGCGCCAGAAGGACCGTGGTACTACGAGCAACAGGCCTTGGGCTTCAACTACCGCCTCACAGAGTTGCAGGCAGCGCTGGGCTTATCGCAACTGCAGCGGATGGAAAGCCTGCAACAACAGCGCGTTGTGATGGCGGATCGCTATGACCAGTTGCTGGAAGATCTACCGCTGCGCCTGCCGATTCGCCAGTGCGACCGCGTTTCATCTTGGCATCTCTATGCCATCGAGATCGATGCCGGCCGGACCCCGGTGCAACGAGCCCATGTATTCCGCCAAATGCGCGAGGCCAAAATTGGCGTGAACGTACATTACATTCCGGTGCATCTGCAACCCTACTATCAGCGCCTTGGGTTCAAACTAGGCGACTTCCCTGCGGCAGAGCACTACTACCGCCAAGCCATCAGCCTGCCACTCTTCCCCGCCATGACCAAACCACAGCAAGACCGCGTGGTGGGCGTCCTACGCCAAGCCTTGGTGGCCGCATGAAACTTGCCGTCATTCCCGCACGCGGTGGCAGCAAACGCATCCCGCGCAAGAACATCAAGCTGTTCGCAGGCAAGCCCTTGATCGCGTATGCGATCGAGACTGCGCTGCACAGTGGCATCTTCAATAGTGTCATCGTCTCCACCGATGATGAGGAAATCGCACAGACATCTCTCCAGTTGGGCGCTCAGGTGCCCTTCATACGCCCTGCCAAACTGGCCGATGACCACTCGCCGACCGTACCGGTAGTGGCTCACGCTATCAGTCAGATGCACGCCGCTGGCTTTGCACCAGAGCTGGTCTGCTGCATCTACCCGGGCTGCCCCTTGCTGGATCCCTGCGACCTGCACGACGGTTTGGCGTTGCTGGAAAGCGGGTGCAGCGCCTATGCATTTCCTGTACTGCCATTTCCCGCACCGATACAGCGTGCCCTGCGTCGGCGCACCGATGGCACGACAGAACCATTCGATTCGAAGCACACCCAGACCCGCTCGCAAGACCTGGAACCAGCGTTTTACGACGCCGGCCAGTTCTACTGGGGCCGTGTCAGTGCCTGGCAGGAAGGTTTGGACATCCATCGCAATGGCCGCACCCTGATCGTGCCCGAATGGCGAGCCGTCGACATTGACACGCCGGACGACTGGTTGCGTGCCGAAACATTGTTCCAAGCCCGGCAATACCGGGCTGCGAATGCACTACCGTGAAAAATATCGCGCTGCGGGCTGATGCTTCAGTCCGGACCGGCACCGGCCATCTGCGTCGTTGCCTCTCTCTGGCCCATGCCCTGATGGCCTGCGGTGCCCATCCATACTTCATCTCCCGCCGACTTGATGGCACGGCCGCCACCATCTTGCGTGACACGCCCTTTCCGGTCCTATGGCTACCAGAAGCGGTGATCGATGAACCAATCGAGGGCGAAGCGCCCAGCGCTCAACAAAAACTCGACGCATCCCAGACCATTGCAGTATGTGGGCCGTTGTCACCCGCCTGGGTGCTCGTAGATCATTACAGCCTATCATCTCATTGGCACCGTGACGTTGCACAAGCACTTAAGTGCCGCATTGCAGTGATTGACGATCTGGCCGATCGTTCGCTGGCATGCGACGTGCTCGTTGACCCCAATTGGCACGCCAATCATCAGGCCAAATACCAAGCCCGACTTGAGGCACCTGCCACTTTACTCGGAGGGCCACGCTATGCCCTGCTTGATGACCATTACCGCCAAGGTCCGAAATATCGCTTCAACCCAAAGGTGCGCAGCATCGGCATCTTCTTGGGCGGCACCGATCCAGCAGAGCTTTCGGCCATGGCGGCCCGCAGCTGTCGCCGTGCCGGGTTCGATGGGCCACTGGAAATCGCCACCACATCTGCCAACCCGCGACTTCCGAAACTGATGGCCGAACTCGCACATGACCGCGCCTTGCACATTACGATCGATCAACCCGACCTGAGTGCATTCTTTGCGCGCCATGACCTGCACATCGGGGCCGGCGGTGGCGCTACCTGGGAGCGCTGCTGCGTGGGCAGTGCCACCATTGCCTTGATCGTGGCCAACAATCAGCGCACCGTCGTCCCCGCTCTGGCCGAATTGGGCGCGCTGCGTTGGGTGCAGGCGCAGAGCGGAACGCTGGAGCAAGCCTTGAGCGACGAAGTGCACAACTTACTCCATTCACCGGAACAACGGCAGGCCCTGTGCGAAGCAGGACGGGGCCTGGTTGATGGCTGGGGAATCCACCGGGTAGCCGCCTGGCTTCTGGCACGCCAACTGACACTGACCGCCCGTCTGGCCGAGCCAGACGACGAGGCGCTGCTACTGTCCTGGTCCAACGACCCCACCGTGCGCGCCCAGTCTTTCTCCAGCGATTCGATCGCCGACGCCGACCATCACCGCTGGTTCACGGACAAGCTGGCCGACTCCGAGGGATCGCGCATCGTCATCATGCACACCCCAAGCGGGCTGCCACTGGGCCAAGTGCGTTTTGATCGCCTGGATACGAAACGCTGGCGCATTAATTACGCCATGGATGCAGGCATGCGCGGTGCAGGCCTTGGCCGTGCCCTGCTCCACGTTGCGGTCGGCACCCTGGTTCGCCAGTTCACAACCGCAATAGAATTAATCGGCGAAGTAAAGTCAGGCAACACAGCTTCGTGTCGGGTATTTGAAGGTCTGGGGTTCGAACTCCTTACAGACGCCCCTCCCCACTCCAACGCCCGAACCTACCGCAAGACCTGGCATCCTGCGGAGTAAATGGGATTTCCAGATGGACAACCAAGAGTAACGCAAGGCTTCTCACAGACCACGGAGGCATAATGGGCTGCGGTTTACTCATCACGCTTGCTGCTTTGGTCAAATGCCGTTCAGTTCCAGCTTCGATTGCCAATTCAGGCATCATTTCACGGTCTTCAGCCAGACACACTTATGAGTTCCAGCCAGGAAATCCATATCGCAAACCATGTGATCGGAACGGGTCATAAGCCCTTCCTGATCGCGGAAATGTCGGGCAACCACAACCAGTCCCTCGCACGCGCCAAAGACATCATCACCAGCGCAGCGCAGGCCGGTGCGCACGCGATCAAGTTGCAGACTTACACGGCCGACACCATGACACTGGATGTCGATATAGAGGGCTTTCGCATCGATGACTCCAAGAGCCTGTGGCGAGGCACTTCACTCTACAAACTCTACGAGCAGGCACACACGCCATGGGACTGGCATGCGCCCCTCTTTGCCCACGCACGCAGTCTTGGGCTAGTGGTGTTTAGTACGCCTTTCGACGAGACGGCGGTTGACTTCCTTGAATCGCTCGACGTGCCCTGCTACAAAATCGCCTCATTCGAGAATACCGACCTGCCGCTGATACGCCGCGTCGCGGCTACTGGCAAGCCGCTGATCCTCTCCACAGGCATGGCCTCCCTGGGCGAACTCGACGAAAGCATACGCGCTGCGCGTGACGCCGGCTGTCGCGACCTGATCCTACTCAAGTGCACCAGCACCTACCCTGCCGCCGCGCAGAACACCAACCTGGTCACCATCCCGCACATGCGCGAGCTGTTCGATTGCCAGATAGGTCTGTCCGACCATACCATGGGCGTGGGCGCCGCCGTGGCCAGTGTCGCCCTAGGAGCGACTGTGATCGAAAAGCACTTTACCCTGCGACGTGCCGACGGCGGCGTGGACAGCAGTTTTTCCATGGAACCGCAGGAATTCGCGCAGCTCGTGGTCGAGAGTGAGCGCGCCTGGCAAGCCATGGGACAGGTGCGCTACGGCGCCACGGAGGCTGAAAAGCCATCGTTGCAATTTCGCCGTTCGCTCTACGTAGTGCGCGACCTGAAGGCCGGGGAACTGCTCTCGCGCGACAACGTTAAGGCCATTCGCCCTGGTATGGGGCTGCCACCCAAATATTTAGACGATGTCCTGGGTTGCAGCGTCGTTGCTGACGTATCGCGCGGCACGCCACTGACCTGGCCCCTACTGCAGAGATCATGAGCAATATGCTGGCGGTCCTGCTGGTGGGCTGCGGGAACATAGCCGGCGGGTACGACTCCGGCCCTGGTGCGACGGCAATGCCACTCACGCATGCTGGCGCCTACACACGCCATGGTGGCTTCAGGGTCACCACCTGCGTAGAGCCCAACGACGCACGACGCGAAGCCTTCATGCGCACTTGGAGCATCCCCATGGGCTATCGCAACCTAGAAGAAGTGCCGGCCATCTCACACTTCGATATAGTCAGCATTTGCTCGCCCACAGCTGCCCACTCACAACAAGTTAACGCAGCGCTGGCACTGCGACCACGCCTGATTTTCTGCGAAAAGCCAGTTACGCTGCATGTGCATGACACCGAAACCTGCATTGCCCAATGCGATGCCGCAGGCGTTCTGCTGGCCGTAAATCACACACGCCGCTGGGCGCCCGACATCATCAGTCTGCGCGAGCGCTTGGCCGCAGGCGAGCTCGGCACCGTGCGCTCTGTCTCAGGGTTGTACAACAAAGGCATATTGAACAACGGCTCGCACCTGATCGACCTACTGCACTACCTGATTGGGCCGCTCACCGTCTTAGCAACCCTCTCGCCCATCGTCGACGCACTGCCCGACGATCCGAGTGTTGCCGCGCTGCTACAGTCTGACGCTGGCGGCGTGCCTGTCCACCTGCGCACGGCCCACGCGAGCGACTACTCCGTGTTTGAAATCGAAATAGTCACGTCAACCGGCATTCTTGTAATGGAAGAAAGCGGCTTCACCTGGCGCCAGCGCATGGCAACCGACAGCGCCATTTTTCCTGGATATAAGGTGCTTGGAGCGGCCATCATGGCCACCGGCGGCTACCGCGATGCCATGGTGGCGGCCGTCTCGAACATTCACAACGCCCTGTTGAACAACGAGCCGCTACGCAGCACCGGCGCCACGGCACTGGCCGCGCAGCGGGTCTGCAACCAACTACTTCACCTCGCACGCCAGGCCACCTGACCATGAGCTTACACGCACTCGCACTCCTGGGCGGTCGGCCCATCATCGGCAATGAACTCGCCCCGTTCCAGGCCATTGGTGAAGACGACATTGCAGCTGTCACCGAAGTCATGCGCACCGGCGTGCTGTCGGCCTACATCGGCGCAGCAGGCTCGGCATTTATGGGCGGTCCACAGGTACGACAGTTCGAAGCAGATGCCGCAGCCTACTTTGGCGTGCGCCACGCCATCGCCGTGAACTCTTGGACCTCCGGCCTTGAGGCCGCCGTCGGAGCGATCGGCATCGAACCAGGCGACGAAGTCATCACCACGCCCTGGACCATGGCCGCCACGGCGACCTGCATCCTGCACTGGAACGGCATCCCCGTGTTTGCGGACATCGACCGAGCCACCTTCAACATTGACCCCGCCAGCGTCGAGCGCTGCATCACGCCGCGCACGCGCGCCGTGGTGGCAGTCGACATTTTCGGCCAATCTGCCGACATGACGGCGCTGCGTGCGGTGTGCACCCGCCATGGTTTGAAACTCATTGTCGACACGGCCCAAGCCCCAGGCGCCAAGATCGGTCAGCGCTACGCCGGCACACTGGGCGACATTGGCGGCTACAGCCTCAACTATCACAAGCACATCCACTGCGGGGAGGGCGGCGTCATAGTTACCGACGACGACGACCTAGCGCGCCGCATGCGTCTGATCCGCAACCACGCCGAGGCCGTAGTCAACAGCGACGATCCCGCCCAGCTTTCAAACATGCTGGGGCACAACTTCCGCATGGGCGAGATCGAGGCCGCCATAGCGGCTGGACAATTGCGCAAGCTCGCCGGCCGCGTCGCCAGCCGCCAACTGGCCGCCGAACAACTGAACGATGGGCTGCGCGACCTGGCCTACCTGCAAACGCCGGTGGTCTCGCCGGGCTGCACACACGCCTACTACGTTTATGGCATGACACTGGATACGCAGGGCCTGGGCGTAAGCCGCGAACGCATCGTGGACGCCCTGCGCGCCGAAGGCGTACCGGGCGTCATGGCAGGATACCAGAACATCCACCTGCTGCCCGCATTCCGCAACCGCATCGCCTACGGCACGCAAGGCTTCCCATGGACGTCGCCGCACGCCTCGCGCCAGGTGACCTACGGCCCCGGCACCTGTCCTGTGGCCGAGGAGCTGCACGCGCAAAGCTTTCTGGGGCTGGCACTGTGTGTGTGCGAATTCACGCCGGCTGACATCGCGCAGGTGGTGGTAGCGTTCCGCAAGGTATGGGCGCAACTGGACACACTGAAGACCCAGGCACCCGCGTCTTCCATGGCTGAATGAAGTTCAGCGCACTTCAATTCGCAGAAACCGCCGATCTGGCCGCGTGGGATGCCTGGGTCGAGCAAAGCCCTCAAGGCACGGTGTTTTGCAAGTCAACCTTCCTGCGGTCGCTAAATGCCCGTTTCCGACTCTTCACGGTGGTGGCCAACACCCAGGTCATAGCGCTGCTGCCGCTGCTCGAAGATGACGCAGGCCAAGTGGTCCGCTACCCCTTCACGCCCTATCAGGGCATCCTCTTTTTGCCACGGGCATCGAATTCGCCGCATCGCCGCGTAGTTGATGAATTTCGCATCACCGAATTTCTCATTGGTGAACTGACTACGCGCTACCAACGCATCAACCTCGCGCTATCGTGGCAGTTTGCCGACCTGCGTGCCTTCCTCTGGCACAACCACGGCATGGCCGATGCGCCTCACTTCGTGGCCCAGCCGCGCTATACGGCACTGCTGGACCTGCGCACGCTTGATGCATCAAGCTACCCGCAGGCAGTACGCGCCTGCCGCCGGCAGGAGCTACGCAGGGCGGCCAGCCTGCAGGTCTCGGAGCACACTGACCTCGACGCTTTCAGCGTGCTCTACGCCAGCACGTTCTCGCGCCAGGGCATCGACGTGGACGCGCAGCGCTTGCAACTGGTTCGCAGCATCGCCGCCAGCGCCATCCGCTACGGCTACGGCCGTCTTTCGGCGTGCACTACTGAAGACGGAGTCGGCGCGATGAACCTTTTCGTCTACGACAGCAAGCGCGCCTACTACCTTTTTGCTGCCAACGACCCGGCCTTGCGCAACACTGGCGCTTCGACCCGATTGATGTTTGACAGCATCCAGGAGGCAAAGCAACGCGGTCTGGAAGAACTGGATTTCGTGGGCGTCAACTCTCCGGCACGCGGCGACTTCAAGCTCAGTTTCAATGCCCGGCTGCAGCTGTACTTCGAGCTGGGCTACGCGGCCCACGGTAACCGCGCGCCATGAGTGCCGAGTGCGTGGCCATTGTGGCCCATGACGCCGGAGGTGCAGAAATTCTCAGCAGCTTGGTGCGCCGGGAACGCGCGGCCAATCTACGACAGCATGTCTTCGTGCTGGAAGGCCCTGCGCGGCAAATCTTCGCCGCCAAGCTCGGTACCCCGGAGAATCTGCCGCTGGATGAAGCGCTCGCCATATCGTCATCGGTGCTCTGTGGCACCGGCTGGCAGTCAATGCTAGAGACAGATGCAATTTCCCTGGCACGCGCCCAAGACAAGCGGTCCGTGGCGTTCTTGGATCATTGGGTCAACTACCGCGAGCGGTTTATCCGCCGGGGGGAATGGGTTCTTCCCGAGGAGATCTGGGTTGGTGACGCGATCGCACTAGATCTGGCGCGCCAAGCTTTCCCGAGTCTACCTGTCACAGACGTTGGTAACGCATATTTCGACGACATCTGCACGAAGTTCGCCAAGCAACGCCCTCCCCGCGCCCCGCAGGGTCTCTCGGTGCTGTTCGTCGGCGAGGCGATCCGCGAGCATGCGCTGCGCGAGCATGGGGCCCCCCTGCATTGGGGCTACACACAGCAGCAGGCGCTCGCCTACCTGCTCGATCACCTAGACACACTGGGCGCACCAGTAGCGCAGGTTATCGTGCGCCCGCACCCAGCCGAAGACCCTACCAACTACGACGAAGTCATTAAAAAACACGCGCACACAGTGCAACTGTCACAAGGGCATGACCTGTTCGATGACATCGCCGCCAGCGACTGGGTCGTCGGCTGCAACACCATGGCCATGGTAGTAGGCCTGATCGCTGGCAGACAGGTACTGTGCTGTATCCCACCGGGCGGGAGGCCGTGTATGTTGCCTCAGCCACAGATCATTCACTTGCAAGTGCTGGCCGCAGCAGGGGCGCCATGATCGAAAGTCTCAAACGTGCGTGGTTCTCGCTGGAAGACCGGCTTTTCGATCTGCGCTACGGCATAGACACCCGGCGCAGCGCGGGCGACCGCGCGGCTGTTCCTACGGAAGCCGCCACCGTGGGACATGCAACTAGCTATCAAGCAGTATGGACGCGCAACCTGCGCATACTGATTCGCGCTGCCCGCCGCCACGCCGAACTCCGGGTTTTCGTGGACGTGGGCGCGGGCAAGGGCAAGGCCTGCATCTATGCATCGCAACACTTTGCAGAAGTAATCGGCGTAGAGTATTCAGCAGGCATGTTGCGCGAAGCAAAGGCCAATTGCATCCGTTCGGGCAGGCATAACATCACCTTGCTGCTCGCCGATGCTTGTGAATACGACCTGCCCGAGCAACCATGCCTCGTCTTTCTGTTCAACCCATTCGACGCAGTGGTACTGAGCCAGTTCACCAGCCGCAACCTTGAACGGCTGTATGCACATGGCAGCATCATTGCCTATGCCAATGACATGCAGCGCGATACGCTCGCGCAGCTCGGATTTCAGTGCCTCTTTCGGGACCCAGCGCGCAATATTTCGCTATGGTGTGTCGCGCCATGATGTAGCTCAGACGTTGCCTCGCGCCATAGCAAGTATCTCGTCCACGACGCGTGGCGTGGCAGCGCCCACTGGCGGGCGGCTGCCGATATCTTCGAACGCCTTGCTAGGCTGGTCGAGCACGGCTTCCAGAGCAGCCAGCGTCGGTACGGACTGCGCCAAGCCCAGCTTGGAAAAATCGTATTCGGTGCAAATGACCGTCGGCGAGAACGCAAGATTCAACACGCGCTTGCCCAGCAAAGCCGCCTCGAACCCCACGGTGCTGGTCTGCACCAGCACCGTGTCAGCGGCATGCAGTTGAGGACCAAGACCATCCTGCGCGGAGTTACTCACGTACACCCTCTCTTGCGAGCCTTGGTCGGGAAACAGGTGGTACTGCGTGGGGTGGTAACGCACGATGAGGGCAACGTCCGGGCGCGCGCGCAACCACTGCCGCAGCCGCTGCTCAACCAGCACGCACAGGCCCGGGCCGGCGTACTCGGGCAAAGCCGGCGGCGAAGACAACTCGAGCGAGCCGCACCACAGCACGATATGTTTTCCCACCCAGCCACGCGCCTGCCGAAAGGCCGCGCCTTCGGCCCGGCCAGCGGTATCCTGGAGATAGTCATAGGCTGGGCAGCCCGTTACCCGCACGCGCCCATCGTCGATGCCGGCGTCGTGCAACTGGCGCGCTGCCAATCGTGACGGCGCTGTAATGCGATCCGCGTAAACCTTGTGGTGCAGATAGGCGTCGTGCGGGTTGGCAAACACGTCGAGCATAGTCAGGCTCGGCACCTGCCGCGCCACCGCCGCCTCGATAGCCGCCTGCTCCGAACGCGGCGAGCTTGTGCTCACAACCACGCAAGGGTTCAGCGACTCGATAAGCCGACCCATAAACTGCAGCGGCAGGAAACTGCGCCGCCCGCCCTTGGCGTACAGTTGCGCCGCATGCTCCTCGCCATGCATCTCCACCCAGTCGAGGTAGTTCACACCCAGGTAACAACAGCTCTCGAACTCATCGACGTCGGGGTGCTGATTCTCGGGCCAGAGCTTTCTGCCATAGGCCAGCGCCTTGTTGGCGTCGACCAGGTGCATGAAATCCTTGTAGCCCAGGGGTTGAAGTCCCATCCTGCGCGCCTGCATGAAGCCCAGCGTCAGCGCCAGCACCCAGCAGCGCACACCGCGGGCCTCCAGCGCCTTGACAACCGGGGCCACCTTGGCGATGTGGCCGTTGCCGTAGGTAACAAACAGAACACCGTCGCGTGCGGGAGTGGCATCATCCATCGGGGTCTCTCTTGCGCTCACGACACAGCGCCCATCTCGGGCAGTTCGAACCATTGCGCCAGCGCGGCGAGGGCGCGCAACTCACGCGTGTGATTGGCAGCGCCCGTACGATGCGCCTCGAGCAGAACGTTCACTCGGCCGACATCGAAGCACGCATGCATCGCAGACGTTTCAAGCGCGCAACGCAACCATGCATAGCTGCTGGTGCGAAACCACTCCCCCACCGGCACGGTGAACATCTGCTTCTTGCGATAAGCCAGGTCTTCGCCAATCAGCGGTGCCACAGCCCGCTTGAACCAGTGTTTCTTGTCTCCGCAGGCCGACAGCTTGGTGACGCCGCGCGAGCGGAAAGCAAATTCCATCATGCGCCAATCGAGAAAGGGCGTGCGCGCCTCGATGCTCACGGCCATGCCCATGCGGTCGGGCTTGACGAGGTTGTTGCCGCTCAACAGCAGCTGCATGTCCAGGTACAGCGCCTGGTTGACGCGGTCGAAATCCTGCGCCTCGGCGAACCAGGGTTGGGCTGCGGCGGCGAAGCTGTCGATGCCAGCAAGTTGCTTGCGCACATTGGGCCGGTACAGCGCGGCCTTAGCCTCGGGGCTGAAGAGTGAAATGCTGTCGAAGTAGCTGCGCTCGAACGCGGCCTGTGGCAGGGCCAATGCATCGGGCCGGGCGAAGAACTGCGCGTATTTGTCGTAGCCGGCAAACAGCTCGTCGCCACCATCGCCGGTCAGCACTACCTTGACCTGCTTCGCCGCGAGTTCGCTCACGCGCAGGGTGGGCATGAAAGAAGCATCACCATGCGGCTGGTCCAGGTGATGCAGTGCGCGGGGCCACTGCGCCAACATATTCAATTCGGAAACTTCCATCGTATGGTCACAACCAAAACGCTGGGCGGCCTGTAGAGCGAAGGCCGACTCGTCGTAGCGCGAGTCTTCAAAGCCTATACAAAAGGTTTTGACCGGCTCCCGCACGTGGCGCGCCATCAGTCCGACGATGGTGCTCGAATCGACCCCGCCCGAAAGGAAAGCGCCAAAGGGTACGTCGGCACGCAAGCGGATGCGGGTGGCATCGTCGAGCAAAGCAATGAACTCATCGGACCAATCGCCAAACTCAAAGTCTTGCTCACGCTGGTCTGCCAGGCTCCACCAGCGCTGCGTCTGCACATGGCGGCCCCGCGTGTATTTATGCCAGGTGCCAGGCATGACATGGCACACGCCTTCGTAGGCCGTCCACGGCGCAGGGACATAGTTGAACGTCAGGTAATGATGGATTGCTTCCAGGCACATACCAGGCTTGCGCCGAACGGCCGGCCACAGGGCCTTGGGCTCAGAGCCAAACAGCATACGTTGGCCGTCGTCGTACACAAACAGGGGCTTGACGCCGATGCGGTCGCGCGCCAGATACAACGCATCCTCGCGCGCATCGTCGATGGCAATAGCGAACATACCGTTCAGGCGACTCAGGCAGGAGATGCCCTCGCGCTCGTACAGGCGCAAGATGACTTCGGTGTCCGACTGCGTGCGCAGACGCACGCCCTGGGAGCGCAGCTCGGCGGCCAACTCCAAGTGATTGAAGATTTCGCCGTTTTGCACCACGGCAACCAAGCCGTCGTCGCTGACAAAGGGCTGGTGACCGCCGCCTAGATCGATGATGGACAGCCGCCGGTTGCCGATAGCTACACCCCGCTGGGGCTGGTGGTGGATGCCTTCGTCGTCCGGTCCGCGGTGCACCAGCGCTTGCGCCATACCGCGCAGGACTTTATCGTCCAACGACTGTTGTATGCGATCCCAGTAGCCAAAGATACCGCACATGGTTCAGTTCGCGCCCTGGCCGCCCAGGCGCTTGAATGTCCACCAGCAGATCTTCAGGTCGAGCCAGAGCGAAGCTTCGCGTGTGTAGCACAGGTCGGCTTCGAGCCGCTGCACCTCTGTCGAATCGGACCGGTACAGGGCCTGAGCCAGCCCTGTGATACCGGGTCGCACGCTGCAACGCTGCGCCCAGTCAGCGTCGGTGTATAGGCTGCGCTGAGCGGGCACGTCGGGACGCGGGCCGACTAAGCTCATCTCACCCGTAAGTACATTAATTAGCTGAGGCAGTTCATCGATGCTGGTGCGGCGTATGAAGCGGCCAACGCGGGTGATGCGCGGATCATTTTCAGCGGTGAAATATGGACCCATCTGAGCCGCATTCTTCACCATGCTGCGAAATTTGTACATGCCGAACTCTTGGCCATTCAGACCCAGGCGGGTCTGCCGGAAAAGAACCGGAAAACCCGTTTCTAAAGCAATCGCCAGCGCAGCCACCAACAGCAGCGGGCTCAGGACCAGCAGCGCCACCAAGGAAAGCACGATATCCACGCCGCGCTTCAATCCACTGCCTCTACAGTCCGCACGGACATGGACGTTGCAATAGAACGTATCACACTGCTGATACGTAGCCTGTCTGCAACGACCTGCTCTGGCGTACGCGTTGACAAGGTCTGCTCAGACTGCCGCAGGGCTTCAACCTCGGCCTCAAAGGTGTGCACGGCAGCCCCCGATTCGTCTGGTCGATGAAAAGTGCGCGACAAAATCACGCCTCGTGAGCCTAAGCGAACATGCTCAGCCAACACATCATGGCCCGGAAGCAGCCCTTCGTCCAATCGTGCGATGCCGCCAAAGCCAAAGCGCAATCCATACGCATGAGCCTTGAGTGCCACGCCGTCCAGCAGCCCCTGCGCCAGGGGCTCGAACATGAATCTGCAGCCCAGCGACAGATGCAAGTCGTTCAGCCCCACGAACACTTCACACAGCCCCGGGGTATCCGCCCAGGCATCCAGTGAATGCAGTGCACCCGCCGTCTCCAGCAACGCAACGATAGGAGCCCGCCCTGCCACGATACGGCTGAAGGCACGCAACTCGTCGGGGGTCTGGAACATGGGCAACATCACCGAGTCGGCACCTTGCGCCAGCACTGTGTCCAACTCCATGGCCGTGCCTTCGTGCAACGGGTTCACCCGCACCATCAACTGGGACCGCCGCAACTGAGCCTTGATACGACCTACATCCTCGGGTTGGTGCGTGCTGATGAATGTGTTACGTCCTGCCTGGCGCGCGGCCTTGCCATTCCTTTCCAGATCGACAAACAAGCGCATACCGGGCAGCGCATCGCAACGGCGCGCCAGATCTGGGTCATTGGTGATCTGTAGAAAATCCATCATGGTTGGGATCGGATTATGACCTCAGGGCTTGGCGCAATCCGGGGCCAACGAACCAACCAGACGCTATAACAAAGAGAGCAGCTACCACAGATAGAAGAAACGCTTGAACCTGTTTTGATCCAGAAATCGAAGAAGGCGTTGCTCCTGCAAGGCCAAGCCATTGCGTCGCGGCCACCCAGGCCACCAGCATGAAAAAGGGCGACAGTAAGGCCCTCACCGGAACCCAGCGCCGCATGGCAGGCACGCCCAGCGCGCCCCAAGCCACCACCGCAGCACCAAGGAACCCCGCGTTCAGAGCCCACATCAACTGGTGCCCCGCCGTGTAACCCATGACTCCAGCAACGAGCACTATCGCCAGGGCGAGCGCATAGGCCAGTACTGCAAAACGCATGCGCCCTACGGTGGCCAAAATAGTCAAAGCCACTGCCAAAAGTGCTTGCGGCAACAAGCCCCAGGCACCCACACTACCCCAGGCTGCAATCTGCACCAACGCTGAGGCTTGCATGCGCCCCCAGCCGAAGAGCACACTGGAGATAGCGGGAGCCCCCACCAACAAAGCTGCTGCTGCTGCGCAGGCCAATGTCCAGGCCAATATCAGGGCGCCGCGTACGGCAGATGCCAACGCTTCCTCGTTTGAATTTTCAGAGTCGGTTTGCCTACCGTGGGCGTGGGCGATGGCGGGGAAAGCCAGCGACGCTACCAATTGGATCGCCAGAACCAACGGCAACTCCACCAGTTTCCATGCATAGTTGAAGGTAGCAAGAGCCCCCTCACCAGCGCCAGACGCGAAGGTACGCGCCACGAAGGGCAAGGTCAGTGGCAGACCGGCCCCCAAAACCGCCCATATCCAGATGCTCCAGCCGGGCAAAGGGCCAGGCGCGATGGAAGAAGAGGGCAGCGAGTTGCCGTGGCGGTACAGCGGTCGCATGCGCCAGCCCTGCCACAGCAGCCTCATGAAGACCGCTACCAACAGAAAGACACCCAACGTTGGCACCGCCCCTTCGCCCGTCGCAGATCCACGCGTGCTCCAAAAGACCAGCGCTGTGATCAACACGCCATTGACCACCAGGTTCGCGCTATACATACCCAGGAAGTCCTTCTCATGCTGCAGCCGCGTTGCCCACAGACCCGCCAGCATGGCGGCTGGCAAGGCAAGAGCACTCCAAACCACCGCTTGACCGACTGAGCCCTCAAGGGAAAGCGATACTCCCGGCACCAGCAGAGCCCCCAATGAAGCATGGGCCGCCATCATCACACTTGCAAGCAGGATGCTTCCCCACAGCAGATACGTGGCAACCCGATGTTGTGTGGCATTCTGCTGCGCGGCTGACTCTCTCGCCCAATGCGGAAGCAGAACATAGGCCAACGCACCGCTGACGAATACGCCCGCAAGCCAATCCGGCAGGGTCAACATGACAATGGCCACATCTGCCATGCCTGAGCTGCCAAAAGCAGCGGCCAATGCCGTTTCGCGCAACACCCCCAATACGCGACTGACCAGCAGCAACAGCAGTGAGAGGAGGCCCGCTTTAAGAAACATGCGGCAAATTATCCGGGCTCAGACGGGAACAAGCACCCCACGGCACGTGCAAAAAACTAAAATCACGGGTTTTGGTTCGAATAACGCCTCTGAACGCCCCCATTTGCGGGCGGCTCTCCATGTCTGACACCACCACCTCCCTCCCCCCTCAGGACGACAACCAGCTCATCGCCGAGCGCCGCGAAAAGCTCCGCGCTCTGCGCGAAGCCCAGGCCAACGGCGGTAGCGTTGCTTTTCCCAACAACTTCAAGCCCGGCCACAAGGCTGCCCAGTTGCACCTGGAACACAGCGCTGCCACGAACGAGTCTCTGGAAGCCACGCCGGTGAATGTGTCTGTGGCCGGCCGCATGATGCTCAAGCGGGTGATGGGCAAGGCCAGCTTCGCCACGATCCAGGATGGCTCGCTGGGCGAAGTGGGTGGGCGTATACAGCTCTATGTGACCCGTGACGCTGTGGGCGAAGAGCTATATGCGGCCTTCAAGCACTGGGATCTGGGCGACATCGTGGGTGCCGAAGGCTTGCTGATGAAGACCAAGACCGGCGAGCTGTCGGTCAAGGTGACCAGCCTGCGCCTGCTCACCAAGAGCCTGCGCCCGCTGCCCGACAAGTTCCACGGCATGGCCGACCAGGAGCAGAAGTACCGCCAGCGCTATGTGGACCTGATCACCGATGAGCAAGCCCGCAAGCGCTTCGTGGCCCGCAGCAAGGCCGTGAGCGGCCTGCGCGAGTTCATGGTGAGCCACGGTTTTCTCGAAGTCGAGACGCCTATGCTGCACCCCATACCGGGCGGCGCCAATGCCAAGCCGTTCGTGACGCACCACAACGCGCTGGAGCAGGAGATGTACCTGCGCATCGCTCCGGAGCTGTACCTCAAGCGCCTGATCGTGGGCGGCTTCGAGCGCGTGTTCGAAATCAACCGCAGCTACCGCAACGAAGGTATCTCGGTGCGCCACAACCCCGAGTTCACCATGATGGAGTTCTACGCGGCGTACTGGAACTACCTGGACCTGATGGACTTCACGGAGACGCTGATCCGTGAAGTGGCGCTCAAGGCCACGGGCTCGCTGCAGATGACCTACCAGGGCCGCGCGGTGGACCTGACCCAGCCGTTTGCCCGCCTGACCATCCGCGAAGCCATCTTCCAGTACACCGAGGCCGGTGCCCATGTGGACGATGCCGCCTGGCTCATCAGTGCATTGAAGAAGCTGGGCATGACCGAAGAGAAGGACAAGCTCTCGACCCGCACGCTGGCCAGCCTGCAGGTGTTGTACTTTGAAGAAACGGTGGAAGACAAGCTGTGGCAGCCCACCTTCATCATGGAACACCCCACCGAAATTTCGCCCCTGGCACGTGCCAACGACACCCGCCCCGAGGTGACCGAGCGCTTTGAGCTGTACATCACCGGCCGCGAGTTCGGCAACGGCTTCAGCGAGCTGAACGACGCCGAAGACCAGGCCGCACGCTTCCATGCCCAGGTGGCCGCCAAAGACAGTGGCGACGACGAAGCCATGTTCTACGACCACGACTTCGTGCGCGCACTGGAGTACGGCATGCCACCCACGGGGGGTTGCGGTATTGGTATTGACCGCCTCATGATGCTGCTGACTGACAGCCCCAGCATTCGCGACGTGATTCTGTTCCCTGCGCTGCGCCGCGAGTCCTGAGGCCTGATTTGCGTCGGAGGGCGGTCAGCGACCGCCCCCTCTACCGGTCACTAGGCACCAAGGAGACATACCGTGCCCTTCAGCTCCAGCAATGCGCCCTACCCTGCCAACGAGCCCCTGCCTTCGGGCAATGCTTTTTCGGTACTGGTGGTCGAAGACCAGGGGTCCGTGCGCGCGGCGCTGGTGGCCGAACTGCGGCGGGCGGGGGTGTCAGACATCTTCGAGGCACCCGAGGGCCCGGCTGCGCTGCATCTGTTCAAGACCCACCGGCCCGATCTGGTGCTGCTGGACATCAAGCTGCCGGGCCAGGATGGCTACTGGGTGGCGCAGCAGATGCGTGAGAGCGAGGCGGGGGACTGGACGCCCATCATCTTCCTGTCGGGCCTGGACAACGAACTGGATGTGTGGCGCGGCATTGAGGTGGGGGGCGACGACTACCTGGTCAAACCCGTCAAGCCCATCGTGCTGATGGCCAAGCTGCGCGCCATGCGGCGGTTGCTGGACATGCGCCGACGGCTGGTGTCGATGTCGGCCGAGTTGCATGTCGCCAATCAGCGGCT
The DNA here is from genome assembly GCF_002754175.1 of Acidovorax sp. 59. Classification (NCBI taxonomy): domain Bacteria; kingdom Pseudomonadati; phylum Pseudomonadota; class Betaproteobacteria; order Burkholderiales; family Comamonadaceae; genus Acidovorax; species Acidovorax sp. 59. The sequence goes on along the minus strand of NZ_PEET01000001.1, from coordinate 1,039,635 downwards.
TAACGAGATGGTGGAAATCGATGCGCTCACGGGCCTCGTCAACCGCCGCGGGTTTGACCGCATCCTGCACAACGAGATCCTGGCCGCGCGACGCGACGGCACGCCGCTCACGCTGATGCTGTGCGATCTGGACCACTTCAAGCTTTTCAACGACGCCAGCGGCCATGTGCAAGGAGACGCCTGCCTGAAAGAGGTGGGCCGCCTGTTGCGCGAGGTCTGTGTGCGCCCCCGGGACGTGGCCTCGCGCTACGGGGGGGAAGAGTTCGCACTCATCCTGCCCAACACGCCCCGCTCCGGCGCCATGACCTTTGCACGCGCCCTGGGGCAGCTGCTCAAGGTGCGCGCCATTGCACACGCAGACTCCCCACTGGGCGACACGCTGACCCTGTCGGGTGGCATCACCACCTGCGTGCCCGACGACAGCACCAACGCCGAGAGCATGATCATGCGGGCCGACCAGGCGCTCTATGCCGCCAAGGCCCAGGGCCGCAACCGCTTCTTCAGTTTTGAAATGCAAATGGACACCGTGGAGCAATTGCGCAATTGAGTTTCTTCCACTTCTTCTCGTTCGACGCGACTGAACGCAACGCCCGTACCGCCGTCTCCCGCATGCAAGTTCTGAAAACCCGACTGCCCGAGTGGATGCAGGACTGGCTTGAGGTCATCATTCCTGGCTCGCAGATCCTGCTGATTCTGTTTGTCGCCTGGCTGTTGCAGCGCACACTGAGGCGCCTGGTGCGCCGTGCCAGCGCCCACTACCAGTTGCCCAATGAACTGCTGGTGCCCATCAACGGCCTGATCCGCTGGCTCATCATTGCCAGCGCCGCGCTGCTGGTGCTGGAGCGCATGGGGGTGTCGGCCACGGTGCTCTGGACCGCCTTCACCGGTTTTGCCACTGTGGGTGCCGTCGCGTTCTTCGCGGCCTGGAGCGTGCTGTCCAACCTGTTTTGTGCGCTGCTGATCTTCACCGTGCGGCCCTTCAAGATCGGCGACTACATCGAGGTGCTGGACACCGCAGAGAAGCCTGGCGCCAAGGGGCGCGTGGTGGACATCAACCTGCTTTACACCACGCTGGAAGACCACGGCGCAGCCACCGATCACACGGCTTGGCTGCAGATTCCGAATGCGCTGGTGTTCCAGCGCGTGGTGCGCAGGTTTCAAGGAGTGCCGCCGCCCCCTGCCCCGCCTGCGGCCACTGCGGATGCGGCAGCCAATGCCTCACCGGCCGCACCGACGCCTGTGACGCCAGGGCCCTTCAACACGCCCTAGCGGGTAACCACGCGGCACCGCAAGGGGTGTGGCACCCGTACCGGACACACCACCACACGCAGGTCAGGGCAACAGGTCCAGCGCCTGCAGGTAGGCAGGCTGGTACATCAGTTCATCCCAGGCCTGCGGCAGGGTTTCGGGCAGCAACGCCAGGCGGCGGGATTCGCTGTCCACACTGGGTTGCCAGCGCCCCTGGTTGCGGGCGTTGTCGAGGCCCGTGATGAGTTCGTCCACCGCCTTGCCCTCACCCACGCTCTGGTTGCACAGCAGCACCAGGTCGCAACCCGCTTCCAACGCCGCCACGGCGGCATCGGTGTAGCTGACCACCTGGCCGTCCAGGCGGCGGGCACCTTCCATGCTGAGGTCGTCGCTGAAGATCGCGCCGTCAAAACGCATCTGACGGCGCAGGATGTCTTGCAGCCAGCGTTGCGAGAAACCGGCGGGACGGCTGTCCACCTTGGGGTAGATCACATGGGCCGGCATCACGCTGGTGAGCGTGCTGCTGAGCCAGGGGTAAGGCGCCGCATCGTCGGCCAGGATGGCCTTGAGGCTGCGCTTGTCTACGGGTACCTCGGTGTGCGAGTCCGCCTTGACACAGCCGTGGCCAGGGAAGTGCTTGCCGCAGTTGGCCATGCCCGCCTGCAGCAGGCCGTGCATGAGGCTCTTGGCCAGCAGCGCCACCACACGGGGGTCGCGGTGGAAGGACCGGTCTCCGATCACTCCGCTTTCGCCCCAATCCAGGTCGAGCACGGGCGTGAAGCTGAAGTCCACACCGCAGGCGCGCAATTCGGTACCCAGCACATAACCCGCCGCCGTGGCCGCATTGGTGGCGCGCAGGGCGCCGCTGCCGGGCACAGCCTTGGCGCCCTTGCCGTCATCCATCCACATCTCCCCCAGCGCACGCATGGGCGGCAGGTGGGTGAAACCATCGGTGCGAAAGCGCTGCACGCGGCCGCCTTCGTGGTCCACACAGATCAGCAGGTCGTCGCGCACGGCCTTGATGCTGCTGGTGAGCTGCAGCAGCTGTGCGCGGTTTTCCCAGTTGCGGGCAAACAGGATGACACCACCCGTGAGTGGGTGCGCCAGGCGGCGGCGGTCATCGGCATTGAGGGTGGTGCCAGCGACGTCGAGGATCAGGGGTGCGTGTTCAGTCATGGGACGTTTCAAGGGTCAATTGCTACTCAATTGGTAGCTATCAGCACATATGAATCATGCGCTTCAAGGCAATTTGGTTTGGATTTTTTCTACCACACAGAAGCTGGCGGCGTAGTCGGTTTCGTCGGTCACGCTCAGGTGCGCCTGCAGCCCTTGGGCCTCAAACCATTCCTTGAGCGCGCCGTGTAGCACGATGACAGGCTGACCGCTGCGTAGCTTGGCGACCTCGCAATGGCGCCAGGTCATCGGCATGCGCATGCCCAGACCGATCGCCTTGCTGAAAGCCTCCTTGGCCGAGAACCGGGTGGCCAGGTAGCGCAAACCCCGGTCGGGCCAGCGCGCGCTGCGTTCACGCCAGGTGGCCAGTTCGCCCTCGGCCAGCACCTTTTCAGCAAAGCGGTCGCCGTGGCGCGCCAGGCTGGCCGCGATGCGGCGCACGTCGCAGATGTCGGTGCCAATGCCGTAGATCATGAAATTTCAATCAAAATGGCTAGAAGCGCCAGTGGAGCATGCCTCTGCAGCTATCAAATCAGGAGTTTCCAGCGCCCACAAAGCCCTGGGCAATGCAGTCCAGGTACGCCTGCACGGTTGCGGCGTAGCCCAGCTCCAGCGCATCGGCAATCAGCGCATGGCCAATCGAGACCTCCAGAACGCCCGGCACTTCGCGCACAAAAGCCGCCAGGTTGTCCCGGTTGAGGTCATGGCCAGCGTTGACGCCCAATCCGACGTCCAGCGCAGCCTGGGCGGCTGCGGCATAGCGTTTGAGCTCGGCCGCCTGCTGCGCCGAGCCCCAGGCGGCGGCATAGGGCTCGGTGTACAGCTCCACCCGGTCGGCTCCCACGGCCTTGGCCGCAGCCATTTGCTCAGGGACCGGGTCCATGAAGAGGCTCACGCGCACACCCAGGGCCTTGCATTCGGCCACCAGGGGCGCCAGGCGCTCGGCATCTTGCGGAAAGCTCCAGCCGTGGTCGCTGGTGAACTGGTCCTCGCTGTCAGGCACAAAAGTCGCCTGCTGGGGCCGCACCTGGCGAATGAAATCCATCAGGTTCTGCGACGGGTTGCCCTCGATGTTGTATTCGCGGTCGGGCCATGCCTTCATCAGTGTTGCCAGCTCATGCACGTCCTGGCCGCGGATGTGCCGTTCGTCGGGCCGGGGGTGCACCGTGATGCCCTGCGCACCCGCTTGCAGGCACAACTCGGCCGCGCGGGTGACGCTGGGAATGCCCAGGTGTCGCGTGTTGCGCACCAAAGCCACCTTGTTGACATTGACGGACAAGGCGGTGCGCTGGGGAGAGTGAGAGGATGGATTCATAGGGCCTGCAAATCAATCATGAGCTGGCGGGTGCGCAGCGTCGGGCTGCCGCAATGGTATTGCAGCAGGGCACGCAGCTGCGGCTTGAGTTCGGTCGCCACGGGGGCACATGCGCGCAAGGTGGCGGTGTAGCTGGCCACGTCATCCAGGCCATGCTGCAGGGCCCGCCACTGGCTGCCCAGCAGGCCTGCGCGGTCCGCGGCCGACGCGGCACGCAAGCCGCCTTCGGGCACCAGGGTGTAGCGGGTGCCCGGCTCCAGGGGGGCGAAGGTCATGGTCTGCACGTCCAGTCCCGGCAAGAGGCCGATCTCGCGCAGGAGCAGCAGCTCAAAACTGCGCAGCACCGCCTCGAGCGCATCGCCATGCTCACTGGCCAGCACGCGCACCACCCCTGCATAGGCATCAAACAATGCCGGGTGCGGGTCTGCCCTCGCCAGCAGGCGCAGCAGCAGTTCATTGAGGTACATGCCCGACAGCAGCGCATCGCCCGTGGGCATCACATGCCCCCCCACCCATTCAGCGCCCTTGAGCGTGTGGATGTCCGCATGGCCATCGCCCGTGAGCGTGTAGGTCACCAGCAAAGGCTGCAGCGGCAGCAGCACCGGGCGGAAGTTGGAGCTGGGCTTCTTGGCCCCTTTGGCCACCAGTGCGGTCCGCCCTTGCTGGCGGCAGAAGACCTCCAGGATCAGGCTGGATTCGCTCCAGTCGTAGCTGTGCAGCACGAACGCAGGTTCATCAGAAATGCGCTTGGCTACGGCCACGGTGCTGCGGGGATGAATGGTACGGAGGGATCGCCCGTAACGCCTGCTGCGGGGTGTGTGCGCAGGAAGACGGGGAAGTCAGCTTTCGGGGCTTACTCGTAGCCGAAGGAGCGGACCCGGGCTTCGTCATCGGCCCAGCCGGAGCGGACCTTGACCCACAGCTCCAGGAACACCTTGGCGTCCATGAGCTTTTCGAGCTCCTGGCGGGCCTCGGTGCCAATGCGCTTCAGGCGCTCGCCCTTGTCGCCAATGACCATCATCTTGTGGTTGTCACGCTCCACCACGATGGTGGCGGCAATCTTGACCAAGCGTTTGTGCTGCTTGCTCTTTTCCTCATCGAACTTGTCGATGACCACGGTCGAGGTGTAGGGCAGTTCGTCGCCCGTGAAGCGAAACAGCTTCTCGCGCACGGTTTCAGAGGCCAGGAACTTCTCGCTGCGGTCGGTCAGTTCATCCTCGCCGTACCACCAGGGCTGCTCGGGCAGATATTTGGCGCAGATGCCAAACAAACGCTCGATGTCACCCTTGTTCTTGGCCGACATGGGCACGAACTCGGCAAACGGGTGGCGCTCCTGCATGCTCTTGAGCCAGGGGGCCAGCTCGGCACGGCGGTGCACCATATCCAGCTTGTTGGCCACCAGCAGCGTGGGAATGCCCGGCTTGAACAGCGAAAGCACCTTGGCATCCGCCAGCGTGAAGTTGCCGGCTTCCACCACAAAAAGGATCAGGTCCACGTCGCCAATCGCGCCCATCACAGTCTTGTTCAGAGACTTGTTGAGTGCGGTGGCGTGCCGGGTCTGGAAGCCCGGCGTATCCACAAAAATGAACTGCGTCTGGTCCAGGGTGCGAATGCCCGTGATGCGGTGGCGCGTGGTCTGCGCCTTGCGCGAGGTGATGCTGATCTTTTGCCCCACCAGGGCATTGAGCAAGGTGGACTTGCCCACGTTGGGCTTGCCAACAATGGCGATCACACCACAGCGTTGGCCGGGCACAGCCGCCGGAGCCCCCGCAGCAGCCAGCATGGCTTCCAGATCGTTTTGCACCGGGGCGCTTTCAGCACCCTGGTCAGCAGCTACATCTTTGGTAGCGTCATTCATAAATTCTTTACTTTCAATGTGGCCAGCATGGCCGCGGCGGCGGCTTGCTCGCCTGCCCTGCGGGAACCGCCGATGCCACGCTCGGTCAGGCCCAGTTCGGGAATATCGCACTCGACGTCAAAGGTCTGGCGGTGGGCCGCCCCCACCGTCGCGACCACCTTGTACTGCGGCAGCCTCATTTTGCGGCCCTGTAGCCACTCCTGCAACGCGGTTTTGGCGTCCTTGGATGCTGCCTGCATCTGCGGGTTGATCTCCACGCACTGGAAAAGACGGTGCACCAGCGCTTCTGCGCTGGTGTAGCCGGCATCCAGATACACCGCCCCAATCAGGGCCTCCAACGCGTCCGCCAGGATGGAGGGGCGCTGCTGCCCCCCTGATTTCGCCTCACCCTCTCCGAGGCGCAGTACCTCTGAGACTTTGAGTCGCACCGCCAACTGGTGCAACGTGTCCTGCTTGACCAGATTGGCCCGCACCCGCGACAAGTCCCCCTCGGGCAAGGCAGACAAACGCTGGTACAGCAGGCTGGCCACCGCCAGGTTCAAAACCGAGTCGCCGAGAAATTCAAGCCGCTCGTTATGGTCCGCAGAGAAACTGCGGTGTGTGGTGGCACGCTGGAGCAGCGAAGGATCGGCAAACACATGCTGCAGGCGATCCTGCAGAGCTAAAAGACCGGGCTGCACCTAGTTGGTCTGCGCTTCAAGACGGTAGACCAGATAAGCCGGCCCCGCCAGGGGAATTTCACGCGAGTATTTAAAAGACACGACGACCTTGTCGCCGCGTTTTGTAACCTCCAGATCGGCACCTCGGATGGACCGAATGTCATCAATGGTGGCGGCGCGATCAAAGGCTGCGCGAACTCCTGGAACAGTGGTTTCGAGCTTAGCCTTTTCAATGGCCTTTTTCGCAGACGCGTACTCCAGAAAAATCGGCACCGACTGTCCGCCAATGGCAAATGCGGCCACAGCGATCAGCCCCACAAAAATCAGCCCGAAAAACGACAGCCCGCGTTGGCTTGAGCGGCTTGCAGTGCGATATGTCTTCATCAATGACCCCCTCAATGTTATTTGCAATCGCCCGCACTCAATGGAACGAGCCGATGCGCTTGAGATTACCGAAATTCATCCAGACAAAAAAGGCCTTGCCCACGATGTTGCCCTCGGGCACAAACCCCCAGTAACGGGAATCGAGCGAGTTGTCGCGGTTGTCGCCCATCATGAAATAGTGCCCCTCCGGCACCTTGCAAGTGACACCTTCCACACTGTAGCGGCAGTTTTCGCGATAAGCAAAATTGCTGGCGCCTTGTACAAAAGCGGGCACATCGGGATTGTTCAGCAACCGGTGCGGCTGATCGCCCAGTTGCTCTTCAAACTGCTTGAAGTAACGCATGGAGTCTTCTTCAAAGAAGTCGGGCAACGCCTTGGTGTCAACAGCTTTACCGTTGATGGTGAGGCGCTTGTTGATGTAGGCCACCTCATCGCCCGGCACCCCTACGACACGCTTGATGTAGTCCATGCTGGGCTGTGGCGGATAGCGGAACACCAGAACATCGCCGCGAGCGGGCCTGGATCCCTCGGTCAACCGTGTGTTGATGACAGGCAGTCGAATGCCATAGGTGAATTTATTCACCAAAATCAGGTCACCAACGAGCAGCGTTGGGATCATGGAGCCCGATGGAATCTTGAAAGGCTCGAAAAGAAACGAGCGCAAGAAAAACACCGCAGCGATGACTGGGAACAACCCCGCAGTCCAGTCCAGCCACCAGGGTTGCATGAGGATGCGGCCCTTGGCTTCCTGCACATCCACATCCACCTTCTGGATGCCCATGCGATCCAGCTCTGCACGCCGCTCAGTTGCTGCGTCCTCGATGGCCTGCGCCGCGCGGCGCCGCCGGGGCAGAAAATAAATGCGCTCTGCCAGCCAGTAGATGCCGGTGACGACCGTCGCCAGAAACAAAAGCAGTGCAAAGTTGCCCTCGATAGCTCCGGTATACCAGGCACCGATATAGCCCACGAAGGCCGCCAGCACCAGTGACGTCAAAATTTGCATGAACTGCATCAATCTTCCACCTGCAAAATGGCCAGGAATGCCTCTTGAGGCACCTCGACCGATCCGATCTGTTTCATGCGCTTTTTGCCTGCTTTCTGCTTCTCAAGAAGCTTGCGTTTGCGGGTGATATCGCCGCCATAACATTTGGCCAACACGTTTTTGCGCAGTGCCTTGATGGTTTCGCGCGCAATGATGTTGGCGCCGATGGCCGCCTGGATGGCCACGTCATACATCTGGCGGCTGATGATCTCGCGCATCTTGGCAACCACTGCCCGGCCACGGTACTGCGACTGCGAGCGGTGCACGATGATGGACAAGGCATCCACCTTTTCTCCGTTCAGCAGGATATCAACCTTCACCACATCGGAGGCACGGTACTCCTTGAACTCGTAGTCCATGGAGGCGTAGCCGCGCGAGACCGATTTGAGCTTGTCAAAGAAGTCGAGCACGATCTCACCGAGCGGCATTTCGTAAGTGAGCATTACCTGGCGACCGTGGTACGCCATGTTCATCTGCACGCCACGCTTCTGATTGGCCAGCGTCATCACCGGGCCTACATACTCCTGCGGCATGTACAGATGGACCGTCACGATAGGCTCACGGATTTCCTCCAGACGACCCTGGTCAGGCATCTTGGAAGGGTTCTCGACCATGATCACTTCGCCGTCGGCCTTGACCACCTCATAGACCACACTGGGAGCCGTCGTGATGAGGTCCTGGTCGAATTCGCGCTCCAGCCGCTCTTGCACGATCTCCATGTGCAACAGTCCAAGAAAGCCGCAGCGGAAGCCAAAGCCCAGCGCCTGACTCACCTCGGGCTCATAGTGGAGCGAAGCGTCGTTGAGCTTGAGCTTTTCCAGGGCGTCACGCAGCGAGTCGTACTCGCTGGCTTCGGTGGGGTAAAGACCTGCGAACACCTGGGGCTGGATCTCCTTGAAACCAGGCAGCGCGTCCGTAGCAGGCCCTGCATTGTTGGGGAGCTTCTTCTCGAGCGTGATGGTGTCACCCACCTTGGCGGCCTGCAGCTCCTTGATGCCAGCAATGATGTAGCCCACCTGCCCCGCATCGAGAGAATTGCGCGGCTCGTTGGCGGGCGTGAACACCCCCAGGTTGTCGGCGTTGTACACCGCGCCCGTGGCCATCATCTTGATGCGCTCGCCCTTGAGCAAGCGGCCATCGACCACACGCACCAGCATGACCACCCCGACGTAGCTGTCGAACCAGCTGTCGATGATCATCGCGCGCAGCGGGCCATCGGCATTGCCACGTGGTGCGGGCACCTTGGCAACAATCGCCTCCAGAATCTCATCGATTCCCATACCGGTTTTGGCAGAGCAAGGAATCGCGTCGGTGGCATCAATGCCGATCACATCTTCGATCTCGGCCTTGGCATTGTCTGGATCAGCGTTGGGCAGATCCATCTTGTTGAGCACCGGCACCACTTCCACACCCAGATCCAGAGCGGTGTAGCAGTTGGCCACAGTCTGCGCTTCGACCCCCTGCGATGCATCCACCACCAACAGCGCACCCTCGCATGCAGACAGCGAACGACTCACCTCATACGAGAAGTCCACATGCCCTGGCGTGTCGATCAGATTGAGGTTGTAGACCTGCCCATCCAGGGCCTTGTACTGCAGCGCAGCGGTCTGCGCCTTGATGGTTATCCCACGCTCTTTTTCGATATCCATCGAGTCCAGAACCTGGGCCTCCATCTCACGGTCTGCAAGACCTCCGCACCGCTGAATCAAGCGGTCGGCAAGCGTCGACTTGCCATGGTCGATGTGCGCAATGATGGAAAAATTTCTGATGTGATTCATCAACGGAAAGCGTCAAGTGATTGAATTAAAACAGTGCGCACAAGAAAAAAGGGCGCGTCGAATGGCGACGCGCCCTGAACCAACAATCATTGGCAACTGCGATAGTTGGAGCTTCATTGTAGGCAAAAAGGCCGCCTGAAAAAGCCCGCCCCTCGGCATCCAAGGGAAGTTGCCAGGGTGCAACAGGAATTTTATACACAGTTTATACACAGTCTGCACAAGAACAACGCTGGACAACTTGTGGGTGAGCTGTGGATCAACTGTGCATTGCTCAAAAACATCCCACATCGTGAACAGAGCGTCCGTCGATATGCAGATAAGCGTTGAACGCAAGTCTCTATTCTATCGAAACTGGTTGATGGACCTCTGAAAAGTTAGCAAAAGCTAACATCTAGACTGGTGTGGACGTCTCCTACCAACCCCTCAAAAAAAACCAGGCACCGACAATGGCCCCCTTGAAAAGTAGGGAATGGCCCGACTCCGGGCCATCCTCGTTCTCGCTTGTGGCGCTTATCTGCCGGGCCGAATCAGCGCGTACTGAGCCCACTCGCCGCGGCGATACAGCACGTTGATGGACTTGCTCTTATCAGCCTTGGACAGCACGGATTCAAACTCTTTCACGCCCGCCACTTCGGTGTTAGCAACCGACAGGATGATGTCCCCTTCCCGGAGGCCAGCGCGTGCTGCCGCGTCCGTGGCGGTCGCCACGACCACCCCGCCCTTGAGCTTGAGTTCCTTCTTCTGGGCATCCGTAAGTTCCGTCACTGACAAACCGATCTGCTGTGCAGCGGCAGAGGCCTTGGGCTTCTCCTCGCGCTCGGCTACTTTGGTGGCGGGCTTGTCAGGTTCGATCTCCGCGATGGTGATGGCCAGATCGCGGGATGCACCGCGACGGAACACCGTCACCGAACTGCGATTGCCTGGTTTGGTGTTGCCCACAAGGCGCGGCAGGTCTGCCACCTTCTCGATGGGTTTGCCATCAAAGCGCGTGATGATGTCGCCCGCCTCCACACCCGCTTTGTCGGCGGGCGATCCTGCCTCCACGCCCGTCACCAGAGCGCCCTGCGCCTTGCCCAGGCCAATCGACTCAGCAACATCCTTGGTGACTTGCCCGATCTGGACACCGATACGGCCACGCGTCACACGGCCCGAAGCGCGCAGCTGCTCACTCACACGGATGGCTTCATCCATGGGGATGGCGAACGAGATACCCATGAATCCGCCAGAGCGGGAATAGATCTGGCTGTTGATGCCCACCACCTCACCACGCATGTTGATGAGCGGCCCGCCAGAGTTTCCGGGGTTGATGGCCACATCCGTCTGGATGAAGGGTAGGTAGTCACCCGTATCGCGCTGCTTGGCGCTGACGATGCCAGCAGTGACCGTGTTTTCCAGCCCAAAGGGTGAACCGATCGCCATCACCCACTCGCCCACTCGGAGGCGACTCACATCCCCCACTTTCACAGCAGGCAATCCTGACGCCTCGATCTTCACAACGGCCACGTCAGTGCGCTTGTCAGCCCCCACGATGCGCGCCTTGAACTCACGCTTGTCCGTCAAGGTCACAATGACCTCGTCAGCGCCTTCAACCACATGCGCGTTGGTCATCACAAACCCGTCAGAGGTCAGAATGAAACCCGATCCCACTCCACGTGGCTGCGCCTCTTCTTCCTGTTGAGGCCGTTGAGGCCGCTGTTGACGCGGAGCATTGGGGATGGGTACCCCAAACCGGCGAAAGAACTCCAGCATCTCTTCGTCCATGCCATTGGCGCTGGCTCGACTGGACGCTTTCTCGACGGTGCGGATGTTGACCACTGACGGCCCCACCTGATCCACCAGATCGGTGAAATCAGGCAAGCCCCGAACCAGCGGTGCAGGTTGTGCCAACGCCGCATGGGGCGCTACCGAGACCGTGGCCAGACCACCCATCAGGCATGCCACTGCCACCGAACGCAACATACTTCCATCAAACTTCGGCATCTTCGACCTTTCTTGATTCTTGGCGAATGCTGTTCACGAATTGTGTGTGACTGTGAAGAGTGTGACGCCAAATGGTTCCCCGCATTCGTCACGCCCTCCATGCCCACACAAATCGCCAAATGACCGGGTATGGCGGCCCGCCAGTCATCTGCAGCGCGGCTGTCAGCGCAGGCGCTCCAGCTGACCTACAAAAAGGCGCAGTGTCTGCAGAGGTACCTCACCCACTGCGGTCAACCACGTGTCTGACGGCCCACGTTGGGCTACCAGCTGTGTAGCGCCCATGCTGGATACCTGGGGCTGCGCGGGATGGCGCTGCGAGTCGAAGGGCTCCAGAAACAACGATACCGAGGCCAGTCCATCGGAGTACAGGCACTGCAAGACACTAGAGGCATCCGGAGCGTCAGACACCGCCCGTCGGTGACAGCTGACAGGCACAAACCCGGCCACGGGCTGGCGCAAGGCCCAACCTTCGGCCTTTGCCGTAGTTTTGACCACTGAGGGTGCCACCACCTTGTAACCCGACGTCGCGTCCATCAGACGCGTCAGCTGATCAACCTTCACCGGCGCATTGAGATCCAGCTCGGAAAAAGCCGCTTGCTCCAAGACCCGACCATCAGCCGCCAGCGTCTGCAGCTTCACCACCAGCCCGGTTTCGCGCTCGCTCCAGAGCCGATAACCGAAACGCAGGGTATCCGTAGGCTGAAACCAGACCACGTCCGACACGAAGCCAGCCACCCGCTCCTGCCCCAGCAGGCGGGGCGTGTAAAACTGGGCGATCGATGTACCGCTGACCACAGGTACGCGCGGAAAGAGCCCAGATGCATCGCGGCGGTCTGACCGCACAACGCGCGCCTGGGGCAGGAAGGTACGAACTTCGTCGTTACGGCGATAGACCGTGCGCGGAGTGCCACTGAGCGATTCAACCCGCTCCAATTGTTGCTGGCCATCGCATGCGTGCCAGATGCGTGAACTGGACATGGCGCCGTTGGCCGACAACACCACAAAGGTTCCGGCATAGGCTCGGCTGCACGGTGCGCTGTGCATGCGCTCGATCCACTGCGCCATGTCGCGCTCGGCCACTGCAGTGGTAGTTGACTCAGAGGATGCAGCAGGAGCCCCCGCCACAGGCCCCACGAACAAGCCACACATTGCTGCGGCTATCAGCGAGCCAAGCCATCGAACCCGGGTATTTCCAAAGACCTTCGCAACTCCAGAGGGGTTCATCACACGATCTCAGCGCCAGACATACCGTTCACGATTCAGCGGCCAGGAGTCTCAAAAGTAGCGTTGCGCAAAAAGCCAGCAGGCATCTGCAGGGCCGACGTACTGCCAAACTGCTTATGGGCCGCCAGCAACTCATCCAATCGAGGATCCCGGATCATCACTTGCTGGCCGTCCGCATCAGCAACAGCCACGACAGGCGCGCCTTGCGCAGTCGCACGCTCGGGGGAAGACGCGGCCAGTTGAGCCCCAGCTCCACCCGCCCCCTGCAGTTGGGAGAACGAGGTCCAGCCAATGGCCGCCACGGCGGCCAGCGACGCAAAGCCCGCAACCATCTTCCAACGGAAAACCGAAGCATTGGCAGCCACAGGCAGAGGGGTCGCTACGATGCCCAGTTGGGCTGGAACATGGGGACGCTGTGGCGGAGCCTCCTTGGCCAGCTCTTCGCGCAAGCGGGACAGAAACGCCGGATTTGCTGGCCGCGCCAAATCAGAAGAACGCAACGCATCGCCCACAAGGTGGTAAACCGCCCATGTGTCGCGTCCTTCGTCTTCCGCCGCCCAGGCCAGCGCATCGGCAAACTCATCGCCGTGCAGCTGACCATCCGCCAGAGCAGATAGCTGTTCGCTCCGTCCGCCGGTCAAGCTGACGTCCGCCGAGGCGGTGATACCTGTTTGTGCCTTGTTCATTCAATCACCTCACCACCGTTTGCCCGACTGGTTTTCGAGCAAGGGGCGCACTTTGGCCGAAATGGCTTCTCGCGCCCGAAAGATTCGAGATCGCACCGTACCAATGGGGCACCCCATCGCGGTAGCAATTTCTTCATAACTGAGCCCTTCAATCTCTCGCAGCGTGACAGCTTGGCGCAGATCATCGGGCAAGGCCTCCATGGCTGCATTCACGACCTGGGCGATTTCCTGGGCCGCAAGGACAGTTTCGGGGGTTTCGTCGCTGGTTAGTTCGTGTCCAAGGCGGGAAGTTTCATCCTCGTCCTCCGAACCCCTGAATGCATTTTCGGAAATGACCGGGTTGCGCTTCATATCCATGAGCGCCTTCTTGGCTGTATTGACAGCAATCCGGTACAGCCAGGTGTAAAACTGGGCGTCGCCGCGAAACTGGTGCAGCGCCCGATAGGCGCGGATGAAGGTTTCCTGGGCAATGTCCTGCACCAGGTCCGTGTCGCGCACCATGCGCCCGATCAGTCGTTCGATGCGGCGTTGGTACTTGATGACCAGCAATTCATAGGCGCGCTGGTCGCCCGCTACCGTGCGCTCCACCAGTTGGAGGTCGCTATCTTCGGAGGGGGAAGGCGGAATTACAGTCATGGATACTCAGTATTCACGCCCTGGGGCAGCTTGCCGGGCGGTTTCGTCAGCGTTGTCAGCGCCCGATCTGGCGCGCGAATATACCGCACGGCGCAAGTCCATCCAGCGCTCTGGCTGACTGGAACGCTCCAGCCACAACCACAGCGGCGGATGTCCGACGAGCAAGATGCGCACCCACAGATGCGCCTGCAGATCCAGAAGCACCTCCGGGGGCGCTGAAAGCGTCAGCGGCACACTGGTGGGCGGCGCCACTCGGTTCAGCGTCCAGGCTTGGCCGTCGAACTGCAAAACTCCACGGGCTTGGCTCCACCAAAAGTGCATGGCAGCCGCCATCGCTGGCAGCCAGAAACACAGGGCCACTGCGATAGACAGATGCGCAGCACGGCTACCCAAAGCGATCCAGGCAACCAAAACGGCACCACCCGCAAGCACCCAGGCAGCCAACAGCACGCCCAGCACCCGACTGCGACACAACGGATATTGGACAGAGGGAGGCCGTCTCGAAAGCCGCGTCACAAGACAGCTCCCTTCGAAGGACGGATCAAGCGCCAACTCGATGACGGACCGACACCACAGTCAATAACACATCGCCCGCAGGCCCACAAGCGATACGTATTGCCACCGAATCCGAGATTGGTATATGCGCGCAATCAGACGCGTTTGAATACCAGCGTTCCGTTGGTGCCGCCAAAGCCAAAGTTGTTCTTGACGGCCACATCAATCTTCATGTCCCGCGCCGTATTGGCGCAGTAGTCGAGATCGCACTCCGGATCCTGGTTGAACAGGTTGATGGTGGGCGGCACTTTTTGTTCATGCAGTGCCAGCACGGTGAACACACTCTCAATTCCCCCCGCACCGCCGAGCAAGTGGCCCGTCATGGATTTGGTGGAGCTCACAACGGTCTTGTAGGCGTGGTCGCCCAAGGCCGCCTTGATTGCGTTGGTTTCGTTGATGTCACCCAGGGGAGTGGACGTGCCGTGGGCGTTAAGGTAATCCACCTGATCGGCATTGATCCCGGCGTTGCGCAACGCGCTGAGCATGGCGCGCCGGGGCCCATCCATGTTGGGAGCGGTCATGTGACCTGCATCTGCGCTCATGCCGAAGCCGCTGAGTTCGGCATAAATCTTGGCGCCTCGCGCCTTGGCATGTTCGTACTCTTCGAGCACCATCACACCAGCGCCTTCGCCCAGCACAAAACCGTCGCGGTCCTTGTCCCAGGGGCGGGATGCCGTCTTGGGGTCGTCGTTGCGAGTGGACAGGGCCCGCATGGCAGCAAACCCGCCGATGCCCAGCGGAGATACCGTGGATTCGGTGCCCCCAGCCACGACCACGTCCGCATCGCCGTATTCGATCATGCGACCAGCCTCGCCAATACAGTGCAAGCCTGTCGTGCAGGCGGTCACCACGGCAAGGTTGGGACCCTTGAAGCCAAAGCGCATGGACACATGCCCTGCCACCATGTTGATGATGGACGCAGGTACAAAAAATGGAGTGATACGCCGTGGCCCGCGGCTGACCAGCTCGGCGTGTGTGTTTTCGATCAGCGGGAGGCCGCCAATGCCGGAGCCGATCACGCAGGCAATGCGTGTGGCGAACTCCTCACTGAGCGCTTCACCCGTGGGAAGCCCTGCGTCCTGGACGGCCTGCGCTGCAGCAGCGATGCCGTAGTGGATGAAGGTATCCATCGCGCGCGCATCCTTGGCGCTGATGTACGACTCCAGGTCAAGACCTTTGACCTCTCCCGCAATCTTGCAGGCGAAGTTCGATGCATCGAACTTGGTGATGAGATCAATGCCGGACTGGCCGGCAAGGAGATTGGCCCAGGACTCGGCCACCGTGTTACCCACGGGGCTGACGCAACCCAGGCCGGTCACGACAACGCGACGACGGCTCATGCGTATAAAACCTTCTGCTGATCGCTTGAGTCAGGCGCAGGGCGCTGCTCAGGCCTTCTGGTGGGTGTTGGCGTAGTCGATGGCGTTTTGCACCGTGGTGATCTTCTCGGCGTCTTCGTCCGGGATCTCGATGCCGAATTCGTCTTCCAGAGCCATCACCAGTTCCACCGTGTCGAGCGAGTCGGCACCGAGGTCTGCCACGAAGGCCTTTTCATTGGTGACTTGGGACTCTTCCACACCGAGTTGTTCGGCAATGATTTTTTTGACGCGTGCTTCGATATCGCTCATGGTTTCCCTCTGGGGGTTGTGAATGAATCCGCGATTCTAGCCGCTTAAGGAGAAGCCCCTAAACGACCCGCCGTCCGGATGAACCGGCGTTAACTTTCAATAACTACATGTACATGCCGCCATTGACATGCAACTCCTGCCCCGTCACATAGCCAGCCTCGCGCGAGGCAAGGTACGCCACCGCGTGCGCGATGTCGGCCGGCTTGCCCATGTGACCCAGCGGGATCTGCGCATTGAGCGCTTTTTGCTGGTCTTCGGGCAACACGGAGGTCATGTCGGTCTCGATGAAACCGGGTGCTACGCAGTTCACGGTGATGCTGCGGCTGCCCAGCTCACGGGCCAGTGCGCGCGTCATGCCCGCCACACCCGCCTTGGCCGCAGCGTAGTTGGCCTGGCCTGGATTGCCCGACGCACCCACCACGCTGGTGATGCTGATGATGCGCCCAAAGCGCTGCTTCATCATCGGCCGGATCGCTGCGCGGCTCGTGCGGAATACCGCCTTGAGATTGGTGTCCAGCACGGCATCCCAGTCGTCGTCTTTCATGCGCATGGCCAGAGTGTCGCGCGTAATGCCCGCGTTGTTCACCAGCACATGCAGGCCACCTTGCTGCTTGACGATGGCGTCCATCAGGGCCTCGACCGCAGCCACATCGTTCACGTTCAGATTGGCACCGCGGCAACCAGGGTAAGCCGACAGCGCCTGGCTGATGCGCGCAGCGCCTTCATCCGTGGTGGCTGTACCCACCACCTGGTAGCCGCGCACCGCCAACTCCAGGGCAATGGCAGCACCGATGCCGCGCGATGCACCGGTCACCAGCGCCACTTGCGCCGCCTGCACTGCTGTCTGGGTCGATTCCGTCATGCCAACAACTCCCGGGTTTCAGCCAGCGTGGCCGAGTCAAACAATGCTGCGCCGACCAGTTCAGGGTCGATGCGTTTGGTGAGGCCTGCCAGCACCTTGCCAGGGCCACATTCAATGATGTGCGTCACACCACGGCCTTTCAGCGCGTGCACGCATTCCACCCAGCGGACGGGGCCAAAGGCCTGGCGGTAGAGCGCTTCGCGAATGGCATCAGCGTCTTGCTGCACCACCACGTCCACGTTGTTGACCACCGGAATCTGAGGGGTAGCAAGCGCAACCTCCGCCAGCGCCATACGCAGCTTTTCAGCCGCAGGCCTCATCAGGCTGGAATGGAAAGGCGCCGACACTGGCAGGGGCAATGCGCGCTTGGCGCCCGCCGCCTTGAGCACCTCACAGGCCTTGTCCACACCCGCCTTGGTACCGGCGATCACGGTCTGGATCGGGTCGTTGAAATTGACAGCCTCCACCACCTCAGCCGTACCTGGCCCGAACGATGCCAAAGCCTCGGCACAACCAGCGATGACCTTGGAAGCCTCCATGCCCAGAATGGCCGCCATGGCGCCGGTGCCGACAGGCACCGCCTCTTGCATGGCCGCCGCACGCAGCCGCACCAGCGGGGCCGCCTGCGCGAGCGTCAACACACCAGCCGCCACCAGGGCGGAGTATTCGCCCAGCGAATGCCCGGCAACGGCCACCGGGGCTGCGCCACCTTCTGCGCGCCACACCCGCCATGCCGCCACGCCAGCAACCAGCATCACCGGCTGGGTGTTGGTGGTGAGGGCCAAAGCCTCCTTGGGGCCTTCCTTGATCAGCAGGCCGACATCCTCACCCAGAGCATCCGAGGCTTCCTGCAGGGTCTGCGCCACCACCGGGTGGTCACCCCAACCATCGAGCATGCCAACCGATTGCGAGCCTTGCCCCGGAAAGACAAATGCAAAAGACTTCATGAAAAATCCAGAAATATGATGAAACCGGCCGGTAGCGCAGATACCTATTGCGCCAGCAGCTACAACTTCAGGAGCACAGCACCCCAGGTAAAACCACCACCCACACCTTCGAGCAGCAGGGTTTCGCCTTTCTTGACCTGACCGGTGCGCACCCCATGGTCCAAAGCCAGCGGAATGGAGGCTGCCGAGGTGTTGCCGTGTTGGTCCACCGTGACCACCACCTTGTCCATGGACATCTTCAGTTTGCGGGCGGTGCTCTGCATGATGCGGATGTTGGCCTGGTGCGGGATCAGCCAGTCGATATCGGCCTCGGTCAGCCCGGCCTTGGCCAGGGCCGCGTGGGCCGCCTTTTCCAGCACACCCACTGCCAGCTTGAAGACCGCCTGTCCGTCCATTTTGAGGACCGGATCCCCAAGCACCTTGCCGCCGGACACATTGCCGGGCACACACAAAATATCGACATGCTTGCCGTCGGCGTGCAGGTCGCTCGACAGAATGCCAGGCGTGTCAGAGGCCTCCAGCACCACAGCGCCCGCACCATCACCGAACAACACACAGGTGGTGCGGTCGTTGAAGTCCAGGATGCGGCTGAAAACCTCTGCACCAATCACCAGCGCGCGATTGGCAGCACCTGTCTGGATCATGGCGTCCGCCACCGACAGGGCATAGACAAAACCGCTGCACACAGCTTGCACATCAAACGCAGGGCATCCATTGGCACCCAGCTTGTTCTGCAAGATACACGCAACGGACGGGAACACCATGTCCGGCGTGGACGTGGCCACGATGATCAGATCGATATCGGTGGGCTGCAGGCCGGCGGCCTGCAGGGCATTGCGCGCAGCCTCCAACCCCAAGTCGCTGGCGGTCACATCCGGCGCCGCAAAGTGGCGCGCCCGGATGCCGGTGCGCTCCACAATCCATTCATCGGAGGTTTCGATACCGCGCTGGCCCAGTTCGGCGACCAGATCAGCGTTGGTCAACCGGCGGGGAGGCAGGTAGCTGCCGGTGCCGGTAATGCGGGAATAACGTCTCATTATTGTGCGGTCGCCGCAACGCCAGGCTGGGGCTGGGCATCTGCAGGCGCCAGCAGGGGCGCCGCGTGCGCAATCCGGGTCCGGACACGGTCGAGCAGGTTGTTGCGGGCTGCATCATACGCCCGGTTCAACGCCTGCTCGAAAGCCATGGCGTCTGCCGATCCGTGACTCTTGAACACCAGCCCGCGCAGGCCGAGCAACGCCGCGCCGTTGTAACGGCGGTAATCCATGCGCTTCATCAACGCTTTTAAGATCGGATAGGCGACGATAGCGGCCATTTTGGTAAAAATGTGGCGTGAAAATTCGGTTTTAAGTGCTCCGATGATCATCGAGGCCACACCTTCGCTGGCCTTGAGCGCCACATTGCCCACAAAACCATCACAGACCACGATATCCACCGTACCCTTGAAGATATCGTTGCCCTCCACATTGCCATAGAAGTTCAAATCGCCAGAATTAGCGGCAGATCGCAGCAATTCACCCGCCTTTTTGATCACCTCGCTGCCTTTGATGACCTCTTCACCAATGTTCAGCAAACCCACCGTGGGCTCGCCACCCTCCTGAAGGACGGATACCAGGGCAGAGCCCATCACGGCGAACTGCAGCAGGTGCTCGGCCGAGCAATCGACGTTGGCCCCCAGGTCCAGCACCGTGGTGGCACCACCGGTGGCGTTGGGCAACTGGGTAGCGATGGCAGGACGGTCGATACCGTCCAACGTCTTGAGCAGATAGCGGGCAATGGCCATCAAGGCACCGGTATTGCCCGCAGATACGGCCGCCGAAGCCGTGCCATCCTTGACTTGCTGGATGGCCACGCGCATCGAAGAATCTTTCTTCTTGCGCAAGGCCACTTCCACCGGGTCATCCATAGCGACCACTTCGGTAGCGGGAACGATGGTGGCTCGGTCGTGGGAGAACGATTGCAGGCTGTCCGCCAGGCCAACGAGCAGCAGACGGGCATCCGGGTGGTGGTCGAGAAACTGGCGGCACGCCGCGAGCGTGACGCGGGGGCCATGGTCGCCCCCCATGCAGTCAACAGCCAGTGTGATCATGGGCGACTTGTCCGGCCGGCCCAAAGGGCCGAGAGATGAATACGACGGTCAAAACAAAGGCCCGCGCTACAGGGTTTGTAGCAACGGGCCTTTGGATGGGGTGAAGGTCAGGCTTCAGACTTGTTCTTCAGCACCTGACGGCCACGGTAGAAACCGTTGGGGCTGATGTGGTGACGCAGGTGCGTTTCACCAGTGGTGGGTTCCACAGCAATGCCTGGCACGTTCAGGGCATTGTGCGAGCGGTGCATGCCGCGCTTGGAAGGGGACTTTTTGTTTTGCTGAACGGCCATGATGGCTCCTGATCTGGAATAGGTTGGTAAAAACGCGATCAGCCCAAAAAGACACGATGGGGTTCGCGTGAAGCCCACGATTATAACCCAAATGATTTTTGGGTCGATGAATCAGTCTTTGGCGTCTTTGCGCAAGGCTGCCAGCGCGGCAAACGGGTTGGGTTTTTCGGCGTTGGCTTCTTCAAAATCGTCGTCCGAAGACGCCAGCGGCACCGAGGTCGGGCACTCGTCGTGTTTGGGCACCACGGGCAACGCCATCAACAGTTCGTCTTCGATGAGCTCGTGCAGATCAAACTCGCGGCTCAGGGCCAGCAGGTCTTCTTCGCTCTCATCGTCCAGGGCCTCGGCCGTGGCTTCGTCCGCCACAAAGCGGAACTCACGATCCACCTCCAGGGGCACATCGACCGGCGTCAGGCAGCGCTGGCACTCCATGGGAAAGCTGGCGCGCACCTTGATGTGCAGCCAGACCTGCCCCATGCCTCCCGGGGCAGTGCGCACTTCGCCCGTCGCCTCCCAGTCCACCAACAGGTCGGGGTGTAGGCCTTTGGCCTCTTGCGCCAGGCGTTCGTACTTCAGCAGCGAGTCGTGTCCCGCCAGCCGACCGCCCGCCTGTGCGAAGGCTTTCACGTCGAGGCGCTGTGCGGAGAATTCCTTGGTCATGGCGGCAGTGTAAGAGAATCGGCGCATGCATCAATCCCCCTCCCCGCAACGCCCTCTGGTATTGGGCTCGACCTCGCGCTACCGGCGCGAATTGCTGGAACGGCTGAACCTGCCTTTCGAAGTGAGCGCCCCCCATGTCGATGAGACCCCCCTGCCCGGCGAGGCGCCCCGCGCCCTGGCCATGCGCCTGGCTCTGGCTAAAGCGGAAGCTGTGGCGCGGCAGCACCCCGAAGCCGTGGTGATCGGATCCGACCAGGTGGCCGACCTGGCCGGGGAGCCTCTGGGCAAACCGGGCCAGCACGATCGCGCGGTGCAGCAGTTGCGCCAGATGCGCGGCCAGACGGTGGTGTTCCAAACCGCCCTGGCGGTGGTGTGCGCGGCAACCGGCTTTGAACAGGTGGACCTCGCCCCCGTAGAGGTGAAGTTCCGCGATCTATCGGATGAAGAAATCGAGCGCTACCTGCGCGCCGAACAGCCCTACGACTGCGCAGGCAGCGCCAAGAGCGAAGGCCTTGGTATTGCCCTGCTGGACGCCATCCACAGCGACGACCCCACGGCGCTCATCGGGCTGCCACTGATCCGCACATGCCGCATGCTGCGCGCAGCAGGGCTGGTGCTGCCATGAACGTAAAAACCGGCACGCTGTACCTGGTGCCCGCCCCCCTCGACTTTGGCTGCGACACCCAGGCCCCACTACAGGATGCCCTGCCCTCGGCCACCCTGCAGACAGCCGCCCGCCTGACCCACTGGGTGTGCGAAAACGCCAAGAGCACGCGCGCCTACCTCAAGCGCATTGACGCGCTGCACCCCCTGGCCCTCACTCTGCAGCAACAGCAGATCACCGAGTTGCCGCGTGAAGTGCACAAAAAAGGCGACCACGGCGACAAAGGCTCAGCGCCGTTCGATGCCCGCCCGTTGCTGGCTGCGGCCCTGAACGGGCACGACATCGGCCTGGTCAGCGAAGCGGGTATGCCCGCAGTGGCCGACCCTGGCTCGTCGGTGGTGCGGGCCGCGCACGACCTGGGCCTGCGCGTGGTGCCGTTGGTAGGGCCGGTGTCGCTGCTGCTGGCCCTGGCCGCCAGTGGCCTCAATGGACAAAACTTCGCCTTCGTCGGCTATCTGCCACAAGACGGACAAGAGCGCACACAGCGCATCAAGGAGCTGGAAGGCATCGCGCTGCGCACGGGCCAGACCCAGCTGTTCATCGAGACCCCGTACCGCAACCCGGCCCTGTGGCAGGCGCTGGTTCAGACCCTGCAGCCGCACACCCGGCTGGCGCTAGCCAGCGGGCTGACCCTGCCCGACGCGCGGGTGCAAAGCCAGCTGGTGCGCCAGTGGAAGCAGCAGCCCGCACCACCGGACAACCGCACCCCCGTGGTGTTTGCGCTGGGGCGTTGAGACAGCGACGGGGTAACACGCTACGGGCGAGGTGCCTGGAATGCTACATATTCAGGAGCATTCCAGGCATATTCCACTAGCGCAACCGCCCCAAAACACCCCCAAACCCCTCAGACCGCTGCACAACGGCCCCACACCGGCACCGCAGCACAGCGCAACCAGGCCCAACAAAAAAGCCCCGGCAGATACCTCTGCAGGGGCTTCGAATAGACATCTGCCGTGGATGCAAGGGCTTGCGCGGATGATCACGCCCCCTGCCGACTCCGAGGCGAATATCAGCGCAACTGTGGCCCCGATATGGCCAGTGACTTGACGGCGCCCATGCCCACCGCCGCGCCAAAACGCTTGGCCAGGCGCTCGGCCACGTTGTCGCGGCGGGTGTAGTCGATGATGTCCTCCGCCTTGACCACTTCGCGCGCGACATAGTCCAGGTTGCCCAGCTTGTCCGCCAGGCCCATTTCCACGGCCTGCTGGCCCGTCCAGAACAATCCGCTGAAGGTATCGGGCGTGGTCTTGAGACGGTCACCGCGCCCTGCCTTCACCACGGCAATGAACTGTTGGTGGATCTGGTCGAGCATGGTCTGCGCGTAGGCGCGCTGCTTCTCGGTCTGCGGACTGAAGGGGTCCAGAAAACCCTTGTTCTCGCCTGCGGTGAGCAGGCGGCGCTCCACGCCCACCTTCTCCATCACGCCGGTGAATCCAAAACCGTCCATCAGCACACCAATGCTGCCCACGATGCTGGCCTTGTCCACGTAGATATCGTCGGCGGCGGCTGCAATGTAGTAGGCAGCCGAGGCGCAGGTTTCTTCGACCACGGCGTAGATCGGCTTGTTGTGCTTGGCTTTCAGGCGCACGATCTCGTCGTTGATGATGCCGGCCTGCACCGGGCTGCCACCGGGCGAGTTGATGAGCAGCACCAGCGCTTGCGAGCCCTCATCCTCCAGCGCGCTGCGCATGGCGGCCACCACAAACTCGGCACTGGCCTCGGCGCCACTGGCGATCTCGCCCTTGATGTCCACCACGGCGGTGTGCGGCGTGCTTTTGCTGGTGCTGGGCGATGCCTGACGCAGGGCCACGAACGCAACAGCAGCAAACAACACCAGCCATGCCAAGCGGAAAAAAATCTTCCAGCGGCGGGTGCTGCGTTGTTCGTTGAGGGCGGCAAAGGCCAGCTTTTCCAGCGTGGCGCGTTCCCACCCGGGTTCACGCGATGAATCGCTCACAGGGGCTCCTGAATTAGTAGCTGCTTGCGCCCACAGATCGGGGGCGGAATTGCTTTTGGGGTCAAAGCCCGACGAGGCGGGCTGCTGGGGGTCAGTCATGTCATGCGTCCTGGGCACTGCACCGCTGCGGCCCGCGCGTTGCGGTGGCCCGCTTCGGGCGGCAGCACATCAGGGTAATTCATCTGGATTTTCTAGAACTCTACAGGCTGCAGGTTGTAGGCAGTATGCCAGCGCACCACACCATCGCTCTCCGACAGGGCAATTTTCACCAGCCCACCGCGGCAGGGACCGCCCGCACACTGGCCGGTATGGGGCAAGTAGGCCGCCCCGTGGGTGGCACACAACAGCCAGTGGCCTGTGTCATCAAAAAAGCGGTTGGGCTGGTAGTCCATCTCCATCGCCACATGGGTGCAGCGGTTGAGGTAAGCGTGCGGCAGGCCTCGGTAGCGGATTGCAAAGGCCCTGCACGTCTGGCCTGCGTACTGCACATCAAACGGCACGGCCAGGCCTCCATCGACAAGGTCGCCACTGTTGCACAGCGCGATAGGCTGATCAGTGGAGGGTATGGTCATAGGCTCGTCCCGCTCCGATACCCGCGTCAAGCGTTGTGCAGCAGCCAGTCGTGCAGCTCGCGCACCGAATGCACAACCGCCAGCGGCTGGAGGGCATGAAAGGCGTCGGGCTCGTGTGCGCCATAGCTCACCCCTACGCTCGCGCAGCCCGCGTTGACCGCCATCTGCAGGTCATGGGTGGTGTCGCCAATCATCAGCAGGCGCTCAGGCGCCACGTCAAATTCGGCCATCAGCTCCTGCAGCATCAGGGGGTGCGGCTTGCCAGCGGTCTGGTCGGCGGTGCGGGAGCCGTCGAACACGCCGCGCAAATCCACCGAATGCAGCGCCTCGTCCAGCCCGCGCCGGCTTTTGCCCGTGGCCACGGCCAGCAGGTGCCCACGTTCACGCAGATCGTTCAGCAGCGGCAACACGCCATCGAACAGGCTCAGGTCGTCCTGGTGCTGGATGTAGTGGAAGCGGTAGCGGTTACCCAGCTCGGTGTACTTTTCGGGCGGCACATCGGGGGCGGCATGGGCCAGCGCCTGCATCAGGCCCATGCCAATCACATAGGCGGCCTCCTTGTCTGTGGGTACCGTGCCGCCCACGTCGCGCACCGCTGCCTGGATGCAGCGCACGATGATGGCGGTGGAGTCGAACAGGGTTCCATCCCAGTCAAAGGCGATGAGATCGAAGCGGCGCGGACGGAAGTTATTGGCAGACATGGAGGGGGTTCTTCGCGCAGGATCGTCAGGCAGGGGACACAAAATCGGCCAGCTCAGGGGGTAGCTCGGCAATCAGTTGCACACGCTCGCCCGAGGCGGGGTGGTTGAACTGTAACCGCCATGCGTGCAGGAACATGCGCTTCATCGAGAGCTTCTGCAGACGCTTGTTGAGGTCAAAGTCACCGTATTTATCGTCACCCACGATGGCGTGGCCCTGGCTGGCCAGGTGCACACGGATCTGATGGGTGCGGCCGGTCTTGATGGTCACCTCCAGCAGGGACATCGCCGGCAGGCCTTGAGCGGCACGCGCGGGCACAGTGCTGCGCACCTTGACCAACGTGATGGAGCGCATGCCATCCGGGTCATCGGCCGTGGTCACACGCACGCGGCGCTCGCCGTCGGCCTGCAGGTACTTGTGCAGTGGCAGGTCGATGACCTTTTTGTTGGCAGGCCAGGTGCCCGTGACGAGTGCCAGATAGGTCTTGCCTGTCTCGCGCTCACGGAACTGGTCTTGCAGGTGAGTGAGCGCTGACCGCTTCTTGGCCACCAGCAGGATGCCCGAGGTCTCGCGGTCCAGGCGGTGCACCAGTTCCAGGAACTTGGACGCCGGCCGCGCCTGGCGCAATTGCTCGATCACGCCAAAACTCACGCCGCTGCCGCCGTGCACCGCCACGCCCGCAGGCTTGTCCAGGGCAATCAGGTGCTCGTCTTCGAGCAGGATGGGAAATTCGCGCGCAGGCGCCGGACGCTCGGCCTTCTCGGCCACCTTGTCGGAGATGCGCACGGGCGGCAGGCGCACCACGTCCCCTACTTCCACGCGGGTGTCGGCGCTCACGCGGCCTTTGTTGATGCGGACCTCACCGCTGCGGATGATGCGGTAGACATGCGTTTTTGGCACGCCTTTCAAGTGGCGTATCAAAAAGTTATCGAGCCGCTGGCCAGCGGAGTCAGCATCCACTTCCACCAGGCGGGCTGCGGGAAGCCCCGCAGGGGCTGTGGGCGGTTTGGCCCCTATAATGTGTTTCACCTGCGCGTTGTTATGTAAGTGGTTGATTTGTCTGGAGTTTAGTCCACACAGCCCTTGCCCCTCACGCAGGCAGGTCGATGCCACCGGGCGTCGTGCGCGCAGATTGCAGGCCAGATGCCTGTGGTGGCCAGCACGCCGTGCGGCGGGCTGACAGATTGAAACACTGATACGGAATCCCCCAAGCTGGCAGATGTTCCCTACCCGGGCGCAGCCTGTCAGCGGATCAAAGCGAGCATGTGGTTGTTGATGAGCTGGATGGTGACCTTGTGGCGGTGGCTGATGCCCCCGGCTGCACGCTCTAATTCAGCCCCAACGCCCAGCCAGCAAGCGCAATCAGCTACTCTTTTGCTAGCAAAACTGCGCTCCTACCACTCGCCCCCATCCACGCGCCCCTGCCTCACGATGCTGCGCTAGAGCGCGGCAGATCATTGGCATTCCCGGCAATTCCCTTCGTTTCGATGCGTCAGTCCAGGCATTCACAGCTCCTGTAGAGCTTGTTGTATTGGTTTGGAAACTGTGGGCGGCAGCCCGCGCAGCCCTCCCTGTGGGTCAGGTGGGCTGCACCGCTGCTGTCCGCGAAACACTGAAGGAATCGCATCATGAAGCGGATGCTCATCAACGCCACGCAGCCCGAAGAACGGCGCCTGGCCATCGTCGACGGACAAAAGCTCCTCGACTACGAAATCGAAATCGAAGGGCGCGAACAGCGCAAGGGCAACATCTACAAGGCCGTCGTCACCCGCGTCGAGCCTTCGCTGGAAGCCTGTTTTGTGGACTACGGCGAAGACCGCCACGGTTTCCTGCCGTTCAAGGAAATCTCGCGCAGCTACTTCACCCCCGGTGTCTCGCCCAGCCAGGCGCGCATCAATGAAGTGATCAAGGAAGGCCAGGAGCTGCTGGTCCAGGTCGAAAAGGAAGAGCGCGGCAACAAGGGCGCGGCCCTGACCACCTTCGTCTCGCTGGCCGGCCGCTATGTGGTGCTGATGCCCAACAACCCCCGTGGCGGTGGCGTTTCACGCCGCATTGAGGGCGAGGACCGCGCCGAGCTCAAGGAGGCGATGGACCAGCTGGAATACCCGAACGGCATGTCCATCATCGCGCGCACCGCTGGCATTGGCCGCACCGCGCCCGAGCTGCAGTGGGACCTGAACTACTTGCTCAAGCTGTGGAACGCCATCGACGGCGCCGCCAAGGGTGGCAAGGGTGCCTTCCTGATCTATCAGGAATCGAGTCTAGTGATCCGCGCGATCCGCGACTACTTCAACAACGACATCGGTGACATCCTCATCGATACCGACGACATCTACGAACAGGCACAGCAGTTCATGGCGCACGTCATGCCCGAGCATGCTGCCCGCGTGAAGCGCTACCGCGACGACGCCGCCCTGTTCAGCCGCTTCCAGATCGAGCACCAGATCGAATCGGCTTACGCCCGCACCGTTCAACTGCCCTCGGGCGGCGCCATCGTGATCGACCACACCGAAGCGCTGGTCAGCGTGGACGTGAACTCGGCCCGCGCCATCAAGGGCGGCGACATCGAGGAAACCGCCACCCGCACCAACCTGGAAGCCGCCGACGAAGTGGCCCGCCAGATGCGTCTGCGCGACCTGGGCGGCCTGATCGTGATCGACTTCATCGACATGGAGGAGAGCAAGAACCGCCGCGAAGTGGAAAACCGCCTGCGCGACGCGCTGCGCCAGGACCGCGCTCGCGTGCAGTTCGGCACCATCAGCAAGTTCGGCCTGATGGAGATGAGCCGCCAGCGCCTCAAGCCCGCCTTGAGCGAAGGCTCGTCCATCCCCTGCCCACGCTGCGGCGGCTCGGGCCACATCCGCGACACCGAATCGTCGGCCCTACAGATCCTGCGGATCATTCAGGAAGAGTCCATGAAGGACAACACGGCCGCTGTGCACTGCCAAGTGCCGGTGGAAGTGGCCTCTTTCCTGCTGAACGAGAAGCGCACCGAGATCGCCAAGATCGAACTCAAGCAGCGCGTGGCCGTGCTAATGGTGCCCAACAAGACGCTGGAAACCCCCAACTACCGCCTGGAACGCCTCAAGCACGACGACCCGCGCCTGGACCACATCGAAGCCAGCTACAAGCTCGCCGAAGAAGTGGAAGACCCCACGGCCGTGACGCGCCGCTCGCAGGAGCCCACCAACAAGCAGACCCCGGTGATCAAGGGCGTGCTGCCTGACGCACCCGCCCCCGTGGCTGAGCCCCGCCCCGAAGGCGCCGCACGCCCACCCCGTGGTGGCCAACGCCCTGCAGCCGCTGCCACCCCTGCACCTGCACCAGTAGCCGCTCCAGCGCCCGTCCCTGCCGCGCCGCAAGAGCAAGGCTTCTTCGCCTGGCTCAAGAGCCTGTTTGGCTTTGGCAGCGCGCCGGCAGCCCCCACACCGGTCACAACGGCATCGCCCGCAGCCGCACCTGCCGCTGCCGAAACCACCAGCCGTGGCGAACCGCGCCGTGAAGGCCGCAACGGTGAAAACCGTGGCCGCCGTGGCGGCCGCGATGGCAACCGGGACGGTCAGCGCGAAGGCGCACCACGTGATGGCAACCGCGAAGGCAGCTCTGGCGAAGGCCGTGGCCGCCGTGGCGAACGCTCGGCCGAAGGCCGCGCTCCCCGCGATGCAGACAGCCGTCCACCCCGGGACGCAGAGCGCCGTCCCGAAGGCGAAGGCCGTGAAGGGGGACGCAACGGACGTGGCGAAGGCCGTGAAGGGGGCCGTGGCCGCCGCGACAGCGAGCCGCGCAACCTGAACGCTGGCGTGAATGGTGACAACACCAACGCTGCAACCACTCCGGTGGAAGGCCCCAACGCAGGCAACACCGGTGGCGCAGAAGGCCAGCCGGCGCAGCAACCCCGTGGCGAACGCGGCCCGCGCCGCGAACGCGGTGATCGCGGTGGCAACCGTGGCGAGCGTGGTGAACGCGCTCCCCGCGCGGTCGAGGCCCAGGAGGCAAGCGCCACGGCCGCCGCTGGTGACTTTGCGGATACCGCTCCACTGGCATCGCTGCCGGACCTGGACCTGAGCGGCAATGACGCACCCGCCAACGGCAATGGCGCCACTGAAGAGCAGCGCCGCGAGCGCCGCTCCCGCGACCGCTATGGCCGTGACCGTCGCGAACGCGGCGAGCGTGGCCTGCGCGACAACAACGGCAACGCCGAAGCAGCTGCGCCAGCGATGCTGGACTTTGACCCCACCCAGGCCGAGCCCGCACCGGCACAGGACGAGGCGCCGCGCCGCAGCTACTTCAGCAACGCGCCCGCCGCCGAGCCCGTGGCACCGGTGGCAACCCCTGTCGCAGCTCCTGTGGCAGCCCCAGCCGCTTCAGCCACTGAGCCAGCCGCAGCGCCTGTTACCGCGGCAGCTGTTGCAGCGCCCGTTGCAAACCCTGCAGCCGCCCCGGTGGCCGCACCGGCGCCTGTCGCAGCACCCGCACCGGCGGCGGTAGCCGCCCAGGCCCCCGTGGCAACAGCTGCGCAAGCCAAGGGACTGCCCCGCGTTCAGGCGTTCACGCTGCCCATCGATGAACTGCAGCAAGTGGCTGCCGCATCAGGCCTGCAGTGGGTGAACTCTGACGCGGACAAGATCGCTGCCGTGCAGGCCGCCATCGCTGCCGAGCCCAAGCCCATCCGCGTGCCCCGCGAGCGCCCCCCTGCGGTGGTGCTGGACGAAGGTCCGCTGGTGCTGGTGGAAACCCGCCGCGACCTGTCGGCCATGGCGCTGCCGTTTGAGCAGCCCCCCGCAGCCTGATGCGCTGCAATGGCTGCTGCCCCAGGGCTGCAGCCTGCACCCAGAAGGCGGCTCAGGCCGCCTTCTTTTTTGGGCAACTGAGCAAGCGCCGTGCTGGGCGCCAATACCCGCAAGCGACAGAAGACGGTCGTCCAGCAGGTACCATTTCAGGCCGCTGGCGCAGCCAGCAACCCGCGCTTTCCAGGCCACACTTCACCCCCGAGATCCACGGACCCTTTGCCCCCATGCTGTTCCTGCTGTCTCCCGCCAAATCGCTCGACTACGACACGCCCGTTCCCGAAGGTCTGCCGCACACCACGCCCCAGTTTGTGCCGCAGTCCACGGCCCTGATCGAAGTCCTGCGGGAGCAGTCGCCGCAGCAGATCGCGTCGCTGATGGAACTGAGCGACACGCTCGCGGCGCTGAACGTGGCGCGTTACCAGGCCTGGCGCCCCCGCTTCACGGCCCACAACTCGCGCCAGGCGGTGCTGGCCTTCAATGGCGACGTGTACGAGGGGCTGCAAGCCCGCAGCCTGAGCACTGACGACCTGGACTGGGCCCAGAGCCATGTCGCCATCCTCAGTGGCCTGTATGGCGTGCTGCGGCCGCTGGACCGCATGCAGCCCTATCGCCTGGAGATGGGCACGCGCCTGGCCACCGAGGCAGGCAGTAACCTGTACCAGTTCTGGGGCCGC
The DNA here is from genome assembly GCF_002754175.1 of Acidovorax sp. 59. Taxonomy (NCBI): domain Bacteria; kingdom Pseudomonadati; phylum Pseudomonadota; class Betaproteobacteria; order Burkholderiales; family Comamonadaceae; genus Acidovorax; species Acidovorax sp. 59. The sequence goes on along the minus strand of NZ_PEET01000001.1, from coordinate 1,009,265 downwards.
CAGATTGCCGAGCACCTGAACACCCGGCTGCGCGCCGACACCACGCCAGTGGTGATCAACCTCGCCTCGCAGGAATACTTCAAGGCCGTGGACCGCAAGGCACTCAAGGCCCGCGTGATCGAATGCGTGTTCGAGGACTGGAAGGGCGGCAACTACAAGATCATCAGCTTCTTTGCCAAGCGCGCACGCGGCCTGATGGCGCGCTACGCCATCACCCACCGCCTTGCCACACCCCACCAGCTCGAAGGGTTTGACCTGGACGGCTATGCCTTTGCCCCGGCATCATCCGAGCCCGAGCGCCTGGTCTTCCGGCGCAAGACCCCGGCCTCCGCATAAATCCGCCCACCACCCTGCTCTTGTTGAAGGACCGCCATGGCATCGCGTTCTGACCAGCACCCGGACAGCACCACCACCCAGCACGCCAGCGCAGCGCGGCAGGCCATCACCCCCGAGTTGCGCCGCTGGATCATCGAGCAGGCCCAGGCGGGCTACGCTGCGCCCGTGGTGCTGCAGTCCATGCGTGACGCAGGCTGGGACGAAGACGTGGCGGCGGATGCGCTGGAGATCACGCTGCAGGAGCACCTGAACGACTTGGCTGTGCAGCAGGGCCTGCCCTCGGCCGTGCGGGTGCCCGAGCCCCGGCTGGATGAATCCCCTGCCCAGGTGGACTGCGGAGACCGCGCCGTGAATGTGCTGCTGGCCATGGCACAGCCGCGCATCGTGGTGTTTGGTAACCTGCTGTCGCCCGAGGAGTGCGATGCCCTGATAGCCGCTGCAGAGCCCCGCATGGCACGCTCGCTCACCGTGGCCACCAAGACCGGGGGCGAAGAGATCAACGCCGACCGCACCAGTGACGGCATGTTCTTCCAGCGCGGGCAAAGTCCCCTGATCCAGCGCATCGAGGAGCGCATTGCACGCCTGCTCCACTGGCCCATCGAAAACGGCGAAGGCCTGCAGGTGCTGCACTACCGCCCCGGCGCCGAATACAAGCCCCACTACGACTACTTCGACCCCGCCGAGCCCGGCACGCCCAGCATCATCCAGCGCGGCGGCCAGCGCGTGGGCACGCTGGTGATGTACCTGAACACGCCTGACAAAGGCGGCGGCACCACCTTCCCCGACGTGCACCTGGAGGTGGCGCCGCAGCGTGGCAACGCGGTGTTCTTCAGCTACGAGCGCCCGCACCCGTCCACCCGCACCCTGCATGGCGGCGCCCCCGTGATCGCCGGGGACAAATGGATTGCCACCAAATGGCTGCGTGAGCGGGAATTTCAGTAAAAACCCCGGCATGCGCTAGTCGAACATGCGCTAGCAGCTATAAAAATAGTAGCAATAGCACAGACTCCCTTAGAACCCACACACCCGAAAGACCAGGCCATGAACACGCCAGAACAATCCCAACTCGGCAAGGCATCGGCCTATGTGGACCAGTACGACGCCTCGCTGCTGTTCCCCATCCCCCGCGCGGGCAAGCGGGCCGAGATCGGCATCACCGGCTCGGCGCCCTTCTTCGGGGCCGACCTGTGGACGGCGTTCGAGCTGTCCTGGCTGAATGCGCGTGGCAAGCCGCAGGTGGCGCTGGCGCACATCACTGTGCCCTGCGAGACGCCCAACATCGTCGAGAGCAAGTCGTTCAAGCTGTACCTCAACAGCTTCAACAACACCCGCTTTGCCGATGCGGCCGAGGTGCAGGCCCGCATCCGCGCCGACATCAGCGAGGCCGTATGGCGTGGCGCCGACCACCCCGCCACCGTGGGCGTGAAGCTCATCGCGCCCGAGCTGTTCGACCAGGAGCCCGTGCATGAGCTGGACGGCCTGAGCCTGGACCGGCTGGACGTGGAATGCACGCGCTACCAGCCCGCGCCTGACCTGCTGACGGCCACATTCAACGAAGCGCCCGTGACCGAAACCCTCATCAGCAACCTGCTCAAGAGCAACTGCCTGGTGACCGGCCAGCCCGACTGGGGCAGCGTGCAGATCAGCTACAGCGGCCCACAGATCAATCAGGAAGGGCTGCTGCAGTACCTGGTGAGCTTTCGCAACCACAACGAGTTCCATGAGCAGTGTGTGGAGCGCATCTTCATGGACGTGTGGACACGCTGCAAACCCATCAAGCTCACGGTGTACGCGCGCTACACGCGCCGCGGTGGGCTGGACATCAACCCCCTGCGCACCAGTCACCCGCAGGCCCTGCCGCGCAACGTGCGCACTGCCCGGCAGTAGGCCTGCCCCCGCCGCCCGTCAACGGAACGCATCCGTCAGTTGCGCGCATCGATCCAGTCGCACCGCAGGGTGTGGCGCAGGTGCGCGCGGGTGCGCCAGGCAACGTACAGGCTGGGGACAAAAATGCCGATCAGGCAAACCGGCGCTGCGCAGGGCTCGCCAAAAGCGCAGATGGGAAACCAGCCCACCCAGCCCAGCATCCAGACCGTCAGCACCAGGTCCCACAGGTGGTATTCGAGCGGGTGGTCGGCCTTGTGCGCCACATGCCACTGCTTGATGCGCTGCAGCTCGTCGAGGGTCATGGTGATCTCCCGGAAAACGGGAAAATCACTGTAAGTTACGAGTAAGAATTCGTCAAGGTGCGAGTGTTCCTTGGCGGCTCGTTGCAGCGCCGCTCAACCCAGCCGGAACACGTCCACCGAGCGGCCCAGCGACACCGCGCTCTCCTTGAGGCCCTGGGCGGCGGCGGCCGACTCCTCCACCAGCGCGGCGTTCTGCTGCGTCACGGTGTCGAGCTGCGTCACCGCCTCGTTGACCTGGGCAATGCCCTGCGACTGCTCCTTGGTGGCGCTGCTGATCTGCTGGACCAGCGTGCTCACGCGCTCCACGGCGTGCACGACGCCCTCGATGGTGATGCCCGCATGGTCCATCTGCTGCGCGCCGCTGGCGATCTGGTTCACCGTGACGCCGATCAGACCGCTGATCTCCTTGGCCGAGCTGGCGCTGCGTTGCGCCAGGGCCCGCACCTCGCCCGCCACCACCGCAAAGCCCCGGCCCTGCTCGCCCGCGCGGGCGGCCTCCACAGCGGCATTGAGCGCCAGCAGGTTGGTCTGGAAGGCAATGCCTTCGATCACGCCCACGATCTCGCTGATCTTGGTGGACGACAGCTTCATCTGCTGCATGGCCGCTCCCACCTCCTGCACCGCCTGGCCACCGCGCGTGGCGATGTCGCTGCTCTGTGCGCTCTCGTGCGACACCTTGGCCGCTGTCTCCGACGTCTGCAGCACCGTGCTGGCCAGTTGCTCCATGGCCGCGGCGGTTTCTTCCAGGCTGCTGGCCTGCGACTCGGTACGGGCCGACAGATCCATGCCGCCGCGCGCGATTTCGTCGGCCGATTCGATGAAGTTGCGCACCTCGGTGCGCACGTCGCCCACCACGGCGCGCAGGTTGACCTGGGTCTGCTGCAGGCGCTGCATCAGCGCGCCCAGGGGTTGGGGGTAGTCGGTGCCCACCGATGTGGCGAGGTTGCAAGCCGAGATGTCGGATGCGAAGCGGGTCGCGTCGTGCACACCTTGCAGCACGGTGGCCTGAAAGCGCCACAGCGTCCACCCTGCCCCCAACACCAGCAGCGCCAGGCGGGCCACCCAGGCGGTGGTGCCCTGCAGCCCCATCACGTCGGGCAACAAGGCCAGCAGCACCGTCAGCAGCAGCAGGATCGCCATGCGGGGCAGCAGCGCCATCTGCGCCAGGCGCTGCTGCCAGCCACGCACTCCCCGGTAGCGCACGTTGCCCGAGTCCAGATAGAAGCTGCTTGCGCCCGAAGCCGCCTCGCTGCGCATCTGTGCATACAGGGCCTCGGCGGCCACCATCTCGGCCGCACTGGGCTTGGTGCGCACCGACATATAGGCGCGTGGCTTGCCGCCCTCCATGATGGGGGTGACGTTGGCTCGCACCCAGTAGTGGTCGCCGTTCTTGCGGCGGTTCTTGACCAAGCCCGTCCAAGGCTCGCCCCGGCCAATGGTGCGCCACATGTCCTTGTAGGCCTCGGCCGGCATGTCGGGGTGACGAATGATGTTGTGGGGCTGGCCAATGAGTTCGTCGTAGCTATAACCGCTGACGCGCACGAACGCCGGGTTGCAGTGCGTGATCTCACCCTTGGTGTTGGTGCTGGACACCAGCAGCTCATCACCGGGGTAGTCAAAATTCTGCTGGGTCACTGGCAGGTTGATGCGCATTCGAGGCTCCTGAAGGGCCTGCGGCAGGGGCAGGCGGCGCGGCTTTTTGTGGCGTGTTGTATGTAACCGCTTGATACGAATCAAGTCTAACTGCTCCCTCCCCTGCTTTGCCCCAAAAAGGTGCCTCCCCACGCCCCTCAAAGCGCAAACACTGAAAGCCTGCTCACCGCCTTTTGGAAATCCGCAGCCTCAATCAAAAAAGCTGCCCGGTTTCCATGGTCGCCTCTGCCCGAGGCCCGCGCCGACGCCCCTCTGCGGCCGCTGTGGCACGCGGCTCTGGCGCTGGTTCTTCCCCCCGCCGCGCCAGTGTGCTGGCCCGCACGCCGAGCAGCCGCAGGCGCTTGTCCAGCGGCACGCGCTTGAGGCATTGCCCGGCCAGCTGCCGGATGGTCGCCCCGTCGGCGGTGTAGCTGTTGGCGGTGTGGTCACGCGTCGCGATCTTGAAGTCGTCGTAGCGCAGCTTGATACCGATGGTGCGCGCCACATAGCCCTTGCGCTGCAGGTCTTCGGCCAGCCGCATGCACAGGTCGGTAAAAATGGCGCCCAGCTCGGCCCGGTCACGCACCGCATGCAGGTCGCGGTCGAAGGTGGTCTCGCGGCTCATGCTCACCGGCTCGCTCTCGGTCACCACCGGGCTGTCATCGCGGCCCCAGGCCACCCGGTGCATCCAGGCGCCGGTGGATTTGCCAAAGTGGCCCATCAGCCACTGCTCATCCTGCGCGGCAAGCTGCCCGATGGTTTCAATGCCCAGCCGTGCCAGCTTCTCGCCCGCCTTGGGACCGATGCCATTGATCTTGCGCACGTTCAAGGGCCAGATCTTGCTCTGCAGGTCTTCCTCGTAAACGATGGAGATGCCGTTGGGCTTGTTGAACTCGCTGGCCATCTTGGCCAGCAGCCGGTTGGGCGCCACGCCGATCGAGCAGGTCAGCCCGGTCCTATCAAAGATGCTTTTCTGGATGAGCCTCGCCAGCACCCGCCCGCCTTCGCGCTGGCCGCCGGGCACGTCGGTGAAGTCGATGTACACCTCGTCCACCCCCCGGTCCTGCATCACCGGTGCGATCTCGGTGATGGTGCTCTTGAACAGGCGCGAAAAGCGTCGCACCTCGTCAAAATCCACCGGCAGCACGATGGCCTGCGGGCACAGCTTGGCGGCCTTCATCATGCCCATGGCCGAGCCCACGCCGAACTGCCGCGCCGGGTAGGTGGCCGTGGTGATCACACCCCGGCCCACGTAGTCCTTGAGCAGCGGAAAGTCTTCCACCGGTATGAAGCGCCGCTCGCGCTCCTCGGTGCCGTCTGGCCCGCGCAGCAGCAGCTCGTCCACCTTGCGCCGCCCGCCACCGATCACCACAGGCAAGCCTTTGAGTTGCGGGTAGCGCAGCAACTCCACGGACGCAAAGAACGCGTCCATGTCCAGGTGCGCGATGCGGCGCAGCTTGCCGGTAGGGGCAGCCTGCGCAGGAGGTGGTGTCTCAGGAGAATCGGGCTCGGTGGCGGTCACACCCGATATTGTGCGGGGCGGCGCCCTCCTACCGCAGGCGGATGATTAGCGATTGCGCCGCGCGCTGCGCTCCCCGGCCCCGATGGCCCCCAGCATCAGCACCACACCCGCCATCTGCCAACCGCCCAAAGTGTGCTGAAAGTACACCCAGTCCACCACGATGGCGACCGTGGGGTAAGCAAACTGCAGTACCGCCACCCGGGCCGTCGCCAGGCGGGCCATGCCCGCGTACATCAAGGTATACGCCAAGCCGGTGTGGATCAGCCCCAGCCCAGCCAGCCATGCCCAGGAGACACCCCAGGCAGGCCAACCGTGCCCTACGGGGGCCACCCACAGCACGGCCGCACCCAGCGCACATTGCCACCACGCCAGGGTCCCCAGCGGCAGCACCCCCAAGCGCTTGGCGACCACGGTGACGGTGGCTGTGCACAGCGCACCGATCAGGCACAGGCCCACGCCCACCCAGTAGCCTGGCGCGTGGCTACCGCCCGATGGAGTCAACCCCTCCGCAAGCCCCGTGGCCAGGACCAGCCCCACCATGGCGACCAGCACCGACACCACGCGCTGCCCAGGCACGGACTCTTTCAACCACCAAGCCCCCAGCAGCAACACCCATAGCGGTTGCACATGGAACAGCACCACCGCCACCCCGGTGGGCACCTGCTGGATCGCGGTGAAAAACAGCCACCAGCTCGCCAACATGAGCCCACTGAGCAGCAACACCCACGGCAAAGCAGCCCAGCCCACCCAGAGCCCCCGCCGAAGCCCCGACCAAGACTGGTTGCGCCAGGCCATCCACACCGTGAGCCCAATGAGGCCAAACGCGCACCGGAACCACGTCACCGTCAACGGCGCCGCCTGCGCCTCGTGCACAAACACGCCGATGGTGCCCAGCAGCGCGTTGCCCAGCACGAAGGCGACCCAGCCATCCAGCCGGCGGGCATCCGGCAGCACGTGGGCAACGGCCACAGGTGAAACGGACGCTGGAACCACGGGTGCGGATGTGCCTGAAACGGTAGAGGGAGACTGCTGCATGCCCGCAGTGTGGTTGCCAGCCTTTGCTATCCAAAGCGCATAATTTACACACCAACCATTCGATCATCGAATACATCATCACTGGGGCAATCCATGAGCTACCGCGATTTGCAGTTCGATTGGCTTCAGTGCCTGGTGGCTGTGGTGGATGCAGGCTCGCTCTCCGGCGCGGCGGCCGAGGTGCACCGGTCCCAGTCGGCGGTCAGCATGCAGCTCAAGAAGCTCGAAGACGCTGTAGGCCACCGACTGCTGGAGCGCGATGCCCGCAAGCAGCACCTCACGCCTGAGGGTGAAACCCTGCTGGGCTATGCGCGCCGCATTCTGGAACTGCACGCAGAAGCGCACGACGCACTGAACGGCGACGCCCTCACAGGCCGGGTGCGGCTGGGGGTGCCGGATGACTACGCAGCGCGCTACCTCACGCCTGTGCTCAAGCGCTTTGCGCCCCGTCACAGTGCGGTGGAGATTGAGCTGGACTGCGAGCAGTCCACCGCACTCATCCCGCGTGTGGCCAATGGCGACCTGGACCTGGCCCTGATCTCGCGCGATCACGCACGCCGGGGCACGCTGCTGTTCCATGAGCCCATGGTGTGGGTGGGGTCGGCGCAGTTCGAGTTGTGGAGGCGTGACCCGCTGCCGATTGCGGTGTACGAATCGGCCAGCCTGGCGCGGCGCGGCGCCATCCACGCGCTGGCGCAGCAGGGGCGCCGCTACAAGGTGGTCTATCACAGCTCCAGCCTGGCCGGGCAAATTGCAGCGGTGGAAAGCGGCCTGGCCGTGGCCGCCCTCACCCACTGCAGCGTGCCATCGCAGCTGCAGGTGCTCGGCACCGAGCAAGGCCTGGGGCCACTGGCCCCTATGGAGGTGGCCGTGTACCGCAGCCGCGCATCGCGCGGCTCCAAGGCGGTGGACAGCCTGCAGAACCTGCTGGTGCAGACCCTGAGGCAATCAGGCGGCGCCCGCGTGACCGGCTGAACGCCTAGCGCCTGCTTACGAAACGGGAGCCTACTTCTTGGAGAGTGCTGCGCTGCGAATGCCCTGCAGCGTGCCGGTGGGCGTGATCGCCTCGGGGTCGATCAGGCAGTGCAGCACGCTGGGCAGGCCGCTGGCACGGGCGCGGGCAAGAGCCGGAGCAAAGTCTTCGGTACGCTCCACCCGCTCGCCATGGCCCCCAAAGGCCTTCGCGTAGGCCTTGAAGTCAGGATTCTTGAGCTGCGTGGCGCTGATGCGGCCGGGGTACTCGCGCTCCTGGTGCATGCGGATGGTGCCGTACATGGCGTTGTCCAGCAGCACCACGATGATGGGCAGGCCGTACTGCACGGCGGTTGCAAATTCCTGACCGTGCATCAAAAAGTCGCCATCGCCCGCAAAGATCACCACCTCGCGCTGCGGCCACAGGCGCTTGCCGCCCACGCCTGCGGGCAGACCGTAGCCCATCGACCCGCTGGTGGGCGCGAGCTGGCTCGCGTAGGTGGTGAAGGGCCAGAAGCGGTGAATCCACGTAGCGAAGTTACCCGCGCCGTTGCAGAAGATGGTGTCGGCGGGCAGCACTTCCTTGAGGTGCTGCATCACCTGGCCCATTTGCAGGTTGCCAGGAATGCGGATGGGCGCCGTGTCGCTCCAGGCCAGGTACTCGGCATGGGCCGCTTCAGCGTGCGCCTTCCAGGGCACTGCAGCCGTGGGTCGCACAGAATTCAATGCAGCTGTGAAAGCCTGTGGCGTGGCGTGGATGGCCTGGGTGGGGCGATACAGCTTGCCCAGCTCGTCCGCATCGGCATGCACATGCACCAGGGGCTGCGCGGGGGTGGGAATGTCGAACAGCTCATAGCCCTGCGAGGGCACTTCAGACAGACGCCCGCCCACCACCAGCACCAGGTCCGACGCCTTGATGCGCGCCAGCAGCTTGGGGTTGACGCCCAGGCCCAGGTCACCGCCGTAGCAAGCGTGCGTGGCCGGGAACAGCATCTGGCGGCGGAACGAGCAGTACACCGGGATGGACCACGCTTCGGCAAACGCCGTGAACTCGCGCACCGCCTGCTCAGACCAGCGGCTGCCGCCCAGGATGGCGACGGGGCTTTGGGCAGCTTGCAGACGCTGGGCCAGCTCGGCCATCTGCGCTGCGCCGGGGTGGGTCTCCGCCACCTGGTAGGGCAACGCATCGGCCACAGTGGCGGCCTCGGTCAGCATGTCTTCGGGCAGCGCCACCACCACGGGGCCAGGGCGGCCCGAGGTGGCGACATGGAATGCGCGCGAGATCAGCTCAGGCACACGCGCCGGGTCGTCAATCTGCACCACCCACTTGGCCATGGTGCCGAACACAGCGCTGTAGTCCAGCTCCTGAAACGCCTCACGCCCCATGGCGTTGCGTGCCACCTGGCCCACGAACAGGATCATGGGCGTCGAATCCTGGTGCGCGATATGAATGCCTGCCGATGCATTGGTGGCACCGGGCCCGCGCGTCACAAAGCAGATGCCGGGCTGGCCGGTGAGCTTGCCCTGCGCCTCGGCCATCATGGCCGCCCCGCCCTCCTGACGGCACACGGTCACGCCGATGTCGGCATCGTGCAGGGCATCGAGCACGGCCAGATAGCTTTCGCCGGGCACACAAAAGAGCTGCTTCACACCATGGGTGATGAGCTGCTGCACCAGGATCTGGCCGCCGGTGCGGGGGGTGAGGGAGGTCGTGGTCATATCAACGGTATCGGGTCAGAAATTCAGAACAGGGCTTGGCAGGCGCGCTGGATGCGTGCGCAGGCCTCTTGCAAATCGGCGGTAGAGGCTGCGTACGAGATGCGGAAGTATGGCGCCAGCCCCAGCACCCCGCCGGGCACCACGGCCACATGGTGCTCGCGCAGCAGGTAGGCGCAGAAGTCGGCATCGGTGCGCAGCAGCATGCCGCCCGGCGTGGTGCGGCCCAACACACCTTCGCAGCTGGCAAAGGTATAGAACGCGCCCTCCGGCACACGGCACCGCAGGCCCGGCGATGCATTGAGCGACGCCACCACCAGGTCACGCCGGTCTTGGAAAGCTTGGCAGCGCTCGCGCACCACGTCTTGCGGCCCCGTCAGCGCCGCCACGGCCGCCGCCTGGCTGATGGACGAAGGGCAGGACGTGGCCTGGCTCTGCACCACGGCCATGGCCGCAATCAGCGCCTTCGGGCCTGCGCCGTAGCCCAGGCGCCAGCCCGTCATGGCATAGGCCTTGGAGACACCGTTCACCGTCAGCGTGCGCTCGCGCAGCGAGGGCAATACGGCGGCGGGCGTGGCAAACGCGCGGCCGTCGTACAGGATGTGTTCGTAGATGTCGTCCGCCAGCAGCCACACCTGCGGATGGCGCTCCACCACTTCCAGCACCGGGCGCAGTTGCTCTGCGCTGTAGGCCGCGCCGCTGGGATTGGAAGGCGAATTGATGAACACCCAGCGCGTGCGCGGCGTGATGGCCGCCTCCAGCTGCTCGGGCGTGATACGAAAGCCGTTGGCTTCGGTGCAGGGCACCACCACGGGTACACCGCCTGCAATCAGCACCATGTCGGCATACGAGGTCCAGTACGGCGCGGGCAGGATCACCTCGTCGCCAGGGTTCACCGAGGCCATCAGCGCGTTGTAGAGGATCTGCTTGGCACCCGCGCCTGCGGTGATCTCGTTGAGCTGAAAGTCCAGCCCGTTGTCGTGCTTGAACTTGTGCTGGATGGCCGCCTTGAGTTCGGCCGTGCCGTCCAGCACCGTGTAGTGCGTCTCCCCCCGCGCCATGGCCTGCTGCGCGGCCTCCAGGATGTGCGCGGGCGTGTCGAAGTCGGGCTCGCCCAGGCCCAGCACGATCACGGGCTGGCCCTGGCGCTTGAGCTGGTTGGCCTCTTGCGTCAGGCGCACGATTTCCGAGACGCCGATGGCGCCGAGGCGGTCGGCCGCGCGGAAGGCCGTGGCGGGGATGGCAGCGTTCATTGCTGGTAGGTCTCCAGGGGCTTGTCGTTGGGGGTGGCGAACAGCTGGCGCAGGGTGGTGCCCAGTGGCAGGTTCAGGCTCATGTTCTTGGGCGGAATGGGGTTCACAAACCACTTGGTGTAGATCTTTTCCATCTCGCCGCTTTGCATCAGCTTGGTCAGCACACCATCCACCGCAGCCTTGAAGGTCGGGTCGTCCTTGCGGAACAGCAGTGCAATCGGCTCGGCGCCCAAGGGCTCGCCCACGATGCGGTAGGCCGAGGGGTCTTTGGAGTTGGCAATCATCCCGGCCAGCAGGTTGTCATCGAGCACAAAAGCGTCGGCGCGGCCTGTTTCGAGCAGCAAGAAGCTCTCATGGTGGTCCTTGCCCAGCACAGTCTTGATGGGCGCGCCACCCAGCGCGCGCTCTTGCTTGCGCAGCAATTGCACGGCGGTGGTGCCGGTGGATGCCGCAATGGTGCGGCCTGCGAGCTGGCTGATGGACTTCAGGTCCGAATCCTTGCGCACCGCCATGCGCACTTCGCTCACATAGGTGGTCACCGCAAACGCCACCTGCTGCTGGCGCGCGGTGTTGTTGGTGGTGGGGCCGCAGCCAATGTCCAGCGTGCCGTTCTGCACCAGCGGCAGCGTGTTTTGCGCCGTCACGGCCATGTATTCGAGCTTGGCGTCGGGCGCGATTTCCTTGAGCACGCGCTCGCACAGCTCCACGTGGTAGCCCACGTATTTTTCGTTGGCGCCCAGCGCGTAGGCCATGGGCGGCGAAGTCTCGCGCACGCCCAGCACGGCCTTGCCCGATGCCTTGATCTTCTCCAGCGTGGGCTGGGTGACCGTCTGCGCCAGCGCGGGGGCCGTGGCCATGCAGGCCAGGGTCAGGCCTGCAGCGAGCGCTGTGAAGGTCTTGCGGGAAATTGCCATGTCGTTGTCTCCGTATGTTTTGTGGTTGGCAGGTTGAGAAAGGGGTGAGGGAAAACTGGCGGTACCAATGGTGCTCAGATGACGTTCTTTTCGAGCAGTGGTGCGTTGCGCGCAATGCGCTCGATGGACAGCGGCGACAGGTCCAGGCTCTGGTAGCCGCCCGTCAACATCCACTCCGCCAGGCCACGCCCCACCGCAGGGCACTGCTGCAGGCCGTGGCCCGAAAATCCGTTGGCAAACACCAGGTTGTCGCACGCCGAGTGCAGGCCCACGATGGCGTTGTGGTCAAAGGTGTTCATCTCGTAATAGCCCGCCCAGGCGCCCTGCATGCGCAGCGCCTCAAAGCCAGGGATGCGCTCGGCCAGCGCGGGCCAGATGTGGTTGTCAAACGCGTCGTACTCGGGCTCCAGCGGGGCAAAGTCGGCGTCGTTGTCTGCGTCGGGTGCAAAGCCGCAGATGAAGCCTTTGCCCTCGGGCCGCAGCCAGATGCCACTGGTGTCGATGAGCAGGGGGCAGCCCGGCAGCGCTGCGGGGCTGGCGAGGTTGAAGACCGTGCGGCGCTTGCCCACAACGGGCAAATCAATTCCCGCCCAGCCCGCAATGGCTGCCGCCCAGGGGCCACCGGCGTTCACGGCGTAGCGGCAAGGCAGCACGGCGCCGCTTTGCAGGCGTACTGCGTTCACATGCAACACGCCGTCGCTGGCCGCAGTGTCCAGCCCCACAGCCTCATCGGCCACATAGCGAACGCCCTGGCTCTGCGCCATTTTGCGCAGCGCCGTCAGCAGCAGGTAGCCATCAAACCAGCCCTCGCCCGACAGGCCCAGCGAGCCCAGCACCACGTCCTGCAGCGCCAGCCACGAGAAGCGCTCGGCCAGCTGCTGCGGGCTGAGCAGCGCCACATCGGCACCGTACTGCTTTTGCAGTGCATGGTTCTCGCGCAGCGTGGCCTCGCCCGCCTGGGTGGCCAGGTACAGGTAGCCGCCTTCGTGCAGACCGATGTCGGGCACATCGCCGTTGCAGGCCAGCAGCGTGCCCACGTTGCGCAAGAAGCCGATGCCAAACGCCGAGATCTGGATGTTGATGTCCGTCGAGAACTGCTGGCGGATGGAGCTGGCCGACAGCGCCGACGATGCACGTGCATAGGTCGGATCGCGCTCGACCACCACCACCTCGCAGCCCGGCTGCTGCAGCGTGAGGAAGTACGCGATGGCACTGCCGATGACACCACCGCCAATGATGACGATGGGGTGTGGGGTCTTAACAATCAACATGAACGAGGCAACCAGCGCGTGGGTTACACATCAAACGTCACGCCCTGCGCCAGCGGCAGTGCTGTGGAGTAGTTGATGGTATTGGTCGCGCGGCGCATGTAGGCCTTCCAGCTGTCCGAGCCCGCTTCGCGGCCACCGCCGGTTTCCTTCTCACCGCCAAACGCGCCGCCAATTTCGGCGCCGCTGGGGCCAATGTTCACATTAGCAATGCCGCAGTCCGAACCCGCTGCCGACATGAACTGTTCGGCCTCGCGCACATTGAGCGTGAAGATGGACGAAGACAGGCCCGCGCCCACTGCGTTGTTCATGGCAATGGCGTCGTCGATGGTGCTGTAGCGCACCACGTACAGGACGGGCGCAAAGGTTTCGTGCAGCGCGGGGCCTTCATGGGCTTTCAGCTCCACCAGCGCGGGGCGCACGTAGTACGCATCGGCACCGCCGATGCCTTCCACGCGGCCACCACCGTGCACCGTGGCACCCAGCGCACGGCTTTGCTCCAGCGCCTTTTGCATGCCGTCAAACGCGGGGCGGTCGATCAGCGGGCCCACCAGCGTGCCAGCGGTGCGCGGGTTGCCCACCTGCACGTTGGCGTACACCTTGGCCAGCTGGGGCACCAGCTGGTCGTAAATGCTTTCGTGCACAAACAGGCGGCGCAGCGTGGTGCAGCGCTGGCCCGCCGTGCCCATGGCGGCAAACGCGATGCCGCGCAGCGCCAGGTTCAGGTCGGCCGTGGGCGCCACGATGGCCGCGTTGTTGCCGCCCAGCTCCAGAATGCCGCGCGCAAACCGCGCTGCCAGGCGCGGACCCACGGCGCGGCCCATGGCGGTGGAGCCGGTGGCTGACAGCACGGGCACGCGGGCGTCATCCACCAGCACCTCGCCAATGTCGCGCTGGCCCACGATCAGCTCCAGCAGGCCTTCGGGTGCGTCGGCACCAAAACGGGCGATGGCACGCTGCGCAATCGCGTGCGTGGCCAGGGCGGTGAGCGGGGTCTTTTCCGACGGCTTCCACACCACCGAATCACCGCATACCAGCGCCAGCGCGGCGTTCCACGACCACACGGCTACCGGGAAGTTGAAGGCCGAAATGACGCCGCACACGCCCAGCGGGTGCCAGGTTTCCATCATGCGGTGGCCGGGGCGCTCGGTGGCAATCGTCAGGCCGTACAGCTGGCGCGACAGGCCCACGGCAAAGTCGCAGATGTCGATCATCTCCTGCACCTCGCCCAGTCCTTCGGACGGGATCTTGCCCGCCTCGATGGTCACCAGCAGGCCGAGGTCCGCCTTGGCGGCGCGCAGCTCTTCGCCCAGCAGGCGCACCAGCTCGCCCCGGCGCGGTGCGGGCACATTGCGCCATGCCAAAAAGGCCGCATGCGCGCGGCCGATGGCAGCGGTGGCATCGGCCGCGCTTTGCTGCGGCACCTGGGCCAGCACCTCGCCCGTGATGGGCGAGCGGGCCGCCAGCGTGCCGCCGGTGTAGGCGGAGCGGGGCACGCCCAGGCGTTGCAGCAGTTGATCGACTTCGGACACAAGGGGGGTGGCGGCAGGGGTGGCAGACATGGCGGCTCGCAAAGGTGAATGGAAGCGAATAGAAGGAAGCAGCGTGGGAGAAAACCGCGCGATCAATGTGCCAATATCCGCCAATCGCACCGTGCTGGATAGCAAAAAAATGGAACTACTTAATCACAAATCAGCATGAAGTACCTGAAAATGGCAGAGCTACCCGAGCTTGATGTACTAGCGCCACAGCCCAAAATCATGCCCAACCTGACAGAGCCGCTCATTCCCTCTGCGCATGATTGATCCCATTTGCCACGATGACCCTGCTGCGCCGCGCCTTCCTGCCCTCCACCGCCGACCTGCTGGCCTTTGAGGCGGCGGCACGCCACCAGAGCGTGTCGCGCGCGGCCGAAGAGCTGCACCTCACCCAAAGTGCCGTGTCGCGCCAGATCCGCCAGTTGGAGGAGCAGATCGGCACCGCCCTCTTCCACCGTGTGCGCCAGCGCGTGGTGCTGACCGACGCGGGCCGCGTCTACGCGGCCGATGTGCAAAACGTGCTGCAACAGCTGTCTGCCAGCACACAAAAGGCCATGGCGTTCTCCAGCACCGACGGCCTGCTCAACCTGGCCGTGCTGCCCACGCTGGGCACGCGCTGGCTCATCCCGCGACTGGGCGGCTTCATGGCGCTGCACCCTGAGGCACTGGTCAACTTCTCGGCCCGCACCGAGCCGTTTGACTTTGCAGGCACACCGTTTGACGCTGCCATCCACTTCGGCACGCCGCACTGGGCAGGCGCCGTGTGCGAATACCTGATGCACGAAGAAACCGTGCCCGTGTGCAGCCCCACCTACCGCGACCGCCACAACATACACACCCCGCAAGACCTGACCCGTGTGGTGCTGCTGCAGCAAAGCACCCGCCCCACCCAATGGGCCGAATGGTTTGAGCTGGTGGGCGCCCCCACAGCCCTGGCCCTGCGCGGCCCCCAGTCCGAACACTTCGCCATGATTGCGCAGGCTGCCGTGTCGCACCTGGGGGCAGCGCTGCTGCCGCGCTTCTTGATCGAGCAGGAGCTGGCAGCCGGGAGCCTGGTGGAGCTGTCAGACCAGGTGCTGACGAGCACCGATGCGTATTACCTTGTGTACCCGGAAGCGCGGGCGCAGACGCCGCTGGTGAAGGCGTTCAGGGATTGGGTGGTGGGGGAGTGCGCAGTGCAGAGGTAGGGGAAAGGATGACGGCGGCAGCGACCACCAGCATGTCGAATTCGTTCAAGACGCCGCCCCCGGGGCCAGGGCACCATCCCGCGTCATGCAACTTGAATCCCTCGACACCCATCTCTGGCACGCCACCCACGCCTTCAAGGCCAACGGACTTCCCATCACCACGCGCATGACGGTGGTGCGGCTGCCAGGAGAGCAGCTTCTCGTCCACTCACCGATTCCAATGCCCCCAGGCAGTTCACTGCTGGAGCAGCTGCAGGCACTTGGCACGGTGGCTTTCATCGTGGCACCGAACAAGATGCACCACCTGTTTCTGGCGCCTTGCACCCAGACCTTTCCGAACGCCAGGGTGTATGGCCCCAAAGGACTGGGCCAGAAGCGGCCAGACCTGGCAGCCAGGAGACTGCGCGAACTGCCCGCAGCCGATGTGCCCGAATGGCTGCCAGACCTGGAGCACCTGGCTTTTGAGGGCATTCCTGCAGGCAATGAGTCGGTATGGTTCCACCGACCTTCGGCCACGCTCATCGTGACGGACCTGCTGCAGTGGATGGCGGGGGACCTGCCTTGGTCCACGCGTGCCTATGCCACGCTGACCGGGGTGCGGCGCCAACTGGCCGTCCCGCTCACTGTGCGCGCGCTGGTGCGTGACCGTCGTGCCGCAGCCCGCAGTGCAGAGCGCGTATTACGCTGGCCCTTTGAGCGGGTCGTGACGGCCCACAACCAGGTGCTGGACAACCATGCCTACGCACAGGTCAAACAGGCGCTCGCAGTGCTCTGACCGAAACAATCACCCCATCATCTGCGGAACGCCGTGGGCCTCACCGCCGCGCCACCACCCCGTACCCCTCAAAGATGTCGGAGCACATACCCCAACCCGGTATTGGCCAAAAGCCCCACCAGCACCAGCCCACCGGCCACCCCGGCCGCGTGTACCTTGCCGAGGGCTGCGCGCTCGCGCACCCAGTGCCATTCGGCGATACAAAACCACAGCAGCGCCAGCAGAAACAGCCCCACGCCGACAGCAGACAGCACCCCGCCCACCAGGGCCAGCGACGTGCTGATCGACACGGCCAGCGCAAAGGGTGCGACCAGGTAGCACTGCTCGTAAAACGGGTTGCGCAGGTTGAGACGGTGAATGGGTTGGCGGCTATGGCGCAGATACCACACAGCCCCGGCCAGCGACCAGATGCCAAAAGCCATGGCGCGATACAGCAGCAGGTTCTCCTCGGACTTCAGCAACGCGCCCGCGAGCGTGCCCATCGCAGGCGCTGCCTGCTTGCGCAGAGCCAGATCGAGCACATGAGCCACCAGCACGCACAGGATGAGCAAAAGCGGCGGGCTGATCGCATCGCCGTAGCGGTCATCGCCTTCGCGGTCTTGCTCCGCCTGCACATAAGTGACCATCTGGCGCGGGCGCCGCACGATGCGCCACAAGGTCTTGGGCAACAACACCAGCCAGATCAGGGCTTCATACACAAAGTCTTCAAACGACTTGAGGATTTTGAGAAAGTCCACAAACAACTCCTTGAGGCCTTGGGCCCATCCAGTCAGGGGCCCATGCTGCGTGAAAAGGCCAGCGCAAAGGCCATGATCGCCCAGTCGCTAGCGATGTGAGCGATGGTGCTGGCCCACAGATTGCGGGTGTAGAGAAATACCGCAGTCAGCACCAGGCGCGCGGTGCCGATGACCAGCAAGGCCTGGCCGACATGCCATTGGTAGGTGGGCAGGTGCAGCGCACCAAACAGCAACGCCGTGGCCACCCACGCCACAGCAATTGCCCAGCGGGCAGGCATGCCGACGCGGTGCAGCAAGGCGACGGTGGCCAGCAGCGGGAGAATAGTGACCAGCTCCTCACCCAGCAATTGCACAGCCACCAGCGCAAACCGCGCTACCAATTGTGCAGATGTCAGACCCGCAACGGCATCCACACTGGCGTTGGCACTGAGATGCGACATGCCAAGCCCATACACAGCCACCAGCCCAGGCAAGCCCAACACCAGTGGCACGACAGCCAATGCCAACGCCACGTCGCGCCAGCGGGGGCGTCTGAACAGGCCAACCCAGTCTGGGCCCACGGCGACGCGCAATCCTGCCCACTGCACGCCCACAAACAGCACTGCTGCCAACGCCCCGGTCCATGGGCTCGGGTCCCAGCCCGGCATCGTCAACAACAACACGAAAGCGAGGGCACTGGCCACGCACAACGTCATGCAGCCGTTGGTGGACAGAGATACGGGATGGCCAAAACAGTAGGGCAAGTCCGGCTTCGCTGATAAGGAGGTTGGTGCGGGTGATGTATGCGGCAAGGTGGTTCCATGGGTATGCGCTGCATCCCTCCCAAAGGATGCGGCTCTGGCCCTAGGTTACCTGTGGATCAAGAAGACGGCCATGGGCCGCTGGGGCCTGCCCCTCACCAAATCTCGCATAGAAGAGGTGTGACTCGCAGTACCACACCCCAGGCCCCCCAGGCCGAGATTCAGGCCGCCTACTTCTGCTCCTGCCCCGCGGGCTGAATGGCCTGGTCGGGGCGCACGCTCGACAGGCTTTGTGCCGGCCGCCGCAGCGTCACATCAAACGGATTGATCTTGGGCCCCACTGCCAAAGCTTCGCGCTTGAGCAGTTCCACCACGGTGGGCAGCCGGTCGTCATTGAGCCGCGCAGAAATGGTGCCCACGCTCAGCGCCGCCACCGCGCGCCCTTCGCGGTCCAGGATGGGTACGGCCACACCCGCCATGCCTTCCAGCAACCCAGTATTGCGGCCCGCGTAGCCCAACTGGCGCACGCGCTCGATTTCGGTGCGCAAGTAGACCTCGTCAAACACACCGTACTCCCGCACGCGCGACAGGTTGAAGCGGATGACTTCTTCGCGCTCGGCCTCGGGCAAGAAGGCCAGGATGGCCAGCGCACCCTGCCCCACGCCCAGGGCCACGCGGCCGCCGATGTCGCCGGTGAAGGAGCGGATGGGGAACGGCCCCTCGCTGCGGTCCAGGCACACGGCATCGAACCCGCTGCGCACCAATAGAAAGATGCTGTCTCCCAGGCTTGCGCACAGGCGCAGCAGCGCGGGGCGGCACAGGCTGCGCAGGTCGCCGGGGTTTCCCGCTTTGGCAGCCAGGGCGAAGAAGTCCATGCTCAGGCGGTAGAGCTTGCTGCGCTCGTCCTGCTCGACCATGCCCTCTGCCACCAGCGATTGCAGCAAACGGTGCGTAGTGCCTTGCGTGAGGCCCACGGCACGCGCCAATTGGGTGACTCGCCCGCCCTCGGCCTGCACGGCCGACAGGGCCCGGATGACGGCAAACACCCGGGGTACGCCGCCGGTGGCGGTGGATGCGGCTTCCATACCTCGCTCCTGTGGAATTCGTTGATCAAACTAAAGGCATCATATTTCATTGAACGGAATAAATTCAATAAAAATTCTGATTAATGGAATACCCGAAGCATTCTGGTTTGTTTATTGCAATAGATTCAATTGAATCGAACGGCTGTTCCAGTCTTTGTGCGGCACTTGCACCACCCCGGTGCAAGCACACCAAAGGCCCGCAGCCCATCCATGCAACTCCACAGCAGGTGACACGCACAGCCCCCCTGGCAAACCGTGCGATGCCACCACCGGAAAGGCTTTCGCCATGTCGTTTCTCAAGCTCACGGATGTGACCAAGTTCTATGGCAGCACCTGCGCGGTGCAGTCCATGAACCTCACGGTGCAAAAGGGTGAATTTGTGTCGTTGCTGGGCCCGTCGGGCTGCGGCAAGACGACCACGCTGCAGATGGTGGCGGGGTTCGAGGCGGTGACCAGCGGGCGCATCGAGCTCGATGGCAAGGACATCACCCACGCCAAGGCCAACACGCGCGGGCTGGGCATCGTGTTCCAGAGCTATGCGCTGTTCCCGCACATGACGGTGGCGGCCAACGTGAGCTTTGGGCTGGAGATGCGCAAGGTGCCCAAGGCCGAACGCGCCGAGCGCGTGGCCCAGGCCCTGGCGCTGGTGCATCTGGAGCAGCACGCCACGCGCTACCCGCGCGAGCTGTCTGGCGGCCAGCGCCAGCGCGTGGCACTGGCCCGTGCACTGGTGATCGAGCCGCCCGTGCTGCTGCTGGACGAGCCACTGTCCAACCTCGACGCCAAGCTGCGTGAGGAGATGCAGTTTGAGCTGCGGCAGATTCAGCGCAAGGTGGGCACCACCACCATCATGGTCACGCACGACCAGAGCGAGGCCATGTCAATCAGCGACCGCGTGGTGGTGATGGAGGCCGGCCGCGCCACGCAGATCGATCACCCGCATCGCGTGTACGAGCACCCGCGCACGCGCTTCATCTCCACCTTTGTGGGCAAGGCCAACCTGCTGCCCGGCCAGGTAACGCATGCCAATGGCACGCACACGCAGGTGAAGGTGGGCGCCCTCACGATGGAGGTGGACGGTGCCCGCTACCGCCCCGGCGCCGCCGTGCTGCTGAGCGTGCGGCCAGAAAAAGTGCAACTGGTGTCCGCCGTGCAGGGCCGGATGGATGGTCAGGTGGGCGAGCGGTTCTTCCTGGGCAGCCAGTGGCTGTACCGTGTGGGCACCCCCGTGGGCGACCTGATGGTGCTGGCGCCCAACGACGGCCGCGCTGCGCTGGCCGAGGGCGAGCGCACGGGCGTGGACTGGCCCGACCACTGCATGCGCCTGCTGCCCGCCGATGAAACCGCCCTGGCCGAGTTGGAGGCCGAAGACACCGCCGCCGAGGTGGCGCCATGAGCCTGGCCACCACCTTGCTGCACAAAAAGACTGCGCCCTGGTGGCTGTCAGGCCCGGCGCTGGTGCTGTTCACGGTGCTGCTGCTGGTGCCACTGGCACTCACGGCCGTGCTGTCGTTCAACGCGTTCGACCCGGCCACGGGAGTGAAGGCGGGCGAGTTCACGCTGGAGCACTACGCCCATGTGTTCACCGATTCGTACTACCACACGATCTTCTGGCGCACGTTCTGGATTGCGGGGCTGGTCACGCTGATCTGCGTGCTGATCGGCGCACCCGAGGCCTACATCCTGAGCCGCATGGGCAACCCCTGGCGCTCCATCTTGCTGCTGGTGGTGCTGGCACCGCTGCTGGTGTCCGTGGTGGTACGGGCCTTTGGCTGGAGCATGCTGCTGGGGCCTGAGGGGTTGGTGAATGGGCTGTTCGGGCTACTTGGATTTGGCCCCGTGAAGATGCTTTACACCGAGATCGCCGTGGTGATTGCGCTGGTGCATGTGATGCTGCCGTTCATGGTGATCCCGGTGTGGACCTCGCTGCAAAAGCTCGACCCGGGTGTGGAGAACGCCGCCCTGTCGCTGCAGGCGACGCCCTTCACCACGCTACGACGCATTGTCTTGCCGCAGGTGCTGCCAGGCATTTTGTCGGGCAGCCTGATCGTGTTTGGGCTGGCGGCCAGTTCGTTCGCCATCCCCGGCCTGCTGGGCGGGCGGCGCCTGAAGATGGTGGCCACGGTGGTGTACGACGAATACCTGCACGAGCTGAACTGGCCCCTGGGCGCAGCGATTGCGCTGACGCTGCTGGTGGCCAACCTGGTGGTCATGCTGAGCTACAACCGGCTGGTTGAGGGCCGGTACAAGAAAGCGTTGGGCTGAAGTTATGCAGAAGAACGGACCTTTGGCCCTCGCGTTCAACGCGCTCGTCATCACCTTCATGCTCGCCCCGCTGCTGGTGGTGTGCATCGTGGCGTTCACGCCGCACAACACGCTGACGCTGCCCACCACTGAGTTCTCGCTGCGCTGGTTCAAGGCAGTGTTCGCGCATTCGGACTTTGTGCAGTCGTTCTGGAACAGCCTGTGGCTGGCACTGGCATCGGCCACGCTGGCCACGCTGCTGGCAGTGCCAGCGGGCATTGCCATCACACGCTACGAGTTTGCGGGGCGCGGCTTTCTCAACGGCCTGTTCCTGTCGCCGCTGATCATTCCGCACCTGGTGCTGGGTGTGGCCCTGCTGCGCCTGTTTGCGCTGCTGGGGGGCACGGGCAGCTTTGGCTGGCTGGTGTTTGCGCATGCGCTCATCGTCACGCCCTACACGCTGCGGCTGGTGGTGGCCGCGCTGGTGGGGTTTGACCGCAGTGCCGAGCATGCCGCGCTGTCGCTGGGTGCCAGCCAGGCCACGGTGTTCACACGCATCACGCTGCCGATGATTTTGCCCGGCGTGACGGGCGGGTGGCTGCTGGCCTTTATCAACAGCTTTGACGAAGTGACCATGTCGATCTTTGTCACCTCGCCCAGCACGGTGACGCTGCCGGTGCGCATGTACATGTACGCCACCGAGTCGATTGACCCGCTGATGGCTGCGGTGTCGGCACTGATGGTGGCCCTGACGGCCTGCGCGATGGTGATTCTCGACCGGGTGTATGGACTCGATCGCGTTCTGGTCGGCCGGAAATAAATGAGCACCGCAACCATGAGTTCCAGCCAACCTCTGCTCCACCGCGTGGCCGAAAAAGACCGCACCCCTGTGCCCTTCATGCTCGATGGCGAGCCCGCCACCGCACTCGAAGGCGACACGGTGCTCACGGCCATCCTCACCCACCGCGCCCAATTGCGCCGCAATGAGTTCAGTCATGAGCCCCGTGCCGGCTTTTGCCTGATGGGCGCGTGCCAGGACTGCTGGGTGATGACGGCTACCGGCGAACGCCTACGGTCTTGCGCCACCTTCATCCAGGCGGGCATGCAGCTGACTACCGGAGGGGCCGCATGACCGCCCCCACCTTGCAACCCGTGATCGTGGGCGCAGGCCCTGCGGGCATCCGTGCGGCGCAAACCCTGGTGGCGCATGGCGTGCGGCCCACGGTGATCGACGAGGCCGCGCGCGGCGGCGGGCAGATCTACCGCCGCCAGCCCGCCCACTTTGCCCGCAGCCCGCAAACGCTGTACGGCACCGAAGCATCACGCGCCACGGCATTGCACAGCACGCTGGATGGCTTGGCCGCCCACATCGACTACCAACCCGACAGCCTGGTGTGGAACGCCCAGGGTGGCCAGCTCGATGTGCTGCACGGCCCCACACAGACCACGCGCACGGTGCCCTACGGCCAACTCATCGTGGCCAGCGGCGCCACCGACCGCGTGCTGCCCGTGCCGGGCTGGACGCTGCCCGGCGTGTACACGTTGGGTGGCGCTCAGGTGGCGCTCAAGTTCCAGGGCTGCACCATCGGCCGCAACGTGGTGCTGATGGGCACCGGGCCGCTGCTGTACCTGGTGGCGTACCAATATGCCAAGGCGGGCGTGAAGGTGGCTGCAGTGCTAGACACCGCCCGATTTGCCGACCAGCTGGCCGCCCTGCCCGGCATGCTGACGCAGCCTGCCGTGCTGGCCAAAGGGATGTACTACGTAGGCTGGCTGCGCGCGCATGGCGTAGCGGTGTACACCGGCGTGCGGCCCGTGCGCGTGCAGGGCGAAACACGGGTCAAGGCCGTGGTGTGGAGCGACGGGAACGCCGAGCACACCGTGCCCTGCGACGCCGTGGGCTTTGGCTACGCCCTGCGGTCCGAAACCCAGCTGGCCGACCTGCTGGGTTGCCGCTTTGCCTGGGCGCCCATGCACCGCGCCCACCTGCCCGAGCGCGACAGCGCTGGGCGCACCAGCGTGGCCGGTGTGTACCTGGCGGGCGATGGCGCGGGCATCCTGGGTGCCGATGCGGCCGAGTGGGCGGGCGAGCGCGCCGCGCTGGCGCTGCTGGCTGACCACGGCGTGAAGGTGGATGCGGCACGCGCCGCCGAGCTGGAACGCAAGCTGACGAATCTGATGCCTTTCCGCCAAGGGCTGGAGCGCGCCTTTCCCTTCCCTACCGACTGGGCAACCCATGCGCCCGATACGCTGGTGGTGTGCCGCTGCGAGAACATCACAGCCGGCGAGCTGCGCGCATGTGCCCGCGATGCGGGAGCCGATGAGATGAACCGCCTCAAGGCCCTGACCCGCGTGGGCATGGGCCGCTGCCAAGGCCGCATGTGCGGTGTGGCCGCGGCAGAAATCCTGGCCCACGCCACAGGCAAGCCGATTGACACGGTAGGACGGCTGCGCGGACAGGCGCCGATCAAGCCCATTCCCATCCACCTGCAAGCCCAGGCGGAGGCTGCCGAATGACCACACCCCGAACCATTGACACCGACGTTGCCATTGTGGGCGGCGGCATCATGGGCGCATCGACCGCGCTGGCACTGCGCCGCAAAGGCGTGGCCGTGGTGCTGCTGGAACGTGACCTGTGCGGCTCGCGCTCCAGTGGCGTGAACTATGGCGGCGTGCGCCGTCAGGGCCGCCCGGTGAGCCAGCTGCCGCTGGCGCAGCGCGCTCACGAGGTGTGGGCCGACCTGCCCGCGCTGATTGGCACCGATGGCGAATACCAGCGCAGCGGGCACTTCAAGATCGGACGCAGTGAGGCGGACATGGCTTCGCTGGAAGCCTATGCCCACTTAAGCCGCGACTTCGACTTGGGCATCCAGCTCATCTCGGGCACCACACTGC
Organism: Acidovorax sp. 59; assembly: GCF_002754175.1. Classification (NCBI taxonomy): domain Bacteria; kingdom Pseudomonadati; phylum Pseudomonadota; class Betaproteobacteria; order Burkholderiales; family Comamonadaceae; genus Acidovorax; species Acidovorax sp. 59. The sequence continues at coordinate 985,227 of NZ_PEET01000001.1, read as the reverse complement.
GCGAGCGCTGCCCCTGGCTGGGCGGGCGCGCTGTGGGTGGATCACTCTGCCCGGATGACGGCCAGGCCAACCCGCGCCTGGTGTCGCCCGCGTTTGCACTGGCGGCCAAGCGCGCGGGCGCGCAGATTCTGGAGCGCACACCAATGACCTCGGTGGAGCACGACGGGCAGCTGTTTACCGTGCGCTCCGGCACCACCGTGGCGGTGCGTGCGCCTGTGCTCATCAACTGCGCTGGTGCCTGGGCCGGTGCGCTGGCCGCGCAGTTTGGCGAGGCCGTGCCCATTCACTCCGGCCATCCGGCCATGGCGGTGACCGAGCCCCTGCCCTTTTTCATGCACTGGAGCCTGGGTGTGGAAGGCGGCGGCATCTACTGCCGACAGGTGGCGCGCGGCAATCTGGTGCTGGGCGGCGGCGCAGGTGTGGCGCTGGATGCCGACCGCGCCCGCTCCGAGCGCAGCGCCATCGCGACCCTGGCAGTGCAGGCGGTGGAGCTGTTGCCCGCCCTCAAGAACGCGCACTTCATTCGCACCTGGAGCGGCACCGAAGGCTATCTGCCTGACCGCCAGCCGGTGCTGGGCAAGAGCCACACCACGCCCGGCCTGATCCATGGCTTTGGCTTTGCCGGTGCGGGCTTTCAGATTGGCCCCGGCGTGGGCGAGGTGCTGGCCGAGCTGGCCCGCGATGGCCGCAGCACCACGCCGATTGATGCCTTTGCGATTGAGCGATTTCACCCAACGACGGTGGCTGACGTGGCCAGCACTGCCGCTGCCCACTGACCCCGTTTGCCACCGACAAAACTCCCCTCCCCACCAGAAAGGAAACCACCATGACCTTCTCCCCCCGCTTTGCCAGCCGCACCCGCCGCGCCCTTGTGACGGCCGCTGCACTGACCGCCGTGGCCGCCGCAGGCACCGCCACCGCGCAGACCAAAACGCTGTACATCGGCATGAATGGCGGCACCATGGAGAAGGCGTACACGCAGTACGTGTTCCCGGCGTTCGAGAAGCTGCATGGCGTGAAGGTGGTGGTGGTGCCTGGCACGTCCTCAGACATCCTGGCGAAGGCCCAGGCCAACAAGGACAAGCCGCAGATGCACGTGATGTTTCTGGACGACGGCATCATGGTGCGCGCCATGGGCATGGGCCTGTGCGAAAAGCAAAAGCCCAACCCGCACCTGAACGACATCTACCCCGCCGCGCGCTTCAAGGACGACCTGGCCAGCGGCGTGAGCCTGGGCATGACCGGCATCGCCTACAACACCAAGATGTTTGCCGAAAAGGGCTGGGCCGCGCCTACGTCGTGGATGGACTTCGCCGACCCCAAGTACAAGGGCAAGGTGGTGTTCCAGTCCATGCCGTCGTCGTCGTTCGGGCTGCACGGTTTCTTGATGTTCAACCGCATCCAGGGCGGCAACGACAAGAACGTGGAGCCAGGCTTCAACAACTGGGCCAAGACCATCGGCCCCAATGTGCTGGAGTACATCCCCAGCTCGGCCAAGATTTCGGAGATGGTGCAGACGGGTGAAGCCGCGATCTTCCCGCTTACGCCGACCAGTGTGGCTGCCCTCAAGGCCAAGGGCATTCCGGTGGAATACGCACAGCCCAAGGAGGGCTCGGTGGTGCTGATGACCGGCCAGTGCGTGATCGCCAAGAACAGCGAGCCCGAGCTGGCGCAAAAGCTGGCCGAGTTTCTGCTGAGCCCGCTGGCCCAGGCCAACGTGCTGCAGTTTGGCGCGCAGATCCCCACCAACCCCAAGGCGCCTGCCGTGGGTGAGGGTGCCGCCCAGGTCGCGCAGATCAGCCAGTGGATGAAAAACGCCGTGACGCTGGACTGGGACAGCGTGAACGCCAACCGCCCTGCGTGGAACGCGCGCTGGAACAAGACCATCGAGCGCTGAGAGGATATGGAGCGCGTGTGAACAGGCTACACCTGCTCACACTGGCGGGCCGTTTGTGACAAATGTCACCGGCCCCGCCATACCCTGCGGTGGTGAGGTGCCACAAACCGCTTCTTCGACTTCAGAATCCGGCGCCTGGGCATGCTGATTCGTTCAGCCAGTCCGCCACCATTCGAAGAAGAGGGATACCACCATGAAACGCTGGATCAAATGGACCGCAGGCAGCGCGCTGCTGCTGGGCGTGATCGTTGTCGCCACCGCCGCCAGCGGCCTGTACCTGGCCGAGCAAAAACGCAACCGCTACATCGACATCAAACCCCGCCCCGTGGCCTACACCACCGATGCGCAGACCATCGAACGCGGGCGCTATCTGTATGCATCGCGTGGCTGCACCGACTGCCATGGCGCACAAGGCACGGGCCGCGAGTTCGTCAACGATGGCAAGGGCACGCGCATCGTAGGACCCAACATCACGCCGGCTGGCGTGGTGGCGCGCTACCAGCCCGAGGACTGGAACAGCGTGATCCGCCATGGCGTCAAGCCCAACGGCCGCCCGGTGCTGGTCATGCCCAGCGAGGACTACAACCGCTTCACCAACGAAGACCTGAACGCCCTGGTGTCGTATGTGCGCCAGTTCCCCCCCAAGGAGGGCACGCAGGCCGTGATCGATCTGCCGCACCCTGCCTGGGTGCTGTATGGGCTGGGTGCGATTCCCGACGCGGCCTCGCGCATCGACCACCAGCTGGCCCCCTCGCGGCCGACGGCTGCCGGAGTGACGCTGGCCAACGGCCAGTACGTGGCCAACATGTGCATCGGCTGCCATGGTGCCGACCTGTCGGGCGGCAAGATCCCCGGCGGCCCGCCTGACTGGCCTGCGGCAGCAGACATCCGCCCTGGCACACACAGTGCCGACAGTGCCCTGACACGCTACCCCAACGCCGCAAGCTTTGTGGCCATGCTGCGCACAGGCAAGCGGCCTGACGGCACACCCATCCAGGTGATGCCCTTCGAGTCGCTCGGGCAACTCAGCGACGTGGATGCGCAAGCGCTGTACCTGTACCTGAACGCACCCCCTGGCAGCGTGAAGCAGGACGTGGGCAGTGCAACGGCCGGCAGCCAAAAGAGCAGCGTCAACACCGTGCCCTCCGGACCGGGCGGGCTCAAGCTGCCGGGTTGACTTGAGAGCCTGTGGACGACCCCGCAGGGGGACGCCCGCAGACACTCAAACGAAAGAGCGGGCGACGGACCACGCCCCCAAAAAATCGCTGCCCTGCTGACCCGCCCCCTTTGGACCACCCGCTGTGGTGGCGGGTCAGCTGCCAGGGTGCTGATGTGCCTGGGGAGGTGAGACGGGCGCCAGGCTGTACGACCCCATGGGCCCACCGGGGCTGTTGGTAGGGCCGGTGGGTGCAGCCGGCGGTGCGCGGCGCACCCGTGGCACCACGCTGAGCTGCACGGTATCGAGCACCGGGCCGGGCACCACATTCAGCGCCTTGCGCGGCAGGTCTACCAGTTGCTCGGCGTGCCACACGCGCACCTGTGCGGCGCCATCCGGCACGCTGGCAAATCGGGCAATGCCATCGTTGTCGGTCTTGAGTGTCCAGGCCGAATCGGTCACAAACACGTGGCCGCGCATGGAACCGTGCAGGTGGCAGCCCAGCAGCACCACGCCAGGGGTGTCGAGTTTGATGTCCGCAAAGTTGGCGGGCTTGCCATCTGCCTTGCCGGCCAGGCGCAATTCAAAATTGGAACCGGGCGCAGCAGGAGCAGCCGCAGCGGCCACGCCTGTAGGGTTGCCGCGCACATGGTGATCCCAGCGGTCCTGGTTGGTGAAACGCACGGTGGTGCCGGGCATCACCACGGTGACGGCAGGCACAAAACGCATGCGCTCCTGCTCAATGGTGGGGCTGGGCTGCAGCAGGCTGGGGGCCGCGCCTGCAGTGGCACCTGGGTACACCACCACCACGGCGTCGGGCACGGGCTTGCCCTCGCGGTCCAGCACCTGAATTTGAACATTTCCGGCCCAAGCGCTAGTGAATATTGCGCTAGCAGCTATTAAAAATATAGCGTTTTTCATTGTCTTACCGCTTGGTGATCACGTCACGGTGCATGGGCGCCAACAACGCCAGCAGGCGATTTTGTTGAGCGAACGGTATGCCCTGGGCATCCATGGCGCTTTGCAGCACCTCCACCAGGGCGTTGAAGTGGCCCTTGTTGATGTCCATGTCGGCATGGGCCGATTTCATGTCAGCGCCTTCATATTTGCAAGGGCCCCCGCTCAGCTGGCAAAACTGGTCGGTCAGGCTCTCCTTGAGGGCGGCTGGTTTCGTGTCCTTGAAGTGGCTGCCGATGCGTGGGTCCTTGACCACACGGTTCACAAAATCGTCCACCAGACGGCTGATGCCAGGCTTTTCGCCCAGGGCCTGGTACAGGCCGGCAGGGGCTACAGGGGCTGCAGTGTTCGCCACCGGCGCCGCAGCGGTCTGCGCAAAGGCCGAGGCAGCCAGCAAGCCGCTCAGGGCGATGGCCAGGGCGATGAGGTTTTTGGAGTGGGTCATGAAAATCTCCTCAGAAAGCGACTTGGGCCGACAGGTAGTAGCCCGTCTGGCGGCGGTTTTGGGTGATGCCGGGCACGATGCGGCCCAGGTCCACATAGGCGAGCGTGAATGACACGTTCTTGCTGGGCGCCCAGGCCACAAAGATGTCCTTCCAGTCGTCTTCGCGCAGTGCAGCACCCAGGCCGGCCGCAGCGCCCAGCGCCTGCAGGTTGTTGGGCTTGAAGCGGTATTCGGCGCCCACCGCCAGGTTCTTGTTGATCAGGTACGCCACCGAGAATTCGGGCTGCAGGCTGCGGCTGTTCTTGCCAGGCGCGGCCGAGCCAAAGCCCAGCAGGCCGTTCTGGTTGGCGTTGGTGTAACGCAGCGTGCCGTTGACCAGCACGCTTTGCGCCAGCAGCAGCTTGGTGGCGCTCACGTACACATCAGTGCCGCTGGTTTTGGTGCTCAGAAAGTCCAGCACCGACCTGATGGAGCCCGGGTGCACCTGCTTGTGCTCCAGCCCCACCGCAATCTGGGGCATCCAGCTGTTGCTGTTGAGCACCACGTCGCCCGCCACCTTGAGCTTGATGCCGAGCACATCCATCTTGATGTGCTGGCCGGGTGTCACGCCAAACGGCGCAATGCCGTTGAGCGCGATCGCGGGCGAGGCATCAAAGTCCTGGCGCGCCAGCGACAGCTCCAGGCGGTCGTGCAGGCCCAGGGCCACGCCATAGCCGTTCAGGCTGTAATCCTGGGTCGCAGCACGGGTGGCATAGGCGCTGACACCCACCTCGCCCTCGGTGGCGTTGCTGCCAATCACTGCCCAGGGGGTCAGCCCGCCGCCCGCCGATCCGGCGATGGTGCTGACACCACCGGTGAGCAGCAGCTTGCCGGTATCGGCCTGGGCCGCACTGCAGGCCAGTGCAACGCCAGCCAGCACGGCGATGGAAAGGGGACTCTTCATGGGGCGCTCCTCGTGTTTGTAAATAATTGCTACGACAGCGTCATTACGCACACGGGCGGCGTCCAGATGTGAATCCAGAGTACTGCAAAGGGTCTTTAGCGCCTGATCAGGGTCTGGCCCCCACGACGGACCGGGCACCGTTCTCGTCAGCCAGCGAAGGCAAGGCGCTGCACGGTCCAGTACAGCGACAGCACCAGCAACGCGACGGAGCCCCCACGCACCACCACCGAGCGGTACCACGCCCTGCGCGCCAGTGCCACCGAGACCGCGCACCACAGGGCGACCACCATCAGTTGGCCCACTTCGACCCCCAGGTTGAACCCCGCCAGGGCCCACAACAGCGAAGCACCCGCCACGCCAGCTTCAACCAGCACCCCGGAAAAACCCAGCCCGTGCACCAGACCAAAGCCCAGAGCAAGCCAGCTACTGCGCAGGCCTTGGACGGGAAACAGGTTCAGCAACGCCGAGATGCCGATGCTGATGGCAATGGCGGGCTCCACCCAGTTGCCCGACACGGTGACCCAGCCCAGGCCTGCCAGTGCCAAGGTGATGGAATGGCCCACGGTGAAACAGGTCACCGTGAGCAGGAGCGCCTTGATCCCGGCGAAGCGGTCCCTGGCGCCGGAGGCCGGGGTTTCAGCGATCGGCGTTGTGCCGGACTCCGTGTGCAATGGCAGATCGCGGTGGCGGGGCTGCGGCCGCGCCAGGGAGATGGGCAGCAACAGTGCCAGCAAAAAGGCCAGGTGGTCGTAGCCAGACAGGATGTGGTGCACCCCCTCGGTCACAAAGTGCAGCAGCGTGGCCAACCCGCCGCGTGGGGCGCCGGGCTCTGTTGCGTCCGCACCTTGAGCCCCTTCCGCACCGTCTGCCCCCGCTTGTCCTGCGCGGCTGCCCGCAGAGCGCAGGTCGGTGCCGGAGCGCCCGTCAGGGGCCAGCACGGCTGCCAGCGTCTGGCCGCTCAACGCGCCGCCCACCAGCAGGCGGTGTGTGGGGTCGATGCCCTGCATCAGGCCGTAGCGCAGAGTGACCGCCTGGGCTGGCGCACAGGGCAGCGTGGCAGCCAGCCGCGCGTAACGCCCATCGGTGCGCTGCTCCAACGCTTCAAAGCGCCAGGCAGGCACCGTCGCCGTTCCGTCGCACTGCCACAACATGCCCTGGCCCACCCACTGGACGATGGCGGGCATGGACTGTCGCACCTCGCCCCATGTGAGCTGGCGGTCGCCATCGGCATCGAGCTGCTCCAGCGCGGCATCCACATCCTTCAAGGCCACCGACAGCACAAGGCCTATCGATGCGCCCGCCCCTGCAGTGCCCTGGGGTGCCAGCGCATCCGCCACCCGCAGATAGGCGTCGCTGGCCTTGTGGGCCCAGGCGCTGGGCGCCAGTGCTGCGGCAGTCAACGCGACAGCCACCATGGCCCGCAGGGAACGCCCGTGTGGGCGCAGGAGGCCCGTTATCCAGTGCATGCAGCGCATCATTGGGCTCCCCGGGTCTGCCAGCGCGCCAGGCGCAGGTCTTGCAGCCCTGCTTGCTGCAGGGCCTGCCGCACGGTCTGGTGGGCAGCAGCGTCGCCCGACTGCTCAGAGGTCTGCAGTGCAAGCCACCAGTCGAGTGGCTCTTTTTGCAGGGCAAGGTTGGTGCGGGCCGCCTTCCATGCGGCGGCGGGCTGCCCCTGCAACCACAGCGCCATCAAGGCACGCTCCCGGGCGTGGGCGTCCAGCCCCTCTCCGCGCGCCGCGATAGCGGCAAAACGGGCTTCCAGGTCGCGCACCAGGGTCTGCCACGCGGCGTCCCCCATCAGCCGAAGGGCCTGCGCGCGCCGCAGCAGCACGGAGTCGCTGTCGGGCTGGTGCCTGAGCACCTCCAGCGCGGCGCTCGCACGATTGCGGCGCAACAGCTGGTCGGCATAGGCCAGCGCGGTGTAGCCGTCGGGGGCATCGGCCAGGCTGCGGCGGTAGGCCGCGTCGGCAGCGTCATCGCGCCCTGCGCGCTCTTCGCTCTCGGCCAGCAGCGAACCGATCCAGGCCCGCTGGGCGGCATTCCCCGCCACCTGCTGCCGCAGCGCGGTGAAGCCATTGCGTGCGGCATCGTGCTGGCCTTGCAGTGAACGGGTTTCGAGCAGGCAGGCGGTGGCATACAACGCAGCACCGTGGCGGGCTACGTTGCGGCAGGCGGCCTCGGCGGCCTCATAGCGCGCGGCCACACGTTCCAGCGTGGCCAGCGTGAGCCAGCCCTGCACCTGTGCGGGGTTGGTTTGCAAGGCGTGCTCCAGCGTGGCGCGCGCGGCTGAAAATTCATGGCGCCCTTGCTCTACGGTGGCCTGCAACACCAGCAGATCGGCCGGGGCGTCCGACTGGCCCCACCAGCGTGCCAGGGCCGCCTGTGCCCGGCCCAGGTAACGCGGGTCCGCCGTCTCGCGTGACAGCGTGATCCAGCGCCGGGCCGTGGCGGCAGCGGCCTGGGGCGTGGCGGGGGCTGCGCTCACGCGCTCGGGCAGACGCTCGACCACATCGGCATCGAGGCCGGGTGGCAAGTCCTGCGGCAAGGCCGCCAGGGCCGTGCCCGCCCATAGCACCAGGCACAAGGCCACGCACAAACAGTGATGAGGTTTCTTCATGGGCTCGTGACAACAGCGGATATCGAAAGAGACACAATCACCCACGCACGCCCTGGCCACACCCCTTCGGGGCGCAGCCAAGACATCGCGCAAGGGTCAGAGCCGCGAATCGGGCTCTTCAGTCTCGGTAGTGGACAGCACCAGCTGGTCCACCGCCTGAGGTTCGGTGGTGTCCGAGGCGCCGCTGGCCACAATGGGCTGCACATACGCGAACGCATTCACAATCACGGGCCCCCCATTGCCAGGGTCTGCCGTGTTGTCGCCGCTACCGCCCCCGCCGCAACCGGTGATGGCCAATGCCGCCACCGAAGTAAGGGCCAGGTGCTGAATCCGAAGGTTCTTTTGCATGGTGTGGCTCCTTCGGATCAGAAGTTCTTGGCACCGGGGAGCGGCGGGTTCACATACGGAAACGCCGTACGGTAGTCCGTCGCCTTGGTGCGCGAGCCGTCCACAAACGCTACCCCTCCTGCCGGGGCATCACCCGGCTTGCAGCCCACCTTGAGCGTGTCCGTGGCACCCGTCACCGTGCACAGCGCACCCATGGCCACGCGCAGCGATACGTCCACCACGTCGTCGCCCAAGCGGCGGCCGTTCGGGAAGCCGGCCGCATCCCCTGCCACCACCCCCAACGGGTTCTGCGCAGCCGCAGCCGTGGCGGCAATGCCCGTGTTCAAGCGCAGCATTTCGGCCAGGGGGCCTCCAGCACCCAGGCCGGTGACGTTGCCGGGGCGATTGACGGTGGGCAGCCCCGTGAGGAAGGCCGTCATCAGGTCGGTGCGCGGGAAGTTCGTGGGGGCCTTGGCGCCAAACAGCGTCTCGACCAGCGCGGGCAGCGTGGGGTGCGTCACGTAGTCCGCAAAGTTGGCCGCATCATCCTTGGGCTTGGATGCGTTGAACTTGTCCTTGTCCTTGAGGCCAATCACCACCTCGTTGACCAGCGGCATGCCCAGGCGCGAGACCTGCGTCCATGCGCCACCGGCCTTCTCGCTGGCCTGCAGGCCCGAGTCTGGCTTGCCATTGAGCAAGCGGGCCTGGCGCAGGCTGGCAGTGGTCCAGCCGCCGATGACCTTCTCGCCCGATGCAGCAGTCAGGCAATTGGTGGGCACTTCCACCGCGAGCGACGTCACGTTCTTGTTGGCAATCTGGCCCGCGCCGAAGGCCGCAGCATTCGACTCGCTGGTAATGACGGCGGCAGGTGCATTCACCAGATCAAAGATGGTGCCCAACGACACGGGGAACGGGTCCTGCCGCTGGCCCACAAACACCTTGCCGGGGGTGGCGCAGCCGGGGATGTTGATGCCATACACATACTTGCCGGCATAGGCGTCGTAGGCGGCCGCATTGCCCAGCGATTTTTCACCGATGTAGTCGATGGGCTTGGTAAAGGTGGTACCCCCACCGGCCATGGTGATCTGCTCGCGCTTGCCGGTACGGCGGTCACCGCGCACGATGAACATCTCGTACTCTTCGCGGTAAGCCAGCGGGTCGCCCGCTGCGCCGCTGATGCCACCGGCGTTGCGCAGCGGAATGGCCACCTTCTTGCGGGCACCGTCAGGGCCGATATCGAGTGTGATGCCGTTGCCACCATTGTTCAGCGTGTTCTTGAAGCGGAACTGAAAGGTGATGTCCTCCGCTGCGTCGCCGTTGTTGTCGATGTGGATCTCGTACAGCGCATTCGAGTCCAGGCTGAAGTAGTTGGGGCCGCCATAGGCATCCTGCAGCGGCAGGTAGTTGGCGATCATGGTGACAAAACCCGCTCGACCCGGTTCGTAGCTGTTGAACAGGTAGAAATCACTGCCGTCAACCTTGGGCTGGGTCGTGATGAACGGCGCCTCGCGGTGGCTGGACGCCAGACTGACGCCCGCTGCGCTGGCAGCCAGAACAGCCAGCACGGCCAGACTGATTTTTTTCAATGGCATGGGGATCTCCTCGTAGGTGGATGGTGGGGTGCCAAGCACCCCACCTTGAATACGACGAAGAGAAACCCGTGGATTCAACGGTGGCAACTATTCTTTTCTTTCGCCACCGGTTCTTCCAGACCTGTACGCAACTGCCTGAAACCCGGGTGTCAGGTGGCCTTGCGGATCAGAGCGCCCTTGAACAGCACCGGCCCGGTCGGGCCGGTGGCGCTGGGCACCCCCCCCTTGGGCTCCAGACTGATGGCCAGCGTGGGGACTTCTTTCACATCGCCCTCCTGGGCCACCAGCTTGAGCAGCTTGTCCTGCCCCAGCACGCCCAATGAGCGCGGGCCACCCGCGGGCGGCAGCGCCCACAGTTGCAAGGACTTGTCCGCCCCCTCCTGGAAACCGCCCACGCGCTGCAGCACGAGCTGGCTGTTCTTGGGGTCAAACGTCACCAGCATCGACGCGTCGGCCTTGTCATCGGCCAGCACCGCCACATACTGGATCTGGGGCGTGGCTTGCAGTTTTTGCTGCAGTGCGGCGATCTGCGCGCCCGTGGTGGCACGCAGGCCTCCGTTGACCTGCACGCCCACCACCACAGCCGCCAGCGTGGCGATGGCGCCCGCAGCCGCCGCACCGCGCCACACCAGCAGGTTGCGCCACCAGCCGCCTGGGGCCTCTGCGGCCTGGTGCACACGGGCAGCCTGCATGGCGGACGCAGCCCGGTCGGCCTGCACCAGGTTGTCGATGCGCGTCCACACGGCGGGCGCGGGGTGGATGGCGGGCTGCAACTCGGTCAGGCCGGACCAGCGGGTCTGCCAGACCAGCGCTGCAGCGCGCACGGTGGCGTGTTCGCGGGCCAGGCTTTCAAATCGGCGGCGGGCGCCGCCACGCAGTGTGCCCAGGGCATAGCTGGCAGCCAGGCGGTCGAGCAGTTCGGGGTGTTGGGTAATGTTCATGGCAACCTCACGCAAAACGCGCCATGCAGGTGCGCAGCTGTTCCAGGCCCCGGCGGATCCAGGTCTTGACGGTGCCCAGCGGCAGCTTGAGTTGCTCGGCCAGCTCGCCGTGGCTCTGGTCGCGCAGGTAGGCCAGGCTCACTACTTCGCGCTGCTTGTGATCGAGCTTTCCCAGACAGTGGTGCAGCGCAAAGGCCTGCTCGCTGGCATCGGCGGCGTCCATGGGGTTGGGCGTATCGCCCTCCAGCGTCTGCGCCATCTCGTCATCCAGCTCGTTCATCAGATCGGACCGGTCTGTGGTGCGCTTGCGCAGGGCATCCAGCGCCCGGCTGCGCACGATCAAACCCATCCACGCCATGGGCGGACTCAGCGATGCGCGGTAGTTGCCCGCGCCGCGCCAGATGGTCAAAAACGCCTCCTGCAGCACATCCTCCGCCGCATCGCGGTTGCGGACGATGCGCAGGGCCAGGCCAAAAAGCTGCGACGAGGTGCGCTCGTACAGCTTTTTCAGCGCGGAGTCGTCCTGCGCGGCAATGCGGTCTAGGAGGTCCATCAGTTCACTGTCTGGGTGGAGGGTGCTCATGCGCCCATTGTCTTGGATTGATCGGGTTGGCAGGCCTTGCGGGGCTTTGCTGTAGGTGAATACGCCACAGCAGGCACTTTGGATGTCGCCGGGAACAAAAACAGTGCCCTGGCTCGGCAAATTGGTGTAGTCGGGGTATCGGGCACCCCACCGCGACGGGCATGAATCCAGGCGACGGGATCGTCCGTACTGCAAGAGTCACCTCTGCCCACAACGCTCGCGCTTTCCACCCCATGCTGCCCGCCATGCCTCTGCCTCGCCCACTGTTCCCTGTTCATTGGGTTGCCGTTGCGGCCACCTTGCTGTGGGGGGCCCACAGCCCCGCTGCGGCCCAGTCGGTGGAGCGTGGCGCTGCGCTGTACGCGGCGCATTGCAGCAGCTGCCACAGCCCGGACCAGCATGGCGACGGCCCGGCGCACCGGGGCGTGGTGGGGCGCCGCGCGGGCGCGCTGAAGGATTTTGACTACTCGCCCGCGCTGCGTGCAAGCAAGCTGCTGTGGACGCGTGCCACGCTCAAGGCCTGGCTGACCGACCCCGAGGCGCTGATCCCCGGCCAGGGCATGGACTACCAGCTCGACGATGCACAGGGCCGCGAGGACGTGGTGGCCTACCTGGCCACACTCAAACGCCTGCCGGCGCCAGCGACGGCCGCGCGGTGAAGGGCTTTCAGCCGCTCAGGCCGTGGGAAAGGTACCGGGCAGCAGGATCGACGAATCGACGTTGTTGATGTTGGTATGGCCACAGAACGCCATGGTGATGTCCAGCTCTTTCTGGATGATCTGCAGCGCACGCGTCACGCCCGCCTCGCCGTAGGCCCCCAGGCCGTACAAGAAGCTGCGGCCAATCAGCGTGCCCTGCGCGCCCAAAGCGCGGGCTTTGAGCACGTCCTGCCCGCTGCGGATGCCGCCGTCCATCCACACCTCGATGTCCTTGCCGGCTGCTGCGGCAATGCCTGGCAGTGCGGCAATGGAGGATGGCGCGCCATCGAGCTGGCGCCCGCCGTGGTTGCTGACGATCAGTGCGTCGGCACCGCTGTTGACGGCTAGGCGCGCATCTTCGGCGTCCATGATGCCTTTGAGGATCAGCTTGCCGCCCCAGCGCTTCTTGATCCACTCCACATCGCCCCAGTTGAGCTGCGGGTCGAACTGCTCGGCCGTCCACGACGACAACGACGACAGGTCGCCCACACCCTTGGCGTGGCCCACGATGTTGCCGAAGCTGCGGCGTTTTGTGCCCAGCATGCCCATGCACCAGCGCGGCTTGGTGGCCAGGTTGATGAGGTTGGCGATGGTGGGCTTGGGCGGGGCCGAGAGGCCGTTCTTGATGTCCTTGTGGCGCTGGCCCAGGATCTGCAGATCGAGCGTGAGCTGCAGCGCCGAGCAGTTGGCCGCCTTGGCGCGGTCGATCAGGCGTTCGATGAAGTCGCGGTCCCGCATCACATACACCTGGAACCAGAACGGGTGGCGGCCCGTGTGTTCGGCCACGTCTTCGATGGAGCAGATGCTCATGGTCGAGAGGGTGAACGGGATTCCAAACGCCTTGGCCGCCTTGGCCCCCAGGATCTCGCCGTCGGCATGTTGCATGCCGGTGAGGCCGGTGGGTGCAATGGCCACGGGCATGGCCACGTCCTGGCCCACCATGGTGGTGCGGGTGGTGCGGCCTTCCATGTTCACGGCCACGCGCTGGCGCAGCTTGATGCGCTGGAAGTCGCTCTCGTTGGCGCGGTAGGTGCCCTCGGTGTACGAGCCCGAATCGGCGTAGTCATAAAACATGCGCGGCACACGGCGCTGGGCGACGGCACGCAGGTCTTCGATGCAGGTGATTTTGGACAGATTGGGCACGCAGGCTCTCCAGGATGGGGAATGCGCCGAATGGTAGGCGGTGGCGCGGGGGCCAGCCATCAAAATTTTTTCGACGGCTTGCAACAAATTTCCAGCGACGGACAGTGCCGTGCCACCCGGACGCCCGACACCAGCAGGTGGACTACTGGGCCGCGGCCACTTGAGAGGGCTCGGGCAACACCACCTCGGGATCGGCATCCGGGCCCTGGTACAGCATGAAGCGCATGCGCCCGCCGCGTTTGGCCGCATACATGGCGCCGTCAGCATGGCGCGACAGCTCATCGAACGTGCTGCCGTGCTGCGGGAACAGCGCAATGCCGCCGCTCACGCCCACCCGCACCGGCTGCCCAGCCAGATCAAACGCTGCGTCACAGGCCGCCAGGATCTTGCGCGCCACCAGGCAGGCGGGCTCCACCCCATCCAGCCCCGGCAGCAGCACCACAAACTCATCGCCCCCCTGCCGGCACACCGTGTCGGACGCACGCACCGCTGCCTGCAGGCGCTGGGCAAACTGCACCAGTAGGACATCGCCCACATCGTGGCCCAGGCGGTCGTTGACTTCCTTGAAGCCATCGAGGTCCAGATACATCACCGCCAGAGACTTGCCGTCACGCCGTGCCTGGGCCATGGCCAGATGGGCGCGGTCCTGCAGCAGCACGCGGTTGGGCAGGTCGGTGAGCGCGTCATATTGCGCGAGGTGGGACATGCGCTCGGCCATGGCCACGGCCTCGGTCACATCGCGCAGCACCGCCACCGCGCCCGTCACCGCGCCATGGCGGTCGGTGATGGCACTGGCCGTCTCCTCCACCTGGAAGCGCTGGCCGCTGGTGCGGTGTACCAGCACGCCCCGCACGGGCTCTGTGGCCGCGCCTTGCTGAATCGCGGTGCGCAAGGTGTTGGGCAAGGGTTCGTCGTTGTCGGGGCAACGCAGGCTGACCACTTCGTCTGCGTTGTGCCCGGCCGCATCAAACGCCTGCCAGCCCGTGAGGCGTTCGGCCACGGGGTTGAGGTAGGTCACCATGCCTTTGGCGTCCGAGCAGACCACGGCATCGCCGATGGATTGCAGGGTGAGGCGTACGCGCTCTTTCTCGTCGAACAGCTCGTTCTCCATGCGCTTGCGCTCGGTGATGTCCGTCACCTGCACAAAGAGCCCGGTGACCACGCCGCGCGCATCGGTGTCAGGCAGGTACGAGACGATGCTGTGACGCGGCTGACCCCGTGCGTCCTCGTCGGTCCGCTCAAAGCGCTGTGGCATTCCTGCCAACGCCAAGTCGTAATTGGGCTTGCTGGCCGCGTAGCGGGCCTCGCTGAGCAGCTCGCTGATATGGCGGTCCCGCACCGGTGCCGGGTAGGTGCCGAACTCCTCCAGCGCCGCACGGTTGGCAAAGCGGTTGTGCATGCTGGCATCCCAGTAGGCAATCATCGAGGGCACGTTGTCGAGCGTCGTGCGCAGATCGTGTTCGGCCTCGGCCAGGCGCGCGGACACCTGCTGGCGCAGCAGGAGCTCGCGCACAAACATCAGTGCCAGCCCCAGGCTCCCCAGCATCAGCAGCACGGCAAAGCCGCCCAGCACCCAGGCACTGCTGCTCCACTTGGCCAGGATGGTCTCTGTGGACTGCGCCACGTTCAGAATCAGCGGGTAGTTGCCCACAGGCCGGAAGGAGTAGAGGCGCTCCACGCCGTCGAGCGCCGCCTTGCCCACAAAAGAACCCGTGCCCTCCTTCTGAAAGCGCAGCAGGTTGGGGGTGCCGGCAATCGTTTTGCCCACATCCGAATCACCGTACGGGAAGCGGGAGATCACCACCCCGTCCTGACGGAACATGTTGATCCCGCTGTTGGGGCCCAGGTCCAGCGAGCCGAACAGTTCGTTGAAGTAGCTCAGGCGGATGGCGCCGACCACCACCCCGGCAAAGCTGCCGTCTGCGTTGTAGTAGCCCCGCGAGATGGGCAGGATGTTCAGGCCCGTCACCCGCGAAGGCACAGGCTTGCCGAAGAACAGCCCCTGTTCGCCCCGATCGCGGAAAGCCAGAAAGTAGTCGCGGTCGGCAAAGTTGACCCGGCGGGGGGCATTGGAGCCCGAGTCCAGGATGACGTTGCCTTGCGCGTCCAGCACCAACACATCGCCCGCGCCGCGCGCGCGCAGCGAGTTGTCAAACACCACCCGCGAGCGCAAGTCGGGGGGCAACGCCCACACCTCGGGGCGCGACACCTCGCGGGCCACGCCTTCCAGGGATTTATCGAACGAGTCCAGCGACCAGGCCAGGCCCTGCTCCAGGGTGCGGGCCAGGTTGGCGTTGGTTTGCACCGCGTAGCTCCACTCGTCGTTGCGAATGGTCCAGATGGTGCGGGCGAACAATGCCCCAATACCCAAAGCCACCAGCAAAGCCAGCCAGATCAGGCGGTGAGAGAAAAACTGGCGAAGCGAGGGCATAGAGATAGTTTGTAACTATTTTAAACAGTCACCTGAACCGGGACTTGGCCCGAATTCACACCGTATTCCTCGGATTTGTCAGCGTCAATGCGCACCTGCCCGGGGGGGCGCCGCCACCACACCGGCACCACGCACCTCCAGCCGGACTTCGTCCAGCACCTTGCCCTGGGCATCCGTGATCTGCACGACATGCCGCCCAGGCCACGGCATCCAGGCCACCCGAGGCCCCCGGCCCAGGGTTTTGCCGTCCAGCCGCCACTGCACGGCATCGCCCGTGGCGGTGAACTGCAGGCGCTGGCGCATCGGCGGGATGTCCGGGTCCAGCGCGATCACCGTGCCGGACGCCGGGGCGGTGATGCGGGCAGAGGCACCGGCAGGAGGCGCCGTAGGGGTCGAGGCAGCGTTTTTGGAGAATTTTTGGCCGGATGCGCTAGTGGAATATGGCTCGGAAGCTATCGAATCAATAGCAAACAAAGACTGCTGCGTGCCAGGCACAAACCATTCGTCGCGCGCAGCCTCCAGTGGCTGGGGCACGCCTGCAGAGGGCGGCTGGCCCGGACCAAACCGCACAGCCGCCCTGACCAGGCCCCCAGGGGCCTTGGGGGCCCGGCTGGGCTCGCGGGCGTGCAGAAAGCCCATCACCGCTGCCCAGATGGGCGCTGCACCACTGGTGCCGCTGACCTCGTGCATGGCCGCACCACTGGCATTGCCCACCCACACACCCACCGTGTAGCGCTCGGACCAGCCCACCGCCCAGTTGTCGCGCATGTCCTTGCTGGTGCCGGTTTTCACGGCCGTCCAGAAGCGGGTGGCCAACACGCTGTCGGTGCCGAAGGTGCGGGCGCGTGCATTGCCGTCGGACAGGATGTCACCCACGATGTAGGCAGCGCGTGGGTCGATGGCCGGGGCCGCGGCGCTCACCCGCCCGCCATTGGCGAGCGTGACTGCAACAGGACTCGCCCGCCCGCCGTTGGCGAGCGTGCGGTAGGCATTGGTCAGGTGCAGCAGCGGTACCTCGGGGCTGCCCAGTGCCAGGCTGTAGCCAAAGTAGTCGCCACTTTCGCGCAGCGGCAATCCCATGGCCCCGAGCTGCCGGTGGAACGCATCGGGCGTGACCATGACCAGCGTGCGCACGGCGGGCACGTTGAGCGACGCCGCCAGTGCCGTGCGCACCGACACCCAGCCCTTGAACTGGCGGTCGTAGTTTTGCGGAATGTAGAGCCCGCCCGCCGTGGTGATCTGCGCGGGCGAGTCCTCCACCAGCGAGGCTGCCGTGAGCCGCCGTTCGGCGATCGCCTGGGCGTACAAGAACGGCTTGAGCGTGGAGCCCGGCTGGCGCAACGCCAGCACCCCGTCGACCTCGCTGGCCTGGCTGAGCTGGCCGGATGACCCCACCCAGGCCAGCACCGCGCCCGTGGCGTTGTCCAGCACCAGTACCGCGCCGTCTTCCACATGGCGCCCGCGCAACTCGCGCAGGTGCTGCTGCAGGCTCTGCATCGCAAAACGCTGCAACGGCGCGCGCAGGGTGGTGGCCACCCGCTCGGGCACAGCGCTGTCCTTGTCCCGCTGGCGCAGAAGGTAGCGTGCAAAGTGTGGCGCCACACCCTCGCTGGCATCAAAAGCGCGGCGTTGTAATGCAGCCGTGGTGAACAGGTCCAGCGCGTCGCAGTCCACGCGCACCGCCGGTGCAGCGGGCGAGGCGGGGGTGGAGGGGCGTTGCTGCATGTCGCGCAGCACGCCGCAGGCACGCTGTGCCACCAGCGCAGGCCTTGCGTTGGGTGCGCGCACCAGGGCCGCTGCCACCGCGGCTTCGCGGTCGTCCAGGCCGTGGGCCGCCTTGTCAAACAGAGTGCGGCTCAGGGCATCGATGCCCACCAGCTCGCTGCGAAACGGCACCAGGTTGAGGTACGCCTCCAGGATCTGGTCCTTGCGCCAGCGCCGGTCCAATACCTGGGCGGCCACGGTCTGGCCGACCTTCTGCACCACCGTGCGCCCCCCGGGGCCCTGGCGCCAGTCCCCGTCCAGCAGGCCCGCGAGCTGCATGGTGATGGTGCTGGCCCCGCGTGTGCGCTGGTTCCACAGGTTGCCCCAGGCGGCGGCCGACGCAGCACGCCAGTCCACGCCGCTGTGTTCAAAAAAGCGCTTGTCCTCGCTCAGCACCAGCGCCTGGCGCAACGCGGGCGACACATCGGCCAGTGGCACCCACTGGCCACGCCGCACGGTGGCGTCGGTGCGCAAGCGCTGCAGCACCTCGCCTTCGCGCGAGAGGATCAGGGTGTCCGAGGGCTTGAAGTCCGCGCGCACCTCGTCAAACGTGGGAATGGCCCAGGCGCCCGAGGCGCAGGCCGCCAGCACCAGAGTGGTGGCCTGCGTGCGCATGCGCAAGGTGGGGAAGGAAGCGAAAGGAAGGAACACAAACACACAGAAATGAAAGCACTATCAGCGCGCTGCGCGCAGGCGCACGGCGTCGCACCAGCGCTGCGCCACGCCCGGCACGGTGACACACACCGCGTCGTGCGTGGCGGTGGTCACAGCGCGCTCCAGCAGCTGGATGTCGGCCTCGTGCTGGCGCGCCACATGCGGGTCCTCAAAAAAAACGGCGCGGTGGCAACGACGCTCCAGCACCAGGTCGGCAATCTGCGCATCGCCACCCAGCGGCCCGCTGTTAAAACGCTGCACCCAGGGCTGCCCTTCGGGCCAGCCCTTGCTCCACGCCAGGGCGTTCAGTCGCTGACCCGTGGTGCCGGTGGCCACCCGATGGCGAAACTGCGACAGCACATCAAAGTTGCGATCCGCAAAGTCGAGCATGGCCTGCTTGCACGCGTCGTGCGCAATCAGGGCCAGCGTCTGGGTGCCATGGTCATGAAACCGGTCGGCCTGCGGGTCGGGCTGCAGCCCGGCGTGGATGCGCTCCATCTCGATCCAGTCGCGTGCGCTGGCCACGGTGGAGAGAAACGGCTTGCCGTGGATCACACACTGCCGCTTGAGTGCCAGCGCCTCGGGGAAGATGGAAGAAGGGTCCACGGGGTCGGTGAGGTAGATCGCGCCATCGAGCGTGCGCCCTTCCCCCATGCCCACCACCTCTGCCACCACTTTCATCAGCCCCCCGTCGCGCCCGTAGGGATAGCGCACCAGCGGCCGGTACCCCTGCAACATGCCCGCAGCGACGATGGCATCGTGCGTGCGGCCCACGGCGTGCAGCCCCAGCTGCAGTTCCCGGATGCCCGCCTCGCAGGCGCGCAGCCAGGAAAAGAGCGCCGCATCTTCGGTGTGGTGGTGCAAGCGGTTGGCAGCGAGACCCAGGATCATGGTGGGTTGACTTTCTGAAAACGAAGGGATCTGAACATCGTAAGCGCCTCACGACTCAACGATCGGAGTGCTCACGGTCAAACCGCCCCTCGGCCTCGGTCAGATGGCGCAGCAGTACATGCGAGATCAGGTTGACGCCGATACCGCCGAACACCACCGGCAGCAGGTACAGCGCAATCGTCAGCTCGGAACTGAACCACACATCGTCGGCCAGCGACGGCGTGCTCTTGGCCTGTGCTGCCATGGACTCCAGCAGGTACACATCCACCCCCGCGATCAGCACCAGGGCCACACCAAACCCCAGCACCGCCCAGCGCGAGATCGACCGCGTGACCAGCAGCAGTGCATAAATGCCCACCGGCAGCACCAGCGAGAACCCCACCAGAAGCCAGAACCGCAGCTCCAGAAAGACGCTGAGGCTCATGGCATGCGTGCCTGGGGTGGGCGACGGGCAAGGCTGTGCATGGCGACGTTATGACGAAGTGGCGTTGGGGTGTGGCGACTTATTTGGCCACCTGCACCTTCACCCGTGCGTTGGGCGACTCGCCAAACATCTCGGGCGCATACATGGCCTCGACCCGGCTCGGTGGCAGCGCAAAGTCGCCCACGTTGTTCAGGCGCACGGTGTACTCCATCTTGACGATGCCCTTGGGCAGGTACTCGTAGTAGCTGCGGAAGGACTCAAAACTGCGCTCCTCGAACGCGGGCCAACCGGCGCCGCTTTTCTTTTCACCCTGCGTGGCGATCTCGGAGTCGCGACCCAGGCCGCTGCCAAGGATGGTGGCGCCACCCGGGATGGGATCGGTGATGGCGACCCAGGTCATGTCGGCCGTGGCGTTGACCTCCAGCGTCACGCGCAGCACGTCGCCCCGCGTGTACTGGCCGGCGGGCAGTGACTTGTTGGCCTGCTCCACCGGGGTGATGGTCTTCTTGATCGCATAGCCTGCCGCGAACGGGGCCTTGAGATCAATGGCCGCCACCGACTGCAGCGTAAGCCAGGGCTTGCCCGGCCCTTGGTGCGTGACGGCCAGTTGCTCCTTGCCGCCCACCTTGCCCGCAGCACTTGCCCAGGGCAGGAACATGCCGTTGTTCTTGAGGTTGCCGGGCGATGCGGGTGCACCAAACCAGGTGATCTGGTTGGGGGCGCCGGTGGCGTCCGACGCCTTCACGCGGTCAACCTTGCTCCAGTCCACGCTGGTGGTGTTGCCACCCATGCTGGCCTTGGTGGTGCCCGACACGGGTGTGGCCTCGAACTTGGCGCTGAATTTTTCCAGTGCCAGGCCGCCCCACAGGTTGGCGGTGGTGGTGTGCCAGGCGCCTGCCTGCTGGCGGCTGATGAAACCGTTGGCCAGGCGGCCCATGTCGTCCTTCCAGGCCGGGTCGTCCATCACGGCCAGCATCAGGCGGGCGGTGTTCACGTCGCCGTTCTGCATCAGCCACCACCAGTAGTCGTCCTGCTCGTTGCTGAAGATGAGCTTGGTGCCCTGGAACGACAGGCGGCCGCGCAGGATCTGCATCGCCTCGGCCAGGCGCTTGTCGCGCTCGGGCACATCGGCCACGCGCTTCAAGACATTGACCCAGTCGATCACCGTGTGGGTGGGCCACTGGTTGGGCGCGATAGTGATGCTGCTCACCATGCGGCCCTGGGCCTTGCCGTAGCGCGACAGCGCTTCGAGTGCAGCCACCTTGCGCATGTCCAGGTCCTTGCGCGGGCTCCAGAAGTTGCGCTGGATGCGGCCTTCCACAAACGCGATCAGGCCACGCTCCATGGGCGCGCGGGCTTCGTCGGGCAAGGCAAACGCGGGGTTGATGCTGGCGGCCTCGTGCGTGGCGGCCAGCACATAGGCCGTGAGGGTGTCGCTGCCCCGGTTGGCGTCGCCGTCGCGCGGCGGGAAGTAATTGGCCAGGCCATCGCTGTCGAGGTAGGTGGGCAACTGCGCCACCACGGTCTGCCACAGCGCCCCATCACGCAGGCCCACGGCCTTGCTGGTCTTTTGCTCCAGGCAGGCAAACGGGTAGCGCGCCCACCAGTCGCGCACGCCGGGCAGGCCTTCGGCCAGCTTGGGCTGCAGCGACATCTTGAGGCCGCCCCGGCCGGGCAATGCGTCGGCGGGTGGGTTCACATCGAGGTTGTAGCTACCGTCCACCTGCACCAGCGTGGCCTGCTGCACCGTGAGCGGCACCGCCTGCACGATGCGCTGGCGGGCCTTGAGGGCGTCGCGGGCGCCGCTGACCTGGTCCTTGGCTTCGATCTCCCACAGGATGGCCTCGGCGCGCGTCTGCGCCAGCTGCGCGGGGGCCGTTACGTCCCAGGCCACCTCACGCGCCTCTCCGGCCGGGATGTCGATGGTCTGCGGCGAAAGCTGAAGCAACGTGGCGCGTGGTGCCACCACCACCTTCATGGCGGCCTTGGTGGTGTTGCGCAGCGTGATCTGCGCGCGGAACTGGTCGTCCTCGCGCACCAGCGGCGGCAGGCCGCTGATGATCTGCAGATCCTGCGTGGCGCGGATGCTGGTGCTGCCGGTGCCAAACAGCCCGGTGGACGCATCGGCCACCGCCACGATCTTGAAGGTGGTCAGTGCATCGTTGAGCGGCACGGTCACCTTGGCCTGGCCGTTGGCGTCAAGCTTGAGTGCGGGCTCCCACAGCAGCAGGGTGTCCAGCAACTCGCGCGTGGGTGACTTGCCCCCACCACCCCCAGCGGGCACGGCCTTCTTGCCGTAGTGGCGCCGGCCGATGATTTCCATCTGCGCGGTCGATGTCTCCACACCCCAGCTGCGGCGCTGCAGCATGGCTTCCAGCAGGTTCCAGCTGTTGTTGGGCATCAGCTCCAGCAGCGCCTGGTCCACGGCGGCCAGGGCCACTTCGGCATTGGCGGCGGGCTTGCCGCCCGGCAGCGTGGCGGTGATGGTGACCTGGGCTTTGCCACGCACGGCGTAGCTCTCCTTGTCAGCCTGCACCTTCACATCGATCTGGTGGGCCTGTGTGCCCACGCGGATTTCAGCCACACCCAGGCGGTAGGCAGGCTTGGACAGATCCACCAGCGCCGTGGGCGCCTGGTATTCCTTGCCTTCGTACCAGAACGAGGTCCACCACTCGCGCGGCGCCTTGAAACCCCAGGTGAGGAAGCTGTACCACGGCACCTCGCGCAGGCGGCCCCGCAAGGCCAGCACGCTCACGTACACGTTGGGTCCCCAGTCGGGCTGCACCTTCAGGCTCACCGTGGGGTCCTGGCCGTTGAGCTGCACCACCTGCGTGTCGATGATGCCCTCACGCTCCACGGCCACCAAGGCCGTGGCAAAGCGGAACGGCATGCGCACCTGGAACTTGGCGGTCTCGCCGGGCTGGTAGCTCTTCTTCTCGGCCAGCAGATCGATGCGGTCATGGTCTTCACCACCAAACCACAGCTCGCCCTGGCGCGTGACCCACACCGACGAAGCGGCCACGCTGGTGTTGCCGTCCTTGTCCGTGGCCGTGACCACCAGCTCCACCTCGCCCGCCTCGTCGAGCTTGGCCTCGCACAGCAACAGGCCACGCGCGTCGCTTTTGCCGCTGCACAGTGTGCCCAGGTCCTTGGTATCGGTCTGGTTGTCGTAGCTGTAGAAGCCCCCCACCATGCGCTTGCGCGTGGTGGTGGTGATGCGGGCCAGGGCCTGCACCTGCAGCGCGGTGTCGGCCGCCGGCTTGCCGTTGTGTTGCAGCGCCAGCGCCTGGAAGCGGATCTTCTGGCGCGCAGACACCCAGCCCTCGGTCTTGATGCCCGCCACCACACCGGCGGGCCACAGCGTCTGCGTGCTGCGAAGGGTCTGCACCTCGCCATTGGGGTCGGCGTAGGTGGCCTCCAGCAGCAGTTCCTGCGGCTGGCGGGCCTGGGGCACATTGTCGATGGTGACCTTGCCCGCACCGTTCTTGTCGAGGGTGAGCGGCAGCTTGTCGGCAATCACGCGTGCATCCTGACTGGCGGTGGCCTCTTCGTCGTCGCTGTTGGCGTTGCTCTGCTCGCGCTTGCGGGGCGGGTTGAAGCGGAAGGTGTCGTAGTCGCTGAACTCCAGGGACTTGCCGCGCACCAGGGCCGACACGCGCACCGGCAGGTTGGCCGCGCCGCCACCGGCCACGTAGTTGATCTGCACGTCGGTGGGCACCGACCGCACGCGCACCAGCGCCTTTTTCTCGACCGGGGCAATGCGGCCTTCCAGCACGGGCAGGCGGAACTCCTCCACGCGGAACGAGCCCGACGCCAGGCTGCCATTCACCGTGCCGTTGCCCCCCAGCTCGACCTGGTACACGCCCAGCTTGGCAGCGGGCGGAATCGCAAAGGTGCTTTGCGCACTGAGCCCCCCGGTGGCCGTGCCGCGCCACACCAGGGGTTGGGTGAACTGCTGGCCGCTGCCCAGGTGGGTGATGACAAGGGTGTCAGGACGCGATGCCGATAGGGCAAAACCCTGGCGCGTTTCGGCGCGCAGCAGGTGCTTCATCGACACGGTTTCGCCCGCGCGGAACAGCGTGCGATCAAAGATGGTGTGGACGCGCTCGTCCGGCGAGGGTGCCCGGCTGGTGGGCACATTGAAGCGCCAGGGCTCGATGCCCCGCTGCCAATCGCTCCAGGTGAAGGCCATGTCCTCCACGCCATCCACCCCCTTGTGGCGCGCGCTCACAAAGTACGACTGGCCGACCTCGTCCTCAGAATTGGAATTGCAGCTGGGCGGTTCGGACGAGAGGCCCTCCACACGGGCAATACCCTGTGCGTCGGTCACGGCCTGCGCCAGTTCGTTGCCTCGGCAGTCCGACACGCGCACCGTGGCGCCCTGCACGGGCTGGCCCTTGTCCAGCGTGGTGACCCAGGCCATGGCGTTTTCGCGGCCCAGCTTGAAATGCACGCCCAGGTTGGTCACCAGCGCCGAGGTGCGCACGTACATCGTGCGGCCTTCGCCATGGCGGTCGTCCAGCAGCGAGGCGCCGAGCTTTTGCGACGCGATCTCCACCACATGGAAGCCGGGTGTGAGCGGAATGCCCACCACCTCGAACGGGCGCGGGTCGTTGCTCGATGGCTTGGGCAGGTCCAGCGTCTTGACGCCGCCCTTGCCTGCCAGCAGCGACAGCATGCGCGACTGCACGTATTCCTTGTCGTCATCCAGCACCTTGGGCAGGGGGCCGGTCACGTCCTGGCGCGCCTGCTTGCGGTTGACCACGTAACTGTCATAGCGCTGCACCTTGCGAAACCAGGCAATGATGTCCGCGTCGGTGCGGGGCTTGAGCGTGCTCACCTTGCCCGCCGGTACGGTGGCTGTCCCAACACCTGCTTGCAGGCCCTGCACGCGCAGGGCAGCCTCCACGTTGCGCAGCGTCACGGGCAGCAGCGCAGGCGGATTGTCCGACGCGGGGCCTTCGGCAAAACGCTCCACGATGCCAAACGGCGCCGCTGCAAACTTGGCCAGCGGCGGCATGCCGCCAGTGGACACCTTGAGCGGGAAGTTGTCCGCATTGCGCAGCGGGCGGCCCGAGGCGTCCTTGAAGTCCTTGGGCAGCTCGATGGTGAAAGCGGTGTTCTCGGCCAGCGGCGCGTTGAACTGCAGGCTGTTGACCAGGGCATCGGCCTGGGCACCTTCTGCGCCGCCATCAATCTGGGGCTTGAGGGTTTCCTTGGCGGACTTGAGGCGAATGGCAGCCGCCAGCTTGCGCGGCACGGGCGCGTTGAACGACAGCATCATCTGCCGGATCGGCAGGCAGGCCGCATGGGCGTTTTCGCGCTCGCAGCTGAACTCGGCCGAAAACGGCTCACGCACCTTGAAGTCAAAGCGTTTTTCCACCGTGTTGGCGACTCCGCTGGGGGTGGCCACCCCCTTGCCGAACACGATCTGCATGCGCGAGCCCGAGGTGAACCGGCGGTTGCAGGCCAGCGTGGCAAAGGACAGGGGCTCGCGTGCTGCGTCTTTCTCCAGGCCCAGGCCCTTGAGGATTTCGGCGCGCTGCGCCCCCTCGATCAAACGCACGGGGATGCGCTCGCCCACGCCTTCGGCCGTGCACCACACGTTGCTCTGCACGCTGGCCGTGGTGGCAGGACCATTGAGGAACAGCACAAAGAACTGCTCTTCGTCGATCTGCTCGTAGGTGCCGGGGCGGAGGTTCTGCACAAATGGCCCGCCGCTATTGAACTGATAGCTCTTGGCGCCCGTCAGTTCTGCGCCAGCGGGCGATTTGAAGCCCGGCTTGACGCTGGCGGTGCAACGCACGCCTGGCGGCAGGTCGCGCTCGAAGTCAAACACCCACTCGCGCTCGCCAGTCCAGCGGCCCGTGCCCTTGGTCACACTGGCGTCGCTGCAGCTCAGGCTCAGCGGCGCGGGCGCCTTGGGGTCCCCAAAATTGACCGCAGCAGCGTCGAACTTGGCCACCGCCTGGCGCACGCGCGCCACCTCGCCCTGGGGCGAGAAGCTGGTGATCTGCAGGGCCTGGGCCCCCCAGGCCACCAGAGACAGGCTGGCGGCCAACATCCATTTTTTTGCGTTCACGCTATCCCCTCCGAAGGAACCAGCAAGCGTAACAAAGTGCCATGTCGCCCGGGTGTGTGTTGCAAGCACTTACGTATCGGCCGGGCAAGCCGTCATCACGCGCGCCCGACGACGCGCCGATGGGGCCATGTCCTACCCGCTGGGAACGCTCAGCGCCCAAAGATGGTGGCTTCGTTTTACCCCACGCACCACCCAGGAGCGCCCATGGCACGACCCCCTACCTCGCGCAGCGCGGCCCACAAATCGCCGTCTGCCCTGCCTTCTTCCACCCAGTCCGATAACTTTCGCGGCAACGCGGGCGAGCTGCAGCAACAGGCGGGCGGCAAACACCCGGTGCTGACCACGCAGCAGGGTATTCCGGTTGCCGACAACCAGAACTCTCTGCGCACTGCGCCGCGCGGCCCCACGCTACTCGAAGACTTCATCCTGCGCGAGAAGATCACGCACTTTGACCATGAACGCATTCCCGAGCGCATCGTGCATGCACGGGGCACGGCAGCCCATGGCTTCTTTGAACTCACGCACTCGCTCAAGAAGTACACCACCGCCAAGGTGCTGACCGACATCGGTGTACAGACCCCTGTATTCACCCGCTTTTCGACCGTAGCCGGTGGCGCAGGCTCGGTGGACACGCCGCGCGACGTGCGCGGCTTTGCCGTCAAGTTCTACACACCCGAAGGCAACTGGGACCTGGTGGGCAATAACATCCCCGTGTTCTTCATCCAGGACGCGATGAAGTTCCCAGACCTGGTGCACGCCGTGAAGATGGAGCCCGACCGGGGCTTTCCGCAGGCGGCCAGCGCGCACGACACCTTCTGGGACTTTGTCTCGCTGATGCCCGAAACCCTGCACATGGTGATGTGGGCCATGAGCGACCGCACCATTCCCCGCAGCCTGCGCATGATGGAAGGTTTTGGCGTGCACAGCTTCCGCCTGCTGAATGCAGCGGGCGAGAGCACGTTTGTGAAGTTCCACTGGCGACCCAAGCTGGGCATCCAGTCCACCGTGTGGGACGAGGCCGTCAAGCTGCAATCGGCCGACAACGACTACCACCGGCGCGACCTGTTCGAAGCCATCGAGGCGGGGGACTTTCCCGAGTGGGAGCTGTCCGTGCAGCTGTTCACTGAGCAGGATGCCGAACGCTTTCCGTTTGACCATCTCGACCCCACCAAGCTCATCCCCGAAGAACTGGTGCCCCTGCAGCCCATCGGCCGCATGGTGCTCAACCGCTGGCCCGACAACTTTTTCGCCGAGACCGAGCAGGTGGCGTTCTGCCCCGCCAACGTGCCGCCCGGCATCGACTTCAGCAACGATCCCCTGCTGCAGGGCCGCCTGTTCTCGTACCTGGACACGCAGCTGTCGCGCCTGGGCGGGCCCAACTTTGCGCAGATCCCCATCAACGCCCCCAAGTGCCCGTTCCACAACATGCAGCGCGACGGGCACATGCAGATGCAGGTGCCCAAGGGCCGCGTCAACTACGAACCCAGCAGCCTGCAGTCTGACACGCCCCGCGCCTCGCTGGCACAAGGCTTTCGCCACTTCGCGCAGGCCGACGATGGCGTGAAGGGCCGCGTGCGGGCCGAGAGTTTTGCCGACCACTACAGCCAGGCGCGCATGTTCTACCGCAGCCAGAGCCCGCTGGAGCAGGCCCACATGGCCTCGGCGCTGGTGTTCGAGCTGTCCAAGGTCGGCACACCCCATGTGCGCGAAGCGGTGGTGGGCCATCTGCTGCATGTGGACGCAGACCTGGCCCAGCGCGTGGCCGACGGCCTGGGGCTGCCGGCACTGCCCCCTGCCCCGGCCACCACCGAGCCGGTGCAGGACCTGCCCCTGTCGCCCGCCCTGCGCATCATCGACCGCATGAAGCCCACGCTGCAGGGCCGCTCCATCGGCATCTTGGTGGCCGACGGCTCCAACGGCGCCTCGGTGACCAACCTGCGCAAGGCGCTGGAGAAAGTCGGCGCCACTGTGAAGATCGTCGCGCCCAAGGTGAGCGGCGCGGTACTGAAAGACGGCACGCTGCTGCCCGCCGACGGCCAGCTGGCGGGCACACCGTCGGCAGTGTTTGACGCCGTGGCCTCCATCCTGTCGCCCGACATGGGCGCACAGCTGGCCAAGGAGGCGGCGGCCGTCGACTGGTTCCGCGACGCGTTCGGCCACCTCAAGGCCATTGCCGCCTGCAAGGGCACCCGGGCCATCCTGCAGGCCGGTGGTATCGAGCCCGATGCAGGCGTGGTGGACCCGGCCGACGCCCAAGGTTTCATCGCCGCAGCCCAGACCCGCCAGTGGGAGCGTGAACCCAAAGTGCGCACCCTGGCCTGAAGCCCCACCTTTTCGTTCACCCCACCACCCCAAGGAGCCCCCATGCCCAAAAGCCACTACGACAGCCACCAACTCGACGACCTCGTCCTGCAGATGATGGAAACCGAACTCGGCGGCGAACAGGTGTACCGCACTGCCCTCACCTGCGCCATCAACACCGACCTGAAGAAGGAATGGCAAGGTTATCTGGAAGAAACGCTGGCGCACCAGAACGTGGTGCGCGGCATCTGCGATGCGCTGGGCCTGGACCCTGATACGCAGTCGCCCACGCGGGCCGTGGTCAAGCACATTGGCACGTCCCTGGTGCAGGCGATGCAGCTGGCCAAAAAGTCTGGCAGCCCCGACGCTGCACAGCTCGTGGCCTGCGAATGTGTGGTGCACGCAGAAACCAAGGACCACGCCAACTGGGAGCTGCTGGGCCAGGTCGCCAAGGTGGCCACGGGCGATGTGGGCCACACGCTCAAGGTAGCGCACAAGGCCGTGGAAAAAGACGAGGACCACCACCTGTACCACACCAAAGGCTGGTGCCGCGAGCTGGCCATTCAGGCCCTGGGCATGCCTGCCGTGCTGCCCCCGCCCGAGGAGGTCAAGAACGTGGAGACCGCCATTGGCGCATCGCGCGCCGAGCAACAGCGCACGGCCATGCTGTGACCGGGTTGCGGGGCTGCACGACGACAGGCCCCGTGGCAGCAAACGCTCCTAAAAATATAGCTGCAAGCGCTTTATGTACTAGCGCCTGCAGCTATTTTTGCTTGATTTCCATGCAAAACATGCTTCTCAGGCCAACGGCGGCGGGGTCTCCTGCGGCAACTCTGCAGCGCCGGGGGCTTCGGCCAATGTGGCCAGCCCTTTGCCGCTGCGCTTGCTGGTGTAGAGCGCCCGGTCCGCCCGGTCCATGAGCGCGGGCATGGATTCCACAGCAGGGCCCTGGAACAAAGCGACCCCAACGCTTGCGCCAGTCAGCACGTGTTGGCCACTGTCAAGTCCGATGGGCGCCACCAGCGCTGCCAGCACCTTGTGGGCCAGTTCCATGGCGGCCTCCGGGGACGCCACAGCGTTCAGCACCAGTGCAAATTCGTCGCCGCCCAGGCGGGCGGCGGTGTCATTGGCACGGGCCAGCCCGGCCAGACGCTGCGCCACACGCACCAGCACCTGATCGCCACTGCCGTGCCCCAGACTGTCATTGACCGCCTTGAAACCATCCAGGTCCACCAGTAACAACGCGCCCGCACGGTGGTCACGGTAGGCCGTCAGCACCGCCTGCGACAAGCGGTCTTCAAACAGGCGCCGGTTGGGCAGCCCCGTCAGGCGGTCATGGCTGGCCAGCGCCAGCACCTGCTGGTGGGCGCGCACCAGCCGAGCGCTCAACAGCCCCAGCACCAGCGCGAACGCGTAGGCCAGCATCACCACCAGCGCGGGTGCACGGCCTGCAGCCCCCCACCCGCCCGTGGGGACCGCGCCCAGGATCCAGCTGCCGCCACCCGGCAAGGGCACATCGAGCGTGGCCGGCTCCTCGTCGAACAACTGAGGGCGGCCGATGAACACCGCGCCCTGCGCGCCCATGGCGTCCAGTCCACGTGCCGCCACCTGAAAACCCATCTGGTCCGAGTTCAGGCCCACGTCGGCGAACAGGGTGTCGGCATTGACGGTGAGCGACACGATGCCCCAGTAACGGGGCCCGCCCACAGGTGCGCGCCCCGGCGGATGTGCCAGAAACACCGGCGTGCGGCTGATGATGCCGAGCCCCCCTTGCACCAGCGGAATGGGACCTGCAACGACGGTGCGGCGGGTCTGGATGGCCCGCTCCACCGCACCACGCTGCTGCGGGTTGTCCAGGTACCGCAGGCCAATCGCTCGCTCATTGCCCACGCGCGGGTACACATCGCTGATGACGTTGTCGGGCGCCAGAGCCAGGTTGCGGATATTGCGCTGGTGCTCCAGCAGGCGGCCCACCACGGTGGCAAAGATGTCGGGCGACATGCTGCCTTGTGCGGCAATGAAGGCGGACACCGTTTCGGGCACCGACAGCGTGCTCTGCAATTGCCTGTCCAGGCGGTCGCGGATCTGCAGCAGGTGGCTTTGCGCCTGCGCAGCAATCTCGGTCCGCGCCTTGGTGTGTGAGATATCGATGACCACCCAGGCCAGCAAGGCGGCCAGTGTGCTGCTGCACACACCCACCGCGAGGGGCAGGTACCGGTGATGGATCCAGTTCGAAGGGAGGCGGCTGGTGGGCATGAATGAGGTCCGGGATGGGTGCCGGATGGTGCCATGGTCTGTGCAGACCGGCCAGCACCGACTGCGCAAGGCGGCCGCTTTGGAGACACCCAGCCGGTCGGTGAGACGGCCCCTTGTGGCCACAGCCCCACAGCACGGACAGCACGTACCACACGCACAGCACGCACCGCCGGTGATGCGAATGCGGGCGGGGTCAGGCGGCTTCGCAGCAGCCCTCCCCGTCCTTTATTGCGCTACAAACCCGCTGGTCTTGATGATGCGCGTCCAGGCCTCGGTGTAGGCCTTCTCGCGCGTGGCCAGCTGCTGGGGCGACATGTAGCCCACTGTGAGGCCCATGGCGGTGAGGTGCTCGCGCACATCGGGCTGGGCCACCACCTTGGCCAGCGCGTTCGAGAAGTCGGTGATGAACTTTTGCGGCGTGCCGGTGGGTGCGTAGATGCCGTAGTACGGCAGGTCTTCAAAACCCTTGAGGCCCATCTCGTCGAACGTGGGCACATCGGGCATGGAGGCCTGGCGCTTGGTGCCCAGCACGCCCACCACGCGCACCTTGCCGGCCTTGTGGTTTTCCATGAAGTCCTGCACCGAGGCCACGCCCGCGCTGATCTGGTTGCCCAGCATGTCAGCCATCATGGGGGCGCTGCCCCGGTACGGTGCCGAGACCAGGTCCAGCTGGTACTTTTGCCCGACCAGCTTGACCAGAAACTCTGGAGTGGAAGCTGGCGCAGGAATACCCACCGCGCCCTTGCTGCCACCGGCCGTCTTGACCCACTGCACGTACTCGGTGAACGACTTGGCCGGCGTGCCGCCCGACACGGCAAACGCATTCACAAACGTGGCAAAACCGCCCACCGCCACAAAGTCGCGCGCGGGTTCGTAGCCGGGGTTCTTCACCACCTGGGGCAGGATGGAGATGGTGTGGTCGTGCGTGAGGAACAGCGTGGTGCCGTCGGGCGCCGAGGCCTTGAGTGCCTGCGCGGCAATCTGGCCGCCCGCGCCGGGGCGGTTTTCGACCACCACAGGCTGGCCCAGCTCATCCTTGAGCTTCTCAGACAGCGTGCGCGCGATGGCGTCCGTACCGCCGCCGGGCGGAAAACCCACAAGCAGGCGGATGGGCTTGGCCTGCTGGGCGGACGCCAGGCCCACGGCCAACGCGGCCCCCACAAAAGCACCCGTGCGCACAAGGCGGGACAGCAGGCTGCGGCGGGAAGTTGTCATGAAAAAGCTCCAGGGTAGAGGGTCAACAGGCGGTGCAAAGATCAGGCCAGGCGGGCGCGGTGGCGCGCCAGCTGGGCACGCACCTGCGCCGGGGCCGTGCCGCCCAGCGTGTTGCGGGCGTTGAGCGAGCCCCGCAGGCTCAGGCACTCGTACACATCCTTCTCGATGGCGGGGTGAAAGCCCTGCAGCACGGTCAGGGGCAGCTCCGACAGGTCACACGCATGGGTGGTGGCCGCCTTCACGGCGTGGGCCACCGTCTCGTGCGCATCGCGGAAGGGCAGGCCCTTCTTGACCAGGTAGTCGGCCAGGTCGGTGGCCGTGGCATAGCCCTTGAGTGCGGCCTGCTCCATGGCCTGGGCGTTGACGGTGATGCCGCCCTCTTTCTTGCCCGTGGCGGGGTTCAACTGGCCGCCGACCATTTCGGCAAAGATGCGCAGCGTGTCTTTGAGCGTGTCCACGGTGTCGAACAGCGGTTCTTTGTCTTCCTGGTTGTCCTTGTTATAGGCCAGGGGCTGGCCCTTCATCAGCGTGATCAGGCCCATCAGGTGACCGACCACGCGGCCGGTCTTGCCGCGCGCGAGTTCGGGCACGTCGGGGTTCTTCTTCTGCGGCATGATCGACGAGCCAGTGGTGAAGCGATCCGCAATCTTGATGAAGCCGAAGTTCTGGCTCATCCAGATGATGAGTTCTTCGGACAGGCGGCTCACGTGCACCATGCACAGGCTGGCGGCGGCGGTGAATTCGATGGCGAAGTCGCGGTCGCTCACGGCGTCCAGGCTGTTCTGGCACACCACGGGGGTTCCGTTCGCATCCACCATGCCCAGCGTCTTGGCCACGCGCTCGCGGTCCAACGGGTAGGTGGTACCGGCCAGGGCCGCGCTGCCCAGGGGTAGCACGTTGGTGCGACGGCGCACGTCGGCCATACGCTCGGCGTCGCGCTTGAACATCTCCACGTAGGCCAGCATGTGGTGGCCAAAGCTCACGGGCTGGGCCACCTGCAGGTGGGTGAAGCCGGGCAGGATCACCTCGACGTTCTGCTCGGCCACATCGACCAGCGACACCTGCAGCTCTTTGAGCAGGTCGCCGATCAGGTCGATCTCGCCGCGCAGCCACAGGCGCACGTCGGTGGCCACCTGGTCGTTGCGGCTGCGGCCAGTGTGCAGGCGCTTGCCAGCGTCGCCCACCAGCTGCGTCAGGCGGGCTTCGATGTTCAGGTGCACGTCTTCCAGGTCCAGCTTCCACTCGAAGGCGCCGGACTCGATTTCCGACGTGATCTGGGCCATGCCGCGCTGGATGGAGGCGTGGTCTTCGGCACTGATGATGCCCTGCGCGGCCAGCATTTCGGCGTGCGCCAGGCTGCCTGCAATGTCGGCCTGCCACAGGCGCTTGTCGAAGAAAACGCTGGAGGTGTAGCGCTTGACCAGGTCGCTCATGGGCTCGGAAAACAGCGCCGACCAGGCCTGGGCCTTGGTGTCGAGCTGGTTGTGGGACGGCGCAGAGTCGGCGCTGGTGGCTTGGGCTTTGGACATAAGGAGGGCAATAATCCGGTGGTTCAGACACCCGGACTGTCCGGATGCCGCAATGCAAAACACCCAAATTTTATCGACCCAGCCCCCGCCGCCGGATTCCGCCCTGCCAGACAGGCCAGCGCGCAGCGTGCGGGCCGCTGCGGGCGCCGGGCCGGGCGGGCAGCCGCCACGTGGGCGGGCCCTGGTGTTCGATGCCTGCCAGGTCGGTGTGGTGCTGCGGGCCGTGCTGTTTGTGGAGGTGGTGGTGGGCGTGGGTGCCATGTATGGCGCCGGCAGCCCCGTCGAATGGCTGGCCAGCCTGGCGCTGCTGACCGGCGGCGCGCTGCCGGCCACGCTGGTGTGGCTGATCACGGCCTGCAGCCTCAAGACGGTGCTGCAGCGCCTGTCCACCGCACAGCAATATGCCGCCGGGGTGCTGCTGGGGGCCGTGGCCGGTGCCTATGCCTGCGCCATGCTGGCGCTGGTGGGCCTGTCGGCATCGCCGCCCTGGCTGGCCAGCGCAGCGACAGGCGCGTTGCTGGCGGCCATGCTGGTGGCTGCGCTGGTGCTGCGCGCCCGGGGCCGCACCCCGGCCGCCACCACGGCGCGCCTGACCGAGCTGCAGTCGCGCATCCGCCCGCATTTTTTGTTCAACACACTCAACAGCGCCATTGCGCTGGTGCGTGAGGAGCCGGCCAAGGCCGAGTCGCTGCTCGAAGACCTGTCGGACCTGTTTCGCGTGGCCCTCATCGAGCAGGGCGAATCGACCACGCTGGCCGAGGAGATCACCCTGGCGCGCCGTTACCTGGGCATTGAGCAGGTACGCTTTGGCAAGCGCCTGCAGGTGCAGTGGAACCTGGACCCACGCACCGACAGCGCCCGGCTGCCTCCGCTGCTGCTGCAGCCGCTGGTGGAAAACGCCGTCAAACATGGCGTGGAGCCCAGCGCCCGGGGCGGCAAGCTGCGCGTGCTGACCGAGCTGCGCGGCACCCGCGTGGTGGTGCGCATCACCAACACCCTACCCCCCAAAGAGGGCAAAACCGGCAAACACGACGAGCCCAGCACGCGGGGCCATGGCATCGCACTGGCCAACGTGCGCGCGCGGCTGGCCTTGCTGCATGACGTGCAGGGCGAATTCACCGCTGGCGTGCAGGACGGGCTGTACCAGGTGCGCATCACATTGCCCGCCGCCGACCCCACCCCTGCCGCCCGCCCGCGCACGCCCTTGCGCGGACGTGGCGACCTGCGGGGCGGCTACCGCCGAGGCGCGGTGGCCCCGACCGAACCTACCCCCTCCAAACCCCATGAACATCCTGATCGTTGACGACGAAGCCCTGGCGCGCAGCCGCTTGCGTACCCTGCTGTCCGACTGCTCGGACATCCAGCGCTGCACGGTGGCAGAGGCCTCCAACGCCGCCGAGACCATGGCGCTGCTGGGCCCCACCGGGGGACGTGGGTACGACCTGGTGCTGCTGGACATCCACATGCCCGGCCAGGACGGCCTGGCACTGGCCCATGCACTGCAGGCCCTGCCCCAGCCCCCGGCCGTGGTGTTTGTGACAGCCCACGCCGACCACGCAGTGAGTGCGTTCGAGCTGGATGCCGTGGACTACCTGACCAAACCCGTGCGCCGTGAGCGCCTGCAGCAGGCCCTGGCCAAGGTGCAGCGCACCAGCCGCCCCGCAGGGCCCAGCGCCGTGCCCAGCCTGCCCGAGGGCGAGACCCTGCTGATCCAGGACCGGGGCCGCACCGAACGCCTGCCGCTGACCGAGGTGCTGTACTTCAAGGCCGAGCAGAAATACGTGACCGTGCGCACCACCACGCGCAGCTACATCATGGACGGCTCGCTGAGCGAGCTGGAAGCCAAGTTTGCACCGCGCTTCCTGCGCATCCACCGCAATGCGCTGGTGGCGCGCCGCGCCGTGCGCGCGCTGGAAAAGCACTACGACCCTGAGGAGGGCGAAGGCTGGGCGGTGCGTTTGCAGGGATCGACCGAGCTGCTGGCGGTGTCGCGGCGGCAGGTGGCGGCCGTGCGCGAGGAGCTGGCGCGTTAGCAGCAGGGCTGCACAGGCCTTTGAGGGCCCTGGAACACCCTTACAGATATTTTTTGAGCCATTTTGGCCGCCAGCGCTAGTTCCATATGCCTGAGCAGCTATCAATGAGATAGCAAATCTCCTGTGACTGCAGGTGGTGCGGCCGCCAGCCGCCCCAGCGCCTCCACGCCCACAGGCGGGTGTGCCAGCCAGGGCAGCACGTAGGTGCGCTGCGCCAGGCCGCTGGCGATGCGTGCGGCCTGCTGTTGCTCGCCCGCCAGCCGGGCCTGCAGCAGCGGGTCGCTGGTGCCGGTGGCCGCCACACTTTTGTTGATGACCCAGGCCCAGGGCTCGATGCGGGCGCGGCGCAGGTCGTCCTGCAGCGCAGCGGCCTGGCTCACGGGGGTGACCTCGGGCAGCGTGACGATGACCACGTGGGTCATGTCGGCGTCCTGCAGGCGCATCAGCGGCGTGATGATGTGCTTGGCGTTGACGTTGCTTTCGTACTGCTGCGTCATCTGCCGGTGGTAGGCGCCGGTGGCGTCCATCAGCAGCAGGCTGTGGCCGGTGGGTGCCGTGTCCAGCACCACAAAGGCGCTGCGGGCCTCGTTCACCACGCGGCTGAAGGCGTGGAACACGGCCACCTCTTCGGTGCAGGGCGATTGCAGGTCTTCCAGCAGCAGGGCGCGACCCGCGTCGTCCAGTGCCTTGCCGCGCGTGGCCATGATCTTGTCGATGTAAGCCTGGGTTTCGGCCTTTGGGTCGATGCGCCCCACCTTCAGCCCCGGCAGGCTGCCATCGAGCTGACTTTGCACATGGGCCGCCGGGTCGGTGGTGGTGAGGTGCACGCTGTGCCCACGCTGCACCAGGCCCACGGCCAGCGCGGCGGCGATGGTGGTCTTGCCCACGCCGCCCTTGCCCATCACCATGACGAGGCCGTGGCCCTTGGCGGCCAGCGCGTCGGCCAGGGCAGCGAGGGGCTCCGCCTGCAACGGCACACCCGCTGCGGCAGTGGGCGCGCGCAACGTCACATCGCCGCCACCCAGCAAGGCCCGCAGCGCAGGCAGGCCCACGGTGTCGAAGGCGCGCAGCGGCACCTCGTCGCGCGGCAATTGCGCCAGCGCATCGGGCATCTGGTCCATGGCTTCGCGGCCCAGGGACTCGATGGCGTCGGCCACCGCGTCCTGCCCCGGCTGGCTGGCATGGAACACGCCGTTGATGGCCAGGCGCTGGTTGGCCAGGCCCAGGGCGCGCAGCTCCCGCGCGGTGCGCGCGGCCTCTTGCATGGGTCGGGGGTCGGGGCGGGTGACCAGCACCACGGTGGTCAGGGCCGGGTCGCTCAGCGCGGCCAGGGCGGCGTTGAAGCGCGCCTCCTGCATCTTCAGACCCGAGTGCGGCCCCAGGCACGAGGCACCCCGGTCATTGCCGGCCAGGAATCCGGTCCAGGCCTTGGGCAGGCTCAGCAGGCGCAGCGTGTGGCCGGTGGGGGCCGTGTCGAACACCACATGGTCGAACACATGGCCGGTGTCACTGCCCTCGCTGGCCAGCAGCGCGGCAAATTCGTCAAATGCAGCGATCTCAGTGGTGCAGGCGCCCGACAGTTGCTCGCGCACCGTGGCGCGTTCATCGCTGGTGGCGGTGGCCTCCAACTGCGCCAGCACACGCTGGCGGTAGGCCTCGGCGGCGGTATCGGGGTCTATGTTGAGCATGTGCAGCCCCGGCACCCCGGGCACGGCCACCGGCTGGTTGGACAGCGGCACGCCCAGCATTTCATCGAGGTTGGAGGCCGCGTCGGTGCTGACCAGCAGCACCTGGCAGCCCGCATCTGCCAGGGCAATGGCCGCAGCCGTGGACAGCGAGGTCTTGCCCACCCCGCCCTTGCCCGTGAAGAACAGGAAACGCGTGGGCTGGGCGAGCAGCCCGAGGGAGATGGGGGTGGCGTGTGGGGCAGTCATGGGCCCAGCATGGCAGAACCGTTCGGCACGGCCTTGAGCCAGGTCAAGTGCGTCAGTGCGCATGCGCCGCCCCGCTCACCAGCGTGACCACGGCCATGCCGGCAATCAGCCAGGCAATCTGCAACACGGTTTCGCGCGCGGTCAGGCGTTTTTGCAGCTGGGGGATCAGGTCGGCCAGCGCCACGTACACAAAACTGCTCGACGCCACGGCCAGGAAGTACGGCAAAAAGTCTTGCAACTGCCCCACCAGAAAGTAGCCCACCACCCCGCCCAGCGCCGTCACGGCCCCCGCCAGCGACACCTTCACCAGCGCCATGCGGCGGTTGGGGCTGGTCTGGCGCAGCACCACCAGGTCGCCCATGTGGTGCGGCACCTCATGCGCGAGCACCGACACGGCGGCAATCACCCCCAGGCGAATGTCAGCCATGAAGGCCGAGGCGATCAGGATGCCGTCACCAAAACAATGCACGCTGTCGCCCGTGAGCACCGCCCAGCCTCCCGAGCGTGGGCCGTGGTGGTGGTGCGCATGGCCGTGGTCATGGCCGGTTTCGTGACCATGGTGGGCATGGCTATGGGCAGCGGTCTCTGCGTGGCTGTGCTCATGCCCGTGGTGCCACAGCTCGGCCTTGTCCAACAAAAAGAAGAACACCACACCCACCAGCAGGGTGGCAAACAGGTCGTGGGCGCCCGCCTGGCTCTCGAACGCCTCGGGCAACAGGTGCATGAAGGCCGTGGCCAGCAAGGCACCCGCGGCCAGGCTGAGCAGGTGCTGCGGCCCCACGCTGTCGCTCCGCCCACCCAGGCCCAGCCGCATAAGCAAGGCGGCCAGCCACACGCTGCCGATACCAGCGGCCAGTGTGGCCAGAATGATTGCTACCAAAGTCATAGCTTGTTGCGCTTTATCTTTAAGCCTTGGCTCATTTTTTATTCAGAATCTGCACGCCCGATGCAAGATGAAAAAAGCCGCCCCGGGTATGGGGCGGCTGCGGGTGGCCTGGTGGGCCGGGGGTTTGTGCATCAAACCACACCGTGCGTCTTGAACCAGGCCAGCGCACGCTTCCAGCCGTCTTCGGCCGCTTCCTTGCGGTAGCTGGCGCGGTAGTCGGCATGGAAGGCATGCGGTGCATCGGGGTACACCACAAATTCCGACGCCTTGGCCTGTGGCGAGCCACTGGACAAGGCCGCTTTCATCTTATCAACCGTGTCAAGAGGGATACCGGTGTCTTTTTCGCCATACAGGCCCAGCACCGGCGCCTTGAGGATGGGCGCCAGGTCCACAGGGTGCTTGGGGGTGAGCTCGCTCGCTTGCCCCACCAGCCGCCCGTACCATGCCACGCCGGCCTTTACGGGGCCGTGTGCGGCATACAGCCAGGTGATGCGGCCACCCCAGCAAAAGCCGGTGATCCCCACCCGGGCGCCATCGCCCCCGTTGGCTGCGGCCCATGCCACAGCGCCGTCCAGGTCGGCCATCACCTGGGCGTCGGGCACCTTGGACACCACTTCAGCCATCAGCTTGGCAATGTCGGTATAGGTAGTGGCATCGCCCTGGCGCGCGTACAGCTGTGGGGCAATGGCCAGGTAGCCCGCCTTGGCAAAGCGGCGGCAGGTGTCGGCGATGTATTCGTGCACGCCAAAAATTTCCTGGATCACCAGCACCACGGGCAGGCCGGTCTTGCCAGCCGGTGCTGCGCGATAGGCCGGCACCTTGAAGCCATTGACCGTGAAACTCACTTCCCCCACCGTCAGGCCGTCTGCAGGCGTGGCAATGGCCGTCTGCGCCATGATGGGGGCGGCCGCCGCCGCATAACCCAGGCCCAGCGCCGCCTGCAGCGCAGTGCGGCGCGTGGCGCCCGCTTCGGTGGTGCGGCCCGGCAACAGCGCCTGGGCGTCGGCATGGAGGTCGTCATTGAACATCGGTTTTCTCCAAAAAAGGGGGGATGGGCCACGGGGTGGAAACTGCCAGCCCCGGAGTCTATGGGGTTTGCGCGGCCTCCGCATTTTCGGATACCGAAAAACGGGGAGCACTGCTAGACTTTCCGCGAGCACCGTCACCGTGGGCATGCGCCACCAACCCGCTACCGCGCAACCGCCTGCTCGCCCGCCCACATTTGCTTTTTTCTTTCTTCATCCACCCGCCCACCTCCCGCAGACCACCCGCACCGGCCCGAGCGCATGCCCCCTCATCCCACACCACTCCCCCTGCGCGGACAGCTGCTGGTCCGACTGGTGGTCGGGATTTGCGGCGCGGGGGGCTTGGGGTTGCTGACCTGGGCGCTGGCCCGCCAAAGCATGGACCCGGCCATGCGACTGGCCAGCGCGGGTGCCGGGCTGGCGCTGGTGGCCAGTGCGGTGCTGTGCTGGTGGCTGAGCCTCCGGTTGCTGGCGATGCATGCCACCGCCAGGGCCGCCCAGGATGCTGCGCAGCGGGCCACCAACCAGCTGTGCGCCACGCTGGACATCCTGCCCGACGGGCTGGCCATCTACGACGCTGACGACCGCTTGGTGCTGTGCAATCCCCGGTACCGGGAAGTCAGCCCCGGCACCACCATGGCCGTCGATTACGGCACCCGCTTTGAAGACGTGCTGCGCCGCGCTGCCGAATCCGGCCACATCGTGGCTGCGCGGCAGGACACCAATGCCTGGCTGGCCGACCGCATGGCCCGCCATCGCTCGCCCGGCCAGCCCGAGGTGCAGGAGGTCGAGGGCGACCGCTGGATGCTCATCACCGAGCGACTGCAAGAGGGGGGCGGCATGGTGGTGCTGCGCGCCGACATCACGGACGCAGTGCACAAGGAACGCGCACTCAAGCAGGCCCTGCACGACGCCGAACGTGCCGAACGCAGCCTGCGCGAGGCCGTCAATGCCATGCCCGCCGGGCTGGACATCTATGACGAGCAAGACCGGCTGGTGCTGTGCAATGACCAGATGGCGCGCCTGCGTCCGCACCTGCCCGTGGCGGAGTCCCTGGGCAAGACGTATGAGGAACTGCTGCGCGAGGGCCTGCGCTACGGCATCCCCGAGGAGGCCAAAAACCAGGAAGAGCTCTGGCTGGCGCATGAGCTGGCCATCCGGGGCCATCGGCCCGGCCCCGAAGTGCGCCACTACCCCAACGGCACGTGGATGCACATGCACGAATGCCGCACCCCGTCCGGCATGACGGTGTGCGTGCGCCTGGACATCAGCGACCTGATCGAACAGCGCCAGAAGGTCGAGACCGCCCGACAGGAAAGCCAGCGCATGCGCCAGCTGCTGGAGCGCGCGGTGGAGGCCCTGCCCGTGGGCATCGAGATCTTCGACGAGCAGGACCGGCTGGTGCTCTACAACCAGCAGCTGTCCCGCATGTATCCGTACATCAACTATGCGGACCACCTGGGCAAGGGTTTTGTGGACATCCTGCGTTATTCGGTCTCGCGCGGCCTGATCCCTTCGGCCAAGGGGCGCGAGGAGGCATGGATCGCAGAGCGCCTGTCAGAGCACGGCAGCAGCACATCCACCCTGGTGCAGCGTCTGAGCGATGGCCGCTGGATCAACATCTACGAAACCCGCACCCCGGAGAACTACGTCGTGGCCGTGCGGCTGGACATCACCAACCTCATCGAGCAGCGCCAGGCCCTGGAGGCCGCGCAGCAGGCGGCGCAGCAGGCCCGCCAGCTGCTGCAGGACGCCGTGGAGTCACTGCCAGAAGGCTTTGCCCTGTTCGATGCAGAAGACAAGCTGGTGGTGTGCAACGCCCAGTACCGGCGCCTGTACCCCATCTCGGCCCCCATGATCGTACCCGGCAGCACGTTTGAACAGATCGCGCGCTATGGCGCCGAGCGCGGCCAGTACCCCGACGCCATTGGCAACGAAGAGGCCTGGCTCGCCCAGCGCATGGCCGACCACCGCGCGGCCAACCATGCCGTGCTGCAGCGCCTGCCCGAGGGCCGCTGGCTGCAGGCCGACGAGCGGCGTACCCCCCAGGGCGGCATCGCCGGTGTGCGCACCGACGTGACCCAACTGGTGCGCAAGGAGCAGGAACTGGCCGCCGCCAACGCCAAGCTGGCCCTTCTATCCACCACCGACGGTGTGACGGGCATTGGTAACCGCCGGCGCTTTGACGAGCGGCTGGCCACCGAATGGATGCGCTGCGGGCGGCACCAGCTGCCGCTGGCCGTGATCCTGATCGATATCGACCACTTCAAGCTCTACAACGACCACTACGGCCATCTGGCCGGTGACGAATGCCTGCGCCGCGTGGCGCAGCTGCTGCAGGGCACCATCCGCCGGGCCGACGAGGTGGCCGCACGCTACGGCGGCGAGGAGTTTGTGCTGCTGCTGCCCGATGTGCCCCTGCCCGAGGCAGTGACGGTGGCAGAGCGCTGCATGGCCAGCCTGCGCGAGGCGGCCCTGGCCCACCCCCGCTCCCCCACGGCGCCCTACATCACGCTCAGCATGGGCATTGCCAGCCTGGTGCCACGCCCCGGCACCAGTTCTGACACACTCGTGCACGCGGCCGATGCGGCTCTGTACCGCGCCAAGTATGGCGGCCGCAACCGCTTCGAGGTCTTCACGCCTGCGCAGTGACGGTGTTGCCAGCGGGGGTGGCGACGGCCTGAGCAGGTCCGCGCCGGGCCTTCCGGTTTTTGCACGCTTCACCTTCTTTGCAGGACGACGCTGATGAACATTTTGCTCACCGGCTCCACCGGTTTTGTGGGCCGCACCGTGGCTGCCGCACTCACCCGTGCAGGACACCAGGTGCACTGCGGCGTATCACCCCGGCACCGGTCACCCGGCGCCTTGCAGGTGCCGATGGACTTTGCGCGCGACACCTCGGCCCAGGTCTGGCTGCCGCGCCTGGCGGGTATCGATGCCGTGGTGAATGCTGTGGGGGTGCTGCGCGACAGCCGTGCGCGCCCCATCGACGCCGTGCACCTGCACACGCCCGTCGCGCTGTTTGATGCCTGCGCCCAGGCGGGTGTGCGGCGCGTGGTGCATGTCTCGGCCCTGGGCATTGAAGGCAGTACCACCCGCTATGCCACCACCAAGCGCGCGGCAGACACGCACCTGCTGGCGTTGGCCAAACAAGGGGCATTGCACCCCGCCATCCTGCGCCCCAGTGTGGTTTTTGGCAAAGGCGGTGACAGCAGCGCGCTGTTCATGAAC
The DNA here is from genome assembly GCF_002754175.1 of Acidovorax sp. 59. Lineage (NCBI taxonomy): Bacteria > Pseudomonadati > Pseudomonadota > Betaproteobacteria > Burkholderiales > Comamonadaceae > Acidovorax > Acidovorax sp. 59. The sequence goes on along the minus strand of NZ_PEET01000001.1, from coordinate 943,272 downwards.
CTGGCGCGCCTGCCGGTGGCGCTGTTCCCCGGCCCCATGCTCACAGCGCGGGTGCAGCCCGTGTCAGTGCACGATCTGGCCGCCGCCATCGTTGCACTGCTGGGGCCCGCCATCTCCACCCAGGGCATCGTCGAGTGCGCTGGGCCGGAGGCCCTGACCATGGGCGATTTCATTGCCAGCTTGCGCCAGCAACTGGGCCATGGCAAAGCCCATGTGCTGCGCCTGCCCGACCCGCTCACCCAGCTGAGCGCCCGCCTCGGCGACGCAGTGCCCAGCGTGCCCTGGTGCACCGAAACCCTCACCATGCTGGGCAGCGACAACGTGGGCAACCCTGCGGTGTTCGAGCAGCTGCTGGGCCGCAAGGCGGTGCATTACAGCCAGCTGGTGGCGACCGCCTGGCGCTGACGTGCAACGTCTGTGCCCTCGTCACTGGGGCACGAAGTCCGACGGATACCGTAGCGAATCCACCAGCAGGTTCGACATGCGCATGCCCAGATTGATGCCATGTGGAGGAATGGGCTGGGTGAACCACTTGTCGTACAGGCGGTGCAGCTCCCGCGTCTGGATGAGCCGCCGCAGCTCCGCATCGACCACGGCCTTGAGCGCAGGGTCGTTGCGCTCGAACGCCACCGCATAGGGCTCGATGGTCATGGGCTTGCCAATCACCTTCAGATCCTGCGGGCGGGCATGGCTGGCACGCAGGCCATAGAGCAGCACATCGTCCATCGCAAAGCCGTCCACCCTGCCATCCACCACCCAGCCAAAGCCCTCGGCATGGTCACGAGCGGGCTCGATGCGCAGGCGCACTGATTTGTTGGCAGCCTCGCGCGCCAGCGAATCGATGTTGGTGGTGCCCACCGTCGAAGCCACGGTCTTGCCGTCCAGGTCTTCGATACGCTCGAAGGGGCGCTGGCTTTGCACCACGATGCGTGATGACGCAATGAAGTGCGCAATGGTGAAAGCCACCCGCTGCCTGCGCGCAGCCGTGTTGGTGGTGGAGCCGCATTCCAGGTCCACATCGCCGCGCTCGATGGCCTCAAAGCGGTTGCCCGACGTGACCTGACGGTAGTCCACCCGCAGATCGCGCCGCTGCAGATGGCGACCGATGGCCTGTGCGATCTGCAGGCACACGTCCACGCTGTAGCCTACGGGCACCCCATTGGCCACATAGGACATCGGCAGAGAAGATTCGCGGTGGCCGATGACCACTCTTCCCGTGGCCTGGATGCGCTGCAGCGTCTGGCCCGGAGGCTCCGCTGTGCGCGCCAAGGCGGGGCTTGGCACTTCCGCCTTCGCAGAGGTCGATAAACCCGCAGCGGTCCCCGTGTTCTGCGCGATGACTCCCGCCGTCGCACACGCAGCGCAGGCAGCAGCCAGCGCACGCACCATCCCAAACCTCGCGGGGTTCGCTTTACATGTCCTGGCTTGCCTCTTCGAAGTTTTCGTGATGCCACCTGGGCAATGGCCTGTGCGCTGGCTGGCGTACCAGGGCGCAGCGGCACCAGGGCTCTACAGCGCTATACCGCAGCCCGCGAAGCTGAAGGCCCAGTGGGGGGCGGGGCTTCCATGCCCGTGTTTCCGTACGCATGCCGCGCCAAGGCAGCCGCCAGCACCATGGACGGATTGACCAGCGTCAGCCCCTCCAGCCGGGGGTGCTCTGACAGTGCGAGTGGAATTTCTGTGCAGCCCATGATGAGCGTGGAGACCCCATAGCGCTGCTGCAGCACCAGCGACACGGACTCGAACCGCTGGCGGGCCAGCGCGTAGTTGCCGGCCTTCACACCGTCGTAGATACCCTGCATCAGCTGGTCGCGCTCACGGGGTTCGGGCACAAAGCAGTCGATGTCACGGTGCTCCAGTTCGCGCTGGTACAAGCCCGCATCGTAGGCACCCTGCGTGGCCAGCAGGCCCACGCCATGCACCTTGTGCAGCGCCAGGTCTGCAGCGACCTCTTGCACACCATGCAGCACCATCAACTGCGGAAAGCGCTGCTGCAGCAGGCCATGCCAGGCATGCGCCGTGTTGCAGGCAATGGCCACAACGCGCGCGCCCAGGGCCGCCAGGCGGCCCGTGGCCTGCAGCATCGGGTCTGCAGGCTGGTGGGCCCCGGGGCGGGTGTCGTGCAAGGCCGCCGTGCGGTCGGGAATGGGCACCTGCGCCAGCCAATGCTCAGGGTAAGCCTGGTCGTGCACAGGGATGCCCAGCGCCGCCATCCGGTCGGTGCAGGCCTGCACAAACAGGCGCACAAAGTCGGCACCCGCAGCAGGCCCCATGCCCCCCAGAATGCCCACCACCTGCGGGGCCGGAGGGTGCGGGGTGGACGGCAACATGCTCACACCCATCACAGCGCAGGCTTGTCGCTCTGGGCCACCAGGTTGTCGCGCAGCTCCTTGCTCATGGGCAGGTTGAGGTTCTGGCCGCGCGGGGGCACTGGCGACATGAACCACTTGGTGTAGAGCTTGTCGAACTCGCCCGACTTCATCATCCCGCCGATCACGCCGTTGACCAGCGTCTGGAACTGCGGGTCGTCCTTGCGCAGCATGCAGGCATAGGGTTCGACCTGCAGCGAGTCGCCCACCACCACCCAGTCGGCCGGGTTGCGCGTGTTGCCCATCAGTCCAAACAGCAGGATGTCGTCCATGGCGAAGGCCTCTGCACGGCCGGTGTCCACCAGCAGCAGCGAGTCCTCGTGGTCTTTGCCCAGCACGATGTCCATGTCCAGGTTGTTGTCGCGGTTGTACTTGCGGATCACCTGCGCGTTGGTGGTGCCCGAGGTGCTGGCCACTTTTTTCTTGGCGAGGTCGGCGTAGTTCTTGACGCCCGAGGCCTTCTTGGTCAACAGCCGGGTGCCGGTGTAGAAATAGTTGATGGCAAATTGCACGTCCTTGCCGCGCGCCGTGTTGTTGGTGGTCGACCCGCACTCCAGGTCCACGGTGCCGTTGGTCAGCAGCGGAATGCGGTTTTGCGAAGTCACCGCCTGCAGCTCCACCTTGATGGCAGGGTTGTTCAACCGTTTCTTCACCGCATCGACCACGGCGTTGGAGATGTCCACCGACATGCCCACCGGGTTGCCCGGGCCCGCCAGATAGCTGAAGGGCACCGACGACTCGCGGTAGGCCAGCGTGATCTTGCCGGAGTCGGCAATCTTCTTGAGGGTGTCGGCACTGGCCACGGTATTGGCCAGCACACCGGCGACCACGAGGACAGCAGCGGTGACAGCGGAGAGCTTCATGGGAATCCCTTTGCAAAAAATCAGGTGAACAGACAGTCGGACAGACGAGAAAGCAAGATGCAGGGGCACTGTAAAAATTTGCGGCCGTCTTGAACAATTCATTTGCGCGGGTCCACCATGATGAAAAGTTATGGCTCTGTTTCGGTGCACCTCCGCGCACCATCGTGGATCGTCCTGCCTTCTTTGCGGCCCTTGCATCCCGGTGCCCCCACCCCTCTCCCGCCGGCCCATCCTGAAAACACCAGGCGCTGACCAGTGCATAACTTCCTGGCATGGCAAGGCACTGCTTTGGCATTGTTCAGCAGGTGCACTGCCGCCTACATTCGTTGTCATCTCCTCCAACCGTTTCACTCTCTCCGATGCAGGTATGTGTATTGGGCGCAGGCATCGTCGGCCTGGCCACGGCATATGAACTTCAACAGCGCGGCCTGCAGGTCACCGTCATCGACCAGGCGCAGCCCGGCACTGGCGCCAGCGGTGGCAACGGCGCGCAACTGAGCTACAGCTATGTACAACCGCTGGCGGACGCCAGCATCTGGCGGCAGCTGCCCCGGCTGCTGCTCTCGCCCACCTCCCCACTCAAGCTGCGCCTGCAGTGGGATACCCACCAGTGGCGCTGGGGGCTGGAGTTTCTGCGCGCCTGCAACCGACAGACTTCCGAACGCAGCACCGCACAACTGCTGGCCCTGGCCGCCCTGAGCCGCCATCATCTGGAAACCATGCTGCAGGCAGAGTCCCTGGACTGCAACTTCTCCAGCACCGGCAAGCTGGTGCTGTACGACACCGCAGCCGGCCTGGCCGCGGCACAACGCCAGATGGACCTGCAGCTCCAGTGGGGCAGCGAACAGCAGGCGGTTTCGGCCCAGCGTTGCGTGGAGCTTGAGCCCGCGCTGCTGCACTACCAGCCGCGCATTGCCGGAGCCATCTACACCCCCAGTGAATGCGCTGCCGACTGCCTCCAGGTCTGCCAAGGCTTGGAGGCCGTGCTGGCCGCACGGGGGGTGCGCTTCATGCTGGGCGCCACGGTCCAAGGCTTTGTGCGCGAGGGATCCCGCATTGCTGCGGTGCAGACCAGTGCAGGAGCCATCGAGGCGCAACAGTTTGTGCTGGCCCTGGGCAGCCGCAGCCACCAGGCGGCGCAGACGCTGGGGTTCCGCTTGCCGGTATACCCTCTCAAGGGCTACAGCATCACGCTCGATACCACCCCCGCACCATCGGCAGCGCCTCGCGTCAATGTGACCGATGCTGCACGCAAGGTGGTGTTTGCGCGCATCGGCCAGCGCCTTCGGGTGGCGGGCATGGCCGAGCTGGTGGGGCACGATGCACGCATACCTGCCGCGCGCATCCAGAGCCTGTGCGATGCCACCCGCACCGTTTTTCCGACATGCCATCAAGGCGGAGAGCTGCATGCCTGGACCGGCATGCGCCCCGCCACGCCCACCGGGCTGCCGATGGTGGGCCGTTGGGTGGGGGCACCGAATAACCTGCTGCTCAACACAGGCCATGGCTCTTTGGGGTTCACGCTGGCGTTTGGCACGGCGGCGCAGGTGGCCGAACTGCTGGCTCCCGCCTGACTCTCCCACGCGCTGCAGCCGCACAAGGCACCACACGCCTCGGCAGGTGGCGCGTTCACTCCACCTCGGGCTGCAGGCCCACCGCTTCCAGCGTCTCAGCCACCGCTTGGCGCATGCATTGCGTCATGGCACTGGCCAGCAGTGAGCTGGGGCGGTTGACAGTACGCAGCGACTTGATGGGCACGGCAATGTGCGGCGCCAGCGCCAGCACATCCACCTTGCTGCGGTCGGCCGATGCCGCCGTGCAGGCGTCCACCAGCGCCACGGCGTGACCATGGCGCGCCAGCGCCAGCGCCGCATGGTAGGTCTGCACCGTGAACGCCGTCTGCAGGCCCACGCCCGCCTCGCGGCACGCGTGGTTGACCACCGTGCCGATGGGGTCGCGCACATCCAGCCGCACCACCGGCGTGTCTGCCAGGTCGGCCAGATGCACCACACCGGCCGCCACCAGCGCAGCACCCAGCATGCCCTTGGGCGCCACACACACCATGCGCCCATCGGCCAGATGCTCCTGCGTGAGCGCGGGGTGGGCGATGGCGCTGAACACAAAGCCCACATCCGCCTCCTGCAGCACCAGGGCCGAGACGATCTGGGGCGAGTGCAGCGCGTCGATGGTCACCTGCACATCCGGGTGCTTTTTCCTGAAAAAACGCAACGCACGCGGCAGCACCTCGTAGCTCAGCGCCAGCACGCTCAGGATATGCAACTCACCCTCACGCCGGTCGCTCTTGAGGCTGTTGGCCAGGCGCTGCACATCATCGAGCTGGGTGAACAGGCGCTCGATGTGCGGGTACAGGGTCTGTGCCTCGGTGGTGGGTACCAGCTTGCCCTTGAGCCGGTGGAACAGCGGAAAGCCCAGCTGCAATTCAGCATGCGCCAGGATGCGGCTGACCGCAGGCTGCGTGACGTTGATAAGGCGGGCCGCCGCGCTCACGCTGCCGGTGAGCATGACGGCGTTGAAGACTTCTATGTGGCGAAGGCGCATATGCTGACGATGCAAGGAATGGGCCGCAAGCGCAATCCTTGCATGTACCCATTGCGAAATCGCGCACTCAAACCGCGCGCCTCGCACGCGCTTGCAGCTAAAGCAACATCGACGGCCGCAGCGCCATGGCCGCACGCCAGCGCAGCAAGTGCGGGTGCTGCTCGCCGGGCTTGTGCTTGACCACACGCGCAAAGTCCACCGCCACCACCGCCGTGATGTCGGCCACGCTGAAGCGGTCAGTGGCAATGAATTCGCGGTCCGCGAGGCGCTCGTTGAGCAGCTGAAAGAACTGCCCCACACGCACCAGTCCACGCTCAGCCAGGGCCGGGATTTGCGGGTAGTCCACCGCGCCGGGCAATGCCCGGTTGGCCATGGCGGGCGCGCTGTTGCGCAGCGCCTCGGCAATGGCCTGCAGGCCCTCGAACTCCATGCGCCAGTTCCAGCTCGCAATCTCGGCCTTTTCTGCAGGCGTCTCACCCAGCAGTGCGGGCTGCGGGTAGCGCGCCTCCACATACGCCGTGATCGCCGCGTTGTCGGTCAGCAGCAGACCCTCTTCAGTGCGCAGCGCGGGCACCGTGCACTGCGGGTTGATCTGGCGGTAGGCCTCGCCCAGTTGCTCGCCATTGCGCAGGTCCACCTGCACGGTGTCGTGGGCCACACCCTTTTCTGCCAGCAGGATGCGCGCACGGCGCGGGCTGGGCGCCGTGGCGCAGTCATACAAAGTAATCATGGTGACGCCTTGCAAAAAACACTCAGCGTGCGGGGGAAGAAGCTGCCGCTGCCGCCGCCTCGATCTTGTCCTGCGTCTTGGTGTCAAAGTCGCTGGCGTCATGCCGCTCGCGCAACTGGCTGGCCAGGTCGCCCTGCACCCGGTTCACCTTGCGCCCCCGCTGCACCGCCGGGCGTTTGGCCACCTGCTCGGCCCAGCGCACCACATGCGTGTATTCGTGCACCTGCAAAAACTCGCCCGCGTTGTAGGCCTGCCCTTTCACCAGCAAGCCATACCAGGGCCAGATTGCAATATCCGCCACCGTGTACTCATTGCCCGCCACGTACTCGGTCACGGCCAGGCGCTGGTTCAGCACATCCAGCTGGCGCTTGGCCTCCATCGCGTAGCGGTCAATCGCGTACTCGATCTTGACCGGCGCATAGGCATAAAAATGTCCGAACCCGCCACCCACAAACGGCGCACCGCCCATTTGCCAGAACAGCCATGACAGGCACTCGGCGCGCGCCGCGCCGTCTTTGGGCAAGAGGGCGCTGCCGAACTTCTCGGCCAGGTACATCAGGATGGCGCCGGACTCGAACACCCGCACCGGGTTGGCCGGGTCAGTGCGGTCCAGCAGCGCGGGGATCTTGGAATTAGGGTTCACAGACACGAAGCCGCTGCCAAACTGCTCGCCCTCATTGATGCGAATCAGCCACGCGTCGTACTCCGCCCCGCTGTGGCCCAGTGCCAGTAGCTCTTCCAGCATGACCGTGACTTTCACGCCATTGGGCGTACCCAGCGAATAGAGCTGCAGCGGGTGCTTGCCTACGGGCAGTTCCTTGTCGTGCGTGGCACCGGCAATGGGCCGGTTGATGCTGGCGAACTGGCCGCCGTTTTCTTTGTTCCATTGCCAGATTGCGGGGGGGGTGTAGGGGGTGGACATGAGGGCTCCAGACAAGACAGTCAAAACTGGCGGGTTTGCCAGCTGGTGTTAAAGCAGTTTAAAGATCGGACTGATTCGTTGCAGGTTGGGGTTGGGGGCGAATGCTCTCTGCAGAGGCCATTTGAGACGTGTTTCTCACCGACCCATCCGTGCTCGTTTTTTAAGGCTCTGCGTAAAAGAAGCTCCGACGAGTGGCCGGCTCATGCAAGTCGAACTTGGCTATGTGATGAGATTTTGGACTCTGCTTCTCTGAATACAAATGCATGCGATGGTCTTCAACGCTTGCCTCGACAACCAAACCCGCAAAGTCGAAGTCATAGAGTTTTTCCAGAATCTTCTGTCGCTTATGAGGGAAGCCTGTCTTGTACTGCTTGTTGTACTTAGGTTCGAAATGTCGGATTAGTGCGGCTTCGGCAAGGGAAACCCTCATTGACCGCTTGAACTGCGACTGAAGTACTTTTTGGTAATGCTGCTTATCAGCATCCCCGTCAATCAAGGCGGGGTTTATGCCATCGATACTCATAATAAATCGATGGAAGCCGAAACTGTAGAGCGCAAGCAAAACCTCCATGTGGGGCTCATTTGCTGAAATATCGGCAAGGATTTTTTGCAGAGTTGAATGAGAGGACAGGCGTTCGATTGCACATCTTTCACCAGCCGTTCCAAATGCTTGACCTACATACACGACTTCTTGACTGTCTAGGCCGTTTAGTTGTGCCTCGCAATGCTTGAGAAGGTATGCGACAGGCACAGTCATCAGCGTGTCACCACCTGACGACAAAAAAGAGAGTTTCGTGTATGGGTACTTGAGAGCAGCCACCGATGAGACTTCGGCAGGAAGCTCCCCGCAGAGGCGGAAAGGAAAGGTAGGGGCTTTGTCTTCGAGTTGAACGGACAACTCGCCGACTACTTCCCGATCTCGGATCGAAATGCTACCGGGGACAAAGGCAATTCGTGGTCGCTTGAGAATCAAGTAGATATTTGAGTTTCGTATCTGCTCCCGTGCTTCATCGCTCTCATACACGAGGTCATCAAGATGCGCGGGCGAGATCATGGCCGGATCCGTCGAATAGATATTCAGCACAAATTCGGTTGAGTACTTACGCGGCGCTTTGGACATAGTGAATTAATGAATCTGAGAATCTGATAGCCCGCGCCGCCTCAATGCGCCTTATCCCAATTAGCCCCCACCCCCACCTCAGCCAGCAACGGCACCTTCAGCGCCGCCACTTCCGCCATCAGGCGCGGAATGTGGGTCTTGAGCCAGTCCACCTCGCTCGCGGGCAGTTCGAACACCAGTTCGTCGTGCACCTGCATGATCATTTGGATATCTGGCTTGTGCGCGTCCAGCTCCTTCTGCACAGCCACCATGGCCAGCTTGATCAAGTCAGCTGCCGTGCCCTGCATGGGCGCGTTGATGGCGGCGCGCTCGGCCCCGGCGCGACGGGGGCCGTTGGGGGAATTGATTTCGGGCAGGTACAGGCGGCGGCCAAACACGGTTTCGACATAGCCCATGGACTTGGCGGCGGCCTTGGTGTCGTCCATGTACTGCTTCACGCCGGGGTAGCGCTGGAAGTATTTGTCGATGTACGCAGCGGCGGCCTTGGTCTCGATGCCCAGGTTCTTGGCCAAGCCAAAGCTGCTCATGCCGTAGATGAGTCCGAAGTTGATGACCTTGGCGTAGCGGCGTTGCTCGCTGGTGACCTGGTCCACCTCCACACCAAACACTTCGGCCGCGGTGGCGCGGTGCACGTCCAGCCCGGCGTGGAAGGCGTGCAGCAGCGAGTGGTCGCCACTCAGGTGGGCCATGATGCGCAGCTCGATCTGGGAGTAGTCGGCACTCGCAATCACCCGGCCTGCGGGGGCCACAAAGGCCTCGCGCACGCGGCGGCCTTCGGGGGTGCGGATGGGGATGTTCTGCAGGTTGGGGTCGTTGCTGGACAAGCGGCCTGTGACGGCCACGGCCTGCGCATAGTGCGTGTGCACGCGGCCTGTGCGTGGCAGAGCCAGCTGGGCGAGCTTGTCGGTGTAGGTGCCTTTGAGCTTGACCAGGCTGCGGTGCTCCAGCAGCTTGGCGGGCAGGGGGTAGTCCTCGGCCAGCTTTTCCAGCACTTCTTCGTCGGTGCTGCGGGCACCCGTGGCGGTCTTTTTGACCACAGGCATGCCCAGCTTGTCGAAGAAGATTTCGCCCAGTTGCTTGGGGCTGCTCAGGTTGAAGGGCTGGCCTGCAATTTCGTACGCCTCGGTTTCGAGCTGCAGGATGCGCTGGCCCAGCTCGTGGCTTTGTGCGGCCAGCGTGGGCGCGTCAATCAGCACGCCGTTGCGTTCGATGCGGTACAGGGCCTCGCTGCTTTGCATCTCCAGCTCGTAGATGAAGCGCAGCTTGTCATCCACCTGCAGCAGCGGCCACAGGGCGTTGTGCACGTCCAGGGTCTGGTCGGAGTCTTCGCACGAATAGGCAGCGGCCTTGTCCACCGGCACCTGGGCAAACGGAATCTGGTGCGCGCCTTTGCCGCACAGATCTTCATAGGTGATGCCTTTGCGGCCCGTGTGGCGCTCGGCCAGGCTGGTCAGGTTGTGGGGCTTGTGCACTTCGAGCACGTAGCTTTGCAGCATGGTGTCGTGTGTGTAGCCCTGCACCTCGATGCCGTGGTTGGCGAACACATGGCGGTCGTACTTGATGTGCTGGCCCAGCTTATGGTGCTTGGGGTCTTCCAGCCAGGGCTTGAGACGGGCGAGCACTTCATCCAACGGCAGTTGCGCGGGCGCATCGGGGCCTTCGTGGCGCAGGGGAATGTAGGCGGCCTCGCCGGGCTGCACGCTGAAAGAGATGCCGACGATTTGCGCACGCATTTCGTCAAGCGAGTCGGTCTCGGTGTCGATGGCCGTGAGCGGGGCCTTGCGCAGGCGCTCCAGCCACTGGTCAAAGTCGGCCCAGTTGAGGATGGTGTCGTACACCACCGTGCGGTGCTGGGCTTCTTCGGCCACGGTGCTGGCGGAGTGGTCGGCAAACAGATCGCCGCTTTGGCCGGGCATGGCGACGGTGGGGGCTGCTGTGGCCGGGGCTGCAGCACCCTTGATCGCGCTGGCCAAGCCCTTGAAGCCATACTTTTCGTAAAACGGCAGCAGGCCGGTGCTGTCGGGCGCGTCCAGCGTGATGTCATCAAACGCGGGCAGGCCAGGGATGTAGTCGGCCAGCGCGCAGTCGGTCTTCATGGTGACCAGCTGGCGGCTCAATGCCAGCTGGCCACTGGCGATCGCCTCGCGCAGGTTGTTGCCCGCCACGCCCTTGATGGCATCGGCGTTGGCAATCAGGTTGTCGAGCGAACCATATTCTTCCAGCCACTTGGCGGCCGTTTTGGGGCCCACTTTGGTCACGCCGGGCACGTTGTCCACGGTGTCGCCCACCAGCGCCTGGTAGTCCACCATCAGCGTGGGTGGCACGCCAAACTCTGCTGTCACGCCCGCCACATCGCGGCGCTTGCCGCTCATGGTGTCGATGATGGTGATGTGCTCGTTGACCAGCTGGCTCAGATCCTTGTCGCCGCTGGACACGATGACCTCAATGCCCTGTGCGGCCGCCACGTGGGCCAAGGTGGCGATCACGTCGTCGGCCTCCACGCCGGGCACGGCCACCACCTTCCAGCCCAGCAGGTCCACCACCTCATGGATGGGCTCGATCTGGCTGCGCAGGTCGTCTGGCATGGGCGAGCGCGTGGCCTTGTATTCGGTGTACAAGGCATCGCGGAAGGTGGGGCCCGAGGCGTCGAACACGCACACAGCGTAGTCGGCCACCACCTCTTTGCGCAGGGCCTGCATCATGTTGATCATGCCGCGAATGGCACCGGTGGCAGGGCTTGTAGGGTCGCCCGGCACGGCCCGCAGGTCGGGCATGGCGTGGAAGGCGCGGTAGAGGTAGCTGGAGCCGTCCACCAGCACCAGGGTCTTTTTGTTGCTCATCCGGCAATTGTGCACGGGCAGCGCCCGCCGGGCGGCGCTCTACAATCGCCCGATGCGCGCTGTTCACCTTCTCCTGCTGCTGGGCATGGCCTGCGGCAATGCCCTGGCCCAAACCCCGTCCCCATCCCCTGCTGCCACCACCGCAGGCGCTGGTAACCAGCGCGATGCGCTGCCCGATCCCGAGCCCCTGTCTGGTCGCACCAACCAGCGCACGGAGCGCATCCAGATCGAAGACGCAGGCAGCCGTGTGGACGAGCTGCGGGTCGGCGGGCAAACCCAGAACATCTCGGTGCAGCCCAAGACCGGCAACCTGCCCGCCTACGAAGTGCAGTCGCCTGATGGCGCGCGCAGCCGCGCCGGTGGCAACAATGGCGCTGAAACCACCACGGCGCCCCGCGTCTGGAACGTGTTCAAGTTCTGATGGGTGGCAGGGTGGCGCGCACGCACTGCGTTGCCACCGGTTGAGCCCCGCCCGTTGTCCCGCCCCTTCCCCTTCTCTTTTCTTCGACCCCCTGAGCGATGGCCGTTTTTACCGAAGTCTCCAATCCCGAGGCGCGCGAGTTGCTGCGCCGTTTGCAACTGGGCGAGCTGGTGGAGCTGCGCGGCATTGAGGGCGGCATCGAGAACACCAACTACTTTCTGACCAGCGACCAGGGCGAATTCGTGCTGACACTGTTCGAGCGCCTCACGGCCGAGCAGCTGCCTTTCTACCTGTACCTGATGAAGCACCTGGCGCACGGCGGCGTGCCCGTGCCCGACCCGCGTGCCGACAAGAACGGCGACATCCTGCACACCGTGTGTGGCAAACCCGCCGCCGTGGTCAACAAGCTGCGCGGCAAGAGCCAGCTGGCCCCTCAGGGCGTGCACTGCGCGGCCGTGGGCACCATGCTGGCCCGCATGCACCTTGCGGGCCGCGACTTTGACCGCCACCAGCCCAACCTGCGCGGGCTGCCCTGGTGGAACGAGACGGTGCCGGTGGTGCTGCCCCACATTGACGACGCACAGGCCGCATTGCTGCGGTCCGAGCTGGCCTACCAGAACCATGTGGCCGCCAGCTCCGCCTATGCCGCCCTGCCGCGCGGGCCCGTGCATGCCGACCTGTTCCGCGACAACGTGATGTTCGAGGGGGAAGAGCTGACGGGCTTCTTCGACTTCTACTTTGCAGGTGTGGACACCTGGCTGTTTGACCTGGCCGTGTGCCTGAACGACTGGTGCATCGACCTGCCCACCGGCGCCCACGATGCCGAGCGCGCCACGCGCATGCTGGACGCTTACCAGGCCGTGCGCCCGCTGACGGCCGCCGAGCGCGAGTTGCTGCCCGCCATGTTGCGCGCAGGGGCGCTGCGGTTCTGGATCTCGCGCCTGTGGGACTTCTACTTGCCGCGCGAGGCCTCGATGCTCAAACCCCACGACCCCACACACTTCGAGCGCGTGCTGCGCGGGCGCCTGGCCCTGCCCGTGCACGCGGGCTGATCCCACCACAGGCGGGCAGCCTCTAACCCCTGACCCCGCCACCGGTTTGGGGCAGTGGGGTAAATTCGACCTTATTCGCCCCCTCGACATCCGATGCCGCTCGGCGCGCCCCATGGGCGTTGGGGCGCAGTCGGCGGCGCAGGCCCCTCCTCCTTTCCAACGTATCCATGAAACTCCACATCGTCCCCGCGCGCACCGGCATGGCCTGGGTCAAGCTCGGCGTTCGGGCGTTCTGGCGCCAGCCCATGGCGCTGGCTGCGCTGTTCTTCATGACCATGGCGGCCATGTCGCTGGCCACGATGATTCCGCTGGTGGGGCCGGCCATTGCCCTCGCACTGCTACCGTCGGCCACGCTGGCCATGATGGTGGCCGCGGCACAGGCATCGCAAGGGCGGTTTCCGATGCCCACGGTGCTGCTGGTGGCCTTTCGCACCGGGCGAGAGCGGCTGCGCGACATGCTCACACTGGGTGTGCTGTATGCGGTGGCTTTTCTCGGCATCATGGGCCTGTCGGCCCTGCTGGACGGCGGCCAGTTTGCGCAGGTTTACCTGGGTGGCGCGCCCATGACCCGAGAGATTGCCGAGAACCCGGACTTCCAGCGCGCCATGTGGCTGTCGATGCTGCTGTACCTGCCCCTGTCGCTGCTGTTCTGGCATGCACCGGGCCTCGTGCACTGGCATGGCGTGCCGCCGGTCAAGGCGCTGTTCTTCTCCATCGTGGCCTGCGTGCGCAACTTTGGTGCGTTCCTGGTCTACGGGCTGGGCTGGCTGGGTGTGTTTCTGCTGGGCGGGCTGGTGGTCAGCATCGTGTCGGCCCTGCTGGCCGTGGCGGGGCTTGCGGGATCGATGGCCGGTGGCATCATGGTAGGCGCTGCCATGATGTTGGCTGCGATGTTCTTCACCTCGGTGGTCTTCACCTTCCGCGACTGCTTCGAGCCCCCCTACACCCCCCAGCAAGAAGAGGCGCCCCATGACAACCCGCCCCCCAGCCCCCCCGGCGCACCACCTGCAGGGCCGCTCTGACGACGAGCTGGTCTGGTTCCAACGGCGCAGCGTGGTGCAGGCCGCCGCGCTGTGGGTGGCAGGCGGTGGCTGGTCGGCCGCCCATGCGCAGGCGCGCAGCAACATCGTGGAGGTGCGCGGCGACGTACTGCGCAATGGCGAGCCCCTGACGGCGCAGCACACCATCACCGCCAACGACCGCATCGAGACCGGGCCGGGCGCCAGCCTGGTGTTCTCGGTGGGCGACAGCGCCTTCATGGTGCGGCAGAACTCACGCATGGCCATGGAGAGCGACACACCCACGGCCGTCAAGCTGCTGCGCCTGCTCAGCGGTGCGGTGGCCACGGTGTGGGGGCGTGGCCCCGACCGGCAGATTGCGCTGCCCACCGCCACGGCGGGCATCCGCGGCACAGGGGTGTATGCCGAGGTATTTGCCGACCAGGACCAGCGCGGCTACCTCTGCAACTGTTATGGCACGGTAGAGCTGACGGCGGGCGGCGAACGCCTGGTGAGCCAGTCCAGCTACCACCAGTCGTTCTGGGCCGAGCCCGCGCCCCGCAATGGCCGGCTGCTGACACCGGCCGGTGCCATCAACCACACGGACGAAGAAATGGAATTTTTGGCGGGGCTGGTCAACCAGCGCACCGCGTGGCAGGTGTCGGGCCGCAAGGGCGTCAAGGACGGCAGCGGCGGCGCGGCCGCACCGGCCAACAGTTACGGAAGCGGCAACTCCTACGGCCCGCCCGGCTCCCGGGACTAGGGCCTGTCCCGCAGCGCACGCGCAGCCATGCCTGCGCGGCGCGCCTTGGGCGGGCGTCACGCGCTGCGCAAGGCACCGCGTCAAACCGTCACACAAACGTCAAACCACTGTCACGGGGCGTTCCTAGGATCGCGGGCTGGACTCCATGCCACCCGCCTACTACGCCTTTTCCAACAAGGCTCCCGGTCGGATCAGGGCGTGGCATGCCCGTTCGCATACCCACTTGGAAACACCCCGAAAATGACCCAACCGACGATGCCCACCCGCCGCAAGGCCCTGCAACTGCTGGCCGGCGTTCCCATGCTCCCGCTCAGCGCCAGCGCCTCGGCCGCCCTGCTGACCGCCTGTGGTGGCAGCGATTCCGCCGCGCCCAGCTATGTGTCGGCCAGCTTCACGTCGATGGCAGCCCCCACCCTGGCCAACGCCGCTGCCATGGCCACCACCACCGTGGGCTCCACGCTCAACATCAAGCTCAGCGACGACTCGGTACGCTCGTACCAGCTGGCTTACCAGCCGTTCTTCGTGACGGGCGACATGGTGTCCGACGGCAAGGGCGGCACCATCCTGTCGGGTGGCTACTACGACATCAACAACAAGCCCATCATCGACGCCACGGTGGCTGGCAAGGAACGCCAGTACTTCTCGGACTCGCCCGACGGCACCTCGCTGCTGACCGTGGCCAACCCCACCGTGACCGGCCTCAAGGGCAAGGCCGTGTTTGCCGTGGTGCAGTTTGAATACACCACCTGGGCACAAGACGGCAAGACCGACATGTACGGCAAGCTGCCCTCGCCCATTGCCGTGCTGACGCTGGACCAGGACCAGACCACCGGCAAGCTGAGCCTGGTGAAGTACCACAACGTGGACACCTCCAAGGTGCACGGCCTGTGGATCACCTGCGGCGCGAGCCTGTCGCCCTGGGGCACCCACCTGTCGAGCGAAGAATACGAACCCGATGCGTTCAGCATCGCCAGCAACGCCATGTTCAAGGCTTACAGCAAGAACCTGCTTGGCGACGAAACCAAGGCCAACCCCTACCACTACGGACACATGCCCGAGGTGACGGTGAACCCTGACGGCACCGCCAGCATCAAGAAGCACTTCTGCATGGGCCGCATCTCGCATGAACTGGTGCAGGTGATGCCTGACAACCGCACGGCGCTGATGGGCGACGACGCCACCAACAGCGGCTACTTCGTGTTCGTGGCCGACAAGGAAAAAGACCTGTCGTCCGGCACTCTGTACGTGGCCAAGGTAGGCAGCGGCTTCTCCATCGACCCCAAGGTGGGCACGGCCGCGCCCCTCACCTGGATCAAGATGGGCTCGGCCACCAGCGCCGAGATCGAGAACCTGGCCAACACGCTCAAGCCCACGGACATCATGACCGTGAAGACCACCGACCCGGCCGATGCCAGCTACACCAAGATCGTGGCCAACGGCAAGACCGAGTGGATCAAGCTGAACCCTGGCATGGAAAAGGCCGCTGCCTTCCTGGAAACCCACCGCTACGCCGCCTACCTCGGCGCCAGCCTGGGCTTCACCAAGATGGAAGGCACCACGGTCAACGCCAAGGACAAGATTGCCTACTCTGCGCTGCAGAACATCCAGTCGTCCATGGTGGCAGGCAATGCCGCCAACGTGCCGGGCAACGGCATCTCGGTGCCCAAGCAACTGGTGGCCGGCGCCGTGATGGCGCTGAACCTCAAGGGTGGCCAGAAGGACACCGCCGGCGGCACCATCAACAGCGAATGGATGCCCGTGGACACCAAGGTGCTGCTGGCCGGTGAGGACATCACCGCCGACGCCCTGGGCAACACCGCCAACCCCAACAACATCGCCAACCCGGACAACCTCAAGTTCTCCGAAAAGATGCGCACCCTGTTCATCGGCGAAGACAGCAGCCAGCACGTCAACAACTTCCTGTGGGCCTACAACGTGGACACCAAGCAGCTGTCGCGCGTGATGTCGATCCCCTCGGGCGGCGAGTCCACCGGCCTGCACGCCGTGGACGAGATCAACGGCTGGACGTACATCATGAGCAACTTCCAGCACGCCGGTGACTGGGGCGCCATCCACAGCGTGGTCAAGGACACGCTGGACCCGATGATCAAGGCCAACTACAAGAACAAGAACGGCGCGGCCGTGGGCTACCTGACGGCAGCGGCCAAGCAGCCCAGCCTGAACCAGGCCTGAAACCAGCCTGAGCGAAGGGCCAACAGGGCTGCACCCGGTGCCGCCCGCTTCAAAAACCAACGGGGCCTCAGGGCCCCGTTGTCATTGGCGGTCCTGGCTTGCTATACAAACAATAGCTACCAGGGCATAAGGTACTAGCGCTAGCAGGCGATTTGGCTCAAAACGAGCTATTCGACCACCGTCAGCTTGGCCACCGACAGCGCCAGCCACTTGGTGCCGTGGCGCGGAAAGTTGACCTGTGCACGTGCGTCGTCGCCGGTGCCTTCAATGGCCAGCACCTTGCCTTCGCCAAATTTGGTGTGAAACACGGCAATCCCCGTGCGCAGGCCGTGCGATGGTGCCGCCTTCTGCACAGGCACCGGGGGACTGGCAAACGTCTCGGATTTGAAGCCAAATTGGCCTCTAGCGCCAGATCCATATGCGCCACCAGCTCCTGAATTAGTAGCAAAACTGGGCGCATACGAGCCAAAGCCCTGCTGCTTGGGCGTGATCCACTTGAGGGCCGCTTCAGGCAGCTCGTCAAAAAACCGGCTCTTGATGTTGTAGCGCGTCTGCCCGTGCAGCATGCGCGTTTGCGAGTGGCTCAGGTACAGGCGCTTGCGGGCGCGGGTGATGGCCACGTACATCAGGCGGCGCTCCTCCTCCAGGCCGTCGCGGTCGCTGGCGGAGTTCTCGTGGGGGAACAGGCCCTCCTCCATGCCACCGATGAACACGCAGTCAAACTCCAGCCCCTTGCTGGCATGCACCGTCATGAGCTGCACAGCGTCCTGCCCAGCCTGGGCCTGGTTGTCACCGGCTTCGAGTGCGGCGTGGGTCAGGAAGGCGGCCAGGGGCGAGAGGGTTTCGCCGGTGTCGGCGTCCACGATGCCGGGCACAGCGGGTTTCAAAGGCTCGTCGAGTACGGGCGCGTTCGTGTCCAGCCCTTGGCTGACCGCGCTTTGGATGAGCGGCGTGCCGTGCTCGTCCAGCGGCAGCGCCACCGCGTCACGGCCAAAGCCCTCTTGCGTGACAAAGCTCTCGGCGGCGTTGACCAGTTCCTCCAAGTTCTCGATGCGGTCGGCGCCTTCCTTCTCGGTGCGAAAGTGCTCCACCAGCCCCGTGGATTCGAGCATCTGCTCGATGATGCCGCGCAGGTTCAGGCCCTGGGTCTGCTCGCGCAGCACATCCACCATGGCCACAAACGCGCCCAGGTTGGCCCCCGCCTTGCCGGGCACGGCGCTCACCGCATCGTGCAACGAGCAGCCCGCGGCGCGGGCCGCGTCCTGCAGCACCTCGATGCTGCGCGCGCCAATGCCGCGCGGAGGAAAGTTGACGACGCGCGTGAAGCTGGTGTCGTCGTGCGGGTTCTCCAACAGGCGCAGATAGGCCAGCGCATGCTTGATTTCGGCACGCTCAAAAAACCGCAGGCCGCCGTACACACGGTAGGGCACGCTGGCATTGAACAATGCCGATTCGATCACCCGGCTTTGCGCGTTGCTGCGGTAGAGCACAGCGATTTCCTTGCGCTCAAAGCCGTCATTGCGCACCAACTGCTTGATCTCGTCCACCATCCACTGCGCCTCGGCCAGGTCAGAGCTGGCCTCGTACACGCGCACGGGCTCGCCAGCACCTTGGGTGGTGCGCAGGTTCTTGCCCAGGCGGCGGCTGTTGTGGCTGATGAGGTGGTTGGCCGAGTCGAGGATGTTGCTGTAGCTGCGGTAGTTCTGCTCCAGCTTGATCTGGCGCTGCACATCGAATTCGCGCACAAAGTCGGTCATGTTGCCCACGCGCGCGCCACGGAAGGCGTAGATGCTCTGGTCATCGTCACCCACAGCGATCACGCTGCCGCGCGCCTCGTAGCGCCCGCCCACCTCATTGCCCGCCAGTTGCTTGAGCCAGGCGTACTGCAGCTTGTTGGTGTCCTGGAACTCATCGACCAGGATGTGCTGGAACCGGCGCTGGTAGTGCTCGCGGATCGGGTCGTTGTCGCGCAGCAGCTCGTAAGACCGCAGCATCAGCTCGCCGAAGTCCACCACGCCTTCGCGCTGGCATTGCTCTTCGTACAGCTGGTAGACCTCGACCTTCTTGCGGGCGTCGCTGTCGTGCGTGGGAACGTCGCCGGGACGCATGCCCTCTTCCTTGCAGCTGGCGATGAAGTACGACAGCTGCTTGGGAGGAAAGCGCTCCTCGTCCACGTTGTGCTGCTTGCACAGGCGCTTGATGGCCGAGAGCTGGTCTTGCGTATCCAGGATCTGGAACGACTGCGGCAGCCCCGCTGCCTTGTGATGCGCGCGCAGCAGCCGGTTGCACAGGCCGTGGAAGGTGCCAATCCACATGCCACGCACGTTGACCGGCAGCATGGCCGACAGGCGGGCCACCATCTCCTTGGCAGCCTTGTTGGTGAATGTGACGGCCAGAATGCCGCCGGGCGTGGCGTAGCCGTTTTGCAGCAGCCAGGCAATCCGGGTGGTCAGCACCCGGGTCTTGCCCGACCCCGCCCCCGCCAGGATGAGCGCATGGCCTGCGGGCAAGGTCACCGCAGCCAGTTGTTCATCGTTCAGGTGGGCCAGAAGGGGGGATGCGGCCGAGGGCGCACCGGAGTGTGGGGGCACCAGGGCATCTGGCACACCCGAAAACGGGTCTTGTGGGAACATCCAGCCATTGTAGAAAGCACCCTGCCCCACGCCGCCTCGCACCATGAAAAACATTGCCCTCACCCTGGCCAGCCTGTGGCTGGCCCTGGCGCACGCCCCCCAGGCGATGGCCCAGGCCAGTTGCAGCAGCGACGGCACCCCCAGGCCTGTGGCCGTGTTCGAGCGCTTCATCAGCGCCGACTGCGAGTCCTGCTGGGGCGATGCGGCCGCCCCGGCACCGTCAGCCAAGGCAGGTGCCGTGGTGCTGGACTGGATCGTGCCGGGCAAAGCGGGCGACGACGCCCCCCTGTCGGCTGCGGCCTCGACCGACGCGCTGCCCCGCCTGCAAGCCCTGGGGCGCAAGCCCCCCATCTCCACCGATGTGTACGTCACCCAGGTCGGTTTAGCCGCGCGTGGACGGTTGCGTGTGGCCCATGGGGTGGCGTTCAATGACTATGTGGGCACAGGCATCGCCTTCACCCCCTCCCCTGCGGCGCCACAGCGCACTGCGACTGCCACGCCCCTCGCCTTTTACCTGTTGCTGGTAGAGGCCATACCCGCAGGTACTGACGGCACCGTTGTACCCCGCTACATCGTACGCAATCAGTTCGAGGGTGCCTGGCCCCTGGCACAGCGGCCCGCACGCAGCAAGGGCAAGCCGTGGGCATGGATGGAAACCCGCTCCATGCGCATCCCCGATGGCGCACAGGCCGACAGGCTGCATCTGGTTGGCTGGGTGCAGGATGCCTCGGGCAGCATCGTGGCGGCTGCCCAATCCGTATGCAGGTAATACCGGTGCCGTTATGACGGCCCTTTGGCAGGCGGGTAGAATCAATCACCGGGCCCAAGTTTCTTGACGCCCGGTTTTTTGTGCCTGCGCTCAGCAGGGTTCGGAGTGACTGTCACGTCCACTCCCGCAAAGCCGGTCTGACAGCCAAGCGCCCACCGCCGTCGAAATCGTTTGGCGGCGTCCCTTTATGGAGCTTGGAACCTCATGGAAATCTTCGACTACGACAACATCCTGCTGCTGCCCCGCAAGTGCCGCGTGGAAAGCCGCTCGGAATGCGACGCCAGTGTGGAGCTGGGCGGTCGCCGCTTTCGCCTGCCGGTGGTGCCCGCCAACATGAAGACCGTGGTGGACGAAACCATCTGCACCTGGATGGCACAGAACGGTTACTTCTACGTCATGCACCGCTTTGACCTGGACAACATCCAGTTCGTCAAGGATATGCATGCCAAGGGCTGCTATGCATCGATCTCGCTCGGTGTGAAGCAACCCGACTACGCCACCGTGGACCAGTTGGTGGCACAGGGCATCACGCCCGAGTACATCACCATCGACATTGCCCATGGCCATGCCGACAGCGTGAAGAACATGATCGGCTACCTGAAAAAGCACCTGCCGCAGTCGTTTGTGATTGCTGGCAACGTGGCCACGCCCGAAGCCATCATCGACCTGGAAAACTGGGGCGCCGACGCCACCAAGGTGGGCGTGGGCCCGGGCAAGGTGTGCATCACCAAGCTCAAGACCGGTTTTGGCACGGGCGGCTGGCAGCTCAGCGCGCTGAAGTGGTGTGCCCGCGTGGCCACCAAGCCCATCATTGCCGACGGCGGCATCCGCAGCCACGGTGACATTGCCAAGAGCATCCGCTTTGGCGCCAGCATGGTGATGATCGGCTCGCTGTTTGCGGGCCACGAGGAATCCCCCGGCAAGACAGTGGAAGTGGACGGCGCGCTGTTCAAGGAGTACTACGGCTCGGCCAGCGACTTCAACAAGGGCGAATACAAGCATGTCGAAGGCAAGCGCATCCTGGAGCCCATCAAAGGCAAACTGGCCGAAACGCTCATCGAGATGGAGCAGGACGTGCAAAGCTCCATCAGCTACGCGGGCGGCACCAAGCTGATGGACGTGCGCAAGGTGAACTATGTGATCCTGGGCGGCGACAACGCAGGCGAGCACCTGCTGATGTAACCCCCCGGGCGCGAGCCGCCGCCCGGTTAGGAGAACCTGTTCTCAGGCCCGCAGCAGGTTCTGCGCCATGTGGTGCAGGTCATGCCCGGGCTTGGCCAGGGCATCGACGATGCTGAAGTGGTTCAACCCCGGCAAGGCCACGCTGCGGGGTACAAAATGGCTGCCCCAGGCATCCTGCATGAGCTGGTTCTGGCGCAGGAACTCGGGGCTTTCATCCGCCCCGACAGCGCAATACAACGTGCCGGTGGGCGGCTCCAGCAAGCGCGCGGGGCTGCATTGCAGCACCTGCTGTTCGGTCAGGTGCAACACCGACTGGTACATGGGCGTGTGCATGATGGGCTCTAGGTCGTGCACCCCCGAGATCGACAGCGCATTGCGCACCAGGCCATCGGGCAAACCCTTTCCGATGAGCGGCCACACGCTGGTCAGCAGCAGCGCCGCCAGTTGCCCGCCGGCAGAGTGCCCTGCTACGGTGATCCGCCGGGGGTCCCCACCATGGGCGGCGATCTGGTGCCACACCCAGCCCAGCGCCTTTTCCATCTGCCGCGCGATGTGGGGAATGGTCACCGGCGCGTCCGGGGTGCCCGGGCACAGCGCGTAGTTCACCACCACCACACAAAACCCGGCCTGGGTGAAAGGCGGCGCGATGAAAGAGTGATCCGATTTGTCGAGTGACCGCCAGTAACCGCCGTGGATGAACACCAGCACGGGCACCGCCCCACCCCCGGCACGGGCGGACGGAAACACGTCCAGGGTTTCCCCGGCACCCGTGCCATAGGCCACATCCAGCGCACAAGGGACAGTGGCTCGCACCTGGGCAGAGTCTTGAGCCCAACGCTCGAAGTAGTCCATGTGGTCAGGGACCAGGGCGCGGTTGTTGTACATGCGCTCCAGCCAGGCAGGGTCGTACAGGGGCAAGGTCATGGGCAAGGGTCTCCGATTTATGTGGGCTGCCTTCGGTGCCATACCGCAGACCGGCCAACAGGCTCGGCAGACGCAGGAACGGCGCTGGCGCTGCAGAATCATCTGGCCAATCGCCATACGCTGCAAGCTCCGTGACAGACTGGAGCGCCAAAAAGGCACATGATGACAACAGAGACGCCCTTGAATTCCTCTTTGCAGCAGAACAACGCCATGACCACCACACCGCTTCGCATCGCCGTTCTTGGCATTGGCATGATGGGGTTGCCCATGGCCAAGCGGCTCAGCGAAGCAGGCCACAGGGTGCACGCCTGGAACCGCACCCGCGCCAAAGCAGAACCGCTGGCGCAGTGGGGTGTCACCGTGCACGGCAGCCCTGCCGATGCCATCAAGGACGCGGACATTGTCATCAGCCTGCTCGAAAACGGTCCTGTCGTGGGCCAGGTTCTCTTTGAACAGGGCGCCGCGCGGGCAATGCGCCCGGGTGCTCTTTTCATTGACATGGCCTCCATTCAGCCCAGCGAAGCCCGTGACCACGCAGCCCGCCTGGGCGAGCTGGGCCTGACCCACCTGGATGCACCGGTATCTGGGGGCACCGTTGGCGCCGAAGCCGGCACTCTGGCCATCATGGCCGGCGGAAGGCCCGAGGACTATGTCCGCGCCCAGCCCGTGTTTGCCTGCCTGGGGCACGCCACGCATGTGGGGCCACACGGTGCCGGGCAGCTGGCCAAACTGGCCAACCAGATGATCGTGGGCATCACGATTGGCGCCGTGGCCGAAGCGCTGCTGTTTGCCGCCAAGGGTGGTGCCGACATGGCCAAGGTCCGCGAGGCCATTAGCGGCGGTTTTGCCGACAGCCGTATCCTGCAACTGCATGGGCAGCGGATGGTGGAACGCGACTTTGCCCCCAGGGGCCGGATGGCGGTCCAACTGAAGGACATGCGCAATGCGTTGGCCACCGCCCGGGAAACAGGTTTCGACGCCCCCATCACTGCCCTGTTTGAGGCCTTGTATGCCGAAGGTGTGGACCACGGCCTGGGCGAACTGGACCACAGCGGCCTCTTCGTCGAGCTGGCCAGCCGCAACGCAATGCAATAATTTTTGGACGCGACTTGCAGAGTGTCCAAAAACTAGTGCATAATTCGAGGCTCTGCAGCGATGCAGACAAATTTTAAAGATTTGGGTTCTTAGCTCAGTTGGTAGAGCAGCGGACTCTTAATCCGTAGGTCGAGTGTTCGAGTCACTCAGGACCCACCAAATCAAGCCGCAAGGCACAAAAAGCCTGCTACCCATAAGTAGCAGGCTTTTTTGTTTCCAGACCGATTGTTTCTCCGCTCGCGGCAACCCGGCCCCCAGGCCCGGAGTCGTCCGCCGGCAGCACCATCGTCTGGCCGCCTGGGGCCCACGGCCCCGGTGTCCACCTTCCACGGGTGGCAACGGATGTGTCTTTGCAAGAACCACCGCGTGTTCTGTCCGCCGTCAGCCCGCCAGGGAGCATGCCATGCGCCATGCCATGGTGACCAGACAGTGCTACAGACGCGCACCGTTTTTTCGAACCATGAATCCAGGCAATTACTCTTCACGTACCTGCTGCAGTCGGGCAACAACACTGCTGGCAAAGCAATTGCAAACAAATGTCCTGCGAAGCGGCACAACCCGGCCCCATCGATACACTTTGTCACACAAGTGACACCACCCAGGCATGGGTCCGATGCGCCCCATCCTTCAGGTACGAGCCAGCAAAAAAGAACACTGTGAAATCCACTTCTGCAACCCGCGCGCTCCCTCTTTTTGTCGCGCTGATCACTGCCGGGCTGATCTCAGCCCCCGCCCCGCAAGCCAACGCCCAGACCAGCAAGGCCCGCAGCGCTGTGGCCAAGGAAAAGGCTCAGACCCGCCAGGAGCGCGAGTCAGCACGTGCAGTGCAGGCCAACGACAGCGCGATCGGAGCCAGCCCATCGGACACTCCTACGCTGCCCGCACGGCAGTGGAAAGTCAGCCTCAAGGAACTGGGCGTGGGGCGCCCTGTTTCTTTGCGCGGCGTGGAGAGTGAGGCCAGTGTGGGTGTGGGGGTGCGGCGCGACGAGATCGTCGAAGCCGCCAAGCTGCGCCTGACCTTCACACTGTCACCTGCGCTGATCCCGTCACTGTCGCATCTCAAGCTGATGCTCAATGACGAAACCCTGCAGACCGTGGTGCTGGACAAGGAGCGCCTGGGCACCCCGCAGACGGTCGAGCTCAACATCGACCCGCGCTACTTCACGGATTACAACCGGTTCCGCTTCCAGTTCATCGGCCACTACACGATGGAATGTGAGACGCCCACCCACTCCAGCCTGTGGGCCACCATCAGTAACGACAGCCAGCTGGAGCTTTCGTTGCGGCAGATTCCTCTGCGCAATGACCTCGCGCTGCTGCCTGCGCCGTTTTTCGACCCCCGGGACAACCGCCCCGTCAAGCTGCCGTTTGTGTTCGGCGATCAACCCAGCACCGGTACGCTCAAGGCGTCAGGCTCCATTGCCAGCTGGATCGGCATGCTGGCAGGCTACCGAGGCAACCAGTTCCCGGTGCTGGAAAACCAGCTGCCCCGCTCGCACGCCGTGGTGCTGGCCACCAACAGCCACCGTCCCGCGTTCCTGCAGGACATGGCACCTGTGACCGAGCCCACGATCTCGATGGTCAACCACCCCGAAGTGCCAGGCGCCAAACTGCTGCTGGTGCTGGGCAAAGACGATGTTCAGCTGCAGATGGCGGCAGATGCCCTGGCCCTGGGGAAAGCGGTTTTGTCCGGGCAAACCATTGCTGTCAAATCGCTGGACTATCCCGCGCTGACCAAGCCCTATGACGCCCCTCGCTGGATCACCACCCAGAGGCCCGTGAAACTGGCCGAGCTGGTGGGCAGTCCTTCGGACCTGCAACTGCGTGGCACGGTGCTCAACGACACGGTGAACATCTACACCCGCATGGCCCCGGACCTGTTCACCTGGAACGCCAAAGGCGTGCCGCTTGACCTGGCCTATCGCTACACCCCCAGCAGCGTTTCGGACCATGGCAGTCTGAACATCTCCATCAACAACCAGTTCATCCAGTCCTATCCACTGCAGTCGCGAGACGAGCGCACCAGCGGCAAGAACACGGTGATGTTGCCCCTGTTCGATGACGGGAACGCCCAGAACCGTTCGGACCTGAAGATTCCTGCCTTCATGATTGGCGGCGACAACCAGTTGCAGTTCGCGTTCCAGATCCCCCCCAACGACCTGGGCCGCTGCAAGTCCGCGCCGCCGACCGAACTGTTTGCGGCCATCGATCCGCAGTCCACCATCGACCTCACGGGTTTTCGCCACTACCTGGCCATGCCCAATCTGGCGGCCTATGCCAACAGCGGCTTTCCGTTCACCCGGGTGCCCGACCTGGCCCAGACGTCCATCATCCTGCCCAACCAGCCCAGCACCGCAGACATCGAGGTCTTCCTGACCTCCGTGGGCCGCATGAGTGCATCGACCGGTTATCCAGGTACCCGCTTTCAGTTGCTGCGCGCCGCAGACGCCAACAAGGCGGGCGACACGGACATCCTGATCGTGTCGCAGGCCGACGCCGATGGTTTGCTGGAGCAATGGAAGAACCATCTGCCGGCGCTGCTGGCCGCTGGCGCACGGTCCGTCCAGCCCCTGGAGCGGGCCCTGGGATCATTCATTGAGCTGTTCAACCTGGAGTCCGAACACCGCCTCTCCGCGTCCGGCGGGCAAGCCGTGCTGCAAGGCACAGGGCCGCTGGCTGCCGTCACCGGTTTTGAATCGCCCTTGCACAGTGGGCGCAGCGTGGTGGCGCTCACCGCCACCGACAAGGAAGCCATGGGGCTGCTGAGCCAGAGCCTGAACGATGCGGGCAAGATCAAGAGCCTGCGCGGAGATCTGGGCTTGATGCGCGGCGACGCCATCGAAAGCTTCCGCATCAAGCCTGTGTACTACGTGGGCGACCTGCCATGGTGGCAACGCCTGTGGTTCCACCTGCACAGCCACCCCTTGCTGCTGGCCTTGGCGGGCATCGCCACCGGCCTTCTGCTGACCTTTATCGTTTATGGCGCTTTGCGCACCATGGCGCGCCGCCGACTGGCATCCCAGCATGACTGAGTCCCTTCGTCGGCGCACGGCCCTGCAGGCTGGCGGCGGTGCTGCACTGCTGTCCTGGCTGCCAGGCCTTCGCGCGCAACCCCAATCCACGGCAGAACGCCCCGGGTGGCCCGCCTGGGAAGCGTTCAAGGCGCAGTTCATCAACGAAGGCGGCCGCGTCATCTCGGATGATGCGGGAGGAGGACAGACCTACTCCGAAGGCCAGGCATACGCCTTGTTCTTTGCCTTGGTGGCCAATGACCGAACCACCTTCGACAAGCTGCTGCGCTGGACGGAAAACAACCTGTGCGACGGCGATATGACCGCCCGCCTCCCGGCCTGGCTATGGGGTAAACGCCCCGATGGCACTTGGGGTGTCATCGACAGCAACGCCGCCTCGGACGCCGACCTCTGGATAGCCTACGCGCTGGGCGAGGCAGGCCGCCTGTGGAACGTGCGCACCTACCGCGCACTCTCTGCCTTGCTGGCGGCCCGCATCCTGCGCGAAGAAACCGCGCAACTGCCCGGCCTGGGACTGACCCTTCTGCCAGCGCCCCAGGGCTTTGCACAGAAGGACGGACGCTGGCGCCTGAACCCCAGCTACATGCCCATGCACCTCATGCACTGGCTGGCAGCAGAGGACCCCCAGCCCGAATGGAGGCAACTGGTGGACAGCTCGCTCAAGGTCATCCAGGGCGCTTCACCCAAGGGCTTCACGCCCGACTGGACCGTGTACGACCCTAAACAGGGCTTTCTGGTGGATGACAAGGGCAAGGAAAAAGGCCAGGGCAGCTACAACGCCATCCGCGTCTATCTGTGGGCGGGCACGTTGCACGCCAACGCTCCCGGTCGCAAGGCCTTGCTGGATACCCTGCAGCCTATGGCACGCTTCGTGCGCGAACAGGGATACCCGCCTGAGTCCATCGACATCCTGACAGCCCAAGCCTCGGGCCCCGCACCCTCGGGGTTCTCGGCTGCAGTCCTGCCATTTTTGCGGGCAGTGGGCGACGACCGCACCCTGCAATCGCAGCGCATGCGCCTGGAGGCCCGCCCCTTGCGTCCCACGGCTTACTACGAGCAGGTGCTCGGCTTGTTTGGGCTGGGCGCCATGGAGGGGCAATATCGCTTCACTGCAAACGGCCAACTCACTGTGCGATGGAAACCGTGAAACGCCGTACACACCGCTGGCTCCCCTCCCTGACCTTGCTCGCCGCCGCCTGCCTGCCCGGGCAGCACGGCGTGCACGCCAGCACCCCACCCGCCATCGAAGCTGAGCTGCTCAGCGGCGCCCGCCTGTGGGCCAGCAAAAACCGGCCGGATATGGCCCGCCAGCTGGTGGACAAGCTGCTGGCCATGGACCCGAACTCTCCCGAAGGGCTGGCGACGCTGGGAGACTTAGCGCTGCGCGAAAAGAAAAGCGACGAGGCCCAGCGCGTGCTGGCCACCTTGCGCGCACGCCACCCCGGCCATGTGCTGACCCAGGAACTGGAAACCCTGGTACGCGTGTATGGCCCCGACCGCGAAAAACTGGCCCAGATGCGCTTGATGGCGCGCGCAGGCCGCAAGGCCGAGGCCGCCGACTTGGCGCGCGAGCTGTTCCCGCAAGGCCCGCCCACGCTCGGCGGACTGGCGCTGGAATACCACCAGATCATGGGCTCCACCGCCAAGCAGAGCACCGAATCCCAGCGCCAGCTAGCCAGGCTGTACCAGCAGACCGGGGAGTCCCGCTACCGGCTGGCACAGCTGGAGCTGCGCATGTACCAGGGGGGCAACCCGACGGCCGTGGTGCAGGAGATCGAGGCCCAGGCAAAGCAGCCCGATACGAACGCCCCACAGCTGCAAGACCTTTGGCGTCGCGCCCTGGACCGGCTGGCCAACACCCCAGCGAACCTGCCCCGCGTGCGCGCATTTCTGCAGCGCTACCCGGCTGATAGCGCCATGGTGGAACGATTGGCCGCCATGCAACAGGCGGTCGAGCGCGCAGAGCGCGCGGCCCGCGACCCCGCCAACATCGCCCGCCAGGCAGCGCGCACGGCCCTTGACCAAGGCGATATGGAGTTGGCGGAAGAGCAGATCCAGGCGACGCTGGCTTTGCGCCCCCAGGACGGAGAAAGCCTGGGAAACCTGGGGTTGATACGCCTGCGCCAGGGCCAGCATGCGCAAGCGCAGGACCTCTTCAGCCAGGCCTATGCGTTCACACGCCAGAGCCGCTGGAAGGACTTGCAGGCCACTGCCAGATTCTGGGGACTGCTGCGACAGGCCGACAGAGCCGTCGAACAGAACGAACTGGTCACGGCAGCCAGCCTGGCCGAACGCGCGCTGCAGATGCAACCCCAAAGTGCTGACGCATTGACCACCCTGGCGAGCATTCGCGACCTGCAAGGGGACCATGCGCTGGCAGAGAATTTCTACCAACAAGCCATCCAACAGGAGCCCAACAGCACCTCCGCCCTCAAAGGCCTGGCAAGTCTCTATGCCCGCACCGGGCGGGTGACCAAAGCGCTGTCCCTGCTGGCCGAGGCTGCCGCACGTGACACCACACTCTCAGAAAAACTCGCCAGTGCCCAGGCCGACGTGCTGGTGGCCCAGGCGGAGGACGACCTGCAGGCCCAGCGCCTGGGCCCCGCACTGCGTGCCTTGGAGTCGGCAGTGGTACTGACCCCCGACGATGCCTGGATAAGACACCGCCTCGCACGTATTTACATACGCCTGGGCCGCCCCCAAGAAGCACTGCACGCCATGGATGAGGGTGTGGCGCGTATTCCGTCCGGCGCCGTCGGTGCCGAGATGTTGTATGCCCGCGCCCTGATACGTTCTGCCCTGGACGAAGACAGCGCTGCCCTCGCGGACATGCAGCGGATACGCTCCGCCGATCAGACAGACGCCATGCGCTCGCTGGTGCGGCGCTCTCAGGTCAAGTCGCTCGTCACTCAGGCCCTGAAACCCCTGCCTGCCGCAGAGGTCAAGGCACTGCTACAACAAGCGGAACAAGAAGCGGGCAATGAAGCAGACCTGCTCTACAGCGTTGCCAATGCCTGGTTTCGCCGCGCACAGCCCGCGCGGGGCGTGGCAGTCTTCCATCGCCTGGCAGCGCGTGTCCCCACGCTGGCGCCAGACACGCAGCTGGACTACGCACAGCTGCTCAACCGGGCGGAGGACGATGCCGGCCTCGCCGAGCAATTGCCTCGTCTGCTGCAAGCCAAGGGCTGGAGCGCGGAGCAGGAAGACCGGCTGGTAGCGCTGTATGCAGCGCACCAAGAGCGGCTCATCGAGAAGCAGCGGCAGGCCGGACGTACCAACGAAGCCTCGCGCCTGGCACGCCAGGCGACACCCCTGCCGGACACACTCTCCACACCACGCCAACGCAGCCTGGCCCAGGCACGGTTGCTCATGGCTGCAGCCGAATATGCCGATGCCGCCCAGTTGCTCAAGCCTTTGGCATCCGCACAACCGGATGATCTGTCTGTTCGCATGGCGCTGGCGGACACCCTGTCACGACTGCAGGACACCGGAGACCGGCGGGCTGCGGCCAATGAGGCCGACTGGTTGAAAGACCGCACCCCTCCGAGCGATGTGGGGCAGCAACTGGCACTGCTACGCATCTGGCAACGTATTGGCCGCATGGACGAAGCGCGTGCATTGGCGACCCGTCTGCTGGACGGTTTTCCGCAAGACAGTGACGTGCTGCTGCATGCAGCGCGCCTGGAGCGGGCCAACCGCAACTACGCACAGGCCATGGTGTTCTTCCGCAGTGCGCTCATGCTGGAGACGCGCGGAAAGATCGCCCCCCCTGCTGCAACGGCCCCAGAAAGCCAGGCCCCGGTGCCGATTGATTCCGACCGACCACTGGCTCTCCAGCAGAGTTACACACTGTCCGTCCCCGCCGACCCGGCCGTCGTTGCCAAGATCCAGGGCGAGATCGATGCCATCGAGGCACGGCGTCAGCCTCGGATCGAAGCGGGACACCAGGCGCTGAGCAAGCGCTCCACGGACGGAATCTCCAGCCTGCGCGGCTGGGAACGTCCTGTGGTGGCGTGGATGCCGCGTGCCTACGACGGGCACTATTTCTTGCACGTGGATCGGGTGCAGCTGGATGCGGGCGATCTCCCCGCCGATGGTCCAGACCTGCTCACTTACGGGCAGGTGGCGGCACTACCACCGGGGTCCTCCTTTGCCACCGAGCGACGCCAACGGGGCCAGGGCACCAACCTGGGTTTCGGCTATGTGGGAGACGATGTCCAGTGGGACATCGGAACCACTGGGGTTGGATTTCCGGTGACCAATGTCGTAGGGGGCCTGTCCAAAACCGGCGATCTGGGCCGCTACAGCTACAAACTCGAAGCGTATCGGCGCCCCATCACTGGCAGCCTGCTGTCGTACGCAGGGGCACGCGATCCCATCACAGGCCAGGTATGGGGCGGCGTGGTAGCAACGGGCGCTGCAGGCCGTCTTTCTACCGACATTGGGCCCTACAGCACCTCGCTGAGCCTGAGCCTGGCCGCCCTCACCGGCAAAAATGTGGCAACCAACACCCGCGCCCAGCTGCGGTGGGCACTGGACCGCGATGTATGGCGCCACAGCGATAGCGTGGTCAACCTCGGTGTTGCCGTCTCAGCTTGGCACTATGGCAAAGACCTGTCCGAATTCAGCTTCGGCCACGGCGGCTATTACAGCCCACGCAACTACGTATCCGTCGCCCTGCCACTGGAATGGAGTGGACGCCGCGGCGCACTGACCTGGCTGGCACGCGGGTCCGTCTCTGTATCGCGCAGTAGCAGTGGCGACAGCGACTATTTTCCGCAGAGCGCACTCCTGCAGGCACTGGCACGTGCGCGGCTGGCGGCCGACGGTGGCGTTCCGGTGTACGCGGGCAGTTCGGGCTCGGGTTTCGGGCGTTCGTTCCGGGGGGCACTGGAATACCAGGTCACACCCCATCTCGCACTGGGTGCACAGCTGGAGCTGGATCGCTCGGCCTACTACGCGCCCACCAATTTCATGGTGTATGGCCGCTACCGCTTTGAGCCCGGGAACGCTCCACTGGACAACCGCCCACGGCCGGTGCAGACCTATTCCAGCTTCTGACATGTCCTCTGCCGCTTCATCCTCACGCAAGAGCCCACCTGCAACCAGTGTGCTGCACTCACTCGCCCAGCGCCTTTGGCCCTCTTTGGGTACAGCCAGCGCCATCCAGCGACCGACAAGCATCGGCATCGCAGGCCTGCCAGACGGCATTGGCCAGTTGCCATCCCATGTGCCCGTCTCTTTGGTTGCCGCCGACAGCAGAAGCGCTGCGGCATGGTTTCCCGCGCTGATCGAAGACGCTTTGGCCGCTGGCCCCTTGGGGCTGGTGGCGTCCAGCACGCAGTGGCTGGACGAGTTGCTGGAGTACCCCGAGCTACGAGCGGCTTACCGCGCTGGTCGGCTCAAGCTCTGGGCGCTATCGCCTGGGTTGCAGGCGCAAGTACAGCGCCATGGACTCAGTCCACTCGTGCAGGAGCTTGAACGGACCGGTCTGCTGCCACAGCACGCGCTGTATCTGTGCGACACACAGAACCTGCTGTCCGGACTGAACATTGCCCAACTCGCACATGTCAGCGACCAGCTCAGCGCCCTGTGCCGCCAACGGCAGCGCCCGGTGGTACTGGGGTTCACCCCGCCGCTGGATGCCACTGCCCTTTTGCCAACGCTGCGCAACCTGTGCCAGATGTCCATGCACATCGCCACCTTGCATGCTGACGCTGACCGCTGGCGCCTGAGCCTGGACCGCTGGGGTTCGGACACCGGGGCGCTGTTTCAGACCGGCTTTGGCCTGGTGCAAGACGCCAGCACACACCGACTGACTGCCGACGGCACGCGCACCCAAGGCGCTACCCCCGAACTGGTCACTGCAGCCGACCAATGGGGCGTGCTGGCAACCCGGGCATCGGTGGAGGGGCAGCGCGGTATCCCTGGCCACTGGCGCATCGTCGATGGGCTGGAGGACATCGAAGTGGCTGCTGCGACCTGCGTGGCCTCCACGGTGCTGATCGACGCGGGCTCTGCGGGGGATTTTGAATCCCGCGCACGCCTGGTGCACCACCTGCGTCTCTCGCGCCCCCCAACGCTCAAGATTGTGGTGCGCGAGAACCTCGGCAAGTTGCGCACCCACAGCGAACAGGCACTGCTGCAACTGGGCGCCAGCGCGGTGGTCTACAAAGAGGTGGGTTTCTCGCGACTGCTGCAACTGCTGCAGGACATCAACGCTCAGAGCCACACCCGCAAAGTCCACCCCGACTACGCTCAGGCGCTCGACAGCTTCATGCCCCCCCGCGAGCGGGGCTACCAGGCCCCGGGACGATTCTGTACGTTGGTACGCGGCATGCTCGACCGCACCCATGACATTGGCCTGTCGCACAGTCTGATACGGCTCAACATGCTGGACCGGATGCCGCACCTCGATGCTTTGCGCGCCTGCCACACCTCGCGCGATGGCGACTTGTTCACGGCCGACCACGAAGCGATCTACGTGTTCCTGTTCGCCTGCCGGGAGCCCGATGTAGAGCTGGCACTGCAACGGGTATTCGCGCTGCCGCTGACCCAGCTTTTCACTTCGCAAGCTACGGACTGCTCAGCGCCGGGCATACGCGCGATGACTGAACAGTTGCAAGAATCCCTGCGCAAGGGCTTACCTGACTACAGTGCCATCTTGGCAGCAGTCAGCGCCCCCACACCTGCCGCCCTGGAGGCTCCTCCTGCCACGCCCTTGGCGCAGTTAAGAGAGGATGCGCTGGCACTGCCAAAGCACACCAACGTAGAGAGCCAACAGTCCGCGGCCTCGCCGCTCGTTGTGACAAGACCGCAAATGCGACCACGCCCTATCGGACAGCGCGCCGCGCCACGCCCCCTTGGAAGGACGTCTGCATGACGGCATGGATGCTTGTTTACGTGCTGCTGGGCGTCTTGCTGGCTTGGCCGTGTGGTTGGCTGCTGCGCCGCGTGCTGAAGGGGCGCCAGCCGTTACGCTGCGTGCAGCCCTATCGGCCAAACCTTCCGCAAAGCGAGTCGCCCATTACCCAAAAAGGTGGGATGACCAAAGCCCCATGAACAAAGAGTTTGCATGCGCGTGATTGCTGTCGTTTCGCCGCTCGGCGGGTCCGGGCGTACCACCATGGTCGCCCACCTGGCGTCCATTGGCGCCCGTCAAGGCCAACACACCTTGGCCGTAGAACTCTGTGCCCAGAATCTGCTGGGCATACACCTGGGCATGCCCCGCCCCGCCAGTCAGGGATGGGCAGCACTTGCCGCCACAGACTCTTGGTGGGCAGACGGCAGCTTCGACAACACGGACGGCGTCTGCGTTCTGCCCTTTGGCCCAGCGGCACCAGAAACCATCACGACGCTCCACCAGTTGCTCGCTGCCAACCCACAGTGGCTGCAAGACCAGGTGGAACTGCTCGACGTACCAGAGGATTGCACGATACTGCTGGACACACCGCAATGGCCTTCGCCGCTGGCCCAGGCAGCGCTGCGCTGCGCAGATGCGGTGTTGGTGGTCATGGAAGCGTCTGCGCGCGGATGTGCCAGCACGGACGCCGTACGCGCCATGCTGCAGGCGTCGCCAGCAACGCCCAACGTGCAGGGCATCGCAGTCACGCGTTTTGACCCGCGCCGCGTATCGCAACGGGAGGCGCTCAGCACATTGCGCCAGCAGTGGGGAAGCCAATTGCTGCCCTATACCGTGCATGAAGACGAGAACCTCTCACGTGCACTGGCCGCATCGCAATGCGTGAACGGCATGGCACCGCATGCACAGTCCGCGCACGATCTCCAGGGCATCTTCCACTGGCTGTCGGCAGTGCCTCCGTTGGCGCCGCTGCCTGCGCCCGCAGCTGGAGTGGTTGCACCATGACAGACCAGGCGCCCTCGGGCACCACCACACCCACACCGGCCACCGAACAAGCGGACGCACTGGTGCCCACTCGCAAGGCACTGATGTGGCTCGGGCGCCAGCTTGAGGTCGGGCATGAGGCTCCCTGGTGGATGTGGTTGTGGCGCTGTTTCGTTCTGCCACCCTCGCCACAGCGCGCATTGCGCCCCTGGTTGCTACGCCCAGTGCGCGGGCTTTGGGCAGGCCTCGGCTGGGCCATGCGCTGGCTCTGGCGAGTCCTGGCACTGGCGCTGACACTGGTTTTCTGGCCCATCCGGCTTTTCCTGCGTGCCATGGACCGCCTGGCCACCCACGTCAACGTGGGCAAGGGCATGCGACTGGCAGACCAGTGGCTCACACCGGCCCTGGAGATTCCTGGCCTGCGCTGGGTGATCCTGGCGGTGGGGGCGGTCACCGGTCTGGTCGTCATGACCACCCCATTCAACTGGTTCGGGCAACTGTTGTTCATGCTGCTCTGCTGGGGACTGTCCCTGGTGCTCCGGCGCCTGCCAGGCCGCTATCCTTCGCTGGCGCTTGCAGCGATCAGCCTGCTGGCGATGGGGCGTTACGCCTGGTGGCGCCTGACTTCATCGATTGAATTCGACTCGGTCATCGAGTCCTTCCTGGGCTACGGCCTGCTGGCGGCAGAGGCTTACACCTGGTTGGTGGTGGTGCTGGGCTTCATACAGACTGCCTGGCCCCTGCACCGCAGTCCGGCGGAGCTGCAAGGCGCACCCGCGTCCTGGCCCACGGTGGATGTGTACATCCCCACCTATAACGAGCCGCTGAGTGTAGTGCGCACCACGGTGCTGGCGTCGATGGCACTGGACTGGCCCAAAGACAAGGTCAAGGTCTTCATCCTGGACGATGGGCGGCGCGAGGAATTCCGTGCCTTTGCCGAATCCATGGGCGTGGGCTATATCGTGCGGCCCGACAACAACCACGCCAAGGCTGGCAACCTGAACCATGCGCTGGGCAAGACCGATGGTGAGCTGATCGCCATCTTCGACTGCGACCACATTCCCACACGCTCCTTCCTGACCACGGCCGTGGGCTGGTTCCAGCGCGACCCGAAGTGCGCCATGCTGCAAACGCCGCACCACTTCTTCTCACCTGACCCGTTTGAGCGCAACCTGGGCACCTTCCGCCGTGTGCCCAACGAAGGTGCCCTGTTCTACGGTCTGATCCAGGATGGCAATGATTTCTGGAACGCCACGTTCTTCTGCGGTTCCTGCGCGGTGATACGGCGCGGCCCTTTGCTAGAAGTGGGCGGCATCGCAGTGGAAACCGTGACCGAGGATGCGCACACCGCCCTCAAGCTGCACCGGCGCGGCTACACCACGGCTTACATCAATGAGACGCAGGCCGCCGGCCTGGCCACCGAGAGCCTGTCGGCCCATGTGGGCCAACGCATCCGCTGGGCGCGAGGCATGGCGCAGATCTTCCGCGTGGACAACCCCTTCCTGGGCAAGGGCCTCACGCTGTGGCAGCGCATCTGCTATGCCAACGCCATGGTGCACTTCTTCTTCGGGCTGCCGCGGCTGGTGTTCCTCACCGCGCCCATGGCCTTCTTGTTTTTTGAATGGCACATCATCAACGCGGGCGCCATCATGATCGCGCTGTATGTGCTGCCATACATCCTGCAGTCCAACATCGCCAATGCGCACGTGCAAGGCGAGCACCGGCACACGTTCTGGGCTGAGGTCTACGAAACGGTGTTGGCCTGGTACGTGGCCCTGCCCACCACGGTGGCTCTGATCAATCCGCGCCTTGGCAAGTTCAACGTGACAGCCAAGGGCGGGCTGGTGGACGAGCCGTACTTCGACTGGGTGATCTCCCGCCCCTACACCGTGCTGGTCCTGCTTAACTTCGCAGCCTTCGGCATGGGGCTGCTGCGCCTGTTCTTTTGGAATACCGAGGAAACCGCCACCGTACTCCTCAATCTGCTATGGACGGTCTACAGCATCCTCATGCTGGGTGCTGCGTTGGGTGTGGCATCCGAAGCACGCCAGGTGCGGCGAATGCACCGCGTGGCCACGCAATTGCCCGCAACCTTGTACCAGGACGACGGAACCGTGCTTCAGGCCCTTTGCATCGACTTTTCCATGACTGGTGTAGGCCTGCAATTGCCTGAAGGCACTCCACTGGCCGTGGGAGACAAGGTGCAGGTGGGACTGTGGCGCAACGATATGGAATGCACCTTTCCAGCCACGGTGATGTTGCACAGAGGCCAGAGCGCCACCGGTTTTCAGTTTGACCCCATGACGCGCGAACAACAAATCGACCTGGTGCAGTGCACCTTTGCCCGCCCCGACACCTGGAGGCAATGGAACGACAGCCACGATACCGACCGACCTTTGCATGGCCTGCAGGAAATCGCGCAGCTGGGCGTGCTGGGCTACCGCAAGTTCTGGACTTCGCTGGTGGAGTCGGCACGCAGCCGATGGCCCCTTCGCAAGCAGCGCGGGCAAGAAAGGCTGCCGGCATGAGCTTCTGGCATTTGATTTTCCTTGCCAAGGTGGGCCTGTACTTTGGTGGCTATATCGGCTTGAACTGGTGGCTGAACCTGCTGTTGTGGGCGTCCATGCTGCCCCCCATTGCGCACAAGAGGTGGCGCCGTGTACGCGCTGCAGTCGCCGTAGCGGCTGCCATCGCACTGCTGTATGCCGACTCTTACCTTCCCAGCCCAGGACGCGTGCTGTCGCAGCTCAAAGCGCTGAGTGGCTTCAGCGCGGACTACTGGCTGGAACTTGCCCAGCGGGTGTTCAACCCTGAAATGCTGCTGGTGGGACTGGTCGGCATCGTGCTTTATGCAGCACTGGCCCGGCGGGTGCGTGCGGGGACGTTTGCATTGCTGGCGTTGTTGAGCGTACCGGTGGTAGCGGCCCTGCAGGAGCAGGCGGCTACGCCCCAGGCCACCATGGCCGCAGCAAGCGGATTGAACTCGGCCGCCGCGCCCAACGACAATCAGGACACGTCGCCAGACGCTCTGCTGCAACGCTTTTACGCGAGCGAAAGCCAAAGGCGCGTCCAGTTCACCGCGCCCAATACGCCCCCGGCATTCGACATCATCCTGCTGCATGTGTGCTCCTTGTCGTGGGATGACATGGACTTTGTAGGACAGCGGGACAACCCATTCCTCAAGCGTTTTGATGTGTTGTTCACCAACTTCAACAGCGCTGCCAGCTACAGCGGACCAGCCTCTCTGCGGGTATTGCACGGCACCTGTGGCCAAACACCACACAACAAGCTGTACGAGGGCATTGATCCGCAGTGCTACGTGTTTCCCAACCTGGAAAAAGTGGGCTACCAGACCGCTGCACTGCTCAACCACGACGGGGTGTACGAAGAGTTTGCCCATGCGCTGGAACAGCGCGGAGGCCTTGCTGGCAAGCTGCAGTCCAATCAGGGCGCGCCCGTGCACATGCAGAATTTTGACGGCTCGCCCATCTATAACGACCACGCCTTGTTGGCGCAATGGTGGAAGAAGCGCAGCACTGACCGCAGCACCGGGCCCGTGGCGCTGTACTACAACACCATCTCCCTGCACGACGGAAATCGCGTGCCAGGCATGGCTTCGCGCAACAGCCTGGAGACATTCAAGCCCCGCTTGGTACAGCTGCTCGCCGACTTCGACAAGTTCATCTCCGAACTGGAGGCAGCAGGCCGCCCTGTGGTCGTGATGCTGGTCCCTGAGCACGGCGCATCGCTGCGCGGAGACAAAATCCAGATGTCGGGTATGCGGGAGATTCCTGGCCCCCGCATCACCC
Organism: Acidovorax sp. 59; assembly: GCF_002754175.1. NCBI lineage: Bacteria > Pseudomonadati > Pseudomonadota > Betaproteobacteria > Burkholderiales > Comamonadaceae > Acidovorax > Acidovorax sp. 59. Next base: position 905,152 of record NZ_PEET01000001.1, on the reverse strand, counting down.
TGGTCCCCGCTGCGGTGAAGCTGGTGGGCATGAAGCCATCTGAGGCATCCGCCCCAGCAGCGCCCGTGGTTGTGAACCAGCCGATGAGCTACCTGGGCTTGTACACCTTGCTAGGCGATCTGATTCGCGACAACCCTTACGTCGACTCCGCGCGCCCGTTGGCGGAGCGGCTCGCAGCCCCGGTCACTACCCCCTTTGTGTCAGAGAACGCCGATGTGATCGTGATGCGCAACATGGAAGGCAAGTACGTGATGCGCTCGGGGAACGGTGAATGGGTTCCCTACAACTATTGACTACGTTGGCTTGAAGCCCGAACGGGGCGTGACGAGGGGTTGCGCGACAGCCCCCTTCTCCGCACCCTGCCGCATGCGTCCCGCATAATCCATCCGCACTGCCGCGCCATCCCGCGATGCCACGGCGGTGCGATGTCCTTCGCGTGCCCGCAACCCCCATCTGCCACCACTCATGAACCCACAAGCCCATCTGCTCTGGAAAGCACCCCGCTGGGCGCTCGCGATCCTGTTGGCTGTGCTGGGCATGCTCGGGCCTTTCTCCATCGACACCTACATCCCCGCGTTCTCAGGCATCGCCGCGGCGCTGGGAGCCACACCGGTGGAAATGCAGCAGACGCTGTCCGCCTACCTGTTCGGCTTTGCGTTCATGAGCCTGTTCCACGGCGCGCTGGCAGACAGCTTTGGGCGCAGGCCCGTGATCTTGTGGGGCATCGCCGTGTTCACGCTCGCTTCCGCAGGGTGTGCGCTGTCGCAAACGATCGGGCAACTGGTCTTTTTCCGGGCACTGCAAGGCCTGTCCACGGGAGCAGGGATCGTGGTCTCCCGCGCGGTGATCCGCGACATGTTCCCTCCAGCACAAGCGCAGAAGGTTATGAGCCAGGTGACCATCTACTTTGGAGTGGCTCCAGCGATTGCTCCCATCATCGGAGGCTGGCTGTTTGTCCACACCGGGTGGCACAGCATTTTCTGGTTCCTGACCTTCGTGGGAGTGGCCCTTTGGACCGCCAACTTCAGGCTGCTGCCAGAGACCTTGCATGTGGAGCAGCGCCAGCCCTTTCATGTGCGCCATCTAATGCGCGGCTACGTGCAGTTGGGCACCAGTGCGCGCTTTGTGCTGCTGGCGCTGGCCAGTGGCGTGCCCTTCAATGGCATGTTCCTGTACGTTCTCTCGGCTCCAGCATTTCTTGGCGATCACCTGTCGCTGGCGCCTACGCAGTTTTTCTGGTTTTTTGTCCTGACCATCTCGGGGATCATGGGCGGTGCGTGGCTCAGTGGACGGCTGGCAGGGCGTATCCCGCCCAAGCGCCAGATCCGCCACGGATTTGTCATCATGTTTTCGGTGGCTGTGTTGAACCTGGTCGCCAATCTGCTGTTCACACCCCACGCCTGGTGGGCTCTGGCGCCCATTGCGGTCTTCTCTTTTGGCTGGGCACTGATGGTGCCGGTGGTGACGCTGCTGGTGCTGGACCTCTACCCGGAGCGCCGAGGCATGGCCTCATCCATGCAGGCGTTTGTCGGCTCTTCGGCCAATGGCCTGGTGGCAGGCGTCATCGCTCCGCTGGTGATGCACTCTACCGTTTTGCTGGCGCTGTCATCACTCCTGATGTTGTGCCTTGGCATGCTGTCCTGGATCTGTCTGCACCATCGCTGGCCCGAGATCGGGCGTACGCCGGTCCACCTCTGATCAATACCCGACTGATCAAGGACTGGGCTGCCGCCGGTCCACGTTTTTTTGCTGGTAATAGCGGTTCTTCTCCGCATACATCGCCTGGTCTGCGCGATGGATCGCGGCTTCTACCGCATCTCCAGACTGGCAACAGGCAATCCCCATGGCCAGGCTCAGATGCTGGCCAGGGTAGAACTGGTTGTTGAGTTCGAGCATCGACAAAATGCGCTCCTGCAAAGCCATGGCTCCTCGCTCATCCGTGCCTGGCAACAACACCGTGAACTCGTCACCACCAATGCGGGCTGCGCAGGCCGGAGCATCCACGGCCTTGGCCAAGACCTCGCCAACGCGGCGCAGCATGGAGTCCCCCGCCGCATGGCCTTGCTCATCGTTCACCACCTTGAGACCATTCAGGTCGATGGCGATGATGGACAGCGGCCAAGGGCCCTTGCGGGTCAGGCGGTTGAGCTCCTCTGCATAAAAGGCTCGGTTGCGCAATTGCGTGAGCACATCGTGCTTGCCCAGGTACTCCAGATAAGCCTCGGCCTTCTTGCGTGCCGTGATATCCACCAATGACAGGAGCACCAGGCCCCAGTCGCTCATGTGATCGGCAAGCACCGAGAACTGCATGTGGATATGCACGGCATCCCCGGACAGTGCGTAGTTAACCACTTCGCGCTGTTGAAAGGTCTTGCCCTCCCACAGGTCCAGCAATTGCTCCGCAAAGGACTCGTGCATCTCACCGCGAAACACCCGACCAATGTTGTTCAGCAGCATTTCTTTGCTCTCTGCGCCGAACATCCGCAGGGTCTGCTGGTTCACATCGATCACCCGGATTTCGTGCATGCAGCGTGTCACGAACTCGGGATGCACCCGGATGAATGTCTTGAAATCATCAATACCCTGCGCACGCACACCATCGAGCAGGTTCTTGACCGCGCTGAAATCCTCTACCCACAAGGACACCGGGGAATGCTCGAACAGGTCACGCGCATACTGCTCGCTGCGGCGCAGTTCAGCACCAGCGCGTACAGTGCCCGTCACATCCTCAAGCGACACCAGCACACGACTCCAGTTGTCCTCATACCCGGGCAAGATACGCGCACGGATCTGCACATCCAGCCGCCGCCCGTCGAGCGCGTAGTTCACAGTCTGGTTGGAAAACTCCAGCTGTCCGTCCCACAGCTGTGACAGCTCATGCGCCACCGCATCGTGCATGTCGTCCCGAAACACCTTGTCCAGGTTGGCTTCCAGGACCTGCTGGCTCTCGGCGGCAAACAGGTCCAGTGTGCGCTGATTGACCTTGAGCACCTTGAGTGCGGAGCTGCAGGCCCGCAGGCGGGCCGGATCTTGGGCCAGATACGTGCGGATATCAGTCACGCCTTCGACGCGCCACTGGTCAAAAAGCTGCTTGAGCGCACTGTAGTCCTCCAACCAGAGCGACACTGGCGCCAGCCCGAACATGTGCTCAAAGTCCGCACCCGAAGATAAAGAAGACGACACAGCAGATTCCTCCGGCGGCCATTATTGACGAGTCGCCGATGGCATCTGCGGCTGAAAAGGCGTCTACCATGAAAAAAGGCCAGCACCTTGCGGTACCAGCCTTTGCAACAGCGGTGGCGCTAGGCCACCAAACTGTCAGCGATCAGCGCGCGGGGCGTGCAGGACGCTTGCGGGCGTCGTGGGCCACGAAGGGCTTGCCAGCACCACCAGCAGGTTTGGCAAACGCCGGCTTGCGAGGAGCGAAATCGCCGCGCGGTGCACCCGCATCGCCACGGGGAGCAAAGCCACCACGGCCTGTGTCACCAAAACCAGGCTTGCGGCCATAACCGTCACCGTCACGACGCGGCGCAAAACCACGGTCGCCGCCACGGTCATCACGGCCAGCGAAACCGCCGCCGCCTTCACCACGGGCAGGGGCGCCACGGTTGTCACGACCAGCAAAGCCGCCGCCAAAGCCACCACCGAATCCACCACGATCATTGCCACCACGTGCGGGACCACCGAAGCGACCGCGCGACTGGTTGTCACGGTTGTCATACGAACGGCCTGGGGCGCCACGGCCACCACCAAAATCGCCACCGCGAGGTGCCTGCGGCGCGCGCTGCGAGGGCTCCATGCCCGGAATCACTTCGGCCTTGAACTGCTGGCGGCTGTACGACTCAATGTCGTAGATCTTGCGGCGATCGCGGAACTCGGCAAACGTGATGGCCAGGCCATCGCGGCCCGCACGGCCGGTACGACCAATGCGGTGGGTGTAGTCCTCAGCCTTCATGGGCAGGCCGAAGTTGAACACGTGGGTGATGGTGGGCACGTCGATACCACGCGCGGCCACGTCGGTGGCCACCAGGATCTGAACCTGACCAGCGCGCAACGCCATCAAACGGCGATTGCGCAGGCCCTGGCTCAGGGCGCCGTGCAGCGCCACGGCCGAGAAGCCTTCTTGCTGCAGGTCGTTGGCCAAACCGTCACACTCCACCTGGGTACTGGCGAATACGATGGCTTGGTTGATCGTGGTGTCACGCAGCCAGTGGTCCAGCATCTTGCGCTTGTGCTGGGCATTGTCGGCCCAGTACAGCACTTGCTTGATGTTGGCGTGCTTCTCTTGCGGAGAATCGATGGTCACCTTCTGCACAGACGAACCACCATCGTGCATCACGCGCATGGCCAGTTGCTGGATGCGGGGCGCAAATGTGGCGCTGAACATCATGGTCTGCTTGCGCTGCGCGGTCAGCTGGTTCAGTTCAGCCAAGTCATCCGAGAAGCCCAGGTCGAGCATACGGTCCGCTTCGTCAACGACCAGGAACTGCACCTTGTCGAGCTTGATTTGCATCGAGCGCTGCAGGTCCAGCAGGCGGCCAGGGGTCGCCACCACGAGGTCAGCGTTTTGCAGTTTGGCGATCTGCAACTGGTAGGGCATGCCACCCACCACGTTGGCCACGCGCAGGCCGCGGCAATGCTTGACCAAGTCGATGGCGTCGTGCGCAACTTGCTGAGCCAGTTCACGCGTGGGGCACAGGATCAGGGCACCAGGGGTGGCGGCCTTGAAGTTGCGCGAGCTTGTGGGGTCCTTGCGCTTGGCACGCTTGGGAGCAGGTTCGCCACGGGCGGCAGCTTCGGCCACAGCACGCTCGAAAGCTGCGCGTTCTTCGGCTTCGGCAGCGGCTTGCTGGTTGATCAGCGTGTGCAGCACGGGCAGCAGGAAGGCGGCGGTCTTGCCGCTGCCAGTCTGGCTGGAGACCATGAGGTCAATGAACTTGGTGGAGTCATTGCCACCGCCCATCGCCAGGGGGATGGCCTTGAGCTGCACGCTGGTGGGTTGGGTGTAGCCGAGGTCAGCCACAGCTTGCACGAGTTCAGGGGCCAGGCCCAGCTCAATGAAGCCGTTGGGTTCAGCGGTCACGGAAGCGTCGGCTTCGACAGCAGATGCCACGGCGTCCAGGGGAGAAGACTGCACGGAAATGTCGGCAGCAAAGGAAGTGTCTGCAGGCGCGAATTCGCCCTGCACCAAAGAGGTGTCGGTCATGATTTTTCTCTCACGAAGACGGTCGCGGGCGCAGCCCACGATTGGCTTCGTCAAATGGTTAAAAAACATCAACCATCAAACGAAACCTGCGCTGGCGCAGAAAAGGCCGGAGCGGGTGGGCATTATTCGCCAGTCCTGCACTGTCGATGGACAGTCGGCTGGCAAGCCCGGTGTGTGAGGGGAGATGCACAATCTGCGAGGAATTCCTGCGCAGCCAGCGATTATTGCACGATTAAGGGTTTGCCCGCAATACCCCCTTTGCTTTTACCGGGGGAACCACCTCGATTACGCCGAATTCTTTCGCTCGCCTTCGTAATGCACGCGCGCCCAGGGGCGGACATCACGCGGAACTACTGCCCTCCTCACTTCCTCACCAAGAAAGAGGAGCGGCAACTTAGGACGTTTTCACATCCACGGCCAATAGGTGCTGGCGGTAATGCGCCAGCTCGTCGATGGACTCGTGGACATCTGCCAGGGCCGTGTGTTTTTGCGCCTTCTTGAAGCTGGTGTAAGCCTCAGGCTTCCAGCGCTTGGCCAGCTCCTTGAGCGTGCTCACATCTACGTTGCGATAGTGAAAGAACCGTTCGAGCTTGGGCATGTAGCGGACCAGAAACCGCCGGTCCTGGCCAATGCTGTTGCCGCACATGGGCGCGGTGCCCTTGGGCACGTACTGGGCCAGGAAAGCAAGGATCTTCTGCTCCGCTTCCTCCTCCGTAACCGTGGACGCCTTCACCTTGTCGATCAGGCCGCTGCGGCCGTGCGTGCCTTTGTTCCAGGCATCCATCTTGTTCAGCAATTCATCCGGCTGGTGAATGGCGAACACGGGGCCTTCGACGCGGGGTTCCAGGCTCGGACCGGTCACAACCACGGCGATCTCCAGCAGGCGGTCGGTGTCGGGCTCCAGGCCGGTCATTTCACAGTCCAGCCAGACCAGGTTCTGGTCGGATTTGGCAAGCGTGGCAGGGGTGGGGTTGTTGGCTTCTGACATGGCGCGCATTGTCGCCGATGGCCTAAACTCGCCGCACATGCCCACCTCTGACGACATTTCCCCCTCTTTGCTGTTCACCCTGGCCTTTGCAGCCGCGCTGCTGCTGGGCCTGGCCCTCAAGTTCTGGCTGGCTACGCGCCAGGTCCGGCATGTAGCACGCCATCGCGCTGCGGTCCCGGTACCGTTTGCCGAGCGCATCGCCCTGGCGGCGCACCAGAAGGCGGCCGACTACACCATCACCAAGGCCCGGCTGGGCATGCTGGAGATGGCGCTGGGCGCGGCCGTGCTGCTGGGCTGGACCTTGCTGGGCGGTCTGGACTCTTTGAACCAGACACTGCTTGCCGGATTGGGCGGCGGCATGTGGCAACAGATAGCATTGCTGGTGGCCTTTGCCGCCATCAGTGGCCTGATCGACCTGCCCCTGTCGCTGTACCAGACCTTCGTGGTGGAAGAACGGTTTGGCTTCAACAAGATGACCTGGCGCCTGTGGTTGGCGGACGCGCTCAAGGGGCTGCTGGTGGGCGCGATCATCGGGCTGCCCATTGCCGCGCTGATCCTCTGGTTGATGGGCGCTGCAGGCCCGCTGTGGTGGCTGTGGGCCTGGTGTTTCTGGATGGGTTTCAACCTGCTGCTGATGGTGATCTACCCCACCTTCATTGCACCGTTGTTCAATAAATTTCAGCCGCTCGAAGACGAGTCGCTCAAGACCCGCGTGACTGCGCTGATGCAGCGTTGCGGCTTCTCGGCCAAGGGCCTGTTCGTGATGGACGGCAGCCGCCGCAGCGCCCACGCCAATGCCTATTTCACAGGCTTTGGTGCCGCCAAGCGCGTGGTGTTCTACGACACCCTGCTGCGCCAGCTGGCACCTGGCGAGGTCGAAGCTGTGCTGGCCCATGAGCTGGGCCACTTCAAGCACCGCCACATCATCCAGCGCATCGTGATGATGTTTGCGCTCAGCCTGGCGGGCTTTGCGCTGCTGGGCTGGCTTTCCACACAGGTCTGGTTCTACACCGGTCTGGGTGTGCGGCCCAACATCTCGCTGGACCCGGCCATGGCCGCCGCACCCAATGATGCGCTGGCACTGTTACTGTTCATGCTCGTCGTGCCGGTGTTCACCTTCTTCATCTCGCCGCTGTTTTCGCAACAATCGCGTCGCCATGAGTTCCAGGCGGACGCGTATGCCGTAGCCCAGGCCAGCGGCGCCGACCTGTCGTCGGCCTTGCTCAAGCTGTACGAAGACAATGCCTCCACGCTGACACCCGATCCGGTCTACGTGAAGTTTTACTACTCGCATCCGCCCGCCACTGAACGACTGGCGCGCATGCAAACCCCTGTCCACCCATGACTACCATGTTGAAGAAAAAAGATTGGTCCACGCTGATACGCCGGGCCCTGACAGCTACAGAAGTAGTAGCAAACCTGGCCAAGCTGGAGGGCTGGAGCCTCAGTGGTGACGGTGCCAACGTCGCCATCGAGAAGACCTACCACTTTGCCAATTACTACGAGACGATCTCGTTCGTGAACGCCCTGGCTTTCATCGCCAACGCGCAAGACCACCACCCTGATCTGTCGGTGCACTACAACCGTTGCGTGGTGCGACTGAACACGCACGACGTGCACGGCATCTCAAGCACCGACTTCGAGTGTGCCACCCAGTTCGACGCGCTGGTCTCGCTGTGACACAGGCCCACCATGGCTGAACGCAGCGCCCTCATGGAAGGCACCGTGGTGGCCAGCCATGGGCGCCACTGCATGGTCGAGACCCCGGATGGGGAGCGCCGCATCTGCCACCCCCGCGGTAAAAAAAGCCAGGCCGTCGTTGGCGACCATGTGCTATGGCAGGCACCGCCGCCCGGGCAAGGCGAAGAGGGCACCATCGAAAAGGTCAAGGAACGGCGCAACCTGTTCTACCGACAGGACGAGATTCGCACCAAATCTTTCGCCGCCAACCTCGATCAGGTACTCATCCTGATTGCGGCGGAACCGGTGTTCTCCGAAAGCCAGCTATCACGGGCACTGATTGCGGCAGAGGCGGAGGGCATCAAACCCATCATTGCACTCAACAAGAGTGATCTGGTCGAACCCTTCGCCCGCGCATGGGAGCGACTGCTGCCGTACCGGCACATGGGCGCAGGCAAACACTATGGCGTGCTGCCGCTATCTCTGGCGCTGTCCAGCGATGTGGACCGCGCCCTGCTCATGGAACACTTGCAGGGCAAGACTACGCTGGTGCTGGGCCCGTCGGGGTCCGGCAAGAGCACGCTGATCAACCTGCTGGTGCCGGGCGCCTCGGTGCTCACCGGCGAAATCTCGCAGGCCCTGAATTCAGGCAAACACACCACCACCAGCACCCACTGGTACTGGATGGATGCGGCGCGCACCACGGCACTGATCGACTCGCCAGGGTTCCAGGAATTCGGGCTGCACCATATCGCCCCCATGCAGCTGGCGGCCTGTATGCCCGACATCGCCGAGCATGCAACGGCCTGCAAGTTCTACAACTGCACCCACCTGCATGAGCCGGGGTGCGGTGTGCTGGATGCAGTCAAAAAGGGCCAAAGCGCTGGAGGAATAAGCCCTTCTCGCTACAAAATATATAGCGATTTATTTGAAGAGCTGAGTCACACCCGGTATTGACCGGCGTATGCCAGCGGCGCCATGCGAGATGGCGCGACAGGTGAACGGGCTAGCCGAGCAACCGGGCCAGCGTCAACAGCGCCAGCAGCAGCATCCAGACCACCACCGAGCGCCACACCAGGCCCACCACGCTGCGAAGGTGGCCTACTTCAGGCTCGCGGCCGGGGGTGGAGTCGCTGTCGCCCATGTCGGCATCAATCTCCAGACCCTGTGGCGCATGCAGCTCAGTGCGCGCCTTCAACGCCTCACCGCCCAGGCGCACATTGATGGCACCTGCCGTTGCGGCGAGCACCACACCATCGTTGTCGTTGGGAAATCGCTGCGCATGAAAACGCCAGCCTTCAATCGCTTCTTCAAAGCTACCGACCACCGCAAAGCTCAATGCCGTGAGCCGAGCGGGCAACCAGTCGATGGCGGTCCAGGCCTGTGCTGAGGCCTGTTGCAGGGATTCGCTAGCGGGCAAGGCGCCCGTGCGCTGCTTGTAATGCCAGTAGCGCGAGACAAATTCAGCCAGGCGATAAAGTACCGCCCCCGTCGGCCCCAAACCCAGTGCAGCCAGCACCGAGAACCAGGCCAGCACGCCAAACACGTGCCGGTGGGCTGCCAGCACCGAATACTCAATCACATGGCGCACGATTTCGCTGCGCGGCAGCGCGCCTACGTCCACCTGCTGCCAGTGCGCCAAACGCTCGCGCGCCGCGTCTTCGTCACCCTCTTCCAGCGCATCGCGGATGCCGGTGAAGTGGTGGCTAAACTGCCGAAAACCCAGCGTGACATATAGCACCGCCACGCTCCAGAGCACCGCAAACGGCCAGCCGAGACCCCACAGCAGCAGCCAGTGGATGCCCAGTGTGACCAGTGCGGGAACGAGTACCGCGAGGCTCCACGCCACCCACCCGTGGTGCGATTTGCCCGCGTCGAAATTGCGGCTCACGGACAAGGCCCATGCACGCAGCCCCGCGTGGATGGGATTGCTGCGAGCCAGAGGGCGTGCCTGCTCGATCAGCAGAGCGAACAGGATGGCAAAGAAACTCATGGGGGGCAATGATACTGGCGCCAAGGCACGGGAGCACGTGATTCCGCCGAACCTCAGCGACACATCCTCCAATGAAGCGGGAACCCCACCCGCAGCCCTCAAAGCCCGCACGGTCGAAGCCAGAGCCTCCATGTGAGGGTCGCGCTACCGTACCAGGTGCGTCCGCGCGAAGCGCCTCAGGGGTGCTTCATTCAGCCATCATGAACCGGTAGAAATTGCGCAGCATGCCAGCCGTGGCGCCCCAGATGAAATGGGTCTTGTCGCCTTGCTGGTAGGGCATGGAGAACCACTCGCGGTGCACGCCATCGCGGTCAAATACATGGCGGCGATGGTGAGCCGGGTCGAGCAAAAAGGCCAGCGGTACCTCAAACAGGTCAGCCACCTCATACGGGTTAGGCCGAAGCACGCAGTCCGGCTGCACCAGGGCGACCACCGGGGTGATGATGAATGACGAGCCGGTCACGTAGGTGGGCAAGGTCCCCAGCACCTCGACAAATTCACGGTCCAGGCCCACCTCCTCCTGCGCTTCGCGCAAGGCGGTTTCAGCAGCACTGGCGTCTTCCGGATCAGCCCGCCCGCCCGGGAAGGCCACCTGCCCGGAATGCGTGGACAGGTGTGCAGTGCGCTCCGTCAACAGCACCATGGGCTGCTCGCGCAACACGATAGCCAGCAACACGGACGCATGGGCTGGCTCGCGGTTCATGAATTGCTTCTCCAGCACCACCTCTGGCTCCCACTGGGGTGGTTGCGCAAAACGCGCGCGCAAAGCATCGGGCGTTTGCGCAGCCAGTGACACGGCGTGCAGGTGGGCATCCACACCCACCACCGGCACCATGCGGGGGTCAAAATCGGGCAGGCTCGACAAAGGCGCAATGACCGACGACACGGCAGGAGGAGAAGTAGGGTTCACAAGAAGCAGGTTCCACGGACCAAAAAAGCAAAAAGCCGCTACAGGCTGATGCTGTAGCGGCTTGTCAGGACAGGCCCTCGCCTTGCTTGAATTAAGCGGCGGTGGCGGCAGCAACCTTGACGCGTTGTGGCAGCTTTTCCTTGATACGTGCCGACTTGCCGCTGCGGTCACGCAGGTAGTACAGCTTCGCACGGCGCACGTCGCCGCGGCGCTTGACTTCGATGCCGGCGATCAACGGGCTGTAGGTCTGGAACGTACGTTCCACGCCTTCGCCGCTGGAGATCTTGCGCACGGTGAAGCCGCTGTTCAGGCCGCGATTGCGCTTGGCAATCACCACACCTTCGTAAGCCTGCACGCGCTTGCGGGTACCTTCCACCACGTTCACGCTCACGATGACGGTGTCACCAGGGGCGAATTCGGGGATGGTCTTGTTCAAGCGGGCGATTTCTTCCGCTTCCAGGGTCTGGATCAGGTTCATGTGAGTTTCCTAGTGATCTTGTCCGCGCCAAAAATGGCTGCATCGGGATTGACGTCTCAGTGTTTTGCGGGAGAACTCCCAGGCAAAACGGCCGGCCAGAGGATCGAAAAGCCTTTGATTATAGCAATTTAGCCGAGCTTGGCCAATACCGCCTCATCGGCGGGTGCCAAACGCCCCGCTTTGCGCGCAGCATCGATGAGATCAGGCCGGTGGCGGGCCGTGGTGGCCAGGCGCTGATCACGCCGCCAGCGTTCGATCTGCGCATGGTGGCCCGACAGGAGGGCAGCAGGTACCTGCTGCCCCGCCCATTCTTCGGGCCGCGTGTAATGCGGGCAGTCCAGCAGTCCATCGAGCGCGGGATTGAAGCTGTCGAGCTGGTGGCTGCCCTCGTCGTTGAGCACCCCGGGCTGCAGGCGCGCCACGGCGTCCAGCAGGGCCATGGCGGCAATCTCGCCGCCCGAGAGCACGAAGTCGCCCAGGCTCATCTGGACATTCACATGGGTGTCAATGAACCGCTGGTCGATGCCTTCATAGCGTCCACACAGCAACACGGCCCCCTCGCTGGCAGACCAGCGCTCCACGGCGGCGTGGTTCAGCGACTCGCCAATGGGAGAAAAAAGAACCAGCGGCGCCTCGCCGCCCTCGGGCTCACCACGCTCTGCCCGGATGGCCGCAAGACACCGCGCCAAGGGCTCAGCCATCATCACCATGCCCGGACCACCGCCAAACGGTCGGTCATCCACCCGACGGTAGTTGCCGTCGGCATAGTCCCGTGGGTTCCACAGGCGCACATCGACCTGGCCGCTCGCGTAGGCGCGCCGGGTCACGCCGCTCGCCAGGAAGGGCGCGAACAGCTCGGGAAAGAGGGTGATGATGTCAAAGCGCATGGTGCGCGGCACTGTCCGTGGGCCTGTCAGTAGTCGGGCTGCCAGTCCACGGTGATGCGTTTTTCGGCCAGATCCACCTTGTCCACGAAGGCCGAGACAAACGGAATCATGCGCTCCTGTGCCTTGCCGTCCTGCTCATAGGCCAGCACCAGCACGGTCTGGGGGCCGGTAGACATCAACTCGCGCACCTCACCCAGCGCCACACCTTCACGGTTGAAGACCGACAGGCCGATCAGATCGACCCAGTAGTACTCGTCTTCGGAGGTGGATGGAAAACTGGACCGTGGCACAAAAATCCGCGCACCTCGCAGTGCCTCCGCGCCATTGCGGTCGTCAATGCCCTGCGCCCAGGCCACTACGGAGTCCGAATGGTCCTTGGCCTGGCGGATGGGCAGCAACACGGTGCCACTGAAGGTCTTGGCACCCCGCTCGGAGGGCTGCAGGTACCAGCGTTTGGACGAAAAAAGCGCCTCGGGATTGCTGCTGTGCGGCAGCACCTTGAACCAGCCCTTGACGCCCCAGGCATCCGCGATGCGCCCCACTTCAACGGCATCGGCAGGCAGTTCTGCGGGTTCGAGGGTCAACGGTGTGGTGGCCATAGCAGTGAATCCAGAATGAGAAAAGGGCGGGTTCCGCCAGACCAGCCGACGGAACCCGCCCTTTTCAGGGAGCTTTAAGCAGCCTTCTTGGCGGCTTGCTTGATCAGGCGGTCCACCGTGGGGGAGGACTGTGCGCCAACGCCCACCCAGTAAGCCAGGCGGTCTTGCACGATGCGCAGGCCTTCTTCGGATTCCTTGGCGGTGGGGTTGTAGAAGCCGATGCGCTCGATGAAGCGGCCATCACGGCGCACGCGCTTGTCAGCAACGACGATGTTGAAGAAAGGACGGCCCTTGGAGCCGCCGCGGGAGAGTCGAATGACGACCATGATTTATCCTTCGGGTGGTGAACTCCGGCAACATTTGCCGTAAGCCACAGTGTTCGCAACCATATTCGCAACGCTTGAGACACGCGACATGGCCACCCGGCCAGCGACACGCTGCAAAGCCTGCGATTATATCCATTTCCCCAAAATGCCCTCTATCCGCCCCAGCACTGACAGCGATATTCCTGCCATCACGGCCATTTACCAACACCATGTGCTCCACGGCACGGGCACCTTCGAGATAGATCCTCCCTCCGAAGCCGATATGGCAAGCCGCCGCGCCGATGTGCTGGCGCGTGGCCTGCCCTGGCTGGTAGCGGAGAAAGACGGCCAAGTGCTGGGCTTTGCCTATGCCAACTGGTTCAAGCCCCGCCCGGCCTACCGCTTCTCGGCAGAGGACTCGATCTACGTGGCTGACAGCGCCCGTGGCATGGGCCTGGGCCGCAAGCTGCTGGCCGAGCTGGCGGTACAGGCCGAAGCGGCTGGCGTGCGCAAGCTGCTGGCGGTGATTGGCGACTCTGCCAACGCGGGCTCCATCGGCGTGCACCGGGCGCTGGGCTTTACCGATGTGGGCGTCATGCGCTCGGTAGGCTGGAAGTTCGGCGCCTGGCGCGACATCGTGCTCATGGAAAAGACACTGGGCGCGGGCGATACCACCTCCCCCGAATAAAGCAGCACTCCATGAAAAACAAAACTGTGGCGGCCTGGCTCGCCTTCGTGGGCGGGCCTTTGGGCCTGCACCGCTTTTACCTGCATGGCCTGTCCGACATGCTCGGCTGGTTGTTGCCGATCCCCACTGCGCTGGGCATCTATGGCATCCAGCGGGTGCAGCAACTCGGCCAGGACGACCACTACAGCTGGGTGCTGATTCCGCTGCTGGGCTTCACGATTGCCGCATGTGCGTTGCGTGCCATCCTGTACGCGCTGATGACACCCGAGGCATGGAATGCACGCTACAACCCCAGCGCCGCACCCGATGCCGCGCCGGGCAGGACGCAATGGATCACGGTGGGCGCCATCGTGGTGTCCCTGCTGATAGGCACCACGGTGCTGATGGCCAGCCTGGCGTTCAGTTTCCAGCGGTACTTCGAGTACCAGATCGAGGAAGCGCGCAAGATCTCGCAGTGATCTGCTGGCAGACACATACGCAAACGCCCCATCGAATTCACACTCAATGGGGCGTATGCGCTAGTACTGATTGCCTGGTCTGCTATTTATTCAATAGCATTCAGGACCACTCGGCCATCAGAACAACTGCAGGCTGATCCAGTAAGCAACGGCGGCCACAAATGCGCTCGCCGGGATGGTCAGAATCCACGCCCAGATGATGTTGCCCGCCACGCCCCAGCGCACGGCGCTGGCGCGCTGGGTGGAGCCCACACCGACGATGGCGCCCGTGATGGTGTGCGTGGTGGACACAGGAATACCCAGCGTGGTGGCCAGGAACAAGGTCAGCGCCCCGCCCGTTTCGGCACAGAAGCCGCCCACTGGCTTGAGCTTGGTAATCTTCTGGCCCATGGTCTTCACAATGCGCCAGCCGCCAAACATGGTGCCCAGGCCAATGGCCACGTAGCAGCTGATGATGGCCCAGGTAGGGGGCGAAGCGTCAGACGCCGACGAGTACCCCGTGGCAATCAGCAGCAGCCAGATGATGCCAATGGTCTTTTGCGCGTCGTTGCCGCCATGCCCCAGGCTGTAGGCGCCTGCAGATACCAGCTGCAACCGGCGGAACCATTTGTCCACCTTGCTCGGGCGCGTGCGCCGGAAGATCCAGGCCACGGCCACCATCATGAGCGAGCCCAGCGCAAACCCCAGCAGCGGAGAGACAAAGATGAACGCCACGGTCTTGAGGATGCCCGCCGAGATCAGCGCGCCCGCACCAGCCTTGGCAATCACGGCCCCCACGATGCCGCCGATGAGCGCGTGCGAGGAGCTGCTGGGGATACCGTAGTACCAGGTGATCACGTTCCAGGTGATCGCGCCCACCAGGGCGCCAAACACCACGTGCGTGTCCACAATGCCGGGCTGCACGATGCCCTTGCCCACCGTCGCTGCCACGCTCAGGTGAAAGACAAAGATCGCCACAAAGTTGAAGAAGGCGGCAAACAGCACCGCCTGCGCGGGCTTGAGCACGCCGGTGGAGACCACCGTGGCGATCGAATTGGCCGCGTCGTGGAACCCGTTCATGAAGTCGAACAGGATTGCCAGGGCCACAAGCAGAACCACAACCCAGAGGGCCGTCTGTACGGTTTCCATACTGGTCAGCCTGCGCGGATCAGGAGTTCTCGAGGACGATGCCCTCGATGCAGTTGGCCACGTCCTCGCACTTGTCGGTGATCGTCTCCAGCAGTTCGTAGATGGCCTTGAGCTTGATCACCTCGCGGACATCGGGCTCCTCGCGGAACAGCTTGCTCATGGCGCTGCGCATCACACGGTCGGCGTCGGATTCGAGCTTGTCGATCTCCTCGCAGGTCTTGAGCGCGGCCTCGGCCACAGCCGGGTCGGCGATCTTGTCGAGCAGCTTGACGGCATCGCGCAGGCGCTCGCAGCACTTGAGGCTCAGGTCCGTGAGACGGGTGATTTCTTCCGTCATGTGCCGCACGTCGTACAGCGCCATGGTTTCAGCCGAGTCCTGGATCAGGTCGGCCACATCGTCCATGGTGTTGATCAGCGTGTGGATCTGCTCACGGTCGATGGGGGTGATGAAGGTCTTGTGGATGGCCTTGTTCACCTCGTGCGTCACTCGGTCGGCGGCACGCTCGGCGTTGTCCACATCCTGGTTGTACTTGTCGCGCAGGTGCGGGTCGCTGTAGTTGGCCACCAGTTGCGAGAAGGCCCGGGCCGCCTCGACGATGCGGTCCGCATGCTGGTTGAACATTTCGAAAAAATTGCCTTCGCGTGGCAACAGCTTGGCAAACAGCATGGAGACTCCTGGATCGGGAACGAATGGTGAGAAAAGGCCGCGCCATGACAGAACCATGACGCTTTCGTGACCCGGCGAGTTTAACCGTGCGCCCTGCAGGGACTGATGCCGCTGCCTCATGCAGTCATGCGCACGGCGCCGTGGGCGACGACACACTGGCCGTTCAGGCCCTGTGCCTTCAGGCGCCCCGGAAGATGAAATACACCGCCCCCACCAGGCACAACCCCGCCCAAAGGTAGTCCCACTTCAGGGGTTGCCCCATGTAGAACACGGCGAAGGGCACAAACACACCCAGCGTGATGACCTCTTGCATGATCTTGAGCTGCCCCACGTTGAACTGGGTGAAGCCAATGCGGTTGGCCGGCACCTGCAACAGGTATTCAAACAGTGCGATACCCCAGCTGACGAGGGCCGCGACATACCACGGCGAAGACGCCAGGTTCTTCAGGTGGCCGTACCACGCAAAGGTCATGAAGATATTGCTGGCAGTGAGCAGCAATATCGTTTGCAAAGAAATAGGCAGGGATTGGAGCGCGTTCATGGTGGAGCGGCAGGCTGGGGAAGTGAACGAAGCGGCCGATTATGAACAAAACCGATCGATTGCGCTGGTGTTACATACCTTGCCAGCTATATTTTTAATAGCAATTTACTGCAACACTACTCCCATCAACAGACACAAAAAAAGGCACTCCCGAGGGAGTGCCTTGCTGGACAGCCGCCGCACCACACCAGCGGTGCGCAGGCTTGCGGTCGCTTATTCGCCCAGGTAGGCAGCGCGCACCTTGGGGTCATTGAGCAACTGCTGGCCAGGGCCCGACATGGTGATCAGGCCGGACTCCATCACGTAGCCGCGGTCGGCAATCGCCAGCGCGCGGCTGGCGTTCTGCTCGACCAGCACGATGGTCACGCCCAGCGCGTACACGTCGCGCACCACCTCAAAGATCTTGTCCACCATGATGGGGGACAGGCCCATCGAGGGCTCGTCCAGCAGCAGCACCTTGGGCTGGCTCATCAGCGCGCGGCCCATCGCCAGCATCTGCTGCTCACCGCCCGACATGGTGCCGGCCAGCTGGTCCTTGCGCTCGCGCAGGCGCGGGAAAATGGTGAACATCTTCTCGATGTCAGCCAGGATGCCGGCCTTGTCGGAGCGCGTGTAGGCGCCCATTTGCAGGTTTTCGGTGATGGTCATGCGCGCAAACACGCCACGGCCTTCCGGCACCATCACCAGGCCCTTCTTCACCAGGTCCCAGGCGCCCTTGCCCTTGATGCTTTCGCCCAGGTACTCGATGTCGCCGTCGTTCATGGCCAGGGTGCCAGTGATGGCCTTCATGGTGGTGGTCTTGCCCGCACCGTTGGAGCCGATCAGCGAGACCAGCTCGCCTTCACGCACTTCGAAGTCCACGCCCTTCACGGCCTGGATACCGCCGTAGGCCACTTTCAGGCCCTTGACCTGCAGCAGTACCTTGTTGGATTTTTCGGCCATTCTCAATGTCCTCCGGTGCCCAGATAGGCCTCAATCACTTTTTCGTTCTTCTGCACTTCGGCAGGGTTGCCTTCGGCGATCTGCTTGCCATAGTCGAGCACCGTCACACGGTCGCACAGGCCCATCACCAGCTTCACGTCGTGCTCGATGAGCAAGATGGTGCGGTTGTCTTTGCGGATGCGGTCGATCAGCTCGCGCAGCAGCACCTTCTCGGTGGCGTTCATGCCGGCGGCGGGCTCGTCCAGCGCAATCAGTTGCGGATCGGTGGCCAGGGCACGGGCGATCTCCAGGCGGCGCTGGTCGCCATAGCTCAGGGTGCGCGCCTTGTAGTCGGCAAACTTGCCAATGCCCACGTAGTCGAGCAGTTCCTGTGCGCGCTTGGCGATGGCCAGCTCTTCTTCCTTGAAGCCCTTGGTGCGCAGCACAGCGCCCAGCAGGCCAGACTTGGTACGGATGTGGCGGCCCACCATCACGTTTTCCAGTGCCGTCATTTCTGCAAACAGGCGGATGTTCTGGAAGGTGCGCGCAATGCCTGCCTTGGCCACTTCGTGCACGGCCGTCGGCTCGTAAGGCTTGCCAGCCAGTTCAAAGGTACCGCTGTCGGGGGTGTACAGGCCGGTGATCACGTTGAAGAACGTGGTCTTGCCTGCGCCGTTCGGGCCAATCAGGCCATACACCTGGCCTCGCTCAATGGTGATGCCCACGTCGGAGAGGGCTTGCAGGCCGCCGAAGCGCTTGGAAATGCCCGCAACCCGCAGCACCACGTCGCTGGCTGATTTCTGAATGTTCTCTGCCATGTTCTAACTTTCTGCGGTGTTCAGGTCTTCTGCGTGAGGCTCTTGCCATGGTCGGGCGCAGGCCACAGACCACGGGGACGCATCAGCATGATGATGATCATGGCCAGCGCGATCAGCAGCTGGCGCAGGATGGCGGAGTCCAGGCGACCGTCCGTCATGGCCTGCAGAGGGCCTGCCACATAGCGCAGCACTTCGGGCAGGGCCGACAGCAGCACGGCGCCCAGGATCACGCCAGGAATGTGGCCGATACCGCCCAGCACCACCATGGCGACGATCATGACCGACTCCATCAGGCTGAACGACTCGGGCGACACAAAGCCCTGGAACGCACCGAACATCGCACCCGACACGCCGCCGAACGAAGCCCCCATGCCGAAGGCCAGCAGCTTCATGTTGCGGGTGTTGATGCCCATCGCCTTGGCAGCGATTTCATCTTCACGGATGGCCATCCAGGCGCGGCCGATGCGCGAGTCCTGCAGGCGGTAGCAGATGATGATGGACACCACCACCAGGGTCAGGAACAGGTAGTAGTACAGGGTGACGGAATTGATGTCGAAACCGAACACCTCCAGTCGCTTGCCCAGGTCCAGGCCAAAGATCTTGACCGAGTCGATCTGGCCCAGGCCCTTGGGGCCGTTGGTCAGGTTGACCGGGTGGTCCAGGTTGTTCAGGAAGATGCGGATGATTTCGCCGAAGCCCAGCGTCACGATGGCCAGGTAGTCACCGCGCAGCTTCAGCGTGGGCGCCCCCAGCATGGCGCCAAAGAACGCCGCTAACAACGCCGCCACCGGTATCACGATCCACAGCGAGGTGTGCAGCCCGTTTGGGAACATGGCGGCAAACGCCGCAAAGTTGTCCGCCAGGTGCGGCGAAGCCATCAAGGCAAACAGGTAGGCGCCCACGGCGTAGAACGCCACGTAGCCCAGGTCCAGCAGGCCGGCGTAGCCCACCACGATGTTCAGGCCCAGGGCCAGCAGCACGTACAGCAGGGCCAGGTCGGCGATACGCACCCAGGCGTTGCCGAAGGATTGCAGGATCAGCGGCAGCACCAGCAGCGCGACGGCGCCGATGATCCAGTTGGTTTTGGTGTTCTTCATGGTGTGAGGCTCCTCAGGCGCGATCGGCCACACGCTCACCCAGCAGGCCCGAGGGGCGCAGCGTCAGGATGATGATGAGCACGATGAACGCAAAGATGTCGGTGTAGTGGCTGCCCAGCAAACCGCCCGTGAGCGTGCCGATGTAGCCGGAGCCGATGGCTTCGATGAGGCCCAGCAGGATGCCGCCCACCACCGCACCGGCCAGGTTACCGATACCGCCGAACACCGCCGCCGTGAAGGCCTTGAGCCCCGGCAGGAAGCCCATGGTGTGCTGCGCCGTGCCGTAGTTGGAGGCATACATGATGCCGGCGATGGCCGCCAGGATGGCGCCGATGATGAAGGTGGCCGAGATCACCATGTCGGGCTTCACGCCCATCAGGGAGGCCACGCGGGGGTTCTCCGCCGTGGCGCGCATGGCGCGGCCCAGGTTGGTGTGGTTGACCAGATAGACCAGGGAAGCCAGGGCCACCGCCGTCACCCCCAGGATCAGGATCTGGGTGGGAGTGATGTAGGCACCACCCAACTGGAACGGCGTGCTGGGCAGCAGCGTGGGATAGGGCTTGTAGTTGGGCTTCCAGATGATCATGGCCAGCGTCTGCAGCAGGATCGACATGCCGATGGCAGTGATCAGGGGGGCAAGACGGGGGCTGGTGCGCAGTGGCTTGTAGGCCACCTTTTCGATCACGAAGTTGAGCGTGGCAGCGACCACGCAGGCGATGAGCGTGGCCAGCAGCAGGATGACCCAACCCGGCGCGCCGGGCATGGCAGCCTGCATCATTCCAATACAGCTCCAGCTGGTGAGGGCGCCGATCATGAGCACCTCGCCATGGGCGAAATTGATGAGTTGAATAATGCCGTACACCATCGTGTAGCCCAAGGCTATCAAGGCGTACATGCTGCCGAGTACCAGACCGTTGATGATCTGTTGCAGCAAAATGTCCATAAGAGAAGTCCTTCGTTTGTGACGTACCCACCGCTTTGGCACCGGAATCGGTACAGCCTTGTGGGCCCGACTGCCATCTAGCAAAAAACCCGCCAGGAATGCAGCTGTGCGGGTTTGTGGACGGGATTGTAGCGAGTAGTCACAACCGCCCCAATCCAAGCCGGGCGGGGTTTTCCCTCGGGTTTTAGTCACATCAGCGCGCCACGCACTGCATAAGGAATTTTGATGCACGCAAGATAATTGATGTGCAAACTTATTACCTTGATCATGCAGAATCGGCATAAAGCAGGCTGCGCAGCACCTTGGGCCTGCCGCAGGACATGCGCGGCCACCTCGCCCCACCGAGCAGGTCTCGGATCAGGAGGCGGTGTCTGAATCCTGAAGGCCGGGAGTGGCTGCTGCGGCATTGCGTTCGCGCAGCTCACGCAGCTTCAGGGCAATCTTGATTTCGAGACCCCGCTCCACGGGCTGGTAGAAGCCGAGCTCTGGCATGCCTTCGGGCAGGTAGCTCTCCCCCGCCGCAAAGCCACCCTCTTCGTCGTGGGCGTAGCGGTAGCCCTTGCCGTAGTCGAGCTCTTTCATCAACTTGGTGGGCGCATTGCGCAGGTGCATGGGCACCGGGCGTGTGCCATCCTGTTTGACCCAGGCCCGCGCCGCGTTGTAGGCCTTGTAGACCGCGTTGGACTTGGGCGCCACCGCCAGGTACACCACGCATTCGGCCAGCGCCAGCTCGCCCTCAGGGCTGCCCAGGCGCTCGTACACCTCGCTCGCGTCCAGTGCCAGGCGCAATGCGCGCGGGTCGGCCAAGCCCACGTCCTCGGCTGCCATGCGCACCAGCCGGCGCGCCATGTAGCGGGGGTCAGCACCGCCGTCGAGCATGCGCACCAGCCAGTACAACGCAGCGTCGGGGTCAGAGCCCCGCACCGATTTGTGCAACGCGCTGATGGTGTCGTAGAACTGCTCGCCGCCCTTGTCGTAGCGGCGCATGCGCTCGCCAAGCACCTTGAGCAGCCAGGCATCGGTGATCTCGGAAAGCTTCTCCTGCGCAGCCGCCATGGCCAGGGTTTCGAGCGTGTTGAGCAGGCGGCGCGCGTCGCCATCGGCATAGGCCACCAGGCGGTCGATTGCTACATCTTCGATAGCGGGCAGCGCATCTTCCTCCTGCGCCAGGGCCACAATCTGCTTCAAATCTTGCTCAGACAGCGGCTGCAGCACGTAGACCGCCGCTCGCGACAGCAGCGCGGAATTCACCTCAAACGAAGGGTTCTCGGTGGTGGCGCCGATGAAGGTGAACAGGCCTGATTCAACGTGTGGCAAGAACGCGTCTTGCTGACTCTTGTTGAAGCGGTGCACCTCGTCCACAAACACGATGGTGCGCTGCTGCATGAGCCCGTCGCGCGCGGCCTGAGCCTGCTCTACGGACTCACGGATGTCCTTGACCCCACCCAGCACGGCGCTGATGCTGATGAACTGCGCATCGAACGCATCGGCCATCAGGCGCGCAATGGAGGTCTTGCCAACGCCGGGCGGGCCCCACAGGATGCAGCTGTGTGGTCTGCCGGACTCAAACGCCAGCCGCAGCGGCATGCCCGGGCCCAGCACATGCTGCTGCCCGATCACCTCGCCCAGTGTGCGGGGCCGCAGGCGTTCAGCCAGGGGCTGGTGGGTGGAAGGGTGTACCGAGGAAGGGGCGGAGGCACCGCGTGCTGCCATGTTCGTATCCTGTCTACATCACGCTGATTTTGAAGCCAAACTGACCTCTAGCGCCCAAAAAACATGCACCGGCAGCTATTCTTTTGAGAGCAAAACCTACTGCTTCACGACATCCGCCCCAGCCGGAGGCTTGAACCGGAACGTGCTGGCAGGCAGCGCCGTATTGGCCTGCATGCCGGTAAAACGAATCAGCGAACGCTGGCCAAAGCTGTCCAGGATGTCCAAGGCCGCAAGCTGCTCGCCCGCAAAGCCCACACGCACGCTCTTGAGCTGGCCGTCCTTGGTCTTGGGGCTGGCCAGTACCCACCGCAGGCCGTCCGCATCGGGCGAGGCCTCCAGCGTGAACTCGGCCTTCAGCGCCGACAGGTCGGGCGCGGACGCCAGCAGTGCTGCGGGCGTGCTGCCCAGGGCCTGGGATTGCGAGCGCTGCGTGACCTGGTTCAGGTCCACGTCGTACAGCCAAAGGGTCTGGCCGTCGGCCACGATGGTCTGCTCGAAAGGTTTTTTGTAGACGAACTTGAAGCGCCCGGGGCGCTGGAATTCAAAGCTGCCGCTCGATGTCTTGGTGCGCGCGGTCTGGCCATCCTTGGGGGGCGAAGTCACGGTCTGGGTGAAATCGGCCTTTCCCGTCTGCGTGCCCTTCATGAAGGACTCCAGGCTTTTTAACCCGTCAGCGCTAGCCACGCTTGCCGCAGCAGCTATCAAAATTGCAGTAGCGATCTTTTTCAACAGAAACTCCTGTGGGGTAGGGTCCGGCCTTGCGGTCCGGCCGGTCATTCGCTGCGGTTGGGTACCAGCACTTCGCGCTGGCCGCTGGTGGTCAGGCCACTGACGAGTCCGGCCTTTTCCATGTCTTCCAGCAGCCGCGCCGAGCGGTTGTAGCCAATGCGCAGCTTGCGCTGCACGTACGAGATGCTGGCCTTGCGGTCCTTGAGCACCACTTCGACGGCTTGGTCGTACATGGGGTCCTTCTCGCCCCCCTCGCCGCCACCGCCCTCCCCTGACAGATCACCCTCGCCATCCACAGTTCCACCTTCGAGCACGCCTTCTATGTAGTCCGGCTCCCCTTGTTCCTTGAGGTAACTGACGACACGGTGTACTTCTTCGTCCGACACGAAGGCGCCATGCACCCGGATCGGCAGGCCCGTGCCGCTGGCCATGTAGAGCATGTCGCCCATGCCCAACAGCGCCTCGGCACCCATCTGGTCGAGGATGGTGCGGCTGTCGATCTTGGAGCCCACCGAGAACGCGATGCGGGTGGGGATGTTGGCCTTGATCAGGCCGGTGATCACATCCACGCTGGGGCGCTGGGTGGCCAGGATCAAGTGGATGCCGGCCGCGCGCGCCTTTTGCGCCAGGCGGGCGATCAGTTCTTCGATCTTCTTGCCCACCACCATCATCAGGTCGGCCAGCTCGTCGATGATGACCACGATGTGCGGCAGGCGCTGCAGCGGTTCGGGCTCCTCGGGTGTGAGGCTGAAGGGGTTGTAGATGAACTCTTCCTTGGCCTTGGCCTCGTCGATCTTGGTGTTGTAGCCCGCCAGGTTGCGAACGCCCAGCTTGGACATGAGCTTGTACCGCCGCTCCATCTCGGCCACGCACCAGTTCAGGCCATGCGCCGCCTGCTTCATGTCGGTGACCACGGGCGCCAGCAGGTGCGGAATGCCTTCGTAGACCGACATTTCCAGCATCTTGGGGTCGATCATCAAAAGACGCACGTCGCGCGCCTCGGCCTTGTACAGCAGCGAGAGGATCATCGCGTTGATCCCCACCGACTTGCCAGAGCCCGTGGTACCCGCCACCAGCACGTGCGGCATCTTGGCCAGGTCGGCCACCACCGGGTTGCCCACGATGTCCTTGCCCAGGCCCATGGTGAGCATGCTCTTGGCCTCATGGTAGACCTGCGATCCCAGGATTTCGGACAGGCGAATGGACTGCCGCTTGGCGTTGGGCAGTTCCAGCGCCATGTAGTTCTTGCCGGGGATGGTCTCCACCACGCGGATCGACACCAAACTGAGCGAGCGCGCCAGGTCCTTGGCCAGTCCCACGATCTGCGACCCCTTCACGCCCGTGGCGGGTTCGATCTCGTAGCGTGTGATCACCGGGCCGGGCATGGCCGCGACCACGCGCACTTCCACGCCAAAGTCCTTGAGCTTTTTCTCAATGAGCCGGCTGGTCATCTCCAGCGTCTCGGGGGCCACGGTTTCCTGGCGCTGCAGAGGGCCGTCCAGCAGGTCCACCAGCGGCAGCTTGCTATCCGGCATCTCGGTGAACAGGGGCTTCTGGCGCTCTTTCACCACACGGGTGCTCTGCGGCACATCCACCAGAATCGGCTCGATGATTTGCACGGGCTCGGGGTGGTGCACCTCACTTTCGGTGCGCTCCTCCAATACCACCACTTCGCGCTCGCGGGCCGCCTTGCGGCCCACTGCGACGTCCTTGGCCACCTCGCGTTTTGCCAGGCGCGCCTGTACCAGCGCATCAAGGCGCCCTCCGAGAAACTCCGCCACATGGCCCCACGAGAAGCGGAACACCAGCGCCGCCCCCGCCACCGCCAGCACGATCGCCAACAAGCCGGAGCCCGTAAATCCCAGCCACTTCACGCCAGCTGGCCCCACCAGGTACCCCAGCACGCCACCCGCATGCCCAGGCAGGAACGATTCAAACCGGTACAAACGCGACCATTCCAGCGCCGTGCTGGAACACATCAGCACCACCAGTCCACCCCAGAACGTGGCCCGGCGCACCAGAGGGCTGGCGGCGCCTGCCACCACTTCGCCTCCGCGCATCCAGCGCGCCAGCGACGACAGCCAGGCCCGCACGCCAGCCGCCACGCACCACCACACTGAAAACCCCAGCGCAAAGTAGCTGCCATCGGCCAGCCAGGCGCCGAAGCGCCCCGCCCAGTTGGCAACGGAGCGCGCGTCGCGGGCACCCGAGGTGGACCAGGCAGCATCCTGGGCCGAATAGCTGACCAGCGCCAGCAGCCAGAAAACCAGGGCCAGCAAGCCCACCACCAGGGCGATTTCGTGGCCAAAACGGGCGGCGCCCGTGCGGGGCGGCGACTTGGCCGCCGCCGATGCATTCAGGGTATTGAGGGAATAGGTCATAAACGTGCGGGGTGAGCTTACCCCATGCGTTGCGCTGGGCGCACCACCCCGCGCAGGGTCCGCCCCCCGGATTTCAGCCCAGCGCGTTCAGCCGGTCCTTGAGCAGGGTAGCCCCGCTGGGCAGTGCCTCGATGAAGCCGCGCTCCTCCAGGTCTTTCATCACGCGGCTGACCATTTCGCGGGAAGCTCCCACCATCTTGGCCAGATCCTGGCGGGAGATTTTGTCCTTGATCAGCAGCTGCCCCTGCGCATCGGGCACCGCAAAGTCCAGCAAGGCATGGGCCACACGGCCGTACACATCCAGTAACGCGAGTGACTCAATCTTGCGATCAGCGTGGCGCAGCCGCTTGACCAGCCCGCGCATCACCACCAGCGACATGGACGCGTTCTCGGTGAGACAACGCGCAAACTCCGCACGCCCCAGCATCAGCACGTCGGTCTGCACCTCGGCACGCACAGTGGCCGAGTGGGGTTCGTTGTCGATGATGCTCATCTCGCCCAGGTAGTCGCCCTGGGCGAGGGTGGCCAGGATCACCTCACGCCCCCGGCTGTCCGAGGTCATGACCCGGGCGCGCCCTGTGAGCAAGATGAACAGGGCATTGGACTTTTGCCCCTGCTCCACCAGCGCCTCGCCCCGCTTGAAGCGGCGTTTGATCACTGCGCCGCTGATCACCTCGGCCTGCGCCACCGTCAGCAGCGAAAACAAAGGTACCCGGCGCAGCAGGTCGAGGTTGGACAACATCGTGGACATGCAAACATCTCCTTTCAGGGGTGCGACCCAACCGGAGCCGCAACGGGTTATCAATGGGTTCTTACAATCACCGTGATTGAAAACGGGGCCACTCTCGCGAGCGGACGCCGGTTGATACTCGGCGGCTCAACCCCCAGCTTTCCCAACAGCGCCCCATGTAGCGGGCGCAAAACACAGGCTTTTACCATGTCCACCACCCAACACGCGAAAGTTCTGATCCTCGGCTCGGGCCCTGCGGGCTACACCGCAGCGGTTTATGCCGCCCGTGCCAACCTGAACCCGGTGCTGATCACCGGCATGGCCCAGGGTGGCCAGCTGATGACCACCACCGAGGTGGACAACTGGCCTGCCGACGTGCACGGCGTGCAGGGACCGGAGCTGATGCAGCGTTTTCTGGAGCACGCAGAGCGCTTCAAGACCCAGATCATCTTCGACCACATCAACAAGGTCGATTTCAGCAAGCGGCCCTTCACACTCACCGGCGACAGCTGTACCTACACCTGCGACGCATTGATTCTGGCCACTGGCGCATCGGCCAAATACCTGGGCCTGCCTTCGGAAGAAGCCTTCATGGGCAAGGGCGTGTCCGGCTGCGCGACCTGTGACGGCTTCTTCTACCGCGAGCAGGATGTCTGCGTGGTCGGTGGCGGCAATACGGCGGTGGAGGAAGCGCTGTACCTGTCGAACATCGCCCGCAAGGTCACCCTGGTGCACCGCCGCGACAAGTTCAAGGCCGAACCCATTCTGGTGGACAAGCTCAACGAGAAAGTGGCAGCGGGCAAGATCGAGCTCAAGCTGTTCCACACTCTGGACGAGGTGCTGGGCGACAACACGGGCGTGACAGGTATCCGCATCAAGAGCACGAAAGACGGCAGCACGGAAGACATCAAGCTGCAAGGTTGCTTCATCGCCATCGGCCACGCGCCCAACACCGAGATCTTCCAGGGCCAGCTGGAGATGGAAAACGGCTACATCATCACCCAGGGCGGGCTGAAGGGCTTTGCCACACAGACCAGCGTGCCCGGCGTGTTTGCCGCAGGCGATGTGCAGGACCATGTGTACCGTCAGGCCATCACCAGCGCGGGCACCGGCTGCATGGCCGCGCTGGACGCCCAGCGCTTCCTTGAACAAGAGTCTTGATGAAAAAATGAGCCGCAGGTTATAATCTGCGGCTTTGCTGAATTCGGCCCGTTTTTGCGGTCCTCCGAAACAGGCAAATCGGGTTACCGCCACCCTTTCTGGCGAGGTGAGGCCGCAAGCCAACCTGGGCACACAGCCCAGGGCTCAGCGAACGGCCGTTAATCAGTATCGGAGTGTCCTCATGGCACGCGTCTGCGACGTAACGGGCAAGAAGCCCATGACGGGGAACAATGTTTCCCACGCCAACAACAAAACCAAGCGCCGGTTCCTGCCGAACCTGCAATACCGCCGTTTCTGGGTCGAGACCGAAAACCGTTGGGTGCGCCTGCGTGTTTCGAGCGCTGCCCTGCGTTTGATCGACAAGAACGGTATCGACTCGGTGCTCGCAGACCTGCGTGCCCGTGGCCAGGCTTAAGGAGTAGCACCATGGCAAGCAAAGGCGGACGCGACAAGATCAAGCTGGAATCCACTGCGGGTACCGGTCACTTCTACACCACGACCAAGAACAAGAAGACCATGCCCGAGAAGATGCTGATCATGAAATTTGATCCCAAGGCTCGCAAGCATGTGGAATACAAGGAAATGAAGCTGAAGTAATTCAGTCTCTTTCTTGTCATCCCAAAGGCCGCCCGGCATTCAGCCCGGCGGCTTTTTTCATGGCTGCAATCCACGCAGCCCGATGACTACAGCACCGCCTCCCGCCATCGACGACCTGTTCCCCACCAACTTCGAGAGCCAGCAGGTCCACAGCCAACAAAAAACCGCTGAGGGCACAAAGCCCTGCAGCGGTATATGGGGAGGTGCGCCGGGGTCAGTGGTCCGACCGACAGCCCCACCAAGGCATTACATCAGGCCCGTGCAGCGCGCAGACTGATGGAGAACTCGCGCAGAGTGGCAATACCGCTCTCCTCGGCACGACGGCACCAGGCCTGCAAGTCGGCAGTGAGTTGCTCACGGGATTGCGATGTATTGAGCCACAGCTGACGCAGTTCTTCGCGCATGGTCACCATCTTGTCCAGGGCCGGATGCGCAGCGCGGGCCTGAGCCAGCTGGGGCAAAGCCCCCGCCGGCACCTTCTCGGCATCGCGATGCAGCCAGCGCTTGGCGGCCTTGAGCACCGATACATCGGCCTGACGGGCCTGCAGCGCGGCGATCTCATCCTTGCACGCCTTGCGCACACCACGCGCATAGCCCGCCATCACTTCATAGCGGTTGGCGATCAAGGCCTCCAGCGTCTTTTCATCAGCCACCGGCTTGACATCGCCCAGTTGCAACTTGGGTGGCACCTTCTTCACGGTAGCCCAGCCGATTTTCTTCATGAGGCTGATGTACACCCAGCCAATGTCAAATTCATACGGCTTGACCGAGAACTTGGCCGACGTGGGGTAGGTGTGGTGGTTATTGTGCAGCTCTTCGCCGCCAATGATGATGCCCCAGGGCGACAGGTTGGTGCTGGCGTCCTGCGCCTCGAAGTTGCGGTAGCCCCAGTAGTGGCCCACACCATTGACCACACCCGCCGCCCAGAACGGAATCCAGAGCATCTGTACCGCCCACACCGCAGCGCCCAGGGCGCCAAACAATGCGAGGTTCAGGATCAGCATAAGGCCCACACCCTGCCAGCCGTAGCGGGTATAGACATTGCGTTCCATCCAGTCATCGGGCGTGCCGTGACCGAACTTCTTGATGGTTTCCATGTTCTTGGACTCGGCGCGGTACAGCTCGGCGCCGCGCCACATCACCGTGTCCAGCCCGCGGGTCTGGGGGCTGTGGGGGTCATCCACAGTTTCACACTTGGCGTGGTGCTTGCGGTGGATGGCCACCCATTCCTTGGTCACCATGCCGGTACCAATCCACAGCCAGAAGCGGAAGAAATGCGAGGGGATGGCATGCAGGTCCAGCGCGCGGTGTGCCTGCGCGCGGTGCAGGAAGATCGTGACCGCAGCGATGGTGATGTGGGTCGTGGCAAGGGTGTACAACACGATCTGCCACCAGGACAGGTTCCACAACCCATTTCCCAGCCAGTCAATGGCGGCGTTCAGTACAGCCCAGTCGGGTAACAGCATATTCACAAAAACCTTACTACAGAGAACCCGCTCACCAACGAAACAGGTCATTAATTTTAGATGGCCCGTTTCTGAACGGATCAGGGGAATCCACAGTATTTACGCTGGTTTAGGGTGTTTAGAGCCCTACCTCCAGCGTTTCAGTCCTTTTTGGCCCAGATGGCGGCAAAAAATCCGTCGGTCTGATGCAGATGGGGCCATAAGCGCAAATAACCACTGCCCGATGCACCCCCGCTGCACAAACCCTTGGCCCCCTCGACCTTGAGCTGCTCCAGCAGTTCACCTGCATCCAGCAGCTGGAAGTCGGGGTGTGTTGCGCTGAAGGCCTCGGCAATGGCTTCGTTTTCTTGCGGCAGGATGCTGCAGGTGGCATACACCAGACGGCCGCCCGGCTTGAGCAGGCGGGCTGCACTGTCCAGGATGGCCGTCTGCTTGGCCACCAGCTCATCGATGGCCTTGGGCGACTGGCGCCATTTGAGGTCGGGGTTGCGCCGCAGGGTGCCCAGACCCGAGCAAGGCGCGTCCACGAGCACGCGGTCGATCTTGCCCGCCAGGCGCTTGACGCGGTCATCACGCTCGTGGGCGATGGCGGCGGGGTGCACGTTCGACAGGCCGCTGCGGGCCAGGCGCGGTTTGAGCGCATCCAGGCGGTGAGCTGACACGTCAAAAGCGTACAGCCGCCCAGTGCTGCGCATGCTCGCGCCAATGGCCAGCGTCTTGCCCCCCGCGCCAGCGCAGAAGTCCACCACCATCTCGCCACGCTTGGCGTCGAGCAGCAAGGCCAGCAGCTGTGAGCCCTCGTCCTGCACCTCGATGGCGCCCCGCGTGAAGGCATCGAGTTTGGTCAGCGCGGGCTTGTCATCAATGCGCAAGCCCCAGGGTGAATACGGTGTGGGATGCGCCTTGATGCCAGCTTTGGCCAACTCCTTTTGCACATCGGCGCGCTTGTCCTTGAGGGCATTGACGCGCAAATCCAGGGGGGCGCTCTGGGCCAGACTTTCCACCAGCGGCCAGAAGCCATCGCCCAGCTGGTCCTTCAGGGGCTTGACCATCCATTCGGGCAGGTTGTGGCGATGGCGCTCCATCAGGTCATCGATCGTGACCCCATCGCACTGATCCAGCCAGTTTTTCTCCTGGTCGGTCAACGCACTCTTGAGGAAATCGCGCGGGCCATAGAAACCCAGGATGGCCAGGCGGCGCTCCTTGGGACCCGAGCCTGACGGGGCCATGTGGTCAAACAGGAGCTTCTTGCGCAGAACGGTGTAAACCGTTTCAGCCAGCGTGGCGCGCTCGCGCGGCCCCAGGCCCCGGTTGTCGCGGAAGAAACGCGACACCACCGCGTCGGCGGGGTGTTCAAACGTGAGGGTGAGCCTGACCAGTTCGGCGCAGGCGTCGAGAAGAACTTTGGGATGCATCCTGCGATTGTCCCATTCCCGGCCAACCTGGCGACATCGCCCCCACCCGCCCAATGCGGGAGCCAAACCTCAACGGCCAAGTCGCTCCATGCGCGGCCTGGGCGTCAACGGGTATAGATCGGCTCGAACGCCGAGCGCTCGATCTGCTGCAGCGTCGGTGACTCGCCCGCCCACAGCACCAGTGCGGGGCCGGGCAGGCTCAGGTTACGCTCCAGCGCGCGGCACAGGTGATAGCGGCTTTCATCGTCCATGCCCGGCAGCTCGACAAACACCAGGTAGGCCCTGCGCTGGGGGTACTCGCGCAAGTTCTTGCGCACCAGCCAGCAGCGGGCCAGAGGAGCGCAGCGGGCCAGTTCGGATTGCAGTTCGGCCAGCTCGAAGGAGCTGAGGTCGTGCCGCACGATCTGGCTGAAGAACGAGGTGCCCGACAGCTCTTCCCAGGCCCGCTCTTCGGATTCTTGCGCGCGTTCCAGCCGCTTGCGCCACTGCTTGAAGGCGGCTGCATCGTGGTCCAGCCCCAGGCGTGGGGTCTCCAGCTCGGCCAATGCCGTGCGCGCGGCCCAGTAGCGGTCGCTGCTGCCCGTTTCCCACAACCGGTGCAGCAGCTGGAGCTTGCCCTCCCGATCATCGTCCGCCAGGCAAGGCACCAGTCCACGCAGCGCAGCGGGGTATTCGGGGCTGCGCTGCAGGGCCAGCTCGTACAAGGCGCGCACATCGGCATGCGGGTCCAGGTGGCGCTTGAGGCGGGCCAGTTCCGCCAGGTCGGCCGCACTGCTCTGTGCCGTCGATGCACCCAGGGCCTCGGCACGTGCGCGCACGCGCCCCAGCCAGGCGTGGTGCTGCTTCCATTCGCTGGCATTGTCGCGGCACCATTGCTTGTCGAAATGCGCCACCCAGCGCTTGGCATCCGGCCCCAACAGGGCCAAAGCGTTGCCGCGCGACCAGTCAGGCAGCGTGGGCGTGGCATCCAGTGCCTCGATGCGGTCGCGCAGG
This sequence comes from Acidovorax sp. 59, assembly GCF_002754175.1. NCBI lineage: Bacteria > Pseudomonadati > Pseudomonadota > Betaproteobacteria > Burkholderiales > Comamonadaceae > Acidovorax > Acidovorax sp. 59. The sequence goes on along the minus strand of NZ_PEET01000001.1, from coordinate 873,660 downwards.
CCGGGGTGGGTGTCGTCCAGATTGCTCAGGCGCTTGAGCGCCTGGCGCAAGGCGTCGTTGGCAAAGGCTGCATCGGGGGCCTTGGCCAGGGCACGGCGCATGCTGCGGTAAGGGCCCACCGGCAACGGATTGCCCGCCGCTGCGCACCAGTGGCTGCCCCAGAACTCTGCCTGCAGCCACGCGCCCCGGATCTCGATCTCCGCGAGGGCCGCAGCGGTCACGTCGCGACCCAGCAGCTTGCCAGCGATCCGATCGGCTTCGTATTCATCCTGGCGGGCCAGCGCAAAGGTCTTGGCAGAGAAACGCGGAAAGTACCAGCGCATGAACAGCTGGGTGGCGGCAGCGACCGGGCCTTCATCGTCGGCCAGGCTGTGGTTCAAGCGCATCCACGACAGGCGCGTGCGGTAGATCCAAGCCGCAAAGCGGCCATGGTCGCCCCGCAGGTGGCCGTACTCGTGCGCCAGCACCGCCAGGAACCGCGGCCGGTCAAGTGCCATCAACAGCGGCAGGCCAATGCTCAGGTGATTGACAGCGCCGCCCAGCAGCCCAAAACGCGGCAGTTGCTGGATGCTGGCATTGAACTCGTCGGTCAGCGTGACCTTGTGGATGGGGGGGCCCTTGATCTTGCGGCGGATACGCGCCAGCGCTTCAAACAGGTCGGGGGCATCCAGCGCTGTGATCTCCACGCCCTGGGGCTCATCAAACCGCACCCACAGCGCACGCAGGCTCACCCACAGCAGACCTCCGGCACCCAGCAGGGCCCACAGCATCGCGAAACGAAAGCGCCCCTGCAGCAACTGGGGCACCACCCACAGCAAAATACCCACGGCCAGTGCCATACACCCCAGCACCCATGCATAACCCAGGGCGGCAAACGCAGCCACACTGCGGCGGTATGCGCGACTGTTCTCGGCGCTGGCATGCTCGCTCATGCGCACCATGTGCACAAAATCTGCCTGATCCACGGGCGTCCCTCACTCTGGTTGATTTTTTTCAGCCGCCATCCTAACCATTCACGCCACCGCAACACCATGACCGACGACGACCTGCCCGAGCTCATCCGCACGCCACCCGGCCTTTACCGCCACTACAAGGGCATGCTCTATAAAGTGATCGACACCGTGCGCCACAGCGAGACGCTGGAGCCCATGACGCTGTACCGCGCACTGTATGGCCAGCGCGGCCTGTGGGTGCGGCCGGCCGCCATGTTTGAGGAGCAAGTGCTCATCGATGGCGTGCTGCGCCCCCGGTTTGAAAAATGGGAGGGCGAAGCTCCCGCCGCCTGAGCCCTACTGATATCCGGCGACAGCGCGCGGAAACACAGCTGCCACCACCAGCCCACCGCCCGGTGCATTGCGCAGCGCCAGTCGGCCACCGTGGCGCCGCACGATGTCGCTGGCGATGGTGAGCCCCAGCCCCACCCCGCCGCTCTGGCGATTGCGCGAGGCCTCCACACGGTAGAAGGGCTCCAAGACCCGGTCCAGCTCCTCGGGCGGCAGGCCCGGGCCGTGGTCGCGCACCTCGATGGTCAGGGCGTCTGCCGCATCGTGCAGCGTGACCTCGGCGCTGCCGCCGTAGCGCACGGCATTGCCCACCAGGTTGTCCAGGCAACGCCGCAGTGCCACGGCCTGCACGCGCAAGGGGGCAGCCTGCCCCGCCACGGTGACGGCGTGACCCATCGCCACCTGGTCGTCCGCCATGCTGTCCACCAGGGCCTGCACATCCAGATGCACCCAAGCCTCCGCACCCGCCACGCCGCGCAGGTAATCCAGCGTGGAGGCAATCATGGCGTCCATTTCGGCAATGTCGCGCCGAAACAGCTGCTGCGCCTGGGCGTCGCCCAGGCTTTCGGTGCGCAGCCGCAGCCGCGTCAGGGGCGTGCGCAAGTCGTGCGACACGGCCGCCACAAAGCGGTCGCGCTCGGCCAGTTGCTGGCGGATGCGCGCCTGCATCTGGTTGAACACACGGCTGGCGTCGCGGCATTCCAGCGTGCCGTCCTCGGGCAACGGGGTGCGGTGGATGTCGCGCCCCAGCTCCTGTGCGGCCGTGGCCAGCCGGCGCATGGGGCGCGACAGCCAGCGCGCAGCCCACCAAGCTGCAGCCACCAATGCGGCCAGGCGCACACTGATGTCCAGCAACAGGCCCAGCTGCAGCGACGGTGGTGCGTTCCACAAGCCTGGTGCGGGTCCCGGCGGCGGCAATGGGCGCCCATCAGCCGCCAATGCGTGCGGCGGCGGGCCGGGCGGGTGGCCTGGATGGGCAGGGCGCAGCTCGAACATCAGCGTCAGCGCCAGCACATGGCTCACGATGACGGCGGCGATGAGGAGCAGGGCGAGCCGGCCAAACAGGGTGTCAGGCATGCAGCGCTGGACTGCAGCGCGCAGCTGCGATTGCGTGGGCGTCAGTGAGGCCATCCTACCTGCCCTTGCAGCGACTGCACGTTGAACAGATACCCGGCACCGCGCACGGTGCGGATCATGGAGGGCGACCGCGGGTCATCCGCAAGCTTGCTGCGCAGGCGTGACACCAGCAGGTCGATGCTGCGCTCGAACGCATCCATGGCCCGGCCCCGGGCCTGCTCCATGAGCTGGTCGCGGCTGAAAACGCGGCGCGGCATGCGCAAAAAGGTGCACAGCAAACGGAACTCGGCATTCGACAAGGGCACCACCATGCCCCCGGGCGACACCAGATGCCGCTCCAGGCTGTGCAGCGTCCAGCCGTCAAACCGCACCACTTCATCAGGCCCCTGCCGCACCGGCGCCTCGGCACCGCGCGTGCGGCGCAGCACGGTCTGGATGCGGGCTACCAGCTCACGCGGCTCGAAGGGTTTGCCCATGTAATCGTCCGCGCCCATCTCCAGCCCCAGCACGCAGTCATACGGGTTGGCGCGCGCAGTGAGCATGATGATGGGCACCCGCGAGCGCTCGCGCAGCTCCCTCGCCAGCGTGATCCCGTCGGTGCCGGGCAGCATCACATCCAGCACCACCAGGCCGATGGGCTGGGCGGCCATCTGGGCGCGCATCGTCTGCGCGTCACAGGCCGCGTGGGCGGCATAGCCAAAGCGGGTCAGGTAGTCGGTGAGGAGTGTGGTGATCTCGACATCGTCGTCCACCACCAGGATGTGTTGCATGGGCAGGCACAGGCACAAAAGAACGCACCAAGTTTAGAGAGGCTTCGCACCCTGCGCGGGGCAATCTGGCGGGCCTTTGCCCCCCTGTTCATGCCTTGCATCTGCCCTTTGTATCGGCCTTGGTACAAAGCGGACAAACCCTGGAGACACGCGCACCCAAGAATGGGATCGGGCCATGGCTGAGGGCTTCCGCAGTGGAGGGCCCGGCACCGGTCCACCTTTGGAACGAAAGGAACAACGATGACGACCATCAGTAGCGTCAGCAGTGCCTGGTCCAGTGCGAGCGTGCAGCGGGCATCGCGCCCGGGGCCTTCGCCGGAGCGGCTGCTGTCCAAGATCGATACCGACGGCAGCGGCGGCGTGAGCGACACCGAATTGCAGGGCCTGCTGGACAACGTGGCGAAGAAAACCGGCGTCAGCAGCCAGACCAGCGCGGCCGACTTGGTGAAGCAATACGACGCCAACGGCGACGGCAGCCTGAACGCCGACGAGCTGGGCAACACTCTGCAAAGCGCGCTGCCACCGCCCCCCTCCACCATGGCATTTGCCCAGTCGCGCGGTGGCGAAGGCAGCAGTTCGGCCACCAGCGCCACCGGCCAGGCGGGCGACGACCTGTTTGGCAAAGTGGACAGCGACGGCGATGGCGCCGTGAGCAAGACCGAGCTGCAGGCCCTGCTGGAGGCCATGTCCGGCGGCACCGCCAGCCAGACCGGCGTGAGCAGCGACGACGTGTTCGGCCAGCTGGATACCGATGGTGATGGCAGCCTGACGCAGGCCGAGTTCGATGCGGGTCGCCCCTCAGGCCCCGGCGCGGGTGCCGATGGCATGCAGGCCATGGGCGGCATGCCAGCACCTCCGGGTGGTCCGGGTGGTCCGAGGGGTGCAGGTGGCGCTGGCGCCGCATCCGACAGCAGCTCGGCGACCAGCTACGACCCCCTGGACACCAACGAGGATGGCAAGGTCTCCGCCGCCGAGCGCCTGGCGGGCGGAACCAGTACGGCCGAGCAGGACGCCATCACCGCGCTGTTCAACGCCATCGACACCGACGGCGATGCCAGCATCAGCGCCAGCGAGTCGAAGGCGTTCATCGACCAGCTGACCAGCCAGGGCCAGTCCACCACCACCAGCACCAGCACCGAGTCCACCGGCCGCAACGACCTGGCGCGGCTGGCCGACTTTGCCCGGCAGCAGTACGAACGCGCCGCCAGCGACTGGCGCACGGCGTCGAACACCAGCAGTCTGAGCGCCGTGGCCTGACAAGGAGTGAACGACCCGGCGGCGCCCTCCGGGCACCCCTGATTTCTGGCCGCACAGTGCGATTCGCCCGTCAGTTGACGAGCTGTGCGAGCCAGAAACCGGCTCCGGGGCTAGTGGGTGGGCCCTGGGACACGAAATCTGATTCAAATCGGCCAGGTGCGCTAGTGCATCATGCCTTGATAGCTATAAATTTAGTAGCACCAACCCTGTCAACGTGGGAGCGGTGGGCACCCCACGCGCCCGGCCTACCTCGCCCCGACCTCACCCCCTACAGGGAGCGCACCAGCGCCCGCACGGCGCGGGGGTAGATCACATGCTCCTGGGTCAGCACCCGGGCGGCCAGCGTCTCGGCGGTGTCGCCCGGCAGCACCGGCACCACGGCCTGGTCCAGGATGGGGCCCACATCCAGCTCGGCCGTCACCTGGTGCACCGTCACGCCCGCAAACTTGCAGCCCGCGTCGATGGCGCGCTGGTGCGTGTGCAGCCCGGTAAAGGCCGGCAACAGCGAAGGGTGGATATTGATGAGCCGCCCGGCGTAGTGCGCCACAAATGCGGGCGTCAGGATGCGCATGAACCCTGCCAGCACCACCAGCGCTGGCTGGTGTCGGTCGATGGTGGCGGCCAGCTCGGCATCGAACGCCTCGCGGCTGGCAAAAGCCTTGTGGTCCAGCGCCTCGGCAGCGATGCCCTGCTCGCGCGCAAACACCAGCCCGGCGGCCTCCGGTTTGTTGCTGATGACGGCCGCCACGCGGGCGCCGTAGCGCTGCTCCCAGCGCTCCTGCTGTGCCGTGCGGACGATGGTGGCCATGTTGGAGCCGCCGCCAGAGATCAGAATGACGATGTTCTTCATAAATTGCCCCGGATTATCCCAGCCATGCCTTTTGATCCTGCGACCCGCCCCCTTACCCCCAACGAAGCCCGCGTGCTCGCCACCCTGATGGAAAAGGCGCGCACCGTGCCCGACAGCTACCCCATGTCGCTCAACGGCCTGGTCACCGGCTGCAACCAGAAAACCAGCCGCGACCCGGTGATGAACCTCAGCGACGCCGAGGCGCAGGAGGCACTGGATTCGCTCAAGCTGCTGACGCTGGCGTTTGAGAGCAGCGGCAACCGCACCACACGCTGGGAGCACAACTTTCAGCGTGGCGTGGGCGTGCCCGAGCAGTCGGCCGTGCTGCTGGGCTTGCTGATGTTGCGCGGCCCGCAGACGGCGGGTGAGCTGCGCATCAACGCTGAGCGCTGGTACCGGTTTGCGGACATTTCGTCGGTCGAAGCCTTTCTGGACGAGTTGCAGGAACGCAGTGCCGAAAAGGGTGGCCCGCTGGTCGTGCAGCTGCCCCGCGCTCCCGGCGCGCGCGAGCAACGCTGGGCGCATTTGATGTGCGGGCCGGTGGACACCACCGCCAGCCATGCGCCCGCAGGCAGTGCGAGCGCCAGCCCATCGCCCGCGCTGCAGGCCCGTGTGGACGCCCTGGAGGCCGAAGTGGCAAGCCTGCGCAACACCGTGCAGCGCCTGTGCGCCGAGCTGGGCATTTCCCCTGAGTTCAGTCCAATGTCGCCACCCGGACAGGAATAAAACGAACGACCGTGCTACAAATGCAGTATCACTAGGAGACGCACCGCATGGATCTCGCATTCACCCCCGAAGAGCAGGCCTTTCGCGAAGAGATTCGCGCTTGGGTTCACGCCAATCTGCCCAAAGAAATCTCTCACAAGGTCCACAACGCCTTGCGCCTGACCCGCGAGGACATGCAGGGCTGGGCCAAGATTCTGGGAAAAAAAGGCTGGCTGGGCTTTGGCTGGCCCAAAGAGTTTGGCGGCCCGGGCTGGACGGCCGTGCAAAAGCACCTGTTTGAAGAAGAGTGTGCGCTGGCCGGTGCGCCCCGCATCATCCCCTTCGGCCCCGTGATGGTGGCCCCGGTGATCATGGCGTTTGGCAACGCCGAGCAGCAAAAGCGCTTTTTGCCCGGCATCGCCAGCGGCGAAGTCTGGTGGAGCCAGGGCTACAGCGAACCGGGCTCGGGCTCGGACCTGGCCAGCGTCAAGACCCGCGCCGAGCGCGTGGGCGACAAATACATCGTCAACGGCCAGAAGACCTGGACCACGCTGGGCCAGCATGGCGACTGGATGTTCAACCTGGTGCGCACCAGCACCGAAGGAAAGCCCCAGACCGGCATCTCCTTCCTGCTGCTGGACATGAAGTCCAAGGGCGTCACCGTGCGCCCCATCAAGCTGCTGGACGGCGAGTGCGAAGTGAACGAGGTGTTCTTCGACAACGTCGAAGTGCCCGCCGAAAACCTGATTGGCGAAGAGAACAAGGGCTGGACCTACGCCAAGCACCTGCTGAGCCACGAACGCACCAACATCGCCGACGTGAACCGCAGCAAGCGCGAGCTGGAGCGCCTCAAGCGCATTGCCAAGACCGAAGGCGTGTGGGACGACCTGCGCTTCCGCGACCAGATCGCCCTGCTCGAAGTGGACATCGTCGCGCTGGAAATGCTGGTGCTGCGGGTGCTGTCGGCCGAGAAGTCAGGCAAGAACTCGCTCGACATCGCAGGTCTGCTCAAGATCAAGGGCAGCGAGATCCAGCAGCGCTATGCCGAGTTGATGATGCTGGCCGCCGGCCCCTTTGCCATGCCCTTCATCGAAGAAGCCATGGAAGCTGGCTGGCAAGGCAACTTCCCAGGCGGCGTCACCGCCAACGCGCCCCTGGCATCCACCTACTTCAACCTGCGCAAGACCACGATCTATGGCGGCAGCAATGAAGTTCAACGCAACATCGTCGCGCAGACGGTTCTGGGCTAAGGAGACAAGAACATGGATTTCGATTTTTCTGACGACCAGGAACAACTGCGCGACGCCGTGCGCAAGTGGGTGGACAAGGGCTACACGTTCGAGCGCCGCCGCGCCGCCGTGGCCGCTGGCGGTTTTGACCGCGCCGCATGGAACGAGCTGGCCGAGTTGGGCCTGACCGCCCTCACCGTGCCCGAAGCGCAAGACGGCATGGGTCAGGGTGCCATCGATGCGATGGTCGTGGCCGAAGAACTGGGCCGCGGCATTGTGCTGGAGCCGATTGCGCAAGCCTTCATTGCCAGCAGCGTGCTGTCGCACTACGCACCGGCCGATGTACAGGGCGCATGGCTGCCCCGCGTGGCCAGTGGTGAAGCCCTGGTGGTGCTGGCCCAGCAGGAGCGAAAGGCGCGCTACCGCCTGGACGTTTGCGATGCAAAAGCGGCCAAGGCGCAATCAGGATATGCGGTAACAGCTATCAAAAGCGTAGTACCTGCGGGCGACAAGGCCGACGCCTTCATCGTGCCTGCGCAGCTCGACGGCCACATCGCCCTCTTTCTGGTCGAACGCACTGCCAGCGGCGTGACCACGCAGGGCTACGTCACGCAAGACGGCAGCCGCGCCGCTGAGGTGCACCTGACCAACGCCCCTGCCACGCTCATCACCACCGACGGCCTGGCCGCGCTGGAGCTGGCTGTGGACACTGGCATCGCCGCAGCCTGCGCGGAAGCCGTTGGCGTGATGGACAAGACCGTGGCCATCACGGTCGAATACATGAACCAACGCAAGCAGTTTGGCGTGTTCATTGCCAGCTTCCAGGCACTGCGCCACCGCGTGGCCGACATGAAGATGCAGCTGGAGCTGGCCCGATCAATGAGCTACTACGCCAGCCTCAAGCTCGGCGCCCCCGCTGCCGAACGCCGCGCCGCCATGGCCCGTACCAAGGTCCAACTGGGCCAATCGATGCGTTTTGTGGGCCAGCAGGCTGTGCAACTGCATGGCGGCATCGGCGTGACGGACGAATACATCGTGAGCCACTATTTCAAGAAGCTCACGCAGTTGGAAGTGACTTTTGGCGACACGCTGCACCACCTGGGTGAAGTGTCCGCCCGCATGCAAGACACCGCAGGCGTGTTCGCCTGATGTGAACTGACGCAGCCGCGTAACACCCGCAGACGATGCTCGTGGATTCCCCAGTCCACGGGCATTTTTTCTTTTTGGAGACACCCCCATGAATCACGCATTCCTGTTGCCACGCCGATCCCTTTTGCTGGCTGCCGCTGCGGCCGCCACCCTGGCGCTGGCAGGCTGCGCCACCAAGAGCCCCAGCCTGGCCGAGGCGCCGCCCATCGTCTTTGTGCATGGCAATGGCGACACCGCCGCGCTGTGGCAGACCACCGTATGGCGGTTCGAATCCAACGGCTGGCCACGCGAGCGCCTGCACGCCATTGACGTGCCCTACCCCCTGTCGCGTGATGAGGACGCCAAACCCCAGGCGGGCCGCACGTCGGCCTCAGAGCATATGGCCTACCTGAAGGCCGAGGTGGACAAGGTGCTCAAGATCACGGGCGCCCGCCAGGTGGTGCTGGTAGGCAACTCGCGCGGCGGCAATGCCATCCGCAACTACATCTACAACGGCGGCGGTGACAAGACCGTGAGCCACGCCATCCTGGGTGGCACCCCCAACCACGGTGTGTGGGCGATCCCGGGGTTCCGCGAAGGCAACGAGTTCTCGGGCACAGGCCCGTTCCTCAAGGCGCTGAACGCCCCCAAGAATGCGGCGGGCGACGAGGTGAGCGGCCCCGTGAAATGGCTGACCATCCGCTCGGACAACAACGACAAGTTCGCCCAGCCCGATGGCCTGTGGATCGGCCAGAAAGGCACGGCCACCAACGTGACCGCCGCCGGCCCCGAACTCAAAGGTGCCACCAACGTGGTGATTCCGCGCATCGACCACCGCGAGACTTCGTACTCCCCCGCTGCGTTTGAAGCCACCTACCGCTTCATCACCGGCAAGGCCCCCGCACGCACCGAGATCGCCGCGGAAAAATCCGTAGTGCTCAACGGCAAGGTCACGGGCCTGGGGGTGGACTCTGCCGACCCCAAGACCGGCAACTTCAGCAACAACCTGCCCCTGGCGGGTGCCCAGCTGGAGGTGTACGCCACCGACTCCGCCACTGGTGCTCGCACGGGCAACCCGCTGCTGCGAAAGACAGTGGGTGCAGATGGCCAATGGGGTCCGTTGGTGGTTGCACCCGGCGCACCCATCGAGTTCGTAATCACCGCACCTGGATATGCCACCACCCACATCTACCGCAGCGGCTTTCCGCGCAGTAGTGACCTCATCCATCTGCGCGCAGAACGCATGGCCGATGCCGACAAGGGCGCCGAGAGCGTTGTGACCTTGACCCGCCCGCGCGGCTACCTGGACCCGGCGCGCGACAAGATGCTGCTGGATGGTGCAGTGCCTGCGGGCGTGCCCGCTGGCGCTGGCGTGGCATCTGCCAAGGTCAAGCCCGCGGGGGGCGTGCGCAGCATTGCTGGTGAATTCAATGGGGAGCGCGTCGTGGGACAGACCTGGCCTGCGGCGCAAGGGCATGTGGTAATGCTGGAGCTGAGCCACTGAGCGCAAGCCGCTAAGTTGGTGAAAAGAGCCGCCCCCAAATCCCGGATAATCCGCCATTCGCCTGCGGCAGCCACCGCAGTTCGGACGACTCGCTCGACCCTCGCTTTTGCCTATTCTGTTTCTGCCCATGAGCGCTATAGCCAACGACCCCAACCTTAAGCACCTCACCAAAGCCCGTGAACAGATTGCCAAGGGCGATCTGAAGAACGCAGCCCTCACGCTCAATAAAGCCAACGCTCAGTGGCCCCAGGACCCACGTGTCTTCATGCTAGGAGGTCTGCTGGCGGAAAAGGCTGGCAACGTGAAGGGTGCTTTTGAGGCATTGCGCAAGTCAGTGTCGCTGGCCCCTGAATGGGGACCGGGCCTGCTGGAGCTGGCGCTTTTGCTGGCGCGGCAGAACCAGTTCAAGGAAGCTGTTGAAACCGCTGAAAAAGTAGCGCTGCTCGAGCCTAAGAACTTGCAGGTGCTGGCGGGCGTGGTGGATATCGCCCACCGCGCGGGTCATTCTGAAATGGCAATCCGCCATCTGCGCCGTGGGCTGGAGCTGGTCCCAGGAGATGTGATGCTGCGGCGCCTGCTGGCGCGCGACCTGAGCGAATTGGGCCAGCACGAAGAATCTTTGGCCCTGTGGGACGCACTGGTCGATGAGAACCCCCAGGAGTCCCAATCACTGCTAGGTCGTGTCCAGGCGTGCATTGCTGCAGGCAAGCCCACCGACGCAGAGAAGGACGCAGTAGCCCTGCTGCAGCTGGCTCCTGGCGACGCGGTCTATCAGTACTACGCACAGGTGGCCCGCGGCGAAACTCCTTCACAGCAACCTGTGGAGCTGATGCGCCCGCTGTTTGACGGCATGGCCGAGTTTTACGACATGCACATGGTGCGTAGCCTGAAGTACCAGCTGCCCAAACAGGTTGCAGACAAGATTCTTGCCCGCCACCCGGACAAGAAAATCAATGTGCTGGACCTCGGTTGTGGAACCGGCCTGCTGGGCGTATGCCTGGGCCGCCTGGACGGCGCACTGATCGGCGTAGACCTGTCTATGAAGATGGTGGAGCAGGCGGCGCGCCACAACGTGTACGACCGCTTTCATACTGTCAACCTGCACGACGCCTTGCGTGAAACGCCAGATGGCCTGTATCAGGTGATCGCCGCGCTGGATGTGTTCAGTTACGCAGGCGATTTAACCAAGGCTATTCCCAATGCGTTCCGCGTTCTTACAACGAACGGAGTACTGATCTTCTCCTGCGAAACAGCTCCGGAGGCAGGACCGGATCTCGTGCTGTTACCAGTTGGACGTTACGCGCACAAGCTTAGCCACATTCAGTCCATCTGCAAGGCCGCCGGCTTCGATGCGGTGGAAGTGGAAGAAACAGTGCTGCACCACGAAAATCTTATTCCCGTGCAAGGATTTGTCGTCACGGCCCACAAGCCCGTTTGATCCGGGATCCGCGATCACCGTTGGAGGTAGACCAGCCTTCCCAAAACGCGCAACTGCTTAGCGGCCAGAGCGTTCGCACGATTCCCCGCACCCCATCATCGGTCCGTCACGCCAGCAGGCGTGACGACTTAGGCACGTGCGCCATCAAGAACTCCATCTGATCGGCCAGGATGCGCCGGTTGCGCAAGATGAAGTCCTCCCACAGGCTCGGCACATAGGGCGCGTACAGCAGCGGCATGTGCGCCTGCTCTGGCGTGCGGGGGCCCTTGCGGTGGTTGCAGGGGCGGCAGGCCGTGACCACGTTCATCCAGTGGTCCTGGCCGTTGCGGGCGAAGGGCACGATGTGTTCGCGCGTCAGGTCTTCTTCGTGAAAGTGCCCGCCGCAGTAGGCACACACATTGCGGTCGCGGGCAAAGAGCTTGCTGTTGGTCAGGCTGGGCTTAAGCTCGAACGGATTGATGCTAGGCACGCCCTTGGTGCCGATGATGCTGTTGATGGCGATCACCGATTGCTCACCCGAGATGGCGTTGTGCCCGCCCCGGAACCGGGCAATCTGGGCACCCGACTCCCAGCGCACTTCCCCGGCGGCGTAATGAATCACCGCCTGCTCCAGCGAAATCCACGATTGGGGCAGCCCTTGGGCTGACAGCTTCAAGACCTTCAAAACACGCCTCCTGGAACACAAAGTACACAAGGATCGGAACGCAGATGTCTCGCGGGCAGCCCTGCGCGGGGCCAGCCGTGGGTCACAATATACTCCGTTTTCATGACAAATTGGCGTCCTGCGCTTATTGCGCTTGCACAGACCGCTATCAAAAAGATAACAAACCGATGAAGATCTTTCGCGGATTCCACCACCCTGGCATCGCTGACGCCTGCGCGCTGACCATCGGTAATTTCGATGGCGTTCACCGAGGTCACCAGGCCATGTTGGCCCTGTTGAACAGCGAGGCGGCACATCGGGGGGTGGAGAGCTGTGTGCTCACTTTCGAGCCCCACCCACGCGACTACTTTGCCGGTGCACACCACAAGCCGGAACTCGCACCAGCCCGGATCGGCACCCTGCGAGACAAGCTCACCGAGCTGGCACGCTGCGGTGTGCAGCAGACTGTGGTGCTACCGTTTGACGCGCGACTGGCCGCACAGTCGCCCGAGGCCTTCATCGACGAGGTGTTGGTGCGCGGCCTGGGCGCCCGCTACGTGCTGGTGGGCGACGATTTCCGCTTTGGCCGCCAGCGAGCGGGCGACTACGCCATGCTGGACGCGGCCGGGCAAGCCAAGGGCTTCGACGTAGCGCGCATGAACAGCTACGAGGTGCATGGCCTGCGCGTGTCCAGTTCCGCCGTGCGCCAAGCCCTCGCGGCGGGCGACATGGAGGCTGCGGCACGCCTGCTGGGGAGGCCCTACACCATCAGCGGCCATGTGGTGCATGGCCGCAAGCTGGGGCGCGAACTGGGCGCCACGGCGGAAGGCGCGGGCGACGGTTTTCGCACCCTCAACCTGCGGTTTGCGCACTGGAAACCCGCCGCCAGCGGCATCTTTGCCGTACTGGTGCATGGTCTCGCTGGCGAGCCCTTGCCGGGTGTGGCCAACCTGGGCGTGCGCCCCTCCCTGGACCCCAATGACGTGAACGGCGGCCGCGTGCTGCTGGAAACCCATTGCCTGCACTGGCCTGCCGAACTGGGTGCCGAAGGGGCGTACGGTAAAATCGTGCGTGTGGAACTACTGCACAAACTGCACGACGAACTGAAGTACGACAGTCTGGACGCCCTGACGACGGGTATCGCGAAAGACTGTGCGGATGCGCGCGCCTACTTTGCATCGGCCCACGCCGCTCCCAACCACACCGAGACCCGGCGCCAGACCACGCGCGACCGAATTTAGGGGGCTGCCTGCGCAGCGCCTGCCCTGCAGGCACTACACCTCCCGCGTTTCGCCCCCCTGTTTCCCCGCATTGCTCCGGGCCTGCCCCGGAATGCCCCGTTTTAAGGCTCCTTCATGTCCGACAACGCCAGTACCCCCGCATCCACCGCCACGGACTACCGCAGCACGCTGAACCTGCCCGACACCCCCTTCCCCATGCGCGGCGACCTGCCCAAGCGCGAGCCGGGCTGGGTGAAAGACTGGGAAGACCAGGGCGTCTACAAGCGCCTGCGCGACGCCCGCCGGGGAGCCCCCAAGTTCATCCTGCACGACGGCCCGCCCTACGCCAACGGCCAGATCCACATGGGCCACGCGGTCAACAAGATCCTGAAGGACATGATCACCAAGGCGCGCCAGCTCGAAGGCTTTGACGCGCTGTACGTGCCCGGCTGGGACTGCCACGGCCTGCCGATCGAAAACGCCATCGAGAAGAAACACGGCCGCAACCTCTCCCGCGATGACATGCAGGCCAAGAGCCGCGCGTTCGCCACCGAGCAGATCGCGCAGCAGATGGTGGACTTCAAGCGCCTGGGCGTGCTGGGTGAATGGGACAACCCCTACAAAACCATGAACCCTGCCAACGAGGCGGGCGAAATCCGTGCCTTCAAGCGCGTGATGGAGCGTGGTTTTGTGTACCGGGGCCTCAAGCCCGTGTACTGGTGCTTTGACTGCGGCTCGTCGCTGGCCGAGTTCGAGATCGAGTACCAGGACAAGAAGAGCACCACGCTGGACGTGGCCTTCAAGGCGCACGAGCCTGCCAAGCTGGCCGCCGCCTTCGGCCTGCCCGCGCTCGCCAAAGACGCATTCGTCGTCATCTGGACCACGACCGCCTGGACCATCCCCGCCAACCAGGCGCTGAACCTGAACCCCGAGATCAGCTATGCGCTGGTGGATACGGGTGAGCGCGTTTTGCTGGTGGCCGAGCCGCTGGTGGCATCGTGCCTGGAACGCTACGGCTTGACTGGCAGCGTGATCGCCACCACCCTGGGCAAGAGCCTGGGGGGACTCGAATTCGAACACCCGCTGTACGACGTGGCCAGCGAAGACGGCAGCTTTGGATACCGACGCCTCTCGCCCGTGTACCTGGCCGACTACGCCACGGCCGACGACGGCACGGGTATCGTGCACTCCTCGCCCGCCTACGGTCTGGAAGACTTCAACTCCTGCCGCGCGCATGGCATGGCGCTCGACGACATCCTGAACCCCGTGCAGGGCAACGGCACCTACGCGGCCGACTTCCCGCTGTTTGGCGGCCAGCACATCTGGAAGGCCGTGCCCGTGATCATCGAAGCCTTGCGCAACGCAGGCCGCCTGATGACCACCAAGGACATCACACACAGCTACCCGCACTGCTGGCGCCACAAGACGCCGGTGATCTACCGCGCCGCCGCACAGTGGTTCGTGCGCATGGACGAGGGCGAAGGCGTGTTCACCCAGCCCGGCATGAAGCCCGCCAAGACGCTGCGCCAGATCGCGCTCGACGCGATCGAACATACCAGCTTCTACCCCGAGAACGGCAAGGCCCGCCTGCACGACATGATCGCCGGGCGGCCGGACTGGTGCATCTCGCGCCAGCGCAGCTGGGGCGTGCCCATCCCGTTCTTCCTACACAAGGATTCGGGCGAACTGCACCCGCGCACCATGGAAATCATGGACCAGGCCGCCGACATCGTGGAAAAGGGCGGCATCGAGGCCTGGAGCCGCGTGACGACCGAAGAGATCCTGGGCGCCGAAGACGCGCCGCATTACACCAAGAGCACTGACATCCTGGAAGTGTGGTTCGACTCCGGGTCTACCTTCAGCCATGTGCTGCGCGGCACGCACCCCGAGGTGCACCATGACACCGGCCCTGAGGCCGACCTGTACCTCGAAGGCCATGACCAGCACCGCGGCTGGTTCCATAGCTCGCTGCTGCTGGCATCCGCGCTGGAAGGCCGCGCGCCGTATCGCGGCCTGTTGACCCACGGCTTCACCGTGGACAGCCAGGGCCGCAAGATGAGCAAGTCGCTGGGCAATGGCATCGACCCGCAGGAGATCAACAAGAAGCTGGGCGCCGAGATCATCCGCCTGTGGGTGGCCGCCAGCGACTACTCGGGCGACATCGCAGGCGACGAGAAAATACTGGCGCGCGTGGTGGACGCCTACCGCCGCATCCGCAACACACTGCGCTTCCTGCTGGCCAACGTGAGCGACTTCGACCCGGCCAAGGATGCCGTGCCGTTTGACCAGATGCTCGAGATCGACCGCTACGCGCTCACGCGCGCGTCCGAGTTCCAGGCCGAGGTGCTGGCGCACTACAAGGTGTATGAGTTCCACCCCGTGGTCGCCAAGCTGCAGCTGTACTGCTCGGAAGACCTGGGCGGCTTTTACCTCGACGTACTCAAGGACCGCCTGTACACCACGGCGCCCAAGAGCCTGGCCCGCCGCAGTGCGCAGACCGCGCTCTACAACATCACGCACGCCATGCTGCGCTGGATGGCGCCGTTCCTGTCGTTCACGGCCGAAGAGGCGTGGAAGGTGTTTGGCAGCTCCGACTCCATCTTCCTGGAGACCTACGGCAACGTGGCGGGCGTGGGTGCCGGTGCCGACGAAGGCCTGTTGGCCAAGTGGGCGCGCATCCGCGAGATCCGCGATGCGGTCAACAAGGAGATCGAAGCGCTGCGCGCCGCCGGTCAGGTCGGCTCGTCGCTGCAGGCCACCGTCACCCTCACGGCTGCGCCGGAGGACCACGCACTGCTGGCCAGCTTGGGCGATGACCTCAAGTTCGTCTTCATCACCTCCGCTATTGAATTAGTAGCCGGTAGCGCTTTGCAGATCAGCGTCAAGCCCAGCTCCGACGCGAAGTGCGAGCGCTGCTGGCACTACCGCAGTGATGTGGGCAGCGATGTCGCCCATCCCACCATCTGCGGCCGCTGCACCAGCAACCTCCACGGCGACGGCGAAAGCCGGGCGCACGCGTGATGGCGCGCACAGCACAGGCCGGACGCACCGGCGCGGGCATGTGGCCGTGGCTGGCATGGGCGGTGTTGCTGGTGGGCGCCGACCAGATCACCAAGACGCTGATCCTCAACCACTACCAGCTGGGCGACTCCACGTTCATCACCAGCTTCTTCAACATCGTGCGCGCGCACAACACAGGCGCAGCGTTCTCGTTCTTGTCGGACGCGGGCGGCTGGCAGCGCTGGCTGTTCACCGGCATCGGCGTGGCGGCCACGATCTTCATCGTGTGGCAGCTGCGCGCGCACCCGGGCCAGAAGTTGTTCAGCTTTGCGCTGTCCAGCATTCTGGGTGGCGCAGTGGGCAACGTGGTGGACCGGCTCATGCACGGCTATGTGGTGGACTTCTTGCAGTTCCACTACGCGGGCTGGTACTTCCCGTCGTTCAACCTGGCGGACTCGGCCATCACGGTGGGTGCGGCCTGCCTGATCCTGGACGAGCTGCTGCGGGTGCGGCGCGAGCGTTGAGGCCACGCTGGCTTTGTTCCCCCTGAACGGCCCGCTGCATGCGGGCCGTGCTGTTTGTGCGCAGCAACGCACCCAGCGCCGACATGGGCATCTGCTCCAGCGCTATGGAATCAGGAGTATGCTTATGTGTCAGTTTTATGACAGCCCGGTGTGCGCGGTTCTTGCATTGGCCCCTGGGTCTGGTCATCGCAGGGTTTGCGCCCATCACAAGAAGAAGAAACAACGGTTTTCATGAAGCATCTCCTCAATCTCCTGGCAGCCGTGGCGCTGCTGATCTGGGGCACCCACCTGGTGCGCACCGGCATCCTGCGCGTATTCGGCGCCAACCTGCGCCAGCTGATTGCGCACAGCGTCAGCAGCCGCTTCACCGCTGTGCTCTCCGGCATTGGCGTGACGGCGGTGGTGCAGTCCAGCACGGCCACCGCGCTCATCGTGTCGTCCTTTGTGGGCCAGGGCCTGGTGGGCCTGCCTGCGGCGCTGGCCGTGATGCTGGGCGCCGACGTAGGCACCAGCGTGATGGCCGTGGTGTTCTCCATGGATCTGTCGTGGCTGTCGCCCCTGTTCATCTTTGTGGGCGTGGTGCTGTTCATCTCGCGCAAGGACACCGCCGTGGGCCGCGTGGGCCGGGTGCTGATCGGCCTGGGGCTGATGCTGCTGGCGTTGCGCCTCATCACCGAATCGACCACGGTGCTCACCCAGTCGCCCACCGTGCGCACCCTGCTGGGCGCGCTCACCAGCGATCTGCTGCTGGAGATTTTTACCGGCGCCATTCTGGCCATCGTGGCGTACTCCAGCCTCGCCACCGTATTGCTCACAGCGGCGCTGGCGGGCTCGGGCGGTATTCCGGCGGACGTGGCGCTGGGTCTGGTGCTGGGCGCCAACCTGGGCAGCGGTGTGCTCGCCGTGTTGACCACCATGAAGTCCAACGTGCAGACACGCCAGGTGCCCCTGGGCAATCTGTTCTTCAAGATCATTGGTGTGCTCATCATGACGCCGCTTACCGGGCTGTGGCTGCAGCATGTGCGGCCCTACGTGCCCGAGACCGCCGCCCTGGTGGTGCTGTTCCACCTGGCCTTCAACATCGTGGTGGGCATCGTCTGCATTGGCCTCACAGGCACGGTGGCCCGCACCGTGCAGCGCCTGCTGCCGGTGGAAAAGGCGCAGGCTGCCGCAGGCACCCGCCCCCAGCATCTGGACCCCTCCGCTCTGGCCACGCCATCGCTCGCCATCTCGTGCGCGGCACGCGAAGCCCTGCACCAGGCCGACGTGGTCGAATCAATGCTGCTGGGCCTGCACAAGGTGATCCGCACGGACGACCTGCAGCTGGCAGAAGACCTGCGCAAACTCGATGACGAGGTGGACGGCCTGTACTCGGCCATCAAGTACTACATGACCAAGATCTCGCGCGAGGCCCTGGACGAGCGCGAGGGTCGCCGCTGGGCCGACATCATCAGCTTCACCATCAACATGGAGCAGATCGGCGACATCATCGAGCGCGTGCTGATCGACATCGAGGACAAGAAGATCAAGAAGGGCCGTCAGTTCTCCGAAGCGGGCATGGAAGAGATCAATGAGCTGCACGCCCGCCTGATCGACAACCTGCGGCTGGCGATGAGCGTGTTCTTGAACGGCAGCGTGCGCGACGCACAAAAGCTGCTGGAAGAAAAGGCGCGCTTTCGCGACCTGGAACACGCCTATTCGGCCACCCACCTGGCACGCCTGTCAGACAACACGGTGCAGAGCATTGAAACCAGCTCGCTGCACATCGACCTGATCAGCGAACTCAAGCGCATCAACTCGCTGCTGTGCTCGGTGGCCTATCCCATCCTGGAATCGGCCGGTGCCCTGGCGCCCAGCCGCCTGCGCACGCTCAACGAGCAGAGTTGAAGTCTTTTGGGCCGCAGGCGCATGTTCTTCATGCGCCTGCAGCTATACAAAATATAGCGGCCTGGTTGCCTACACGCCGCGCCGTGCATAGCGCTGCGCCAGCACCGCACACACCATCAGCTGCATCTGGTGGAACACCATGATGGGCAGCACGATGGCGCCCACCGCGTGTGATGCAAACAGCACCTTGGCCATGGGCACGCCGCTGGCCAGGCTCTTCTTGGAGCCGCAGAACACCAGCGTGATTTCGTCCTCCTTGGAGAACCCCATGCGCCGCGCGACCCAGGTAGTGGTCACCAGCGCCAGTGTCAGCAGCACGGCGCACACCACCACCAGGCCCAGCAACGCAGACGCAGGCAACTGCCGCCACAGCCCCTCGACCACCGCAGCGCTGAAGGCCGTGAACACCACCAGCAGGATGGAGCCCTGGTCCACCAGCTTGAGCGCTGCCGCCCGGCGCTGCACAAAACCGCCAATCCACGGACGCAGCAGGTGGCCCGCCACAAAGGGCACCAGCAACTGCAAGGTGATGCGGCCGATGTTGGCCAGCGTGTCATGCTGCGCGGCGCCCGCCTGCTGTTGTGCCTCGGGCAGCAGCAGCCCCACCAGCAGCGGCGTGATCACGATGCCCAGCAGGGTCGATGCCGACGCGCTGCAGATGGCCGCCGGCATGTTGCCGCGCGCCATGGCCGTGAACGCAATGGCCGACTGCACCGTGGCGGGCAGCACGCACAGGTACAGGATGCCGGTGTAAAGGCCGGGCGTGACCAGCGGCAGCAGCACCGGCCGCAGCGCCCAGCCCAGCAGCGGGAACAGCACAAACGTGGTGCCCACGACCACCAGGTGCAGCCGCCAGTGCGAGAGCCCCGCCACGATGGCATCCCGCGAGAGCTTGGCCCCGTGCAAGAAGAACAGCAACGCCACCGCAGCCACGGTGATCCCCTCCAGCGCCTGGGCCGCCACGCCCGATGCGGGCAACACGCTGGCGAGGGTGACGGTGCCCAGCAAGGCCAGGGTGAAGTTGTCGGGGAGAAAACGGGAACGGGCCATGGGTGACAGCGCAGCGGCAGCGCAAAAAATGCAAAAGGACATGGGGCACACAAACCCCAAAGACACGCATTGGACCGCAGCCCGATTCCAAAGAGAAATGGATTTCTCTGATGGATTTATGATTCGAACGCATGAATATCACCCTGCGCCAGCTGCATGTGTTTCAGTCGGTGGCTGCCACCCGCAACTTCAGCCGCACGGGCGATGCGGTGGGCCTGACCCAACCGGCCGTGAGCCGCTGCATCACCGAACTGGAAGCCCAGCTGGGCCTGAAGCTGCTCAACCGCACCACGCGCGAGGTGACGCTGACCGACGCGGGCCAGCGCCTGTCGGCCCGCCTGCCCCGGGTGCTGGAAGAGCTGGAGAACACACTGCTGGACGTGCGGGAAATGGCCACCGAGCGGCGCGGACGCGTGCGCGTGGCCAGCAGCCCCACGCTGTCGGCCAACCTCATGCCTGACTGCATCGCAGAATGCCAGCGCACCCTGCCGGGGCTGGAGCTGGTGCTGCTGGACCGCATCCAGAGCGCAGTGCTGGCCAGCGTGCTGTCGGGCGAGGTGGACTTTGGCGTGGTCATCGACCCCAGCGAGCGCGAAGCGCTGCACTGCGAGACCATCCTGACCGAACCCTTCTGCCTGGCCTGCCCACCCAGCCACCGGCTGGCGGACAAACGCCAGGTGCGCTGGACCGACCTGCAGGGCGAAGCACTGGTGCTGCTGGACCACGACTCCGGTAGCCGCCGCCTGATCGACCGCGCCCTGGCCGAGCACGGCGTGGCCTGCACAGTGGCCCAGGAGGTCGGCCACCCCACCACCATCTTTCGCATGCTGGACGCAGGCCTGGGCATCTCGGTGATCCCCACCCTGGCCCTGCCGCCCGAAGGCCTGGCACGGCTGGCGGTACGCCCCCTGGTGCCGCGCGTGGACCGGGAGATCATGCTGGTGCACCGGAAGCACCGCGCGCTCTCGCCTGTGGCGCAAGCGGCGTGGGATCTGGTGAAGGCGGTGGCTGTGCAGCGCAATGGCGTGCAGGCTCTTGGCAGCAAAGGCCGGTGAAAGAAGCCTCCAACGTACCTCCATGGGCATCTTCAGCTGCCCAATAGATCGCAGCCCTCCACCCCCATCCGATTCAGCGGACTAATCGGCCGATTCGTCGCTGCCTGGTCCTTCGACAAGGTACCGCTCCAGCCCCACCACCAGCGCATCGAACGTGTGCTTGCATCGCGGGCTGGTGCGCAGGTCCTCGTGCATCACCACCCAGGTCTCCAGACCGTATTGGAGCTGCTGTGGCAGCACTCGCACCAGCGCGGGAGCGGTGCGGCGGGCCAGTGCGTCCTGGCAGATGCCTATGCCGGCGCCAGCACGGATGAAGGCGATTTGCGCCACGTCGCTGTCGCTGCGCACGGCAAACCGATCTCGCCGCCACACAGGCAGGGCCTTTTGGGTCGCACGCAAAAAAGGGGTTTCTGCATCAAAGCCGATCAGGCGGTGCTGCGCCAGTTCGGCCAGGGTGGCGGGCATGCCCTGGGCGGCGATGTAGCGCGGATGGGCATACAGGCCCAGCGGGATGGTGCCCACGCGGCGGGCGATGAGCGCGTCCTGCCGGGGTTCGGTCATGCGGATGGCGATGTCGGCCTCGCGCTGCAGCAGGTCGTGCACGCGGTTGCTCAGCACCAGCTCCACCGTCAGCGCGGGATGCTCGGCCTGCAACTGCGCGAGGAGGGGCGGCAACACCTCGACCCCCATCACCTCGCTGGCGCTCACACGCACCGTGCCGCGCACGCCGTCGCCCTGGCTGTCAGCCGCGCGCACCAGCGCCGCCGCAGAGTGGCCCATGGCTTCGGCGTAGCTGCGCAGGGCCAACGCGGCCTCGGTCGGCAGCAGGCCCTGCTGAGAGCGCGTGAAGAGCACCAGCCCCAGAGCCTGCTCCAGCGCGGCAATGTGGCGGCCCACGGTGGGCTGTGTCACCCCTAGTGCTCGCGCGGCGCCCGACAGGGAGCCCTCCCGCAGCACGCCGAGGTACGAGCGGTACAGCTCCCAGCCAATGTCATGGCGATTCGGTTGATCCATACACAAATGTATAGCCACCCACTCATTTTCAGCAATTCCATTGAATCGCTGGGGCGCAGACACTGCCTCCATCCACAGGTTTTTGAAGGAATATCGAGATGAGCAACAACCCCACGGGCAGCCGCCCCAAGGTACTGGTTCTGGGCGCCACCGGCGGCATTGGCGGCGAGGTGGCGCGCCAGCTGCGTGACCGGGGGTGGGAGGTGGTGGCAATGCGCCGCAATGCAGCGCAGGCCAGAGAGCAGCGCGACGGGTTCACCTGGGTTCGGGGCGACGCGATGACCCGGGCCGATGTGATGGCCGCAGCCACCGGTTGCCAGGTGATCGTGCACGCGGTCAACCCGCCCGGCTACCGGCGCTGGAGCGAGCTGGTGCTACCGATGATCGACAACACGATGGCAGCGGCCCGGGCGCACGGCGCCACGGTGGTGCTGCCAGGCACCGTCTACAACTACGGGCCGGATGCCTTCCCGGTGCTGCACGAAGACGCCCCCCAACACCCCCGCACGCGCAAGGGCGCCGTGCGGGTGGAGCTGGAGCGCCGCCTGCAGCAAGCCACCGTGCCACACCCGCTGGAGGCAGCATGCCGCGTGATCATCGTGCGCGCGGGCGACTTCTTTGGCCCGCAGGCGGGCAACAGCTGGTTTGCGCAGGGCCTCATCCAGCCGGGCCGACCGGTGGCCACGGTAAAGCAGCCAGGCGCGCCCGGCGTCGGGCACCAGTGGTCGTACTTGCCGGACGTGGCGCGCGCCATGGTGTTGCTGCTGGAGCGGCGCGCCGAGCTGCCCGCATTTGCCCGCTTTCACATGGCTGGGCATTGGGATGCTGATGGCACGCAGATGGCGGCCGCCATTGGCCGTGTGGCGGTGGCGCGGGGCAGCCAGGCGCCGCGCGTGCAGGCGTTTCCCTGGTGGCTGGTTACGCTGGCCTCGCCGTTCGTGACCACCTTGCGTGAAATGCGCGAGATGCGCTGCCTGTGGCAGCAGCCGGTGCGCATGGCCAACGACCGGCTGCGGGCGGTGCTGGGCGAGGAGCCACACACCCCGCTGGACGAGGCAGTGCAGGCCACCTTGCAGGGCCTGGGCTGCCTGCCAGCCTGCTCCGGTAGCAGCGGGAGCGGGCACGCACGGGCCGCACCGGCAACTACACCCCCAGAAACCCCGCAATCACCAGCCCGGCTTCCAGCGTGAACGCCCCCTGGGCCACCCGCTCGCGCACCGCGTCCAGAGGCAGCAGGTCAAAACGCTCGACCTCGCCGTCCTGGTTGTCGGGCTCCATGCCCTGAGGCACCTGGGCGCGAAACCAGTCGATGCGCTCGACCATGAAGCCCGCGCCCCCGCCCTCGCGGCTGGGGCGGCTGAACAGCACCTGGCCCCCGTGCGCCACGTCGGCCAATGCCTCCACCCGCAAACCGGCCTCTTCCCAGGTTTCGCGGGCCAGGGCCTGCGACAGAGAGTCGGCAGCGGAGACCATGCCACCCATCAGCGTGTCCCACAGTCCGGGGTTGTTGGGCTTGGTCAGGGAGCGCTTTTGCACCCACATTCGCCCGTCGGGCGCCAGACCCACCAGGTGCACGGCGCGGGTGGCCAAGCCCAGCACACGCACCGCCCCGCGCTCCACGGTGCCGATGACCTCGCCCGCCGGGTTGGTGACCGCCAGCTGCTCGTCGCGCCAGGGGCCACACAGGCTGGCATCGCGCAGCGCGGCGGCCAGGGTGTTGAGGGCATCCGTGGTGTCGGTGGGCGATGCCTGCAAATGCCAGGCAAGGCCCTGAGAATGCTCTGCTTCTGATAGCTGGTAGCGCTTATCCATCAAGCGCTCCAGGCTGATTTGGCTAAAAAACCCGGGCGCTATCGAGCCCACCACCTGCCCCGCCACCACCAGGGGCTGGCGCGGCTGGGCCGGTGGCTGCTCCGCCGCCTGGCGTGCCCCTGCCAGCCACTGGTCGAAGGTGGGCGCCTGTGCAGCCGCGTTCACAGCGTGAGGATGGTGCAGCCGGTGGTCTTGCGTGCTTCCAGGTCGCGGTGGGCCTGCTGCACATCGGCCAGTGGGTAGCGCTGGTCGATGTGGATCTTGACCTGCCCGCTGGCGACCACGGCAAACAGGTCGTCCGCCATGGCTTGCGTGGCCTCACGCGTGGCGATATGGGTGAACAGTGTCTGGCGTGTGACGTACAGCGAGCCTTTGGCGCCCAGGCTGCCGGGCGCAAACGGCGCCACCGGGCCCGACGCGTTGCCGAAGCTGGCCATCAAGCCGAAGGGGCGCAAGCATTCGAGCGATTTGTCCCAGGTGTCCTTGCCCACCGAGTCGTACACGACCTTCACGCCCTTGCCGCCGGTGATCTCCTTCACGCGCGCCGCAAAGTCCTCGGTGCTGTAGTTGATGGCGTGCGCCGCGCCGTTGGCCAGGGCCAGCTGGCACTTGGCATCGGACCCCGCCGTGCCGATGAGCTGCAGGCCGAGCGCCTTGGCCCATTGGCAGGCGATGAGGCCCACACCGCCCGCTGCGGCATGGAACAGCACATGGTCGCCAGGCTGCAGGCCTTCCACAGGCCGGGTTTTCTTGAGCAGGTATTGCGCCGTCAGGCCCTTGAGCATCATGGCCGCGCCAGTCTCAAAGCTGATCGCGTCGGGCAGCTTGCACACGCATTTGGCGGGCATCACGCGCACTTCGCAATAGGCGCCGGGAGGATTGCTGGCATAGGCGGCGCGGTCGCCCACCTTCAGGTGCGTGACGCCCTCGCCCACCGCCTCGATCACGCCCGCGCCTTCCATGCCGATGGTGGCGGGCATGCTCAAGGGGTACAGGCCGGTGCGGTGGTACACGTCGATGAAGTTCAGGCCGATGGCGTGGTGGCGGATGCGGACCTCACCGGGGCCAGGCTCGCCCACAGGGACGTCAACGATGTGGAGTTCTTCGGGACCACCGTGCTGGCGGATCTGGACGGCAAGGCTCATGGCTAACGTCTCCTCAAACAAAAAAGGGGGGATGTCTCAACGGCGGCCATCCTGCCAC
The DNA here is from genome assembly GCF_002754175.1 of Acidovorax sp. 59. Taxonomy (NCBI): domain Bacteria; kingdom Pseudomonadati; phylum Pseudomonadota; class Betaproteobacteria; order Burkholderiales; family Comamonadaceae; genus Acidovorax; species Acidovorax sp. 59. The sequence continues at coordinate 849,011 of NZ_PEET01000001.1, read as the reverse complement.
GAATCGCACGCGGTTGCCGACGGCCCTTGCAGCACCGGTGCGTGCTGGGGCCTTGTGCCCCGGGCGCAGCAGGGCCCGGGCTGCACCGTTACAGTGCAGCCCCATGACTCAAAAAATCACACCCGGCACGGCCGTGCTGCTGGTGATTCCGCCCTTGCTGTGGGCCGGCAACGCTGTGGTGGGGCGGCTGGCGCATGACCTGATTCCCCCCATCACCCTGAACTTCATCCGCTGGGTGCTGGCCTTTGCCATCCTGCTGCCCCTGGCCCATGGCGTGCTGCGCGCCGACAGCCCGCTGTGGCCGCACTGGCGCCGCTATGCGCTGCTGGGCCTGCTGGGCATCGGGGCCTACAACGCGCTGCAGTACATGGCGCTGCAAACCTCCACCCCCATCAACGTGACGCTGGTCGGCTCCAGCATGCCGGTGTGGATGCTGGCCGTGGGCGCGCTGTTCTTCGGGGCCACCGTCACGCGGCGGCAGGTACTGGGGGCATTGCTGTCGGTGTGTGGTGTGCTGCTGGTGCTGAGCCGGGGCGAGTGGTCGCAGCTGCTGGCATTCCGTCTGGTGCCGGGCGATTTGTTCATGTTGCTGGCCACCATCTCGTGGGCGTTCTACAGCTGGCTGCTGTCGCGCACCAGCGAGCCCACCAGCATCCGGGGCGACTGGGCTGCGTTTTTGATGGCACAAATGGTGTTTGGACTGGCCTGGTCGGGCAGCTTTGCGGGGGCCGAATGGGCCAGCGGGCGCACGCACATCGCATGGGGATGGCCGCTGATAGCCGCCCTGGCCTTCATCGCCGTGGGGCCTGCGGTGCTGGCCTACCGCTGCTGGGGGGTGGGCGTGCAACGCGCCGGGCCTGCAGCTGCCGGGTTTTTCATCAACCTCACGCCGCTGTTTGCCGGGGTGCTCTCGGCGGCCTTTCTGGGCGACACGCCCAGGGCGTTCCATGCCGTGGCGTTCGCGCTGATCGTGGGTGGCATTGTGGTGTCGTCACGGCGTTGACGGGTTCAATTTTTGGTCCAAACCGGCAGTAGCGCTTATATTTATTGTCCCAATTGCTACACAAAGAGTAGCAAACGGCGCGACCTTTCTGGACCCATCAACCCGGAGCAGTGACCGTGGTGGCTGACTCCATCAACGCCTCCAGGTCCACCACCGGGGTGGGGCGCCCCAGCAGATAGCCCTGGAAGTACACACAGCCGTGCCGGGCCAGGAAGTCCTTCTGTGCCTCGGTTTCCACCCCTTCGGCAATCACATCCAGCTCCAGGTTGCGTGCCATGCCCAGGATGGTCTGGACGATCACATCGTCGGTGTGCCGCACCCCCAGGTTGCGCACAAAGGACTGGTCGATCTTGAGCTGGTCCAGCGGCAGCCGCGTGAGATACGCCAGCGATGAATAGCCGGTGCCAAAGTCATCCACCGAAAAGCGCACGCCCTTGGTCTTGAGCATGCCGATCTTGGCGATGGTGTCGTCCACGTTGTCCAGCACCAGTGATTCGGTGAGTTCGAGCTTGAGCAGGTGCGGCTTGGCGCCCGTCTCGCGCAGCACCTCCACCACCCGGGCCACAAAGTCGCGCTGGCGGAACTGCCGCGCACTCACGTTGACCGACACCTGCAGGTGCCGGTACCGCTCGTCCCCCTGCCAGGCCGCCAGCTGCTCGCAGGCCGTGCGCAGCACCCAGTGGCCCATGGGCACGATGAGTTCGCTTTCTTCGGCCACGCCTATGAACTCGCCGGGCGCAACCAGCCCGCGCTCGGGGTGCTGCCACCGGATCAGGGCCTCGGCGCCCACCATGCGGCCATCCAGGTGGAACTGCGGCTGGTAGTGCAGCACAAACTGCCGCGCGGTGAGCGCCATCTGCAGGTCGGTCTCCAGCTGCGCGCGCATGCTGATGACGATCTGCATCTGGGGGTCAAAAAAGCACAGCGCGTTGCGCCCTTGCGATTTGACTTGGTACATGGCGATGTCCGCCTCTTTCAGCAGGTCCACCGACGACTGCAGGCTGCCGCCCATCAGCGTGGCGCCAATGCTGGGCGTGCTGTGGTGCGCGTTCCCCCCCAGCGTGTAGGGCACGTTGAGTTTGCGCAGGATCTTCTCACCCACCCGGCGCGCCTGGGCGGCGGCCTCATCACGGTGCACCGACAGGTCGCTGAGCATGACCACAAATTCGTCGCCCCCCAGGCGCGCCACCGTGTCCTCGCGCCGCACGCAGGTCTTCAGGCGCTGAGCCACCTGGCGCAACAGCATGTCGCCCACCTCATGGCCCCGCGTGTCGTTCAGGGTCTTGAAGTGGTCCAGGTCCAGGAACAACAAGGCGCCGTACTGCCCGCTGCGCACGCTGGCGGCAATGGCTTGCTGCATGCGGTCCATCAACAGACGGCGGTTGGGCAGGTTGGTCAGCGGGTCGTAAAAGGCCAGGCTCTCGATCTCCGTGCTGGCCTTGCGCAGCGCAGTCACGTCGTGGTAGCTGATCACGAGGCCGCCATCGGGCGTGGCGCGTTCGGTGATCTGGATGGTGCTGCCATTGGCGTACGACTGTTCCCGCGGCTCGGGCTGGTGCTTTTGCCGCTCCAGGCGCTGGCTCACCCACCGCTTGCGCTCATCGTCGGACAGGCGGGGCACATGGTGCTCCACCGTGGCCTCCAGCACCGTTCGGAACGGAATGAGGGGCGTGATCACGCCCTGCAGCCACGGGAGAATCGTCTCCAGCTGGCGGTTCCACTGCACCACGCGATGCTGGCTGTCCAATAGCAAGAAGCCGCTCACCATGGACTCCAGCGCCTGGTCCAGCGTGGCCTTGGACTGCGCGATGGCCAGGCGGGCCTGGGACATCCGGTCCACGTAGCGCAGCGCCAGCACCCCCGCTGCAAAGATCATGGCGATGAACAGCGCGGTGGTCAGTGCAATGGCATCGCGCTGGTCGCGCCAGCCGGCGAGTGCCGCATCCAGCGGAATGCTGGCCGCGATGCGCAAGTCCTGGTACAGGATGGGCCGGAACACCACCAGCGATGGCTCGCCGGTCAATCGCGCAGGGGCCTGCCAGGCCATTCCCCGGTCGACCAAATCTCCGATGGGCGGCGTGAGGGTGGGCGCGGTCACGTCTTCGCGGTTGGGCACGCTCAGCAGCAGTTGCCCGGTGGCGCGCTCCAGCGTGACCTGCAGACCGCTGATGTCCACGCCCTGTACCAGCACCGAGCTCAGGGCCGACACCGGCAGCTCGGCCACGGCCACCACCCGCGAGCTGTCCGCCATGCGCAGGTGGCGAGCGAAGTACAACACTTTCTCGGAACTGGCAAAGCTCACCACCGGCGCGCTGACCATCAGGGTGGATACAGGTTGCTCCAGCACGCTCTCCAGAAAACCGGCCGGCAGTTGCACCAACAGGCTGGCGCCTGCGGGGTCGGACGACGCCAACGCCTTGCCCGTGCTGTCGAGCACCGCCACGTAGCGCACCATGAGGTTCTGCCGCGCCGACCCCCGCAGCCGCTGGCTGGCCGTATCGGCATCCAGCCACTTGGGCATGGCATTGGACAGTCCCAGCAGCTCGTCCATGCTGGCCAGCAGCACGTCCACGGCCAGCAGCGAGCGGTTGAGTGCCGCCTCTGCGCCCGCCACGAAGCGGGTGGCCTGGGCCTCGCTATCGGCCAGCGCGGCCTGGCGGGCATTCCACGCCAGGGTACCGGCCACCGCCACCACGGCCGCCACAAACACTGCAGCGCCCGCCCAGACATAGGCCTTGATGCGCGAAGGTGCGGCTGACTCTGTCATTTCGCAGGCGCTGCCTGCAGCCCACGCACTGGCCCGATGGTCTGGTTCCAGACCTGCGCGCAGCGAGCGCCGCAACGCTGCACCCAGCGCGGCAACACGGTGGATTCAAGGATCTCCTGGCGGCTGCGCTCATCCTGGGGCGACACGGGCACCACCACCATACTGCCCTTGGTGCCAGCGCTGCAGGTGGGGGCACCCCGGTTGCAAGCCAGCCCGTCGGCAGTTTCACGCTCGGACTCGGCCCAGATGGCAGCTTCCAGGCGGGGCAGTTCGCGCTTGAGCAGCGTGCGCAGGTCGGGCGGCAGCGCCGCCCAGGCGGCCTGGTTGGCACCGAACACGGCAAGCCCCCAGGTCACCGGCAGGGTGTGCACGTGGGTGGTGAGCGACGGCAGGCCAAGCATGTTGCCCGACATGGTGCCGGTGATGGCGCATTCGGTATTGCCCGCGGTCAAGCTGGGCACGATCTGCGAAAAGCTCGTCAGCACGGGTACCCCGCCCAAGGCACCCACAAAGTCGGCCTGGCTGGCCGACGACACACGCACGCGGCGGCCAGTCAGCTCGGCCAACGTACGCAGTGGCTTCTTGCAGAACACCACCTGCGCCGGGTACACGTAGATGGCGAGTGCCTCGACGCCATGCTGTTCGCGCAACGCCTTTTCAAGGTAGGGGCGAAACGCGGCCAGCGTGGTCTTGAGCGTGGCAAGGTCGGGGTTCAGTCCGGCCAGGTCAGGCGCTGTGTATTCGGGGTATTGCGCGGTGAAAGAACTCATCAGGGTGGTGCCAAAAGGAACCACGCCCAGCTGCAGCAAACGCAGCATCTCGGCCCCAGGCACGCCAGCCCGGTCAAAGGGCACGATCTCTGCCTGGAAGCGCCCGGCGCTCAGGCGAGAAAGCTCCTTGGTCCAGAAGGGCTCTTCCTGCCGGACGTACTGGCTGATACCGGCCAGACCGCCCACGATGCGCAACCGGTACGGAGCTGCCGCTGCAGTGCCCGCACCCGCCGCGCTGGCCGCATCGGAGGCCTGCACAGCGGCCCCAACGCACAGCGCCAGACACAGCAGGGTGCAGTGGCGTTTCAGGCGCAGCAGAAAGGGAATGTGGACAGATTGCATGGCGGCGGACAGTGGCAGGCGCTGGCCCGCAGTATTCCACCAATTATTCAGCGCTCCGGTAAAGCTGTCGGCAAAACACCACGCCAACCTCCGTTCTGCGCAAGCACTGCGCCACACGGCCCACCAGCCGTGCCTCGTCGGGCCCGGCCTGCGTCAGAACGTACCGGGGTAGGCACCACCGTCGGCCAGCACGTTCTGTCCCGTCATGTAGCCCGCGTGCACGCTGCACAGGAAGGCGCAAATGGCACCAAACTCTTCGGCCGTGCCATACCGCCCTGCCGGAATCTGCGCCTGCTGCGCGAAGCGCACATCCTGGACGCTCTTGCCCGCCTTGCTGGCGGCTGCCGTGACGGTGGCTGCGAGCCGGTCGGTGTCGAACTTGCCAGGCAGCAGGTTGTTGATGGTCACCCCGCTCGCTGCAATCTTGCTGCGCGACACACCCGCCACAAACCCCGTGAGACCACTGCGCGCGCCGTTGGACAGGCCCAGGATGTCGATGGGCGCCTTCACGGCGCTGGAAGTGATGTTGACGATGCGGCCAAACCCGCGTGCAGCCATGCCATCCACCGTGGCCTGGATCAGTTCGATGGGGGTCAGCATGTTGGCGTCCACAGCCTTGATCCAGGCGTCGCGGTTCCAGTCGCGGAAGTCGCCGGTGGGTGGGCCGCCTGCGTTGGTGACCACGATGTCGAAGTCACGGCCCGGTCCTCCGGCCACCGAGAACACCGCCGCACGCCCTTCGGGCGTGGTGATGTCGGCCGCCACAGCCAGCACCTGGGGTGAGGCACCCTTTTGGCCGCTGGCGCCGGTCTTGTTTGCACTTTCAGCTATCAAACGAGTAGCAGCCTGTTCGAGCGCCTCGGCACTGCGGGCGTTGATGACCACATTGACACCCTCGCGCACCAAAGCCTGCGCGCAGCCATAGCCCAGCCCCTTGCTCGCGCCACACACCAGCGCCCATTTGCCTGCAATACCCAAATCCATAACAATCTCCGGTTTCACGCTGCATGCCGCAGCCACAACAAATCATAAGTGGAGAGTTACAAAAATGATCCGGCTGCACTGCAGAGCCCTGACTCCCTGGCTGGCATCGGGCGTGATGGCTCTCGCGCCTTTTCTGACAGGCACAGCACATGCCCAGGAGGCAGCCGTCGTCAAGCGCGCCACCCAACTGCGCGACAGCCCCACAGAAAACGGCGCCAGTGTGGCGCCCCTGGAAGCGAACGCGGTGGTCACGCGCACCAGTGAGCGCAAGGGCCCCTGGACCAAGGTCAGTACGCAACAAGGCGCCACGGGCTGGGTGCACATGTTTGACCTGGGCCCGCAGTCTGGCGCTGCTCCTACCAGTGGAAATGCAGCCACCAGCGGCATGCGCGGCCTGGGCGGCCTGTTTGGCAGCAACAGCGGCGGCACCACGACAGCCACCTCCACCGTGGGCATCCGGGGTCTGGGAGCCGAAGACATCGCCAAGGCGCAACCCAACCCGGCTGCCGTGACCCAGGCCGAGGGGCTGCGGGTCAACGCCGACCAAGCCCGCCAGTTCGCCAGCAATGCGTCGCTGCAGCCACGCAACGTGGCACCCCTGGCGGAGCCGCCCCGGCCCTCCTCCAGCAGCGGATCGGGGGCGACAGGCTCGTCCAACAATCCGTCCGACCCCAATTTCAGCCCCAACTGAGCGAGAGCTGCCATGCGTCTGCCCCCATCCCTCTCCCGCACCCGGCTGCTCGCTGCGGCGTGCACCGCCCTGGCCCTGACCCTGCTCCCCAGCCAGGGACAGAGCCAGGGGGTCATGAATCTGCTCAACGCCCTGGGTGGTGGCAGCTCCACCAGCAACACCGGCGGAGGCCTGCTGGGCGCCATCACCGGTGGAGGCAGCCCCGCAGGCCAGGGAGATGACCTCATCAGCATGCTCACCCGTTCGGTCGAGAGCATCGACGAGCCCCGCGAGATCGAAATCGGTCGCCAACTCTCGGCCGTGCTGCTGGGCAGCAAACCCCTGCACCCGGACATGGCACTGCAGCGGTATGTGAATCAGCTGGGGCGCTGGATCAGCCTGCAATCGCCCCGCCCCAACCTGCCGTGGACCTTTGTGGTGCTGGACGACTCGGGGTACAACGCCTTTGCGGCCCCGGGGGGGTATGTGTTCGTGACCAAGGGCCTGATCGACCGCTGCGCCGACGAGGCCGAGCTGGCTGGCATCCTCGCCCACGAAATCACCCACGTCACCGCCAAACACCACCTGCTGGCCATTCGCAAGACCGCACAGTCGGGCATGCTGACCCAGTTGGTGGCTTCCCAGATCAAGACCAACGCCGTGGGCAACGTGGTGGCCTCGCAATTTTTGGCACTGGGGCGCAACCTGTACGCACGCGGCCTGGACCAGACCGATGAATACGATGCCGACCGCACTGGCGTGGCCCTGGCCACCCGCGCGGGGTTTGATCCCTATGGACTGGTGTCGGTGCTGCAGCACCTGCGCACCGCCACGCCTGACAACCCGGCCTTCACGCTGGCACTGGCCACGCACCCGCCGGCACAGGCGCGTCTGGAGCAACTGGAGCTGGCCATGGGCAAGAACCTCGATGGATTCACTGGCACGGCCCCCGTGACGGTGGCCCAGCGCATGAATCCCAAGACTGCGCCCGCAGCAGCTGCGGTGCCGTCGCCTGCAGCACCGGCCGAGGCACCAGCCCGCAGCAAGGCAGCTCCCAAAAAGAAGACGTCATAAAAGCAAGCAGAGCGGCCCTTGTCACGGCGCCCCAAAGGGCTGCGGGATGTGGGCTGTCAGGCCCTGCGCGCCATGCGGGTAAAAATGAAGATACCCGCGACCACGAGCACCGTCCCGACAGCGACCCACACCGTGAACGGTTCGCCCAGAATCCACACGCCCATGAGGATGGTGGACAACGGGCCCACCATGCCCGTCTGCGCGGCCATGCCTGCGCCGATGCGCTCAATGGCCATCATCACCATCAGCACGGGCGCGGCCGTGCACAAGGTGGCGTTGAGCACCGACAGCCAGATCACCTCAGGCGCAACGACTGCCGCACTCAGCGGCCGCAGCACCACAAACTGCAACAGGCAGCACAGGCAAGCCACGGTGGTGGCAAGCCCCACCAACCGCAGCGCGCCCAGGCGCTGCACCATCTCGCCGCTGTAAACCAGGTAGATGGCATAGCTGACTGCGCTCAGGAACACCAGCAAGGTGCCCCAGGCAGCATTGGCACCCTGCAGGTTGGCCTCGTGGCCAAACACCAGAACCACGCCGCTGTAGCTCACCAGCATGCCTGCCGCCTGGGCCCAGCGGATACCACGTCCGTACAACACCCAGCCCAGCAACACGACCAGCGTGGGGTTGAGGTACAGGATGAGGCGCTCCAGGCTGGCGCTGATATAGGCAAGCCCTGCAAAGTCGAGAAAACTCGCCAGATAGTAGCCGGTGACACCCAGGCCCAACACGCCCAGCCAGTCCTTGCGGGTGAGCGGCGGTTTGCCCCGGCTGGCCCACCAGGCCATCACGGCAAAGATGGGCAGCGCAAACAGCATGCGGTACATGATGAGCGTGACCGCATCCACCCCATGGCGGTAGGCCAGCTTGACGATGATGGCCTTGCCGCTGAAGGCGATGGAGCCCAGGAATGCCAGCACAAGGCCGGAGGCAATGCTCTTCTTTTCAGTAGTCACGGGTACGAAAGGACGCAAAGCGCCTGCTGAAGTATCTGCCGGACAGTGGTCGCCGGAGCGTTGCGCCCAGTGTGACACGGCAAGGCTGGTGCAGGCCATCGAACCTCTGCGCGGGCGCCCCCTTCATCAACGATGGCTGACAAGCCAAAGTGCACCCCGTGCCGCTCGACAGATCGGTGGGCCAACCGCCTTAGCGGTGTTTGTGGAACACCCGCTGGTGCAGCCGCCGCAGTGACCACCACACCCCTGCCGCCACCACCGGAATCGCGAGGGCTGCCGTAGTCTCCGGCGACAACGGCCAGCCCAGTTTTTGCGCGCCCTTGGCCAGGTAGCTGACGAGCCCGACGATGTAATAGGTAATGGCCGCCACAGACAACCCCTCCACGGTGGACTGCATCTGCAACTGCAGATCCTGCCGGTGGTTCATGGTGGTCAGCAGCGCCTGGCTGCTTTGCTGCTGTTCGATCTCTACCCGGGTGCGCAGCAGGTTGCTCATGCGCGATACGCGCTGCGACAGCGCATCCTGCCGACGGGTTGCCCACTCACAGGTACTCCGAGCGGGGGTCAGGCGCCGGTCCATGAACTCCCGGATGGTCTGCATGCCCGCCAGGCGGGACTCGGCAATGTCCTGGATACGGCGGTCCAGCAATTCAAAGTAGGCACTGCTGGCCGAGAAGCGCGAGTGCGTGGCTGCGTACTGACTTTCCACCTGCCCGGCCAGGCGCGTCAGCCGATCGAGCAAGGCGGGCTCGTCGTCACGGTTGGCCGTGCGGATGGCTTCAGCCAGCGCCGCCAGTTCGCGCTCAGCAAAGGCCAGCACGCTGGCAGCCTCGCGAGCGGCAGGCAGACCGAGCAAGGCAGCCATGCGGTAGGTCTCGATTTCCAGCAGGCGCTGCACCAAACGCCCCAGGCGCCGTGGTGTCATGCCCCCTGCAAGCAGCACCATGCGCGAAAAGCCGTCGGCGTGGATCGCAAAGTCGGTGTACACCTCACCATGCCCGTCGGCCACGGTAGAGGCTACCAATGTGTCTTCGTGCAGAACATGCTTGACCAGAGAGCCCGATCCAAAGGTGTGTGTGGGCAGCACCCACAGGTTCAGGCTGCACAGGCACTGGCCGGGCAAAGCTGCAAGCCAGTCGTGCGGAACGGAATCCACGGCACTGACCGGCTCCCGCTCTCCAAAAGCCTCCACCGGCGCCGGGACCATGAAGGTCCAGGTGACGAATTCGGTGTGCATCTCCCAGCGCATCCGAAAAGCGCCCAAGTCCATCCGCAAGTGGGTGGTCTGGGCGTCGGGCAGCGCCATGTGGTGGTCCCGCAGGAGCGCGGCCACATGGGCCCGGCTGGCCTCGCGCCCTGCCGCATCGGCCAGCATCACGATGTGGGCGATGGCCAGTGGGGCATTCATCGCCTCGGGCGGGCGGGCGTGGATTTCGTTGTGCAGCATCGCCCGGTGCGGGTGCTGCGTGGGATGAAACGGTGTGGACATGCGGACCTCTGCCCGCAATTGTGTACTGGCGACAGCCGTACCACGTGGACGCCACTGCCCAAAAAACAACGGCACTCGAAGGTGCCGTTGATCAGGGTGAGAAAAGAATCGGAACCGATCAGTCTTCCACAAACGCTTCTTCGCGCTTGTTCTTGACTGAAGGCAGCAGCACGATGATGAGCAGCAGTGCCGCAGCCGCCAACAGGCCAGCCGACAGCGGACGCGTCACAAACACGCTCCAGTCACCACGCGACAGCAGCAGCGCACGGCGCAGGTTCTCTTCCATCATGGGGCCTAGAATGAAGCCCAGCAGCAAAGGTGCAGGCTCGGTGCCCAACTTGTGAAAGATGTAGCCAATCAGACCAAACGCACCCACCATCCAGATGTCGAAGGTGTTGTTGTTGGTGGAGTACACACCCACCGCGCAGAACAGCACGATGGACGGATACAGCCAGCGGTAAGGCACGGTCAGCAGCTTGATCCAGATGCCGATGAGCGGCAGGTTCAGAATCACCAACATGGCGTTGCCGATCCACATCGACGCGATCAGGCCCCAGAACAGTTCGGGGTTGCTCGTCATCACCTGGGGACCAGGCTGGATGTTGTGGATGGTCATGGCACCCACCATCAGCGCCATCACGGCATTCGGCGGGATACCCAGCGTCAGCAGAGGGATGAACGAGGTTTGCGAACCTGCGTTGTTGGCCGACTCAGGGGCCGCTACACCGCGGATGTTGCCTTGGCCAAAGGGCACTTCGCCAGGACGCAGCTTGGTCTTCTTTTCCACCGTATAGGCAGCAAAAGCGGCCAGCAAGGCACCACCACCGGGCAAGATGCCCAGAGCAGAACCCAGCGCTGTGCCCCGCAGCACAGCGGGGATCATGTTCTTGAAGTCTTCCTTGGTGGGGAACAGACCTTCCACCTTGGCAGTGAACACCTCACGCTCATCATCGGGGCGCGAGAGGTTGGCGATGATTTCACCGTAACCGAACACACCCATGGCGATGGTCACAAAACCGATGCCGTCGGTCAGTTCTGGGATATCGAAGCTGAAGCGCGCCACACCCGAGTTCACGTCGGTCCCCACCAGGCCCATCAGCAGGCCCAGCACGATCATGGCCACCGCCTTGAGTAACGAACCCGAGGCCAACACCACGGCACCGATCAGGCCCAAGGTCATCAGCGAGAAGTATTCGGCAGGGCCGAACTTGAACGCGACTTCGGTCAGCGGAGGCGCAAAGGCCGCCAGGATCAGCGTGCCCACGCAGCCCGCAAAGAACGAACCCAGGCCCGCAGCCGCCAGCGCCGGCCCCGCTCGCCCCTTGCGCGCCATCTGGTAGCCGTCAATCACGGTCACCACCGACGAGGACTCGCCTGGCAGGTTCACCAGAATTGCGGTGGTGGAACCACCGTACTGGGCACCGTAGTAAATACCAGCCAGCATGATCAGCGCCGCCACCGGGGGCAGCGCATAGGTGGCGGGCAGCAACATGGCGATGGTCGCCACCGGGCCAATGCCTGGCAACACGCCAATGAGCGTGCCGAGCAAACAGCCCACAAAACAGTAAATCAGGTTCTGGAAGGTGAAAGCAACACCAAAACCCAACGACAAGTTGTTAATAAGATCCATGGTCGGTGCTCCTGCTTAACCTGCGATGAAACTCGGCCACACAGGAAACTGCAGCTTGAGCGCCCACACAAAAGCCACATAGCTGCCGATGGCCAGCACGGTGGCGAGAACAAATACGGCCTTGGCATTGAACTCATTGCCAGCCAGGCTGGAGATGAAGGTCAGTGCATAGATGCCCACGATGAGCCCCATGGCCGGGATGCCCAGGCTAGGCAAGCCGCCCAGCAGAATGCCGAAGGCAAAGTTGGCGGCCAGGATGAAGAACAGCGGCTTCCAGGCCCATTTGCCGATCTTGTCGCCGTCGGCGGTTTCCACGGTAAGCGCCTTGAAGGTGATCACGCTGCCGATGAGGGCCAGCAAGATACCCAGCAACAACGGGAAGTAGCCAGGGCCCATGCGCGCGCCAGTGCCCACGTTGTAAGTGGTGGCACCCCACGCAAATGCGACCCCAACGCCCATGAACATGAGCCCGGACGCAAAGTCTTTATTACTCTTGATTTTCACGAATTGTCTCCTTGACGGAATTCTCGACTGCGCGATTGTGCTGGCAAGGAGTAGGCGGCGCGATGTGGATTCCACCTACATCCGGTAACGCCTGGCAGGCATGCACCACCGGGCGAGTCGCCCAGGAGACTGTCTCGAAAACCACTCTGGAAGACGGCTGGCCAACCGCAGAGGAATGACCGCCCCTCCCCTTCTCTCACTCCAGAGGCGGTGTCGCCGCAACCACCTCTTCCATGGTGGTCAGCCCCTCAGCCACGCGCAGCGCACCCGCCAGGCGCAAGGGACGCATGCCGTCTTGCACGGCCTGGCGGCGCAGTACGTCAATGGAAGGCGCCTGGGTGATTTTGTCCTTGAGCGCCTCGCTGACGGTGAGCAATTCATAGAGCCCCATGCGGCCCCTGAAACCGCCCATGCGGCAATCCACGCAGCCGACCGGCTTGTACGGGTGGTAGCTACCACTGATCTTCCAGGGCTTGACCACCTCGGTCAGGGCTTCGCGGCTCGCGGCCTCATCCTTTTGTTTGCACTGCTTGCACAGCGTGCGCACCAGCCGTTGGGCCAGCACGCCCAGCAAGGTGGCATTGAGGAGGTACGACGGCACACCCAGCTCCATCATGCGGGTGATGGCGCTGGGGGCATCGTTGGTGTGCAGGGTAGAGAACACCAGGTGGCCCGTCAGCGCCGCCTGGATGGCCATCTCGGCGGTCTCCAGGTCGCGGATCTCACCCACCATGATGATGTCAGGGTCCTGCCGCATCAGGGCGCGCAGGCCTTCGGCAAAGTTGAAGTCGAGCTGCGGCTGCACCTGGGTCTGGTTGAAGCTGGGCTCGATCATTTCGATGGGGTCTTCCACCGTGCTCACGTTGACCTCTTCGGTGGCCACGCGCTTCAGGGTCGAGTACAGCGTGGTGGTCTTGCCCGAGCCCGTGGGGCCAGTCACCAGGATGATGCCGTGCGGCCGCTTGACCAACGCCTCCCAGCGCTGCGCATCGTGCTGCGCAAAGCCCAGGGCATCAAGGTCCTTGACCGCGTTGTCCGGGTCAAAAATGCGCATGACCATCTTTTCGCCAAACGCAGTGGGCAAGGTGGACAGGCGCATTTCCACCTCTTCGCCCCGCTGGTTGCGGGTCTTGATGCGGCCGTCCTGTGGGCGGCGTTTTTCCACCACATCGATGCGACCCAGCAACTTGATGCGCGCCACCATCGCGTTGTGCACGCCCATGGGCATCTGGTAGACCGGGTGCAGCACACCGTCGATGCGAAAACGGATCACGCCCTGGTCGCGGCGCGGCTCCAGGTGAATGTCGCTCGCGCGCTGGTCAAACGCGTACTGCCAGAGCCAGTCCACCACCTTGACCACGCCCTGGTCGTTGGCATCGAGCTGCTTGTTGCTCTTGCCCAGCTCCACCAGCTGCTCAAAGCTGCTGCCACCCGAGTTGCCGCCAGCCTTCTGCGCGGCGCGCACCGACTTGGCCAGCGCAAAAAATTCGGCCGTGAAGCGGTGGATGTCTTGGGGGTTCGCCACCACCCGGCGCACCGAGCGGCGCGACTGGCGCTCCACCTCGGCCACCCAGTCATCAATGAAAGGCTCGGCCGTGGCCACCACCACTTCTTTGCTGGTCACCTGCACAGGCAGCACCTTGTGGCGTTCCGCATAAGTGGCGCTCATGGTGTCTGCTACGCGCCCCACATCCACCTTGAGGGGGTCGATGCGCAGGTAGGCGAGGCCCGCACGTTGCGCCAGGTACTCGGACAGCGCCTCGATGTCGAGCGGCTTGCTGTCGCTGGCGCGCTCCATGGCCACACTGGCCAGGCGCACCAGGGCATGCTGGGAGCTCTCAGCCTGCGAACAGCGGGCGATGGTGCGTTGCGCTTCCTCGCGCGAGATCACCTTGTCATCGCTGAGCCACTGCACCATGCGGCGCCAGTCCACCGGACCAATGTGTGAAGCCGACTTCAGCCGGTCAGGGGTCACGACAGGAGCATTCATTGCAAGATTCCTCTCAGGGGTTCACAGGCTTGAACACCCGCAGCCATTTGGTGGTGGGCAGGTCCCACCGCGCCTGAATCGCCTCGGCCCGCTCGGCCAGTTCTGCGCGCTTGGGCCGCGTGGGGGTGCGCTGGGCCAGCACCACCGTGTTGCCTTCATGCGTGGGCTTGAACGCCCACAGCGCATCGCTGCCAAACGCCTGGGACATGCTCTGCAGGCTGCGGTCAAAGCTCGACGCGCGGCCGAACAGGTTCACGGTCATGCAGCCCGTCTCCGTGAGCAGTGCGCGGCAGTCGGCATAAAAATCGGGGCTATCGAGCACGGGGGCCGCAGCCTCGTGGTCATACAGGTCCACAGCCAGCGCATCCACCGTGCCCAGCCACATGGGGTTCTGGATCTCCTTGGACGCATCGGCCAGCACCACGCGCAGCTTGGGGCCGTCGGGCGGCAGCTTGAACCACTGGCGGCACACGGCCAGCACCTGCGGGTTCAGCTCGATGGCGGTGGTGCAGATGCGCAGCTTTTTGTGGCAGAACTTGGTGATGGCACCCGCTCCCAGGCCCAACTGCATGGCATGGCCCTTGGACACCTGCGCCAGGTCGGCAAACAGCAACCAGGCCATCATGCGCTGCACGTATTCCAGCTCCAGGGCAAATGGCTCGTCGATGCGCATGGAGCCCTGGATCCAGGGCGTGCCCAGGTGCAGGTGGCGCACTTCGCCGTCGTCAGACACGCTGACTTCGGGCAGTTCTTGCAAGGTTTCTTTTTTACGGGCCATTCACAGCAATCCGTGCCGGGCCATCACATCGGCCCAGGCGGTCAATTTACGTTCAAAACTCCAGGAGGCGTTGGCCGGGCTGGTCGATGGCAGCCGCACAGCCTCGATGGCACGTGCGCCTGACGTGCCCACATCATGCGGCAAGAGCGTCGGCGGCCCGGCAGCTCCCAGCGCGGCAAGCGCCGCCGGCGCGTGCCGAAAACTCTCCGCACCGTTGTGCGCCAGCGCGGCCAGCCGGGGGCAAACGCTGCGCAGCGCCGCAAAGTCGTTGAGCCGGGCGTTACGGATACTGGTGTCCAGGCTGCCCTCGCGCTCGCAGCTCTGGTACACGTCCCACAGGCCCAGGCCGCGATCCAGCAGCCAGGCACAGCGGTCTACATAGCCATCCGGCCCCGCCGGGGGCAAGGGATGCTGGGGCCACAAGGCGTTCAGGATCTTCCAGAAATGGTTCTGGGGGTGCGCGTAGTACTGGCGGGCTTGCAATGACGCAGCCCCCGGAAAACTGCCCAGCACCAGCACCACGGTGCGCACACCTGCCACCGGCGGAAGGCCCAGCCAGCGCGCGGATGGGCCGACGGCGTCAGGAGTGGCGGCCACAGACGGATCGGCGGCAACAGGGACTGGGGACATGGGGCAATTTTGGCCCCAAAGGGCCGTCAGCCCCGTCCGGCAGCACAAAAAAGATAGCTGTCGGCCCTTTGCCACAGAGCGTCAAGCTACCAAATTTCTCCCCATTTATCTTTTTGCCGATCCATCATCCACCCTGCAATGGCTACCCGTCTGTCAGCAGCCCCTCCAACCGGGGCAAGGCGGCCAAGGCATTGGCCCTGGTGCTGCCAGCCAGCGCCGGCACAGACTCGCCGCGCAACTGGGCCACCACGGCCGCAATGCCGGGTAGTTCCCCCGGACTGTTGCGGCCCTGGGGCCGCCCTGCAGCGCGCTCAGCCGCCGTGGTGTAGAGCCAGTGGGGCGGAATGTCAGGCGCGTCGGTCTCCAGCACCAGGGCATCGCCGGGCAGCTCGGTGGCCAGACGGCGCAGCTGCAGGGCGCGGTCATAGGTCACCGCACCGCCAAATCCCAGCTTGAAGCCCAGGCCGATGAACGCCTGCGCCTGTTGCAGGCTGCCGTTGAAGGCATGTGCAATGCCGCCGCGCACCGGCAAATCCCGCAGGCCCTTGAGCAGCTTGTCGGCAGAGCGGCGCACATGCAGGATCACCGGCAGGTCAAACCGCCGGGCCAGCTGCAGCTGTGCGCGGTAAAACCGCTCCTGGCGCGCCGGGTCGAGGCCCGGCACAAAGTAATCAAGGCCGATCTCGCCTATCGCCACCAGGCGCGGGTCTGGATGGTGCTGCTCCAGGTATCCGGCCAGATGCTGCAGGTCCTCCTCCTCGGCGCGCCCTGTGTAGAGGGGATGAACGCCCAGCGCATAGCTGTCCCCATGCTGGTGCGCCAGCGCCCGCACGGTGTCCCAGTTGCTGCGCTCCACGGCCGGAATCACGCAATGGCAAACGCCTTGCGCCGCCGCCAGTGTGCGGACTGCACTGCGGTCGGCATCAAACTCGGGGGCGTCGAGGTGGCAGTGGGTATCGATCCAGGCGGTCATGCGCCGATGATGCCCGATGCAGCTTGCAAAGGCTGCGGTCGCAGGGGACGGTGGGCCCGTGTAGCCCTGCATGTGCATTTGCCCGCAAACCGTGCTACCGTCATTTGCGTGCGCCAGGCCCTGGCGTGTACGAGCAAAGGTGACAGGATGCCCCGGCCCGCCCTCTACAGCAGCTCCCGCCCCGCCCGCAGCCGCACGCCTGCGGCGGTGGATGCCACCGAAGCCGTGGTCTCTGCAGCGCCGCCCGCAGATGATTCGCCAGCGACGAACGCCGCCACCGCAGCCGCCACGCCCCCGAATTCCCGGGCATTCAAACGCCAGCTGGTTGCCCTGTGGACCATCGTGGTGCTGTTGGCCGCCTTGCTGGTAGCCAGCGCCTGGCACAACACCCGCAGCCCCGCCCGCAAGATCACCCAGGACGACATCGACGCCGCGGTGCTGCGCACGCTGGAGACCACCACCCCGCCCTCTGCCGCCGCGCGCGCCGTGGAGAGCATCGGCCCCTCGGTGGTGCGCGTGGTGGGCTACGGGCGCAGCAAGAACGGCAAGGAAGAGGTCGAGCGCGGCATCGGCACGGGCGTGGTCATCGTGGACAAAGGCGTCATCCTGACCAACCTGCATGTGGTTGCGGGCTCAGACCGCATCGGCATCACCTTCCACGACGGACTGGAAACCACGGCCAGCATCACCGGCGTACAACCCGAAAACGACCTGGCCGTGCTGCAGGCCCACAAGGTGCCCGACGACCTGGAGGCCGCCACCCTGCGGTCCACCCAGAACCTGCGCCCGGGCGACCATGTGGTGGCCGTCGGCTTTCCTTTTGGCATCGGCCCGTCGGCCTCGGCGGGCGTGGTGTCCGGCCTGCAGCGCGAGTTCACGTCGCCCGAGGGCAAGCGCCAGCTCAGCAATCTGATCCAGTTCGACGCAGCGGCCAACCCTGGCAACTCTGGCGGCCCGCTGGTGACGATGGACGGCGAGGTGGTGGGCATCGTCACCGCCATCCTCAACCCCACGCAGGCGCGCACCTTCATCGGCATCGGTTTTGCGGTGCCCATCGAAAACGCGGCGTCCGCCGTCGGCATGCCCCCGTTCTGACCGTACGCCGCCCCACCACTTCACTCGTCATCGCAAGGAGCCCCATGTCATCCAGCACGTCGCCCAATGCATCGAACGCTGCCACCGCCACGCTGATGGAACAGGTGCTCTACGAGGTCAAACGCGTGGTGGTCGGGCAAGACCGCTTTCTGGAGCGTGTCATGGTCGCCATGCTGGCCCAGGGCCACCTGCTGGTCGAGGGCGTGCCGGGCCTGGCCAAGACGCTGACGGTGAAAACACTCGCCAGCACCATTCAGGGCAGCTTCAAGCGCATCCAGTTCACACCCGACCTGGTGCCCGCCGACCTGGTGGGCACGCGCATGTACAACCAGAAAACCGGCGAGTTCAGCACCACGTTGGGGCCCGTTTTCACCCACCTGCTGCTGGCCGACGAAATCAACCGCGCGCCCGCCAAGGTGCAGAGCGCGCTGCTGGAGGTGATGCAGGAGCGCCAGGTGACCATTGCAGGCGAAACCCACAAGGTGCCTGAGCCCTTCCTGGTGATGGCCACCCAGAACCCCATCGAGACCGAAGGCACCTACGCGCTGCCCGAGGCGCAGGTGGACCGTTTCATGATGAAGGTGCTGCTGGGCTACCCCACCGAGGAAGAAGAATTCGTGATCGCCCAGCGCGCGCTCGATGTGCCCGTGCAGGTGCTACCCGTGGCCACCACGGCGCAGCTGGCGGCATTGCAGGCCGAATGCCGCACCGTGTATGTGGACCCGTCGATGCTGCAATACGCCGTGAAGCTGGTGGCAGCCACCCGCGAGCCCGCACGACATGGCCTGAAGGACCTGGCCGGCTACATCAGCTGCGGCGCCAGCCCGCGCGCCACCATTGCCCTGGCCGAGGGGGCTCAGGCCCTGGCCATGCTGCGCGGGCGCAACTACGTGCTGCCCGAAGACATGACCGATCTGGCCGCCGATGTGCTGCGCCATCGCGTGGCGCTGTCGTACGAAGCGCTGTCCGACGGGCTGGATGCCGACGCACTCATCCAGCGCATCATGGCCAAGATCCCGGCACCAGCACGTCCCTTGCATCACGAGCAAAAAGCTGCTTGAGGTGTCATCGCCATGAACAGCAAGCCGCCTGCAACCTCCGCCACGGTGCACACCCTGCCCACATTGCCCGGGCAGGCCGACCGGCTGCTGCGCGAGCTGGAGTGGAAGGTGATCCGCCGCCTGGACGGCCTGCTGCAGGGCGACTACCGCACGCTGATGCGCGGCAGCGGCCTGGACCTGACCGACCTGCGCGAATACCAGCCGCACGACGACGTACGCCACATCGACTGGAACGTGACCGCGCGGCTGAACACCCCCCATGTGCGCGTGTTCACCGAAGACCGCGAAATGTCGGCCTGGTTCCTGCTGGACCTGAGCCCGTCCATCAGCTTCGGCCCCACAGGCCACGCCAAGCGCGACATCCTGACCGGCTTTGTGGCCGTGCTTTCGCGCCTGCTTACCCGCCACGGCAACCGTGTGGGCGCCGTGCTCTACGGCGGTGCCAGTCCGAAGGCCGAACGCGCAGTGGATGCCGTACTGCCCCCGCGCAGCAGCCGCGCCCATGTGCTGCACCTGGTGCACAAACTGCTGCCGTCCAAAACCCCGGTGCCACCGCACAAGACGGGTGGCGGCGCCACCGAACTGCACCGGCTGCTGCAGACCGGCCTGGCCACGCTCAAGCGCCGGTCCACCGTATTTGTGGTGTCCGACTTCATCAGCGCGCCCGGCTGGGAAAAGCCCCTGGCCCAACTGGCCCAGCGGCATGACGTGGTGGCCGTGCGCCTGCTCGACCCGCTGGAGCTGGAGCTGCCCGACGTGGGCCTGGTCACGCTGCGCGATGCCGAAAGCGGCGAGCAACTGCAGGTGGACACACACGACGCGGGCTTTCGCCGCCGCTTTGCCCAGTTGGCCGCCGACCGCGAGGCGGCGCTGCGCGAGGGCCTGACCCGCGCGGGCGCCGACACGCTGGAGCTGTGCACCGACGACGATCTGGTCGACGCCCTGCTGCGCTTCATGGACCTGCGCCAGCGCCGGGTGCGGGCGCACAGCAACCCCCTCGTCCCCGCATCGGCATCCGCAGGCCCTGCCGCAACGGCTGCCGCCGCCTGACCGATCAATGGATTGATTCATTAATCACCCGCCGCACACGCTGTACTCGCCACCAAGGACACACACCATGGTTTTTCTCTGGCCCACCCTGCTCTGGCTGCTGCTGGCTGTGCCCCTCTTGGTACTGCTGTACTGGTGGCTGCTGCACCGGCGCAAGAAAACAGCGCTGACCTACTCCAGCCTGTCCCTGGTGCGCGAGGCCATGGGCCCGGGCCAGCACCTGCGCCGCCACATCCCACCCGCGCTGTTCCTGCTGGCCCTGGTGGCGCTGCTGCTGGCCGCTGCGCGCCCGCTGGCCGTCATCACCCTGCCCTCGCAGGACCAGACCATCATGCTGGCCATGGACGTGTCGGGCAGCATGCGCGCCGCCGACGTGGAGCCCGACCGCATCACCGCCGCCCAGAACGCCGCCAAGGCCTTCATTGCCGACCTGCCGCGCCATGTGCGCGTGGGCATCGTGGCCTTTGCGGGCAGCGCCCAGTTGGCCCAGCTGCCCACCCAGAGCCGTGAAGACCTGGTGAAAGCCATCGACAGCTTCCAGCTGCAGCGCGGCACGGCCACGGGCAACGGCATCATGCTGTCGCTGGCCACCATCTTTCCCGATGCGGGCATCGACATCGCCGCCCTGGGCGGCCGCCAGGCCATGCGCCCGAAGCCCATCGAAGAGCTGGGCAAGCAACAGGACCCCGCCAAGACCTTCACGCCCGTGGCCCCAGGCTCGTACAACTCGGCCGCCATCATCATGCTGACGGACGGTCAGCGCACCACAGGCGTGGACCCACTGGAAGCCGCCAAGTGGGCGGCCGACCGGGGGGTGCGGGTGTACACGGTGGGGGTGGGCACGGTGCAGGGCGAGACCATTGGCTTTGAGGGCTGGTCGATGCGGGTACGGCTGGACGAAGAAACCCTGAAGGCCGTGGCTGCGCGGACCAATGCCGAATACTTTCATGCGGCGACGGCGGCAGACTTGAAGAAGGTGTACGAGACGCTGAGCTCGCGGCTGACGGTGGAGAAGAAGGAGACTGAGATTTCTTCTTTGCTGGCGTTGTTGGGGGCGGTGCTGGCGTTGGTGGCGGCGGGGTTGTCGGTGTGGTGGTATGGGCGGGTGATGTGATATTTTTGGGTGATTTTGGCTGGATGTGCTAGTGGGATATGGGCTGGTAGCTATTGATCTTGTAGCGTTTGGTTGCGTGCGCTGACTGAGTCGCATGCCTTTGTTAAGGTCGGAGGCCGGGAGTCGCCCGGCAGGCGAGTAACTTTCTCTTGTCTCGCCAAAAGAAAGTCACCAAAGAGAAAGCGACCCCACTGTCTGCGTCCCCGGCGCTGCGCGCCGGGGCAACCTGCGGTGCTCGGGTTTGGCGGGGTCTCGCTCAACTCGCGCCGCTGCGCGTCGCTCAGACACACGCGAGCCCTGATCCACCAAACCCTGCGCTCCTCGGCGCATCCAAAGGGGCACCGGGGTACAGAACAGCCACACGGGCCTTTGCTGCGCTCGGCCCCATCTCGCGGGCGCAAGCGCCACGCGCTGCGCAGCCTGGGCCGAGCGCAGCAATGGCCCGAATGGATGTCCGGCTGTTTGGATGTTCGGCTGTCCCCCCCTGCTGGCTGCGCCTGCGGCGGGGCGGTTGCGGGGTGAGCATGGGCGTCGGAGCGCCCATGCCTCGTGCACTGGCTCGCCGTGGATGTCTGAACGAAGCTGCAACGCAGCGCAGTGAGTTCCACGGCGCAACCCGCAACCGCCCCGCCGCAGGTGTGCCCCGGAGCGAAGCGCCGGGGTCGCAGACTGGGGGTCGCCTTTTCTTTGGTGACTTTCTTTTGGCGAAGCAAAAGAAAGTTACTCGCACGCCGGGCGACTCCCGGCCTC
Organism: Acidovorax sp. 59; assembly: GCF_002754175.1. Lineage (NCBI taxonomy): Bacteria > Pseudomonadati > Pseudomonadota > Betaproteobacteria > Burkholderiales > Comamonadaceae > Acidovorax > Acidovorax sp. 59. Next base: position 827,381 of record NZ_PEET01000001.1, on the reverse strand, counting down.
CGCCCTTAACAAAGGCATGCGGCCCAATCAGCAACCACAAGAAAACGCTACGAAATCAATAGCTACCACCGCATATTCCACTATCGCATCCAGCCAAAATCACCCCAAAACCCCAGACACCAGCCTCACCACCCGGTCACACCGGGCCGCCAGCGACTCATCGTGCGTCACCATCACAAACGCCGTGCCCTGATCACGCGCCAACTGCAGCATCAAGTCGAAAACGCCGTCAGCCGTACTCCGGTCCAGATTACCCGTAGGCTCGTCCGCCAGCACGCAAGCAGGCCGCGTCACCAAGGCCCGCGCAATAGCCACCCGCTGACGCTCACCGCCCGACAGCTCGGCCGGCCGGTGCATCAGCCGCTCCTTCAAACCGACTGACGCCAGAACCCGCTCCGCCTCCGCATGGCACTGGGCCAACGGCAGGCGGCGGATGCGCAGCGGCATGGCCACGTTGTCCAGCGCACTGAACTCCGGCAGCAGGTGGTGGAACTGGTAGATAAACCCCAGGTGCTGGTTGCGCAGCTGCCCCTGGCGCTCCGCCGACAGCGACGACATCTCTTCGCCCTTCAGGCGCACCGTGCCCGCCGTGGGTGCATCCAGCCCGCCCAGCAGGTGCAGCAAGGTGCTCTTGCCCGAGCCCGAGGCGCCCACGATCGCCAGCGTTTCGCCTGCATGGATCTGCAGGTCCACGCCCTTGAGCACGGTCACATCCAGGCGGCCTTCGGTAAAGCGTTTGGTCAGGCCCTTGGCTTCCAGCACCACCGGGTGGCTGTTGGTATGGGGGGTGGGGTTACTCATAACGCAGCGCCTCGGCAGGGTTCACACGGCTGGCGCGCCAGCTGGGGTACAGGGTGGCCACAAAGGCCAGCACCAGCGAGATGACCGCAATGGGCACGATGTCGCTGCTCTGCGGCTCGCTGGGCATCTTGCTGATGAGGTAGATGTCCTTGGGCAAAAAGCTCGCGTTCAGCGCGCGCTCGATGGCCGGCACGATCACGTCGATGTTGAACGCGATGCCAAGGCCCAGCAGCAGGCCGATCAGCGTGCCGATCACGCCCACCATCGCGCCCTGCACCACAAAGATGCCCATGATGCTTTTGGGGCTGGCGCCCAGCGTGCGCAGGATGGCGATGTCGGCGCGCTTGTCGGTCACCGTCATCACCAGCGTGGAGACCAGGTTGAACGCGGCCACGGCCACGATGAGCGTGAGGATGATGAACATCATGCGTTTTTCCAGCTGCACCGCAGCGAACCAGGTGCGGTTTTGCTGCGTCCAGTCGCGGATCAGCAGCTGGCCGCTCAGGGACTGCGCCAGTTGCTGCGCCACCTCGCGGGCCTGGTGCAGGTCCTTGAGCTTGAGGCGTACACCCGTGGGGCCTTCCAGGCGGAAGATGCGCTGCGCGTCCTCATGGTGCAGCAGCACCAGGGCCGAGTCGTATTCGTAGTGGCCGGAGTCAAACGTGCCGGCCACCGTCATCTGCTTGAGGCGCGGCACCACACCAGCCGGCGTCACCTGGCCGGCGGGCGCAATCAGCGTCACCGGGTCGCCCACCCGCACGCCCAGGGCACGGGCCAGCTCGCCCCCCAGCACCACGCGGAACTCGCCGGGCACCAGCAGGTTCAGCGTTTTCTCATTGGTGGCGGCCAGGTCGGTCACCGCGCCCTCCAGGGCCGGGTCAATGCCGCGCACCAGCGCCCCCTTCATGTCTTCGCCACGCGCCAGCAGGGCCTGGGCCGCCACAAAAGGTGCAGCCCCGATCACATTCGGGTTCTTCTTGGCCTCGGCCAGGGTGAGCGCCGGGTCGGGCAATGCGGCCCCCAGGGGCGCAAAGATCTCGATGTGCGAGACCACGCTGAGCATGCGGTCGCGCACGTCTTTCTGAAAGCCGTTCATCACCGACAACACGATGATCAGCGCCGCCACCCCCAGCGCAATGCCCAGCATGGACACGCCCGAGATGAACGAGATGAAGCCATTGCGCCGCGTGGCGCGGCCCGCGCGCGTGTAGCGCCAGCCCAGGGCCAGTTCGTAGGGAATTTGCATGGATTAGGAAAGAAGGACCTGTACGGTGCGGAATGCACGCTACGGGCCGGGCCGATTGTGGCATCCCGGACAATACGCCCATGTCGGACACCACCCATTTGCTCATTCCCTACGCCGCCAGCGCCTTACCGGGATGCCAGCAAGCCCAACAGGGCCTGGCCCTGCCCCACCTGGACCGGCTGCTGGCCCGGCTCAGCCCCCATCCCGCCCGGAGCGACAGCGGCGAAGAAACCAGCTTCTCCGCCCCCCATGAACGTGCCCTGGCCCGCGCCCTGGGCCTGCCTGCTCAGGACGGCCGCATCCCCTGGGCCGCCTGGCACCGCCACCAGCAAGGCCTGACGACCCACGGCGAGGCCTGGGCCTTCGTCACCCCCTGCCAGTGGCAGGTCAGCACCGACCACGTCACGCTGCGCGACCCAGCGCAACTGGGCCTGGATGAAGCCGCATCCCGCGCGCTGCTGGCCATCGTGGCGCCCTGGTTTGCCGAGGACGGCATCACCCTGCACTACGACCAGCCCACGCGCTGGCTGGCCAGCGGGCCGCTGTTTGCCGACCTGGCCACCGCGTCGCTGGAGCGTGTGCTGCTGCGCGATGTGCGCGCCTGGATGCCCGATGCGAAACAAGCCCGCACGCTGCACCGCCTGCACAGCGAGATGCAGATGCTGCTGTACACCCACGCCTTCAACGACGAGCGCTCAGCGCGCGGGCTGCCCGTCGTCAACTCGTTCTGGGTGCACGGCACGGGCGCACTGGCTGGCCCACCGCGTGGCACTGTGCCACCCCACATGCCCACCACCCTGCGGGACGCCGCCTTGCACGACGACTGGCGCACCTGGGCCAGCGCCTGGGCCGCGCTGGACGCAGGCCCCGTGGCCGACCTGCTGCGCCGGGCCGAAAGCGGCACGCCCGTGCAACTGACCCTGTGCGGCGAACGCAATGCGCTGGGCTTTCACTCCGCTCCACGCAGCCTCGCACAGCGGATTCAAGGTCTTTTTCGCCCCATGCGCTGGTCGAATATGCTGGTGCAGCTATGAAAATAATAGCAAGAGACATTCCGCCCCGCGCCGCCTGGGCGCTGGAGCAGGCCGGCGTGCACCCGCTGCTGGCGCGCCTGTATGCCGCGCGCGGTGTGCGTGCCAAAGACGAGCTGGACGACGGCCTGGGCCGATTGCTGCCGCCCAGCGGTGAAAAAGGCCTCAAAGGCATCGACACCGCCGCCCGCCTGCTGGCCGACGCCATGGCGCAGAACCAGCGCCTCGTCATCGTGGCCGACTACGACTGCGACGGCGCCACCGCCTGCGCCGTGGGCGTGCGCGGGCTACGGCTGCTGGGCGCTCAACAGGTGGATTACCTCGTGCCGGACCGCGTGACGGACGGTTATGGCCTCACCGCATCCATCGCCCGCCGCGTGGCCGAGCGTGGGGCCGATGTGCTGATCACCGTGGACAACGGCATCGCCAGCGTGGAGGGCGTGGCCGAGGCCAAGGCCCTGGGCCTCACGGTCGTCGTCACCGACCACCACCTGCCCGGCCCCGAACTGCCCGCGGCCGACGCCATCGTCAACCCCAATCAGCCCGGCTGCACCTTCGAGAGCAAATCCATGGCCGGTGTGGGCGTGATGTTCTACGTGCTGCTGGCCCTGCGCGCCGAGCTGCGTGCGCGTGGCGTGTTCGACGCCGCCACGCAACCCAAGCTCGACCCCTTGCTCACCCTGGTGGCGCTGGGCACCGTGGCCGACGTGGTCAAGCTGGATGCCAACAACCGCCGTCTGGTCGCGCAAGGCCTCAAACGCATCCGCGCGGGGCAGATGCCCGCTGGCATCGCCGCCCTGTTCCACGCCGCTGGCCGCAAGGCGCCCGTGGCCACCACCTTCGATTTCGGCTTTGCTTTAGGCCCACGCATCAACGCTGCGGGCCGTCTGGCCGACATGACGCTGGGCATCGAATGCCTGCTGACCGACGACGCAGGCCGCGCTGCTGAACTGGCCGCCACGCTCGATGGCATCAACCGCGAGCGCCGCGACATCGAAAGCGGCATGCGCGAACAGGCCATGCTGATGGCCGAGAGCCTGTTTGACGAGAGCGAGGAGCCCCCGCCCGCCATCAGCGTGTTCGACCCCGACTTTCACGAAGGCGTGGTCGGCATCGTGGCCAGCCGCATCAAGGACAAGCTGCACCGCCCCACGTTCGTGTTTGCAGCCAGCAGCGCGCCGGGCAAAGAGCACGAACTCAAAGGCTCGGGCCGCTCCATCCCCGGCTTTCACCTGCGCGACGCGCTGGACCTTGTGGCCAAACGCCACCCGGGCGTGATCCTCAAGTTCGGCGGCCACGCCATGGCGGCGGGCTGCACCGTGGCGGAGGAATCGTTCGACGTGTTCGAGCAGGCCTTTGCCCAGGTGGCGCAGGAATGGCTGGACGCCGCCACCCTCACCCGCCGCATCGAAACCGACGGCCCGCTGGCCCCCGAATACTGCCGCGCCGACATCGTGGACACGCTGCACCGCGAGGTCTGGGGCCAGGGCTTTGCGCCCCCCACCTTCAGCGAAGAGGTGCAGATCGTGAGCCAGCGCCTGGTGGGCGAGGCCAAGAACCACCTGTCGCTCAAGCTCATCCACCAGGGCAACCCCGTGGATGCCATCTGGTTCGGCCACACCGAGCAGTTGCCTGCCCGGGTGCTGCTGGCCTTCCGCCTGGATGTGAACGAGTGGAAGGGCGAGCGCAAGGTGCAGTTTCTGGTCGAAGGCGCGCAGGTGTAGCGCGCCACCGCTCAAGCCTGCGTCGGCCCCTTGCTTCGCTGGCGGATCACGGTCACCGGCTCACCGCCCTGCCCCCAGTTCTCGGGGTCTATCTCGTCGATGATGACGGTGACACTTTCCGGCCGCTTGTCCAGCACCTGCTGCATGAGCTGGGTCACGCCCGCAATCAGGGCGGCTTTCTGGGCTGCGGTAGTCGGCAGGTCGCGGCGCGCAAGGCGGATGTTGACCAGGGGCATCGGAGAATCCTTTCAAGGTGCACCAAAACAAAAGGCAGCTCACGCTGCCTTGCTGTCAAATCGGCCGGAATACCGACCACAAAAAATAGCCGCCAGCGCTTGATGGTCATGCGCTAGCCGCTATCGATTTAGAAGCTCTCCCAATCGTCATCGCCACCCTGCGCCGCTGCCTTGGCTGCTGGGGCGGGGGCGGGTGCCTTGGCCGCAGGCAGGCGCGCCGGGGCAGGCGCAGGGGCCTTCGGGGTGGCGGAAGACGCCACGCGGGGCGCGCTGGCCGTTGCCTTGGCCACGGCGGGCCGTGGCGCAGGCGCCGGTACTGCAGCGCGGGGTGCCGCTGCCGGCGCCCGGGTGGCCACCGCTCCCACGTTGAATACCGACACCACCTGCGCCAGGTGCTGTGCCTGGTCACGCATCGAGGCGGCTGCCGCCGTGGACTCTTCCACCAGCGCCGCGTTCTGTTGCGTCATCTGATCGAGGTGTGTGACGGCCTGGTTGACCTGCGCGATGCCGTCGCGCTGTTCTGTCGAGGAGGCCGTGATCTCGCCTATGAGGTCGCTCACCCGCTGTACGCTGGCAACGATCTCTTGCATGCTTTGCCCTGCCTGCGCCACCTGGGCCGAGCCCGATTCCACGTTCTCCACGCTGGCGCTGATCAGGGTCTTGATCTCTTTGGCCGCCTCGGCGCTGCGCTGCGCCAGGCTGCGCACTTCGCTGGCTACCACCGCAAACCCACGGCCTTGCTCGCCGGCACGGGCGGCTTCCACCGCTGCGTTCAGCGCCAGGATGTTGGTCTGGAAGGCGATGCCGTCGATGGTGCCAATGATGTCGCTGATCTTGCGGCTGCTGTCGGTGATCTGCTGCATGCTGGTGACCACCTGGCCCACCACTTCGCCGCCCCGCGCTGCAGCCTGGGCTGCCGTGCCGGCGAGCTGGTTGGCCTGGCGGGCCGTGTCGGCCGACTGGCTCACGGTGGCCGTGAGCTGTTCCATGCTGGCTGCCGTCTCTTCCAGGTTGGAGGCCGTCTGCTCGGTGCGCGCCGACAGGTCGTGGTTGCCGTTGGCAATCTCCACCGACGCCGACGAGACCGAGTCCACCCCCTGGCGCACTTCGCTCACCACACCGCGCAGCCGTGCCGACATGGCCGACAGCGAACGCAGCATGTGGCCAAACTCGTCCTTGCGGGTGGATTGCAGCTCGCGCGTCAGATCGCCTGCTGCAATGGCATCGATGGTCTCGACCGCTTCGTTCAGCGGCAGGGTGATGGAGCGCACCAGCTTCCAGGCCAGGAACAGGCCCGCCGCCATCAGCACCATGGAGCTGATGATGCCGGTGATGGCGTATTCGATGCGGCGCTGGGTGGCTTCGGCACGGATCACGTCGCGGCGCTTTTCGAGCGTGGCCACAAACTCATCCTGCGCCTTGAGGTACTTGGTGACCAGGGGGGCAAACTCGTCGTCCGCATAGCGTTGGGTGGCGACGGCATCGCCTGCGCCCTTGAGCTCCCAGGTCTTGGCGGTGGCCGCCAGCACGGCCTTGCGCGCCTCCAGCACCTTGTCGAGCGAGGCTTTCTCCTCGGGCGCGGTGGCTGAGGCCACGATGCCTTCCTGCACCTTGTTGATGTTGCCAATGATCTCCTTGACCTTGGCGCCGTATTGCTCGGCCAGCACCGAATCAGTGGTCACCGCGCCGCCCATGACCATGGTGACAGCCGTTTCGGTGGCGCCCCGCCAGCGCACAGCAGCCGAGATGCGGGCCTCGATCTCGACCACGGCGTCCATGGCTGCTGACATCGAAGAGTTGCCCCGGTTCTGCGCAAACGCAGACAGCAGCAACATGGCAATCATGAGCCCCAGAAAGGCGCCCCACAGCTTGCGGGAGACGCGTATATTGTCAAATTGCATGGTTGGTTTTTCCTCGTGGATCGGTGATGTCTCCATGGTCTGCGCATGGCGTGCAAGACACATTCGATTACATCAACAACAGGCCATAGCCTACGCCAGCCCAAGGCACCGGCGGACTCATGCCCCACCGGGAAAAACCCGCATCCAAAATCCGCCAGGAATGCGCGAACGAAGACAGATCGAACAGGCGCTAGAACCCATGGCCTGACGGGGCCAGACCGGTACACAAGTCCCAGCCCGCCACACCCAAGCCTCTGGTCCCAGTATTGCTGGCCCTGACAGGCCCACGCCCCTGAGCCTTCAGGGCACGCAAGGGCCAGGAATCAGAAGCTTTCCCAGTCGTCGTCCCCGCCCTTGGCCACAGCCTTGGGTGCAGGGGCTGCCGACTGTGTGACTGCGGGTGCAACTGGCGGCGCCAGCCGCGACGGGGACTTGGGCGCGCTGGCGGCAGCCTTACTGGCGGTGGCAGGCTTGTTGCCCAGTGGGGCCTTGGCCACGGCGGGCCGTGGCGCAGGCGCCGGTGCGGCAGCGCGGGGTGCCGCTGTCGGCGCCCGGGTGGCCACCGCGCCCACGTTGAACACCGACACCACCTGCGCCAGGTGCTGTGCCTGGTCACGCATCGAGGCAGCTGCCGCCGTGGACTCTTCCACCAGCGCCGCGTTCTGTTGCGTCATCTGATCGAGGTGTGTGACGGCCTGGTTGACCTGCGCGATGCCGTCGCGCTGTTCTGTCGAGGAGGCCGTGATCTCGCCTATGAGGTCGCTCACCCGCTGTACGCTGGCAACGATCTCTTGCATGCTTTGCCCTGCCTGCGCCACCTGGGCCGAGCCCGATTCCACGTTCTCCACGCTGGCGCTGATCAGGGTCTTGATCTCTTTGGCCGCCTCGGCGCTGCGCTGCGCCAGGCTGCGCACTTCGCTGGCCACCACCGCAAACCCACGGCCTTGCTCGCCGGCCCGGGCGGCTTCCACCGCTGCGTTCAGCGCCAGGATGTTGGTCTGGAAGGCGATGCCGTCGATGGTGCCGATGATGTCGCTGATCTTGCGGCTGCTGTCGGTGATCTGCTGCATGCTGGTGACCACCTGGCCCACCACTTCGCCGCCCCGCGCTGCAGCCTGGGCCGCCGTGCCGGCGAGCTGGTTGGCCTGGCGAGCCGTGTCGGCCGACTGGCTCACGGTGGCCGTGAGCTGTTCCATGCTGGCTGCCGTCTCTTCCAGGTTGGAGGCCGTCTGCTCGGTGCGCGCCGACAGGTCGTGGTTGCCGTTGGCAATCTCCACCGACGCCGACGAGACCGAGTCCACCCCCTGGCGCACTTCGCTCACCACACCACGCAGCCGTGACGACATGGCCGACAGCGCCCGGGTGAGCACGCCCAGTTCATCCTTGCGGTCATCTTGAATGTCTTGGGTGAGGTCCCCGGCCGAAATGGCTTCGGCCAGCACCACGGCCCGATCCAGCGGCCGCGTGATGGAGCGCACCAGCAGGGCCGCCAGCAGCATGCCCAGGGCCACCACCGCGATGGCTGCGGCAGCCCCGATCAGCACCAGGTTGCCGCGCGTGGCACGTGCGGCCTGCACCGCATCGTCACGCTGGCGCTCCTGCACCGCCACGAACTTGTCGATCGACTCCAGATAAGCCAACACCTTGGGCCGGTAAACCTTGTCCACATAGGCCTGCTTGGCGGCGGCATCGCCCGCATCGGTCAGCTCCTTGAGCTTGTCGGTCTGGCCCCGGACATCGGCACGCGCAGCGGCCACCGCGGCCAATGCCGCCTTGTCCTCGGGGGACACCGCCGCCTTGTTGATCTTTTCCTGCACCGGAGTGATGCGTGCGGTGAGTGCAGCCACCCGGGTATCAAAATCAGCCTTGAGCGCCTGGTCGGTGGTCACAAACCCGGCCATCGACATGGTGACCGCCACTTCCGCCAGGCCACGCCAGTTGACCGCCGTGGTGATGGCGGACTCGTATTTGTTGACGGACTCTTCGGTCGCAGCAGTGACCTGCCGCCCATACCACTGGGTCCAGACGGCGGCCACCAGCATCAGCGCCAGCAGACCCAGAATCACGCTCCACATCTTGTGGGCGACGCGCAGGTCATTGAATTTCATGGTTGCTCCTGATGCTCTGCAAAAACCCCGAGGTTCCGCGTTGTTGTATCTTGCCCAAGGAAAACCACCACACTGCCGACATTCAACCCGGCTGAACACCCGCCAGCCAGGCGAAATGTGCATGTAACAAGTGTTAAGGGATTCCGTGGGGCGCGTTATCAGTACAAGCCCTAAAATGAATCGGTGACCTCCATACTCAACGCCGACCTGCACTGCCATTCCGTCGTCTCCGACGGAACCCTGACGCCCGAAGACCTGGCCGCGCGGGCCAAGGCCAACGGGGTGGAGCTGTGGGCGCTGACGGACCATGACGAGATCGGCGGCCAGCACCGTGCGGCCGCAGCCGCCCGCGCCCAAGGCATGGCCTACCTCACCGGCACCGAAATTTCGGTCACCTTTGCCGACACCACCGTCCACATCGTGGGTCTGGGCTTTGACCCTGACGACACCCAGCTGGCCCAGGGCCTGGCCGCCACACGCGGCGGGCGCGGCGAGCGGGCGCAGGAGATGGCGGCCCAGCTGGCCCAGGTCGGCATCAAGGGCGCCTACGAAGGGGCGCTGCAGTTTGTGGGCAACCCGGCACTCATCTCGCGCACCCATTTCGCGCGTTTTCTGGTGGAAACCGGCGTGTGCAAAGACACCTCCGAGGTGTTTCGCAAATTCCTGACCGAAGGCAAACCAGGCTATGTGCCCCACAGGTGGGCCAGCCTGGGGGATGCCGTGCGCTGGATCACACAGGCCGGGGGCATGGCGGTGATCGCCCACCCGGCGCGCTACAAGTTCAGCGCCAATGAAGAATTCGCGCTGTTCTCCGAATTCAAGCAACATGGTGGCCGGGCGGTCGAGGTCGTCACGGGCAGCCACAGCGCGGCCGAGTACGTGACCTACGCCGACATGGCGCAGGAGTTTGGCCTGGCCGCATCGCGTGGCAGCGACTTCCACAGCCCCGACGAGTCGCACACCGACCTGGGCACGCTGCCCCTGCTGCCCGGCGCATTGACCCCCGTGTGGGAACTGCTGTCCGACCGAATTTTGCGATGACCCCGCGCTGCCGCAGCCGCGCCAGCCGCCCTCTGGACGACCTGCCACCAGGCAAGGCACCCACACGCAGCGCCACGCATCACTGAGAACCTGCCCCATGGCCCAGTATTTCGAAGCCCATCCCGACAACCCGCAGCCCCGGCTGCTCAAGCAAGCCGCACTGCTGCTGCAAAAGGGCGGCATCGTGGCCGTGCCCACGGATTCGAGCTACGCGCTGGTCTGCCACCTGGACGACAAGGACGCAGTGGACCGCCTGCGCCGCATCCGCCAGGTGGACGAAAAGCACCACCTCACGCTGCTGTGCCGCGACCTGTCGGAGCTGGCCAACTACGCACGGGTGGACAACCGGCAGTACCGCCTGCTCAAGCTGGGCACGCCAGGCCCGTACACCTTCATCCTCGAAGCCACCAAGGAAGTGCCCCGCCGCGTGAGCCACCCCTCGCGCAAGACCATTGGGCTGCGGGTGCCCGACCGCAAAGGCCTGCAGCTGCTACTGGAGCTGCACGGCACCCCGCTGCTGGCCACCACGTTGATCCCTGCGGGTGAGACCGAGCCCCTGAACGACCCGCAGGAAATCCGCGAGCGCTACGAAAAGCTGGTGGATGCCATCGTCGATGCCGGGGCCTGCCCGCTGGAGCCCACCACGGTGGTGGACCTGACCCCCATGGGCACCGGCGGCGACCCGGTGGTGGTGCGCGAAGGCCGGGGCAGCCTGCAGGCGCTGGGGCTGTAAGAGCCCACTAAAAAAGCCCGCTGAAAGTGCCTGCCGAAGGAGCGGCACCCCGCTCGATACATTCGCCGCCGTGCAGCGCGCTTCGCCCTGCCGCCGGTAACGCACCCTAGAAGGGACAGCCGCGCGGCGGCTTAGAGACTCGTCACAGCTTGAACGCCCCGACCGCCTGCTCCAGGTCGCGGGCCTGCGCCGACAGGGCCGACGCCGTGCTCACCGCATGCTGCACCAGCGAGGCCGTCTCCTGCGTGCTGCCGTCCATGTGCGACACGGCCACGTTGACATGGCTGATGGCTTCGCTCTGCTCGCGCAGGGCGGTGGAGATTTCGCCCAGCAGCGCGCTCACCTGGCCCACGGCGCCGACGATCTCTTCCATGGTCTTGCCCGCCTTGCCCACCTGACCGGCGCCGCTTTCGACCTGTTCGACCGACGCGCTGATCAGTGCCTTGATCTCGCGCGCCGCCACCGCGCTGCGCTGGGCCAGGTTGCGAACCTCGCTGGCCACCACGGCAAAACCCCGGCCCTGTTCGCCGGCACGCGCGGCCTCCACGGCAGCATTGAGCGCCAGGATATTGGTCTGGAAGGCGATGCCCTCGATCACCTGGATGATGTCCACGATCTTGCGCGAGCTGCCGCTGATGGCCTGCATGGTCTGCACCACCTCGCCCACCACCGACCCGCCCTGCTCGGCAATCGCCGACGCCTGCACGGCCAGGCCGCTGGCCGAATGGGCGCGCTCGGCGTTCTGGCGCACGGTGGCTGTCAGCTGCTCCATGCTGGCTGCCGTCTCGGTCAGGGACGACACCTGGTCTTCCGCCCTGCGCGACAGGTCGGTGTTGCCATGGTCAATGTCTGCCGCAGAGGCGGTGATCGAATCGGTGCTTTGCTTGATGCGGGACACCAGGTCGGTCAGCGTGTCCTCCATGGTGCCCAGCGCGCCCAGCAGGCGTCCAAAGTCGCCCTCCAGGTCGGAGTTGAACTCCTGGCTCAGGTCGCCTGACGCCACGGTTTCGGCAATCAGGATGGCCTGGTTGAGCGGCGCCACGATGCTGGCGCGCAGGCTGAGCGTGGCCACCAAAGCCAGCACAAACACCACCACACTGCAACCGATCACCCAGGTGCGCGCACTTTGCAGCTGCGCCAGCGCCGCCTGGGCGGGGGGCGTGGCGCCCTGCAGCGCCTGCTCGGCGCCGCCGATGCCGGACAGTGCCATCACCATCAGCAGCAGCACGACGAGTGCGAGGCCGCCAAACGCCAGCAACAGGCGCGTTCCGATCTTCAAGTTGTTCCACATGGCTTCAATGTCTCCAGGCCTGTTGTATGTCGTTGTGGGAGGGGCCGCCGCGCAGCGCAACGCACCAAGGGGCACAAACTGGCACGGGCTGCGGGCAAGAGGTTGATGCTAGCAACGAACACCCCGCCTGGAGACCCGTCGGCATACGTACAACCCACAATACGCGGTTGCCGCCGGGCGCCTGAACACCCGCCGGGTCACCCTGGCAACGCCGGGGGCAGCGGGGCGTCTGAGACAATCCCGGCGTGGACACCTCCAATCTCATCCAAACCGTTCTGATCTACGCCCTGCCGGTGCTGTTTGCCATCACTGTGCACGAGGCGGCCCATGGCTACGCGGCGCGCCACTTTGGCGACAACACCGCGTACATGATGGGGCGCATCACGCTCAACCCTTTCAAGCACATTGACCCGGTCGGCACCATCCTGATGCCGCTGCTGCTGTACTTTGCGACCTCGGGCGCCTTCCTGTTTGGCTACGCCAAGCCGGTGCCGGTCAACTTCGGCAATCTGCGTAACCCCAAGAAGCACATGGTGTGGGTAGCCCTGGCCGGGCCCGCATCCAACTTCATTCAGGCCATCGCCTGGGCCGTGCTGCTGGTAGTGCTGGTGGGCACGGGGATTGAGGAGCGCTTTTTTCTGGAAATGGCACGCGCGGGGGTCATGGTCAACCTGGTGATGTGGGCCTTCAACCTGTTTCCGCTGCCGCCGCTCGATGGCGGGCGCATCCTGGTGGGCCTGTTGCCCTGGCGGCAGGCGCACATGGTGTCGCGCATCGAGCCCTGGGGCTTTTTCATCGTGATGGGCCTGGTGATCGCCGGGGTGGTGGGCACGCTGTGGCTGCGCCCCCTGATGGCCGTGGGCTACACCGCCATCAACCTGTTGCTCACCCCGTTGACGGCCTTGCTGCGCTGAGCGCAGCACAGCCTGTGAGCCCGCCACTTCCTGTTCATTTGATCTGCTGAGTTTTTGTTTCCCATGAGCACCACCCGTTTTCTCACCGGCATCACCACCACCGGCACCCCCCACCTGGGCAACTTCGTCGGCTCCATCCGCCCGTCGGTGGCGGCCAGCCTCACGCCCGGCGTGCAGAGCTTTTACTTTCTGGCCGACTACCACGCGCTCATCAAGTGCGAAGACCCGGTGCGCATCCAGCGCTCCACGCTGGAGATCGCGGCCAGCTGGCTGGCCGCAGGGCTCAACCCTGAAAAGGTCACCTTCTACCGCCAGTCCGACATCCCCGAGATTCCCGAGCTGACCTGGCTGCTGACCTGCGTGACCGGCAAGGGCGTGCTGAACCGCGCCCACGCCTACAAGGCCAGCGTGGACAAGAACACCGCCGCCGGGCGCGAGCATGACGACGGTGTCACCGCAGGCCTGTTCATGTACCCGGTACTGATGGGCGCGGACATTCTGATGTTCAAGGCCCACAAGGTGCCGGTGGGCCGCGACCAGATCCAGCACATCGAGATGGCCCGCGACATGGCGGCCAGCTTCAACCATCTGTACGGCGAGCACTTCGTGCTGCCCGAGGCGGCCATCGACGACCACGTGGCCACACTGCCCGGGCTGGACGGCCGCAAGATGAGCAAGAGCTACGACAACACAATCCCGCTGTTCAGCTCGCGCGCGCAGCTGCAAAAGCTCATCGGTGGCATCCTGACCGACTCGCGCGCGCCCGGCGAGGCCAAAGAGGTCGAAGGCTCGGCCCTGTTCCAGATCTACCAGGCCTTTGCCACGCCCGAAGAGACCGAGGCCCTGCGCAAGGCCTATGCCGACGGCATTGCCTGGGGCGACGCCAAGCACCTGCTGCTGGAGCGCGTGGACCAGGTGATCGCCCCCATGCGCGCGCAGTACGAAGAACTCATCCACAACCCCGCCCGCATCGAACAGACCCTGCTGGCTGGAGCCGAGCGCGCCCGCGCTCTGGCCACGCCGTTCATCCGCGAACTGCGCAGCGCCGTGGGCCTGCGCAGCCTGGTGCAGGCCAGCACGGCCGCCAAACCGGCCAAGGCCGCCAAGGCCGCACTGCCCGCTTTCAAGCAGTACCGCGAGGCCGACGGCAAGTTCTACTTCAAGCTCGTGGCCGCCGACGGCCGCCTGCTGCTGCAGAGCACGGGATTTGACGCACCCAAGGAGGCCGGCCAGGCCATTGCCCAGTTGCAAAAGGACAGCGCAGCCCTGCAGACCCTGGCCCCGCGTCTGGCGCCGGTGGATGGCGTGAACGCCGCCGAGGTGACGGCCGCCCTGCAGGCGCTGGCCGAAGCCGCCGCTGCATAAGCCCGCGCAACCCACGCACACGGCGCGCCCCGTGCCAAACACACAGCCCGAGCCGCAAGGCTGCGGGCTTTTTTACTCTTTCCAATGTCCAAAAAGCTACGTTTTTGATAGCTACTTAGGCATATTTCACTGGCGCTACCGGCCAAAAAGGCCTCACACACCCTTCCATCACCCGGTAAAGGCGCCCTCTGCACACTGGGCGCCACTTCAGTCCCGGTACCGCACCAGGGCCCACAGCGTGGGGCGCTCTCCGGTGCGCAGCCCGGTCTGCACCGTGCCGGTGAAGCTCCAGCGCCGGTCCTGCGACTCCCAGCCATGGGCCAGCGCCAGGCTCCAGCCCGGTGCGCGTTGCAACGTGTTGGCCTCATCGCTGTAGCGCATGCCGCGCCAGGTCAGGCGCAGCAGCGAAAAGCTGCGCGCCTCATGGCGCCATGTGGTCTGGCCCAGCACCACGTGGCGGGCAAAGCCGGGCAGCCAACGCCCCTCCAGACCCGCCCCGGTGTTGCGCGATGTGGTGTGGATGTAGCTGCCCAGCACGCTCCAGCGCGGACCTAGCAAATGGTTGACGGACACTGTGGCCTGCGCCAGCTGCCCCTGCCCGAAGAGGGGCGTTTCCTCATAGGTGTTGAGCGTGGTCTGGGCATTGAGCACCACGGGGGCGATGGTGGCCACGTTGTCGAACAGCGCCCCCGTGTTCTGTGCAAACAGACGACCGTTGGCGGCCACCAGGTTGCTGATGCGCTGCCCCGACAGGCTGGCGCCCCAGAAGGTGGTGGCGCTGGCCTCCCAGTCCAGTTGCACTGCGTGCTTGCGGGCGTAGCTGCCCGCCAGCAGGTACTGGTTGTCCACGGCAATGGCGCCGGTGGCGACGGGCGACAGGGTGTGCGTGCCGGGCGCTCGCACGCTCTCCTGCCAGGCCCAGTGCAGGGCGCGGCCCGGGCCCAGGCGCAGGCTGGCGCCCAGGCGCGGCAGCAGCCGGTGGTGGTGCGCCGCGCCGTCGTCCTGCACGGGCAGCAGGTCTTGTCCCGTCGCTGTGTCGGCATAACGGTCGCGCTGCCGGGTGCTGAACCGGGGCCAGTACGCCTCGGCCATCCAGGTCCAGGCACCGCTGCGCCATTCGCCCGCCACCCAGGGCATGTGGTAGCGCTCGGTGTTGGTGCGCGGCGTGGTGATGCCGGGGTCAGAGATCGCGCTGACGGTATCCCTGTCCACGCCCTCCCAGCCCACGCTCAGGCGGTGCGCGCCCCACAACACGGTGTGGCGCAGGAACAGGCCCTGCTCGTCACTGGCATAGCGGTAGTCCTGGGGGCCCCAGCGCGCATCGTCCAGCACCAGTCCGGAGGTCTGGCGCCCGCTGTGCACCTTGAGCCAGGTCTGGCTGTCGGCCGACCATCGCCACGCGGCGCCCAGGTCCGTGCGGCGGGTGCGCGTCTCGGCGCCTCCGGTGAAGGTGATGCCGTTGCCGAAGTCCAGGCCTTGCGGAAAGCGATAGCGCAAGGTGGTGTCGCCATGCAGCGCGAACAGCGACAGGCTCTCGTTGGGCCGCACACCCAGCGCCAGGTCCACCCCGGGCGACGACAGGCGGTACTGCGTGGTGGCGGGGCCTTCGCGGGGCCACATCTGCACGTCGTTGGCCCGCACCAGCCAGGCCACAGGCACGTTGCTGGCGGCAAAACCACGGTAGCCCACATCGGCTGTGGCGTTGTGGCGCAGCGGGTTGCGTTCAGCGCTCGCGCCCATCGACCATTCACTGCCTGCAGACAGCGTGAGCGGCGCGCGCTTGTCGCTGGCGCCAAATACGGTGGGGTCGGTGAGGTAGCCCTGGAACAGCTCGGAGCGGCGGCTGAAGTCGCTCTCGTACCGGTCGGCCAGAAAAAAGTGGCTGCCCGCCCACAGCGGGTAGTACGACGCGCTGGCGTAGGCCCGCGCCCAGTGCTCCATGCCGAAGTCGCCCAGCGCCTTGCCCAGGTTGGCCGAGCCCTGGCTGTCCGAGGCCAGCGGGTTGAGCGACTTCAGGTAAGGCAGCCGGGTGAGCGCCTCGCGCGCTGCGGCCATGGCCGCCACAGGCTCGCCGCTGTCGTTGCGCAGCATGGCCTCCACTTGCCAGGGCAGCGGGTCGCGCGCGTCAGCCAGGCGTACTCGGCCCAGTGCGTCCAGCGCTGCGGCGCGCTCGCCCAGCGTGTATTCGGCCACCGCCAGCCACACCTGTGCGCGGGCGTATCGCGGCTCAATCACCAAGGCCTTGAGCAGCGCGGTGCGGGCAGCCTCGGCATCGCCCTGCCGCAGGGCCAGCAACCCGGCGGCTGCCAGGGCCACATAGTCGTCGCCCGACTGCGCCAGGGCGGCATCCAGAGCGGTGCGCGCCTCGGCAAGGCGCAGGCCTTCGATGGCCGCCGTGGCGGCTTCGCCCCAGTAGGCCGCTTGGTCTGGCGACAGGGCCACGGCCTGCGCCAGTGCACTGCGGGCCGCGCGCAGGTCTCCGCGCTCTTGCAATGCGCGGCCCAGCCCTGCCAGGGCGGCGGCCCGCTGCGCATCATCCTCCGCGTGGGCCACTGCCTGCTGGTACAAGACCAGGGCGGCGTCGCCCTGCCCTTGCAGCCGGTGCCAGTCGGCGTCGGCCTGCAGCAATGGCGCAAAGCCGGGCGACGCGGCCCGCGTGGTATCCATCCAGGTGCGCGCTTCTGGCAGGCGGTCCAGCGCCATCAGCAGGGCGGCGCGGCCCGTAGCGGTACGGGGGTCTTGCGTGCGCCGCCAGGCCAAGGCCAGGCGCTGCTGCGCGGCGTCAGGCTGGCCGTCCAGCACCTCCAGGTCCGCCAGGGCCAGCTCGACCACCGCCCCGCCATCGCCCTGCGCCGACAGGGCCCGCAGCAGGGCACGCGCCCGGGCCCATTGCCCCGCCTGTAATGCGGCGCGAACCTCTGCCAGAGCGGGTGGTGCCGTCTGAACGGGCTGGAACTCGGTCCAACGCGTCAGGTCGCCCGGGTAGGCGGCCACCCACTGCACCCGCTCGCGGGGGTTGACCAGCAGGCGCTTGACAGGCGCCTGGCCGGGCTCGGCCACGCCCTGCTCGGCGGGTCCCAGTTGCACGCTGCCCAGGTCGTTGCGCAACTCCACAGCGCCGGACAGCACGGTGAGCGTGGTCCGCCCCGCTCCGTCCACCTCCACGTCCCAGTCGGTACCCCGCACTACGGCCAGCGCCGCAGGCGTTTGCAGGAGCAGGTTGGCCGGGGCCTTCTTGGTGCGCGCCCACAGCCGGCCCGCAGCCAGTTCCAGCAGGGTGCGCGCTGGCTGGGCCTCGCACAGCCGCAATTGCGCGTTGGCCGACATGCGGATCTGCGTGCGGTCTGCCAGCAGCAATGCGGCGGATGACAACGCCAGTGTGCGCATGTCTGCCCCCGGGCCCAACGGCTGGGCGAGCGTGGCACGCAGCCAGGGCTCGGTGCCGGGGGGGCGCGTTTCGCCTTGGCCGCTGAGCGCCACAATTTGCGCAGCCACTGCGTCAGGCGCCAGAGGTACACCGGCACATTGCGCGCTGGCACTGGCAGCACTCCAGGCCGACAGGGCGACACCCACCGGCGTAAGCCACGCCAGGCGTGACGGGGATGACACAAGAGGGATGGGCATGGTGGGCCTCTCTGGGGGAGTCTTGCGCCGGGGACTCAGGTCTTGTCCAGCGCCCGCGCTGTGAATACGGGGGTGGTGCCCGCTGCAGAGCCGTCCGCCAGGGCCTGCGCCCGGGCCTGCCAGCGCAGCGCCTGCCCGTGCCACTGCGGGGCATGCGCTGCCGCGTGCGCGCACGCATCGGCACAGCACTGCAGGGCCTGCGCCCAACGCGCAGCCTGCAGGTGGTCCCGCAGCGCGTGGCTGATGGAGGCCAGCGCGGGGTCGTCACACGGCGTGTACACGTCCACCCCAGTACTGCGCCCAGCCAGCACCACGGTGTCCAGCCACATCAGCGGGACCTCTGGGGCATCACCCGCTGGCACTGCGTGCAGCGCATCGTGTGTGGCGCCCGACAGGAGGATGCCTGTGCCGAAGGCCTTGTTGGCGCCCTCCAGCCGCGCGGCTGTGTTCACGGCGTCGCCCACGGCGGTGTAGGTAAAGCGCTCATGCGACCCAAGGTGCCCTACCGCCGCCTCACCCGTGTGCAAGCCAATGCGCAGTTGCACCTGGGCAAACGGTGTGCCCTGCCATTGGGCCCGCAGGTCCACCATGTCGGCCTGCATGGCCAGCGCGCAGGCCAGGGCACGGTCTGCGTGCCGGGCGTCCGGCAAAGGCGCGTTCCAGAAGGCCATGACAGCGTCGCCGATGAACTTGTCCAGCGTGCCGCCGTGCTGGTGCACCGTGTGGGTCATGCGGGAGAAGTAGGCATTCAGCGCCCGGGCCACGGCCTCGGGCGGAAGGTGCTCGCTGGCGGCGGTGAAGCCTGCCAGGTCAGAGAACAGCAGCGTCAGCACACGGCGCTCGCCATGCAGTTGCGGCTGGGCACCGTCGGCCACCAGGGCATCGACCACGGCGGCGGGCACGTAGCGGGCAAAGTCCGCGCGCAGCTGTTCGCGGCGGCGGTGTTCGCGCCAGTAGCTGTCGGCCGCGCCCACGTTCAGGTGCAGGGCGAGGCCCGCCAGGGTGGGCAGTGCCGTCCACCACACCCCTGCCAGGTAGGCCCACAGCCCACCCAGCAGGGCCAGCACTGCCAATGCTGCGCTAAACAGCACCGCCCGCCCACCGCGCCAGCGCCGGGTCCAGGCGGCCACGCAGCCCACGGCCAGCGCGGCCTGCAGCCAAGGGCCTGCCGGGTGGGCGGGCACCACCCAGTCCCCCGCCAAGCCATTCACCAGAGCCGTGGCGTGCACCAGCACGCCGGTCTGCGTGCCCGCGCCCAGCGCACGCAGGGGCGTGGCGAACTGATCGACTCCATCCACCGGCGTGTTCTGTCCCAGCAGCACCAGGCGCCCCTGCACGGCCGCAGCCGGCAGCGCCCGGCCGGCCTCCAGCGCCTGGGTGTAGTGGGCATAGGGCAGCGGGACCTCGGGGGCGTAGTAGCGCAGCAACGCGCCCGGTGGTGGGGGCTGCACACTGCGCCCGCCGCTGCGCGCCAACTCCTGCCACAGGGCATCACTCCGAGCGGGTGCCAGGCGCAGCACGCCATCGTCGTCCGGCTGCACCGCCACACTGCCCTGGCGGGCCATGGGAAACACCGAGGGCACGGTCTGCCGGTACTGGGCTACCTGCGAGGTGTTCACCGCTACATCGGCCGCAGCCAGCACCACCGGCATGCGCCCTTGCAGGGCTGCCGCAAGCGCCGCATCGTCCGCAGGGGACTGGGGTGCGGCAAACAGCATGTCGATGCCCAGCGCCAAGGCGCCCGCCGCAGACAAGGCCTCCACCAGTTGTGCGTGCAGGCGGCGCGGCAGGGGTGGGGTCAGGTTCAGCGCCGCCAGGCTGGGCTCGTCCAGTCCGACCACCAGCACGCCTACGTCGGGCGGCGGCGCAGCGGTCCAGCTGGCCAGCAGGTCATGCTCCAGCCGCTGTAGCGGCGTCCACACCGGCAAGGCGGGCAGCAGCGCCAGCAAGCCCAGCGCGAGCAGTACCCGCAACGCCCAGGCCCGCCAGGCGTCTTGTGTAACCGGTGCTCGCGTACTTGCACTTGCCATTCCGCCCCTCCACCGCTGCATGCGGCCGTGCACGCAGCACCCACTGTAGTGGCTGTGCCTGCGCGTGCACAGTGGGGGCTTACACGCATGACTCGCGCCATGGCCGCCCCGCACAACACCTATGGGCAGCCACCGGGCATGTGCGTAAACTGGTCTTTTGATCGGTTTGGGAGACTTCCATGAAACTGCTATGTGCCTCCGTGTCCGTGCTGGCCCTGCTGGCGGGCTGCAATGCCACCAACCCCTACGGCCCATCGGGCCCCATGGCCTCGGGCCGCGACCGCACCTTCAGCGTGCCGGTCTACGGGCCCGACACTTCCCAGGCGTATGCGGCGGCCAGCCGCGAATGCCAGCGCATGGCCTTGCACGCCAAACTGTTGCGCAACGATGGCTCGCGTCTGGTGTTTGAATGCGTGAGCGAGTTGCAGGACAAGCCTTGAGGCCAGCCGCCCCACCAGCGTGCCGCCGCTGGGCGAGCGGTGCGGCCTTGCTGGCTCTGTCCGCACTGCTGGCGGGCTGCCAGCACACACCGTCCACCCAGGCAGGCACAGTCACGTCGCCCTGGGTCAACAGCCTGGGCATGGCCTTTGTCCGTGTGCCTGCGGGCACCTTCTGGATGGGGGGCGTGCCCCCCGTCGAAACGCTGGAAAAGAACTTCCCGCTGCTGGAGCGCAAGCGCCTGACCGACCTGGCAGATGAATCGCCAGCGCACGAGGTGCAGATCACCCGCGATTTCTACCTTGGCCAGCACGAGGTCACGGTGGGGCAGTTCCAGCGCTTCCTTGAGGCGTCCGGCTACCGGCCAGAGTCTGAGGCCGACGGCACGGGGGGTTATGGCTACAACCCCGCCTATGACCCGGCCACCACGCGGCGCGGCGATGCGTTCGAGGGCCGCGACCCGCGCTACTCGTGGCGCAACCCCGGCTTTGCGCAAGGGCCGGATCATCCGGTGGTGAACGTGACCTGGAACGACGCGCAGGCCATGGCCCGGTGGCTCAGCCGCACCGAGGGCCACCGCTACCGGCTGCCCACCGAGGCGGAGTGGGAATACGCCTGCCGCGCGGGCAGCCGCAGCCTGTACCCGCATGGTGACAACCCGCAAGAGCTGGTCTCAGCGGGCAATACCTTCGACCAGGCCGCAGCCCCTCAGTGGTCACGCTGGCGTCAGCACGCACTGGCAGGCAATGACGGATACGCGTTTACCGCGCCGGTAGGCCGCTTTGCCCCCAATGCCTTCGGGCTGTACGACATGCTAGGCAACGCCTGGGAGTGGACGGGCGATTGGCATGGCGACACCTACTACGCAGAGTCTCCACGCAATGACCCCACCGGTCCGGCCGAGGGCAGTGTGCGTGTGCGCCGGGGCGGCTCGTGGCACACCTGGGCGCTCTATGCGCGCTGCGGCTACCGCAACTGGAACAGCCCAGAGACGCGCTACACGCTGGTCGGCATGCGACTGGTGCGTGAAGTAGCGGCAGAGCCCCCCGCGCAGTGACCACCACAGGCCGGGAGGGTTAACAAATGTCAAATCCCCTCGCGCTCCGCTCGGCGCGAGCCCGCGCCGTGGTAGTTATGGCCAATAATCCGCAGTTCGATTTTGGATGGGGAGAACCATGCGCATAGCCGCTTTGGACGACGATGCGCTTCAGCTGGATCTGATCAAGCAGGCCACGGAGGCGATGGGCCATGTGTGCCATACCCACCTGACGGGTGCGGAGCTGATGCGCACGCTGCGCCGCGAAACCTTTGACCTGCTGATCGTGGACTGGCACCTGCCCGACACCACCGGGCCCGAGGTGGTGCGCTGGGTGCGCCAGAACGTTGCAGCCCGCGTGCCCATCCTGTTCGTCACGCACCGCCAGGAGGAGCGCGATATTGTGGAAGGCCTGGGCAGCGGGGCGGATGACTTCATGGTCAAGCCCGTGCGCATCGGCGAACTCAATGCCCGCGTGGCCGCCCTGCTGCGCCGCGCCTACCCCGACAACACCGGCGGCGTGATGGAGTTTGGCCGCTACCGCTTCCTGCCCGAAACCCGGTCCATCGAAATGGACGGAGTGGCGGTGGAGCTGAAGAACCGCGAATACGACCTCGCATTGTTCCTGTTCCAGAACATGGGGCGACTGCTGTCGCGCGACCACCTCAAGGAAGTCGTCTGGGGCCAGGTAGCCGATGTGATGTCGCGCTCGCTGGACACCCACATCTCGCGCCTGCGCACCCTGCTCGACCTGCGCCCCGCCAACGGTTTCATCGTGACAGCGGTGTATGGCGTGGGCTACCGTTTTGAAGCCGTCGAAGCCCAGCACAAAGGCTGAAGGCCGCGATAGAGTCCGGCGGGCTCTGCCACCAGCACGCCTGCCCGTACCGTGCCCCATGAAGGAGACATGACTTGATCACCCCCCTGCCGTTTCGCATGCACTCGCTTGCTGCAGCCCTGTTGTGCCTGGCGGCGAGCACGGCCTTCTCGGCCCAGCCGGTCGCTACCCCGGCAGCCCCCCAACAAGGCGATGAAATTGCCCACGCCGTGAAAGAGGGCGACACCCTGGAAGGACTGGCCCGCAGCTACCTCGCCAACCCACGCCAGTGGCCGTTGCTGCAAGCTCGCAACAAGGTGGCCGACCCCAAGCGTCTGCAGCCAGGCTCGTTGATCTTCATCCCCGTGCGGCTGCAGCCCAGCGAATCGGCCACCGTACAGTTTGTGCAGGGCGAGGTCACGGCGCAGGCGCGGGGCAGCGGCACGCCCGCCCCCATTGCGACCGGCAGCAAGCTGGAAGAAGGCACCGAGCTGAAGGTGGGCCCCGAGTCGTTCGTGGCAGTGCAGCTGGCCGATGGCACCGTGGTGCGGGTGCAGGCGCAGTCCGAGCTGCAGCTGCGCCAGCTGCGTCGGCGGGGGCGCGCTGGCAGCGTGCAGTCAGTGCTGGAGATGCACAAGGGCGGCGTGGAATCGACCGTGCCCCCCAGCGCCGAGCCCCTGCGCCGCATGGAGATCCGCACACCGCTGGCGGTGACCAGCGTGCGGGGCACGCAGTTCAGCGTGGCACTGGCCGATTCGGGCCAGACCACGGCGTCGGTAGAGCATGGCTCTGTCGCGGTGCAATCGCGGCGTGACGCTGACAGCGAGCCCGGCGCTGCACTCAAGGCGCCGACCGCGCTGCTGGCTCCGGGCCAGGGTCTGGCAGTGGCCACGGATGGCACGGTGGGCGCCCCCCGTCCTTTGCTGCCCGCCCCCGATACCTCCGGCATGCCCACCACACTGGGCGATGCGGGACTGCTGGCCATCGACCTGCCCATGGCCTCCGGGGCCACCCGGTATGTGGCACAGGTAGCGCAGGACCCGGCGTTCACCCAGGTGCTGCGCCATGGCAGCTTCCCCGACGGCCGTCTGCGCTGGAAGGCGCTGGACGATGGCCGCTACTACCTGGCCGTTCGGGCACTGGACGATGCAGGCATCGCGGGCCTGCCCGCCGTGCAGCCGTTCACCGTCAAGACACGCCCGGTCGCACCGCTGTACCAGCACCCTGCGCCCGGCGCCGTCGTACCCAGTGGCGCGGCCGAGCTGCGCTGCACGGAAGTCCCCGGCGTGCGCTGGTACCGCGTGCAGGTGGCCGCCGACGCCCAGTTCACCCAGCCCCTGCGCGACGAGCAGCGCCTGACCGAATGCCGCCTGCCCCTGGGGGCGCTGCCCGCAGGCAGCTACTTCTGGCGCATCGCCAGCCTGCTGGCACTGTCCGACGGGCAGGCAGACCAGGGGCCGTTTGCACCGCCACAGCCTTTCACGGTGGCCGACCGGCCGACCGCCTTGTCCCTGCAAGCTCTGCAGGCGGAGGACGGAGACCCGACCGTGCGCCTGCACTGGCCTGCCCAGGCGGGCCAGCGCTTCCGGCTGCAGCGCACTGTGGCTACCGATCTGGACTTTGCCAAGGTCGCAGAGGACACCGTGCTCGACGCCCCGACCTGGTCGGCCAGCAACCTCGCCGCCGGCGAATACCTGGTGCGCATCCAGGTGCTGGATGCCAGCGGGCTGGAGAGCGATTTCTCCCCCCCGCGCAAGATCCGCGTGGGCACTGGCATCCGCACCGGTGCGGGTTTGCCGGTGTCCACCGGCAGCGGCACGCCCGTGGGGCGCCCTTGAGCGGGGCATGGAGCCCGTCCAGCCCAGTCCTGCGGGTCGCACCAGCGCGCGCAGCGGCCCTGGCATGCGCTGAGCAGACGCCCCGCATCCCACCGCCCCTTTCATGCTGACCATCGCCCACCTTCGCCGCCGCCGACGCCGCCTGGAATGGGCGCTGCTGGCCTGCGCGCTGATGGCGCTGGTGGCCTGGCTCAGCACCGCGGATAGCCTGAGCCGCGTCAACCACCTGGTGCAGGATGCAGGCATGCGACTGGTCTCGCGGCCCGCACACCCCGACATCGTGATCGTGGCCATCGACGACGCCAGCATTGCCGCCATCGGCCGCTGGCCCTGGCGCCGGGCGCTGCATGCCGAGCTGATCTCGCGCCTGACTACCCAGAACCCCCGTGCCATCGGCATGGACGTGCTGTTCAACGAAGCCGACCTGGACTATCCCGAGGACGACGTGCTGCTCACCGACGCCATCCGGCGCAGCGCCCGTGTGGTGCTGCCCGTGCTGCGACGCGGCTATGGCCCGGTCAGCAACCAGACCGACCTGCCCTGGCCCGCCTTTGCCGAGGCTGCCGCCGGCCTGGGCCATGTGCATGTGGCGCCCGACAGCGATGGCGTGGTGCGCAGCCTGTACCTGCAGGAAGGCCCGGCAGCCGCCCCCTGGCACCACTTCAGCATGGCGCTGCAGTGCGTGGCAGACCGTCAATCTGTGGCCGCCTGCGCGCCCTCGCCTGCCAGCGCATCGGATACCAGCCCCTGGCAACGCAATGACCCCACGCTCATCGCCTACGCCGCCGGGCCATCGCCCTTCACCACCTACTCCTACATTGATGTGCTGCGTGGCCAGGTGCCAGCCGGAGCACTGGAGGGCAAGTACGTGCTGGTCGGCGCTGCAGCCTCGGGGCTGGGCGACATGTTTGCTACGCCCGTCAGCCAGCAGTCGCGCCTGATGCCGGGCGTGGAGGTGGTTGCCCATGTGCTGGATGCCCGCCTGGCCGGCGAACACATCGTGCGCGCACCGCAGGCCTTGAACATCGCCTTCAACCTGGTGCCTGTGGCCTGTGCGCTGGTGGCCTTGCTGCTCATCGGCCCCCTGGCCGCCTTGCTGACCAGCGCCGGGCTGGCCCTGGCCACCTTGCTGCTGAGCATGGCCCTGCCCTGGTGGGCAGGTCTGCAGTTCGCTCCGGCCGCCGCCTTGCTGGGCCTGGCGCTGGCTTACCCGCTGTGGAGCTGGCGGCGCCTGAGCGCGGCTGCGCACTTTCTGCGGCTGGAGATGGAGAACCTTCAGCGCCAAGGCCTGGCCATGCGCTTGCGCAGACGGCCCGGAGACTCCGCCGACTTTCTGGAGCGCCGCATCAACGCCGTGGAGCGCGCATCCCGCCAGCTGCGTGACCTGCACCAGTTCGTGAGCGAAAGCCTGCAGCAGTTGCCCTCACCCACCATCGTCTGCGCCCCCGACGGTGAAATCCTGCTGGCCAACCAGGCGGCCCGCCAACACCTGGGTGGGCCCGCCCAGCCCTCCTTGCAGGGCCTGTCCGTGGTGGACCTGCTGGCCGACCTGGTGCAGACAGGGACTCAAGAGCCGATCATTACCCAGGCAGCCTTGCACCATGCTGCCTTGCCAGAACAGACCGAGGGCACAGACGCCCGGGGCCGCAGCCTACTGGTGCAGTGCAAGCCTTTCACCAACCTGGCCAATGCAGGCTGGCTGCTGACCCTGGTGGACCTGACCGAGATGCGCCGTGCGCTGCAGCAACGCGACCAGGCGATGCACTTCATCTCGCACGACATCCGCGCGCCCAACGCGTCCATCCTGACGCTGCTGGAGATGCAGCGTGCCTACCCCGGCCGGCTGTCGGACCGCGAGTTGCTGGAGCGCATCGAACGTTATGCACAGGCTTCGCTGGGCATGGCCGAAAGTTTTGTGCAACTGGCCAGCGCGCAGACGCAGGAATACCGCATGGCGCCGCTGGACCTGGCCGCCCTGCTCTCTGAAACCACCGACGACCTCTGGACCCTGGCCCGCGACCGCAACGTGGACGTGCGCACGGTGTCCACCCCAGACACTGCGCCCTGCCTGGGCGACCGCGCCCTGCTGTCCCGCGCGCTGACCAACGTGATCCACAACGCCATCAAGTTCAGCCCCGATGGCGGCACGGTGCAGTGCGCCATCGTGGCGCGGGGTACGCACTGGGTGGTGTCGGTACGGGACCAGGGCCCGGGCATTGCCCCCGAGCAGCAAGGCCGCCTGTTCACGCCCTACCAGCGGTTGCACGACCACAGCCACCCGGCCATAGCAGGGGTCGGCCTGGGCCTGGCACTGGTGCAGACCGTCGTGCGGCGCCACGGCGGGGCGCTGGAGGTGGACAGCGACGTAGGGCGGGGGGCCGAGTTCCGGCTGGTGCTGCCGCAGCGGCTGGATGCGCCGCCGGACGACGACGAGCAATAGCTAGCGGCGAGGGGCTGACTGCGACTGCAGAAAATCGAGCACCGCCCGGTGGTCGCCCTGGAAAACTATGCGATCAGCCCGGCTTTGCCGCTGGTAGGCATACATCGGGTCGTAATAGTCGCGCATGAGTGCAGCAATCCAGCCGCGGTGCAGAGACAGGTCACCCTGATTGCGTTGCTGTACCAGCGCTGCCTGCATCGACCCACGAAGCGCCTGGTAGCGGTCGCCCCCAAGGCGCTTGGCGAGTTTGCCCAGGCTGTCGAGCAGCCGCGCTGCAAACAGGTTGAGACCCGCCACCTCGCCATGGACGGCCACAAAATCTGCGCACTGCTGCCACACATAGTCGCGCAAGATGCGCTCTACACGGGCATCGAAAGCGTCCTCCAGGCAGACGATGGGCACCTGCTCCAGCCGCTGCCGCAGCTCCAGGGGCACCGAGCAACTGCCCACATGGCGCCCCTCGTCCTCCAGCACAAAAGTCGCATGGCCCCGTGCTCGTTTCTTCAGCACGTCGATGGCCAGCCGGTTCTCAAAATCGATCTGCGTCGGCTGGCCGCTCACGCGTTGGCCAAAACTGGAGCCACGGTGGTTGGCATGGCCTTCCAGGTCCAAGCCGTTGGCCAGTTGCGCAATCACCTCGGTCTTGCCGGTGCCGGTCAGGCCACTAAGCACCACAAACCCACACTCCGCCGCCGCAGCCTGCGTGGTGCCGATGAGGAAACCCCGCATGGCCTTGTAGCCCCCCACCACCCGGGGGTAGTCCATGCCCGCTTCGTTCAGCAACCATTGCTGCACGATCTGCGAGCGCAGCCCGCCACGAAAGCAATACAGCACGCCTTGTGGATGCGCCTGCGCAAACTGCGCCCACGCCTCAATGCGCTGGCGCTTGAGGCTGCCAGACACCAGCTGGTGCCCCAGCGCAATCGCGGCCTCCTGGCCCTTGTGCTTGTAGCAGGTGCCCACCTGCTGACGCTCGCCATCGTCCATCAGGGGAAGGTTGGCAACTCCAGGAAACGCGCCCTGCCCAAACTCCACCGGCGCGCGCACATCCATCATGGGCACATCGTTCAGGAAGATGTGCCGGTAGTCCGTCAGGTTGTCGGGCATCAGCGCAGCTCGACGGCAAAGGCCTGTCGCGGGGTGAGCTGGCCGATGGGCTGCAGCGCCAGGCCCAGTTCCGCGGCCACCTGCAGGAACTCGGCCTCGCCCTCCGGGCTCACGGCCACCAGCAGCCCCCCGCTGGTCTGGGGGTCGCACAGCAGGTGCTTTTGCACCTCCGTCAGGGGCGCAATCTTCGCGCCGTAGCTGTCAAAGTTGCGCAGCGTGCCTCCAGGCACACAGCCCTGGTCCATGTAGTAGTCCACCCCCTTCAGGCGGGGTACTGCCGCGTAGTCAATCACAGCGCTCAAGCCGCTGCCCTCCGCCATTTCGACCAGGTGCCCCAACAGGCCGAAGCCGGTCACATCCGTCATGGCTGCCACGCCTGCCAGCCGGCCGAATTGGCTCCCTGGCCGGTTGAGCGTGCACATCAGGTCGCGCGCCACCCCCACATCCTGGGGGCGCAACTTGGACTTTTTCTCTGCGGTGGTCAGGATGCCGATCCCAAGGGGCTTGGTCAGATACAGGCGGCAACCCGCCGTGGCCGTGTCGTTGCGTTTGAGATGGCGCTTTTCCACTATGCCTGTCACCGCCAGGCCGAAAATGGGCTCCGGCGCATCGATGGAGTGACCGCCTGCCAGGGGAATGCCTGCCGCGTCGCACACCGCACGCCCCCCGCGCACCACCTCACGCGCCACCTCGGGCGGCAGCACATTCACCGGCCACCCCAGGATGGCAATGGCCATCAGCGGATCGGCACCCATGGCGTAGATGTCGCTGATCGCATTGGTGGCAGCAATGCGCCCGAAGTCGTACGGGTCATCCACGATGGGCATGAAGAAGTCGGTGGTGGACACCACGCCGCGCTCGGCATCCAGGGCATACACCGCCGCATCGTCCCGCGAGGTATTGCCCACCCAGAGCCTGGGGTCCAGATGCTGCGCCCCACTGCCCGCCAGGATCACGTCCAGCACCTTGGGACTGATCTTGCAGCCACAGCCCGCGCCGTGGCTGTACTGGGTCAGGCGGATGGGGGATGTTGTCAGGGTCTCAGGAAGCATGCGAGGTTCTTTCGTGGCGTCAGGCGCGGGGCGCGCTACCCGTATTCTGGCGCTGCGCGGAACGCGGCCATGCATTGCAACGAATACCCTACCCGTCCTGCGTCCGCACAGCGATACGAACACCATGGCGAATCTGCGAGCCGCTTCACCTGCAGCATGCGAAGCGGGTCAGCGAGCCGCCTGAATTGTTCCAACGGACCCAAAGAAAAAGGCCCCGTGCTATTGATTAGATAGCTACAGGGCCTTGATGCTGGCGGAGAGGGTGTCTGCC
The DNA here is from genome assembly GCF_002754175.1 of Acidovorax sp. 59. Lineage (NCBI taxonomy): Bacteria > Pseudomonadati > Pseudomonadota > Betaproteobacteria > Burkholderiales > Comamonadaceae > Acidovorax > Acidovorax sp. 59. The sequence continues at coordinate 798,337 of NZ_PEET01000001.1, read as the reverse complement.
TTGTTCGGCATCAAAGATGTCTAATGACGACGAAAAATCGCTGTTAAGTTATTGTTTTATATATCAAATTGCCCAAAGTGACTCAACAAGAGCCAACCATAGCAATTGATAGATGGCATACCAAATGGCATACTGGATGGCACACCGAAACGCAACTCCAATGGCCACCATTACCGATACCAAAGCTAGGAACATCAAACCCACTGACACAGCCATCCCCCACGGCAGCATCACTGGTTTGGCGCTGCACCCTTCCAACACGAAGGGCCACGGCAAGTGGGTCATGCGATTCGTCAGCCCCGTGTCGGGCAAACGTCGAAATGCTGGTCTTGGCACTTATCCAGAGATCAGTATTTCTGAAGTAGGCAAGCGTGCGACCGCAATGCGCATTGGGCTGGCGGAGGGTAAGGACCCTCTCGAAGAAAAGGCTAAGCTGGAAGACGAGCCAAAGATCCCCACTTTCAAAGAGGCCGCACTGAATCTGCACAGCGATCTTCTTCCTGGCTGGAAGAACCCCAAGCATGGCAAGCAATGGATCAACACCCTGGAGGAGTACGTCTTCCCAAGGCTTGGGGCAAAGTTTCTGCAAGAGATCCAACCGGGGGACGTTGCGGAGGTGCTGAAACCTATCTGGCTCACAAAGGCAGAAACAGCCAGTAGGGTCAAACAACGGATCCATGCAGTGATTGCGTGGGGCTGGGCCCATGGATACTGCCAATCAAACCCTGTGGATGTAGTTGGGCACCTGCTCGCCCAACAGCCAGGCAAAGCACTGCGGACGCAGCATCATCCCGCCATGCCCTGGCGAGAGATTCCGAAATTTGTGAAGGAACATCTCCGGCAAGGCACTCGGCCAGAGGTCACACGCACTATGCTTGAATTTGTGATCTTGACGGCCTGTCGCTCAGGAGAGGCGCGTGGAATGACTTGGAGCGAGGTCGATCAAAAAAGTAAAGTCTGGACAATTCCTGCGGAGCGTATGAAAGCAAAGCTGCCCCATCGCATCCCGCTATCAATACGTGCGTTGACGTTAATTGAAGGGCAGAAGGGCCAACATGAGCGCCTTGTTTTTCCGTCGAGTCGAGATCAAGTCGAGCTCTCAGATATGGCTCTCACTTCACTTCTTCGAAAATTGAAGGCACAGAGCGACACCCCAGGAAGAGTCGCTACAACGCATGGGTTTCGGTCCAGCTTTCGGGATTGGTGCAGCGAGATGAGCTACTCACGTGACCTGGCTGAGCGGTCCTTGGCCCACACTATCAAAGACAAAGTTGAGGCTGCCTACCATCGCACCGATTTGCTGGAACAACGGCGAGAAGTTATGAATGCTTGGGCGGAATTCGTCTCCGGCAAACTGGCTCTAGAACTTACATCAGAGAACCCGCTTGTGAGGGTCACAGGTTTAGACTGATAGGTAACGCCCAGCTTTGTCCGCGCCGAAGCAAAACTGAGCCACTGCGCCGATTGAATCGTGAGCCAGGGGCGTAGCCGATGCTGTGATGGTCGGCTATGGATAAGTGCATGACGCTCCTTATTTTGTACCCTCCTGTTGGCTCTTGTGATTGCATACATAGCACGCGCAGGGCGAAGCCTGCAGCGCCCAGGTCATGACGCACCTGCGTCAGTCGATCGAGTCGTTTGAATCGTTCTTGCCGCTGCCCTTGCAGGCCTGTTCGCGGGCCCTGATCCGTTTCTTGGCCGTAGCGCTGCTGTGCAGAAAGCGATGGCTCTGGTTGCCAGTCTCCACGATGTGGCAGTGGTGTGTGAGCCGATCCAGCAAGGCTGGTGGTCAGCTTAGGGTTGCCGAACACCGTGGACCACTCGGCGAAGTCTAGGTTGGCGGTGATCACGACGCTGGTGTGCTCATACAGCGCGGACAGCAGATGGAACAGCAACGCGCCGCCAGCCTGGCTGAACGGCAGATAGCCCCAATTGTCCAGAATCACCAGGTCCATGCGCAGCAAGGCACTGGCAATGCGTGCTGCCTTGCCCTGAGCCTTCTGCTGCTCTAGCGCATTGACCAGGGGTTCACCATCGAGTAAAAGCGTACGCGCTTGGCCATTCGCGTTATGCCCGAGACGCCCAGCGCCGTGGCCAGATGGTTCTTGCCCGTGCCAGGCCCGCCCACCGGCACGGCGTTGTGCGCGGCCTCGGTGAGCTGCAGCGTCGCAAGCTGCTCGATCAGCCTGCGGTTCACCACCGAGGCATCGAAGTCAAACCAGCCCGGAGCTGGCCGCTGGGCGTGAATATTAATTTCTCAAAGGTCCAGTGCGCCACCGCCCCAGTCGAATCGAAAACACCAAGGCACTGACAACGCAGGACCGCATTCACATCGTGAACTGGAACAACGGGCGAAAACCGCTCTTGCACCCAGTTGTTCAGGATTTTCTCAAATCGGCGCGTACGTGCCTGTGCCCCCCGGCCAAGCTGTCAGCACTTCAAAACCGCCTTCGGTCACGGCAACCATATGTTCCCACTGAGCAGAGAGTGATCGGTCTTTGGTTACCACCGTCCAACCATCAGCCAACTCCTTGGTGTCACGCCGGCCTGCATTCAGCATTGGCTCAATGGTGAAGACCATGCCTGCCTCAAGTCGAAGTCCTTGGCCGCGCTGTCCGTAATGCAGCACCTGGGGCTCATCGTGGTACATGGTCCCGATGCCATGGCCGCAATACTCGCGCACGACACTGAAGTTTTCTCGCTGCGCTACGGTGGCAATGGCGTAGCCTACATCGCCCAGGGTTGCGCCAGGCCTAACTTCGCGAATGCCCGCGCAAAGCGCCTCATAAGTCGTCCGCACCAGGCGCTTGGCCAAAACACTGGGCGTACCGACGCAGAACATTCGGCTAGTGTCGCCATACCAACCGTCCTTCTCAACTGCAACGTCTATGTTTACGATGTCGCCATTCTTAAGAACCTGCTGAGCCGACGGGATCCCATGGCAGACAACATGATTCACCGAAGTCAACACTGTCTTGGGATAGCCCAAATAGCCTACGTTGGCAGGCCTCGCCCTCTGTACGTTCACGATATGCTCGTGGCATAGGCGGTCTAGCGCGTCGGTGGTCACACCTGGCACCACATGCTGTTCGATCATGGCCAGTACTTGGGCAGCAAGTTGCGCCGCCTCTCGCGCCATTGCCAATTCTTCGGCCGAGCGGATCGTGACCCCACGTTCAGCGCAGGCCATCAGTGCGACTCCTTTCTAACACGTGCGTTGGAGGCCGCTGTAGCGGGCTTGCTCCCTAGCGCGCCTTGAACAGCCAGTGCTAGGTCCAGCCCGCCTGCTAACTCGGCCCGCACCAGCATCTGGCTGATTTCGCTGTGGTCGAGCTCGGGATACATCTCAGCCAGCATGCCAATGCGCATCCAGTGCTCAGCTTGGGAGTTGATGGACCGGCTCAGCGCTGCGCTAGCAATCCGCAAATTTTCATGCATCTCATCGGAGATTTTGACTATGCCCATGGGGTACACCACATATACAAAACATATATGTATTGTATACGTTTTGCACCGGCGGGGTATCAAACGACCTCCCCCTAGGCCGCCGTTTCCCTAGTCGTAGCAGGTCAGCTTACGCTCAGCACGAGTGGCGCCGTGCCACTACTCCACTACGTAAACGCACCTAAACGTCCGCACTCCCTTTACCGGGGGTTTGATCAAAAGCCGTCGTTAACGCTGCTGCCGACTCCATTCGAACAGGCGAAGCTGCATACGACCCGTTGACCTTTTCGGTGATAGCACCACTTGAGAGAGCCTCCGAGCTAAGACTCCTTCTGTCGAGATCGAAACGCGGCTACCTTCATACGGTTACCGCACCCGGCCATGCTGCACCAGCGTCGACGACGCGATTTTGTTGAGTCGTAGAACAGCAGTGTGCAGTCATCGGCCTCGCAGCAGCGCACTGACTCCGGCGGCACGACTGTCAAAATCTCCACGAGCGCTTGGGCGATCGGCTCAAGCAAACCAGCGGCATCGCTCCGGCGCGTGGAAAGCGCTGTGAACGACCTTCTACCAGTGTCCCACTCAAGCTTTCTGGTTGGGCGCCCCTCGTCCAAAACGCGATTCACGACACCAAGAGCAGCTTCCAGGTCTGAGTTGCCTGCGTTCAACAGCAATTTCGCGCAAGCTCGCAGCTCCACCGCAAGCTCGAACAACCCCTCAGGCGCCACCGGAACATCTTCGGACACAACCTTTGCCAGTCGAAGCCAAGCCATGACGCTGATGTCGTCTACGAAGCATTCGCTAGAGATGGCTCCCGCCCCGTACTGCGTGTTGACGAAGTCGAGCGCGACGTGATCGCCCACGAACAAGGGACGGGCTGCAATTAAACGGCTTTCGTTCATGAAGGCATTGTAACCTAAACAATTTTATTGACAGGTTACCATGATTTCACGTAACCTACCGAATCACAAAAACCGGTTACAAGGATTCTTATGTCTTCAATTCGTCTGTCTGCCGCAGTCAATATGGACCCAGCGGCATCGCCTACCAACGCTCAACTCTCCAACCTGCAGGTACACCACCGGTTTGAGCAGGTGGGCGACGTCAAGTTGTTTTACCGAGAAGCAGGCAATCGCAATGCACCGACAGTGCTTTTACTGCACGGCTATGCGACATCTTCGTTTATGTACCGAAACCTTATCCCGCAACTCGCAGACAAATATCACGTCATTGCGCCGGACTTGCCCGGGTTTGGCTTTACCGAAGCACCCCCACGCGGAAAGTACGAATACACGTTCGACCAACTCGCAGAGACTTTGACCAAATTCACGGATCAGCTCAGCCTGGAGCGGTATGCGATGCAGGTATTTGACTATGGTGCACCCGTAGGTTGGCGCATGGCATTGGCCAATCCTTCCCGAGTGAGTGCAATCATTTCCCAGAACGGAAATGCGTATGAAGAGGGATTGGGCGAGGGATGGGTCCCGATTCAAAGGTACTGGAATGAGCCGACGAAAGCCAACCGCGAGGCACTGAAGGATTTCCCTACGCCGGCTTCAATCAAATGGCAGTACCTTGAGGGTGTCCGGGATTCAAGCCTGGTCGCGCCAGATGCCATTGCGTTGGAGAGTTGGCTGGTGTCTCGGCCAGGAAACGCGGAAGTACAACTAGATCTACTCCTAGACTACGCAAACAACGTCGCCAAGTACCCCGAGTTTCAATCGTACTTCCGTATGCACCAACCTCCACTGCTCGCAGTCTGGGGTGAGCGCGATCCATTCTTCCTGCCCGCGGGAGCAAACGCCTGGAAGCGTGACATACCGAATGCAGATGTGCGCTTTTACGATACTGGCCACCTAGCCCTCGAAACCCATGGCAACCAAATTGCCCCGGTCATACGTGCGTTTCTGGACAGTCATGTGAAATAGCAACTGTCGGCTGATCAACCTTTATTCATCAACGCAGCAGCCTCAAAGTGGTCTCAACGAACCTCAGTGGCCCCGCCTCGCAGACCTGTTCTGCGAACAAGCCGCTGCGTTTCGTAAACGCCATTTGCAGAATCGCGATGGAGGGATATCACGCGCCCCGGTTTGATAGATCCTGATCGACCCAGCTGCTCAGCCTGCAGTGTCATATGCAAGTCATATCGGCATCGCATCTAGACGGACCCATGCCCCGACAAGGCTTAGCTTCGGCGAGACGTGGTGTATCGTCGCGGGAAACCAACCACGTTGGCTTGGGGAACTATGGGATGAGGGGTGGGCTGCTGCCGGTTTCGCTGACACCGACCTAAGCTTCTTGAGCTTTTCGAACTGTACGGGACTAAGGCAGCCCAGAGTCGAATGTCGGCGCTTTGGGTTGTAGAAGCGCTCGATGTAGTCGAACACATCGACCCGAGCTTGTTCCCTGCCGCGGTACACCCGCGTGGTGATGCTCTCAGTCTTCATTGAACTGAAGAAGCTCTCCATCGCCGAGTTGTCCCAGACCTCGCTGGCTGTGCTCATCCTGCAGGTGATGCATTGCTCACGCAGCAGTTGCTGGAAGTTCGCACAGGTGTATCGAGGGCCCTAGTCCGAGTGATGCAGCAGTGCCACCGGCTTGCCCCGGCGCCACACTGCCATCATCAATGCGTCGACCACGAGCTGCGAGGTCATGCTATCTTGAATCGATCAGCCCACGATGCGACGCAAGTAAAGGTCCAGCACCGCTGCCACGCACAACCAGCCTTCGGCCGTCCAGATGTAGGTGAACATGGCCACCTACATCTGGTTCGGTGCATCGGCCTGGAACTGGCGGAACAGCAAGTTGTCGGCAATCGCACTGCGCTCGCCCGGGTCCTTGGGTGAGCCCCAGCGCCAGGGACATGCACGAAGAGCCCGCTCACGCATAGACTGCTCGATACGATTCAGGCCGAAAGGCAGGCCCTGCTCCAGTACACCGCGCCACACTCGCCCGCCGCCATAGGTGCTGTCGCTGAGCCCGACGCTCTGGTGCATCTGAGCGCCCAGCTTCTCGTCATCAAGGCTGCGCCAGCTCCTGGGGCGCGCCAACCAAGCGTAAAAGCCGTCTCGCCATACACCGAGCGCCTCGCACATCAGATCGACCGACCATGCCCATCGGTGTTTCACCACGAAGCCGAGCTTCACATCGTCTCCTTCGCAAAGTAGGCCTGGGCGCTTTCAAGATGTCGCGGTCCGTCTTGAGCTTGGCCACTTCCCTGCGTAGCATGGCTATCTCGGCGTCCTGGGCTGTCTGCTTACCTTAAGCTCAGCGCCGATTCCGGGCCAATCGGTCCAGCGCCTGCTGAACTCCGCGCCCGTAAGCCGGATCGGCAAGACTGCAGTTCTCAACATGGCGCAGTTGGACATCTTTGCTAGCACCGTTAAGCGAACGAGCTGTATTCTCAAACAGGCGTCTTTGCTCACTCATGTTCATGAGGCGGAACAGCGCGCCAGGTTGCGAGTAGTAGTCCTCATCGACTCTATGGTCCCAACTAGTAGAGTCGCCACGAGTTGCCAGCGGGGGCTCCTTCAAATGCGGCTGGTCGGACCACTCGCCGGCTCCATTAGGTTGGTAGCCTATTGCCCTGCCCTGATTGCCGTCCACTCTCATAGCCCCGTCACGGTGGTAATTGTGGAAAGGGCACTTAGGTGCATTGACAGGGATTTGGTGCGCATTCACACCCAGCCGGTAGCGCTGCGCGTCGCCGTAACTAAACAAACGTCCTTGCAGCATCTTGTCAGGAGAGAACCCGATGCCGGGCACTACGTTTGCGGGCGAGAATGCCGACTGCTCTACCTCCGCAAAGTAGTTTTCAGGATTTCGATTCAGTTCCAACACGCCCACATCAATCAAAGGGTAGCTCTTGTGTGGCCAGACTTTGGTGAGGTCAAAGGGATTGAACTCGCACTCGTTAGCTTGTTCTTCTGTCATCAGTTGAACGGCGAGCTTCCAACGCGGATAGTCACCGCGTTCGATAGCGGCGATGAGGTCGCGCTGTGAGCTTTCACGATCCTTGGCCACAATATTCTCAGCTTCTTCGTCGCTGAGATTTCGGATGCCCTGAAGGCTCTTGAGGTGAAACTTGACCCACGTGCGTTTGTTTGCTGCATTTATGAAGCTGAACGTGTGGCTGCCAAATCCGTGCATGAACCGATAACCGTCAGGCAGTCCGCGATCACCCATGACATAGGTGATCTGATGAAGCGCCTCTGGAAGCAGCGTCCAAAAATCCCAATTGTTCTGTGCACTTCGCAGATTGCTTCGTGGATCGCGCTTGACTGCGTGGTTCAGATCAGGAAACCGTAGAGGGTCGCGCAGGAAGAATACGGGAGTGTTGTTTCCGACTAAGTCCCAGTTACCTTCTTCACTATAGAACTTGACCGCGAACCCCCGAATATCCCTTTCGGCGTCCGCAGCTCCGCGCTCCCCTGCCACAGTTGAAAACCGAACAAAGACCTCAGTCTTCTTCCCGATCCTCTCGAACAGTTTCGCCTTCGTGAAGCGACTGATGTCGTGCGTAATTGTAAAGTGACCGTAGGCACCAGAACCCTTAGCATGCATCCGCCGCTCTGGTATCACCTCTCGATCAAAGTGAGCAAGCTTCTCTAACAACCAAATGTCCTGCAACAGAGCTGGGCCGCGGGGGCCGGCTGTTTGCGTGTTGGTGTTGTCTACGACCGGGGCTCCATTCACATGACTGATCTGTTGCATTTTATGTATCTGGGTATGTTAGTTTGACTTCAGCGGAAGGGCGACTGCTGTTCAGTTGCCATGTGCTGGGTTGGCTATTTCGGAGCCGCAACTTCAATAAGTCCGTTCGCTTGGCGGCACAACGCGGCTCAACTTACGTATTGAAATGGGCGAGCACCCACGCAGTCCCTAGTGGTCCGAGGCTGCCCTTATATGCTTCAAATGAGCGGAGAACCAGTCGGCGCTGGGCTGCACAACTCCTTCGCATCGAACAAGGTACGGCTGTCGCGATACGCTACTTACTGACCCCACCATCTCTATGAATTCCTCTGCACTGCGTAGAGTTGTCCGCTTTTCTAAATGGTGCAGCTTATAGATCAAGTGCGTATTCGCTTCCTCAACCGAGTGCCAAGTCCCATTGCGTTGAAACTCACATTTGGAGTTCCGGAGAGCGGAAAGTAAGCCTTCGATCTCGCCCCGAACCGTCAAGACAGCCGGCGCGGCAATTGAGGTGTTTGCAGCCAGACACGCCCATATAAGCGCCAGAGCGACCACCCCCACTCTCAGCTGCCCCAGGAAGGAGCGCGGTTGCGCATTGCCACCAATTGGCACGACGTCGCACTCCTCCGCAGAGCAAACAGTTTTTGCAATACTGTGCATCGGTTGCACGGCTCAAGGCTAGTTCTTTTCGCCGGAGGGGATCTGTCCGGCTTTTACAGCTGCCTTCGTCTCAGCCTTAACATCCGAACGGTCGCGGCCGTTGGCGGTTGGCTTAATCCGTCCGTCGAGTGGATGAGCCTCGCCTCCGCGCGCGATCTCACCAGTTTGCTTCGCTGATGCAGTTTCGGCTTTGCGGTCCGCCCGGGTTTTTCCTGTGCTCAATTTAGGCTGCTGGTTAGTGCTCTCTCCTCGTGGAATGCTCCCTGCAGCATTGGCAGCCTTTGTTTCTGCTTTCACTTGCTCACGCGAAACGGTTTGGGCATTTGCCGACAGGGCACTGAATGCCAGAGCGAAAACAGCGACTGGGATGGTGATGGTGGTGTTCATGGCTTGGTTTCTCCGATTACTTAAGGATTGATATGAATTGAAGATTTGCGTGTTGTTGCTCGAACGCACCGGCATCATCAGCACACCAGAATTAGCGCACTTCAGCTTTCGGTCATCCAATCCAACAACTAACAAACCCCAAAATGACGCTCATTTCTTTGACGCCACGCTTGTTCGATAAGCGCAAGCAAACTATGCGTGATCGGACCTCGGAACGCACTGATGAAGTTTGCGGTGAACCGACTGAAAGCGCTGCAAAGAGATGAACTACAAGAAGACAGATTTCCCTCAGAACGCTCAATGCATCGAACTCATCTTGGTCATGTAAAAAATAAGTTCGATTCAATATTTGTCCCCGTACTTTCCATCGCAACAAAATCCACGTGGTTTGAAAAAAGCTGGTCCTGCGGGGTCACATTGGACCTAGCTCTGTAGCATGGTGTCGAAGCTGCAAGAGTGACGCGACATTGAAATCAGCGTCTTGCAACTGGGGCTGATGTACCCATTACTAGATCAATGGGACTAGCCCCGGAATCTCCATTCGCGCTTGAATAGGCACGTATTCAACGTTGCGCACGCTTTGATGAAGAGTTGCGCTGCAACTTCGATGGAAATCTCAAGAGGTTTAGCGTTGATTTCGATGAGGCGAACAGCCGAGCCTCATGTTGCGAGCGACGAGTTAAGTTAGACGTAGATTTCTGCGCCGCCCCAGATCGCTATCACTCCGTCCTCCGCCCCGCCGTTCTTAGAGAAGTGATTCCGGAATAACTATCGACTGGATGAAGAGTCGCAATCGCGTCCAAGGGTCAGCTCCGGGCTCGCTGTCAACCACGATGGTTTGCTGCTCCGAGTTCGTGTGAATCCACTGCAACTCATCTTCGCGGTGCCCTTTCAGCGCGACCTGGTACGACGCCTCACGCTGAAGAAGCTGCAGTAGGTCAAAAGCTTCGACAGCGAGCGCCGGGCTGTTGATAAAAATGCCAAACTCGGTGTTGAGTGCCTCAGACCTCGGATCGAAGTTTGCCGACCCGATAAACAGTCGCTCCCGGTCGATGATGGTCGCTTTACTGTGCAGGCGCAACGGCGTTCCAGAGATCTCGCCAGGCATGAGAATTTTCTGACCCAATGAGGGATGCAGCTCGAAGATCGTCAAGCCGGATCGCAGCATCCTATCTCGGTAGCGCCGATAGCCGGTATGAACCACTTGCTCGTCTGATGCAGCCAACGAATTGGTTAGCAGGCTGATCTTTACTCCCCGGGCGATGTTGACGCGCGCCCCCTCCAGTGCAATCGTGTCCGGAACCAGATAAGGAGAGGCGATTGCGATTTCAGAATGGGCTTTTTGGAATTCTGATCGCAGAAGTAGGCGATTGTTGTCGAGCAGCGCGCCGGTTCGAAGTCGCGCGACTTCAGTGTCGCCCCAAGCCTTGGCCGGTGAGTCAGCGAAAGCTTGAGCGTGGCCGTACACCATCTCGACTCGACCTGCGGCGAGTTGTGTATCCGGCGCTGATCGACCTTGGCGATCGACACTTGAGACAAGCCTGAGATCGGGTCGCTTTGTAGCGTTAAGCCGTATGTCTAGATTCTGGCGCAACACTTCCTGCGTCTGTTCTGGAAGCTGGACCGAGCGAAGTGTCCGCACCTGCGGCGAGTTCCAGTACTCATCGAAGAGGCTGCCCATTTGAGATACTACTGGCCCGGCGATCAGAACGTCGAAATCAAAAAAGTTGAACTGCAAGCTGCGCAGAAAGTACTCGTCACCAAGATTGCGGCCACCAGCGATTGCCAAGGCCCCGTCGACCACAAACATCTTGTTGTGCATCCGACGGTTTAACCGTGCGAAGTCGAACAGTGCACCTGCAATTCGCTTACCGACGCCACCACGTGTGGGAAATGGATTGAAAAGTCGCACCTCAACGTTGCGATCGCACTCGAGTCCGTGAAGTAGCGGCTCTAGCCCATCGGTGTAGAGATCGTCGAGCAGAAGCCGCACGCGTATGCCGCGCTTTGCGGCATCTCGCAGCTCACGCATGACGAGCCGGCCTGTTATGTCGTCGTGCAGATGGTAGTACTGCATGTCTATCGATCTTTCGGCCTTACGCATGAGTTCGAGTCGCAAGTCGAGAGCCGCGGGGCCTAGCAGCATGCGAAAGCCGCTCTGTCCCGGCTCTGCACCTCGCATCGACGCCTCCGCCACCTGCTCGAGCATTGCAGTAGCGGGGCTTTCAGCAATCATGGCCGTGCTGTAAGTCCGAGGGCCTTCCGCCGGAAGCGTCGAGCAGCCAGGTAGCGCCAACACAATTAACGCGGTCGTGCAGGCATAGCGCAACAGTCGTTCAATGTAGGACACGTAACTCATGATCGAACTCCGAAGATATCAATACTGACCGGCGAAATGGGTTCTTCTCCATGGGAAGCCAGATCGTCCACCCTCGCGGTCTCGGTTGATCAAAAAAGCGACTCAGAATCTGCTCATCGATTAAATGAAATGGCGATGGGACCGGATGCGCAGCTGAGGGTCGCGACATGCCTCCCCACAGAAGCTGTTTCCTCAATCTGAGAAGATTGGGATCGAGCCACCAGGACCTCGGCGGTCACCTGAATCAACTAGGAGCTTTCTCAAACGCGCTATATTGGCCTCACCCGTAGCAAGCGAGTCTGACGAGGTGTGCACGGAATATCGTCCCAGGTAAAGTTCATGCGGATGGGGCCTAGCAGACCCAATCACAAACACCGCGTCCGATTCAAAACTTGCACGCAAGCTGATTGGTTCATTCGACTCCTCAAAGATGACCATTTCGCCTGTTTTCACTTGAGTCTCACCGGCCAAGGAGCCGTTTGCGACGGCAATCCAAGCGAGCGATTCAACCGACGGAGGAGTGAATGTCCACTCCATGCCGGCAGCCAATCTGACGAGTAGGTACGTAACACCTTGGGGAGCGCGTGCCGGGCTCCGGGCCCCCTCATAGCGTCCGAGAATCACATGAGCCGGGCCGACCGTTGGAACGGAAGCGGCCTCAACATATTGACTGTCGACAGACTCATGTTCGAGCTCCGGAGCCAAGGCTATCCATAGCTGAAAGCCTTTTGCTCTCGGTGTGGTGCCTGCTGAGAGCTCTTGGCCGTGCCACACCCCATTGCCTGCGCGCATCCACTCAAAACCGCCAAAGCCGATGTATCCAGTCCCGTCTGCGTCATCGTCGAATCGTAAGTTTCCCTCGGTGATTACTGTGATGGTTGCGAGTCCAGAATGGGGATGAATAGGGAACTTGACTTGCGCGTCGTGAAAGTCGACGTCAAACATGTCAAGGAATACAAAAGGCTTCAGCATCTGGCCGAGGTCTGCAGGGCTCATCAATCGGGTCACCTTCCCGTGTCTAATCCCGCTCGTTCGGAGGGCTACGCGACGTGTGCGGTAGGTGGCAGAAGGTAGATGGCTAATGATCGCATTCATAAATTCACCATTTGTCTATCGCGGCATCAATGACGATGGCGCGGTCTGTTTTGCACATAGCTGCCTCCCTCTGCAAGCCAACAGCATGTCGCGATGTATCTGGGGGATATCCCTACACCGCTCCGCCTTTTTGAATTGATGATGGAGAAACTTCCGAAGCTCGTAACACAGAAAAGAGGAGATGGGTTAAAACGACTTCTGCCTAGACCTATCCATCTAGCAAGTGTTCGACAGCGATCGCTGCTTCGGATGCTTTCGCGAAAACTCATACTTCATGCGACGTATGTTGCCGAGAAGAGCGGAGCCCGTCACTGTCCAATCGTGCGCGCAGCAGTTCAAAAGAATTACTGCTGATCGCCGATTTCATTTGCGCATGGCAGTCCAGAGATGTCGTCTCCAACAAGTCTCAAACAATGGGCGTAACCTTCGCGAGCAGACCTTCACGAGGGAATCCGAAAAAGATTCGCACCAGATGCAGAGGCGTAAGCTGTGAATCCAGTAGCCTATCCTCAGGACAATATGGACGTACGGCGATACCTGAGCGGGGGTGCCCTATGAGATCCGATAGATATCCGGACTAAGCTGTCAAGGCCTCACAGCAGATTTCTCAAATAAAGAGTTGCGAAGCCGTCCTCTGGAGTTGATTCCGACCCGCCGATGCAAAGCAGTCCCAAAGCTACGACCCAACCACTCACGGTTGATGTGGCACAGCCCAGTTAACGCGAAAACCGGTGATTGCTTTTCTCATCGCCGAGACCCTCTTCACGCCGCACATGTGAAGCCGATAACACTGCGGAGATCAATACCTTCTCAGGGCCATCGATCACGGCGTCAAGACGACAGGACCAAACGATGCTGTGTTCTCCGCGTACCGGTGTGCAATTGCCGCGTCTGAAAGTGGGAATGTCCTATCAATCAGGACTTTTATTCGCTGCGTGGCAAGTTGCTTGAACAAAGAATCCACCGTTGACCAAACCTTCGGCTTCTCAAGCACTGCTCCCATAGAAACGCCAAAAAGCGTCTGATTGGCTTGCATTGACCTTCTGAGATCAACTTCTATGGCTGTGCTGCCCGCACTCCCCACGAACACCAGGCGGCCCTCGGGCGCTAGCACAGCCATTGAATCACGCAACGTCGTTTCATTTGGGTCTAGTGCGACATCGACCCCCCTGTTGCCGGTAACGCGCAACACTTCACTGACCACGTCACACGTCGTTCTATCGATAACATGGTAGGCCCCTAGCGCGTACAACATTTTGCACCTAAGGGCTCCGCTAGCCACTGCTAATACGTTTGCACCCGCAAGTACAGCGAGCTGAACCGCAGCAATCCCTAGCCCGCCGGCGGCCGCCTGTATCAAGACTGTCTCTCCGCGTAGCAACCCGCATCTCGCGAAGAGACAGTGATTTGCGGTGCCAAAAGACATTGTCATGACAGCGGCGTCTTTTGAAGCAACCTGGTCAGGAAGAAGCCAAGTCCGCGTTGCAGGCACGGCCCACAATTCCGCGTGTGATCCCTGAACGTCGAATGCGGCGACTCTGTCGCCCACCTTCCGATTTTCTATGCAGGATCCGACGGCTCGCACGACACCCGCAGCGGCTAGCCCAACTGTCCACGAAAGATCAGGCGGAGCGCTTTGACGGCGGTCACTTACGTCACCTTTCTCAATGGATATAGCTTCCACTTCTATCAGCACATCATCAGACCTGACTGAAGGATCCGGTACGTCTTTGTACTCCAGGACACCCAACCCTTCCGCGTTGTTATAGACCACAGCCTTCATGTGTCGGCCCTTCGGTATTGTTTCTACGCCTTCGTGCTATCAAGAGAACGCCCGGGCGCTACGCACCACGGGCTCATCTTTACTTCTTCACAAATTCGAGCAGGTCATTGTTCAGTTGGTCCTTGTGCGTATCGGTGATACCGTGTGGGCCGCCAGCGTATTCGATAAGCTTCGCATTTGGAACCAGCTTGGCAACTGCTCGGCCAGTGGTTTCGATCGGCACAATCTGGTCATCCGTACCATGAACGACCAGGGTTGGAATATTGAACTTCTTTAGGTCATCACGGAAGTCTGAATAGAAAAACGCGTTAATGCAGTCGTACGTCGCTTTACTGCTGGCCTGCATGCCTTGCGTCCAGAAGCTATCGATCAGACCTGTCGAAACCTTTGCCCCGGGACGATTGAATCCGAAGAATGGTCCACTAGCGATATCTTTGTACAACTGCGATCGGTTTTCGAGCGAACCCTTGCGCAGGCTTTCGAAGACTTCTGTTGGAACGCCTTCAGGGTGCGTAGTGGTTCTTCCCATAATAGGTGTGATTGCGCTGACGAGCGCAACCTTGGATACACGGGCGGTCCCATGACGCCCGACGTAGCGCGCTACTTCGCCCCCGCCAGTAGAGAAGCCCACCAAGACAACGCCTTTGACATTGAGCTTGCGCAAAACAGCATCTAAATCGTCAGCGTATTGGTCCATTGTGTTGCCTTCCCAAGGCTGGCCGGAGCGGCCATGGCCTCGACGGTCATGTGCGATAACCCTGTATCCCTTCTCTGCCAAGAACTGCATCTGCGACTCCCAACTGTCCGAGTTGAGAGGCCAGCCGTGGCTGAACACGACAACTTGTCCGTTCTTCGGACCCCAGTCTTTGAAATAGAGTTGGGTGCCATCGTTGGCGGTGATGTATTGGCTTGTGGTCATCTTTTTTCCGTACGCAGTTGCTGGGGTTGCGGTAGTGATGGGATGGAACATCAGGCCACAGGTTGCCGTGACCGATGCGATAAGAAGGCGTCTGATGCTGTTCATGGTGGGTTGGTAGAGTTGAGCGGTGTTAGTCGCCAGCAAGAATTTCACAGTCGCCCATGCAAGCTCGCGACTGGTGAATCAGTAGATTTCAGGGCTTTGAATGGCCCGTCATCGAATCCTGCTTTTGACGGGGGAAAGTTTCCGCTCCGCCAATGAGGCCGTCACTGACTAATCCTGGCAAGACCAGTTGAATTTCCTCATCTGCCACTCCGTTGATTTGAATTTCCCGGTGCTTTCTGACTATGCAGCGCACTTTCCGACAGTGCCTACACGCCGGTTGCAAACAACAATCTGGTCATGAACCAGCATCCGATTCAAAGCTACAAGATCGCTGCTGAGGCTCAGCAGAACGCATTTCGGGTAGACCTCTGCGTGGATCAGATTCGTCACTGTTGATCTCTCTGCATCTCAGCCTCAGCTCGCGCACTCTGAGCGGGCGACTCATGCGCACGCGGATCTAAGCCTTTCTAGCAAACAATATCCAAAAGGAACATGAAGCATGGCCGATCAAAACCTCGGGGGCGACCTCATTCCGGCAGTGCTTCTGCTCGGTACTGCGGTTATAGCGGTACCGATATTCAAACGACTTGGGTTAGGGACCGTGTTGGCGTATCTATGCGCTGGCCTTGTGGTAGGCCCCTCTGGGATTGGTTGGTTCAAAGACGCAGGGGCAATCGTCCACGTGGCAGAACTGGGCGTAGTAATGTTTTTGTTCGTCGTCGGACTTGAGATGCGACCGTCGCATCTTTGGAGTCTCCGCAAAGCCATTTTCGGATTGGGTAGTCTGCAGATGGCTGTCTGTGGCGCGTTGCTCACGCTGGTTAGCATTACGTTTGGTCTTACCCCGCCTGCTGCATTCATCTGCGCAATGGGGTTTGTCCTCACATCCACCGCAATCGTCATGCAAACGTTGTCAGAGCGCGGCGACGTAGCTTCACCTCGTGGCCAACGAATCGTCGCGATTTTGCTGTTCGAGGATCTCCTCATCGTGCCGCTGCTTGCGCTCATCGCTTTTCTCGCACCACTGCCAGCTCAGTTGGAAGCTTCGGCGCCTGCAAAGCTCATTACCTTGGCTACTGCTGTCGGCTCAGTCGCGGCTTTGGTTGCTGCGGGAATCTGGCTTCTGAATCCTTTGTTCGAAGCTCTCGCGAAGGCAAATGCTAAAGATGCCATGACCGCTGCAGCTCTGTTTGTAGTGCTCGGCGCAGCCCTGTTGATGCAGATGGGAGGACTCTCCATGGCACTAGGAGCCTTCCTCGCCGGCGTACTTTTATCGGAATCGACTTTCCGTCACCAGCTGGAAGCCGACATAGAGCCATTCCGCGGAATATTGCTAGGGCTATTTTTTCTCGGGGTGGGGATGTCGCTTGACTTAGCTGTCGTGCGGGAGAATGCGGGACTTATCGTCGCGAGCGTCACTTCACTCATGCTTACGAAAGCAGCCTGCATCTATCTAGTGGCACGGATCTCGAAGGCATCGCACGAAGAAGCGCTTGAACGCTCTGTACTAATGGCTCAAGGTGGCGAGTTCGCCTTCGTCCTGTTCTCGGCCGCGGCTTCAGCACTCATCATCACTCCTGCAATCCACGCCAACGTCACAGCCATCGTAGTTTTGTCGATGGCTCTTACGCCCTTAGCGGTAATGACTCACAAGCTGTACAGCCGCTTACGAGTGCAGCGCAATGGGCAAGCCGAAGAACCAGCGATTGAACGGACGGCAAGAGTACTAATCATCGGATTTGGTCGCGTGGGACAAATCGCCAGTCAAGGGGTTCTTTCGCGCGGGGCATCGCTGACTGTCATTGACAGCGACACAAGCGTCATCCGAGAGGCACAAAGCTA
Source organism: Acidovorax sp. 59 (assembly GCF_002754175.1). Classification (NCBI taxonomy): domain Bacteria; kingdom Pseudomonadati; phylum Pseudomonadota; class Betaproteobacteria; order Burkholderiales; family Comamonadaceae; genus Acidovorax; species Acidovorax sp. 59. Next base: position 781,051 of record NZ_PEET01000001.1, on the reverse strand, counting down.
CGGCTTCAAAGTTTTTTATGGAGACGGGAGCTACCTGAGCATCCTGCACTCTGCCGGCGCGAAAACTGCGAGCGTCATCATGGTTTGCATCAATGATCGGACCGCAGCCATCCGGATCGTGGAAATCGCGCGAGTCGCGTTTCCCCAAGCGAAGCTCTTGGTCCGGGCGTATGACCGTGAACACGCTGTGGCTTTGAACACGCTAGGTGCTGACTACGTGATACGCGAAACTTTTGAGTCCGCTATGCAACTGGGCCGAGAAGCGGTGCTTGCCACTGGAGCTGACGAGAATGAAGCGGACGAAATCATGAAGACCGTAAGGACTCATGATTCCGAACGCTTTGTTCACGAGACGTTGGGCGGCAAAATGGCCGGGAAGGCACTTTTGCTTAGGAGGGCGGCCAATAAAGCGCAGCCAGCCGAGTCTACGCCCGGGCAATGATGTCGAACTCCTAACGGTAACCACGACTAAGCTTCCGTCGGGTCTACCAGCTCCTGGCGCCTATGGTCGATAGGGCCTTTTCGTTAAGGCTGAATCGAACCAGAGTCAAAGTCTGGAAACTTGGCAAAGTAGTCCCTTAGCATCTGGGTGAGCACTCGAAGATTACGAGAAGGATGTTGGCCTGGAGGGCGAACGACGAAAGCTCCTGCGGGCTTGCTGGGGTGCTGCGGAAGAACTGTGACGAGAGCACCAGACGCTAAATGAGAGCGCATCAGTCCAAACGGAAAATAGCCTATCCCTGCACCGGCCACTGCGGCAGCGACAAGCGCAATTCCGTTGTCCGCACTGAAGCGGCCTTGTGGCCTGATTGTTACGACCTCGTCTCCGTTCATCAGTTGCCAAGGATGCATCCCCTGCACCAGCAATGCATGATCAGTGAGTTGATCTAGTGATTCAGGCTGGCCATGGGCCATGATGTAAGCGGGGCTAGCGACAAGCCCTCCGTTTACAGACCCAACTCGTTGAGCGACAAGGTTGGAGCTTGCCAAGTGACCCACCCGAATCGCGCAGTCGTACCCTTCTGCGACCAGATCCACAGTGCGGTCGCTGTAAGTGGTGTGGATCTGGAGCTGCGGGTGTTGTAGCGCCAACTCCGCTAGCAACGGAGCAAAGTGGGTCGGGCCAAACGATAGAGGTGCCGCGATCCTCAGTCGGCCACGCAAATCTCCATCGGGAAGTATGGATTCTTTTGCAGCATCAATCTCTGCGCAGATCCTAGCGGCGTATTGGCGAAAAGTGGCGCCAGCTTCTGTTACGAACGCGCCACGCGTGTTTCGCACAAGCAATTGCACACCGAGCTCGGCCTCAAGTTTGATTAGCCTGCGGCTCACTACAGACTTGGCAATACCGAGGCGATCGGCGGCGGATGTGACGCACCCTGAGTCGGCGACCTCCACAAAGGTTAGCAAATCTTCTATCCCCATTTGGTGTTCCTAAAAGTGCGACACAGAAACGCAAAATTGCGATCACCGTCTCGAAAAAAAAATGGGAAGATCCGTCGCATCCAACTTCCCGCCCTCCATAGAGGCGCCAGTCCATGAAGAGAGATGCGTCATGAGTGCATGTCCAGCTTATCAAACTACTACGTCAACCGACGCTGAACTACCTGAAAACATGGCCATGTTGACGGTGTCCAGCCGCAACTGGAATGGCGTGAATGTGGATCTAAATGAATTCACTTGCACGGGAAGGGTTTTGTTTCAAATGGACAGCCATGAGGAATCCACTCGACTTGGCACCCTACTTGAGGAAGTCGGTCGAGACCATGCGGAAACCAGGTCTGCCGCAAACAAGCCCAATCCGATCGCTTACAAGCCCAAGCACATGTATTTCGCTCCGGCGGGGCATGAGCTGTGGGGCCATTCATCAGACACTCTCTACGTGAAGTGCGCTGCTATCAGTTTCGACGTGGCGATGCTTCAAGACCGACTGGGCATCTGTGAATCATTGGGGCCTGTCGATACACCTCACCTGCGACTCTTCGACGATCGCCTCTGGACATTGGTCAAATTGCTCACAGATTCGATTAGCGACACGGACCCGACAGCACAGCTGTACGGTGATTCGTTGACAGCTGCAATAGCAGCACGGCTCTTCGAGCGACCTAAGGAGTCCAAAGGAAGCGAGAGCGGACTTTCAGCCATTCAACTTAAGGATGCTTTGGGCTATCTAGAGTCGAAGATGCCTGAAAAGGTGGAGCTCGAGACGCTCGCAAAAATAGCTGGTTTGTCGCAATCTCACTTCAGCCGCGCTTTCAAGGCCTCTACTGGGTTGGCGCCGTACCAGTGGCAGTTGCAATCACGCATCGAGAGCGCCAGGAACCTCTTACTCAATACGAACGACGGCTTGGAAGACATTGCCATTGCCACTGGTTTTGCCGACGCAGTTCACTTTGGTCGAACGTTTCGCAAACTGACTGGTGCCACGCCCGCGGCGTGGCGTATGGACCGACTCACGTAGACAAACCGAAAGGTAAGTTGATCGATGTATCACCGGTCGGCCCACTTAAAACTGGAATTTCCAGACGATAGAATCGGACGGCACAACCAAACGCGCGTTCGTAAAAACCAGCTCCCCTCCGCCTAGGTAGGGAGAGTGTCCACACATCCATGTAGCCCGGGGTCTATCCGGAGAGCGCCAGCAGACTCTACCGAACAATTGGCGCAGCTCGACGCGGTGGAGATGGTGATTTATTCAACTATGCACCGATACCGTTGGCAGTTTGATAGCACGTTGCGAAGCACTCGACCTAGTGAACCCAACCCGCGAGAAGGCAAAGTGCGCAACGGATCGGGAGCTGCCCCTAGATACGTGGACGCAACCAACTACCAAGTGCTACGTACCGTCGCTTAGGGACCGGGTGTACTAGCATCGAGTCTCAGCGCGTACTAGTCTGGTGTCCCGTTCAGATCAAAAATGCAGCTTTAGAACTTGTTTGAGCATTGGCTGAGTCGTTCTTGAGCACGAGCATGCAGCACTCGCATTGAACATCGCGCTTGCATCCGGTTCCGCTTAGGTTCCCATTCTCTTGGCTGAGACGTCTGTCTCGCCGTGGACAACGCGCGGGTGGTTGTACAACGGTTGATGCACTTTCAGAACGACCTTGTCATGTGCGCTTGACTGGAAGCATCGCGACGATACTAACCCTTGAGAAAAATGATCGTTATGATAAACATTGCTCTGGAAGAAAGACAGGTGAGTAATGGGTCGTCATCGCGAGTTTGATGTGGATTGTGCGCTAGATGCAGCGCTTGGTGTGTTCTGGCGCAAGGGATATGAGGGCGCGTCGTATAAGGATCTGACCCAAGCAACGGGCGTGGAACGACCTGCACTCTATTCGGCGTTTGGTAACAAGGAAGCACTTTTCTTGAAAGCATTGGACCTCTACTACAGTAGTTACCTCGACTTTTTCCCTGCAGCCTTTGAACTCCCTACAAGTCGAGAGGTTGCAGCCCACATCTTGCACGGCACCGTTGAACTCAACACGCGCTACCCTGAACATACCGGTTGTCTTGGAATCCACGGGGCCTTGGCGGCCTCAGACGAAGCCGCGACAGTTCAGCGCGCATTGATCGATGCGCGGGTGAAAGGCCAGTCGGCGCTTCGAGAGCGGCTTGATCAAGCTCGGGAAGAAGGCGACTTGCCTCCAAGCACAGATACCCATTCTCTTGCAGCCTACGTGTGCGCAGTGGCCCACGGCATCGCTGTGCAAGCCAAGGCTGGATTCAGCCGGGATGTTCTAACGGCCGTTGCAGACCAAGCGCTTGCCAATTGGCCAAAAGGGGAGCGCAAGATACGAGCTGGGCGCGCAGGCACGTCGAAGTAGTCATTTTCGCCGCTGGCATCGGCAGTACCTACGGCAGTTGCAGGCAGTGCAACCAATAGCATACGAGGTCCTGCTCAAGGTGTTTCGCAAAAAAGCGCCGAGAACGCTGAGTAGATGAACTGCAAGCCGGACTTCGTATCCCTCGCAGTTATTCGCACCGCGATGCATTCGTAGGGTGAACGCAAAGCCACTTTTTGGTCTTTGCCTGACGGTCACTTCATTTCATCGCTTAGCTAGCCTAACAGGCCGTAGATGTACCACCGATAACTTTGCCTGCGGACCTTGGAGATCGGTCCGGTGCCGTCATGCGGCCGATAGAACTCGTCCGAGGGCCCGCAGGAAGTCCCCAGCACGGTCTTCTTGGAGCCACAACGGGATAACTTCGACGCATTTGTCGCTCCTCCGGCGGGTTACCGAGGCACCTGTGCCAAGGTGCACAAGCGCCAGAAGTTGTAGGTGGCCATGGTCAACGTCATCAACTGATCAATCTTGGCCAGACCTTAGACCATGACCTGGCGCATCGCGTCCGACCCCGTCCCCAACCAAAGCACTGCTTGACGCGCTTTCTCTTGCGCTGGCTGAGTTCGTAGCCCGCGTGCCGCGTGGTGCGTGCTTCGATGGCGCTGCCTCCCAAACGTTTAGTGTTCTGCGCCAAGCGTGGCGTGACGTGACGTGAATGTCGCGGCACGCCTTGACGGAACGTTTAGTGTCGTAGGCCTTTTCGACGCCGCCTGTCACGCGCTTGTTGGGTGCTGCCACGTCGGCCAGCATCTGGGCGGCCACCGTGCGTTCGGCCGTCCCCTCGGAGGTGCTGGCCTTGACGTTGACCACAAAGACCGTGACGGTTGTCGATCAGAACGTGGCACAGATAGCTGGGCAACGCTGGTGCGGCATTGCTCTAGCGGTACAGCCGCGATTCAGGGTCGCTCTTGGATTCGGGCGTGGCGTTGCTGCGCAGCTCACTAAGCCAGTCCTCGGGCGGACGGCCATCGTCCGAACCGTCTTTGCGTCGCTTGCTCTTGTGGCTGGCTCAGGCATGGTCCAGCGTGTCGTCCAAGCAGAAGTGTTCGCCCGACAGCGGGCCGCGCGGCTCGGCCATCTCCACCGTCGCGTTGAACAATTCGGCGACGGCATCGTGCTCGATGAGCCGGTCGCGGTTCTTGCTGAAGACCGAGTGAATCCACACTCTGTCTTCGATGGCCAGTCCGACGAACCAGCGAAACCTTAGGTTGTAATGAATCTGTTCAACCAACTGCCGCTCGCTGTGCACGTTGTACAGAGCCAGCAGCATCATGGCGCCATCAACTTCTCCGGTGCAATGCTGGGCCGCTCGCCCTTGACCTCAACCTCGTACACCGCGGAGAACCTAGCGCCCATCTCGACCAGGGCATCGTTGACCCACTGGCGAATCGGCCGCAGCGGTTGGTCGGGCGGCGAATAGCACTCTTGCCTGACCGAGGTGAACAGCGACTTGTTCACCTGTCTGCTCCTAGCATGCTGTGATCAATCCTTGTTCGACGACGCACCGATGCGTCGGCGACGACCGGGCCTAGATCGATAGATATTTCTAAGACCTGCTGGCCGACTGATCACAACACTCGAAAGTGCACCAGATCCAACCACTCATTCCCCGACTGCCAGTGCGGACTTCTCAGTGCACACACCATATCGATTTCATTTCGTTCGTTATGATATCGATCGTTATGAAATGAGCACGTGCTCGCTTATTTGAAAGATGAACGAAATGAATATGTTTGGTGCAAAAACGACCGCCGAAGAGGTGCTGGCTGGTTTTGATCTACAGGGAAAGAGCTTTCTAGTCACTGGTGCGACTTCTGGTATCGGTCGCGAAACCGCTCGCGCGCTGATGACTCACGGCGCTAACGTCATTGGTACTGCAAAAGATGCATCGAAAGCTGGAGAAGCAACCGCTCAGATCCGCCAAGCTGCGGCGCTGGGCGGCGGTATCTGGGAACTAATTGACCTCGATCTTTCGTCACTAGCCAACGTACGCGTTGCAGCCGAGAAGCTTGTTAAGGACGGCAGGAAGTTCGACGCGATCATCGCGAATGCTGGTGTGATGGCGCCTCCACTTGGCCGCACGGCTGACGGCTTTGAGCTCCAGTTCGGCATCAATCACATCGGCCACTTCGTATTCGTAAACTCTATCGAGCCTCTGCTGGTCGATGGAGGCCGCCTAGTCGTGCTGTCGTCGCAAGCCCATCGCGGCGCGGACGTAGATCTTGTTGACCCAAACTTCGACGACCATCCCTATAACGCTTGGACTGCATACAGCCAATCCAAGACCGCGAATGCTTTGTTTGCAGTGGAATTTGATAAGCGTCATCGCGCCCGCGGCGTTCGCGCTGCCTCCGTCATGCCAGGCAACTCATTGACGAACCTTCCCCAATACCTGTCGCAAGAAACTCTCCAAGGTCTGTTTGCGACAGTGGGGAAAGCTCGTGCCGATGCTGGCCTGCCGCCCCCGGAACTTAAGGAGATCCCACAGGCGGCTGCAACCTCGGTTTGGGCCGCGGTCGTAGCAAACAAAGACGAAATCGGTGGCCGTTACCTTGAGGACTGCGCGGTCGCAACAGTTGTCGACATGGCGAACCCGTTCGCCGATGGTGTCCGGTCATACGCATTGGATTCAGCCAAGGCGGCTCAGTTGTGGGCGCGGACAGAAGAGCTGGTCCGCGCGGCCGCTTGAGGAACTATATGAATACCGTCGGCATCATCGGCGCAGGAGAGGTTGGGAGCAATATTGCTCGCGCGCTCATCTCTATTGGCTACAACGTCGTAGTAGCGAACTCACGCGGGCCTGAGACCCTGAAACAACTCATACAGAACCTAGGCCCGTCAGCCCGCGCGGCAACCGCTGCAGAAGCTGCTGAAGCCGGTGACTTCGTTGTTATTGCTGTGCCTCTTAAGTTGGTAAACGACATGCCGGTGAGGGAGTTAGCGGGCAAGATAGTTCTTGATACTAATAACTACATGAGCTGGCGCGACGGCAACTACCCGATGATCGATTCGGGTGAAAGGACTGTGTACGAACTCCGCCAAGAGCATCTTCCGACGTCGAAGATCGTTCAGGCCTTCACACACATTCAAGCGCCTCGTATCACCAATGCAGGCCTGCCCCGTGGTGCGCGTCGCCGCTTGGCGTTTCCTATCTCCAGCAATTTCCCTGAGGCGGTTGAGCTTGTGGCGGCACTGTTCGATCGGCTCGGCTACGACACAGTCGACAACAGCCCATTGCGTGAGTCATGGAAGACAGCACCTGGGCAGCCAGCCTGGCGGGACCTCAACCATCAAAATCGCGACGAACTTATAGAGAACATTTCGAAGGCGCAGCGCCTCGTTCTGCGGTAACGCAGTTCCCGTGGGCACGCCGCTGATTGTCTCAACCAGCCTCCGTTTTCCGCGCGCCTGACAACCTTCGCTCTCTACTAGTGCTCAAGCCTGCTCCCTCAGTTCACATACAAGCGCCTACTCTAACGAACGGCACTGATTAAGTAAGCTGTTTCGAACCCAGGCTCAAACTAGCGTTGTAACGAATCTGAGCCGTCCATAGCGAGTGATTCAGCCCTTACATAGAGATCAACTTTGGATCCCGATACATCCGCTGTTTATTGATTGGCTGCATGTCGGGGTGCAGCTAGATATAGGAATGATTTTGCAGAACACTAATTTAGATCTCAAGGGCAAAGTTGCCCTGGTTACCGGCGGCTCGCGTGGACTCGGCGCCCAGATCGCGCTGTCTCTTGCTACTCGTGGGGCGGATGTTGCGATCAGCTATGTCGCGTCTGCAGAGAAGGCGGAAGCTGTTGTCAAAACTTTGCGGGAAAAGGGTGTACGCGCGATCGCGATAAAGAGCGATCAAGAAGATACGGCTGCCGCTAAGCCACTTGTCCAGGAAGTAGTCGCCCACCTGGGAAAGCTTGACATCTTGGTGAACAACGCCGCCATCGTAGCGAAGGGGCAAACAGTTGACGATCCTTCACTTAACGTGGAAGCGTTGGACCGACAGTGGCGAATCAACGTTATGGGCGTGGTGGCAACCACGCGTGCAGCCGCTCAAGTTCTACCTGATGGTGGGCGAATCATCTTCATCGGCTCCTTGAATGGAACTCATGCACTTTTCCCAGGCGTTGCCGATTACGCCGGTACCAAATCAGCTCTGATCGGCTATGCCAAGGGGGTTGCCAGAGACCTTGGCAATCGCAACATCACGGTAAATGTGGTTCAACCGGGGGCGATGCCTACGGACATGATGGTTGAGGCACTTGGCAGCACCAACGCGCCTGACGCCTTCCTCGATATGCATCCCATTCGCCGTATCGCGAAATTGGAAGAAGTTGCTTCTGCAGTGTCATTTTTAGCAGGTCCGGATGCCGGGTATATGACTGGAGGAGTCATCGATGTGGCGGGAGGTCTAGCTATTTGATGAAATCGGGGGCAAGGTTTGCGCTCGCAGAATGCGCGCCTCCCAGCCCTCGAGTTTGCCTACACAGCGCGCATCAGATCTGTTGCTCTGAGGCCTGGGGTGATGTTGCAGACTTTGTTGCTTAAGGTGGTTCGCCCTCATCGATTGCTTGGGCCTCGTGCGTACCCAGCATCTTTTGTGTCACGTTATCCCAGCTGTCCTTTCCGATCCCTGCGTCACACCGACTAATTTGGGCTGAATTGCCCAATTAGAAACTCAAAAATCAAAGTAGGCGCTATCGGTCTCAAGCCGAATTTCCCACTGGGCAGGCTGAGCCCATGTACCTGCGCTAACCCATCCCGCATATCACCTTTGATGCATGACTACCTTTGCCTTAAGGGTATGGCGCACGCGCGGCAGGAACATCACCATGGAGTGGCGAATAAGACCAATCTCATGACGAAGAAGGTCACGGTTCGTGGGATCAAGGGACTGCAGGGCTGGGGGTTCGTGGTAGCCATCCCGGCAGCGGGTTGACGCAGGAGCATGCCGACCAGCCCAAACTGTTTTAACTTAAGAAAGAAGGAAAAATCTATGCTCTCTCATCTATTTAAATCTGCCGTCTTCGCATTGGCTCTGGCCACGACGAACGTCAGCGTATGGGCTTCTGGTACTCCTGCTGAGCGGGTCGATTCAGCGCGGGAGGAGTTCCCCGCCCCAGCTGGCTTCGCTCCGGGTTTTCGTAGCGTAGATGGAGTGAACCTCCACTATCTGAAGGGCGGTAAGGGCAAGCTGGTTCTCCTGGTCCATGGCTACGGCCAGACCTGGTACGAGTGGCGTTACCTGATGCCGGAACTAGCCAAGACGCACACGGTCGTCGCCGTTGACCTACCCGCTCTTGGTCAATCGGGCAGCACGAAGTCCTATGCCGGTCAGGATGTGGCAAAGCAGCTTCATAAATTTGCTAAAAGCTTCAGCCCTGATGCACCCTTCGACCTCGTGGCACACGACATTGGCATCTGGAATACCTATCCCATGGTGGTTCAGAACCAGGATGATGTCCGGCGGGTAGCTTTCATGGAAGCCCCGATCCCGGATGAAGGCCTTTACGGATGGCCCGCCTTTACTGACAAAGGCGCATCTCTCGCCTGGCATTTCAGCTTCTTCAATCTCACAGCTCCGCTTCCGGAGAAGATGCTTGCAGGAAAGGAACGGGTCTTCCTGGAAGACTTCATCCTCACTCGTGCCGTCAACAAGAAGGCGTTTCCGCCTGATGTCCTCGACATGTACGCGAAATCGTGGGCCAAGCCGGCAAGCTTGACAGCGAGCCTGGAATACTACCGCGCACTGAACGAGACGGCCCAGCGTAACAAGCCCTTGGCCGCTACAAAGCTCACTATGCCGGTGTTGGCCATTGGCGGGGGCAACAGTATGGGCGCATATCAAGGCGAACAGCTGCGCAAGTACGCGGTCAACGTGCAGTCCGAGACCATTCAGGGATGCGGCCACTGGTTGCCAGAAGAGTGCCCGAACCAGCTCAACTCGCTGGTCGTGAACTTCCTCACCGCAAAGTAAAACGCGCAACGGAAGCGGGGTAACTGCGTCGGCTTGCATACACCAGCGGCCAGGAGCCCCATTCAGCAGATATTCGAGTTTAAGGAGCTCTCATGGGCAAACAGACTATCAGAGTTGGGTTCATCGGTCTCAACCCCGATAGCAAATGGGCCGCGACTGCACACATCCCAGCACTGCGCCTACTTGAAAGTGATTTCGAGATCGTAGGCGTCGCCAACCGGACCTTGAAAAGCGCGCAACGTACCGCACGTGAACTTGACCTTCGACTGGCGTTTGCGAGTCCGGAAGAGTTGATTTCTTCACCAGATATCGATCTCGTCGTCGTCACCGTCAAGGTGCCCCACCACCTCGAACTCGTTGCCGCAGCGCTGATGGCTGGGAAGCACGTGTACTGTGAGTGGCCGCTCGGCAAGGGACTTGATGAAGCCCGTGAGCTGGCGGCTATGGCACGTGAAACTGCGTCCGTTGCGGTGATCGGCACGCAGGGACGACTTGCAGCCGGCGTCGAAGCCTTGAAGGCTCTGATTGCCGACGGCTACGTCGGAAAGGTTCTTTCCTCCAGCATCATCGCGTCAGGCGGGAACTGGGCCGGGCAAGCCTCCGCTGAGACCTACTATCTGTCGGACAGCGCGAATGGCGCCTCAATGCAGTCCATTGCTTTGGGCCACACACTCGTCGCCGTTCAGCATGTGCTCGGCAGTTTCTCCGTCTTGGATGCGACCTTTGGGCGCAACTTCGATTCGGTGAAGATCATCGAAACGGCTGAGATTTTGCCCAAAGACGTACCGGATCAAGTAATGGTGCAGGGCCACATGACGAGCGGTGCTGCGATTTCGATCCACTATCGTGCAGGCGCCTCCCGCGGTACAAATTTCCTTTGGGAGATTAATGGCACTGAAGGAGACATTCAGGTCACCGGCGACATGGGCTACCCCCAGATCGTCGAACTCTCGATTTCGGGCGGCCGGCTCGACGATCGCGCACTGGCACCGCTCGCGCCGAGGCGCCGCCGTGCAGTAGGCGAGGGTTTGTCGCCAGCCGCTGAGGCCGTGGCGGAGATTTACAAGTGCATCGCTACTGACATTCGCACCGGCAGCCGGACTGCGCCGAACTTTGACGATGGGGTGGCGCTGCACGAACTGATCGCTCGCATCGAAGACTCTGCTGCCGCCAAGACCGAGCGGATGGGCTGAGGGGCAATCGAACTGGCTTCCGTGATGATCCGACTCTCTCAACTCAAGGCAGTAATAGCCGTCGAAGGAGAGCCCCACCAAGATCCTGGCGCATGGGAGCGCTTCGCCGATCAACCTCCTCAGGCGCCAGAAAACGATGAAAGGACCAATTGATGACCGATTTAACCTCGAGGCGAATCGTCGTAGCAGGATTTGGCCTGGGACTCTTAACTATGTCTACAAGTGACTCCCTGGCCCTAGAAGAAAGACCTGAGAGAAAAGGCAGCACTCAAATGACAGAGAAACAAATTCGTGACATATTTGATCGCTATATCGCCGCGCTTAACGCGCATCAGATGGATCGGATGACGGAATTCGTTCATGACAAAGTCGTCCAAAACCTGAAGCTCGTATCGCGGGAAGATGTCATATCCGACTTGAAAGGGCATATCAACGCTGTCCCTGACTTCAGGTGGCGCGTAAGGGACGTGGTCGTAGAAGGTGACACTATTGCAGCGCGCTTGTTCAACATCGGAACACCAGCCAAGTCATGGCTCGGAATTGAGCCCACTGGAAAAACAGTGGAGACGCTCGAGTTCGCCTTTCATAAGGTGCGAGACGGGAAGTTCTACGAGATGAACTATGCGATGGACGTAATCGGCCTGCGTAAGCAGCTCGGTCTTCGATGAGTTCTGTTGGGATCACCGTTGCGGCATCACGTTGATGTTGACTGAGCTATTCGTTGAAAGGATGGGTGGCTGGCGGATAGTCAGATAGGCGGATGGTAAGACGATACTCATGCTCGAATAAGCCGTTTCCCCTGACCACGATCTGCTTCTGGAGAGGTACTACGCTCCCGCAAGGCGATCGTTGCAGGGGCTGTGGAAGCGTTCTGGTTCTCTATGGATGAGAGGTCTCGTCACAGCTCTGCGTCTGTAGAGTTCAACCCCCTCTTTCGGTCTATGCGCAGCTCGCTCGTTTGAGAGATGCCACATGCGCTCCATGTAGTGACACTGAGTCGTACATTCTCCCAGGACACCCCAACATCATGGATACCACCCTCCGACCCACGCGCGGATTCGCTCAGATGCCGCCCGAACAGAGGCGGCAGATAGCCTCGCGCGGCGGCCTGGCAGCTCGAGCGAATGGAACCGCACTCCGGTTCACGCATGAGGAGGCAGTAGCAGCGGCTCGACGTGGCGCCGAGTTGCGCCCATGGAAGGCTCGTTTTTGGATCTCTGCAAACGCGTGACTGCGGCGTGCACCCCAGCAAAGAACTTCCGAGCACTTCCGGGCTTCACCAGTCCGAGGCATGCCGATGACACCGCTCGTTGGCAACACATCCTGAAAGAAACTCATGATGGCAGTGAGCTACAAGACCCAACAGGCGGGTCAGGTAGAAGTGTTCTACCGCGAAGCCGGACCAAAGAACGCCCCTGTTCTTCTGCTGCTGCACGGATTTCCGTCGTCCAGCCATATGTTCCGCGAGCTGATCCCGCAACTGGCCGATCGGTATCGCGTGATCGCGCCAGACCTTCCAGGGTTCGGGTACACAAATGCGCCCGACCGCGGAGAATTCGATTACACCTTCGACAACCTAGCCAAGGTCATGGACGAGTTCACGCAGGCTCTCTCGCTGCAGCGCTATGCGATCTACGTCTTTGACTATGGTGCACCGACCGGATACCGTCTAGCGGCCGCTCACCCTGAGCGAGTGACAGCTCTGATCAGCCAGAACGGTAACGCCTATATGGAAGGCCTCAGCGACAAGTGGGATGCGTGGCAGACCTACTGGCGCGATCCTAGCCTTAAGAACCGGGATGCTTGTCGGTCTTCTCTCTCCGCCGACGTGATCGAGAACTGGCAATACCGCACGGGCACAGATCCACAGCGATTGAATCCTGATGGATTTATGTTGGATATCGCGTTGATGTCACGACCGGGTGCCGAGGAGATCCAGCTCGATCTAATCCTGGATTACCGAAGCAATCTGGAACGGTACCCTGAGTTTCAGCAATATTTCCGAACACACCTTCCGCCGTTCTTGGCTGTCTGGGGGAGGCACGATCCGGCGTTCCTGCCTGCAGGTGCACAAGCCTACAAGCGCGACCTTCCGCACGCACATGTCCACCTGCTGGACACTGGGCACTTCGCATTGGAAACCCATTCGGCAGAGGTTGCTCAGATTGTCCGCAGCTTCCTCAGCCAGCACCTCTGAAGCTAAACTTGCTGGCGCTGACCTGAGCGAGCTGCACTACAGCTTGTTTTCGAGTGATCTAACCACAAGGCGGTAGAAACAAGCAATCGCCCCCTCGATCCCCGCAACGCGAGATTCTCGTCACGCTTGCAAAATCTGCTGAGCTCTTCGCACGTCAAGCGTGTCGAAGCCTTCGGAGTAGCGATCCAGCACGCCGCTCAGCAACGTCACGCCCTCGTCCCGCCTGCCCTGGTCCGACCAGCATTGGGCTAGGCTTGTGGCCGCGCGCAACTCCCAGGAGAGGACTTGCGACGAACTGGCCAGTTCCAGGGAGCGTATAAACCACTTTTCTGCCTCTTCCAGCGAGGAACCTTGGCGCAGCAGCCTCTCGCCCTGCGCCCGCATCAATTCCGGCGCACACCAGGGGCAGTGGCCTGCTTCCGCGCGAGCAAGGGCTTCTTCTTCCAGGAATTCGTCGCCGACCGTCGCCATCGACTCGATCTGGAGCAGACTGCAAACCGGATTGCGCCACTGCGGCACGACAAAGCCTTGTACGCAATAGGTATGGGCATACTTGAAAGTCAGGCCCCAGCCTTTCCATAAGTCCAGGCGCCGATCCGTCGCCACTTCGGTCAGTGCATCGGCCTGCCGACTCAGGTCTTCCCAACGCCCGCACCACAGCAAAACTGTGCATTGGCAGAACAGCGCAAAGCACAACGTCAAGGCATGCTGCGCTGATGTGGCGTACTGTACGGCCTGTGCGGCCGCTGCAAGAGCTTGATCTGGGAAGCCTCGCACCCACAACGCTCGTGACAAGGCCGCGTTGATTGCCGCATGTGGATGGAGCTGATATTGGTTTAAAGTGCGCTGATGGTCGACCCGACCGATCAGGCTCCTTGCGGCGGTTCCTTCCCCTAGCGACGAGTCCTGCTCGCCCACAAGATGCAAGGACCACTGCATCATGCGCCTGCCCAAGATTGCCGCCTCGGCTTCGGTATCAGGGGTTGTCAAGGCCACGTACTGCCGTGCCAAGCCAAGCGCCCCAGCATAGTCACCCGATCCATTGCGTTCCTGCCATAGTCCCCACAGCGAACGGCGCTCAAAGTCCAAGTTTCGCGATCGCTGTGCGATGTCGTAGGCACCCTTTGCAGTCCGAGCCATGTCGGGGCCTGCGCCTCTGGTGTACCAGTAGCACATGGTGAGTGAATACAACAGGCGCATCAAGCTGGCCTCTGGCTGCTCGGCCAGATCGCCCGCTTTATCAAGCGCCTCCTCGGCCCGCGTCCGATACTCGTCCATCAACGAGCGCTGATACCACACCGAAGCGGTGGCACCGAGCAACCGTATGCTCAGCCCCGGATCGCGCAGCGTGGAGAAGCTTGCCTGCACCGCGATTCGGATGTCATCGATCCATCGTCCGCGCCCAGCATCCCACGCGGCCCCGTAAGGCGGCGAATCCGCTTCTAGCCGTTCGAAGACGTCACAAACATGTTCCGCGTGTTTGCGTGACGCCAGGACAAGTTCACCGGCCTCTTTGAGCTTCTCGAGTGCAAAGGCGCGGGTCGTCTCGAGCAACCGGTAGTGTGCAATGTCCGTGCCCGTGTCGATCGTGATCAGTGATTTCAGAGCCAACTCGTCGATCGCATCGAGAGGGTCAGCTGACAGGTCTTCCTCGCAGACCGCGACTGCGGAGTCAAATGAGAACGCGCCAGCAAAGATCGAAAGCCTTCTGAGCACCACTTTCTGATCCTCGGACAGCAGGTCGTAGCTCCAGTTGATCGCAGCACGCAGTGTCTGCTGACGCGGCAGCGCAGTGCGACGTCCTTTGGTCAGGACCGCGAACCGGTCCTCCAGCCGTGCCGACAGGCCTCCAAGCCCCAGTTGCGCGACCCGGCTAGCGGCAAGTTCGAGTGCCAGTGGGATGCCGTCGAGGCGCCCGCAGATCTCTGTGACATGGGCCACATCATCATCGGTGAAGGCAAACCCCGAGAAGTTTGCGGCAGTGCGCTGCGTGAACAGCGCCACCGCAGCGAATGCCTTAGCCTGCTCGGCCGTCAGTCGCTCCGAAGGGGGCGGCAGCTCCAGAGACGGAAGTCGGATGACCCACTCCCCCGTTGCCCGCAACGGTTCGCGGCTGGTGGCCAGGACGTGTACGCCCGGTGCCAAAGCTAGCACCGCCTCGGCCACCGTTGCCGCGGCGTGCACGAGATGCTCGCAGTTGTCGAGCACAACTAACATGTGCCGGTCTGCCAGCAAAGCGCCCAGTTCGCGCTCATCCGATATGGCTCGCGACGCGTCGATGGCGTTCGCCCACACGCTGGCCACCTGCCGCGCATCGCAAAGCGGTGCGAGGTCGACGAACCGCGCGCCGTCACGATAGTTAGCTGCCAGGTGCGCTGCCGCGGCGAGAGCGACAGTGGTCTTGCCAACACCTCCAGCACCCACGACAGCAACTAGACGATGCTCCGCGACCATACGTCCTACTTCGCGAATCGCGTCGTCACGGCCGACCACATTCATCAGCGGCAGCGGCATGTGGTTGCTCGCTTCATGCCGTTTAGGCCCAGTGCCGCCCAGGCGGGATGGAACGGCCAATGAGACTTCCCCTACGAAAGAGTAGCCCCGCCCGGGGACGTTGACGATGTAGCGGCACGTCTCCCCGTCGTCGCCCAGCGCACGACGCAGCGCGGCGACGTGCACGCGCAGGCTGCCATCGTCGACAACCACCTTCTTCCACACGCTAGTCATCAGCTCGCCGCGGCCGACGACCTTGCCCGCGGCTTCGACCAGAACGATCAGGAGATCCAAAGCGCGACCACCCACGCGCACCGGAACGTTTCCGTCAAGCAGCAGGCGCTGCTTGGGGAAGAGTTTGAACGCTCCAAATTGCCAGCCGTCGGCCTGTTCCACGCTTGGTCCTAAATATGAATGCCCCATAGTCTAAAAGACCATCGCGCAAGTAACCCCCAGCGCGAATATGGGTAACAAACGCCGGGCCACCAGCTTGTGAAATCGGCAGGACCTCCCGCTTGTCATAGCTTCGGCGTCGACCCTTCTGCTGCTTTCGGCCCACAGAACCAGCAAGCTGGCGACCAGGCTTCTTTCCCCCAGTCCCGCATCGAAGTCGAACGCGTCGGCATCCCCCTCTGCATCTGGCCCTACACGGGGGGTTCGGAGAACGCCGTTTATATCGCGGCGCCTGGCGCCCTTCTGCGACGTGCCGTGGCTCGTTCACTCGCCACTTGGGGCGGGACTGCAGTCTCGAAAAGCACATTAACGGCGATTAACAGTCCTTGTCACCCTTGTACGGCGTTGCGCCCTAAATTTGCCCCATCGAACAAGCAACCCCTTGGAGTCCCCCATGACCACGCTTTTCCAACCTCTTCGCGTAATCACTCGCCACAGCGACCCTCTAATGGCTACCGGCATTAACGCTGCGCTGATGGCGGCGCCAGGGATCGAGGTTGTCATGGTCTCCGACAAGTCGTCGTTCCCGGATGCCGATGTCGTGATTGGCGACTACGAGAGTGGCATGGCCTGGGCACATCACCTGAGACTGCGCAGTTCGGCACTGCGACGACGTCTCCCCGGCGTGGTTGTCTTGACTTGGCGCGATAGCGAGGCGGACGTGCATAACGCGCTGCAGGCCGGCGTTTGCGGTTATCTGCTCAACAGCTGCAACCCGCATGAACTGGTAGACGCGGTGCGCGCAGTGAGACGAGGCTCGCCTTACCTTTGCGATGTTGCCGCATCGCTTGTTGCGACGAGCTTGACACGCACTCCACTGACCGTTCGCGAGAGCGAAATCCTGCAGCTGATTGGAAGTGGCATGTCGAACAAGGTGGTTGCCTCGGAGTTGAACATCGCCCTGGGTACGGTCAAGGCACACGCCAAAGCAATCCTTGACAAGCTGGGCGCACGCAGTCGCACACAAGCCACCGTCATCGCCGCGCAACGGGGCTTGCTGGGGCATCACTCGTCGCTACGCCGGGCCGCCATGCCACACAGCCCACCGATCTCAATAGAGCTTCCTATGCAGCAACCGCCGGATCGAGTTGCTGCTTGGGATCTCGAATCACCCGCTGCACAGGGCAGAAGTCGAGTCGAGCCTCAAGTTCGACATCGCCAGCGCAGCGCAAGCCACGCAGCTCAAGCAGTGCAGCACCTCTGATCAATCACGAACACCCCACATCGCTCGGCCTGGTCGCGCACAACAGAACACTTTGGAGCAATGAGATGAGCAGCAATCAAGAAACCAACGCGGAAGAAAACGGCCGTGCAGTCACGTCCGAGTCAAACATATCGCTCAGTTCAGCCCGTTCAGGATTTGACATCATCATTGTCGGTGGCGGATCAGCCGGCGCAGTGCTGGCTAACCGACTAAGCGCCGATCCATCGCGTCGTGTGTTACTGATCGAAGCAGGCAAAGCGTACGCGCCGAATTCTTACCCAGACTCCGTCCGCCGCCAGGACATATTGGGTGGCGACGCGCAACATGATTGGGGCTTTCAGAGCGAGCCTGGTGTACTGGGAAGACGCCTGCGGCTCAACCGGGGCAAGGTCCTCGGTGGCTCGTCGGCGATCAATGGCGCCGTGGCGATGCGGCTACCAAAAGCTGACCATACCCGTTGGGCCGAGGCACATGACCTCGCTGCATTGAGCTGGCAGGACTCAAAGTCGTTCTATCGCTCCCTGGAGCGAACGTCCGGCGCCGGTGGAGAGGGCCGCGACGGGCCCTTCCCTATTCATCAGCTTGGCGACGAAGAAGTCTCCGATCAGCACCGTGATTTCATCTCGTCGGCCCTTGCTGCCGGACACGAGCGCTCCGCAGGCTTCGCGACAGAGCAGCCGCTGGGCGTGGGCCCCTACGTGATGAACACACGCATGGGCGTGCGGCTCAACACGGGAATGACGTTCTTAAGCGACGCGGTGAGAGCGCGGCCGAATCTGACCATTCGAGACCAGACACTCGTAGATGCGGTAGTGGTCGAGCAGGGGCGTGCGAAGGGTGTTCGACTCGCTGACGGTACGCTCGTCCTGGCGGGTGAAGTCGTACTGTCCGCCGGCACCTACGTCAGTCCGGCGATCCTGATGCGATCTGGCATCGGTCCGAACGAGGTATTGCGCCGTCTCAACATCCCGCTGGTGTCTGACTTGCCGGTTGGGCAACACTTGCAGGATCACCCTTTCGTACCCACGGTCTGGTCCATCCGCAAGGAAGCTCTTGGACTGGGTTTTCCCCCCATCAGTGCCATGCTCTGGACAAGTTCGTGCCAGGCAGTGGGCGGTGTGGCGGACCTGAACATCAGCACCGCACCGATGCCCGAGGGCAGCCAGCCCAAGGAGGGAGCAATGTTCCTTCTGTTCGCGGCGCTCGTGCGGCCGCGCTCGACGGGATCACTGATCATCGCGAGCCGTGACCCGATGGTCGCGCCCGTCATCGATCTTGGTTTCCTTACTGACAGCGGAGACCGTGATCGATTGATCGATGGGATCGAGATGGTTCGAGCCATCGCGCGTCAATCCCCGTTTGCGGACGCTGTGGGTGCCGAAATTATGCCCGGTACCTCGGCGCAAGACCGCGCTTCAATCAGTGCGGCGATTACGGCCACCGTCGAAACTTACCAGCACCCGACCTCCACGGTTCCCATGGGTGGTGTGCGCGACAACCGCGCTGTGGTGGACGTCGACGGACGGGTTCGCGCCATCAAGGGGCTGCGGGTCGTCGATGCATCGATCTGGCCGGACGTGCCCTCCGTCGCGACGGGGTTCCCGACCATGATGTTGGCCGAGCGCATAGCTTCTCGGATGGCATAAAAAGTACGCTTTAGCAGTCAGCATCCCTGAACAAAGACTCAACATCCCAGGGATCTGCCCGGAGTGAATTAATCCGGGTGCCGCGTCATCAATCTGGACACATAACCATGAAAACTGCTCATCTCACCAACGAAGCTACTGCAGCGCAACTCCTTAAGCGCAGCTTGGATACCTTCCTCGCAAAAGACATCAAAGGCTGGGCTGAACTATGCGACGAGCACATCGTCGTAGAGTTCCCTTTCTCACCGGATCCTGCGACCAGGAAGATGATCGGTCGCGCGGCCGTCTACAAGTACCTCAAGGACTACCCGAAAGTCATTGACCTGCACAGCGCTCCGCATATGAAAATCCGCGCCACCGACGACCCCAACACGGCCGTGGCCGAGTGGAGCGTCTCAGGCCACGTGATCCCAAATGGCAACTCCTATGAAATGAGCTATGCGACGTTTGTGACGGTCAAGAACGGGCTGATCGTGAACTACCGCGAGTATTGGGATCCGATGACGTTCCTTAAGAATATGGGCGACGCCCGCTTTTGATCGCAGTTCAGTTCCCGACTGGATCGGGAACTTCAAGCTAAGGAACCACTAATGTCTGGAGCAAAGCTTAGTGTTAGAGCCAGCGCAATCTTGACCAGCTAAACCGCAAAGTGCCAATCCAATATTGACCAGGGTGTTCCACTGACCTGCTGAGAATTTCAGCAGGGGATTCAAGGTGATCACCATGGACATGATTGGCAAGGTCAGGCGCATGAGGCTGCGCGACCAACTCTCCCTCAGCGCGATCGCAAAGCGTACTGGTCTGTCACGCCACACGGTCAAGAAGTGGCTCAAGGCGCCCGGCGTTGTTGTGCCGAAGTACGAGCGGGTGAAGCTCGATGGCAAGCTCACGGCGTTCGAGCCAGCCCCGCACCAGGCGCTCACGACCGACAGCCATCTCCCGAAGCAGGGACGGCGCAGCGGCCGTGCCTTGTTTGCTCAGATACAGGCCATGGGCTATCGCGGCGGTTACAGCGCCGTCACCGCCTACATCCGGCGCTGGGGGGTGGAGTTCGCAGCCAGTCCGGCCAAGGCGTTCGCCATAAATCTAGTCGTCCAAATACTCATTTTTCATGGCCTTCTTCATTTGATCGGCCCATTCCGCTTTTATGTTGCCATCAGGCGCACCACCGACGGGTAGCGCGGGACTAAAGAAGTAGCCCTGCATCAAGCGGCATCCAAGGTCAGAGAGAACTGATACGTGCTGATAGTGTTCGACACCTTCCGCGACCACATCAATGCCGAGTTCGCTTGCCATCGTCAGCACCGCGCGAAATATCGCTTGGTCCCGACTATTCTCATGCACATCTCTTACAAAGGAACGATCCATCTTCAACGCGCTGATTGGCAAATTTCGCAGGTATGACAGGCTTGAGTAGCCTGTTCCGAAGTCATCGAGCGCCACACTTACTCCCAAGCTGCGGATCTTATGTAGCTCTGCCACGCAAGCGTCGAAGTTTTCCATGATGGCCGACTCAGTGATCTCAACTGAAATTCGCCATGGTGTGATCCGCTCTTCTTCGATGACCCTTGCTAAAACTGCCGAAAATTTCTTTTGCAACTGTAAAGAGGAAACATTAACGTTGACCCGAATTGATTCGATGCTCTGCTTTTCCCATCGCCTTACAAGCCTGGCTGCATCGCGCAGTATGCTTTCTCCAAGCGCATGAATCATTCCGGTCTCTTCGGCGATTGGGATGAAGACATCTGGGCCAATCATTGAGCCATCTGGGCAACGCCACCTCATGAGTGCTTCCACCGCCATCAGCCTGTCACTGTCGATGCAAACAATCGGTTGAAACACCGTGAAGAAACCGCCTGTCGCCAGACCCAAATTCATACCTCTCTCAATTTCGGCGCGTTGGCGGTTGGCGGCGTCCATTGCCAGCGAGTAAAAGCACACACGATTACGACCGTTTTGCTTGGCTTTGTACATTGCTAGATCGGCGCATCGAAGCAAGCTCACCTCGTCACTTGCATCTTGCGGGAAGCGCGAAATTCCTATGCTGCATCTCGCAAACAATTCGTATTGACCAACCTTGATTACGGGCTTAAGAGCCTCAATGAGCTTCTGACAAACTCCCACGACGTCGGCATCGCGTTTGACCCCCTCTAAGATTACGGTGAACTCATCACCGCC
Source organism: Acidovorax sp. 59 (assembly GCF_002754175.1). Taxonomy (NCBI): domain Bacteria; kingdom Pseudomonadati; phylum Pseudomonadota; class Betaproteobacteria; order Burkholderiales; family Comamonadaceae; genus Acidovorax; species Acidovorax sp. 59. The sequence goes on along the minus strand of NZ_PEET01000001.1, from coordinate 759,859 downwards.
CATTCGAGCGATGAGATCAACTTCTCGAACGTGACTGCGCAACCGCTGCGCCACTTGGGTGAGGAACGCATCTCCGGCATCGTGGCCATAGGTGTCGTTGACAAGCTTGAACTGGTCGATATCTATGTAGATGAGTGCCAAGCCTTCACCATTCCGCGTTGATCGACTGATTGCCGATATCAAGTTCTCTTGAAAGAATCGTCTGTTTGGAAGCCCCGTCAATTCATCGTAGAACGCTTGGCGGCTCAGAAGCGCCTGCGCTTCCTTGAGCGGTGCGATGTTTGAGGCGATCACGATCCAGTAGCTTTCGGCGCTCTGCTCACTGCGAACAACGGAGGCGCTGCCCCAAAATGGAATTAGCCTTCCATCAGCTAGCCTGGCTCGTGCCTCACCACGCCACGACTCTCCTCGGCGCAGCAAACGTATCGCCTCGCGCCCGCGCACTTTCATGAAGTCCTTGCACAGCAGGGAGTGCAGTTGAACACCTGCCAGATCCGAACGTTCAAAAACAGACGCAGCCTGCGGATTAGCCATGATCAGCTCGCCTCCCGGTTTACAGATCAGTATGACGTCATTCGCATTCTCAAAAACTGCCTCGGTCATCCGCTGGCTGATCGCTTCACGGTAGCGGTCGGTAATGTCAATGTGAAGAAGCACTGCGCCGCCAGCAGGTAGGGGCGTGCCCCTAAGCAAGTAACGGCGGCTCTCTAACGGCCCGGCAAATACATACTCAAATTCGAATGGCTGCGCTGTTCCCAAGGAGGCTGAAACACCTCTGTAAGTGGACTCGCACTTACTCAAACAGAACTCAAGATAGGAGTCACCGATATCGCATCCGTGGATGCCAGGGTTACCGTTCTCGGCCGCGAGCTTTCGCCAGGCCATATTGAACTGCTCAATCTTGCCAGCTCCATCCAAAACTACGAGAGAGTCTCGCATTCCATCGATGATCTGCTGCAACTTATATGTTTGTTGTCGTAACTGTTCGCTAGCGTCGTTGGCGAGTCGAGACTTTTCAATCACTAGGCTCCCCACTTGACTAAGCACTTGCAGAGGACTCACGGATCCCATGCCGTCTGAGGTTGCACGATAGGCAGGTGTACTCGTGGGTTCGAGACGCAAAGCCGACGGAGCATTCTCGTTGTCGTGCATATCTGATTTCAGCTACTTTGATCTTAGAAATTGGAATTGAAGCTGCCCCCAGACTGTTTCCCAACGCGCATCTCTAAATCAGGGATGAACGCTTGTGACGTGGGTGCCGGCGCGCCTCCGCCTGTGTACTTGGTGTCGACTGCTAACCTCGACTCACTTACTTACTTCAAGGGGGCCCACGGCATAGCACGCGGTCCATCGGAGTGGCTGGTGCGCCATGCAGCTTGAAAGGCTGCATTGACCGCTAGGAGCGGTTCGCGACTGTGGACGAGTGCCGCGTTGCCAAGTAACTCCGCCAAATAGGCCCGCGTTCCTATGGAGACAGGATGACACCTTGGTGGTGGTACTCGGCATAGTGTGGGTGTGCTCAGGGATGTTCGTTGAGCATGCTGGTGCAACAGGCAAAAGTCACTGTCTGATCCTGCTGTTAACAGACTGAAACAATCACCGACATCCACACCTCGCACAACCATCTCGCGCAGCTTTCTGCGAATCCGGCGCTGAGCTTGGCATCTTGCACTTGATCGCTCATCGACAGGGGGTTGACTGCGCCATACGCACTTGCGATGACCGCGGCATGGTGACGGATTGCGCAGCCCTCCACATCTATCGCTATATGCTCGGGCTTGCGAGATATCGCCGACGCCCGCCGCGACGTTTACAACAGCCGAGCGCTTGCATAGGGGTACAGCAAAGTGCCTGACGACAGGTGCGAAGGCCACAGAACGGCCTGCCCCGCTCCTTGCTGAAATTGACTTATCTCATGGCCTGTAATGCCTTGAAATTGAACTTGAAGCACTCTTGGCTCGGACCACTCTCCCCCAGGCCCAAACTTAATAGGACCCATCACGGTGTCGAACGTCGCGCTCCGTGCGTAGCCCCCCAGGAGCTCGTCGTCAAGGCTTTGAGTGGCCAAAACCGCCTGCTCTAAAACCTGCATCTGTGCATATGCAAGAGGAGCAGTGTAGTGCCCGAGAGGGTCAACTTGCGCCTCAGTTGCGCGCTCTTGGTAGGTGGCGAGGAAGGCCTGTACGCCTGGGAACATGAGCTCCGGACTAGGTGCCCAGTACTCATAGTTCACAAAGCCATTCAGCAGCGGCCCCAGCGCCATCTTCACCGCGGTGTTTTGTGGTCCGATCATTGATGCGCCGACCATTTTTGGCTTAAACGAATGAGCGTGGATTGCACGAACTAACGCGATCGAATCATTCAAGTAAGAGCAGATGAATAGCAGATCGCAGTGGGTTGCTGCCACTGCGTCTAACGCTGAACTGAAGTCTTCTGTGGACAGTGCGTAGACCTCCTCATGAACAACCTCAAAACCGTATCGAGCGGCATTCTTCTTTGCACCGATGATGGGGTTGCGCGCAAAGGCTGCGTCTGCGGATAGCAGCGCGACGGTTTTAGGACGGGGGCTTTGCTCTGCCGCCAGCGCAAAGAACCCTTCAGTCAACGCCGCGTTTGGATCTGGCCCAGTGGGGATCATCGCGAAGTAATTCGGATAACCAAGGGCGCTGTTGACTCCCAGCCCCTGAAGTCCGACAAAAAAGCGCCGGCGTTCCATCATGAGAGGCAGCGCAGGTGCAACACTATTTGTGCCGTACCCTCCCACCACCAACTCCACTCCATCTTCATCAAGAAGACGCTTGTAGAGACCCGGAACGGAAGCTGCATCCGCGTTGTCGTCGTAACACACCAGTTCCACCGGCCGACCAAGTAGGCCTCCTCGGCGGTTCACGTCTTCAGCCCAGATACTGTGCGCGAGTTGCGCTGACCGCGTATTCCCCGCCACAGGCCCAGTCAGAGACAGGCAGTATCCGATTCGGATCGGCTCGGTGGAAAGCATGCTTAGTGCCCCGCCCTGCTGGTGTTGAGCAGCTGGGTTTCCCATGCAAGAGCGACGGCTCCTGCTCCACCGTGCTCAAGAATTACGCCTGCGATTCCCCCCGCTGTCTCTTCGCGAGCCCAATCCCGCTGCCACTCACCCATTACGGCCGTTGTGGTGATCGGCACTACACCGGCCTGCACCATTCGGCGGACTGCCATTTCATGGGCTTCGAGCGTGACTCCACCCGAAGCGTCGGTTACAGCAAAGACGTCATATCCATCAGCCAGAGCCTGGATCGCGGGCATCGCGAGACAAATCTCCGTATATAGGCCCGCCAGCAGCAGTTGCTTGCGACCGCTTTGCTTCACAATTTCGGTGACTTTCGGGTCTTCCCACGTGTTGATGAAGGTACGGTCAATGGGAGTTTGTTCAGGGAACACATCTTGTAGACCTTTGAGGATGTTCCCCCCCCGGTCCTTGATCACAGTAGTGAGGATGGTTGGCACGTTGAAGACCTTCGCGGCCTTGGCCAATGCCACTACGTTGTTGATCACCATGGTCGGCTCATGGCTGTGAAGGTTGGCGAATTGGTAAGGTTGGTGATCGATCAGCACAACAAAACTGTCCGCGGGGCGGAGCAAGGCGTCGAGGCCGGTCTTAGCGATCTTTGGGGTTGCGGGCATGAGAAGACTCCTTTGGGTTGGTCAAGTTAAGGGGAAACCGATGGGTCGAGAAATACGAAAAGCGTTTTGATCTTTCCGTGCTGAAATTGCGCCACGTCTGTTCCTGTGACAGCTGTGATGCCGTCTGGCTGAATGCCTTGCCAGCGAAGCCGTGCGGCACCGTGGTGACCGACTGCAGGCCCCGACGCTGCAAACCTGAAATGCGCCGGGAGGTTCTTGAGCAGCGCAGAAACAGCCAGGTTTATTGCTTCAGGCCCGGCCACAGATCCATGAGGCTCATGGAGTACCGCATCAGCTGCATATATCTCCTTAATTGCCGCCAATCGCCGCTGTGCATCAGATTCACTGAATACCCGCACCAAATTGGCCTGCATGAGGTCCTCGTAGTTCACGGAGACGCCGACGCCATCACCGGATTCAAGGGCCCGGTTGTTTGCGGCTTGTATCGCGGATTCATCGGGCGAAAACATGGCCACACCAGCCTTACCGTCCGAGGGTGGCACCTCGTCTTGCAAAACGTCCCAATGCTCGGCTAGTCGGCCATCCTCGATCCGAAAGATGTCGATAACAACTTGGGGCTTGGGCGCCCAGCCGCGAATGCGGCCGTGGATGGCCACATAAGCGCCCTCGGCGACGATCAATCCGGGTTCGTAGTGCAAGTCGGGCGGCAGCTGCGCGACCAACTCGGTCAGTACATCCCGACCTTGTGGCATGGCCGGGTTGTGCTGGACATAGTTCTCCGCGTACAGCTTTTCCACGACCGAGGCATCTCTGCGTTGGAACAAGGCTGTCATGGCCTCGAGCACGAGTGCTCGGTTTTCGTTGAGATTGCTGTTCATACTGCGGAACCTCCATCGAAGTCAGTCATGTGAATTGGCGCGCGCATCGTAAGGAAAGCGCCGTCAGGAAGCGTGGCGTACGAATACACCACCATCTCTTCGAAATCTTCAACGTGCACTACGGTTGCACCGCTGGCTTCCTTCCAGCTAACTAGGAAGACGCCCGGGCGCAGGTTTACGGCGTCGAACCGAACCGTTTCAGTCTTAGCAAATGGCCCTTCGGCAATCACAAAAAGCAACTCGCTTCCAGGCAAGGAGCTCAGCTTCACAGAGAATTGATCGAACTCGAGTTCGAATGTGAGCCCGACGGGATACTCCGTCGCTGTTGATATCAATTCGTGCGTGCCGCTACGGTCACTACTCATTTCAGCCTTTCAAAGTTCGTGCATCAACTTTGCTTCAGCCGGGGCTTGGACGCACTGACCGAATTTGCCATCCACTGACTGAAATTGCTCCCGCGGTCGTGGCGCGCTGCCCTGAAAGCCGATGAGTCGCCCTAGCTACGCATCGCTATCGCGCTGGACAAGGAGACTCAAGCTTGAGGACGTTCCTGATGGCGCAGAACCCCAAGCTAGATTGAGGAAGCGCAAACAGCGCACCCCTGGGCCAGCAAACTCCGTCTCGGTCAAACATGGGCGCATTTGTTTTTCGGCGAGACGAACCATCTGGTCTCGAAAATGCGGCCTCGCCGAGGTGGGATTTGCAGTTCTACTTTTTTGGGGAACAAATAGAGCATCACGCGCCGTGGGATGTATGAATACTTTTTGCACTGCGTTTCGCACCGAAGTAATTCACATAGCGCGCAAAGAGTTCAAGCCAGAACACTCGAAGGGATGCGTTAGGCGATTGCAGGGCACCGCTCCGAGATTGCCGCTTTGAAGCTGTCCGTCAGAGTGCCGACCTCCGAGGTCAAGGCATTGCAAAAAAAGGCCAAAGCTTGGGACGCCCCCAGGGCCGTGCCTGTGCCAGCGAGCGCCAATCCAAAGAACCCTAGACAAACCCGCTTCAGCGCGCAGGCATTGATCGACAAGCGTGCGGCGCTCAACAGCAGATGGCTGCCTTTTTGGTGTTTGCTCTCGATCGGTCTGCAAGTGGGAGTCAGGCCAAGTGCAGCCGCGAGCGGCGCAATTGCAGCGCATTGCTGAGGTGCTCAAACTGGGTAAGCGGCAGGCTTTGGCGTTCATCAATCCGCAGTGGGGGATTGGTTAAGCCACTCCCGCTAGGCGTTACGATTGACAATGCGGATCTAGCGACTAGCAACCAGGGGCTTGACCATAGCTCTGCGATACGAGTCTTCGCTTCGCCTGCCTCCGCTGACAGCCGAAACACTAGTTCGGCCTTGCGGAGGGCGTCAGCCTTAGCGTCACTGGCCTGGCGATGCACGCGGCCGCATTCCTCACTTTGCGCAAATCTGAAAACGGTGCCGACGCACCGGTGATCTCTACGCAGCTCGCGGTGGACGCCGTCTGTTGCGCGGCCGGGTCAGCCTAGCTGACCGTCAGGGCAGCTGATGCGATGAGTTGACCGGCGGTGCATGCTTTTCTAATAACGCCACCACCCAATCGATGAACACCCGCGCCTTGGCGCTCACATGGCGATTGGGCGGGTAGGCCACGTACAGCGGCATGGGGTAGAGCACCCAGTCCTGCAGCAGCGGCGCCAGCTCGCCACTGCTCAGGTGCGGGCGGGCCATGTAGTGCGGCAGCCAAAGAACCCCCATACCGGCCAGCCCGGCCGCCAGGTAGGCGTTGCCGTCGTCAACCGCCAGCACGTAGCGGCCCTGCACCGTGACCTCCTCCGCGCCACGCCGCATGGCGTACGGAAACGTCTTGCCCGTGCGCGACCACAAGAAGCCCACGACGCGGTGGTGCGAATCCTCCAGCTCGTGTGGGTGCACAGGGCTTCCCGCGCGATTCAGATAGCTGGGCGACGCGTACACGCCCAGCTGCAGGTCGCCCACGCGCCGCGCGACGAGGGACTGGTCCTCGATCTCACCCCCGCGCACCACGCAATCGACGTTGTCGCCGATCAGGTCCACAATGCGGTCGCTGACGCCCATGTCGAGCTGGATGTCGGGATACCGCGCATGAAAGTCCGGCAGCGCCGGCACCAGGATCAGCCTGGCCAGCGGACTGGGCACATCCACCCGCAAGCGGCCCCGGGGCGCGGCTGACGCGCTCGACAGGCTGGTCTCGGCATCGTCCATGTCGGCCAAGAGCCGCACCGCGCGCTCGTAGTACGCCGCCCCATCGGCAGTAACCTGCACCCGTCGTGTCGTGCGGTGCAGCAGTTTGACGCGCAGCCGCGCCTCCAGTTGCTGGATCAGCTGCGTCACCGTGGTCTTGCTCACGTGCATGGTGTCGGCCGCCTTGGTGAAGCTGCCAGATTCGACCACCCGCACGAACGCCTGCATTGCATCGAACCGGTCCATGGCCTTGGTGCCCCTTGCAAAAGATTGTTTGGATTCTATAAACAGTGATGGACAAGCTTGCCCGTTTATCTGCGGTGCGGGCGCCGATAAATTCCTTTCATTACTAACCCTGGGCCAATACTGCCCCCCCTGAAAGGACAAGCCATGACCGCGTCTTCCTCAAACACTGCCTCTGCTTCCCCACGTGACGTGGTTTTCCCGCCCGGACGCCAGGCGCTTTACGAGAAGAACCGGTACTCACCCGCCATCCGATCCAACGGCTTTCTGTTTGTCTCCGGCCAAGTAGGCAGCAGACCGGATGGCTCCCCTGAGCCCGATTACCAAAGCCAGGTACGGCTGGCATTCGACAACCTCACCGCTATCTTGAAGGCCTCCGGTTGCACCTTTGACGACGTTATCGACGTGACCGTCTTCATGGTTGACCCGGATCAGCACTTCGAAGCCGCATGGGAAGTGGTCGGCGAGTACTGGGGCAATGCACCCCACCCCACCCTAACCGCCATCGGCGTGACTTGGCTCTACGGGTTCAAATTTGAGATCAAGGTGATCGCAAAGCTGCCGGAAGTTAAAGAGTAATTACCACTGAGCTACGAGCAACACGGGTTGTGGAAAGCTCAATGCGGCGGTCAAGAGCATCACGCACCGGCTTGCACCAAGGTCGCAGGCCTTGCTTGCACTCCTACGGACCCCGACCATAGGCGCGACCACCGCAGGCTTACCACCTCTCCGTCCGGGTCTGGGGCCGTAGCCCGTCCGCAAGCGCAGACTTTCGGTTTTGAGCAACCGCGCCACGCGATGCTGGCCACAGCGCTCACCCAGATCTGGCGTGTCCAGCGTGAGCTTGCGGTAGCCATAGACACCGCCGCTCTCCAGCCATGCCTGTTTGAGCAAGCCCAGCAGCCTCTGGTCCTCTTCGGCCCGTGGACTTTGCGGCGCTGCCTTCCACGCGTAGTTGCTGCTGGGGTGTAGTTGCATCACCTTGCACATGCACCGAAGCTGTGTGCTTGCTCGTGCTGCTTGATGAACACGTACCTCATCCGGACTGCCTGGGAAAGTACGCGGCGGCTTTTTTAGGATGTCACGCTCCTCGGTCACGCGGTTGAGTTCAACCCTCAGCCGCCGCAACTCCTCGGTCTGGGATGTCTGCGTCTGTCGTTATGGCACAGGCACCGCATAGGCCTTGATCCACTTGTACAGGCTGTGTTGGCTTACGCCGAACCGTGCAGATACATCGGTTGCCCGGCGGCTTCGCTCAGTGATCTGCTTGACCACTTCGATCTTGAATTCTTGGGTATGTGGCCGCTTTTTCATGGCACCTCCCATTGGTGCCTCAGGTTTGAGGCTCGAAGGTATCTAGTTCAGCCGGGGCGATTCATGAAATGGGTGGCGTCACGAAACGGACTCGCCAGGAACTAGGCAAGTTCGGCTCACGGCAAGCGCACGACCTCTGGCCAGCGGGTTGCCGGGCTCTAACAGCACGACCTCCCTTCCTGCTCGCCGACGGCAAAAATCTCCTTCCGTGGTCAAGCTCGACCAATGAGAAATTCGAGCAAATCCATATGCAATTGAGCTTGGGTTTACAGAGTGCGGCGCATTTGTCCGAGCACATTCGGACTGCCAATAGCACTTTTGGACAGGGCTTCGATGGACCTACACACCGACACTTAAAGCCTCAACGCAGACGAGCGATCGGGCTTAAACGGGTGACTGCACTTGCAGACGGCTCATCTCTCTCGGCACACATGGGTCTCAGTCCATTCAAACAGGTTTTTTAAACTAAGGAGTTCTCAATGCTCGCATCCCTTCAAAACCCTTTTGCACTTGCCTCACGCTTGCTACTGGCTGTGCTGTTTCTTCCTGCCGGCGTCAGCAAGATCACCGGCTTCGCTGGGACCGTTGGCTACATCAGTTCGGTCGGTCTTCCCGCTCCTGTGGTCGCCGCCGCCGTGGCGGTCGCTGTCGAGGTGCTAGGGGGTCTGGCGCTGATATTTGGGTTTGGTACGCGTCTGGCTGCGCTGGCACTAGCTGTGTTCACCGTGGTGGCAAGCTTCTTCTTTCATGCGTATTGGAGCGCCCCAGCCGAGCAGCAGATGATGCACCAGCTCATGTTCTACAAAAACGTAGCGGTAAGTGGCGGCCTACTGGCACTGGCGGCGTTTGGTGCCGGTGCCTGGAGCTTGGACGCGCACCGCGGCCAGCCCTGATCTTGTCCGCGCAGCTCCGGTTGCGCAGGTTTCGCTATGTAGTTTTCAATCAACCCCTGAAGGATTTTTACATGACCTCTATCGTAGTTGTCTACCATTCCGGCTACGGCCATACCCGACGCCTTGCGCAGGCAGTGGCCGAGGGCGCGGGCGCAGAACTTGTAGCCATTGATGCCGAGGGCAACCTGCCAGAAGGCGGCTGGGAGACCCTGGCCGGCGCCAGCGCCATTGTTTTCGGTTCGCCGACCTACATGGCAGGCCCCAGCTGGCAATTCAAGAAGTTTGCCGACGCATCATCCAAGCCCTGGTTCAGCCAGGCGTGGAAGGACAAGCTTTTTGCCGGATTCACGAACAGCGCCAGCATCAATGGCGACAAGCAAATCACACTGGACTATCTGTTTCACGTGGCCATGCAGCATGGCGGCCTATGGGTGGGCAACGGCATGATGCCTGCCAACGCCAAGGCGACCTCGCGCAACGATGTGAACTGGATGGGCTCTTTCAGCGGCGGTATGTCTCAGTCGCCATCGGACGCATCGGCTGCCGAGATGTTTGCAGGCGACCTGGAGACAGGTCGCCAGTTCGGCCAGCGAGTGGCCGTCGCGACCCAGCGGTGGGCGCGCTGATCGTGCACGGCCTGCGCTTGGATACAGTCCCGGTGCCTCCTGCTTAACCCCATATCGAACGTCCTGTAGGGAAAAAGCCATGTCCATTCAACTGCAGCGGATATCTGGTGCGCCCCAGGCTCAGACAGCGCACATACGCACCCAAGAGTTCGTAGCCGACGGCAGCGAGCAGGAGGGCGGTGCCGACAGCGGCCCGAGCACTCACGATCTGTATGACGCGGCGCTTGGCGCTTACAAGGCGCTCACCGTGCTGTGGTTCGCGCGCAAGAAGGGTCTTCCGGTGCAGGATCTGCAGACCGTGGTCGAGCGCGATGCCTCGACCGAGCGTGCTGTCACCTACCGACCGCCCACACGCCTGCAGGTCAGCGGCGAGCTGACCGACGCGCACATCGGCGAGTTACCGGCAGTGGCCTACAAGTGCCCGGTGCATAAGCTGACGACCAGCGTGACCACCGAGTTCGAGCCCCTGGTGGAGCGTGCGGTATGAGCGGCTCTACCATGCACCTTAAGGGTCACGTCAAGGACCTGGGCGGCGGTTTCACTGTTCGACGGCTGCTGCCGGCCGTGCAGTGCCAAGCCGTGGGGCCTTTCATCTTCTTTGACCATTTCGGTCCCGTGACCGTGCAGCCGGGCGACAGCCCCGACGTGCGCCCTCACCCGCACATCGGTCTCGCCACAGTCACCTACCTGTTCTCGGGAGCGATGATGCACCGCGACAGTTTGGGCTGTGTCCAGGAGATAGAACCCGGTGCCATCAATTGGATGACCGCCGGCCGCGGCGTCGTGCACTCGGAGCGGCGCCCCGAAAGCTTGGCGGACTCTACCTATGTGAATCACGGGATCCAACTGTGGACCGCACTGCCACTGGGGCACGAGGAGGCCGATCCCTCGTTCGTGCACACGCCCGCAGCCGCGATCCCGCAGGTGCGCGTTGGCGATGCGATAGTGCGTGTTCTCATAGGCAGCGCATTCGGCCAGACCTCGCCGGTGGCCACCCTGTCGCCAATGGTTTATCTGGACGTCCAGCTGCCCACTGGCGCGTCGCTTGAGATTCCTCCGCTGGCGCAGGAGATGGCCGTCTACACCGTGGACAGCCCAGTACAGCTCAACGGCGACACGGTCGGCAGCCAGCTGCTGGCGGTGGTGAACGGGGGCGAACCAGTACAGCTGTCAGCGCCCGGTGAGGCGGCGGCGCGGTTGATGGTGATCGGAGGCGATGCGCTGGACGCCCCGCGCCACATGTGGTGGAACTTCGTCTCAAGCCGCAAGGAGCGCATCGTTAAGGCTGCACACGACTGGGAAGCCCAGGCCCTTGGCCGGGTGCCAGGCGAGGTGGAGTGGATTGCGCTGCCTGAGCGACGTTTTAGCGCCTGAAGGCGCAACACTCGACGGCCTATCTAAGCTTTGCCGAAGTTACTGCGCGAGTTGGGTGCGCACTAACCGATACAGCGCGATCCAGTTGATAGCGCTGGAGAGATTCACTATTTGGATCGAAGGAACAGGTAAAGATTAACTGAGGTCGGAATCGACACAGCCGCTAGGCGTAGTGATGACGGCGCCGCACACGACGCCAGAACCGACCTGTAGATTTGCACATCTCACATTCCGATTGTGCTAATGCCAATGGAGGTGGCTTGCAATTCTGCCGAACGCAGACACTCATCGAAATGCTTGGCCTTTAAACGTTGAGGCGCAGTCCGCGACTGTCTTTGAGTGGGTCTAAGATCTCGCTGCGGGGTCTTTACCAAACTCCGTCCGACAGTTCTTTACTAACGCGACACTTAATTCACAGCACACACTTTAGGATGGCGAGCTTACGCCGTGGCCAGTTCGTAACTCCTGCAACTTACGACACATCGTTAACTCGCACAAGCTTTACACGGTCCGAGAGAAGACGAAGATCAAGCGCTGGCAAACGCGATAGCACTGCACTTCGGAAAATTCGTCATACGACAGTTGTGCGGTCACGAGGCTCATCGCCTCCTCCGATTTGCAGTGCGCGTGCGAAGTGGGTTGGTGCGAGCCCCACATGGCGAGCAAATGCGATGCTGAAAGTGCTCGCTGATCTAAAGCCGACGCGCTCGGCGATTTCGGCAACGCTGGGGGTACCGCGCCGAAGCAGGTCTTTCGCGATTGCCATGCGCAATGCAAGCAGATATTTCATTGGCGGCATGCCGAAGATTCTGCTGAATCGTTCGAAGAAGGCGGAGCGGGAAAGCGCAGCCTCGCGCGCCATTTCCGTCACAGTCCATGACTTAGCTGGATACTCATGCATCGCACGGAGAGCTGGCGCGATTCGCGGGTCGCTTAAAGCGCCGACCAGTCCTAAAGAGGAGTTCGAGCCGCTTGTCGACCGCAGAGCTTCAATAAAAAGAAGCTCCAGCAGCCTCGCAAGAACGGCCGCTCGCGCGGGTCGCTGTTGACGGGTTTCATCACCCACGAATTGGACTAGTGCAGCGAGCCGCTCGTCGCCGTGTGTGTACACAACCTCCGGTAGCAAGGAAACAAGAAGCGCCGCATCGGGCGAATCAAAAGTGCAATGGCCTACCAGTAAACACAGGTCAGCTGCACCGTTTGGTTGGCCGACAGCGAAAACTCCTTCATCTACGAAAGCTGGGACCGAGATTACGTCATCAGCAGGGGGATCCGCGCTCGTCATGACAATTCCATATGCAGCAGGGATCAAAACAAAATCGCCGGACTCCAACAGTATTTGCGGCTTCCCGTCGAGACTCAAACAGCAACTGCCCTCCAGAACTACGCAGTAAAACGGGTCTCCGAGGTCCGATCGGCGAATGCGCCATTGGCCAGAACCGTTGACCTGTTTTGACAGCCGAGCCGCCGGCTGCAGGAGTGCGACCACTTCCGAGAGTGGATCAATCAAAGTGGACTCCTGTAAATGAAATATGGATTCCCAACTCTAGCGCGCTACAAGAGGATCTTCTATCGTCAGGCACCTATGAACCTCGTTAAGGAAAGCATGCAAACCATCCTGATCACTGGCTGCTCTTCAGGCTTCGGCCTTGAGACGGCGCGCTACTTTCTTGCACGCGGATGGAATGTCGTTGCCACGATGCGCAATCCGCAGCATGACCTATTCGGGACTTCTGATCGAATCCGTGTTCTTCCACTTGATGTGACCGATGCTAATAGCATCTGGTCTGCAGTCGCGTCAGCCGGGCCAATTGACGTGCTTGTGAACAACGCGGGCTTCGGAGCTGTAGCACCACTGGAGTTGGTGAGTATGGAGACAGCGCGTGCATTGTTCGAGACCAATACGATCGGTGTTCTTGCAGTGACTCAAGCTGTTCTTCCTGGAATGAGGGACCGCGGATCTGGTGTCATAGTGAACGTAACATCAAGCGTCACCTACAAGCCGCTACCTCTAGTCGGCGCGTATCGCGCTGCTAAGGCTGCGGTGAATGCGCTTAGTGAGTCTTTGGCTCACGAAGTAGAACAGTTCGGCATTCGTGTTCGGGTTGTGCTGCCGGGTTCGTCCAGCGAAACTCGCTTTCGCGAGAGTGCAAGTGCTTATCTACGCGGTTTGGAGGACGAGAGCTACGGGGACTTCATGCGAAAAACGATGACCCAAATGCGCAGTTCTATCGATCTAACGACGCAACCTCAAGATGTAGCAGAAGCCGTGTGGCGCGCGGCTACTGATTCAACAGCGCCTTTCCGGCTGCCTGCTGGTGCCGATGCTGCCAAGTGGGCGGCCGAAGAAGATTAGGGAGCACTACCTGGCAGTCCCGTCGATCCAATATCAATCACCGAATTTTTCCGCAACTCTGCGGTTTCATATGTGCTAATCGAATTGCGCCTTCGTGGATCATCGTTCAACGATTGCACTCATAGTCTGTAGCTTGGTCAAAATGCGTAGGATCCGGGTCACATTAAGCCCACCCGTTGCTCAGCGAGAACATATGCAGTCACTTTCTTTCGACTCCGGCGCCTATGTTGGCACCCGACCCGAACATCTTTGATGCTCTTTGCACAATGTCAGGTTGAACGCCACTGAAGCGTGCGACAGCTCGTCGTCACGCCTTCACTGAACATAGGAGCCATGCTCGACCATCGAAGTATTTTTACGCTTTTCTGTCCGCTTACCTAAGATCTCTATTCGCCGTCGCCAGCCATCCCAATATCGGCGTTAAATCCGCCAAGCGATCCGCAATGAGGTTGCACACTTCCCCCTCCTTCTGCCAGCGCCCCTTGACCGCCAGCAGCTGGCCCCCGGCAGCACCTCGCGCTACTTCTCCTTCATGCCCCGCCAGCAGATCTCCTGCATCGTTCCATGCTCATCTTCGAACGACACAAAGATCGTTCCTTTTGGCGGGATTGGGTTGCGGCATCAGCATCACGATGCCGGAGGTGCGCACGGTTCGCCCATCGGGGATTTGGCGCAGCTCTACAGATGTTTTAAGGTTGTACTTGTCCAGCTTCTTGCGCAGCAGCGCCATCGGATGAGAGACTGCTCCCGCTGCAATGCGGTCCATTGCCCCTAAGAGGCTCCCTCAGTTCTTCCCACTAAACAGGCGCAGGAGGCAGCACAAGCCCTGTCCTGAGCACTCGACCCAAATGCGGCATAGCAACCCTGACAAGGAGCTCTCGTTTGGCCAAGTAGTCGGCAACCCTTTGAAACCCCGCAATCGTCGCGTCATCAAGTCCACTAAAAACGCCCACACCACAGTAAGTGAAACGGGCCTTGTAGTTCGGCTCATTGCTGTTGTGATACAGCCCCGCACCCTTCGTCACTTTGTTCTTCCACAGCTCCCCAATGAGCCGAGCGATCGTCACATCCTGGCGAACTTTCGATCCATTGAAAAGCAGCATCAGGTGCATGTGCGGGCCCTTCCGTACCCCGTACTCAAACTTAGCCGCATATCCAAGAAAGCTCTTTGCAAAGTCATCTTTGATCAAGTCCAAGAGTTCACTCCAGTGGTCTAGGATTTCGTGACTTGGATCTGTGTGGGCCGCGTATTGCTTACCGTAGCCCACATCGAGTCTGATAACCATGAGCTTGGGGTATCTTCTTTTAAACGCGAGCATTCGTTTGACCAATGCCCCACAGGCACGTTCCCGCTCCCGTCGCGCATTGTCAATTTTTGATCTGCCGAACCAACTCGCATACACAATCATTAGCCCGTCAAGGATCTCCATTGCCAGAGTCAGTGCCGCACCACTCGACAAATGCTCAGTCATGCTCTTGTCCTTCAGAATGGACGGAAGAGCACGATCCAGGCATGCGATGTGCGGATCGCTCTTTCCGAGTCGAACTCGCTCAATCACCTCAGAGAGAGCCATCCCCTCCAGAAGAGCTGATAGCTTCTTGGCTCTTCGCACACGTGCATGAGGAGTCATAGAGAGCTTTTTCCTACCTCTGCCAATCGGGCAAGTGGATTGCAATGCCGATTGCAATTGCTCAAGCCACACAAGAGTGCCCTTATCTACAGTGAGTACACACTGGGGTGATTCGATTGCACAATCAACGTGCGATTCCATCAGGTCTACAAACATTTCACTTACTCCGTTGCTCATTCATTCGAATGAATATTGATTTTCTATTTTTAAGGCCACTACACTCCCTGCACAGAAGAGAGATTAGAGACTTAGTCTATATCGAACAATGGCCTTATGAGAGGCATCTCAGCATTGAGAGACTGGCCTTATAGAGCAGTTAATAGATAACATAAATACCACATAACATATACTCCATTTAAAAAAGCCATCTACGCAATGAAAACCCCTCGCAAACTCCACCGCTTTTGGCGAAAAAGTTGAATCTAGCTCCTACCAATTGCATCTGAGTTACATCCGTTCGAAGCCCGCTTTACGCCCCCACAAGGCTTCTTATTGAGATGCTCAGAGCTATAAAACGAATCACAAAAGCTGAGATGGTTTTCAGTCAATCATTCAGTTAAACCCATTCATGTTCTTTCGCCAACTCGACAACAGCGACTCAATTGCCAGGCCTTTCAAAAACTCCTCACCACGACTGGTGGAAGTGCTGGCATGGGTACACGAAAAGTCACTACTCCTCTCCCACGACATCGAATCAAAGAAGTGGTCTTATGCTGAGGCGATTGACGTTCTCCAAAAGATACTTTTCGATGGTGTGCCATTGCCTCCATTTTTCTTTCTGCAAGAGAAGAATTCAGAGCGCAATGAACACAACCCGGCAGTCGCTCTTAACGGATACCGATTACTCAATCTTCTCTATCAGGTTTTCTATCGAAGGTCACCGATAGACTGCATAGAAAGCGATGGAGAGAGGCCCATCAGCTTTCTCGCACTCGACCTAAGTCATTGGAGAGAAAACAACCAGCGTTTTACCCCTGGCTCTATTGTTGATATCCCTTTCCTTCCAGACACAGAACTAGAACCTACTTACAGCAGCAAACTAATTCCGGAGGAAGCAAGTTATCTGATCAGACAAGGCCTTTTCCCGCTACGCGCTCTTTGCCACCCAGGTGATCTATCGGCATGGCAGGTTGCCATGAAGGATTACCTAGAATTGCGAGCGCTTTTTGGCTACAAAAAGGATTACTCATCTGGAGATTTCTCTCCTTGGGAGCCTCGGAACTCGCACTATTCCGACCATTCGGGCCCACGGGCTATTACCAGCAATTCCATGCCGCCGCACTCGAATGAGAACGTATTCGCAAGAGTGGACCTTCAAAACGACAGTGTTATTGGCAACTACTCTAAGCGGATCTCACCCATGGGCAACATGCCGGAATTGGTAGAGATCCGCACCAAGCAGTGGATAGCCTTTCAGCAGTACGAGCTCAACGTCGTCTGGGTCGCTTCTAGAGAAGTCGCAGCATCAATGCGACCTTGCGAACCATTCGAAATCAAAGACGAGCAGTGACAGATGGCACTCCAACGCGATCCCCTTCTAGGGGCATGGCGTTGGGTTGTCCTGAGTTCTCCGCACCCATCTCAAGTGATGAGGCACGCATCTGGGCCGTGCTCAAGCAACCAACTGGGGCGCTTCCCATGGCCGTTCCAAACCCTTCCAGTTGTCGGATCACGGTAACTGCGGCGGGTAGTTGACCCAACCTTCTGAAATGAATTCGAGGGTGTCGGAAGCGGCAACACCTCTTTCAGATCTTCAGCCGTTAGCTGATACCTCTCAATGCACTGAGCGACTACTTGGAGTCCTTCCGCGACCATTGCTCTGCGTAGACTGGACAGCTTGTCATCCACATTTCGTTTCTCTTCAGCGACGGCCAAGTATTGGTCCAACACAGATTCCTGGGGCGGGTTGGATTGAGCCATGTGGGCCGCCAAAAGTTTTTCAATTGTCATTTTGATCCTCTTTCTCAAACAGTTTTTTTCGGGGAAGGTGCTCGTTGCGGATCAGGTCGGGGCCATTTTTGTGACGTTTTTTTGGCGGAGGGGGGCCTGCAAACCCGCTGAACTAGCGGGTTTTCAGGGTGCCTCCTCTCAATTCGAAGGTGCTTTAGTCATAGGGCTGGCTACCACCTATCCGCGGCAAGATCTCACGGAGACTTAAATAGACGACCGGAACCCCGTGAGTAGCCCAAGCTGGCCGGGTAGCCGGAAGCCAATGCCATTCGGCAAACTTGAGATTTGAGGCTCGTGCTGCGCCATGGAAAATGGATGGACCAAGGGCCTGAAGTAGTCCCGCACCAATCGGATACGAGCGCCGCCCTTAACGCGCTCTTCAGTCAAGGCACCCTGTCGCACCAAATAGTCGATGGCTGCATCAAAGCGCTTTGGCAAGCGCGATGCATTCGGGCCATAAGTACGGAGTTGACTCCTCGGAAAACTGCTCATCCGAAACCAGCCCTGCACATTGATTTGCTCCACCAGAAAATTCTGAAGCTTCATTGCGTCCTCAAACGCATGCGAGTACTGGTTCGGCTCACCAAAGAGTCTCTGGTACTCCTCCAAGTGCCATCGCATGAGAGAAATTGCGTCGCGCATTGTGTTCTCGTCGATGTCACCATCGCGGTTCAAAAAGCAATGAATGACACCGGCCAGTCGGGAGGCAATCTCTACTGCTTTCGAGGCCTGATCGCGGACATCCGCATAAGCACCTTCTGAGCGCAGGCTCAACTCCATTTCAGCAGCAAACTGTTGCCGTAGGCGAGTGGCCCCGGCTGTCAGTCGAAGAAGCTGTCGAGTCGCCTGAGGGTCCCGAAGAATCTCATTGCTGCGGGTTTCGCACTCATGTCTACGACGCTGAAACTGCTTGATTGCCGAGTAAGGCCTGTTGGCACTATGCCCCCCCACTCCTCGGTATCCTTGCGTGCTCTCCACATAGGCCCACAAGCCTCTGCAAGAAAATCCCGATTCGCGTGCCATGTAGTGATTCTTCTCAAAGAAGCGCCGGAACGGCTCCGGTTGAATCGCGAGAAAGACCACAACCCTTGGGTTTTCGACAACGATGGAACCGCTACTCAAACGATCATGGTGCAAGGTTGTCCCATCCCATCCCTTGTTCCAAATGGCAAGACTGGCGAGCGTTTGACCGCCAGTGACAGTCCCACCTTCGTCAGCAATCACGATGGCTGTACCACCAGATGATGCAATCCCCTCCAAAAAGGCGGCTGTAGTCGTATCGCCAAATTCGCGAAGACCTGGCAGAAATGGCTTGGGGCGCAATCCGACATGTAGTCGGTACTGCTCCTGAAGCCGTTTGGCCTCTTCGTCACAAGGGGTCCGAGTGATCTTTTTCAGGAGGCGCTTGCATTCGGCCTCCCAAGCTGCTTGTTCCGGGCTTTTAGGCTTCATGGCTTGTCTCCTCGATCTTCTTCATCAAGATCTTCGTGACTGTGGTCTTGCGCTCTCCTTTGTCCGCAACAACTGCCACGATCAGGCTACAGGGTGTTGCTTCACCGGTCAGTCCTTCCACGTCGACCTGGGCTTGTGTCACTGACGCCATGACGGCCATCATTGCGCTGCCGATGAGCGGCGCAGGCGCTTGGGTCATGTCCATGACATCGTTAAAGATTTCGTTCAATTCTTGGTTAGCGAAGGCACCGAATGGATAAGCCTTCGTGTGCTCTGACTTGGGTGGAATAAAAAACATTTGATGTCTCTGTTTGGGTCAATCTATGGAGGGCTTTGGCCCCCCGCTGGTTGAGTAGAAAAAGAAGGGCGCTAGCTGTGGGCACCTCCTTTTCTGACCGGCTGTCGCGACAAAGCCACCTGCTTTGCCAGCCAAACCCGGACTTCCTCTTCGATCCAGTAGTTGCCCCTGCCCATTCCCAACTTGATCGGGCGTGGGAAGTCAGGGTCGAAGTACGGGCCTTTTGCGTTGAGCGCGTTGTGAATGGACGCTGGGCACTTGTGCGTCAGTTCCTGGACCGTCTTGCGGTTGATCAGCGTGCCTTCAAAAGCAGGAGAGTGGTTCATGGTGTCTTCCGTGTTGGGAAGACTGAACTTTCCTTTTTTGATTTCTTGGGTTCTATTGCTTTCTCGCACGAAAACAATAGAAGCATTCACTAACTTAAAATTTGAGGCGAAAAAATAGGAAAATTTTTTCCGAGATTCACACTTTCGAAGTCAAGACCTTTGTCAGGCGCAATCTGTGCGCGCAAGAGCCTATTGCTTGATAGTTTGAAATCAGCTGCTTCGGCCAGTCGGTAGAGGATGCAGCGCGGTCGAAGCGCGCTCACAATGGCCCTAAAGGCAGTCAATAGAGGTGCCTGCACTGGGCACTTGATGGGAGTGCATCGATTGCAGTGGTGTGTGAGAAATGCCAGTGAATGACACGGATCGCTAGCCCGAGCGAAGGTCATAGAGCAACCCTTTGTCGCGATGGCTATCGCACTGGAACCAAAAGCGCCGACCGCACCTATGTTTGCGAACGCGCCAATGAGAGGCGCCAGCGAAAAGATTTAGCCGTGTCTCAGGAGAAGACACAGGAGCGCTCTGCGTGTGAGAGCGCCAGGGGCGCAGTTGATGCTCCCATAACCGAACCCTGTCGCCACCTGTCGCGACAGGACATTGGAGCCTTACACAACGAACGGAGAGAAGCGCCTCTCGGAACGCCACTCACCAACTCTTGCTTGGGAACAAGGATCAACGTACCCGGAGAGGACTTTGCTGGAGGAGAAGCCAACAATTGACTGAAGCGGGTGCCGTTTGAGCCCGACTCCGAGTCCGAGTCAGTGATAGCCGAACGCCCAAGAGACACACTCAAAAACGAGGAAGGTTGAGGCAGTGCGCACTGCCTCGTCTACTACCGGAACCACGCCCTGCCCCCATCTAGAACATTGAGCGCGCTTCTTGCGCGAAGTCAGGCTAAATCGACTCGGATCTTTCTGCCCCTCACCTATGGAGTAAAGAATTGCTTACCTGCTTTGGCTGGTTTAGGACCGGTTTTCGTGTCATGAAGCGCAAGTATTTTTTTAATGACCGGCATGTTGTTCGCTGAGATACCAAGATCTATAAAGCTCTTATCAAGCACCGAGGCACTAACAGGGGCGTCTTGACCAATATATTCCGCAGCCACAGAAATAATAATAAGCAGACCTTTACTCACCTGCAAGCCCTCAAGCTCCTTCAATATCTTCGTTCGAGCCAAATGCGTTCCGAGCCTTTTTGTATTTCCCTCGGCAAATACACTTTTTGCAATCAACACATGAAATAATTTGTGTTTGTAATTTGCAGAAAACTCCATTGCAGAGAAGCATCTCTCCTTGAATAAATATTCGTCAAAACGTTCGAAAGTTCTTGGCCCTTTCGGATAACGCACCATAAAACCGCAGTAAACCTTGACCAACTCTCGAAGGCCAGCTCCACGATCCACTGTAAAGTGCGATATCGAAGCAGTTTTCTTTTGATAAAGCAAATTTAGCAGTTCATCGACTAGTTGAATAACCTGCTGCGCCCATGGCTCATCAAATGAAACCGGTTGGTTCGCCTCTTCCTGTTGGAGAGACGTCTTTGTCCAGAAATTGTGGCGATCTCTGGGGAAGCGAGGGTACCGGCCGGTTGAATCGTAACCAGCATACCCCATCCACCTCGCTAGATCGGGACCCGAAACCAGAAGATGTGATTTTTTTATGACATAAAAATCGAGCGAATATTTTTCACGCAGGCGAATGATCGGGCTAATGAAGCAAGCAGTGGCCTCATGGGTAGGATCCCTCCATCGAGCCTCATCCTCAACGCCCGTGAAAGCTGAATGAAACTCAGGAGCAGAAGCAGAGCGCCTGAAATCCCAAAAACGCTGTTGCCATGACACTCCGGATCGCTTTATTGCTCTCAGGACTTCAGATCCGACACGAAATTGAAAAGCGGCGCCGTAATAATTAAAAATGTATCCAGAGAAATTTCCATCTTCGGTCGCCAGAGCGCCAAAATCATCGTGTTTGAACGCATCTAACGCACGCCTTGAGGAATTGAGATAAGTTGCCGCCAGTGGGGCACCAATAGGCACTTCGATGTAGATCCAAATATCGAAGCGGATCGCCTCATCGATGAATTTTGACGGGTCAATGTCAAGAAAACTTGCAGCCTGTTCGACAGTTACTGCCGCCATCTTTTCCGCTGCGTCTACCGAAAAACTGCTTTTCATTTCTATGGTTCTGGCGGTACTCGCCGCGCTCTTGGGAATAAGTAACTGAATTGAGGACCATCAGTTGGTATCGACGCTCTCAATAGGACCCGATGATCTCTCTTGGCATGTTAGCCCCAATACTGTGAGTGGTTCACAGTAGACCGGGCCACTCCACCTGTTCAACAACAACGGTCCCCGCGACCCGTGGAGTTCCCACGCCATCCAAAATCCCCGTCCACATCGACGGCCAAGACTTTCCCAGCATCAACAAAGCCAGTCTCTTTTACCGAGAGATCCTGCACCGCCATCAGCCAGGCCAATCGGTCTCAGACCCCGATCAACACGAGATCAAGCGCCTGATCCACAGCGCACAGCGAACCCCTGAAGTTCCTGCATCCGACACACAGATTCGTGTGATCCAAGGTAAGTACGGCCGCCACTGCTTTGCTATCCACGCAAAGGATCGATCCATGCAGACCATCTCCATCATGCGTTCCGTGCGGCAATGCATCCTCAGCGTGGAGAGGCCTTCATCGAGCGTCCAACCGCAGCCCACCGCGGCTTGAGACCCCTTGGCAATGCGCTTCAATGGCTCTTCGCAACTCCCTTGAGGTGTCTTTTTCCTCCATCCTAAATTTCTTCAGTCACATATCACCCCAGTGACCTGACCGCCGTCTGCCCCTTGGCAGCCGTCCAACGCCCATAAAGCCCGGCACGCTCATCTCGAGCTGCCGGGCTTTATGCCGTCTGGGTCGAAGTTTTCTGCTTTCCTGATTCTCGGCTCAGCCATCTGCCGCCCTCTTAAGCCCCGTGTGTTCACGCACGCGGGGCTTTTGCTTTTGGGGCTGCCGGTTGGTCTGTCTCGGTTCCCAGTTTCTTCACCACATATGTTCTTTCAAGGAGATTTCCATGCTCACCTGTCCCCAATGCCAATCCCCACGATTGGAATCCCGCGACCTCGGCCGCAATGCCGGCTGCGCTGTCGGCGCTATCGCCGGCGCCGCCAGCGGCGCAGCGAGTGCACTGCGCGGCGCCCAACTGGGCGTCACGCTCGGGGCCTTTGCCGGCCCCGCAGGATCCGTCCTGGGCGGTCTCGCCGGTGCAGCCCTCGGTGGCCTGGTGGGCGGCGCCATCGGTTGTGAGGTCGGCAGCAAGATCGGTGAAGCCATCGATCAGAACTGCCTGGACAACTACCGCTGCCTGGAGTGCGATCACACCTTTGGCCCTCCACGCGAATGAGGTGCAAGGGCGGTTTTCGTCCTGCTCCCTTCTCGGTTTAGCTTCTCTTTTCTCTTTCCCTTATCTCACTCCCCTACCCGGCTCTTCGTTCTTGCTGTGTGCTTTTCGGAGTCCGCAGTGGCACAGCCATGGGCGAGTGGGTGGTTGTCATCTTGTCGCTCTTTCGTTTTCTTGTTCTTTCTTCCATTTCTACAAGGAGTTTTTCAATGGCACATCTCGTTCAAACCGTGGCCTATGTCGGTGAGACCCCCTGGCACAACCTGGGTCAACAACTGCCCGCCAAACAACCCATCGATGTCTGGGCCCGTGAAGCGGGCATGGACTGGACCATTCGCGAGACCCCCGTGCGCTACATGGCCACGGAGTCCGTTACTGGTGCAGCGCCCGGTGCCGCCTCTTCCGTCTCGGACCTCTATGGCGAACCCATGGAGTTCCCCGACCAGAAGGTGCTGTACCGCAGCGATACCAAGGCCCCTTTGTCAGTGGTCAGTGCCCGCTACCAGGTGGTGCAGCCCAAGCAGGTGCTGGAGTTCTACCGCGATCTGACGGAAGTCTCTGGTTATGAGCTGGAGACCGCCGGGGTCCTGAAGGCTGGGCGCAAGTTCTGGGCCCTGGCCCGTACAGGTAAGTCCTCGGCGCTCAAGGGCAACGATGTGGTCAATGGCTATCTGCTGCTGGCCACGTCCTGCGATGGGACCTTGGCCACCACGGCCACGCCCACGACCGTGCGGGTGGTCTGCAACAACACGCTCTCGATTGCCCTGTCTGGGACATCGAGTGCGATCAAGGTGCCCCACAGCACCAGCTTTGATGCCCAGGCGGTCAAGAAGCAGTTGGGGATTGCCGTCTCGCAGTGGGACGGTTTCATGTACAGGATGAAGACTTTGTCCGAGCGCAAGGTCAAGAGCCATGAGTCCATGAACTACTTCCTCAAGGTGCTGTGCCAGACGGATGGGCATGCCGATGCGTCGGCAGGTCTCACCAATGAGCGTGCGCTCAAGAAGGTGCAGGCCATGTACGAAGGCCAGGGCCGGGGTGCGGAGTTGGCGGCCGCGAAGGGCACGGCTTGGGGTCTGCTGTGCGCCGTCACCGAGTTCGTGGACCACGAGCGCCGGGCGCGCAGTCAGGAGTACCGCCTGGACAGTGCCTGGTTTGGCCAGGGGGCCACCCTCAAGCAGCGGGCACTGGATCAGGCCTTGCAGTTGGCGTCGTGATGGTGCCTGCCGTTCTGGCGGCACATCCTGGTTTTTGTCTCGCGCCTTATCCATTCACCTCTATCGCCCTTCACGGCATAGACCCCGGCTCCTTCAGTGGACCGGGGTCTTTTCGTTTTGGGGGTGGTGCGGGTGTTCATTTCTTTTCACACAAGGAGTCAGCATGGTTCAACCTGTTGTTTCACCGGTGGGGTCGTCCTCCACCAAACCCCGCCCTGCCCTTCGGCTGGTCAAGACCCAGGACCTGGATCGCGATCAGTGGTTGCAAGTGCGCAAGGGTGGTATTGGCAGTTCAGATGCTGCGGCGGCGGTGGGGCTCAATCCCTACCAGTCGCAGCTGGAGCTGTGGATGGAGAAGACCGGTCGTGCTCCCACCGCTCCACCGGGTGATGGGGGTGCGGACGATCTGAGTCCGATGTATTGGGGTTCTCTTCTGGAGCCCATCGTGGCGGCGCACTACACCCGCCGTACGGGCAACCGGGTGCGGCGCATCAACGCAGTACTGCAGCATCCCGAGCACCCCTGGATGCTGGCCAATATTGACCGGGAGGTCATAGGAGCGCCGGAAGTCCAGTTGCTGGAGTGCAAGACCGCTGGCATTCAGGGCGCCTGGCTCTGGCGGGATGGGGTGCCAGAGTATGTGCAGTTGCAGGTGCAGCATCAGTTGGCCGTGACGGGCAAACAGGCGGCAGATATTGCCTTGCTGCTGGGAGGCCAGGAACTGCAGATCTTCCGCATCGAGCGAGATGAGGAGTTGATCGCTCAGCTCATCACCCTGGAGCGGGAGTTCTGGAGCTATGTGGAGCGGGGCCAGGCGCCGCCGGCCGATGGGTCGGATTCTGCAGACCGGGCTTTGCGGGCGCTGTATCCCCGGGACACCGGCTTCACCCTGAACCTCAAGCATGACCTGGTGATGGGGGCGGTGTTCTCTGACCTGCTGGCGGTGCGGGAGGTGCTGGCGACCAACACGGCGCTGGAAGCCCAGCTCAAGCAGGCGATTCAGCAGCGCATGGGGGATTCCAGTCGGGCTGTGTTTGAGAACGGGGAGGTGAGTTTCAAACGCAGCAGGGACGGGACGCAGCTGGATACAACGCGGCTGGCCAAAGAGCAGCCGGAGATCGTGAAGGCGTACACGGTGCCCAAGCCAGGGAGTCGCAGGTTCCTGGTGCAGACCTGAAGGTGGGCCGGGGACATCGGGGCCCAGGTTCATTCAATTCATTTTCATACACGCATCCCCAGACGGGCTTCATCGGAGACGGTGAGGCCCGTTGTGCTTTGGTGGTGCTTTGGCATTCAACAAGGAGATTCACATGCTCAAAGGTTTGGCTTTGACACCGCCCGTGATCGGGCGCATTGCGATTGGGCGGGTGGTGGAGAAGGCAGGACGCCGTCTTCCCGAGAAGGACGATGAGTTCACCCTGACCAGCCAGGTCCAGAACAAGGAGGGGTGGGTTCCACATCCGGTGGATGCGCAGTTGCGCAATGAGCCGGGGGCGAAGCTGCGCAGCATTCCGGTGCGGCTGCTGTTTGACGATCCGGACCTGAGTCTGCGGGCGAACTACACCATGTTTGACCGGGCCACGGGACGGCCGCTGTGTGTAGGAGACGGGGAAAGCTGCAAGCGGGTGACGCTGTCGGGGATGCAGTCCCTGCCCTGCCCTTCGCCTGCAGTGTGTGCATTGGCCCAGGATGGGAATTGCAAGCCGTATGGGCGGCTGCATGTGCGGGTGGAGGCGGAGGGGAGTACCGAGGTGGGCTCGGCTGGCGATGAACTGGGCAGCTTTGTGTTCCGAACCACGGGGTTCAACAGCATTCGGACACTGTCAGCCCGGCTGCGGTATCTGTTTGCGGTGTCGGGTGGGTTGCTGGCGGGATTGCCTTTGGAGCTTCGGCTGCGGGGCAAGTCCACTACGCTGTCGCACCGTACGCCGATCTACTACGTCGATCTGACGCTGAGAGTGGGAAGCACTCTGTCCCAGGTCGTGGCGTTGGCACGGCAGGAGCGCGAGCAGCAGGCTGCGCTGGGGCTGGACCAGGCGGCGCTGGATGAAGCAGCGCGGCAGGGTTTGGCGCTGGGGGAGTTCGAAGAATCGGAAGAAGAAGGCGTGGAGGTCGTCGAGGAGTTCTACCCGGAGCCTGGCATGGAAGGAGTGCATGCCGGGGATGGAGAAGGCTCTGGATCTCGAAGCACCAGAGCGCCATCCCCTCCTATCTCACTGAGAGGCAAGTTGCATCGCAAGCAGGAAGCATTGGGCGTGCGTGCCAGTGCAACGGGTGATCCGGGGGTTTCCCATGCGGTTGCCTGAAGGGCTGGTTCGGCGCTATGCCGTGGGACTGGTGATGGAGACGGTGCCTTGCTATCGCAGTGGGCCGGATTCAGAACCAGGTTCCAAGGTGCTGCCGGGGATTCTGGTGAGGCATCGAGCGCCGCCCCATCGCACGGGTGCGGTAGTGCTGCAGCAAGCGGTGGCCTTGCTCACTGGCCAGCGGGTGGCAGTACCAGCGGTGACCAGTGCAGCAGGGGTGTTGCGCCATGCGCAGCGACTACTCCCCGGGTTCCACCCTCAGCTCGTCTGGGAGCAGGCATCTTCGGACTTGCTAGCACTGTGCCACGACGCGATTCACCGGGGTGGTCTGGTGCTGCTGATGTGGCAGTCGATCGCCAGGGAGGAACGGGGAGCTCCGCGCCGACCTTCCCCGCCACCTCAATGGATGCTCGTGGTCGGTGTGGAAGGGCCTTGGAGTCCGGCGGGGGATGGGTCAGGCAGTGTGGTGTGCACAACGGCTTCTGGCCTCTTAGTCATGGACACCCTGGTGCATCCTGGATGGGGATTGGGGCACAACCAGTGTCTGGTTCCCGGAGCCTATCCGCACCACGAGGCGGCTGTACGGGTGGCGGAGTGTCGTAGCGTGTGGTCGGCGCGTACGGTGGAGGGGGGACTGGACTGTGGGATGGTGCTTGCAGCGATAGCTATCGTGCCCTCTACACACGGGTAGTCGCTGTCTTCAACGCCCCTCAGCCGGGCTCGACGATCTGATCCGATGGTGGTATCGCCGGGCCGCGTCCTGGGCGCTTGTGCTCCTTGGCCCTGCCACTCGGTGGCCGCTCGGGACGCAAGCGTATCCATGCCTTTCTGGGGGCTGTGTCAGATTCACGGCGGTATTCAAGATCGAACTCCGCGGACTCGTGCAGTACCTGTTGCCAAGTGGTGCAACGGTATTTCTGAGGGGTTAGATCAGGATGCCGAGCGAGCATCTGAGCCTTGACGGTTTCCAGCGGGGCCCAGTTGTCAACGGCAAAGCCTTGGACCTCGGTACGCAACGCTCGAACGATGCCGGTTTGCCACCACTCGAAGCTGCCATCCGGGTTGATGCCATGGATCAACATATCAAGATAAACCTCGGACGCCATGAACGCGGCTGTGGCCTCTCTCGCGGTTTGCATGGTCAACATCCAGGCTCTCAACTCCTGGAAGCGAGCGTCGATGCGCAGGTAGGATTCTTCGAGGTAAGCCATCGCGTCCAAACATCCTTGCTCTTCCCAGATGTTGAAACGGGAGAGAAAGTGATGCACCAGGTCGTTGCGCAGCGTAACGAACTCGTCAATCGATGACTTGGTCTCAGCCAACTGTTCAGGGCGCAAGGTCATTCGAAAGCTGTGAGCGACTGAGATGCGGTCAGTCGGTGTCTTGTCTTCTGGCAGGAGTTCACGCTCGAAGCCCTCAAGGACCACGAAAGATTCGAAGAGTTGCTTGGCCAAGTTTCCAAGCGTCTGGCCAGACAGCTTCTCGGCTCTGTGTGCGGGTTGGTCTGCCAAAGACTCGACGGGCCCTGCGATCTCGTGGTGCGCGAGCAGTGTCTTGAGGGCTTTTTCATACTGCTGGATGCGGACCATGCAGCGTCCTAGCAGCCGCTGAACATCACGTTGGATTTCTGGGCCGAGCTGCTCTGGTGGCAAGGCGTCGTTGGTCATCGGTTTGGTGTTGCCGTCCGGTCTTCTGGTTTCACCTGCCAAAGACCTGACTCAATCGGTTTAGCCGATCACAAAGGGCGTACGGTCCTTGCCCGCAATCCACTGGGGCGGCTTGCCCCGGCCCGTCCACGTGGCGCCGGTCTCGGGATCCCGGTACTTGGCTTCTACCTTCTTCTTGGGTTTGCTCGGCTTCCAGGGGAAGACTTGCTGGGCCGTGAAGCCGAATTCCTGAACGAGTTGCAGAACGGTTTGCAGGGCCTGCTCGGACTCGGCCTTCTTGGCGTTGGCGATTTGTTCGTCGAGGAGTTTTTTCTGGGCGAGGAGTTCGGCGTAGCTGGACATGAGGGTGCGTTGGGGTGTGAGTGCTGGGATGTTGTGATTTGGTCCAAGGAGAACCGTTTTAGGCACAGGGAACACTCTACGCCAAGACGGGGAGCCGGAAGGTCAATGTGCAGGGGCAGAGACCACTGGAGAATGGGTGGGCGTCTGCGCCCCGCCCTGACGCCAGATGTCCAGATTGGCGAACTCGCGGCTGCAGCCTGTGCATTGCAGGGTGTCGGTGTAGCGCATGGCGCCCGTCTCGTCGCGTGCGACCACCCGGTGGTAGCTGGTGGCACCACAGTATCCGCAGCAGTTTCGGGTGGTGGACGGGTTCATCGGGAAGGCGGGATTCAGGTTCTTCAGTCAGGGGGGATCTGTTCTTGGTGGCGGTCTTGGTTTGGGATTCTGGGGATCGTACCAAGGCACCAGCGTTTGCGCGGATGCGCAGGGAGTCAGCTGGTCACGGGCAGGGATGTCACGCTCCATGTGGAGCCACACACACGACAGCGGCTGGGCTGCGGCAAAGATCTCGCAGCCACTTCCTTCATCCCTGCCCGTTCAGCATTTGGTCAACCGATGGTCTTAGGCGGGCGTTCAATTGATGCATTTGCATCACATATCATTAACCGATAGAGAGGGAGCTTTATGCAGTCCAAGTTTGGAAGGATGCGGCTTGCGCGCAGCCTGGTGGTTGTTTCGTTTGCGGTGTTGGGCCTGGCTGGGTTGCTGGGCGGTTGCCAACGCAAAGAGGCCGAGGCGCCGGAGTTGCCGGTACAGACGGTGTCGGGGTTTCTGGAGATCGCTGGGGTGCTGGATCGCCGAGGAGAACAAGGGGCGGTGTTTGAGGTCAGCCCGGAGACGGGGGATCTGGTGGCCTATGTGTTCGATCCGAAGGGTCCTCTGGGACAGCGGCTGTTGTCGCAGTGTGTGCGGGATATGCCGTGTCTGGTGGAGGGGGTACGGGCCAGGCCGCTCGATAGCCAGGCCCCTGCAACGAAGGTCTTGAGCGAACTGGGGTTCAGTGTGTCGCCGTCCGCCTGGTTGGGAATGATCGATGCGGGCCCTGCCCGGGTGGAGTCGGCACTGGAAGCACCAGAGCCCCGGGTCAAGACCCGGTTTGGGGAGGTGGTAGTCCAAGAGAGTGATTTCGCGGTGCTGGTGAATGGACAGACCTTTCTACCGGCCCAGGAAGAGCCTGTGAGCATCGTGCGCAACGCCCCGGTGGGTGCAGAAGATGTGCTGTTGCTGCAAAGCGGATCAGGCACCGCCTGCCCTGCCCTGTTCCAGGTGCTGGTGTTGTCGGCGCAGGGGGTGCAGGTGTCTCCGAAGTTTGGGTCCTGCTCCGACCTCGTGTTTGCTGTGGTCGAGGAGAAGCGGAACCAGACGCCCCGACTGTCTATCCGGATGTTGGGCTTTGCGGGGCCGTTTGAACCTGAGGAAGAGCAGCGCAAGGCGGCTCTGAAGATGGTGGAGTTTGTGTACCAGCAGGGTTCGCTCACGCGGGAGGGGAAGCCGGTGACTTCGCAATGAAGGAAGTGATCCCTTCTCAGTCGACCGCAGGGTCAAACCTTGGTGAGGGTCTTTCGGGCGGCTTTGCGCGCGGGCTTGATCGCCTGCTCTGGGGGTTTGAGCAGGGTCCAGGACTCCACGCCCAAGGCTTGGGCAATGCGTTCGATGTTGGCCAGGGCGATGTTCCAGCGGCAGCGCTCTACGGCAGAGACGTAGGTGCGGTCGAGTTCGCACTCGTGGGCCAGGCGCTCTTGGGACCAGCCTTTTTCTACACGCAGTAGCCGGATCCAGTACGCGAGGACTTCGCGCACGTTGCCCGGGTCGGGCAGATGGGTCGGGGGCGTGGGTTTGGCAGACACCGCGGGAGGATGCGGTTTTGCCTTCTTTGCATCTACGGAGTTTGCATCACTTTTTGCGCACTCCGTGGGGAATTTGAGTGGTTAGTGCTTCAACTTGGGGAGGAATTGCCATGAAGCGGTTTGCTTGGGGTCGTTGGGTGGTGGTGGGGTATTTCTTGATCGGGCTGCTGTATGCGGTCTACGCGAACAACTGGGGGGATGAGCCCTACCGGAGTTTTGCGTACCACCTGGGCCAGGGGTTGGTGTGGCCGGTGGTGGTCTTGCCGGGTCTGGGCAAGTTCATCGGGAGCTTGCTGATCGTTGCCATGGTGGCATTTGTGATGGCCAGTTGAAAACCAGGAAGGAGGAATTGCCATGGCGTTACTGGCTCAGCTGGTTCTGGGTGGGTTGATGGTCTATCTGTTCTTTGCCTCACTGGGCTTCTGGTTCGGTCTGGGAGTGATCGTGCTCTGGCTGCTGATTGGGATGGCCAACAGTGGCAAGCGGTGAGGTGTTTTGAGCAGGTAAGCAAAACGACAAGCGCCCCTGGGAGGCTGGGTGCGCGCTCAATTTTTTTCCCAAGGAGGGGTTATGCGATTGCGAATGACTAGGACTCAGGTGGCGGGTCAGCGAGCGTGGATCAGTGGTTCCAAGGGTGCGATCACGGCACTCACGTTGGGTGCCGCGCTGGCTTTGGCCGGGTGTTCGGGCTCCAAGACCGAACGGATGATGGTCAAGGGCTGTACCGATGGCGGGAGCAGTAAGAAGACCTGTCAGTGCGCGGTGGACAAGATGGGTGAGCGCTACGACCTCAAGAACCTGGATGAGTTTGCGGAGAGCCGGGGCGGGATTCCGCTGCAGACGCTGCAGGCGGATTTTGCGAAGGCTATGGTCGAGTGTGTGCAGAAACATGGGCGCTGAGGAAGCGCGGAAAGGAGGTACGCGATGAAGGCAGAGAGGAATGATGACGTTCAAGGGGGCACGGCAGCAGCGCTTCTAGTCACAGCAAGGCGGGGCATCCGCCCTGACCTATTGTTGGCAGCCGGCCTTTTGTGTGCCGTGCTGGTGCAAGGCGCTTGGGCGCAATCACCGCAGCCGGAGACTTCGGCTTGCGTGCGTCCGCTGAGCAAGGAGGTGAAGAACCGCACGGTGTTTTTGGGCACGCGTGTGTTTGACACGGCTGTACCGCACGAGGACACCAAGCCCAAGATGATCCTGATGAAGGGGTTTACCTTGCGGGTGGTGGGACGGTTTCAGGAGTGGGTGCAGTTGAAGGGGGTCAATGACAAGGAGTTCGGTCCGGACTCGACCCTCGGGTGGGTTCACGAGTCGGAACTGGTGAAGGTGAACATGGAGTTGTGCAGGCTGGGGTGAGGCCTGGAGACTGTGGGGTTGGCCACGAATGTAGAAGGGGACTGGGCTGTGGCCTGGTCCCCTTGTTGTTAGGGTTCATTTTTTTGCTCTGCGAGAAGGCTGCGAGAGTGTAGCTGTGGTTCGTCGATGAGTTATACAGGCACAAAGTACAGGCCATGAGACGGCTTTAGGCTGGTTGCAGCCGTTGCCAGTCGGCGCTCGGAGCGACCGCATTTGCCAATAGCAGCCAGTGACCAAGTCTGCAAATGCGCTTTTCAGGCACTGCACCACAGATGGAAGTCAAGCTGATAGGTTTCCTGGAGAAATCGGTCCGCCACCGAGAGGAGCGTCAGCTGGCTTGGGCTGACCTTGGCCTGTGAGACACCGGGCTGCACCGCAAATACAGAGAGTCGTAGCTCGCAACGCTTGCTCAGATCGCGAAGCTGGATGAGCCGCGTGTCATTTCCGACCTCAAATCGCGTAGGACGCCCGGCGTCCACACGCTGTTCGTTGCGCTTCAACAGATGGCTAAAGAGGTCCTTACGACGGTCGCGGTTATGAAGCCACACGATGCTGCGCTGGGCCTGGCCGCACACCACATACAGGTCATCAATTCGTGCGCCCGCTTCAGAGTGCATCGAGAATTTGCAGTGGTACAACTCCACTTCAATTCGCTTGGGGTTCTTCGGGTCGTCAATGCGAATGGCAACGACATCTGCCGCCTCGCCGGAGCCGTCGTCATCGAACACAACGTCGTAGTTACCATTCTTCCGCAGGATGTCAATGACGCGGTACTGGACTGAGTCCTGCCGCTTCTCGTCGCGCTGCGATTCCTTAGTAATGTCAATGCCCGTCCAGTCGACTGCTACGAGCTTGTCGACGGGGTACAGCTCCAAAGCCTTCACAAGTTCGACGTAGAGATTGCCCTCCAAGGAAGAACCATCGGCAAACCAGATAGTGGGAGGCTTCTCGGTGAAATATTCGCAGAGGTCACGCTCGCCGCCACGACGAATACGAGCGGTGTCTCTTCGTTCGTAAACGAACTTGAAGTCAGTCGCCGACTCGCTGACGCGGAACAATTCGAGCCGTATGCGCACTTCACGCTCATCGGTAAAGACTCTGAACACGATGGGCTTGTCGGCGCTGTTTTCGATCAACTCAATGCCCAGGTCGGTGAGTCGGTTCTCTGCGCCGTACGGCCAAACGACTGTGGTCATCGACTCAACAACGTCAAGGACATCTGATGGCCAGTCAATGCCGATGGCCACGACACTGGGCCGAGCATCGACCTGGCGCGGGATAAGCGTCCCTTTGAGGACCTCTTCCGGGTCAATAGTCTCGTCAACAATCTTCCCGCCGATGTTGCGGCACCAGGCCGTGAACGTGTCAACACGCAGACGCTGTGCAGACCAAACGCGGCCGCGCTTGGCCGCGCCAATAGTGGTGCGCGAGCCATTCTCATACCCGACGCCCGCCAGCACAGCCTTCCGTGCACCTTTCTTTGTGCTTTCTGACAACCGTGAACCAACGTCTGCCCCCATTCGCCCGGTGTACCGAATCTGACGGCCGAAATGCTCGTCGAGTCCAACGTTTGTTAATAGCAACCGATTGATACCGTGGAAGGTGCGGTACACAACGGGGTCAACGACGAGAGTGACGTCATCTCCAGCCAACGCCTTCGCAAGGTCCTTGAATTCGCTGCTGTTACTGGAGCCATGGATAAACAAAAGCTGGCGTTCTCTGTCCCAGTAGGCGATGAAGAGCTCCCAGGAGTAATCCTGAACAATCGAGACCGCGGTCCACGGCACCACATGTCGGTTTGCAGTGATAACGACGAGCGTGTTTTCCTTCTCATTGAGAGAGGAATGCACCTGTTCATACTTGGTCGCTCCACGGATACCCTTCCGAAACCTCTTCGGAGTCCAGTTCGCACAGGCAGTTTGAAAGACCACGGTGCTCGCGGACGGGTTCAATTCCTTCATTGGGATGCCGCCAAGGTTGCCCACGAATCCTGCCATGAAGTCCTGCGCGCCCACTTCATCTGCGATGGCCGCTTCGCTAAGCTCCGGCAAAAGCTCATTCCAATCGGGGTCTTGCGAGTAGAGCTTTTCCAATTCTTCGGTGAGGTCGACGCTTGCGGTGTTCGCAATGAAAACAGGGTCGCCCAGGTCGCTCCGCGCTCGGGTGAATCGACCTGCCAATTGCAGCGTTACCGCCAAGCTCTTCCTAAGGTCGTGGAACGCGGCAATCTTCAGTTCCGGCATGTCGAAGCCTTCTCCCAGCATGTCCACGCATACGACGATGCGGGACCCGCCAGAGCGCAGCTTTGCATGGGCCGTCTTGCGCTCTGTCGTAGAAATCTCTGTGTGAAGGACTACGGGGTTGAAGCGGCCGAGCTCCTGGTAAATCGCAGCAACTTGGTTTGCTCGGTCAGTCGATGAGACTCGGGCCATGGCCACATGTTTTCCTGTGGCGTCCGTGTCCAGCTCCTTCAACACCTGCTGAGCGATTGCCCGGTCTGCCTTCTTGAACCCGAACTCAGAGACTGGACTGAAGCGAATGCGCCTGAAGTAGCCCTCTGCCTGGGCCTTTCGCAATGGATAAACGTAGATGATTTTTCCGTCGATGCGTCGGTGGTCCTCTCGGAAAGGAGTGGCAGTGAACTGCAGAACGCGCTTGTCAGCGTAGTGCTCCTTGAAATCTTTCCAAGTCGGTGCCTCTGCGTGGTGCGCCTCGTCGATGAACAAGTGGCTGCACAGCGATGCAATGCGCTTCTTAACCTCCTGCGTGAATCTGCTCGCGAGTTGGCTGGTAGTGACGACCACATTGCAGGTGGTAAAGAAGGCGTCGACTTCGCCAATGTCACGGGGCGCGGAGGTCATGATGCCGACTACCGGGCGCTGAACCGCCGCATCGAGAATGGCGCTCTCTTCCAGTTTCAGTATTCCAAGCGTGACAAACTTTTGTGCGACCTGGCTTCGAAGTGTGTCCGTCGGCACGAGAACGAGAATGCGCTGGCATTGGCTGGAGACTGTGGTTGCGAGCATTGTCTCGGTCTTGCCCGTCCCCGTCGGCATCACGATGGTCGCTACGCCATCGCTTACCGACCAATGCGCATGGATGGCATGCAACGCCCCAACCTGGGGACGACGAAGCGCGATTGCACCGTTTGCGGCGCTGTCCTCATCGACGTAGTGGAACGCTCCCCGCCAGGACTCGCGAGCACGTTGCGCCCGACCGGCAACGTCCAAACCGGCCGTTGCGCTCAAGAGCGGGTGCTGGTCCCATAGGGCCTCTTGCGCGTCAATCTCCGGCAGCACCTCGGCGGGGAGGCTGGACTTCACCAAGACCGAGACATCTGTCGGCATCGCGAAGCCGTCAGGCACCTTCTTGAAAAGGAGAATATCTGGCCCGCCAGCGTCTGGCGTAAACCGAAGCCAGGTCGCTTTGTCCGTTATGAACCTTACGAACCGACCAGACAGTACTTGCTTTTCCAATAGCACTTGGCGCACTACCCCGTGCCGGTACTTTTCGTTGACACCAAATACAGGCGGAACTATGAGTTTCAACGTTGCCTCCCTTATGTGCTTATCACCGTTTCACGCGGCGGCTTGCTTCCTTCATTGCCAGTGGGCAAAGATGCTAGCGCATGAGGCTCCGTTGACATTGTTGCAAGCGGCTCCCATGGTCACACCTATTGCCGCTTTGCAGTTCCAAATCGCCAGGCCTTCCGTCAACGCCCGCTTGCTATGCGAACTAATATGTCTACCACCACCGTTGCAAGGGTTCCTCGCTGGCCCTATCTTGAAATTAAAAAAAATGAAGTTCACGCAAGCTTTCAGCTTAATCGACTGGTTGAGCCGACTCGGTCAGTACCGATAGAACCCGAGAGATTCCATTTGGTTATAACCCTTTGCAGCCAGATACTGCTCGCGGGATGCAGTGCTGAAGTTGCTCGTGCACCACCGGCCCCACGACTTTGAGGATGTGTCAGATGCCGACTGCTTCCCACAATGGCGTTGCAGCAAAAAGCACTTACACGGCACTGCAGCTAGAACACGGATGGCAAAGTGATGAGCGCCGTCACCGAGAGAATTTTCGAACCAAGGGAGCAACAATGCAGAAGTTGAGCAAGAACTGGTTGGCCTTGCATGAGAACCACGTGCTCGTCGTCACAACCAATTCTCACGAGCGGAGAGCGATTCTCGGAATGCTCAAAATTCATCAGAAGCTGACGACCGGCTCGCCGAATTTTCGCGCATTTCTCGGCCACTCAGATGACAGTCTCGTCGTCGTGTTAGACGGCGATGGTGGGTACGCCAGTGCCGATGCCGCAACCCGATTTGCTTCGCGGTACCTGATGGAAGCGAACTACCCGAAGCCAGCCCTGGTCGTAATCGGCGGGGTCTGTTGGGGCAATCCAAACCTCGTCCAGATTGGGGATGTCATTGTCAGTGGCGACATCCAATCTGCGAATCGATCGACTGCAAGGGAAGATGGCAGCGTCGCTAAGTTCTATCCCTTCAAATCATTGCTCGACATGGAGGCGCTGATCTCCGCCGTTGAGCCGAAGCCGAAATGCGGTCAACTCGTCTCACTCGAAGTTCGCTTGAGTGACGAGAAGGCACGAGACGCATTACTGTCGCAATGCCCGACGGTTTTGGGTGGCGAGATGGAAGGCTTCGCACTCGTGCCGGACTGCAAGAACGTTCCTTGGCTGATCGTCAAGGCGGTGTCCGATTTCGCGACGGTTATGGAGGGGCGCGATGAGCAGAGAGGCGCTGCAGGTAGCGCCGCTACTGTCATAAAGGCGTTGCTCACAGCATTTCATTCAAGCAGGCTGCCCGACTTACCGGAGAAGACTAAGACCGCCGCAACCAACTTGATCCACTCCTTGAATGACAAGCGCATTGAGATTAGCCTGGACCACTTCGACCCAAATGAACCTAAATACACGGCGGCACTGGAGGCTTCATTTTCAGCTCGTTTTTTGGCGTCGACCACGCTGCGTACCAACGCCGTTGCTGTTGACGCGAGGCTTGCCGATGACCTAACTTCCCTTCTTTTAGAAGTGGCCTCCAACGCGTTTCGGCATGGTCGAGCCCGGAACGTCTGGATTGAATTCGGGCTTAGCGGCGTCTCGTATGGCGACGACGCGAATAATTTCGACCTATCCGTGCTGAGCGACAACGGAAGAGGAGGCCATTTCTCTTACAAGCAATTTCTGGTCCGCCATGTTGATTCTGGCCACGTCGAGATCAAGTCTTCGACGACAGGAAAGGGTAACAGCATCCGAGTTCATGTGCCTCATGAGATCCCCGACCTGCGCAACATTGTCAACCAGTGCAGCGCTCATTTCAACCATGTCGCATGGTCGCAAGGGCGACCGGCATTGAGTTGGCCGGGCACCTGTAGAACCGTATTCGTGGATCTCGATTCGATGGTGATGATGTCGGTCGTCTTTGACCTGTGCGATGAGATCACTACGCCGATTCACTCAGGCCTAGAATTCGTTCTTCTTTGCTCCGACACCGACAGGCTCCACGCAATCAGGACAAGATATCCGGACGCGGTCACGTCAGGGCAGATCCGCTTCGTTCCGGCCCCTTGACCTGTTGATTGAGGTTAAGTCTTCCTCGCGCAATGCACTGCGGAGGTTCCTCGGTAATAGCTGAGCCCAAGAACGTCCCAAGCCATGTCTGCTTTCAAGTGCGCAGCGGTCATTGAAGAGGAGCAATGTAAGGTCCGCTATCGCTGCAATACTGTCTTTGACCGAGGCGAATAACGAAGGTGCCGTCCAGCAAGTTGGAGGCTTACGCGCCACCTCAATGTAAACGCGCGAGCTGTTGAATTGCCTGTGCGAAATCGTTGAACGCGCCATCGCGGGACCCCATCAGCCGAACGTCGAGGCCATGGCCCGAAGAAAGATGCAGTCTGTTGTAGCGGCAGACAGGGAGCTGTCGGTTGTTTTTGAATCGCCGGTCAGGTCCGCCCTTCTTGTTGACGTACTGCCATGTGTGATCAACGACGGTCGCATCGCGAGGTACTGACTCATGCTCAATGAACTGCGATGGGAAGCTCTCTATATTCAGATTTGCATAGCTGACGGCACCGACCGACTTCCCCTGGAAGGCAAGCACGCGGTCCGGATAGAAAGCCAATGTCGTTCGGCCACTTGACAAGACGGGCACGTCCACATTGGCCAAGACACCCGGCGCTTGACCTACCACACTCGAAGATTTACCGAACTTCAACCCGTGCGCCGCACCGCCTGTGTACTTTGAGTCTGCGTATGTAGAAGTTTCTAGGACGGAGCGGAGCTTTTGAATGGAGCCCGTCCGCTCTGCTGCTTCGACGACGGCAGCGAACGCCTGTGTCGTCCTGTCGTCTGGCTCAAAGAAAAGAACCGTCAATCGCTTCATATGATCCCGATGGCGTACCCATGCAGTTAGCGCAACGCCGAGCAAAAAAAGAGCCCAAGCTATCCAAGACGGCCAGCCTTGCACAAACTGCCGACCCCAGAGAAAGAGAAGGAGAAGCCCTACACCAACGAATGGCCAGAGTTGCACTTTCTTCGCCTGCTCGTTCATGGCATCAAGCAGTTCGTCACCGTTGGAATCGGCCAAGGTTAGAACGCTTTGCACATCGTGTTCCACTGAATGAACGATGTTCGCGTCCGGCGTAGCTGGTGGCGACACGTGAGGCATGGGAGTGCGCACTTGGTCGGTCGCAGCTAACGCTGCAAATGACTTGCGATTTCCGCCCAAGCTGGTTCTATATCTAAAGCCGCCAACACCGGCACTGATGTACGCCCCACGGGGGCCTGTGCCAACGCGCAAGCCCTTGATGCCCGCCGAAACCCCTATGCCCGAACCAGAAAAGTTGAAGCGCACCCCGCCAAATCGCACGCTTCGCGAAAAACTCAATCCCATGTCATCCCTCTCTTTGATGATTCGCAGCGAAAAGATAGGCCAGTGGCTACGTCCTTCACTTGTTCACGCCAATCGCTAAATATATTTCTCTGTCGCGCGTAGCCACCAGCGCAATGACGCCTGTTTTTACACAACACCCTCTCGGTCAACACAGAGTTGAAGTGTCCTGAAGCACCTTCAACCTACTTGAGTTCGCGTCCCATCAGGAGTGCGTTTTCAATTCGAATGCGGCTTGCCTCGCGGAGCCTCTGCATGCCCAACTCGCGAGCCATCGCAACCACAGATTCTTGTTCGGAGATCCCTCGGTGCAACACCCAGCGGGCAAGCGACAAAAGCTCAGCCGTACAGATTTCTTCGACGCTCCGTGCGCTGTCGTCGTCCGCTGAACGACGGAAAGGTATTTCTTCGCACGGCTCAACTTCACGAGGCCAGTAGAAGGTTCCACCAGTTTCCTCTGTGGTTTTAAAAAGCCGTTGCGCGACCTTCTCGATCCGTTCTTGAATTCGACTACCCGTGCGTTGAAAACCATGAGCCCGCGCGATGCGTCGGGCCAGAACCGTATCTAACACAGGTCCCTCGCGCGTCACTATCCACTCGACCATCTGCTGTAACACCACGTCATAGCTGGGCTCGTAGAACATGTCAGCAGAGATGGTTTCCGCGGGTACCGCGTCGCTGGGTTGCGATACCTGAAAACGGTGATCTTTTTGGTCGTCAGGAGTCTTATTTTCCGCAATTGGTGAAGGCGAAGCCGCGCGTGCATAGACCACCTCTGTCTTTTCGGCGGGCAGTCGAAGGCCCGATGCGGCGCGTGCAATAGCTGCTTCGGCCTCGTTGATCACGTCAAGGGTAGGCGTGACATCTGTACCACTCGGCTCGGTGGCAGCCTCGTCAGGTCGCTCGATAACTTCATTGGCCCGCTGTCCCCGGTCTTTCTCAAGCAGTTCCGTTAGCGCTGCGTGAACACGCTCCAGGGTACCGCCCGGATTAACCCACCAGTCAGTAGACCAGATGCGCACGATTTCCCAGCCAAGTCCGCGTAGTACCTGTTCGCGCAACTTGTCCCGGTCGCGTGCGGTAGCGGAGCGGTGGTAGGTTGCCCCGTCACATTCCACCCCCGCTAGATAGCGGCCCGGAAAGTCCGGGTGCACCACGCCCAGGTCCACGCGGAACGACGAAGCACCAATCTGGGTGTGCACCTGCCAACCTTTGCGTCCCAGCGCAGTGGCCACACCGGCTTCGAAAGGACTTTCAAAATCACCCTGACTGCCGTGGTGCGCTTCTGCCAAAGCGCGAGGCCCGAGTTCTGCAAACTCAAGGAAGTGTTTCAGATCGCGGACGCCGTTCGCCTTGGTACGAGACAGGTCCATCTGGTCTCCACGGAGGCTAGAAAACACCCGCAATTCGTGCCGAGCGCGCGTCACTGCCACATTCAGGCGCCGCTCACCGCCGTCGCGGTTCAGCGGGCCGAAGTTCATGGACACGGTACCGGCCATATCCGGCCCGTAGGTGATCGAGAAATACATGATGTCGCGCTCATCACCTTGCACACTCTCCAAGTTCTTCACGAACACAGGTTCCAGTTCCATTTCGGAAAAGTAGGGCTCCAAGCCGGGGTCTTTTCGGCGCTCATCGTCTAGCAAATCTTCGATCAGTCCCTGCTGTTCGGAGTTGAATGTCACCACGCCAATGGTCATACCGGACTCCCGGAAGCCCGGTTGCTTGAGTCTGCCCACCAGATCGGCAACCAGTGCCTGGGCCTCTGGTTGATTGATGCGGGCACCGCCTTTTTCATAGCGCCCCTTCACCAGGTGAAAGCTGACTGCGCGGTCGTCGGTGACGGGCGATGGAAAAGTGACAAGGCCACCCTCGTAATAACGGTGGTTGCTGAAGGCGATCAGGCTTTCGTGGCGCGATCGGTAGTGCCAAGACAGATTGCGCGTGGGCAGGCTGGCCCCCAGGCACTCGTCGAGGATGCTCTCCAGATCGCCTTCCACGACCTCGTCGTCACCGTCGGTGCCTTCACTGCGGCCGAAGAAGTTGGTGGGAGGAAGTTGCTTCGGATCACCCACCATCACCACCTGCTTGCCCCGAGCCATGGCGCCGATGGCGTCCCACACCGGAATTTGCGAGGCCTCGTCGAACACCACCAGGTCGAAGTTGCTGGCTTCGGCCGAGAGGTACTGAGCAATCGACAACGGGCTCATCAACAAACACGGGGTCAGCCGCAGAACGACCGATGGGATCTCTTGGAGCAGTTGGCGCAGCGGTTTGTGCTGCTTCTTCTTTGTGATCTCGTGGCGCAGGATGCCCCACTCGCTGTTACGTTGGATGCTATCGGTTGCCGGCAGATTGGCGCACAGCTTGGCCCGAATCCATTCGCGGGACACCTGGGTGAACTCTTCATCCAGGGCGCGGAACTCCTGAATGCGAAGTTCGTGCTCCGCGGAGACAAATCGCTTGAGAACCTCGTCCTCGTCCACCGCTTCCGCGAGCCACCAGCGGGCATAGTTCACGTCAAACGCGGCGGGCACCTGCGCTGGGGTCACATCACCTGCCTCGATAGCGCCCACCAGTGCCGGGAGTCCTGCATTGCGTGCATCGACCTGAGCATGGCGCCAGGCGCACCATGCGTGCAGGCCCTGATGATGAGACTCCAATTGCCCTGCCATCTCAACCAGCACAACGGGCTCAAGGTCTGCGAACGCGTGATGGACGGTGTCTGGCTGCGCTGCGTTGCTGCAAAACTGTTCTGTCGCACTGTTGAGGTCTGCCAGCTTCGCCATAACCCCATGACAGGCTCGCCCAATTGTGCCGGAGTCACCCAGTTCAGAGCGGCGCATTGCCAGCACCTGGTGCAAGCTGCGACGCGCTGCGGCTGCGACAGAAGGATCCAGCCCAAGGCCAGACAAGCCAGCTTTCACCGAGGCATGGAACTTCAGCGCTCGCTCGATCCCGTCGCTGTCAGTATCTAATGCATTCCAGACCCCTGGGCATTCGGTAGCGAGACCAGTCATGGAAAGCAGCCGTGCTTCCACTGCACCACGTCTCTGCAACCACTCATGCTGTTGTTGTAGGGCGGTGCCGCATCGCCCTTCGGTCACATCCTGGTGGGGTGCCTGCAAGGTGCCTCTCTGAACCAAGGCCAATCGCTCGCGTTCAAATGCGATTGCTAAACGAAGAACTGCGGCATCGGTGCTGTGCCCTTGCCAAAGTCCATGGCTGCTTTCCGAGAGCGATGCACACTCGTTCAAGCGATGGTCCAGGTCCAACAAGGTCTTCAGGCGTTGAACCTCGCGTGTCCAACGCTCCCCGCAGTACCCCTCTGATGCTGCATCCAGACCCTCCAGCGCAAATGGCTTTCGTATGCGTGCGGCATGCAGAGCCGTGTTGGCTTTTAAGGCACTGCGGGCGTGATCAACCCGGGTCTTGATACCGGCCCACAGGCCTTCGGCAGCAGCACCCGGGTTCAGTTGCTGGACCTCTTCGCGCAGGCTCTTGATTCGCACGAGTGCAGACAGATCATCGGCAACACGTGGTTCACCGGTGCCGTCGATGACGCCCTCAAGCATGCTGCGCACTTTTCGCTTGCCCAGCCAAGACATCGGCCAGAGCGCTTTTTCGGCCTTGGCCCAATCGCGCTGCAGCTGCGACACATTAAGCTGTCCCACGCCTGATCCGTACTTCACGGAAAGACCTGCGCGCAGTTGACTCGCTTCCTCGATCAACTGCACCCCGCGTTCGATCTCATCGCTGACGGCAGGTGGCCAGGGCGCTCCAAGTTCCGCGTGCAGGTTTCGGTGCTTGTCGAGCAAGTCGAGCGCATTAGACAGGGGATTTTGCAGCTCGACCGGCCACGGAGCGGACATCTTCGACGAGATCTCCCGGTGTTGGCCAAGCAGATCATTTCCGGTTTTCAAGGCGTCACAGATGGTCTCACTGTCCGGCAGTGCGCAGAAACTCCAGTCTTGAGAAGATCCCTGAGGCAAGGCTTTGGCAAGTACACCGAGCGCTGACCGAGTTTGACGGTGCAGCGCTGGCCATTCCATGCCGAGTAGTTGTCCCAGGGCTAGCACTGCAGCCTGGAAGCCACGGCTGGTGGTTTGCAGCGTCTGTGCAGACCTGACCATTTCCTGTTGCCACTTGGCGGACCATTCCGTGACGTGTACAGACACCAGGGGGCCGGTCAGCAACTGATCAGGGTTCACAGCCGCAGCGTTGGCCTGCAACCTACCGGCGAGATTTCGCAGTTCGGTCAGTGCAGCCTCGTCATGCGCACGTGGAGAGGCCCAGCTGAATCGCAGGTCAGGCAACGCATCGCCTCCAACGACACACCCGATGGCTTTAAAGATCGTCCAACCGTTGCTGTGGCGGTGGTGAAGGCGCTCAACGTAGGTGGACAGTTGCTCGCGCACTTGACCCAGTTGCCGGGCCTTGGCTTCCCAGGTGGC
This sequence comes from Acidovorax sp. 59, assembly GCF_002754175.1. Lineage (NCBI taxonomy): Bacteria > Pseudomonadati > Pseudomonadota > Betaproteobacteria > Burkholderiales > Comamonadaceae > Acidovorax > Acidovorax sp. 59. The sequence goes on along the minus strand of NZ_PEET01000001.1, from coordinate 717,227 downwards.
TGCGTCTACTTCACCTTTGGACTCCCAGGACTTCTGGAGCTGGCTCAACACGTCGAGCTTGCGACTCTTGTTTGAATGCAATTCGAGGCAAAACTCCCCCAGCCCCACTTCGCGCAGACGGCGGAAGACGACATCCAGCGCAGCGATCTTTTCTGCCACGAAAAGTACGCGCTTGTTTTCAGCCAGACATTGGGCGATCAGGTTGGCGATGGTCTGGCTCTTGCCGGTTCCTGGTGGACCGATCAAAACAAAGTCCTTGCCTCTGGCAGCAGCCATCACGGCAGACAGCTGGGACGAGTCTGCGGGGAGTGGGCTGAACACCTGCTGCGGTGGGTAGTCAATGTCCAGCCTCCGGGTCTCGGGGAAGGGCGTTGTAGATGGGTAGGGTTCGCGCGGCGAGTCAATCAAGTGCGCCACCACTGGCGACTTGCGCAAGTCTTCGGTGCGATCTGACAAGTCCTTCCACATCAGGTACTTGGCAAAGGAGAACATCGACAACACAACGTCTTCGCTGACCTCCCAGCCCCGGATGTCTTTGATGGCGTTGCGAACTCGCTTCCAGATGCCAGCGATGTCCAGACCAGACTCATCACGTGGCAGGTCGCCAGCGGCAATACCCAGCTCCAATTGGAAGTCCTGCCGAAGCATCTCGACCAATGTTGGATTGAACAGCGCTTCATCCTCATGTTCTTGTAAAGTGAATCCCGACCGGGCGCTTTTTCGGTTCAGAGTGACGGGTAGCAGGATCAAGGGCGCTTTAACCCGAAAGTCCGTCTTGTCAGGGCGGGTCCAGACTAGGAAACCGAGCGCGATGAACAGTGTGTTGGAACCACCTTCTTGCATCGCATTGCGGGCGCCTCTATACAAATCAACTAGGCGTCCCTCCAGTTCTTGATCTTCCAGCCGAATGAATACCTCACGGCGCTTCAGGGCGTCCTTTGCATGCGCTTTGCGAAGGTCTTCAAGGCTTCTGGCCTCGTGTAGCTGTTGGCTGCGAGGGTCCTGCCCTTGCATGAGTGCTGGGCTGGGCAGCAGCTTGATCGTTTGCCCGCCTGCTAGGGTGTCTTCCAGTTCTGGTGCTGCCACGTCCAGCAGCAAAGCCTTCTTCCCCTGCTTGAAGTTCAGCAGTGTGTTTCGTAGGGACAGATCAAGCAGTTTGCGTTGCCACCGGGCCAGTCGGTCTCTGGGATCGAGTTCAGATGTCGGCGTATCTGTGATGGCGTCGTCGGGTAGATCCGGGGCATCCTCAATACCGATCGCTACCTCTGATTCCGCCTCAACCGGTACCGCCTCTGTGATAGCGTGCGCCTGAGCCAGCGGTTTAATCCGCGACATGCGCGCACGCTTCACGTCGATGACCAGTTCAAACTTGTCTTCTTCCTCCTCCGACAACTGACGGTTTGCGTGGGCGATGGCCTGGCTGAAACTCACAGCTTGTCCCTGAGCCGCGAGGGTTGTTTCGAAGACCAACATTTCCTGCAGCTTCAAGCGCTTTCTCACAGCTGTGATGTCATCGACCACAGAGGTAGAAAACTCTTCGTCCCGCAGCCACACGCCGACAAATGCGTGACCATGTGTGAATATCAGCAAGGGGTTGAGGTGCGCCTGCTCCAGACATGCTGCGAACATCAGCGCAAGATCTAGGCAGGTGGCTAAGCCGCCATCGAGCACCTGCGAAGGGCTGCGAACCTTCTGCCCAGTGTGCTCAAAACTGGCGGGCGGCAGCGCGTAGTTGAGCTTGCGCTGCAGCACTGCAGCCCAGATACCCGACGCCAGCTCCCATGCCCGTTTCGAGCCATGGGTGTAGCCATCGATCGACCCTGACTTTCCTCCCGTCTGCAATGCCAAGGCGGCACCTTTGAGCAACCGGTCGATAGCCTGGTCGTTCGGCTGCACGAATGCCGCCACCATCTCTGGCAAGTGACCAATGCCGCCCCATTGATTTCGCGCCAGAAGTTCTACAGCGGACTCGTGCCTCGCAAGAACTTCATCTGATTGCTTGCGACTGCGCAATTCGAAGCGCAGAGAAGCTGTTTCAGCTTCCGTCAAGAGCGAAAGGAGAGCGCCGTCCAGCTGAACGTCGAGATCACGCAGGTGATAACTCTCGCCTGCGCCGACCGATTCCACGTTCCAGACGCGAGGCTTTACGAAGGGCGGCTCGGAAATCAATTGAACGGTCAACTCGCTGATCAGCGACGAGGTCTCATTGACGATCACCAATTCGTGCAACGCAGGTACTGCGTTCTGGAAGGCTGCGAGGTTTAGTTTTTTCGCAGCACTGACTTGCAAGCGAACTGTGGGCGGTAGCGCCTCTGCAACTACAGAGTTTTCAGGCGTACCAGCCTCTGTCAATGGACCTGACTCCCTTGTCATGCACGTTCTCCTTTTCGCCCTATTGTGGAGCGCGGGTAACGTTGTAACAAATATTAATTGACTACTTACTTGTCGAATAACAGGTTGGTGGAGATATACGGACTTCAGCTCTTCGCTATCGCCGCAAATGGCGTTGACGTCGGCGGGAATTTATCTGTCAGGGTCGACCGACTATGCCGCTGCTGAGCCGGCGGCGCGGGAGTCCTGCTGGAGGCGGGTAGCGGCGGTTCGTGTCTAGCATCTCACGTGGCTGCTTTCCGAACCAAAGCGGATGTACGGTCGGCTCCGAAGCAGCCGTTCAACGCACCTTCCACGATGCCGTTAAGCGCATCGGCCCGGGCTAACGGCAGCGCACGGCCTAACGCGACGCCTGTGAGGGCGTGCAGGAAGCTTCGACGGGTTCGGTCTTTCATAGCGGAGGTCAGCGACGCTGCTCGACTTTGTAGAAATAATTCTCGACAACCAGGCGAGCTCGGTCAGAGCGGACGGCGTCAGAGATGGTGCTGCGCAACTGAACGTAATGCCGACACTCGGGGTCTTGCTTCTTACTCCAGCCAAAAACACCCTGCACTCGGCTGGCGAATTCGCTATGGGCAAAAGGCGCCTCAAGGGTGCGCTGAATATCCGGAAGCGCACGAGCGTCGGCTTCACGCTTTGAGGGCCAGGCAGGGGTGACGACTACCGAATCGTCTTTGAGTTCAATGGCGAAAAGGAATTCGACTTTGCCGGACTCATCAGCCCAGCACGGGGGATAGTCGCGGCCGCCGCGGGCATCTAGCCGGTTTTTAAGGAACGCGACCTGGCCGCGCAAATCGGCGTTCTCTTTGCGAATAAGTTCAGGCTTGATACCGCCTTGGCCAAGCTCGGCAAACCGCTTCGCGTTCTGAATCACCTCGGCCATCGCTTTTTGGGTATCACCCGCAGTGGCTTCCTTCCCGAGCTGCGCCTTTACCTCTTTTCGGAGGGCTTGAGATAAAGCCAGGGCGTCCTTTGTCTGCTCGAGCAACGTAGCCTTGTCTTTGGGACCGACGGGTTTTCCAGGCTCGGCTATTTCGAGTTCTTTGCGCACGGCGCTTTGCAGCGCGAGACTAGATAGAACTTCTTCTTTGATCACATCAGACTTACTAGTATCAGCGGCACTGTCAACTTTCTTCTGAATTTCCTCTAAAGCAGTGAGCTTAGCGTCGAGGTCATCTACCTTGGCCTTGTACCGGTCTCGTTCGGCGCTCACATCGGCACTGGCCACCAGGCGCGAAATCACTTCGTCTGGCTTGAGAGCTTTGGCTCGAACAAGAGCCTCGCGAAGTTGGCTACGGGCCTGGACCAGTGCGTCCGTTGCCCTCTCGGCAGATTGGCTATTGGCGAGTTCCTGCTCGAGTTCCTTGCGAGCTTTCTGCTCCTGAAAAACCACGAAGCCTAGAAGCAGAAGCAGGATAAAAATGATGGTGAAGGCCAGCTCGGTGAGTGATAGCTGGAAAATGTTGTCGTTGCGCTTGGTTGCCACGGATAAGGGCCTCTAAAAGGGTCGGGTTCCGTGTTAGTTCGGCACAGAGGCAGAAGCGGTCAAGGGGACGGTTGCCAGCGGGCTAAGAGTGACAGACGAGGCTGAGCCGGGGGAGACGCTTTCGACGTTGAAGCCTTGCAGCGGTGCGGCCGTCGCCGGGCGAAGAGCTTTCACAAGGCTCGTCAGTTCTGCGGTGAGGTGTCGGACGTCCTGCACAGCGGTCGACTTATCTTCACTCAGTCCCGCCGTCGCGCGTACCAAGCTTTCAATCGCCGCTTTTGTACTCTCGGCAAGTGCCGTCTGATGGCTACTGTTGTCCGAGTGCGCCCGCAATGCGATAGCCACTTGCCGAAGTGAAGAAGTGACCTCGGCCCGACTGGCAGCACTTTCCTCTGAGAGAGCGTTGACTTGCTGGCCGAGCACGGTGGTGCCCGAGCCCAGAACCTTGACCTCCAAAACGGAGTCGTTCATCACTTCTGCGAGCTTGCCCAGCGTTTCATTCAGGGCGCCTAGCGTGTCGAGTTGGCCTTTGGCGCTGGCCAAAACGGCTTCTTGCTGCTCGGATATGCGCTGGAGGGCGTCCAACGAGACTTCGGCCGTTGAGACTTTGCTAGAAATGGCCTTCAGGGCCTTGTTCAAGGTAGTCGACGCTTGTGCGATGTCTGCAGCAGTGCCGGCAACAAAGCGCGTGGTCTCCCCTGTGGTGGTCTTCAGCAACTCCAGGGGCTCGGACATGTGCTGGATGAAGTAATCCTGGAAGTAGTCATCGGGGAAGGCCGTCTTTTGCAGGTGCCGTGCCGCTTCATCAGTGAACGTGGATACCCTTGATTCCAGCACGTCCAGGTTCTTCTGCACTCCAGTCGAATAGCTTTCAACGAGCGAAGAAAATTGGGCGCCCGCAGCTTTGAGTTCATTCAAGGCGTCCTCAAACCCCTGTCGATTCCGGGCGGCCATGTCGTCGAAAACCTCTGAGAACCTGAGGACGTGGGCCTCAGTAGCCTTCTCCATCTGAAGGTTTACGCGTTCCACCGTGTGCGCGGTTGCATCATCAACTGCGGTTTGAAAAGCCTGGAAGCGTTCCATCGACATCCGGAGCTGTTCTTGGAACCGGTTGGCGGCTTCGACTACGGCGCCTTCGGCGTCCTTCAGCGCGTCGGCCGCCTCTTTCTGAAAGCCCACCAGATAGACTCGAACACCCAGTCCGAATACGGTGCTGACCATCGAGGCCCCGAATCGAACGGCGATATCCTGAATCTTCGTGCCGATTTGGGGCAGGTCAAACAGGCTGAAAATGATGGACGTGATGGTGAATATGAACCCCAAGTAGTAGCAGGAGTCCGCAAACTTCTCGTCACTAACTTCTTTGTCACGGCGGGTCATTCCCGCATAGATGTACGCGGCCATAACCGCCAACGGCAGGCCGAACCCCAAAAGCCAGGGAGAGTTCGCGAACCAGCCGAGTGTTGCAAAGATGACTTTGAGAATGAGCGCCAGCGCGAAAAGCCGCTGAATCTTGAAGTCATGACGAGCTTGCATGGTTATCCCTCCAGCGGGCGCACTTCGACGATACGGGCCCCGGCTTTGTTGAAATAGTCTTCCCAGAATTTCAAGTTGCGCTTGGTTTGCAGCTTTGGCGCGTTCATCAGGTAGTGCAGCTCGACGTCTACACTGCGAAGTTCGGACTGAGCCTTACGGCCATAGTCAGACGCAGAGAACTGCTCAAAGTCCACAGTTCCTTTGTACATAGAGAACTGCGGCGTGTTGTGAAGCATGTCCGAAAGGATGACGAGCCGTCTCTCGCCCTTGATGTCATGTTTTCGAAAGCCGTTGATGGCAACCAGCTGCAGCATTTCAAATATGGGGGACGACTGGGACGCCTGTGTCGAAATCATGCTCTCGGATTGCTTGAGCATCGGCTCTAGAAATTTGCTTTCATACTGGGCGCGCAGGCGCTTCAGATTCGAATTGAGCTCGCTCCTGTCTGCACCGGTCCCAGGGTTGCATAGCTCTATTAAGGGCTCGGCCGTGGCTTTGAAGTCCTCCCCCAGCACGAACACCGAAACCAGGTAGCCGGGTGGAACACGCCGCTCGATCAAGTCCCGAAGAGTGACCATGAAGGCAGCCTTCTGGGTGAAGTTCAGAGGGTCGGTTTTGTCCACGAGTAACGTGTACTGCCCGCGCGGGCCTTCTGCGGGGCAAAGCGTCAGTTTATCTAAGGGGGGGACAGAGGACTGATGGACGTAAAAAGCTACTCCGGAAACTATGACCAGTGCTACGACGATGAGCGCTATGAGCTTTTTGAGGGTGTGGGCGGCGTCTTGCTGGGCTCGGCGGCTACGGGTGGCCATCTTCATGCCTCCTGGCTAAACTGGTTTGTGAGAGGCTGGAGCTGGTCGAACTTCTGATTGAACGCGTTCTGAATTTTCGCGGTGAGCTCCTGAGTCTGCGAAATCAGTTGGTCCAACTTCTCTCGTTGCTCTGCGAGCTTGAGCGAATCCTGGGCGGTACCAAAGTCTGGGAGCTCCAGGTCTTGCAGCGGCAAGATTTCGTCGAAGTAGGCAGGCCGGGGGGCATCGTTGCGATGCAAGGTGTTTTCTGTCCGGAAAGTGCTCAACAAGGCCTGGAGCGCTACGTAGGTGCCCGCCAGGTTGCCGTCTAGCTTCGACGACGCGGTTTTCTTCGCGTCAATGGTACTGGCGTAGAGGGCCAAGGAGGTCTGCGAAGACAGAGCAACCTCCTCCAATCGATTAAGGTACTCTTCTTTCAAACCTTCCAAGTCTTCCCGAATTTCAGCTATTTCTCGTTCGTGGATGTCTGCTGCCACGAGCGATGCACGGGCGGCTGCACCATAGCCGGGATAGCAGTCGTCTAGTTGGTGTGCTTCATAAATCGCAAAACATCCGGCAACGAAGCTGATGAAAAACAGTCCCCAAGAGCGCATATCTGCCAGTCCAAAGGGGTTATCCTTGAGATGTTGGAGCGCTACGCTAAACGGTTCGGCAGCCTCTGCTGTCAGTGCGTCCCGGATGTGGCCTATACCCAGCCCGGCAGTCACGAGCCAGGCCAAGGCGACTGCGCCTCCCACCCAGCCAGCAGCTCGCTTTGCTGGCGCCACATGTAAACGGTAGCGCACTGCAAAGAAACCCAAAAACAGGGCAATTCCAACGTTGATTGCAGCGGTAGTGCCGGCCATGATGCCGCCGCCAATTAGCCCGGAATCCAGTCCTTGCGCGAAAAAGTATGCATTTGCAAATCCTTCGCCGATAACAGCTAGAACCAGATACAGCACCTTAACCCAAACGTTCAGGCCAAGCGGGTACTTGGCCTCTCGCTGCAAACGGTTCTCCGCCTTGAATTTGAGCAGTTCATCATTGCACGCTCTTGCAGCGTCGCCCGTGGCCTTTAAGGTGGCCTCCTTTGCGGTCAGCAGCGTCCCAGCTTTTTGGCCAAATTCTTTATCTGCATCTAAGGCAGCATTCACGTTTCGCGTGATGTCGTTCAGCGCCAAAGATTCATTCAGGAGGCTGATGCGCCTGAACCCTTGCTTCACAAACTCCTGTCGCTTGCGCTCCACCAAATCGAGTACGACAACTTCGGGGCCGCTTGGCGTCGTAGCTGACGCAGCGGGTTGGCCAGCGCTGCCCATGGCGCGCGCCTCTTCGAGGAGCCTCAGGTCTTTGATGGCCTGAGGTATGTCGATGGGCCTAGTTAGGTCCTGATCATCATCGAAAGAGCTTAAGGAGGATGTTTTAAGCCAGTTGAAAATTCTCGCAATCAGTCCCATCAGTCCCACTCTCTCGGTATATTTTGTGCATCTTGTGTAACAAAGCGTGGGGATTTTGCCCGATGCGCGGAGAAAAAGAGTGGCAAACATGCGCCATATCGAACGCTTTTTGAGGGAGCTGGGCTGTTTGTGGTCTAAAAGGCTACTCGCCAGCTAGTTGGTACCGGGTACCCGTTGTAGCGGATTCAGGGGGAAATGTTCGCCTAGTGGCTGACCTAGACTAGTTGAGATGCCGAATTGCTCAGTTGTTTTCCTCAGTGCCGGTGGATGCCATGCGCTCCTGTGTGGCGCCACTACGGAGCCGCTTCATGAGCACCCAAAGTGGCACCACTGCCGGGTGCTGGCTCGCATCGAGTTGCGTCTGGCTGCCGCCCACCTGATCGTGGAAAAGTTCTCGACCCCGAACGGTATCGCACAACCCGGCAAGAACATCGAGGTCAGGCACCAGGATCTTCTCCAACCTGTCATGGGGAAGGGCGTTGGCCAGCATCAGTCCCTGGGGATCGAAGTCGAAGAACGCCCAGATCGGCTCGGATCTCCCAAGCACCAGGGCCTGTGCGTCACGGCCATTGAAGATGGTGTCCCCGCGGTAGACAACGAGTACGTTTGAGCCCTCGGGACTCAGCCAGGCGTAGCGCTCCAGGCGCCTGAAGGACTCCAGGTTTTCGACCACTATCAGGCGATCGCATTGGATCCGCGCAGCCGCTTCCATCGTAAGAGCCAAGTAGCAGCCCTCGGGGGTATACAGCTCAAGCCCGTCGAGCTCGCAATGACCCATGCACCGGATGGCCACCGAATTGGCGTGCGGGGCCTGGCTGAACGACTTTTCTGAAACGCCCCCATAGGCGGCCAGCTCAATACGCCCCGCCCCTTCCTCCATCTTGGATGTTGGGATGTCGTGAGAGCGCAGCAACTGCTCGGCGCGCAGCCAGTCCTGCTCACCGTATTCGATGTTCCGCCCGGTCGACAGTCCCAGGCTGAAATTGGTGTTCATGGACCTGGCCGTGGTGTTGCCAACCCGGGTGGACGGGCGATCAGCCACCAGGCGCTGCAGGAACCGGATCTCGGTCGAAGTCAATGACATGACGTTATGTGGGGCTCACCTCAACATCAGAGAAGGCGACGTTGATTTCGAAGGGGTCATCAAAGGAACCGCTTGCTAACCTGGTCACCAGGCCAGTTGAGCGCAACTGAAGGTTGGCAAACAGCAGCCAGGACTCGTCTCCGATCTCAGCGAGCTCTGGCCGGCCCGATTTCCAGCGCAGCAGGGAGATCGGCTTGGGCGACGAGGATGCCTCGACGCTGAGCGCCATGACAGCCTGGCGAACCGGATCAGGCGCCTCGTAGACCACATCGTTGCCGTCTGCAATCAGCACCTGGGGCTCATCAGCCTCAATGGTTCGGGTCCGCGCCTCTTGCTTCGGTAGCCTGGCCACCGCCATGAGGAGACCGGAAATGATGACGGGATCGTCGTCTGCCACATCCGGCTGTGGCCGGAAATCGATTGGATCGACCGGCACCAGGGCAACGGGGACGGATTCGTCCACGTCGATTTCCCAGCCGGCGGCCGTGCGGTGTCGAGAGAGCCACAGCGAGTAGCGCGAGAGCAGCCGCAGGGACTCATGCATCTTGGCTGCCTTGAACAGGCGATCGGTGATGACAGCCTGGGCGTCCTTGATCTGGGAAGTCCACTGATGGATCCTGGAGACGATGCGACGAACGGCGATCTGGCGAACCTCCCAGGCACCGGCAGCCACTGCCTCATCGACCACCATGTCGGCAAAGGTGCTCACCATGCGCACGTCGCTCATGAAACCCACCACCTGGTTGCGGTAGTACCGGTTCTGGCGCAGCTTGGTTTCGATGTTTTCAACGTTGCCGTACTGAGTCGAAATCAACGAGTGCAGCATCGAGAGGTTGTGCTCGATCGAGTAGACGATTTCGGAGATCGACTCCTCGAAGCCTGCCATCAGCCGGTTCTGGTCGTTAATGGCGCCTGAAGCCTGGCGGAGGCGACGCAGCTCGTACCACTGGGTTCGTGCCTGAAGGACGGTGGAGCGCACGACCCGCAGTGCCTGGAACGCGTGGTAGCTCGCCAGGTGATCCGAGAAGAACTCCCGAAGCCGGGGGTTGAGGCGGTAGGAGTCCTCATCATGGGGTTTGAGGGCACCGATGCCGAAGAGTGCCTCGATCGCGTCGTTGCGTCTACGTTCACCTCCAGAGATGGGGCCTTCGAAGGCCTCGGCGATGAGCTCCTTGTGGCGCTCCAGAAGGCTCAGCAGTTGCTGAACCTGATCGCCACGCGCGCTCAAGAGCCATCCCCGAGGGGAGCCGCGCCGCCGGCCGGCGAAAGACCGCCATCGGAGCCGAGGGCGTCGAGCCCGATCTCGCTGCGAGCGAGGTCCACAAGGTCACCTTCTTCGTTTTCAGGCACCTGGTCGTCGACCTCGGAGTCGGGAATCGCATGGTGGTCGCTCAAAAACTGCAGGACCGCGTAGATCTGCTCGATCTTGCCGCACACTTGGTAGGTGCCAGTGTCCTTATTGACCAGCACCAGGTACCCGTCTTTGGTGAGGTGATCCAGCAGGCGCTGCAGGTTGGCCAGCACGCTGTTGCTCTGGGCGGCGCCACTGATCACGTTGATCAGCGATTTGAGCTGCCCTTCAAGTATGGTGGACTGGGAGACAGCCTGTTCCAGGCTGTAGCGTGCGATGTACTCCCCCGGCGCCAGCATGATGTTGTCCTGGCCAGCCTGGCGGATGAGGTCCAACATCTGGATGTGGGGGCCGTACTTGTCACGGAACGACAGCAGCTCCGCGCGGACCTGGGTCACCTCGCGGGCGCCGATGTAGGCCGGCGCCATGAAAAAGGCACCGGTACCCCCTAAGCGCGCCAGGCGCATGTTGACTTTGGCGAGCCAGTCGTTGACTTCATCCTGTTCATCGCTGTCTTCAAGCGAAGTGAATTCATCCCGGTAGCGGATATTGCAGATGTAGGCGCCTTCGAGCAGAAGACGCAGTGCACGGACGTTCATGCACGCTCCTCGGTGGTTGGGATGCCGGTGGCGTTGGCCACATCGGCATCCTCGGGTGTGGAGCCAGTTAGGCTGGGGGAAGGGAGTGCGCCTGGCGTCTGGGAAGCTAGGGTGGGGTCTGGCATATAGACGCAGATACGACCCAGATCCTCGAAGAGGTAGCGCTGCGCAAACAATGCCTGTTGGACCGGGCCCAACTCCGGGGAGGCCGTCACGACGTCGATGCGGTTGTCTTGCAGGCGCTCCATGAGCGCGCGGAAGTTGCTCGAGTCGAACTTCCCGACCTCATCGGTCACCCAGGGCACGTGCACCGGTTCATTGCCGCGGATGGTGTTGAGCAGCGCGGTCATCAACGTGATCAGGATCAGGGATGTGAGGCCCTCGGAGGAAATGCCCTCGAGCTCTTCGGCCTTCGCAAATTCCTTGAGTCGTCCGTTGTCCATGACACGCCCGCGAAGGGTAATGTGCTTGGCTAGGCTCACCTCGAAGAGCCCGTCGGCGCGCAGTTCATTGGCAAAATCCTTGAGCGCACGCTCCACGTCGTCCGAGGGCAGGTGGCGGGTGGTGTCCACGCCTTGGGTGGCGTCTGAGACCTCGCGCGCAAGGCTGCCCATCGTGCTCAGGCTGCGATAGAACCGACCCATGGTGTCAAAGTTTGTCGTGATGTCCAGGTGCAGGTCAGATACCCGCTCAAAACACTGGACCTCAGACAGGCCCGCCTGGAGCCGGCGGTTGAACGCGGAGATCTCGCGCTCAAAGCCCAGCAGCGACTTGTGGAACGACGAGATATTGTCCAGCAGCGACTTGAGCGTAACGTTCATGTTGCTCACGATCTGCGGGCCGATCTGCCGGTGCGCCACGCACAGCTCGTAGGCGAGCTTGTAGAAGTCCTTGGGGTCGATCGGGTCGAGCAGGCTCTCTATCAGATCACGCACGGGGCTGGGCTTGGCCACTAACTGCTGGCGCAGGTTAGCCACCTCTCTCGATATCTTGTTTGAAGACGCAAGGATCTGCTGAGAAAGTTCGTGGGCTCGGTTGTGGAGCACCTCAGCAGTTGCGGTGATGGTGATCTCCGAGTTGCGTGTTGCAGAGTAGTCCCCACAGTACACGAGAGCGGCGTCGAGCTTGTTCAGATCGATCTGGGCGGCGTTCTGCCGTGACTCCAAAACCTGGTTCGCTTGAAAAAATCCCTGAGAAGTGCGCTGCATGACTTCGTTGTGATCTGTCAATACGTTCGACGCAGCGGTAAGCGACCTCGCCTTCTGATTGGCATTGGTCTCCAGGCGCTCCAGGCCAGCCGATCCAACCACCTTTTGCCACTCTCGCCATTTATTGACCAAGATCTCCTTGGACTGCAGGCCTTCGATCTCGCTCCGGAGACTGGAGACCTCGGTGCTCAGGGCGTTGAGTTTCTCGACGTCGACGTCGTCACCCTTAAGGCGGTCCTGCAGTTGCACCTCGATCTCCTCGAGAGCGGTCGCCAGATTCGAATCTACGCGGGTGATCGCCCGGTTGATCTCATCAATGCCGGCCTTGTGTTCAGCCTGGAGCGTCTTGCGGCTCTCGCTGATGGCACGAAAAATCTCACGGGCCCGCAAGTCACGTTCACCCTTGAGGCGGTCGACCTTCCGCTCGATCTCCTTGATTTCAGCGGTCAGCCGATTGAACTCAGCTTCTGCCTTGACCTTGGACTCCGAGCGCTCGCGCTCAACCCGCTGCTTGGCATCCTCTTGGCGGCCGCTGATCTCAGCAGTGCGCGATTTCTTGGCGTTGAGCACGCCGTCCGCCGTCTGGTGGGCGGCCTCGGCCGCTCGACGCGCATTCTCCAAGCGCGCGAGCTGCTCCTTATGGGATTTCCAGTTGGCCTCAGCGCGTATCGAGGCCTCCTGAAAGTCTTCTACCGCCTTCCTTGCGGATTCATCATTGGACCAGTCGGGTGCCGCCAGGGCGGAAGTCTTGAGCTGCCAGCCATAGAAAGTCGGTGAACCTTCTTCGGTCAGGGTGGGCTCCAGATCGGTATTGGCGAGCAGCCGCGGGTCCACCACCTGGGCGAGATTCAGTCTCCAAGACTGATCCTCGCTTGCTCGCAGTGCTGAAAGCAAGGTGCCGTCAGCAGGAGCCAGCAGCTGCTGCGCCTGTGCCAAGTCCTGGCGAACTTGGTTGAGCTGCTGCAGGGCTTGATTGACCGCAACTTCTTGGGCACTGAAGGCTTGCGTTGCCTGATGCATCTGGGTCGCAAGCGTGGCCATAGCGTCTTGCCCGACTGCAATCTCGTTCTGGTGCACACGCAATGTCTCGTTGGTCGCCGTCAGCGCTGCCAACGCATCCTCGCTCGCCGCCGGCGCGCTGCGTCTGGCGTCCCAGGTGCCACGCTGAGTAAGCAATGGCTCTTTGGATCCGGTGAGTTCAGTTCGCAGGCCGTTGATTTCTTCCTCCAGCTCTGAAACCTGGTTGTTCTCCAACGTGAACAGGTCTTCGAGGCCTCCGGCTAGGCGGTCATCCAAGGGTTTCTTGTCAAGCTCTAGACGGAGCTTGTCTTCGCTAGCCAGGGCTTTCGCTTTAAGTGCGAGCTCATTGGTCTTGCTGATAAGGCCAGCGTGGGCGGCCCTGAGTGTTTCGAGCTGACCGTTCTTGATCTGAAGGTCAGATTGCAGCTGCCCCAGAAACACCAGCTTGAGCTCGAACTTAGCTGCCTCGTGTTGATTGAAGTAACGGAGCTGTTCGCTCTGTTCCTGAAAAGCAGTACGCGCCTGAGTGGCAGCTTCCGACGCATGAGCCACATTGCCCTGCAAGATGCCAAGCTGCAACTGCTCGTCGCCCAACTGCTTATCCCGATCCAGTTGCGCTTGACGCATTTCGGCGGCCAGCTTCTCGATGTCTTGGCGGCGCAACAAACGCATCGCCTCAATTTCACCGCGGCAGGCGCGGATCAGCATCTCCAGGTTGCGATACGCACCAAGACTGTCCTGAAGCGCCACGATCTTGGGCTCCAGGGACAGCGCGTCCTTGCACGCCTGTCGGGTTCGAATCCATTGTTCTATCTGTCCCTTTCCCTGCCTATAGGAAAGCACCGCGCGAGCGCCACCGGCACCAAGCTCACTTTGCGCAAGGCTAACGGCCACCTGCACGATGTCAGAGAAGTTCACGTGCTTCTTGACCATGGCCGCCACCACTCGATCCAGGTTGGCCAGCGACCGGGGCCCGAACGAGAAATCCTGGCTGAGCGAGCGCAGCAGGACCTTTTCCTTGGTCTCCGCCGGCGTTCCCAGGATGACGTGGCGGTAGTCAGATGGGCTCAGCCGCTTGAAAGTCTGGATCTTCAGATCAATGGCTGCCTTCTGCGTTTCCTCCTCGCTGAGGAAACGGCCCTCGTGGACGAACAGCCCCTTACGGTAACCGCAGCGAAAGATCCTATAGCACAGGGAGTCCGGATCGTCGATGCGGCGCCGGATCACCACCAGGCGCAGGTCCGATTCAGCGTCTGATCCACGCTGATACTCGAAAGCGATCGCGCTCATGTCCGTTGGCAGTACGAATCGCACCATGTTTTGTTGCCCCTTCTGGGGGTCTACGATGGCGCTGTGCAGGTGACCGAAGAACAGGGGCAGGAGTCTGAGCGTCGTAGTCTTGCCGACGCCGTTTTCGCCAAGAACTGCGGCACCGCCGCGGGGGTCAATCGCAGTTATGCGCCCACTGGGCTTGTTCTTGTTGGTGCCCACGTTGACGAGCACCATTCGGCGCAGGCGGAAGCTTAGGGCGTTGATTGGCATTTGGCGGACGAAGAACCTTAAAAATGAGCTTTGTAAAGTGATAACAAGAATACAAAAGAATGAGCGTTATGCGCACTTTTTTGTAGTTTGCGCGTTGATTCAATCGGCATCAGAGCACCAAAAACCGAATCAGCGATCTTGCCCTGCGCTCCGGGCTCAAGAAACGGCCAGTGCTTCTTGGCTAAGAGGCGTGACTAATGGGGTGCCTCGATCTGCGGCACGCGCTTGCCACCGAGTACGCACTGCCAGCAATAGCGTCAAAGTCAGGCGACTCAGCAGTGCCTTCCTCTGGTTGGCCCTGGGGATCTCGTCATTGGGGTAGGGATTTAAGATCGCCAGGTCGCTAGTCGACCTAGGATGTGTATCTCATCCGAGTGCTTGGCGACCGCTACGGGGCCACAACCTGACGCTCGGGTCCACAAAGCGAATGCCAGCAATCGCTGCAGAGGCGACTCCAGACTTAAACCGGAGTCGCCTCGCGCGCATCCTCCACCCGTAGGTAGAGTCCTTCTCTTGAGCGGAGCCCGTACATCCCGATCAGACAGGAGAATGGAATCACATTTCCACCGCCGACGCGTCATTGGGAGTGGGCTTATTTGAATGTTCTAGCCTCGCTCAGAGGGCGTTGCCTTGCATCTGAATATCTCACCAGTTCACTACAGCTCATCTGGGCTGAGCCTCGTCTTCACGAGCCAATGCCACTTCGCTTGCTGCGAACAAACTTGAGCTTGGGGCACTCGATGACATCGCACGGATAGTCCAACCCCGCAATCGGGCGGTGCGCCTGCAGCTACAGGTAGTGAAAATCAGTGGGCAGCTCTTCTTTTATTGCAATCTGGACACTTTTGCAATGGTGAAAGTCTGGAAAAAATTCTCGCAAACCGCTAAACAAAACGCTCGCTCAAAAGAATAGAGATAGACGATTTTTAGAAAGGAAAACGTCATGTCACGACCATCCACCGCGCCAGCCAACGATCCGACTGAGACAGAATTTTTCGAAGCCCTTATGGCGCAACTTATGCAAGGCTCCATGATTCCGAAGGTCCAGGTGGAACGCTCCATCGGGCCAATACTTGGCTTCTTTCTAGCGGAAGCCTTGTCAGCCGCCCTAGACGAGGACCTTGTGTCACTATGCCCTGAGTTTCCCATTCGTAAGATGCGGCTTGACGAATCTGGGAACAACCAGTCGACCAACATCGACTGGCTGATGTTCAGTCGTTCGAAGAACGATCTTCTGCTAGTTGAGCTTAAAACCACAGATACCTCGTTCCGCGAAGAGCAATCTGATATCTACAGACGTTTGCAGGACACCATCGCCGAGAGGAACTCGGCGGCCTTTTTGATTGAAGAACTTCAGTCGATCGCTTCAGCTTCTCAGGAAGCGGGCAAATACAAAACGGTAACAACAATGCTCGAGCAGGCGTTGCGCGTTCCCGAAGGCGGTCTGCCACAGGCTCTCGGGGAAGTCAGGAATGCCCGGATCATCTACATCGCTCCTGAGGTCAGCAAACCTAGTGCGTGGCTTGATAAGGACCCGGCGATGTTGTGGTTTTCCTTCGGGGACTTGCCTGAATCTATTGAACACCGCTTCGCCAATCACTGGCCAGCAGTCCGGCAAAGCCTGGTCAGCCTGGATACCCTTTCGCGCCGAATTCGCAACGGCGCCGTGCAACGGGTAGACCAAGGTAAGAACTACCGTTTTCTGCTGTCGCTTGATGAACTGCTCGAGCAATGTCGCAAGGATAGTGGCGCGATAGTTGTCGGCCTCATGAACTGGCGCTTGGCTTTGCCCACTATGACAGCTGATCAGCTCCGCGCGAAGACTTACAAATGCGACTTCGCGCAGGGCGGAATCGGGAAAAAACTTGATAAGAACTGGATACCTGGAGATCAGTTCTTGGCGCAGGCTATCAAAATGTTGGACGTGAATCACGTCGACAGCCGGTAGGCCCTGTGATGGGAGTCGTGAAAGGCTGAGTCTCGGGACCTGCGAGCACCTATTGGAGCTATAGCCATCAATAATTCCCTGCCGCCTGCAAACGACTAGAACAAGTCGGAGCGTCGCGTCTCCTTCAGGCTGGTCTCGAACATTCACACTTGTGGTGCAGCCGGCGGCTGGGCGATTCAAAGCCACTCCTGGTTGCAGTTCTCGCGCTGGTGCATCTTGGGGTAACGCTCGCCACTTCTTGGTTGAACCGGGTACTGCAATCAGCATGGCCCTCACCACAGTGCTCGCCTTCAGCCAAAACCCCTAGGCTTCTAGCAGCGCCTTGACCGTGGCCAGGATCTGGTCGGCAATTTTGTAGAGTCCCGACTAAGGGACGCCCGGTATGGCGTTCGATTCAGCGGAAAGATCCATGCGGATCAGGTCAACCAATTCAGCGGGTAGGGACGCCAATGGAGCAGCCGAGATATTCGTTGCAACGTCCTCGTCCGCGTTAGTCGGGTCTTTGTTATCCGGATCGTCAAGCCGCTCATCAACGTCGGTCGGAAATTCAGGTTGTCCCAAAAGCACCTCGAACTTTTGTGCGCGTGAGTGGAGAGTCTTGAAGCGAAACTCGTCGTAGTCGAACGCTAGAAATGGCACGCCAATGTCAAGGCGGTGCAGTTGCGGATCAACCTGATACATGCGTTCACCCAGAGAACCGACGCGATCGAGGCGGCCGGTTCGCTGCTCAAAGCGCGCCGGATTCCAAGGGAGGTCGTGATGGATGATCTCGTCACAATTGAGGTGGAGGTCGATACCTTCTGAACCAATCGCGGTGCACACCATGATGTCAGGCAATAGTGGCGAATTGAACGCCGCGCATCGGCTAATCCGGGTCTCCGGTTTCACCTCGCCGTGGAGTTCGGTCACGATTTCCTCATCCCGCAGGTAGACGCCCTTCCACAAGCTTTGGCGACGCGAGCTGTGCTGTTGCGGCCGGCGAATGCTGCCCTGTGCGTTGCAAAGCACACCAAGGAAGCCCTCAAGCCGGTGCCAGGGTGAACGCAGGGGATGAGCGGTTGAGTGAGCGATGAGCTCAACGGCTGCCACCCCAAGTCGCTCAGCTCGTCTGCTACCGATGCTAGCCAGGGCGTCGAGTCGCAGCAGTATCTTGCGCAATCCCTGACCGACATCCAGCAAGAGGTGCGCGAACGCAGACAGATCGGCCGATCCCGCACTGTTCTGAAACTGATTGCACTCGTCCTCAAGTAGTTTCCAAAGGCGGGCATGCAAGGGGCCCGAGTCAGCGATCGGGTGCCAGATTGTCGGGCCGTTGGTGATTTCTCCTAGTGTGTCCGCCAAGGGATTGGCATGGGGTTCATCCTCCGGGTCGTCATCGAAAGACTGCAGTTCCGGATTGGACTCAAGCCGCAGATAAACGCGGAGGGCTACTTCGGATTCCAGGATGCCCCGGAACATGTCCGTACACGGGTTGTGCGGCGAGTGGGCAGCAAGCAACAACAAATCGAGGATCTTGTCGCGCTGACGGCTGTTAAAACGGCCGAGCTGCTCCTCAAGTCGTTCCAAGGCCGCTGAAATCTCTTCCTGATTGGCAATGTGTTTCTCAGAGCTTCTATGGGCGGCTTGCCACGAGCGGCTCCAGTACAGCTCCACTGCGAGGTGGTCCCTGAGGATGTCGCGGCGCATGCGTTTGGTGTCATCGATGCTGATCGACTGAAAGTCCTCCGCGGCAATTCGGTTGCGCAAGATTTGGACGATTTCGTCTTGCGTCGCCAAGCGTTCGCAGAAGATCAACGTTTTGCTGCCGGCCCGGAAATTGGCCAGCGCCCGATCAACGGTCGCCGAGACTTTTGGGTGTGTCGTCCGGCGCAACGCTGAGTCGAAGAACTTGAGGTAGCGTTTGGTTGCGCTGGAAACGCTGGCACCCGAAGTCAGGTCTTTATTGCTCTCCCGAAACGCGCTAAAGCTCGATGCAAACCCGCTCAAGAGGTGCGCATTTGCCTCTTTACCATTTTGCAACGAATCCTGTCGGACGCGCTGTTCCACCCGCATGCCCAAGTAACTCAGCAGGGCGGCCGAGGTATCACCTAGACCGGCTGCCGTGTAGAGCGCGCTGCGCGGTTGCGCGTAGTTTGGGGAACCGCTTCGCACATAGTCGCTTCCGGCGTGGAAATGGCGCTTGTCGCGCGACTTCGTATGCCGGATGACGACTTTGGACAGGCCTTGCCGCAAATCCTGAATCGACCGGTGGTAGTCGACCAATGCAGAAACAAAGGCAGCAAATTCCTCGGAGCAGGGATTGTCCGCAGCAAAGGCGGAAAGGGCGGCGACGCGGCTCGCACCATCAGGACTCGGATGGACGTCGACGAAGGACTGGAGCATGCTGACGTCCTCACGGACGAGCCGACCCCAGGCGCCCTGGAATCGGGCGCTGGCAGTGAGACAGCGTGATGCGGGTCCGTCCGCCGCAATCAGTTGGCGAACGATCTCAAGCGACTGGTCGTGCTCTGCGGCAACGAATTCGAAGATCCTTCCCAACTCATCCTGGTGTAGCTGGAACGGCGTTGCCGACATCATCAGCTTGTTGGGGATTGCCTCGCGGAACACCTGCGCGAAGTCCTGCGCGCCGTTGCTGCCGTTCTTCCAGTTATGGATTTCGTCGATGACGCTCAGGACGATATTCGCCTTCCGAAGCTTGGTTTCGACGATGCGATCAGAAAGATCCTTGATGCATCGCCCGGGATGCTCGCCCAACAGGTCCGCGATGATTTGCTCGTATCCGGCCTTGGCGATGATTGCGTCGGCCACTTCCTCGAACCCCCACAGGTTGGTAGAGTAGAGCTTGCCGATCCAGTCCCCAAGGCCTTCCAATTGTTTCTTCTTGCTCGTTGGCGCATCCGGCAACTGGCAGACGAGGTTGGATTTTTCGACCGATCCAATCACGTCCTGTCGCGTCTGCTCGCGTCGGCGCTTGAGCGCACGCGACACGATGTACGACGCAAAGAGCTTTGATTGCGGGTTGTTCGACTTGGCCCGGCGCAACTTCGACATGGCAACCACATAGACGTTGGGCTCCATGGCATCCTGCTGCGCGCCGAAGTCGCGAAGCAGTTCCTTCAGGAAGTCATACGACTGGTCTGTGGCAAGATCCCCGGCCATCTGGTCGAAGCGTTCTGGTTCAAGTGACTTCTGTTCGTCCAGATAGTTGTTCAGCGCCAGCTGCGACAGATGCGAACTGAGCGCCAGAACGTCCGGATGGAGGTCGTCGAGCCCATCGCAGATGGCCCATCGTTGACGATGCTTGCCGCGCTTGCGGCGCGCGTCAAACCACTTCAGCACGAGGTACGCGAAACTCTTCAGCATCGTTTCGGAGATTCGTGGGACGTCCACGTTATCGTAGTCGTGCAGGTTCTGCACCAGGTCCCAGTAGCCACCTACGACGAGTGGGCGCAGCTGTTTTCGCCCCTTGTGCTGAAGGTAGTCGCGATTGAAGGTGCGGATTTCCTGTTCCCACTTCGCGCTCAGCAGATCGTTGGGAACGACCAGTAGCGCCTTGAGGTTGTTGCGACGTGTTTCGAACAAGTGAGTGGCGATTGCAGCCAGCGCGGTATAGGTCTTGCCCATGCCGACCTCATCGGCTAGCAGCACGCAAGCGATTCCTTTCTTGTGGCGCTCGCGGATGACCGTGGCGGTGTAGCGCTGCCGATTCCAGTCTTCCTGGACGCGCGGGTCGGGTGCCTGTTCGTTGAGAAGTTGTTTCATGGTGCGAACCGTAATTGACCCACGACAAACGCGTGGTAATCGGCAGCAAGGGCATCGGCTCCCTTGGCCGCGTCAAGCGCTGATCTGATCCCTGCTACCAGTTTGGCGAATTCACTGCGTTCGGTTGCCGAGGTCTGTCGTGCCAACGACTCAACGAAGAGGCCCAGCTCACCCAGCTTGAACAAGCGATCTGCCGGCTGCTGCACGGGTTCGCGCTGCAACAAGGTCGCCAGACCCGAAAGGGGTTCGACGACCTGGCTACGAATGGCACGCTGGCGGGCGGACGGGTCGTCGACCTTGAGTGATTCGACCAGGCGTCGTTCGAAGCATCCCTCAACACTGGAAAACAAGGAGAGGTAGTGCTGCATGGCGACTACACAGTTCGCCTCGCGATCAACGTCGAGCATCGCGACCGGTAGGGCCGCACTGTTGCGGCCGTCCAGCCATTGCGTGGATTCCGGGTCCTCTCCTTCATCGGCACCGTTGGGACTAAGGTGGAAGGCCAGCCAGTCCCAACTGGACGCGTGCATCAAGGCTTGTCGGTCGGAGATGATTTCACCAGCGTACTGGAACGGGAACCAGAACCTTCGATCGGCCTTTTTCCGATGCCGAAACTCGAGCGTGCGGCCGCCGAGCAGCGTATTACGGAACTGGCCGATGGGGATGTCCTGTGATACACCATCAGCAAATGTTAGACGCATGTCCGCCCAGTGGATATCGTATTCCGCGATCCGCTCCAACTGGGTACCGTGCACCCTAAACCGGAAGCAGTCGGAACCCGGTGACGGGGCGAGTACGAAGAAATCGATGAAGCCCGGGAACAGCGAATCCTCGACGATCTCCTCAGGATCCAGCTTGGATGGGGACTCAGGCGGTAGCGCAGGCAGTTCTTCGAAATGGTTGCTGGGTGCGACCGACAAGCCCCGCAAAACGACCTCGCGCAACGCGTGGGCGTTGTCGATCCGCTCTATGAAGCCCAGTTCGCGGTTGTCACCGAGCCAAGCCTTGCGCGAAAAATTCGCGCTGCCCAGGTAGGCGACGCCGGCGCCATCCTCCGTCGCTAGCAGCAGGATCTTCGCGTGCAGCACGCGATTGAGTGCCAGATCCTTGGTGGAGTTGCTGCCCTGCCGTTCGATCCGTGCGCGTTCATCAGCGAGAATCGTTTCCGGAATCAGGCGAAGGGCCGATTGGTCCGGTGCGAAATGCCTGCCGAAGTGGGCCCTGGAGAGGCTCGCCTGATTGGCTGCATCGGTGACGATTTCCAGGCGGGAGAGCGTCGGGAAGCGACTACTGATCTGCTCGGCGATGCAATGAGGGGCTGGGTTTTCGTCGAAAAAGGGGGAGACGACAAAGAGGCTCGTCGGTGCTTGCTCCGGGAACCAGGCATCCCACTGGTCAACCAGCGCGTCGAGGCCGGAGCGCTCTCCGTAGCCGGAAGTCAGTAGATGACCGGGCCTGTCAGGGGCCGGCGGTGGAAGTCTCCAGCCGCTGGTTCGCGCATCCAAGGTTGTCAGCGCAGCGGCCAGCGCCGAATGCGAGGACGCTTGCGCCTCGGTCAAGTAGTGCTCCCGAAGAAACGCGATCCATTCGACCAGTATGTGCGTATCCGCCGACTTGGCGGACTGCCAGGTCCATTCCTGTAGGACCTCGCGATTGCGAAAGAGCCCGGTGTAGGTCAGGTTGAAGCTTCCAACGACCAATCGGATCGCCTTACGAGTGACGATGCAGTAAGCCTTGCTGTGGTGACAGGAAAACCCTGGGGTCTTGCAGGGGTGCAATTCCAAGAATTGTGGCAGGCGACCGAATGGTTTTGTCTTGCGTGCGTCGTAGAAGACCACGGGCCTGATGGTCGACAGCAGCTTTAATCCGGAACGGGCCAGGTCCTTTTGCTCTTCCAGGGCGCGGTGTTGCACCAGATTCAGGAGCTGCTGCTCATCGAACTCAAAGGTGAGAACCATGAGGTGTTCAATCGGATCGTCCTCCGCGAGCGCCACAGCTGCCGAGAAGATTTCGGAGAAATTAAGGAAGTCGCCGGACGGCATTGGAAGCTTTTTAGCCATCACTGGATTCCTGCGTACTGCTGCCACAGCTGGGCCCGCTCAAAATGCCAATTGCGGCGGTAGCGCCATTGGGTAGCCGGCAGCAGCGTTTCGGGCGCATCGGCGACCGATTTGAAAAATTGCATGAATTTCTGACCATCGACGCGATCCTGGACAGCGATCCCATCTCCCGTGATGAAGGGGGACGTTCCCTTGCCGCGCTGGTGCGCCGAGTGGTGGGCAAGGACCGTTGCCACCATCGTCGGAAAATCCGCTATGTTCTCTAGCGTGCCCGGCAGCGCCCAAAACTCACGTGACCCCTGCACGGCGCGGAACGCGCGCGCGGCCTCACGAACGTCGTTCGTGACCTGGGTTGGCAGGCTATTGGCGGACAGACCGATCTTCTGGACGTAGTCCAGACGCCTGACGTACTCCCATTCGAAAACAAACTGGACGAGACCCGATAGCCGTTCGAAACAGTTGCAAAGCTCGATTCGACGGCAAAGCTCCGGGTGGGCCTTGTAATGCGCCAGCAAGCCCTGGAAGAAGCCAGCGTAGGTGTCCGCCTGGCGGCCGAGGGCAAGGACGTCTTCGGGAACCGGCTCGTCCCATAGCGGAGCAACTAGGAGTTCACGGCGACAAAGATCATGAATAAGGGCTTGCCAGGTTTTTCGCTCTGCAGGCTCGGGTTCGGCATCCAGGCGATAAACCCGCGCCCACTCGTCGAGTGCAGCATCGGCAAACAAATCGGCGCCCGACATCCATCGGTTCGCAAGGTTTTCGAAATCAAATCCGTTCCGGTGCCGCCAGGCTTCGGCAAGTGCTGCGCCGCTGGCGGACAACCCGGCGCCATTGGGCTGGAGAATTCGCCACGTCGTGCTGGGGCCCCCGTAGTGGCCCAGTGCACCGTAGTTGAGGCGCGCATACAAAGCCGGTCGTTTTTTCGCATCGTCCAAGCACAAGGAATCCTGGCCGGTGAGAGGCTCGTACTTGGTCACATTGATGACCGAGTCGCCACCGCGAACGCTCAAAACACCCCAGAGAATTTCAAGGTCGCGCACCCGCCGAAGGAAGTTCTTTTGGCCAGGCTTCAGCGAATTCCGCTCCAGGAAACTGAACGCAAACGCCAAAAAACCTTGGTAAGCGGGATGGTTCGTCAGAACGGTGAAAGGGCGGAAGAGTCCGGAGGAGATTTCCCCCGCAGGTTTCAGGTAGCCCAGCGGGTCAACGGAGTTGCCAGCGGATTCGGTGATAACGAAATCGGTAAATTTCATGGCGTGAATGTGGACTTTGCTGAATTTTTTCTCGTGCGGCGCACACGGGAAACGGCGTCCCCAAACCCACGCAACCACCACTCCAGCATCGCGCTGTCGACCACCGTGGCCGTGATTTCCAATTCGCCGTCCTCAAGTTCAACCACTTGTTGGTCGCTGGACAATGGTGACTCTATGAGGTGCAACCCCGCACTGCGTTCAATGCGAAAGGCCAGACGTACCTTTTCGCCCTCACCGAACCCAAAACGCCCGTCATCGTCGTAGCGCTTGAGGTCAAACGTCTTGGGCCGCTCGAAGGTGAGCGTGGAAACTTCGGCCGCAGCGATGCGATGCAGTGCCAGGTTGCGTTCGTTGTCAAAGCCCTGGTAGCGGCAAACGAGATACAGCCGCGATCCCTGTTGCACCAGGCCCAGCGGCATCACGTCTGCGCTGGTGCGTTTGCCGCCTGCATTCTTGTATTCGATGTGCAGCCAGTGATTGCTGTACAGCGCTTCGCTCACTGCCTCAAACACACCGAAAACAATCTTGGGCGGTAGCAACGGCTGGCTGGTCGCCACCACTCGTACCTTCCCAGGCCATTCGCGTTCCAGGCGGGCGCTGCTCTCCAGACCCAGATTGCGTCTCGCTTGACTGAAAAACGCATCCATGGACTTCATGAGCCGGGGCGGCAACAAGTTCTTGAGATGCTCCTCTGCCAATTGGAGTAACAGGGATTCCTGCGGCGTGAGGTTGGGCACGGCCAATGCCTTGGCCTGCTCCAGCCATCGATAGCCATAGGGCTTGCTGCTGTCGTCGCGCTCGATTTCGAAGTGCTCGCTGAGCATTTCCAGCTGACGCTGGATGGTGCGCAGTTCGCGTTCAATCCCTGCGTGCTGGAGCTGCTGGTGCAGCTCGCTGGCAGTGACCTTGCGGCCACGGGGAATACGGCGCAGCAGTTCGACAGCGAGCTTGACCGTTTCGAGGGTGTCGGATCGTTTCGCCATATCAGATCTTCAAAGACGAGTTGGAGAACGCAGCCCACAGGCGGACCATGGCGTAGGTGTCGAGCGCGCAGTAAGCCAGAAGTTGGTGCTCAATCTCAGCCTCGCGTGCCGCCGAGGTTTGCGGCGAGATCGCCTCCAGAAAAACCTCCATGGCCATGCCGCCATCCTGGACGCCATCAAGGTCACCGTAGGTCAAGTCTGGGCACAGCGCTGGGAGTACCGCCTTGATGCTCCAGCTCCCTTGCTGGCTTGGGTGGTAGTAGTGCTCACGCGCCACAGGCAGCAGATCCACAACACGCTCGTTCAGCGCCAGGAGGGCTTCGGACAGTCGTGGAAAACGCTGCGCCAGATCGCGGATCCGGGCCATTTCAAAACCAGCGTTGTAGACAAAGATGGGGCCACGCTCGCCGCATGCACTGAGCAATGCTTCAGCAAAGGCTTTTGAGGGGTCACCGCCCGAGAGATCAAGAAAAGCCTGCTGTTCGAGCTTCCCGGTACGCGCGAGGCGATGCACGCTGAACTGAAACGGGATCTGCTGGTAAGGGCGTGTACCTTTCCAGATCGGTACTGCGAACTGGATGGTTTCAAAATCCATAAAAAACGCGGGCAGCTTGTGCTGGGCCAGTTCTTGCAACGCACTCTTCTGATCAAAGTACGTCTTTCCCGTGAGCGTGGCCGCCTTCACACGCCTTTGCTTGTCATTCAGCAGCGCATCTGGCACATCGCGTAGTTCGCACACTCCGTGGGCCTCAACATGTGCTTTCAGTCCCTTGCTCTGTGCCCCGGGCAGCCAATGCAAGGGCTGCTCTGCTTGAGGCTCCTGGCTTTGGCAATAGGAGAAGAAACCACACTCATAGGGAGCGCTGCACTGTTCGCCCGTTGAGACGCGAGGCTCCTTCTTCTTGGCAACGATCCCGTGGGACTCTTCGATCCAACTGCGAACCTCCGTCCCGCGAGAAAACGCTTCGTCGGTCAGATCGTTCTCGACCAACAGCCCGCTGTAGTCACCACCGCCTGGATAGACCCATGAACTATCAATATGGGCCAGCGCAATCCCAGTCAGAGGCACCCCCGAGGAGCGAGCCAGAAATGCTTGCACGGCGGCGTCGTCCCGGTGGTAATCCTTGACGGAGGTGGATGACTTCACCTCCACCATCCGCCAAGCCCGTTTGCCGCCGCGCTTGACCGGCAGCATCACGTCGGCAAAGGCCAGTGCCCCTTCGGCGCGGAACCCAGCCTCAAAGATCGGCTGGTTCGCTTGCAGGAGCGCTTGCGTCCGCGCAAAGGCTGCCTCGAAGCCCCCTACTTTGAAATCGATCAGCGCGCCTTTGCCCTCGGGGTCATAGACCTGCCTGGCAATGTCTCCAACCTGATGACCCACCGTAAAGCTGGCCTGGGTGGCAGAGGAGTCTTCGCGCAGGTCCGGGCGATGTACCTCCAGCCACAGCCGCTTGGGGCACTGCCGAAACGCCAGCAGCTTCGATTTGGAAAGCACACGCAAGGCCGACTCCCTCTTGTTTGAAAGAAATTCTCCCATGGGTTTGTGCTCACAAAAACCCAATGGCGCGATTCGTGCCATGTTTCACTGCGCATTCGGCTTCGAGGGCCGATACAAGGGCGGTAGCAGACGTGATGGGCCGGAATCGGTGCTGGCGCACCACGGCCGCAAAGTCGCCTGGCGTCAGCGAAACCAGCCGCGAAATCCTGGCTTGCTCTTCGGGCTGCGGTTGCGGCAGTCCGAGTCCTTCGCAGTGGCACGACAGCAGCGCCCACGCCTGGTCGGCGCGCAGATAGTCGAACTTCACTTTGAGGTCAAACCGGCGCAGCGCTGCTTGGTCCAGCCCTTCCATCAGGTTGGTCGAGGCCACAAACACCCCCGAGAAGGACTCCATCTGGGTCAGCATTTCGTTGACCTCGCTCACTTCCCAGTTGTGCTGGGCGCCCCGCCGATCCTGCAGAAAGCTGTCCACCTCATCGATCAAGAGGACTGCGCCATCGTTTTGCGCTTCGCGAAAGGCTTTGGCGATGTTCTTTTCGCTCTCACCCAGCCACTTGGATTTCAGATCGGAAGCGCGTTTGACGAGCAGGGGAACGCCGAGCTGCTGAGCGAGCCAGCGACCGTAGGCAGTTTTTCCGGTACCGGGCGGCCCGTACAGACAAAGCCTGCCAGAGCGTGCCGCGACAAGGCCTGCGGCTACGGCTGCCAGATCCACATCGGCATGGATAAACCCTGGGTCGTAAGCCTCCGGCAACCTGTTGGCATCGTGCGAGAGAAGGGGTTCGTGCCCCTGGGCTTCCATGGTGCTGGAGATCAAGCGCTCCAACGCAGCTGCCGTCTTTTGAGGGCCAAGGTCGTCCCGGATCAGGCGGATGACTGAACTCGCCTTTGCGACCACAGCTGGGGCAAGGGCTTCGGCCTCTGCGATGCGGGAAATCCGGTTGGCATCAAGCAGCTCACCGCAACTGCTTTGCAAAATCCGTTCACGCTGCGTCTTGGGTGGGATGGGTAACTCAAACACCATGTCAAAGCGGCGAATGAAGGCGGGATCTAGACCTCGCAGGGAGTTGGACATCCACAGTGTGGGCACCGGGTTCTCTTCCAGCATCCGGTTGATCCAGGCCTTGCGCAACTGGGCGGTGCTCTTGCTGCCGAAGAAGCTGTTTCCGTCGTTGAAAACGTCCTCCACCTCGTCAAAAGCGATCATTGCCTGCTGTTGAGAAAAGAAACTCTGTGCAGCACGAAAGGCTCGTAGGCGGTGTTCTCCATTAATCGGGTCACCGTCTGCGTCTTCGCTGGCGACTTCGAACAGCTCGTACCCCATCTCCTTGGCCAAGGCCCGCGCCAGCTGGCTCTTGCCTGTTCCCGGTGCGCCGTGCAGGAAGATGTTCACGCCACGCCGACCAGTGGCCATGGCATTGCGCAGATAGGGACACAGAATCTCCAATGAGGACTGGATGTGGCTGTAGTCGGCCAAGCTCAGTTGAGCGGGGCCTGCTGCAGACACGGTGCCCCGCAGCAGGCTGATAGGGTCGGCTTTGGAGGCAGCCATCAGGTCAGCAAACCCTTCAGAAAGCAGATCCAGCTTGTAGCGCAATGCGCCGCGCCCCCTCCGGTCCATCATGACCAGCCCCGACCTGGCAAGAATGCCTGTGGCGCTCAGTGAAGCGCGAATGTCTGGCTCGGGCAGATCAAGAATGATGGACAAGGCATGAATGATCTTGACGGAAGACAGATCGCCCAGCCATTCAGACGCGTCATCGAGGAGACGCTCGTTATGAATGGACACCGTGAACTCCAACACCTTGCAGTCGATCATGCTCAACCCCACCAGGTTAGATAACTGATCGATGTTTTGGCTCAGAAAAGTTGACTGGCGCTCCCCGTACCACTGCCTCTCCGCCTTCTGATGCAACTGGCGCAGTTCGGATTGCACTGCTTTCTGATCAAACTCGCGTGTTTCGGAATCGATCCAGTGACCGAGTCCGATCACTTCGGCGAGGGTATCGTTGTTGAACCCGTGTGGGTGCACAAACTGGCGGTACCCCCCCAGTGGAACCAGAACGCGAAGCAGCCAGAGGCGAATGATCGGTTCAATGCTGCCTGGGTTGTATGAGATTGCCGCTCTACGTTTTGCCATGATGGTGGTCTCTCCTTATCGATGAGATCCATCATCCGGGTGGCTGCGACGTAATGTGTCGCATGCAGTGTGGATGGAATGACTGGGGGCGCGTGCGTAGACTGCGCCCCCAGAACCTGAAACAACCGGGTCGTCAGCTCGTTGCGGACGGCGCCAGCGCACTCCAAAGCGCCGCCTCACTGGGGTGACCGGCTTCCACTGCGTCCATGAAATGGGGCGTGCACCTCAGCCAATCGCTGAGTTCAAGTCCTCTGTTTGCGGGCCGCTGGGGCGCCTCCAAAATTCCCGTGACCTGTAGCCTGTGAGGGGACTTGTGGCCCCGGATTTCGTCGGGAGATACGGCCAAGACTTTAGCCAGGACCGACCAGGCGTGGTCTTCGGAGCGCAAGGCAATGGTGGGTGGGGTAAACCGGGTGAAGCAGTAGGACCAGAGTACCCATTCGCTTTCAGCGGGTGTCAAGATCAAGAGACGCGCCAACATCTGGAAATTGCGTTCCAAGGGCGAAGGGCCGGATGGCACGGAAGGCGGCAACGCAGCAAGGCGTGCAGCCAACGCTGTGGGTGACATGGGGTCCCGAAAAAGCTGACCAGTGGGACGGCCGTTTTCATCATGAAGTAGGAATGGCGGGACATCGCCTGGAAACAGCGGGGCCTTCCCATATCCGAGTTCACGCCAGCACATACGCTCGATATCTCTGGCTGCACACGCTAGGTCTGACCAATCAAGCAACTGCGGCAGCACACTTCCTATAAGGCGCAAAAAGCGCCCCATGTGGTAACGGAGGAAGACCTTGCTATCTGGATGATCAGCACGACTATGTCCACAGTACAGCGGCAGCAGGCGCCCTTGCTCAGAGTCGGACGACGGCGTGGAGTAGATAGTCATGAACTGCATCAACGGTGAGTAGAAGGACGTGCACAACAGCCGGTACCGAAGCCTGACAGAGTTCTGCGGCCCCACCTTCTACGCGCTTGCCACGGTGCAGGCCTTGATTGTGGGAACGACAAGAAGTCCTATGAGAGCATGGCCAGATAGATCGGCTCCCCGCAGGATCTGGGCCGAATCTCTTTTTGCACTGTCTAGAGACCATCCGCTGGGGTTATGCAAAAGGCCTCTGCAGGAGGAACCCCAGCCATGATGAGATCAACAATTTGCTCGCGGTACTTTCGGATGTCTGAAGGCAAGCGATCTTTGTGGGCGAAATAGTAGTCGGCCATAAGCTGCAGCGCAGCCTCCTCCTTCGGCTTTACGGCAATCGGTTTTGCGTCAGCATCAAGGAGCGAGTAAGAGCCGAGGATTGAGCATCTTTTACTTGTGACCTGCTTCTCGCCAGACTTCCCTAAAGTGATCGCAATCCAACGGCCACCCCAGGTGTTGACCGTCGTCTTCCCAAGTATTTCGCAAAGGCTTTCGTATTCACTCATCCATTTAGGTCTATGTTCGATGGCGTAGAACACGTCTTCAATGACGTGCTCCGTATAGGGCTGGTGGATCGAATGCAAAACTTCTTGGACGAACGAACGGACATCGGACGTTTTCACGCTGGGGAGAGGACAAAAAAGGGTTGATGCGCACAGCTTAATGTAGAGCTCAGCGGGTCAGACTCTGTCGGCACATGAAAACACGGACGACCTCCTCGCAGAGCTTTTTCTACATCTTTTCTCTGATCTGGGTTCGCAGCAGCGACAGCGAGTGCGCTCAACGACGCATTCCCAATACTCTCCATGCAAGCCACTCAAAACGGCGCAGGCGACTCCACCAGCACCACGGGCCCGGGCCCCACATACAGCACTACACCCGAGTGCTTCACCATCACCCGCCAGATCTCACCCTCCTGCGTGACTGCATACGCCTCCGCCTCCAGCGGCAGCACGGTCTCCGTCGGGAACACACCACCGGCTCCACCCGGTGGCGTGCACATCAGCGTCGGGTAGTTCCAAGGCGATTCGATCGGCATGGCGTGTCCTCAGTGGACCTTCACCCTCACACCAGCCGCACTTCAAAGTACGCCCCATCCCCTTCGCCAAGATCCCGGAACCCCGCCTGCTTGGCAGCCGCACTGGCCTTGCCCCAGGCCTTGAGCAAGGTGAGATCGCCAGGAGAAACCACCTCGGGTGGCGACTCTTCCAGGCTGTGCATGGTGTCCAGGGCGGCGGCCACCTGCTCGGGGCCGCCGAGTTGCTTCTCCAGAGCTTTGGCGTACCGGGTTTCTGCGGCAATGCGCTCCTTGGCAGGGATCTCTTCGGGGTAGTCGCGCAGGGTGACGACATAGGTGGATTCGATGACTTGCATGGCGCTGCTTCTCCTGTGGTTAAATGCTGTATAAATATACAGCTTTTGCCACAAATGCGCATGTAGGATGAACCCAAGGAGGCCTCCCCATGGAGCACTCTTTCGCCCCCCACGTTCCTGGTTTCAATCCCTTGGTCGGGACCGCCTCCTGGTCGGACAAGACCTTGCTCGATTGCGGCAAGTTCTATCCACCCACGGCCAGGACACCCGAAGCCCGTCTGCGCTTTTACGCCTCGCAGTTCAACCTGGTGGAGGTAGATACCAGCTACTACGCCATCCCTGCGGTCACCACCGCCCAGCACTGGGCAGAACGCACCCCACCTGGGTTTGTGTTCAACGTGAAGGCCTTCAGCCTGTTCACTGGACAGTGGACCAGCACAGATGTTTTGCCCAAGGACATCAAGGAGGCGTTGGGGCCTGGACGGCGCCTGGTCTACAAGGACATGCCAGCGGAGTTTCGGGAGGAGCTGTGGAAGCGCTTTGCGGCCTGCCTGGTGCCCTTGCAGGTCAACGGCAAGCTGGGCCTGGTGCACTTCCAGTTCTCACCGAAGGTGGTGCGCCACCCAGCTGCCATAGCCCACATCGAGCACTGCCTGGAACATTTTCCGGGGCACACCTTGAGCATCGAGTTCCGGCATCCAAGCTGGTGGGAGAACGATGCGGTGACGGCGAGTACCCTGGCCATGCTCAGGAGCCTGGGACTGGTCCACACCATCGTGGATGGGCCGCAAGGATCACCGCACAGTGTTCCAGCGATCTGGGAGACAACCCATTCGGAGCATGCACTGCTGAGGCTCCATGGGCGCAATGCAGTGGCCTATGGGATGCCAGCCAAGTCCGCAGCCGAGCGGTTTGACTATGCGTACACCTCCGCTGAGCTGCAAGCACTGGCCCATCGGTACAGCCCGATTGCGCGGTCGGTGCGGTATCCGCATGCGGTGTTCAACAACTGCATGGAGGACAAGAGCCAGCTCAATGCGCGGGAGTTTTTGACGGCCTTGAAGGCGTGCTGAAGGCCAGGTGAATGAGAAGCGAAGGCGCGGAGGTACGGCGTAGGAAGGTTCCGAAAGATTGTTTTCAATACTGGAACAGTTAGTTTGCGACTGGGTGGTTTTTCCCTGAACACCATCGGCGTATAGTTCATCCCATCGATGAGCCGAACCCGCAAGGCGACTCACCGAACCCGGTTCAGGAATGGTTTTTGACCCGGCTTTTTTGAGACGCTTTTTTAGCTTTTAAGGATTTTCATCATGAACAAGACCGCCCGTTTCCTCTCCGTCGCCGCTGTTGCCGCTGTTGCCGCTTTCGCCGCCTTTGGCGCCCATGCCGATGAAGCCGATGGCTCGCAATTTGCCCTGAAGTTCGACACGAACCGCACCCGCGCTGAAGTGGCTGCAGAAGCTGTTGTCGAAGCCCGCACCCACAACATGGAACCCGCAGGCTCGCGTGTGGTGACCTACAAGTCCACCGCTGACCGCGCTGTCGTGCGTGCACAGGCTGCCGAAGCCGTGCGCACCGGCCAGATCCCTTCGGGCGAATTCAGCGCCATGTAATTTGGCAGACCAACTGCTTGGGTTGGATTGAAGCAGTTGCGGGACTTCCCATGGGGGTGGCACTTCGCGCGGTGCGGGTGCTGTTGCCATGGGGAGTGTTAACTGAACCGCAGGGGCGGGCAGGCAGATCGGGCTCCCTTTGGGGAGCCCTTTTTGTTTGTGGACCCCATCTCTGCAAGCAGCTGTAAAACCCTGCGGGATCCGAGCCTTCGGGCCAGAAGCGAGAGGTGAACGGTGCTCCAATCGGGCTTCGTTTTGTTCGACCCGAATGCTCCTTCTGTGAATCGTTTGTCCTCTTGGCCAGGCCGTGTGCGCCTGGCAGCTCTGCTGGCCCTGACTCTCGCCAGCGTTGCTCTCCCGAATCTGTCCTGGGCACGTTCTCCGCAGTTCGACAGTGCGGCCCTGCTTACGCCCGAGCCCACCTCCTTTGCGCAATGCCCGCAGTTCTTTGCGAATGGCACACCACCGGCCATCACACCCCGGCCGCAGCTGCGCGAGCTTTGCTATGAGGCCTTTGCGGTGCTGCACTCCGGCACAACCAAGACACCGGTGTTTGTGGCCCAGCGCCTGAACCGCAGGCTCATCGAGGATGCTGACGAGAAGCGGGCCAAGCGCTTCTTTGCGGATGCACGCCTCCCCAGTGGCGAGCGGGCGGAGTTGGAGGACTACAAGAACTCTGGCTACTCCCGAGGACACATGGCACCTGCGGGAGACATGCCAACACCTACGGCCATGGCGCAGAGCTTCAGTTTGGCGAATATGGTCCCCCAGAATGCTCAACACAACGGTGGTGCCTGGAACAAGATCGAGCAGGACACGCGGCACTATGTGAAGCGGGCCAAGGGGGATGTGTTTGTGATCACCGGGCCTGTGTTCACGGACGCGGGGCCGCGCATTGGTGCCAATGGGGTGAAGGTGCCGACCTATCTGTACAAGCTGGTGTACGACGCCACGACCCAGAGGGCCTGGGCGCACTGGCAGGAGAACCGCGAGGGGGAGACGGTCGGTCGGCCGATCAGCTACCAGGAGTTGGTGAAGAGAACCGGAGTGGAGTTTTTGCCAAGAAGTGCACTGCAGCATTGAGTTCCAGCAAGGGCCGTGTCAGCGGCGGGGGTATAAATCGGTCCTTTCCAACCTCTACACGTGAGCATCCATGAACCGCGCAGAACTCGTTGAAATCCTGGCTTCCAAGAATGACCTGTCCAAGGCCGCAGCCAATGCGGTGCTGGAAACGCTGATCGATACCATCCAAACAGCAGTGAAGAAGGGTGATGCCGTGCAGCTGGTGGGTTTTGGGACTTTCAAGTCCGCCAAGCGTGCTGCTCGCTCGGGCAAGAACCCATCGACCGGTGCTGCGCTGAAGATCCCTGCGAGCACTGTGCCGAAGTTTGTGGCGGGTGCCAAGTTCAAGGCGGTGGTGGATCCCAAGGCCGCGAAGCGCAAGGCGGAGAAGGCCGGGAAGTAAGTACCGCTCGTTCGACCTCCACCGGAACAAACCGCCACAGGCACAGACCTCTGGCGGTTTTGTTTTTGAGAGACGAAGAAGGAGTGCGATTCCGGCAGTGCACCAGCCTCTAAGTGCGCGATAAGGCGTCAAAGTTACCATCGGGCCTATGAATACGTTTTCTAATGCCTTTCGCGCTGAAGTTGTTCGCATGGCTCGCAAGGAACTGAAACCTGAACTTCAGGGCATGCGCAAGGCGATCACCAGCCATCGCTCCGAGATTGCGGCACTGAAGCGTGAGGTCAAGTCGCTGACATCTCAGCTCAAAGCGACTCAACGACAGGTCAAAGCTACGGATGCACCCGAAGCTAAGGTGATCGCTGAAAAGGCCACTCCCAAGAAGTCAAAGCAGATCCAGTTCGATGCTCAGGTGTTGATCGACAAACGTGCAGCACTTGGCATCACGCAGAAGCAGATGGCTCAGCTGCTGGGTGCTTCTTCGATATCTGTCTACAAGTGGGAGACGGGCCATGTTCATCCCCGGGCCGCACAGTTGGAGCGCATTGCCGAAGTGCTCAAACTGGGCAAGCGCAAGGCGCTGGCACTGCTCCATCCGCAGTGACGATGAATAGTTGGACGGGGTATCCCCCACCATGCACTCAGCGGCGGCGGTACGGCTCTCCCGGTGACGAGTCATTGCGCTCGTCGGCTAGTTCGAACAAGCACTGCATGTAGGGCTGGACCTCGCTCCATCGGGCGCGATCTTCATAGAAGCGCGATAGATTGCGCGTGGCCTCCACAGCATCGGGCCACTTCTCTGCAGCACTCATGCGAGTCATAGCTTCCCGGCTGTCTTGTTCGTCGTGCAGGCTTCCGTCCTGTGCGCCATAGGTATGGAATTCAACGATCCGTCTGGGCTGTGCCAAGCCAGTGTCCAGGCACATGCCACTTGGAGCTGAGTCCTCACGGGAGGCATGGGCTCCGGCAAAAGAGTCCTGGACCGTGTGGAGCACGGAGCCGAACGCCACGTGGTGCAAGTACGGAAGCAGCTTGTCCTGACGCCCGAGGATGTAGAGGTCCGAGACCCGCCACTGTGTGCATCCGAAGTGCTCCTTCAGTGTCGCGTTGTCGATGTCTCGAAGAAAGGTGTCGGGCTTGATTTCGCGCGAGGACACTTTCCAGGCGAACTCCAGCCA
Organism: Acidovorax sp. 59; assembly: GCF_002754175.1. Taxonomy (NCBI): domain Bacteria; kingdom Pseudomonadati; phylum Pseudomonadota; class Betaproteobacteria; order Burkholderiales; family Comamonadaceae; genus Acidovorax; species Acidovorax sp. 59. The sequence continues at coordinate 682,632 of NZ_PEET01000001.1, read as the reverse complement.
GTCCAGCACCTTGGCACGGGTTGCGCCAGGGTGTACCCCCTCCTCACTGGCCATGGCATGCAGAAACTGCAAGTCGCCGAAGTGCGAGCGCGTCATCACATTGCCGTGCAGACTGCCCTTGGTTTTGCTGCACCCAACGATCGGCTGGGTCTGCGCTTTCTTCTCCGCATCCTTGAAGAGACAGTACCAACACAGCGGCTGTGTCGAGAATCGGATGGTCTGGGACACGTTGCAGGACTTGCCCAAGTAGGTGCAGTTGCCCTCTTCGGGTGAAAGCTTGAACGGAGGTAGATCATTCCAACGCACGCCGTAGATGACATAGGGCGTGGCAAACGGCAGATCTCGGGAACTGCAGCTGACGTCTTGGGCGAGGCTGCCTGGCTCTATCGGACAACCCATGCCGATCTGGGTAATTTCTTCGTGGACGCGGCCTTTGATCAGAACGCCCAGTCTGCCAGCCACAGTCGCTAGAGAGTTTTCTGTTTCGTTGGTCAGCTTGGATTCAAAGGCTGAGCCCATGGGGGCGATCTGGAAGGCCATGGCCGCATTCGAGAGAACCAGAACACCCGCAGCAACTGAAACCAGACGCGCGATAGAACGCACTGAAAGCGATGACTCGTGACGATGAACGGCTGTCTTGTCGATGGCGGTTTGCATATCCCCTCCTAAGACCGCACTCTAGATGGAGGACAGTTTTAGGCAACTAAAAATTGTGCACGGCCACTCTGTAGTCACTAGGAGCGTCTAAGAGATCCTGACTTCTTCAGGCTGGTCTTGGTCGCTCGCGGTAGCAAGTTCAACGACGGCTGTACCACCCAATGCAGCCGGTCAAGTCTCAGAGGACAACGATTGGCCTCCACCTCTCAGTGATCATTGCCGGAGCTCGATACTGCTTGCACAGCAAGGTATTCCGATCTGCTGCCGGCATCAGCTCGTCCGGAATGCAGCAATGTCCTTGATTCGTGCCAGAGCAACGTGCTCGCGGTTGTTGTACGAGCGTTTCCCGCACTCACAACCTCTTGAGCGCGCTTGAATGGGCAACCCACTGATCGTCCGGCGGCGGGTCTGCCTCCCCAAAGAGGGCCTCGGGCACTTCCGTAAATTCAGCAGTCGTTTTAGGTCGGCCGACTGGCGAACTTGGTATTGCCTTCCCCGTGAACTGGCGCAGTGCTAGGCCATGGCCACGCTCCAAACCCCGTCTCCCGATAGTCAGCGTAGGCCTGCTGGATTTCGCCGATCGACCCCATGACGAAGGGCCCCTCGCTCACAACTGGCTCTCCAATCGGGCGAGCCTGAAGCATCAGGATTTCGCTTCGCTCCAGTCCATTGACCAGTTCGACAGACTTGTCGCAGCGCACCTCGATCGCAGACGAACGAGCGATGACCTGTTCGTCAATGGTCAATGTGCTGCCTTCAAAGAAAAACAATTGCCGCCGCGTCTTCAGTCCTGATGCTGGCGGCAATGTGCAGCGAGCACCTGGCGAAAGAGTGATCGTCCAGATGGCCAGGTCCGCTTCGGGATCCGCCGCCCACGAATTTGGCGGTACCACAGTGGCCGAGGTCGCAGGCGATCCAACTGGCACACCTGCGATGTACCGAAATTCAACATCGCTCTGCGCATCGGACGTCACGATGCCCGGGATGTCTTCGGCCCAGTACATCGTGAAGTTCGGCTCTGCCATCTTGCTGCGCGCCGGCAGGTTCAACCAGATCTGCAGCAGCTCAAGAGGGTTTCGCGTGTTGCGCTCGACCAGGGGGAACATCTCTGCGTGAACAATTCCTCGGCCAGCGGTCAACCACTGGACATCGCCGGCACCGAAGCGAGCGCTAGATCCGAGCGAGTCCGAGTGGTCAACAATACCTTGGCGAACGATGGTGATGGTTTCGAACCCCCTGTGCGGATGTGCCGGGAATCCAGGCACGGTGCGTCCGAAGTACATGCGCCATCCGTCTTTGCCCTCCATGTCGCGGCCCGGTACACGGCCAGACAGCGAGGCATCGGGTCCGAATTCGGCGTTGCCCTGTGGGTAGTTGTCAACATGGTGCACGCAGACCAGGAAGGGATCGATGGTTGGCCAGCGACCTCCAAGTGGGTCGACACGAAGAACTGCGCCCATCATCCGAGTTTGATGAGATTCTGGAGTACCAGCGGCGCTCCACGTTCCAGCAGCAAGCCTCCCTTGTCGACCCGCCCCAATGCGATGGTTGCGAAGCCAAGGCTTTCGACCAGTTGGGCAATTGAGGCTGAGGCCGCGTCGTCGTTGCTCGAGACGAACATCACGCGACGCCCGCCGTTCTCAGCAGGGTCTTTGGCGAGCAGCTTGGCGGGCAGTTGATTGAGCGTTTTGACGACCTTCGCACCTTTGAACGCTGAGGCAACCACGTCACTGGAGGCCTTGCCTTGCAACTCCTCTGGATCGATTCCGTAGGTGTTCATCGCGTCGATGACAGTCGTGCCGGCCCAATCCGGTTTTTCTGCGCCGATGGCAGCATGGGCGCGAAACGGCACGGCCAAGATGATGACATCGGCCTTGATGGCATCAGACAGTGAAGATGCGGTGACCTTCGGGCCCAGTTCTGCGGTGAGTGAAGTTAGCGAGCCGGCTCCACGCCTGTTGGCGATGCTGACCGCTATACCGCTGCGGGCGAATTGGCGGGCAAGGGCTGAGCCGACGTTGCCCGAACCGATGATGGCGTAGTTCATGGTGAGTTCCTTGATGTGATTGAACGAGTGGGAAATGGGGTGCTTGGTACAGACATCTGTATCAGTCAGGCGGCGATGGCTGCAATTTCCTTCAGCGCGCGCGCCACTGCCGCGTCTTTCGCATCGGGGCCGAGAGCTAGTCCCTCCGCGCGCACGATGGTCACATCGGTCACGCCCAGGAAAGCCAGAAGGCCGATCAGATAGCTTTCCTGGTGCTCCAGGGCGGCCGCCGGACTCCCTGCTGAATAGACACCGCCACGCGAAGAAGCGATAAAGGCCTTCTTGTTCTTCAGCAAGCCTTCAGGTCCGTTGGCTGTGTAGCGGAACGTCTTGCCGGCTACCGCGATGCGGTCGATCCAGGCCTTGAGCGGAGTGGGAATCGACAGGTTGTACATGGGTGCGCCGATGACCAGGACATCTGCAGCGAACAGCTCGTCCATGTAGGCATTGCCCTTGAGCAGATCGGCGTTGATGGTCTCGTCATCGCTGGCGACACCTTGAAACGCCGCCAGGTGGGCGCCTGACAAATGCAAAGCGGGGTCGACGGCCAAGTCGCGCACGACAAGCTGAATGCCTGGGTGAAGCGCTTGCTGGCGTGCCACGATGGAGGACGACAGTTGACGGCTGACAGATGCGGCGCCGAGGACGCTGGAGTCGATGTGAAGCAGTTTCATTTCAGATCCTTTGAAAGGGTTTGGAAGCGGGAACTGAATGGTCGGCGCTGCACATCAATCTGAGAAGACGGTATATTGAGATGCGATCCATCTGTGAAAGGGATAGATAGCCATGCTCGACGGTGTTTCTCTTGATCAACTCCGGACCTTTGTTGCCGCAGCAGACGAAGGCAGCTTTTCAGCGGCGGCCCGAAAGCTCAATCGCGTTCAGTCCGCAGTGAGTGGCTGGGTGAGCAGTCTGGAAGCGCAGATCGGCGTCACGCTGTTCGACCGCACAGGAAGGTTTCCCAAGCTCACGCCAGAGGGGGTTCTGCTCCTGGCCGATGCGCGCAACATCGTCTCTAACGTGGATGTCCTGAAGGCGCGGGCCAAACTCATTTCGGGTGGGCTGGAGGCCGAGCTGTCGGTGGTCTTTGATGTGTTCTATCCCACTGCGGCCATCGCGGCAGCTGCGAAGGCCTTTGCCCAGCAATTTCCGCTGACCCCTTTGCGGCTGTTCGTGGAGGGATTGGGCGCGGGCTACGAGCCCGTCCTCGACGGACGCTGCAGCCTCGGCATCCTGGGCGCGCTGCCGCTGTCATTTCCATCGCTCGTGAGCGAGAGACTCCAACAGACGCCACTTGTGATGGTTGCAGCTCCTGACCATCCGCTCTCCCGGATCAAGCGGCGTATCGCAAGACGAGAGTTGGCGAAACATGTGCAACTCGTCCTGACCGACCGCTCGGAGCTGATGGTTGGCCGCGACTATGGCGTGTCTTCGCCATCAACGTGGCGCTTGGCGGACCTCTCAACCAAGTACGCCTTTCTCAAAGGCGGCGTGGGCTGGGGCAGCATGCCCATGCATATGGTCGATCAGGACATCATGGCTGGCACGCTGATCGTTTTAGACACCGACGACATGCCCAAGTCGGGCTTCATGCTGAGCATGTCCGCCTTTTACCCTGCTGCATCACCGCCAGGACCAGCGGGCAGATGGCTGATTCAACTGTTGAAGGGAGGCGCAGATGCGTCGTCAGAGGACCAGATCTGAAAATTGGTTTGCAGCAAGAACGCAATGCGACCCTGGGGTGTAGCTGAAGCTGACGAAGGACGATTAGGGGAATCTGCCGACCCAGCAAAGTTTGAGTCTGATTTGAATCTTTTTGGTCGTCATGCTCGTCGGGATTCGCCCAAACTGGGCGTCGGGTTTGTGCCGTTGACTTGACCTTCGCTTAGCGAATGCTGAGGACTGCTCCCGCTGCGAACCTGTCCTCCAGCGCACTAAGGCTAAAGCCAAATGGGCAGTTGCATTCCCGAGCCGTCACGCTGCACTGTACCGGCCAAACAGCTCCGTCTAGGCCATCTGTCGTAAGTCCTAGACCAGCACCTTTTGCGAACTCGTCAACGCAGCAAAGCTGTCGCCCAACGGCTGAACAATCTCATCGGCAATGGGCTGGAGTTGTTTGACTAGAGCAACTGTTCAGCACTGATTGCCGCCTTTCAGCGTCGTCCCAACACTTTCCAACCGAGGCACTCGAAAACCAAACACAAGCTGCGACCTGGCATTTTCGGAATGCGTTGCTTGGCACCTGTGAACTACAGATGACTTACGCACGTTAGCATGAGTCCCAACGCTGTCTAAAGTGGTGTAAGACAAACCAATGTGCCATGGCATACCAGATGGCATACCCACCGTGACCCAAAACAAAAAACCCCAAGTGAATCAATCACTTGGGGTTATGTACTGGCGGAGAGGGTGGGATTCGAACCCACGGTAGTGTTGCCACTACGCCTGATTTCGAGTCAGGTACATTCGACCACTCTGCCACCTCTCCTATGTGTCGAAGCCTTCGATTATAGCCAGATTTTCAGGGCTTGAGCACAGCGGTGCCGCCAAGGTAGGCGCGCAGCACCTCGGGCACCGTCACGCTGCCGTCGGCTTGCTGGTAGTTTTCGAGCACTGCCACCAGCGTGCGGCCCACGGCCAGGCCCGAGCCATTCAGGGTGTGCAGCAGCTCATTCTTGCCTTGGGCATTCTTGAAGCGGGCTTGCAGGCGGCGGGCCTGAAAGGCTTCGCAGTTGCTCACCGAGCTGATCTCGCGGTAGGTGTTCTGCGCGGGCAGCCACACTTCCAGGTCGTAGGTCTTGGCGGCGCCAAAGCCCATGTCGCCGGTGCACAGGCTCATCACGCGGTAGGGCAGGCCCAGCTTTTGCAGCACGGCTTCTGCGTGGCGGGTCATTTCCTCCAGCGCTTCGTAGCTCTTGTCGGGGTGCACGATCTGCACCATCTCGACCTTGTCGAACTGGTGCTGGCGGATCATGCCGCGCGTGTCACGGCCGTAGCTGCCCGCTTCAGAGCGGAAGCATGGCGTGTGGGCCGTGAGCTTGATGGGCAGGTCGGACTCGGCCACCACCACGTCGCGCACAAAGTTGGTCAGCGGCACTTCGCTGGTGGGGATGAGGTAGAGGGCCGCGTTGTCGGGCACGGGCTCGCCATCTTGGCCGCCCTTCTTGGCAGCGAACAGGTCGCCTTCGAACTTGGGCAACTGGCCTGTGCCCTTGAGCGAGTCGGCGTTCACGGCATAGGGCACGTAGCACTCGGTGTAGCCGTGCTCTTGCGTCTGCACGTCCAGCATGAACTGGCTCAATGCGCGGTGCAGGCGGGCGATGGGGCCCTTCATCACGGTGAAGCGCGAACCCGACAGCTTGACGCCCATGTCGAAATCGAGGCCCAGCGGGGTGCCGACATCGACATGATCTTTCACCTCGAAATCGAAATTGGCAGGCGCGCCCCAGCGGCGCACTTCCACATTGCCAGCTTCGTCGTTGCCCACCGGCACGGACTCGTGCGGCAAGTTGGGCACAGCCACCAACATGGCCAACAGTTCGGATTGGATCTGCTCCAGGCGCGCGGCGGATTGCTCCAGCTCCACCTTGCCTGCGGCCACCTGGGCCTTGACGGCTTCGGCGCCGTCCTTGTCACCCCGGCTCATCAGCATGCCGACCTGCTTGGACAGCTGGTTGCGCTGGGCCTGCAGCTCTTCGGTTCGGGTCTGCAGCGTCTTGCGCTCGGACTCCAGGGCCTGGAAAGCGGAGACGTCCAGGAAGGCCTGGGGCTTTTTGCGGGTTTCCAGCCGCGCGATGGCGGTGTCGAGGTCTTTGCGGAGGAGAAGAATGTCAAGCATGGGGTCGATTTTAGAGGGCTGGCAGAAAAGCCAAGTTCAGAGCAACGGCACAGCTGTCATGCAGAGCCCTGGCAACTGGCACGCACTAGATCAGTGCCCCCCGCGCAAGGGCCGCCCCACCGCGCTGGGGGCGTCCCCCTTGAGGGGGAAGACGCGCAGCGGCCCAGGGGGCTATAGATTTGCCGGATCAAAGTTGGCGCCGCAGAGAATCAGGGCTACCGTTTCTTGTGGCTGGGGCTTGTAGGCGCCGGTTTGCAGTGCGGCCAGGCCCAACGCGGCGGCGGGTTCCACAGCCAGTTTCAACTCCTTCCACAGCCACAGCTGGGCCGCGCGGATGGCGTCATCGGACAGCAGCAGTGCATCGTGCACATGGCGCTGGCTCACCTCCCAGCCAATGGCGCCGATGCGCTTCGCGCCCAGCGAGTCAGCGGCCACGCCGCCCACATCCACATCCACCGGCTGGCCCGCAGCCCGCGCGGCGTGCAGCGTAGGCGCGCGTTCGGGCTCCAGTGCGACCACATGGGCGCGGCTCTCCACCCACGCGGCCACACCGCCAATGAGGCCGCCACCACCCACGCTGACCAGCACCGAGTCGGGCAGGCGGCCACCCTGCTCTTCCATCTCCAGCGCCAGCGTGCCCGCACCCGATACCACTTCGGGCTGGTCGTAGGCATGGGCCTGCAGCGCACCCGTGGCCTTCCGGCGGGCCACGCAGGCTTCAAACGCTTCGGAATATGCGGCGCCAGTGACAACCACCTCGGCCCCCAGCGCGCGCAGGCGGGCACGTTTGGCCTCGGGCGAGACCTCGGGCACAAAGACCTCGCAGCGCACCCCCAGGGCCTGGGCGGCCGCCGCCACGGCAATGCCGGCGTTGCCGCCGGAGGCAATGATCACGCCGCTCTCGGGCACCGGGTTGGCCAGCAGGCGGTACAACATGCCCCGCGCCTTGAAGCTGCCGCCCACCTGCAAATGCTCCAGCTTGAGCCAGACCTCGGCACAGTCCACGCCCAAGGACTTGCCGGACAGGCGCATCAGCGGCGTGGTGCGCAAAAAGTCGGGCTGGGTGGCCAGTTGGCGGCGGGCAGCGGCAATGGCGGCGCGGTCGATCATGCAGGGGCTCCGAATGGCAGGTGATGTCAAAAGAAGGGGGCAGTGTAGGGGCTGCCCGCAACATGCAGACACAACGCTGACTGCACGCGCGCCGCACAACTGCCGATAACATGGGCAGAGCAGTCCCCACCCCACCGCGCTGGCCGGCCTGCGCGCAGGAGAAAAACCATGTTCTTTGTGTTCGGCCCGTCAGGCCAGATGTACCGGGGCGGCCCCGAAAACCTGGCACGTATTTCTGCGGTGCGCAGCGTGCAGCGCCCGCAGGCCCTGCGCACGCGGGCCATGGACGCACAAGATGGCCAGCCAGGGCCCGTCTTCACGGCCCCGCCCCGCCCCACTGCGGCCGACACCAACGCTGCTGCGCCTGCAGCCATCGTCAACCTGCGCATGCACGACGCGGTGAGCGCCTACGCACAGACAGAGCAAGGCCCCCAGGCCAGCACCCGCCAGCCGTTGACCAAGGTGAGCGATGTGATGACCACCGGCGGCGTGAGTGTGGCGCCCGACGTGCGTGTGAACGATGCCTGGCAGACCCTGGCCGAGCACAAAGTGGCGCAGGCGCCGGTCGTGGATGCGCTGGGCCGCGTGATTGGCCTGCTGCTGCGGGCCGACATGGCGCCGCTGGACCTGCTGCCCGAGCCCGGTGCCGTCAAGCAGGCCATCGACCTGGCGCGCCGCCCGGTATCCGAAGTGATGGTGAGCCCCGTGCCCACCGTGTCGCCCGACACCGAGCTGCGCCGCGTGGCTGCCGTGCTGCTGGACACTGGCCTGCCCGGCCTGCCGGTGACGGACGAGGCGGGCGTGCTGTCGGGCTTTATCTCGCGCACCGACATCCTGCGCGCCGTGGCAGCCGACCCACCACTGGACCTGTGGAGCGGGCCCGCCGTGCCCTTGTAAGGAAATATTTGAATAAAAATGGCCGCTGGCGCTAGAAGAATATGCGCCAACCGCTATCAATTCAGGAGTGAATAAAAAGGGCGCCTGTTGGCGCCCTTGCACGATCACCGGCGGCCCCTCATGCCACCATCAGTGGGCCGATGGACCTGTCTCTGGCGTGCGCTCACGAATCTCCAGCCCCGTGGCCGCGTCGATCTTGAGCCCCTTGGGCAGCGGGAACTTGATGGTTTCCTCGATGCCCGCCATGGTGCGGACCGACACAGCGCCCAGCGCCTTGATGCGGTCGATGACCTGCTGCACCAGGATTTCAGGCGCGGAGGCACCCGCAGTGAGCCCCACGCGCGAACGGCCCTTGAACCACTCGCCCTGCAGCTCGTCAGCACTGTCCACCATGTAGGCGGTGGTGCCCAGCTTGGCCGCCAGCTCGCGCAGGCGGTTGCTGTTGGAGCTGGTGGGGCTGCCCACCACGATCACCACATCCACCTGAGGGCTCAGCACCTTGACGGCGTCCTGCCGGTTTTGCGTGGCGTAGCAGATGTCCTGCTGCTTGGGCTCGCGCACACTGGGGAAGCGCGCACGCACGGCGGCAGAGATTTCGGCCGCATCGTCCACCGAGAGCGTGGTCTGTGTGACCACGGCCAGCTTTTCGGTCTGCGCAGGCTGCACGCGCGCCACGTCTTCCACATCTTCCACCAGGTGGATGCCGTGGTCCAGCTGGCCCATGGTGCCCTCCACCTCGGGGTGGCCCTTGTGGCCGATCATGATGAACTCGTAGCCCTCTTTGGCAAGCTTGGCCACTTCGACATGTACCTTGGTCACCAGCGGGCAGGTTGCGTCAAAAATGCTGAAGCCACGCGCCTCGGCCTCCTGCTGCACGGCCTTGCTCACACCATGGGCGCTGAAAACCAGCGTGGCGCCCGGGGGCACATCCGACAGCTCTTCGATGAAGATCGCGCCCTTGGCCTTGAGGTCGTTCACCACGTAGGTGTTGTGCACGATCTCGTGGCGCACATAGATGGGGGCGCCAAACTTCTGGATGGCGCGCTCCACGATCTCGATGGCGCGGTCCACACCGGCGCAAAAGCCACGCGGCTCGGCCAGCAGGATTTCTTTCGGCGCCAGCATCACAGGATCCCGATCAGCTGCACTTCAAAGGTCACGGGCTGGCCCGCCAGCGGGTGGTTGAAGTCGAACAGCACGGCGCCGTCGTCACGCACCTGCATCACGGCCCCGGCGTAGCTGCCCTGGCCGTCGGGCGTGGGGAACTGCACCACGTCGCCCACGTTGTACTTCTCGTCGGGATCGCCCAGTTCGTTCATCAGCTTGCGGGCCACCCACTGCTGCATGTCGGGGTTGCGCTCGCCAAAGGCCTCGCCCGCAGGCAGCTCGAACGTGGTGCGCGTGCCCTCGGCCAGGCCCAGCAGGCGCTGTTCCATGGCGGGCGACAGCTCGCCCGTGCCCAGCGACAGGGTGGCGGGTTTGTCGGTAAAAGTGTTGATCACATCCCCCGCCGGGCCGGCCAGGCGGTAGTGCAGCGTGAGGAAGGAGCCCGGCTGAACAGTGGGAAGGGAGGTGGAAATAGAGGTCATGAGAGTCCCGATAAACTGCCGCGATTGTAGAAAACCGGGCAAACCCCTACCGCAGCCACCGCTGCTGGCGCGTCCCACCTCCTCTTCCATGGCCATCAAAGACCTGCCCGCCGACGCCCAGCCCCGCGAAAAACTGCTGGCACGCGGCCCCGCCGCCCTGGCCGATGCCGAGCTGCTGGCCATCCTGCTGCGCACAGGCATCGTGGGCAAGGGCGTGCTGCAGATGGCGCAGGAGCTGCTGGACCCGCCCGGCATCGACCCGGACACGGGCACCGTCACCGGCGGCTTTGGCGGCATTGCCGGGCTGTTGCACACCAGCGCGGCCGACCTGGAACGCATCAAGGGCCTGGGCCCCGCCAAACGCGCCGAGCTGGTGGCCGTGCTCGAACTCGCGCGCCGCGCCCTGGCACAGCAGTTGCGCGAACGCGAGGTGTTCGACTCGCCCGATACCGTCAAGCACTATTTGCAACTGCACCTGGCCGCCAAGGGACACGAGGTGTTTGCGGTGCTGTTTCTGGACGCGCAAAACCGCCTGTTGGCCCTGGAGGAGCTGTTTCGCGGCACGCTCACGCAAACCAGTGTGTACCCGCGCGAGGTGGTGCTGCGCGCCCTGCACCACCAGGCCGCCGCTGTGGTGCTGGCCCACAACCACCCCAGCGGCAGCGTGCAACCCAGCCGCGCCGACGAGGCGCTGACGCAGACCCTGAAGACCACGCTGGCGCTGGTGGACGTGCGCGTGCTCGACCATGTGATCGTGGCGCCGGGCCAGGCACTGTCGATGGCCGAAAAGGGCCTGGTGTGACTGCACCTGCACCAGCCCACCCGCCTACGGCACTGCACGCCGCGCTGGCACGCGCCGCGCGCGGCACCGAAGGCCCCATGGGCGGCGCCAAGCCCGCCCCTGCACCCGCCGTGCCCGCCGTGCCCCGGTCCGCACGGCGCGCAGGTTTGGCCGACAAAAAGGCAGCGGCCAAGGCAGCGATGCGCCCCCTGCGCCATGCCCCCGCGCCGCCCGCCGCCGGTGACAACCCGGCACCGCCCCGGCGCCGCGCGCCCCCCGCCCCGCGCCGGGCGGGCGAACGCATCACCCAGCTGCAGGACCTGGCCACCGTGGCCCGCCGCCTGCGCGAGGACCAGGAACGACGCGAGGCCGAAGAAAAAGCCCGCCGCGAAGCAGCAGCCCGGGCAGAGGCCGAACGCCACCTTTTCAGCCGCAGCGTGGGCCCCGTCACCCCGCTGCGCAACCCCAACGTAGCGCGGCTGCGCAAGCACCTGCCCCCACCGCTGCCCGTGCAGCACTGGCTGGACGAAGAGCGGGTGCTGCTCGAATCCATCAGCGATGACTTCGACGTGAGCACCCTGCTCGACACCGACGACCAGTTGAGCTTTCGGCGCCCCGGCATTGGCGTGGAGGTGACCCGCCGCCTGCGCTCGGGCCACTGGAGCATCCAGCGCCAGCTCGACCTGCACGGCCTGCGAGTGGACGAGGCGCGTGAAGCGCTGGGCGACTTCATCCGTCATGCCCACAAGACGGGCCTGCGCTGCGTGCGCGTGGTGCATGGCAAGGGGTTGGGCTCGCCCGGCAAAAGCCCCGTGCTCAAAGGCCGCGTGCAACGCTGGCTGGTGCAGAAGAACGAGGTGCTGGCCTTCGTACAGGCGCGGCCCATGGATGGGGGCGCAGGGGCGCTCGTGGTGCTGCTGCAACCCGTTCTACGCAAAAATTCATGAAAAATAGCTGCAAGCGCTACATCCATATGCGCTTGCAGCTATCAAAAGCAGAGCATTTCAGCCCCCTACAGCAGGCTGCTCCGTAGCGGTGCTGCGAACGCATGCACCGCCACGGCCTCCGTAACAGGAGGGGGACGACTACTTGGACAGGTCCACGCCGTACTTTGACGTGCCCTTGCCCGAGCCATCATCGGCCGCCAGCAGCGACACGTTGCCCAACCCGGCCGCCTGCGCCACGCTGAGGGCATTGGCGCCCGAGCTGAACACCACCGGACCCGCCACCGTGGCCTTGGCAAAGCGCCAGCTCTTGGCAGCACCGTTGGCCGCGCGGGTCACTGCCGGGTTCTTGCGGATGTAGTCGATCACCACGTCGCGGTTGGCGTCGGGCGAGGCCCAGATGGTGCCTGAGCCGTCGAGCTTGTCGATGAAGCTCTTGCCGCTGGTGGCGCGGTAGTTGTTGGTGGCGATCACGAACTCCTGCGCCGCGTCGATGGGCTTGCCCAGGTACGTCAGGTTCTTGATGCGGCTGCCCAAGGGCTGGGTCACGTCGATCTCATACTGCATGTCCGCCGTGGTGAACATGTCGAAGTTGTAGCCCGGGAAGGTGCTGATGAGCTGTTGCTCGGTGGTCTTGACCGGGTCGATCTGGTTGAAGCGCTTGGCGGCGGCTTCGAGCCAGTTCTTGATGTCGCCACCGTTGACCTTCACCGCGTACACGGTGTTGGGGTACAGGTACAGGTCGGCCGCGTTGTTGATGGCCAGCGGGCCCACGGCCACGTCGGTGTAGTCCGCCCCGCCCTGGAAGCCGCTCTTGAACGGTGCGCTCACCGACAACACCGGCAGCTGCGCATACTGCGGCAGACTGGCCTTGATGTACGCCGCCACGTAGGCCTGCTGTGCCTGGTTCACGATCTGGATCGCGCCCGGGTCGCCCACGTCGGCAAACAGCGTGCTCATGCGGAAGTCGGTCTGGCCGATGGGTGTCTTCACGTACTTGATCGCGGCCTGGTGCTGGGTCTCGATCAGCGGGGCGATCGCGGGGTCGGCGTCCACGGTCACCGTGGCGCCTGCGGCATTCTTGTTCTGGATGTTGCGCAGCTCGCTCTTGCTGGCGGACTTGTTGACCACCCACTTGCTGCCGTCCCATTGCAGCGCCAGCTGCACCACCCCCAGGGCCTTGCCCCAGGAGCTGGCCATGACGGCAGGCACGCCGTTGATGGTGCCCGCCTTGTGGTCCACGCCTGCCAGGTTGAAGCTGGGCGTGGCGGCCGTGTCGGGGAACACGCCATGCTGGTGGCCCATCACCATCGCGTCGATACCTGCCACCTTCGACAGGTACAGGCCCGGGTTCTCCATGGTGGCCGAGTAGGCGGCACTGTCGAGCCCGCCGTGCAACAAAGCCACCACGATGTCAGCCCCCTTGGCGCGCAGCTCAGGCACGTACTTGTTGGCGGATTCGACGGCGCCTTCGGTGTAGACCTTGCCTTCCAGGTAGCGCTTGTCCCAGTTCATGATGCCGGGTGTGGTGAAGCCGATCACGCCGATCTTGATCGGCAGCTTCACTTCCTTGCCATCCGTACCCTTGGCCACCAGCGTGCGCTCCAGCAGCGTGTAGGGCTGCACCAGCGGCTTCTTGGTCTTATTGCTGTACACGTTGGCCAGCACGGCGGGGTAGCCAGCGCCTGCGCATTTCTTGGAGGGGTCCACGCCGTCCACATCCAGCCCGCCGCCCAGCACCTGGTTCAGGAAGGGCAGGCCGTAGTTGAACTCGTGGTTGCCCAGCGTACCCGCATCAAAGCCCAGCGCGCCCATAGCCTTGTACATGGACAGCTGCTGCGTGCACGGGATAGGGCTGATGCTGGCCTCGTAGTCGGCCAGCGCAGTGCCCTGGATGGTGTCGCCGTTGTCCACCAGCAGCGTGTTGGCAAACTCCTTGCGGGCCGCGCGCACCAGCGTGGCCGTGCGCTCAAAGCCGTAGCTTTTGTCTTCGGCCAGCTTGAAGTAGTCGTAGCTGCGCACGTTGAAGTGCAGGTCGGTGGTCTCCAGAACGGCCAGCGTGGCCGTGGCGCCCGCGTTGCTGCTGGCGTTGTCGCTACTGCCGCCGCAGGCAGCCAGCGACGCAGCGAGCGCCACCACACCCAGTGTGGCGACACGGCGTGAAACCTGCGAAGGAAAAATCAGAAAACCCAGAATACGTTCAGACATGAACAGTCCCTGTTGGAAACAAGGGACCGAGTGTCTGGGCCGGGTTTGACAGCGGTGTGACGTGGCAACGTGGCCGCAACACTTGTGCCTCGTGTTGCGACCAGTGCGCCTTGCAGCGACTCAATCGATACGGTACACGTCGCCGTTGTGCGGCGAGGCGCTTTCGTGGAACAGGTCTTCCAGAAACTGTGCCAGCTCATGCTCTTCGACAAAGTCGGGGATCACAAAGCCCGACGGCAAGCGCTTGCCATCTGCGCCCACTCGGTAGGCCTGCCACAGCGCACCTTCGCGGCGCACTTCGACGATGCGGCCGAAAACATTAAAACGGGGGTAAGAGTTCAACGGTGCTGCCATGGGGTACCGATCTATCCTTCGGCCTCTTGCCGAAAACCATCACAGATCACTACCCATGCGGCTTTGGAGGCCACGTGGATGTGCTTTTGGGGAGGGGCCTCGTAGGCGGTGTCCAAGGTACCCAGCGGCACGGCCACCCACTCGGTATAGGGACCTTCGCTGTGCCACAGCAAGGGCGAGCCACACACCGAGCAAAACGTGCGCGTGACCGGGGGCGAAGACCGGTAGGTGCGCGTCAGCCCTTGCCCAGACACGAAGCGATGGTACACACGCAACACGCTGCCATAGCTGCCAAACGCCGCACCATGCGCCTTGCGGCACATCGAGCAGCGGCAGTGCGATGCACCCTGCAATGGCGCCGTGGTTTCGTAACGCACGCCACCACACAGGCAACTGCCTCGGTGCACAGCAGCAGGCGTCGTCATGGCGCCACCGACGCGATCAAGTCCACCTCCACCGTCGCGTTCTTGGGCAGCTGTAGCACACCCACCGAGGTGCGGGTGTGGGCACCAGCCTCGCCCAGCACGGCAAACAGCACCTCGGAGGCACCGTCGGCCACCTCGCTTTGCTGCGTGAAGGCAGGCGCCGACTGCACGTACACGGTGATGCGCAAAATGGATTGCACGGCATCGAGCGAACCCAGCGAGCGCTGCAGCAAGGCCAGCGCCCGCATCACACACACCTTCGCTGCTTTTTGCGCATCGGCCAGCGTGGCGACCGCCCCGGCAGCGCCCGTGACCACCACGGTATCGCCCACGCGCGGGATCTGCCCGCTCAGGTAGATGTGGTGGCCGTCCCGCACGAGCGGGACGTAGTTGCCACCAATCTTGATCTCGCCATCAAAGCAGTAGCCCAGTACCTGGGCTTGTTCCTGAAATCTCGCGTCGCGTGACATGGACATGGGTCTCCTGAAAAAACTGCAGCCTTCGCAGCGGGCTACATGAAGCGCGCAAAAGGGTCTACCAGCGAGGCGATCGACACGGTGACGGGCGCCCCACCCTCGTCACGCCGCGCCGATTCATGCCCTGCGTGCACGGGCACGGCGGGCAAAGGCTGCATGCGGCGGCCATACACGCGCTGCACGCGGTCGTCGAGCGTGGGGTGGGTATCCAGCCAGCGCTCCATGCGACTGCGGCCGGGTACGTCCACCAGCAGCATGTGCTGCACGGCCGGGTGGGCCAGGCCGGTGTGGACGGGGTTCTCGGCATACCCGGCCGGGGTGTCGCGGCGCTGGGCCATGACCTTGCGCAGTACGCCACCCAGGCCATCGCGGCTGCGGGTCCATTGCACCGCGCGTGCATCGGCCAGGTATTCGCGCTGGCGCGATACGGCGGCCTTGAGCATGCGGCCGGTGAGCCAGCCGGCAAAGCCCGCCACCATGATGGCCGACCCGAACCACCAGGCCAGGCCCCGGCGCTCGCGCATCGTGTCGCCAAAGTTGTAGACCAGCTCCAGCCCGAACACCATGCCCGCCAGGCGCATCTTCAGGCGCGTGTCGCCCTCGTGCAGATGGCTCAACTCGTGCGCCACCATGCCCTGCATCTCTTCGCGGGTGAGGTAGTCCAGGGCGCCCTGCGTCACGGCAATGACGGCATCGCTCTCGTCCCACCCGGCAGCGAACGCATTGATGGCATCGGTGCGCGGCATGACCATGATCTGCGGGCGCGGCATGTGCGCGGCAATGCACAGCTCGTCCACGATGTTGGACAGCCGCTGCTCGGCGTGCGACAGCGACGGGCGCAACTCGCGCGCGCCCACACGCTGCGCCAGCTTGACACCGCCTGCGCGCAAGTTGGACGTCTCCACCCACCAGCCGCCCAGCACCAGCATCAGCGAGACCCCCACATTGGCGGCCAGAAAACCTTGTGGAAAGGGCAAGTGCACGGGCAGCACCGCCACCATCAGCCACCAGGCCAACGCCAGGGCAGCGTGCACAGCCGCTACCAGAACGACCACAGCGAAGGCAAAACCCAGCAGCAAGCGACGCGTCTCGCTGCGCGCGTTGTGCTGGTGATCCCAGAACTTCATGCGAATGGAAGCGGAAGGGTCAGAACTTCACCCGGGGCGCGGCGCGCTCTTCATCGGACTGCGTGGATGCCAGCATGGGCGCGGGCGCAAAACCCAGCAGGCGCGCGACGATGAGGTCCGGGAACTGCGCCGCCGCGTCGTTGAACTCCAGCGCCTGGTCGTTGTAGGCCTGACGTGCAAACCCCAGGCGGTTTTCGGTGCTGGTGATCTCTTCGGACAGCGACTGCATGGAGGCGTCGGCCTTGAGTTCAGGGTAACTCTCGGCCACCACCATCAGGCGGCCCAAGCTGCCGCCGAGTACACCCTCTGCCGCCGCCAGCGCGCCCATGGCGCTGGCGCTTTGCGGTGCGGCACGCACCGCCGCAGCCGCGCCCTGCGCCTGGCTGCGGGCCTTGATCACGGCTTCCAGCGTGGCGGCCTCGTGCGCCAGATAGCCACGCGCCACCTCTACCAGGTTGGGGATCAGGTCATAACGGCGCTTGAGCTGCACGTCGATCTGGCCAAACGCGTTGGCAATGCGGTTGCGCAACTGCACCAGCCGGTTATAGACCGCCACAGCCCACAAGCCCAACGCGACCAGCACAACGACCACGACCCATGCGGTTGCCGACATACCCCACCTCCTGTATTTGTTGGAGGGAGCATCTTAGAGCCTGTGGAGGCGGCCCCCAGGAAACATACCAGGGCGCCATTCAACGGCGCAAACGGGCACCACCTCGCGGGCGGGCTACACCCCTTTGTTGCGCATCCAGTCCGCCGTGCCCATGAAGCTTTCCTTCAGCCGCACGCGCAGGTCGGAGGGCACGCCGGTCTCGCCCATGGCCTGGTCCATGCAGGCCACCCATTGGTCGCGCTCCTTGATGCCGATGGCAAACGGCATGTGGCGCGCGCGCAGGCGCGGATGGCCAAACTGGTCGGTGTAGTACGACGGCCCACCCAGCCATCCGCACAGAAACATGAACAGCTTTTGCCGCGCCTGGCCGAGGTCGCTGCCATGGGCGGCACGCAGCTCGGTGTAGCCGGGCTCCAGGTCCATCAGGTCATAGAAGCGCTCGGTCAAGGCGCGCACGCGTTCTTCGCCGCCGATCCATTCAAAAGGGGTGGTGGCCACGGGGGCATCTGCGGCGGAGGACGAGGGGGTGGATTCCATGGGGTTGGCAAGGAGAGGTTGCCAGACGGTGTCGGGAAGCCTTTGATTATAGAAATCAAGGGCCTTTCATTCGCCTTGTGGGACCTTGGGACAGCCGCACTCCGACACCCGATGCCCTGCCCTGCTACTCCAGCACCGCCCGCAGTTGCCGCGTGGTCACCGCCAAACGCCGGGCGCCGATCTGGGCCAGGTTGTTCATCACCGTGAGGGCCGCCTCGGGGTATTGCCTTGCCCAGGCATCAAAATGCGCGCGCGACAAACGCACCAGATGCGCCGGGCCACGTTCCGCGCCCGCGCAGGCACTGCGGGCCGCACCATTGAGGAAGGCCATTTCGCCAAACGCCATGCCCGGACCGACGGTGGCCAGGCGCAAGCCCTTGTCGGGCGGCCATTGGGTGACCAGCGTGATGTGGCCGGACTTGACCACGAGGAGGTCATGGTCCGTATCCCCCGCATGGAACACTACGCCGTGGGGCGGGACGGCCTGGGACACCAGCAGCGCCTGCAAGGCCTCGGCAGCGGCCTTGGGCACGCCCTCGCCCACCTCCCCCAGCATATCGCGCTCGGGGTGCGCGGGGCGTTGCTCGATGGGCCGCTGCGACAGGATACCCACCTCGGCCCATTCCAGCGCCCGGTCCAGGTCGGCAAAGGCGCGCACATGCTCCCCCGCATGCTCGGCGGCCATGGGGTCCAGGGCTGCCACGGCCGCGGCGATGCCCTGCTGGTCCAGATCGCGCACCAGCGCCCGCAGTTGGGCCATTGCCGTGCTGTCCCACGCGGGCACGCGGCCCGCGTCCAGAATGACCCAGCGATGGCGCGGCAGCAGCAGCATGCGCACCTGCTCGGCCAGGTGGGCAGCCACGCCAAAAGACATCACGCCTTGCAGTTCAAACACCGCCACCTGGTTCATGCGCGGCGTCAGCCAGCTGTCCGACCCGGCACGGCGCAAGCGCCGCGAGCGCAGCTCGCCATCCAGACGCACATGGCGCAGCACCGTGGCGGCAGAGTCGTGCAGCAGCACAAACGTGGCGACGACCAGGCCAGCCACCAGCGCCCCCACGCCCCCCATCACGGCAAACACCAGCGCCACCAGCCAGCTTTGCGCCCAGGTCACCCGGGACCGGCGGGCATAGCCCAGCGACCACATCAGGCCCGGCACCTGCATCAGCCCCGCCAGCACCAGCCCCCCGGCAAGACAGGCCATGGGCACCCAGTGCAGCCACCACGCCCCGGTGACCGCCACACCCAGCATGATGGCGGCGTGCCAGCGCGGGGCATCGCGCGAGGCCCCCGCCTGCGCCAGCACAATGCGCGAACGCGACGCGCTGGTGGACGCGGGAATCATGCCCACCAGCCCACACAGCGCACCCAGCAAACTCTCGCGGCGCAGCGCCAGGTTGGCATTGCCACGCAGGCCATGGTCCAGCTCCAGCTCCTGGTTGAATACCAGAATCTCCAGGCTGTTGACCAGCGCCATCAGCACCGCCAGCACCACCAGAGCGGAGCCCTGCTGCCGGGCCAGGGCCATCCAGGGGATGCCCGTCCAGTCGGGCAGCATGGGCCAAGCAAACACGCTGGGCGGCACGGCCGGCACAAACACACTGCCCAGCCCCACACCCCATACCCCCGCCAGCGCCACGGCCAGTGCCACCAGGGCCACGGCCGACAGCAGCCCTGGCATGCGGGGCCAGCGCCGGCGCAGCCCCCAGGCCAACCCCACCACGGCCAGCGCAGCCAGCAAGTGCCAGCCGGTGCGTGCGTCCCACAGCGCATCGCCCCCCGCGCCAAAGCCATTGCGCACCTGTCCCACCACCATCGACAAGCCCACACCGGCTGCAAACCCGTGGGTGACCGAGATGGGAAGAAACCGCGCCACCGACGCCAGCCGCAACACCCCCAGCAGCCACTGGAACACAAAGGCCAAAGCCACCGTGGCACCGCTGACCGCCAGCACCTGGCGCGCGCTCAGGCCCAGGCTCGGGGCCGCACCGTGGGCAGTCGCCAGCACGGCGGCAAACAGCAGGGCCACCACCGTGGTCGGTGCATACACCACCCCGGCACGGGGTGTCGCCAGGGTCAGCAGCAGGCCGGGCAATGCAGCCGACCACAAAGCCAGCGCGGCCAGCGAATGTTCGCCCGCCAGCGGCGCAAATGCCAGCAGCCCCAGCCCCACGGCGTGGGGCACGGTGACCGCTGCCGCAGACCACGCCGCCGCTGCGCCCGAGGGCTGCGGCGCCGACGGCCCGACCTCAGCCCCCGCCGAAGGCCCGGCACGGCGATGCAGCGAGGCAGTCACGGGTGCGGTCGGCGGCATGGAGAAGGTCTAATAATCCCTGGGCATTGCGCGCCTACAGGCTGCGCGCCGCAAAGGTGTCGCAGGTCTTGACACTGCCACTTTGCAGGCCGCTGTTGAACCATCGCTGCCGCTGGGCGCTCGTGCCATGCGTGAAGCTCTCGGGCACCACCGCGCCGCCATTGGCCCGCTGCAGCGCATCGTCACCAATCTTGGCGGCGGCGTTCATGGCTTCTTCCACATCGCCCTGCTCCAGGATCTGACGGGACTTCTGGGCGTGGTGGGCCCACACCCCCGCAAAGCAGTCGGCCTGCAGCTCCAGCCGCACCGACAGCGCGTTGTATTCCACCTTGCTCACACGGCCCCGCATCTGGTCCACCTTGGCGCTGATGCCCAGCTGGTTCTGCACGTGGTGGCCCACCTCATGGGCAATCACGTAGGCCTGGGCAAAGTCGCCCGGGGCACCCAGCCGGGTCTTGAGAGTCTCGTAGAAACCCAGGTCGATGTAGACCTTCTGGTCAGCGGGGCAGTAAAACGGCCCCATGGCTGCCTGTCCCGTACCACATGCGGTGGGCGTAGCGCCCCGGAACAACACCAGCCGCGGGTCCTGGTAGCGCCCGCCGCCCTGGCGGAACACCTCGCCCCACACGTCCTCCGTGTCGGCAAGCACCGTGGACACAAAACGTGCCATGGTGTCATCGGCTGGTGGGCGGTGGGCCGGAGCATGGGGTTGCGTCTGCACCTGGGGCGCTGGGCCGCCGCCGCTGAGCAGCCCCAGGATGGTCAAGGGGTTGATGCCCAGCACCCAGCCCCCCACCAGCGCGATCACGATGGTGCCAATGCCGATGCTGCGCCCACCAAACACCGGCGATCCACCGCCGCCGCCCTCGTCACGGCGGTCTTCCACGTTGTCGGACTCGCGATTGCCTTCCCATTTCATTGCGTCTCTCCAGCGCCCTCCAGGTGGGGCGGCCAAGACTGCATGTTACGCGCGGGGCCGCCCTGGCGCGGACGATTTACGATGTGTTCCACCCCGCTTTTGCCTGCCTTTCATGACATCTGCCGCACACCATGGCGCGCCCCATGCCGGGCCAACCATTCTTCTGACCGGTTTTGATCCGTTTGGTGGTGGCGCGCACAACCCCAGCTGGCTCATTGCGCAAGCGCTGCACGGGCAGCGCATCGCAGGACACCAGGTGGTGGCCGCGCAATTGCCCACGGTGTTCGGGCAGTCGTTGCAGCGGCTGCAGTCGCTGTTGCTAGAACACCGGCCCACCGTCACGCTGTGCCTGGGCCTGGCAGGTGGTCGGGCAGCGCTGTCCATCGAGCGCATCGGCATCAACATCAACGATGCGCGCATTCCAGACAACGGTGGCGCACAGCCCATAGACACCCCGGTGCAGCCCGGCGGACCTGCCGCCTACTTCGCCAGCCTGCCCATCAAGGCCATGCTGCGCGCCGTGCAACGCGCAGGCGTGCCCTGCGAGGTGTCGCAAACCGCTGGCACCTTTGTCTGCAATCATGTGCTGTACGGCCTGATGCATCTGCTGGCACAAGGCATAGGCCCAGAGGGCGCACGGGGCGGTTTTGTGCATGTGCCCTGGCTCAGTGGCCAGGGGGACCCCCATCTGCCCCTTCGCGACATGGTGCGCGGCATGCATGCCGCCCTGTGGGCTGCGGTGCTGACGCCGCAGGACATCGCGCTGCAGGCGGGGGCCACGCATTGATGGGCATGGCAGCCATGGCGAACCTGCCCCCCGCCCAGCACACGCTGGGCTACCTTGGGCACTGCACAGGTGAGGGCTTCTCCGCTCCCACTAGAGCGGCATGCTGTGTACAGTCCGCCTATGCTTTTTGCCCCCTCTTCAGCCCCCTCGGGCGTGCTGGATGCCGCAGCCACCGCTGCGCGGTTGCCCTGGTCCGATCTGGCTGACGAAATAGCGGCCTTGCTGAAGGACCCAACAGTCGTGGTGCCGCAACGCGCCGTGCTGCCGCTGGCGCAAGGCGGCAGCTTGTTTGTGATGCCCGCCACGGATCAATCGGTGGCCATGACCAAGCTCATCACCTTCACCCCGGGCAACGCGGGCACAGGACGCCCGTCGATCCAGGGCGATGTGGTGGTGTTTGACATCGCCACGGGCGAGCGTCGGCTGGTGCTGGACGGGCCCACTGTCACCGCACGGCGTACCGCCGCGGTCTCTCTGCTGGCCGCCCGGCATCTGGCGCAGGTGCCGCAGGGCCCTTTGCTCATCGTCGGCGCAGGGGTGCAGGGCCTGGCACATGCCGAGGCATTCATCCACGGCCTGGGCGTGCGCGAGGTGTGGATTGCCTCGCGCAGCAGCGCCAGCGCCCAGGCCCTGGCAGCGCAGGTGCGCGGACTGGGCGTCCACGTGCGGGTGGTGGCCGATGCCGATGCCGCCGTGCCCCACTGCCCGCTGATAGCGACCTGCACCACGGCCAGCGCACTGGTGCTGAGCGCCCCGCCCCGGCCCGACGCATTTTTGGCGGCCGTGGGCGCTTTCACGCCCGCCATGGCAGAGCTGGCCCCAGCCCTTTGCCAGCATGTGGCGCGGCACGGACGCATCCTGGTGGACACCAGCGATGCACTCCATGAGGCAGGTGACCTGCTGCAGGCAGGCCTGGATGTGGCGGCGCTGCCGACGCTGGGTGAGATGGTCCGGAGCCTCGGTGCCGCAGCCCCTGAGCGGCGTTCGGGCCCGGTGCTGTTCAAGAGTTGCGGCTGGGCCGGCTGGGACTTGGCAGCAGCCCGGCTGGCCCTGCGCCGCGCCAGCCCGGCACCGGCCGCGACGGCACACTGGGCAGACCCTTCCGCATGATGCTCATCACACGTTTTTCAGGCCACAGCCTGCGCATGCAGATCGCGCTGGTGTTTGGCACGCTGGTCGTGACCCTGTCAGTACTGCTGTCGCTGGGGTTTGGCGAGTTGCTCAAGCACCGCATTCAGCGCGATGCAGGCAGTTCCTTGCAGGTGGTCGCCGAAAACGCAGGCAAGCTTCTGGCCCTGGGCCTCATGCAGCGCAGCCTGGAGGCCGAGGTGATGGCCAGTGCCGAAGTGGTGTGGTCCAAGGGGCTCGACTCTGCCGAGGCCCAGCACATGCTGGCCCGCAGCCAGGCCATGCAGCCCACCAACCTCTGGATCGGTGTGGCCGATGCGCAAGGCGTGGTGCGCAATGCCACACGCGGCCTGCTGGTGGGCCAGAGCGTGGCCCAGCGGCCCTGGTTTCAACACGGACTCGAAGGGGTGCATGTAGGCGACGTCCACCCCGCCAAGCTGCTGGAGTCCCTGCTGCCCCCCACCGCCACCGGCGAACCGCACCGGTTTGTGGACTTTGCAGCGCCCATACGCATCGGCCCCACCACGGTGGGCGTGCTGGGCATCCACGGCAGCTGGCAGTGGACACGCGAGGTACTGGAGAGCCTGACCCCTGCATCATCCGATGAAAGCGCGCTGGAACTTTTCATCTTTGACCGCGAAGGCCAGCTGATTTTTGCGCCTGGCGGACAGACCGAGGTGATGCGGTCTGCCGGGCAGCGACTGCCCGAGGACATCAGTGTCAACAACAACCGTGATGGCGACCGCACGCAGACCACCGTGGTGCGGTGGAGGGATGGCAAGCGCTACCTGACCGCTGCCACGCAGCTGCAACCGCGCAACGCGGCCAGCGATCTGGGCTGGCGCATCGTTGCACGCCAGCCTGTCGAATTGGCTTTTGCGGAGGCCGACAACACCGTGCAACTGGCACTGGTGATTGGCCTGACGGCCGCGCTGCTGGCATCGGCCCTGGCCTGGCTGGCCGCCCGGCGCCTGAGCGTGGACCTGTATGCACTGGCCGACGCGGCCAGTGCGGTGGAGGCCGGGCTCCCCGGCAGCGACATTCCGACCATGCAAAGCAGCCGCGAAGTACAACAGCTGTCTCAGTCTCTGGGCCGCATGACGCACCGCCTGCTGGCCGCCCGTGAGGCGATGGAAGAAAAAGTGCGCCTGCGCACGCTGGAGCTGGAGGCCGCGAACCGCGCGCTGGACCTGCAGGCGCGCACCGACGCCCTCACCGGGTTGCTGAACCGGCGCGGCTTCGAGACACAAATGGCCTTTGCGGTGGCGCTGGCGCGGCGCAGCAGCCGTCCGCTGAGCCTGATCACCGTGGACGTGGACCATTTCAAGCGGGTGAATGACACCTACGGGCATGAAGCCGGAGACGAGGTTCTGCGGCGACTGGCACGCACGCTGGAGTCCCGCCTGCGTGGCTCTGATGTGGTGGCGCGACTGGGGGGAGAAGAGTTCGTGGCGTTGCTGCCCGACACCGACCTGGAGGGCGCCCAGTCCATTGCGCAGGCCCTTGTCACCGCCATGGCAGAGCAACAGAACCCGGTCGTGGGCACCATCACCGTCAGCGCAGGTGTCGCAACCATGCGCAGCGCAGACGACAACGGCGCCGCCATGCTGCGTCGGGGCGATGCCGCGCTCTACGAGGCCAAGGGCCAGGGACGCAACAGGGTCTGCGTGGAGGCGTGAGGGCTGCCCGATGGCTCGGTGGCGCCGTCCCCCGGTGTCGCAGGCCGTGGCTCCGGGCTTTCGGCTTGCAGCACGGGCGCCTCAAAATACGGCCGCAGCTGGGCCGACAGCTCTTGCAGGCCAGCGTCCGGAGCGCCAGCCGCCAACGCCAATCGCTCCAGGGCATAGGGCCGGTGGCCCAGCATCATCGACATGTTCACGCAGTGGCCGTGTGCTGCCATGCGCAGCACAAAGGCATTGAGCAACTCACAGGGCCAGTAGGTGTGGTGTGCCTGACAGTCGGCGTCGGCGGAATGCGGCGCAGCGTCTGGGCGCCGGGGCGGCGGGATGACAGAAGGCGCAGGGGCTGGAGCGGGATCGGCCAGCGCTGGCGCCAGAGCGCGGATGGGCGCAAAGAACAAGGTTGAGGCGGCAGCGGACATCAGCATGGTGAAACTCCATCAGCCTCCATCTCCCGGGAGGCGTGTCACCGATGCTAGAAAACTTACCGATGCTTGCATTTCAGCCAAGGCGCATGGCGCGTGTAGGACACAACCCCTGCCACCGCCCGCCATGTGCGCGTGGTCAGGCCTTGGGCAGTGTCACGCCCACCTGGCCCTGGTACTTGCCGCCCCGGTCTCGGTAGCTGACCTCGCACACGTCGTCCTTGTCGCTCTCGAAGAACAGCACTTGTGCGCAGCCCTCGCCTGCGTAGATGCGCGCTGGCAGCGGCGTGGTGTTGCTGAACTCCAGCGTCACATAGCCTTCCCACTCGGGCTCGAACGGCGTCACGTTGACGATGATGCCGCAGCGGGCATAGGTGCTCTTGCCCAGGCAGATGGTGAGCACATTGCGCGGGATGCGGAAGTATTCGACCGTGCGGGCCAGCGCGAAGCTGTTGGGCGGGATGATGCAGCTGTCACCCTCGAAATCGACAAAGCTCTTTTCATCGAAGTTCTTCGGGTCCACCACCGTGCTGTGGATGTTGGTGAACACCTTGAATTCGGGCGCACAGCGGATGTCGTAGCCGTAGCTGCTGGTGCCGTAGCTGATGATCTTGCGGCCTTCGACCTCGCGAACCTGGCCGGGCTCGAAGGGCTCGATCATTCCGTGCTCGGCCGCCATGCGGCGGATCCATTTGTCGCTCTTGATGCTCATAGCAGAACTCCCTGCGCTGTGGCCCGCACAGTGGTGGACTGCCGGGCGCTATTAAATACGTAGCTGGTAGCGCATGAATCTCAAGCGCTAGAGCCGTATTTTGCTTGAGAAATCACCGTTTGCTGCACCACACGGTCGTCGCCGAGCACGATCAGCGCAAACAAAAGCTCATCGAGGTTGCGCGCCTGGCGGGTCTTGCGCGCCAAAAGCGGCGTGGCTTCGGGGTTCAGCACCACAAAATCGGCCTCGCAGCCCGGCTGCAGATTGCCGACCACACCCGCCAGGCCCAGCGCCCTGGCCGCGCCCGCCGTGTGTTGCCACCACAGTTGCTGGGGTGACAGACTCAGGCCCTGCTTGGTCTGACCCTCACGCCCCACGTAGTACGCCGCCAGCATGGTGTGAAACGGGCTGAAGCTAGTGCCCCCGCCCACGTCGCTGGCCAGGCCATAGCCAAACCCCACGCGGTCGGCACCGGCATAGTCGAAAAACCCGCTGCCCAGAAAGAGGTTGCTAGTGGGGCTGACCGCCGCCACCGCGCCGGTGTCGCGCATCAGCGCGCGGTCGTCGTCATCGAAGTGGATGCAGTGCGCATACACCGCACGTTCGCGCATCAGGCCAAAGTCGTCGTACACGCCCAGGTAGCTGCGCGCGGCGGGGAACAGCTCGCGCGCCCAGCGGATCTCGTCGCGGTTCTCGGCCACGTGGGACTGGATCCACACATCGGGGTAGCGCGCAGCCAGCTCGCCCGCGCCGCGCAATTGCTCGTGGGTGCTGGTGGGCGCAAAACGCGGGGTGATGGCATACCCCAGGCGGTCCACGCCGTGCCAGCGCCGGATCAGTGCCTCGGTGTCGATGAGGCTCTGCTCGGTGTCGTCGCGCACACCGTCAGGCGAGTGGCGGTCCTGCAGCACCTTGCCGGTGATGAGGCGCATCCGCTGGCGCTGGGCCTCGGTGAACAGGGCCTCCACCGACGCGGGGTGTGAGGTCGAAAACGCCAGGGCTGTGGTCACGCCGTTGCGCAGCAGCTCGGCCACAAAAAATTCGGCCACCTGTGCGCTGTAGCCGGAGTCTACAAACCGGGACTCGTGGGGAAAGGTGTAGTTCTCGAGCCAGGGCAGCAGGCCATCGGCTGGCGAGCCGATCACGTCCGTCTGCGGGAAGTGGATGTGCATGTCCACAAACCCCGGCGCCAGGATGCGCCCCGGCAGATGCACCACAGGCTCCCCGGCAAATTGTGGCGCGAGAGTCTGCCAAGCGCCTGCCGCCAGCACACGCTGGCAGCCCTGAGCGTCAGGGCCAACGGCCAGCAGGCCATCTTCGTCATAGAGGGCGCTGCCGTCGTCGGCAAAACGCAAAAGAGCGGAACGGTAAACAGGCATGGCGCCAAGCTTAGCGGCAGGGGGCGCCGTTTGTATATGCAGCACCCCATAGTGGCTATGGGGTTCGGGGAGCGCCGACCAGTGAAAACGATGGGCGATATGCCCTGCAGGATCAGCGGGACACCTTGCCCACCACGCCTTCCACCAGCCAGTTCATCTGCAATATCTGGGCATCCGGTAGTGCCTGGCCAGCAGCAATGCGCTCCTGCCCTTCGTTGTCGCGCACCGGCACTTTGCCCGCACGGAAGGGCTGGAGCTTGCCCGCGCCCACGGCCTTTTGGGCATTCAGCACCTCCTGCTGGACGGCCGCTGGCACCCGGGTGCCAAAGTCACCGACGCGGATCATGCCCTCGCCCACGCCGCCCCACAGGTTGGCACTTTTCCAGGTGCCGTTTTGCACGGCGCGCACGCGCTCGGTGTAGTAGCTGCCCCACTGGTGCGTCACGGCCACGATCTGCGCGTCCGGGCCCGTCTTGCGCATGTCCGAGTGATAGGCCACTGCCATCTTGCCGCGCTCTTGCGCAGCCGCCATCACGGCGGTGGAGCCGGTGTGAAACGCGATCACATCCACGTCCTGATTGAACAGCGCCATGGCGGCATCCCGCTCCTTGGGCGGGTCGAACCATACGTTGAGCCACACCACCTTGACAGTGGCCTTGGGGTTGACCGAGCGCATGCCCAGCGTGAAGGCGTTGATGCCCTGCAGCACTTCGGGGATGGGAAACCCGGCCACGAACCCTGCCACGCCGGTCTTGCTCATGCGGCCCGCAGCGATGCCCGCCAGGTAACGCCCCTCGTAGTAGCGCGCATTGGCGGCGGCCACATTGGGGGTGGTCTTGTAGCCCGTGATGGACTCGAACTTCACCTGCGGATAGTCCTGCGCCACCTTGAGCGTGGGCTCCATGTAGCCAAAGCTGGGGGTGAAGATGATCTGGTGGCCGGTGGCGGCCAGGTCGCGGATCACGCGTTCGGCATCGGCGCCTTCGGCCACGTTCTCGACAAACGTGGTCTTCACCTGATTGCCCAGCGCGGCCTCGACGGCCTTGCGGCCTTCGTCATGCTGGCGCGTCCAGCCTGCCTCGGTGATGGGCGAGACATAGACAAAACCGGCTTTGACCGGATCGGCCGGACTCCCCTTGGCGGGCGTGGTCTGGGAAAAAGCGGGGGAGAAAAAACAGGCGGCCACGAGCGTGGCAGCGAGGTTTTTGTACATGGTGTTCCTCTACATGGCCCTGATGAAATGGACCGGAAGCACCGCAGGACGACGGTGCCACCGGGAAGGTCAGACTGTGCGAAAACTACATGAAGCGATGTTGCAAAGACTGCCGGAAAAAAGCGCTTTCAAGCACGGGAGGGCGTTGCGGCAGCGCGCAGAGCCCCGTGAGCAATTTCAGTTCAGCCGCAGCGCCTGCGGGCCTGCGCCCAGGCGGAAGGCACCGACGACTTCGGCCAAGCGCGACGCCTGGTCCTTCAAGCTCTCGGCGGCGGCGGTGGACTCTTCCACCAGGGCTGCATTTTGCTGGGTCATCTGGTCCAGCTGGGTCACTGCCACATTCACCTGGCCAATGCCCTGGCTCTGCTCCGACGCGGCTGCGCTGATCTCTCCAATGATGTCGGTCACGCGGCGCACGGAACTCACGATCTCGCCCATGGTGGTGCCGGCGTTCTGCACCAGGGCAGCACCCGACTCAACCTTCTCCACCGACACGCCGATCAGCGTCTTGATTTCCTTGGCCGCCTGGGCCGAGCGCTGGGCCAGCGAGCGCACTTCGCTGGCCACCACGGCAAAGCCACGGCCCTGCTCGCCCGCACGGGCGGCTTCCACGGCGGCGTTGAGGGCCAGGATGTTGGTCTGGAACGCGATGCCGTCGATGGTGCCGATGATGTCGGCAATCTTCTTGCTGCTGGTGTTGATCTCGTCCATGGTGGTCACCACCTGTGCCACCACATCGCCACCGCGCTGGGCCACCTGCGCCGCCGACACGGCCAGCTGGTTGGCCTGCACGGCCGAATCGGCGCTCTGACGCACGGTACTGGTCAGCTCTTCCATCGAGCTGGCGGTCTCCTGCAGGCTGCTGGCTGTCTGCTCGGTGCGCGCGCTCAGGTCCTGGTTGCCAATCGCGATCTGGGTGCTGGCGGTGGAGATGCTGTCCACCACGCCCCGCACTTGCTGCAGCGAACGGTGCAGCGCGCTGCGCATGGCATCCAGCGCGCGCAGCAGGTGGCCGGTTTCGTCATTGGCGTAGCTCGCCTGGGGGGCACCCGTCAGGTCCATGTTGGCGATGGTCTCTGCAATGGCCTCTGCCTTGCGCAGCGGGCGCGTGATGCTGGTGGTCAGCAGCCAGGCCAGCAAGGCGCCCAGCAGCAGCGACACGCCGGTGCAGATCTGCAGCAGCAGAGTGGTCTGGGCACGCAGCTCTTC
Source organism: Acidovorax sp. 59 (assembly GCF_002754175.1). NCBI lineage: Bacteria > Pseudomonadati > Pseudomonadota > Betaproteobacteria > Burkholderiales > Comamonadaceae > Acidovorax > Acidovorax sp. 59. The sequence continues at coordinate 653,264 of NZ_PEET01000001.1, read as the reverse complement.
GCTGCGCTTGCCGGCGGCATCGAGCTCGGCGCGCTGGCCATCCACCATCTGCTGCACACCCGCCAGATAGCTGCGGGAGGTGGGCTCAAACCGCTCGGTGAATACCTTGTTGGCGTTCTCGGCATCGCCCGCCTGCTTGAACTTGCTCACTTCCTCGCGGGCCGCCAGGTAGTCTTTGCGTAGGTCACCCACCTTGGCAAAAAGCTGCTTCTTCTCCGGCGTGTCCATCTTGGATTCGATGAATTTCTGCAGCTCGTTGGTATCGCGGATCGACGCGGCCGTGGCGGGCGCAAAGTAGGGGATCAGGCTCGCGTCGCTGCTCTTGGAGATGGCTGCCGCGCGCTGCACGCCCGATGTGGTGTGGCGCAGCCAGTCCGAGCCAGCGCGCTCGGTCTTGATGTTGTCGTTGACCATGGCGTCGATCTCCCGGCCCAGCTGGCTGAGCTTGACCACGGCCACCACGCTGCTGGCAAAAAACAGCGCCAGGATGAGGCCGAGCACCAGGGTCAGGCGCTTGCCAATGGAGATTTGACTGAGAAACATGGAAGGCTCCAAAAAAGGGGGCAACACGGCACCCGTGCACTCCACAAGGAAGCGCAGGGTAAGGGCCATGGTGGTGGATCACCCCTTGGGCCTGGACCGGACGCAATTCGAACGAATACTTACTATTTTAAGGGTTTACCCAGATCAGGCCCCTGCCGCACTGGCGACAGTCCCCCGAGCGCCATGCCCCAAGCCCACTGCGCGCGCTACCCGAAGCTCAGTAGTCGTGCTCCACGCAACGCTCGAACGCTTCCTTGAGCTTGTGCTCCCACACCCGCTTGTCGGCATTGCCTGCAAAGCTAGCTTCAAAACTGTTGAAAGCCAACTGGTAAGCATGTTTGGCCGTGAGGCCCGTGGCCGCAAACACCTGGGTGAAGTTCTCGTTGATGTAGCCGCCAAAGTAGGCAGGGTCGTCCGAATTCACGGTGGCAGCCAGACCGGCATCAAGCAGCTTGCCGAGGTTGTGGTCTGCAAGGTTGGGGAAGACGCACAGCTTCTGGTTGGACAGCGGGCACACCGTGAGCGCAATGCGGTCTTGCGCCAGGCGCTGCATCAGGGCAGCGTCGTGTACCGCCTGCACGCCATGGTCGATGCGCTCGACCTTGAGCACATCCAGCGCACTCCAGATGTAGGCGGGAGGACCCTCCTCCCCCGCATGGGCCACCAGGTGCAGGCCCAGCTCGCGGCAGCGGGCGAACACGCGGGCAAACTTCTCGGGCGGGTGCCCCAGTTCGCTGGAGTCCAGACCGACACCCACCATCTTGTCGAGCAGCGGCATGGCCTGCTCCAGCGTTTCGAATGCCGACTCCTCGCTCAGGTGGCGCAGGAAGCACAGGATCAGCGTGGCGCTGATTCCGAGTTCAGCGCGGGCATCCTGGCAGGCACGGTGCAGGCCGTTGATGACGGTCTCCATCGCCACGCCGCGTGCGGTATGGGTTTGCGGGTCGAAGAAGAGTTCGGTGTGCAGCACGTTGTCGCGCGCCGCACGACCTAGGTAAGCGCGCGCCATGTCGTAAAAATCCTGCTCATGCAGCAGCACACTCGCACCGGCGTAGTAGATATCCAGAAAACTCTGCAGATTGGTGAATGCATAGGCGCTGCGCAAGGCGTCCACGCTGGCATAGGGCAGCGTCAGACCATTGCGCTGCGCCAGCGCAAAGATCAGCTCGGGCTCCAGCGAGCCCTCGATGTGGATATGCAGCTCGGCCTTGGGCATGGCACGCAGCAGGCTGGGAAGGCGCTCGGCGGAGATGGGGGGGATCTTGAACATCAGCAGACTCCAAAGGTGATGCCACTCTGGCGCAGAAAGCGGCGATACGCAGATGATGCCTTGTCGGCAGCGGTATGCAACTCCGCGCGCAGGTCGAGTGGCAGGCACTGTGGCGTCTGCGACTCCAGCACGGGTTGGTCCTGCGTGAAGATGGTGTGCTGGAAGGCCTGCAGTTTCTCGTCCGGCGATTCGAAATCCGCCACGGCCAGCCGGAACCACACCCGGCTGCGCACCGGCGTCACCGGACAGATAAACAGCGCAATGGACTCGCACCAGCCATCGACCGCCGTGGTGCCCGCCTCGGGCACCTTGGTCAGCAGGGCTGCATAGGGGGCCGTGACTTCGTAGGTGTATTCGACCTGGGCGGCCGCCGTGGAATGCAGGTTGGATTGCGGTTGCCAGGCCTTGCAGCCCGTGGCCAGGAGGCCCGTGGGCGTGGGCTCCACGCGGTAATCGTCGATGGCCGTTGCCTCACGGCTGCCGAGCCAGCCTTCGTGCACAAAGCCGAAATGCGACATGTCCAGAAAGTTCTCGACGATGCGCGGCGCGCTGGCCGCCACGTCGTAGGGACCGCAGTTGAGCTTGCGCAGGCGAGCATCCCCCTCCGCCGCAAACACAGGCAGTCCCTGCTCGCCTGGTGCGATGCGCACCCACACCAGGCCATAGGCCTCCTGCACCTCGAAATGGCGGGCGCAGTGCGTGGCCGGGGGCACAAAGGTGGGTAGTGCAGGCACGTGCGTGCATTGCCCACCGGCCGCAAACTGCCAGCCATGGTAGGGGCACTCCAACTGGCCCTGGGGCGTCACGCGGCCCAGCGACAGGCGGGCGCCCCGGTGCGGGCACTGGTCGGCCAGCGCATGCACGGCGCCCGGGCCATCGCGCCACAACACCACGGGTTGCTCCAGCACCTGCACGGCCAGCGGCGCCTGCGCCGCCACGGCTTCTGACAGTGCCACCGGGTGCCACAACGTAGATTCCACCATCGTCCTTGCTCCTTAGAACCTGTTCAAAGTCTTTTTGGAGATTGCATTGGAGTGCAATCGGGATGAGTGGATGCTTCGGATGCGCCGCGTGGGCTCATGCCCATGCAAGCAGCCGGGGCGTCCAATCGCCCGATTTCACTCCAACCCTTCGGGCAAGTGCCTTGCCGGGCGGTCTGCGGCGTTGCGGCGCTTGCCAATAGCACGGGCTATTGGCTGCGCACCGCGCCTTGCATCCCATCCCGGCAAGGTACTTGTGCGACTCCAAAAAGACTTTGAACAGGTTCTTAATGCTGCAGGCCGCAAACGCGCCTGCAAAACAAAAGGGCCACCCCAGGGCGGCCCTTTGTCACAGCAGCCCGCAAGAGCTGCTGACGCACGCGGTGCGAATTACTTCTTGTCGCCGCCAGGGATCTTGCCTTCCACGCCCTTGACGTAGAAGTTGATGCCGCCCAGGAACTTGTCGTCAGCCACAGCGTCCTTTTCCAGCACGGGCTTGCCGTCCTGACCCACGATGGGGCCCTTCCAGATGCTGAAGCTGCCGTCAGCCAGGCCCTTCTTCACGGCTTCGACCTTGGCCTTGGTGTCAGCAGGCACGTCTTCAGCGATGGAGACGATGTCGATAGCGCCTTCCTTCACGCCCCACCAGCTTTGACCCGACGCCCAGTTGCCGTCCAGCACGTCCTTGGTGGCCTTGACGTAGTACGGGCCCCAGTTGATCACCGCCGATGCCAGGTGGGCCTTGGGGCCGTAGGCGGTCATGTCGCTGTCCCAGCCGAAGGCGCGCTTGCCCTTTTCCTGGGCGGTCTTGAGCACGGCGGGAGAGTCAGTGTTCTGGAACAGGATGTCGGCGCCACCGTTGATCAGGCTGGTCGCGGCTTCGGTTTCCTTCGGTGGGCTGAACCATTCATTCACCCACACCACCTTGGTCTTGATCTTGGGATTGACCGACTGCGCACCCAGCGTGAAGCTGTTGATGTTGCGGATCACCTCAGGGATCGGCACCGAGCCCACCACGCCCAGCGTGTTGGACTTGGTCATGGCGCCAGCGATGATGCCGGCCATATACGCGCCTTCGTAGGTGCGGCTGTCGTAGGTGCGCAGGTTTTCGGCGGTCTTGTAGCCGGTGGCGTGTTCGAACTTCACACCCTTGTTGTCTTCCGCGACCTTGAGCATGGACTCCATGTAGCCGAAGGTGGTGCCGAAGATCAACTTGTTGCCCTGGCCGGCGAGGTCGCGCAGCACGCGCTCTGCGTCAGCAGACTCGGGCACGCTTTCCACAAAGCTCGTCACGACCTTGTCGCCAAATTCCTTCTCGATGGCCTTGCGACCGTTGTCGTGCGCGAACGACCAGCCGCCGTCGCCCACCGGGCCGACATAGGCAAACGCGATCTTCAGTGGCTCGGGCTTGGGTGCCGGAGCTTCTGCGGCAGGGGCCGGTGCAGGCGCAGGGGCCGGTGCCGGTTCTTCCTTCTTGCCACAGCCCACCAGGGCAGCAGCAGCCACAGCGGAGAGCGCTGCCACCTTGAGCAGGGAGCGTTTCTGCAGATCAGTCATGTCGGTTTCCTTATCGAAGAAGTAGGACTTGCAAAGGTTGGGGGACGAAAACAATGATTATGGTGCGATCTACCGCAGGGTAACCAGATTTTCCGGTGGGCTAGCCCTTTCAGGAGCCCGGATAAAACGGTTTGCCCAGCGATGCCGGCATGTTGATGCGGATCCACGCCGGATTGCGCGAGATCAGCGCCAGCACCACGATGGTGGCCACATACGGCAGCATGCTCAGCAACTGACTGGCCACCTGCACGCCCGTGGCCTGCAAATGGAACTGCAGCATGGTCACGCCGCCGAACAGATAAGCACCAAGCAACACCCGTGCCGGGCGCCAGGTGGCAAAGGTGGTGAGCGCCAGGGCAATCCAGCCGCGCCCGGCCACCATGCCCTCGACCCACAGCGGGGTGTAGACAGTGGAGATGTAAGCCCCGGCCAGCCCGCACAGCGCCCCGCCCACCACCACGGCCGCCAGCCGGATGCGCCGCACCGGGTAGCCCAACGCATGGGCTGACTCAGGCGATTCGCCCACCGACCGCAGCACCAGCCCGGCGCGGGAGCGGTACAGAAACCAGATCAACCCCGCCACCAGCAGCATGGTGAGATACACCAGCGGGTGCTGCTGGAACAGCGCTGGCCCGAGGAGCGGCACATCGCCCAGCACGGGAATGGCGTACTTGGGCAGTTCGGGCAGCTTGGCCTGCACATAGCTGATGCCCGCAAACGCGGAGAAGCCCACGCCGAACAGACTGAGCGCAAGCCCCGTGGCGTACTGGTTGGTGTTGAGCCAGATCACCAGCACACCAAAGATGGCGGCCAGCACGGCACCTGCCGCCATGCCTGCCGCAAAGCCCAGCCAGGTGTTGCCCGTGTGCACCACGGTGGCAAAGCCGGCAATGGCGGCGCAGAGCATCATGCCCTCGGCCCCCAGGTTGACGATGCCCGCCTTTTCGTTGATGAGCAGGCCCAGGGCCGCAATGGCCAGCACGGTGCCCGCACTGAGCGTGGCGCCGATGAGCAGTGCATAAGACTCCATCAGACACCTCCTTTCTTGCTGCCGACCCAGCGGATGCGGTAGGCAATCAGCGTGTCACAGGCCAGCAGCGTGAACAGCAGCAGGCCCTGGAACACACCGGTGAGCGACTTGGGCAGGCCCAGGCGCGACTGCGCGAGTTCACCGCCGATGTAGAACATGCTCATGAGGACGGCCGAGAGGATCATGCCCACCGGGTGCAACCGCCCCACAAAGGCCACGATGATGGCCGCGAAGCCGTAGCCCGCAGGCACATAGGGCGTGAGCTGGCCGATGGGCCCTGCCACCTCCAGCGCGCCCGCCAGGCCAGCGGCGCCGCCCGAGATCAGCAGCGCCGTCCACAGCGCGCGGCGCGACGAAAAGCCCGCATAACGCGCCGCCGCCGGTGCCAGCCCGCCCACCTGCTGTGCAAAGCCCGCCCGCGTGCGGAACAGGAACACCCACAAGGCCCCAGCGCCTGCGAGCGCCAGCAGCAACCCGATGGACACGCGCGAGCCCTGCATCAGGCGCGGGATCTGCGTGACCTTCTCGAACGTCTTGGTCTGCGGAAAGTTGTAGCCCATCGGGTCCTTCCACGGGCCATAGACCAGATAGCCCAGCACCAGCGTGGCCACATAAACCAACATCAGACTCACCAGGATTTCGTTGGCGTTGAACTTGTCGCGCAGCAGCGCCGTGAGCCCCGCCCAGGCCATGCCGCCCAGCACCCCGGCGAGCAGGATGGCGGGCACGATCCAGGGGCCCGTGGTCTTGTCGGCCAGCAGCGCCACGCCACCCGCCACCACGGCGCCGATCACAAACTGGCCTTCGGCACCGATGTTCCACACGTTGGAGCGGAAACACACGGCCAGCCCCAGCGCAATCAGCAACAGTGGCGTGGCCTTGACCATGAGCTCGCCAATGGCGTACTGCGTCTTGATCGGCTCCCAGAAGAACACCTGCAGCCCGCGCACCGGGTCTTTGCCCAGCGCAATGAACAAGGCCACACCAATCAGCACCGTGACGGCCAGCGCCAGCAGCGGCGAGCCGTAGGTCCAGAGCTTGGAAGCCTGAGGGCGTGGTTCCAGCTTAAGCATGCTGCACCTCCGCTGCCTTGGCCTGTTGTGCGAGGTGCGCTTGCACATCGGCATGCCACAGCCCGCTCATCCATTCACCAATGCGCTCCACGGTGGCCTCGGCGCGGGGCACCGAGGGCGACAGGTGCCCCTTGGCCACCACATGCAGCCGGTCGCAGATTTCAAACAATTCGTCCAGCTCCTCGCTCACCACCAGCACGGCGCAGCCTGCGTCACGCAGGGCCAGGATGGAGCCCCGGATCTGTGCGGCGGCACCCACGTCCACGCCCCAGGTGGGCTGCGAGACGATGAGCAGCTTGGGGTTGGCGTCAATCTCGCGCCCCACGATGAACTTCTGCAGGTTGCCGCCCGACAGCGACTTGGCCGCTGCGTTGGGTCCACCCGCCTTCACATTGAAGCGTCGGATGATGTCCTCGGCATGTTTTTGCAGCGCACCCACCTTGATCCAGCCACTGCCGCCGACCGAATTGGTGCGGGTGAGCAGCAGGTTGTGCGCCAGCCCCATGGTGGGCACGGCGCCCCGGCCCAGGCGCTCTTCGGGCACAAAATGCAGGCCCAGCGCCCGGCGCTGGCCGGGACCCATGCGGCCCGCGTTCTGGCCAGACACCTGGATGCAGGCCGCGTCAGCCCGCTGGTCTTCGCCCGACAGCGCGTAGAGCAGCTCTTTTTGCCCGTTGCCCGACACTCCGGCAACGCCCACCACCTCGCCCGCCTTGACCTCGAACTGCAGGTCGATCAAGTCCACGCCGAACTGGTCGGCGCGCGGCAGCGACAAGCCCTGCACGCGCAGCACCGTGGCGCCGGTCTGCACCGGGCGGTGTTCCAGCGCCGGCGGCTCGGCGCCGATCATCAGCCGCGACAGGGATGCATTGGATTCCTCGGCCGGGTTGCACACGCCCGTCACCTTGCCGCCACGCAGCACGGTGCAGGCAGTGCACAGCGCGCGGATTTCGTGCAGCTTGTGGCTGATGTAGAGGATGCTGCAACCCTCGCTGGCCAGCTTGCGCAGCACCACAAAAAGCTTTTCGACCGCCTGGGGCGTGAGCACCGAAGTGGGCTCGTCCAGGATCAGCACCTTGGGATTGGTGAGCAGCGCGCGGATGATTTCCACCCGCTGCATTTCGCCCACGCTCAACGTGTGCACGGGGCGCAGGGGGTCGAGGTCAAGGCCGTATTCGGCGGCCTTGGCGGTGATGCGGCCGGTCACTTCGGCCAGCGTCAGGCTCTTGTCCAGGCCCAGCCACACGTTCTCGGCCACCGTGAGGGTGTCGAACAGGCTGAAATGCTGGAACACCATGGCAATGCCCAGGGCCCGCGCTTCTTGCGGGTTGCGCACCTGCACAGCCTGGCCGTTGAAGAACACGCTGCCTTCATCGGGCTTGACCGAGCCGTAGATGATCTTCATCAGCGTGGACTTGCCCGCGCCGTTTTCGCCCAGCACGGCGTGGATTTCACCCGGCAGCACCGTGAGCGACACGCCGCTGTTGGCCACCACGGCCGGGTAGCGCTTGGTGATGCCCACCAGCTGCAGCCGTGGCGGCGCCGCACCAGGCGCTGAAGGATTGGGGGGAGAACTCATGCGGGGATTGTCTCTCAGTTTTACAACGTGTTATAAGAATGAAAATACCTCATGGCGCTTGTTCAGCATGCTCAAGCAGCTATTCTTTTCGTAGCGAAGCAGCCACAGTTTTCACGCAATCTCGCAGCCAGGCGGCCGCCGCCGAGTGGTGCGTGCGGGCATGCCACAACTGGTAATACATGAGCCGGGGGAAGGGCACCGGGCACGGCAGGATGGCCAGCGGCAGCTGGTCCACATACCGCTCGCAGTACTGGCGGCCCGTGGTCAGCACAAGCAAGCTCGATGCCACGATACTGGGAATGAGGCTGAAATGCGCACAGCGCGCCGTGATGTGGCGCTGCATGCCCAGGCTGTCCAGGTGGGCGTCGATCACGCCGCGTGCGCCGGGGTGGGTGGGCGTGGGGGCGATGTGCTCGGCGGCCAGCCAGCTCTCCACATCCCAGCCGCGCCGCACGGCAGGGTGGTCCTTGCCGACCAGGCACACCACCTCGTCGCCAAACAGGCGGCCCATGTGCAGGTCGTCCGGGGGCTGGGGCCAGTTGCCGATCACCACATCGACCTCACCCTGCGCCAGGTGTGCGTGGTAGTGCGTGTCGGCCGACAGGGGCAGGATTTCGATCGGGCACAGGGGCGCCTCGACCTTGATGCGGGCCACGAGCTGGGGCAGAAACAGCGGGTCGAGGTAGTCGCTGGCCGCCACGCGGAAGGTGCGGGTGGCCGTGCGCGGATCAAACCCGCGCGCGTCCGAAAACAGTGCCTCGGCCGCCCGCAAAATGGCGCCTGCAGGCTCCACCATGCGCAGTGCGGCGTCGGTGGGCATCATGCTGGCGCCGGAGCGCACCAGCAGCGGGTCGCCCGACAGGTCGCGCAGCCTTTTCAACGCAGCCGACACCGCCGGCTGGTGCATGCCCAGGCGGACGGCGGCCCTCGATACGCTGCGTTCTGTGAGCACGGTGTGCAAGACCCTTATGAGATGGAGGTCTATCTTGTCGAAAAGGGCGTGGTCTCTCATAGCGGTGGGGGCATGGGTGCCATAAGCTTGCGCATATGCCGGTAACGGTACTGCGTTCTACCCTCTGCTGAACCTTTCCATCAAAGATCGAAGTGGCGTTTGTCATGACAACAAAACCCTTGCAATTCCTGCGCCGAGGCCAGCCCGTGGCGCTGGGCAATGTACCACCCGACCGCACTCTGCTGGAGGTGCTGCGCGAAGACCTGGGCAACACCGGCACCAAGGAGGGCTGCGGCGAAGGCGACTGCGGCGCCTGTACCGTGGTACTGGGCGAAGAACGCGATGGCCAGCTGCACTACAGCGCCGTGAACAGCTGCATCCGCCTGGCCCATTCGGTGGACGGCATGGCGCTGTGGACGGTGGAGGACCTGGCCGAAGACCCGCTGATCCAGCCGGTGGGCGACACAGCACCCGCTGCACAACAAACCATCACGCTCCATCCAGCACAGGAGGCGATGGTCCAGTGCCACGGCTCGCAGTGCGGCTTCTGCACGCCGGGCTTCGTGATGAGCCTCTTTGGCATGTACCAGAACCATGTCTGCCACGGCCAACCCATCACCCGCGAACTGGCCCAGGAAGAACTCTCGGGCAACCTGTGCCGCTGCACCGGCTACCGCCCCATCCTCGATGCCGCCCAGCAGATGGCGTCGCTGCCCGGCATGGCGGTCAACGAGGCCGAAGTGCTACAAAAATTGAAGCTGCTGCGGCATGGTGCACTAGCGCATACGACCGATTCGGCCTATATCGCGCCCTCCACACTCCCTGAGCTGCTTGCAGCACGCGCCGCCCACCCGGGTGCCCAGGTGGTGGCGGGCTGTACCGACGTGGGGCTGTGGGTGACCAAGCAGCACAAGCAATACACCCAGGTGCTGGACCTGACCCGCGCGGCCGAGCTGCGGCAGGTGGCACAGCACGCCGACGCCATCCACATCGGCGCTGCCGTCACGCTGACCGACGCGTTTGCGGCCCTCACTGCGCAGTGGCCGCAGCTGCACCGATTTGCCACGCGGTTTGCGGGGCTGCCTGTGCGCAACTCGGGCACGCTGGGCGGCAATGTGGCCAACGGCTCGCCGATTGGCGACTCCATGCCCCTCTTGATCGCGCTGCGCGCCCAGGTGGTGCTGGCCAGCCAGGCCCGGGGCGAGCGCCAGCTGCCGCTGGAAGACCTGTACACCGGCTACCGGCAAAACGTGATGGCGGCCGATGAGCTGCTGGTTCGCATCGTGGTGCCCCGCCCTTCTGCCCAAGAACAGCTGCGGGCATACAAGATTTCGAAGCGCTTTGACGACGACATCTCCGCCGTCTGCCTGGTGCTCAACCTCGACATCGCGGGCGGCACCGTGCAGCGCGCCAGCATTGGCGCGGGCGGCGTGGCTGCCACCCCGGCCCGTGCGCGGCAGACTGAAGCGGCTCTGACCGGCCAGCCCTGGACCGAAGCCACCGCGCTGCGCGCCGCTGCGGTGCTGCAGGCCGAGTTCAGCCCCATCTCCGACATGCGCGCCAGCGGTGCCTACCGCCGCCAGGTGCTGGGCAGCCTGCTGCAGCGCTACTGGCTGGAGACCCAGGGCCAGCCCTCGGTCAGCCTGGACACTTTGACGCTGGAGGCCGCCGTATGAACGCCCCCCACACCATCGCCGAAACCGCCCTGCCCGCGCCCGCCCGCGCCGCCATGGGCCAGTCGCACATCCACGAAAGCGCCCGCGCCCAGGTGGCGGGCGCCGCGCACTACATCGACGACCTGCCAGAGGTCAAGGGCACGCTGTACGCAGCGCCCATCCTCTCCACCGTGGCCCACGGCACATTGAACGGGGTGGATGCCACCGCCGCCCTCGCGCTGCCTGGCGTGCGCGGCGTGGTGCTGGCAGCCGACGTGCCCGGCGACAAGATCCTGGCGGCGTTCGGACACGACGAGCCCGTGTTTGCGCTGGACAGCGTGCAGTTTGTCGGCCAGGTGATCGGCCTGGTGGTGGCCGACTCGGTCATGCAGGCGCGCCGCGCGGTGCGGGCCGTGAAGCTCGACATCTCCCCCCTGCCCGCCGTGCTGACGGTGCAGGACGCGCTGAAGGCGCAAAGCTATGTGCTGCCGCCGGTATTTGTGCGCCGGGGCGATGCGGCCACAGGCCTCGCGCAATCGGCGCACCGCATGCAGGGAGCGTTTGAAGTCGGCGGCCAGGAGCACTTCTACCTAGAGGGCCAGATCGCCTACGCCATGCCGCTGGAGCAAAAGCAGTGGTGGATCTACTCCAGCACCCAGCACCCTGGCGAGGTGCAGCACTGGGTGGCGCACGCGCTGGGCATCGACAACCACGCGGTCAAGGTGGAATGCCGCCGCATGGGCGGTGGCTTTGGCGGCAAGGAGACCCAGGCCGGGCACCTGGCTGTGTGGGCCGCCGTGGCGGCCAACAAGCTGGGCCGCCCCATCAAGCTGCGGCTGGACCGGGACGAGGACTTCATGGTCACCGGCAAGCGCCACCCGTTTGCGTACGAGTACGACGTGGGCTTTGACGACACGGGCCGCATCACGGGCCTGAAGCTCCAGATGGCCGCCAACTGCGGCTTCAGTGCCGACCTGTCGGGCCCCGTGGCCGACCGCGCGGTGTTCCATGCCGACAACGCGTACTACCTGAGCGATGTCGAGATCGCGTCGTACCGCTGCAAGACGAATACCCAGAGCCACACCGCCTTCCGCGGCTTCGGTGGCCCGCAGGGCGTGATCGTGATCGAGGCCATCCTGGGCGACATCGCGCGCGCGCTGGGCCGCGATGCGCAGGACGTGCGCCTGGCCAACCTGTATGGCAAGGACGCAAGCAGCGGCCGCCACGTCACCCACTACCAGATGGCGGTGGAAGACAACATCCTGCACGAGCTGCTGCCCACGCTGGAGCAGACCTCGCACTACCGCCAGCGGCAGGCAGAGATTGCGGAATGGAATGCGCGCAACCCGGTCATCAAGCGCGGCCTGGCCATCACGCCCGTCAAGTTCGGCATCAGCTTCACGGCCACGCTGTTCAACCAGGCGGGCGCGCTGGTGCACGTGTACACCGATGGCAGCGTGCAGGTGAACCATGGCGGCACCGAAATGGGCCAGGGCCTGCACACCAAGGTGGCGCAGATCGTGGCCGACGAGCTGGGCGTGCCCCTGCACCGCGTGCTGGTGACGGCCAGCGACACCAGCAAGGTGCCCAACGCCAGCGCCACCGCCGCCAGCAGCGGCACCGACCTGAACGGCCGCGCCGCCCAGTACGCCGCGCGCAACGTGCGCGACAACCTGGCCTCGTTCGTGTGCGGGCTGGACGGCTGCGGCGCAGGCGCGATCCGGTTTGCGGGCGGCCAGGTGATCTCGCCCAAGACGGTGCGCAGTTTTGAAGAGGTGGTGCAGGCCGCGTATGCCAACCGCATCCAGCTGTGGAGCGACGGCTTTTACCGCACGCCCAAGATCCACTACGACAAGACCACCCTCACCGGGCGCCCGTTCTACTACTTTGCCTACGGCGCCGCCTGCACGGAGGTGGCCATCGACACCCTGACCGGCGAGAGCCGCGTGCTGAAGGTGGACATCCTGCACGACGTGGGCCACAGCATCAATCCGGCCATTGACATCGGCCAGATCGAGGGCGGGTTTGTGCAGGGCATGGGCTGGCTGACGACCGAGCAGCTGGTGTGGAACGACAAGGGGTACCTCGCCACCCACGCGCCGAGCACGTACAAGATCCCGGCGACGGGGGATATTCCGGAGCACTTCAAGGTGGACCTGTGGCCCGAGGCGAATCGGGAGGACAACGTGGGCGGCAGCAAGGCGGTGGGAGAGCCGCCGTTCATGCTGGCGATCAGTGTGTATGAGGCGCTGCGCAATGCGGTGGCGGCGGGGCGTAGCGGTGTGGACGCTGCGACGCCGGTGGTGTTGACGGCGCCGGCGACTGCGGAGAATGTGCTGAAGGCGTTGGGGCGGTTGGGAGAGTGATGCTCTTGACTGTTGGCGCCAGTGGGATATGCGCTGGTAGCTATCATTTTTGCATCGACGTCTTTATTCGGAGGCGGGTGTGCGGATGTGACTGCGTGCCTTGGTTGAGGGCGGAGGCCGGGAGTCGCCCGGCATGCGAGTCCCTTTCTTTCGCGTCGCCGAAAGAAAGGAACCAAAGAAAGGGCGACCCCACTGTCTGCGTCCCCTTCGCTTCGCTACGGGGCAACCTGCGGTGCTCGGGTTTGGCGGGGTCTCGCTCAACTCGCGCCGCTGCGCGTCGCTCAAACACACGCGAGCCCTGATCCGCCAAACCCTGCGCTCCTCGGCGCATCCACAGGGGCACTGGGGGCAGAACATCCACACGGGCCATTGCTTCGCTCGGCCCAGGCTGCGCAGCGCGTGGCGCTTGCGCCCGCGAGGTGGGGCCGAGCGCAGCAATGGCCCGTTCGGCTGTTCGGCTGTTCGGCTGTTCGGCTGCTTGGCTGCTTGGCTGCTTGGCTGCTTGGCTGCTTGGCTGCTTGGCTGCTTGGCTGCTTGGCTGTTTGGATGTTCGGCTGTCCAACCCCCTGCTGGCTGCGACTGCGGCGGGGCGGTTGCGGGGTGAGCATGGGCGTCGGAGCGCCCATGCCTCGTCAACTGACTCGCCGTGGATGTCTGAGCGGCGCGCGCAGCGCAAAGCGAGTTCCACGGCGCACCCCGCAACCGCCCCGCCGCAGGTTTGCCCCTTCGCACAGCGAAGGGGTCGCAGACTGGGGGTCGCCTTTTCTTTGGTGACTTTCTTTTGGCGAAGCAAAAGAAAGTTACTCGCACGCCGGGCGACTCCCGGCTCCCGCCCTCAAGCTAGGCATGCGGCCCAATCAGCAACCACAAGAAAACGCTACAAAATCAATAGCCACCACCGCATATCCCACTGGCGCATCCAGCCCAAAAGCCCTCAAACAGGCCCCAAAGCCATCCGCCCCGAAGAAGTCACCGACGCATCCCTCGCATGCCGTGTCTCCACCCGGTTGCGCCCCGCCCGCTTCGCGTCATAACAAGCCATGTCCGCCGCATACAACACCGATGGCACATCCTGCAAGCTGGCGTCCAGCACCACCAGCCCAATGCTCACCCCCAGCGTAAAACTGCGCCCCTGGTAAGACGGCTCCCACGCACGCACCGCCGCACGCAACTGCTCGGCCACGGCCTGGCCGCGTGCCAGAGCGCAACCAGGCAACACCACCGCAAACTCGTCCCCCCCCAGGCGTGCCGCCCAGCCGATCTGGCGCACATGGGACGCCAGCAGCCGGGCCACGTGGCGCAGCACGTCGTCGCCCGCGTCGTGGCCCGCAATGTCGTTGACCACGGTGAAATGGTCCAGGTCGAGGAACAGCACCACCCCGTCGCCCTGGGTCTCACCGCTCTCCTCATCGGCGGCGGGCACCACAGCGCGCTGGCGGGCCGACCGCTCGGCCATCAGCTGACCCAGGCGCTCGTCAAACGCGGCGCGGTTGTACAGCTGCGTCAGCGCATCGTGCGCGCGGCCCCAGGACTGCTGCACCTGGGCCTCGCGCGCGGCGGTGATGTCTTCCAGAATCCACACGGTGCCACCGTGCACCTCCTCGGGGCGCACGCCCTGGCCCTGCACGCGAGCCCACACGGGGGTGCCGTCCTTGCGCAAAAAGCAGACATCGCCGTCGAACGCGCCATGCGCCGCCACCTCGGCGCGCACACGATCGCCCACCTGGGCATAGTCGGCGTCGCTGGCGTACAGGATGCGCGCGGGGCGGCCCTGCAGCTCCTGCGCGCTGTAGCCCAGCATCACGCAGGCCTGGTGGCTCACCACCTCCAGCATGCCGTGGCGGGTGATGACGATGCCCACCGGGGCGCTGTCCAGGACGGCCTGGAACTGGCCGACCACCGTGTCCTTGCGCGACTGCTGCAGGCTGCCCTGCTGCACCAGGCCCTGGAACACCCGCACCAGTTCGCCCACCTCGCCGCCCGCGCGGGGCCAATGCACATCTTGCGCAGGCTGCTGGCGCGCGCTGGTCCTGAGCAACTGGCGCGCCTTGAAGGTCAGCTGCGCCAGCGGCTGGGCCATCCAGCCCATCAGCGCCACCGCCAGCAGCATGCACAGCACCATGCTGGCCACCGCCAGCCACCAGGCTTCGCGCTGGGCGCCGCGCAGCGGTGCCAGCAGCGCCTGCGACTGGCTCACGCGCGCCACGATCCACTGCGGCAGCGGCATGCCCGCCATGCTCACGATGTGGTCGGACTGCACATGGGTCATGCCCCGCCCCACCACCGGCTGGGCCTGGCTTTGCCAGCGCGTGTACACCGGGGCCAGGCCCACTTCATCACGCACCTGGCCCAGCACGCGGGTGGGGTCGGAGTGCGACAGGATGGTGCCGTCGCGGGTGAAGACGATGAGCTGCGAGTCATCGCGGGCAGGCAGCGTCATCGACGGTGGCAGCAGGCTTTGGGATTGCAGGCGCAACGCCCCTGCCACCACACCCACCACCGTGCCGTCTTCGCGGTGCAGGGGCATGGTGAACATGACCCGCGCCTCGCCCCGGCGGCCGGCGATCAGCTCGGACACCAGGGGCTTGCCATCCACCAGGGTGCGGCGCAGGGCATCGCGTTCGGTGGGGTCCAGGTCCGCGGCCTTTTCGATCTGACCGGCGCGCAAATTCAGGCGCAGTTCGCCGTTGTCGCGGGCGACCTGCATGGTGTCGAAGAACTGCACCGCAGGCAGGCCCTGCTGCAGCAGCCATTCCAGCGACGAGGGTGACTCCAGCATCGCCGGTGTGATGCCTGCGGCCACGGTGCGCAGCACCTTCTGGCTTTGTTCGATCTTGCTGGCCAGCAACCGGGCCACCACCTCGACCTCGTCGGTCTGCTGGCTCACCACCCGGCGCATGGCCTCCTGCCCGGAGGCCCGAGTCACCAGCCAGGCGGCCACCGCCCCCGACAGCGCCACCGCCAGCGCCGCCACCAGCATCAGCCGCAGCACCAGGGCGCCGGGCACCAGCCAGCCCGGATCAAGGTCCGGGGCTGCCTTGGGGCCGGGCGGCGGCGTCATGGACGCGTCCCCCCTGCAGGCTGATGGGCACGCTCAAAGTTCGGCATGGGGACGGGTCATGGCAGACATGTCCCAACAAATATACGCAGGGCCTGTGCCCGGGGGCTTGGGTGGAACCCTTGGGTAAAGCCAAGGAAAAACCCTGAGCCCGTCGGGGTGCGGGAAGGGTACGGGAAGGGTGTGTGGAGGGATGGAAGCGGACTGCGGCAAGGGCCCTGCAGCGTGGTGCCAGCTCCCACAGCCAGGCAGAACGTGCCACCACCCAAGGCGCATCGCCCCGGGGTGCGGGGCTTGTCAGCAAATGCAACGCAAGGGCAGTCCGTGGCTGCCGGCAGGCGCAACCCGACAGTCGCTGCAGGGCGTCAAGAACGCGGTGTCAAGAACGCTGTGTCAGCAGCCCGCCATCGACTGCAATGCCCGTGGCTGGGGCAGCGCCAGCACATTGCCGGTGCCGTGGATCAGGCCCAGCTCGCGCAGGTGGCGCAGCACGCGCGAGAAGGTTTCGGGCGCAATGCCCAGCTGCGCTGCAATCAGGCGTTTGCGCTGGTGCAGGGTGACCTGCATGGCGCCGCTGTGGTCGGGCTGGGCGTGGTTCAGCAGCCACTGCGCGCAGCGCGATTCGGCGTCCTGCGCCAGGCGGCTCACGGCCAGCTCGGACTGCTGCCGATAGCCCTGCGCCATGTCCAGCAGCAGCCCCCGCGCGCCCGCAGGCATGGCGGCCAGGCTGCGGCGAAACTCCTCGATGGGGATGCGCCGCACATGCACACGCGTGTCGGCCACCATGTCCACCGGTAGCGGCAGGCCCATCAGGGCCGACGCGGCGTCGAGCCAGAACGGCCCCTCGACGGCACCGAGCTGGTGGCGCAGGAAACCGTCGTCCAGCACACCGCGCAGCACACGGCCGTTTTCGAGGTGCAGCACCGTCGTCAGCACCTCATTGCGCCTGCGCAGCACTTCGCCGGGGGCGATCACCTCGGTGTCAGCGGGCAGAGAAAAAAGGGTAGATGGCAGCATGGAAGCCACTGTGCCGTGCGGCTGCGCCCGTGGCATTGAGCCACATCAAAGCCGCACCATGTCGCCTGCCCGGCACGCCCCAGGTTTGCGCCAAAACACACGAAAACTGCGCCAGCAACGTGCATGGGTGCGCCCTGACCCGACCAAAAAGTATGTAAACAGGTGTTGCACCAGGGCATGGAACTTGCGATGCCCCAACGGCGGGCCCCGCCCTGCACCACGGTGCAACAGGGGCCGCGTCTCCCCTTGCACCCGCCGGACCTCTGGCGCTTTCTTCCCCAGGAATCACTCCATGAAAAAAAACCTGATTGCACTGTCTCTATCGCTCGGTGGCGCCCTGCTGTGCTCCACCGGCGCCCAGGCCCAGAGCTCCGTCCAGCTGATGGGCTTGACCGATGTGTTTGTGGGCTCCATGAAAAACGCCGGTGACGCCGGCAGCAGCAAGGTGGTCAACAGCGGCGGCATGACCACGTCGTGGTTCGGATTCAAGGGCACCGAAGACCTGGGCGGCGGGCTCAGGGCCAACTTTGCGCTCACCTCGTTCATCAAGGTGGACAGCGGCATCCAGGGCCGATTTGCCAACGACACGTTCTTCTCGCGCGATGCCAATGTGGGCCTGAGCGACAGCTGGGGCACCGTGACCGTGGGGCGCGGTCTGGCGCCCAACTTCCTGCCGTCCATCCTGTCGAACCCGCTGGGCGACTCGTTCACCTTTGCACCGCTGATCCTGCACATGAACGTGCCTCTGTTCAACGGCACGGGCTGGGGTTCGACCACGCCGTCCGACACGGGCTGGTCCAACGAAATCATCTACAGCACGCCCAACCTGGGCGGCCTGACCGCCAACCTGCACTACCAGTTTGGCGAGGTCGCGGGCGACAGCAGCAAGAAGAACGTGGGCATCAACGCGCTGTACTTCAACGGCCCCATCACCGTCACCGGCTTTTACGAGCGCGACCAGATGAGCAACCCCGCCGTGCCCAGCACCTACCTGGGCACCACCAAGACCGACTGGATGCTGGGCGGCGCGTATGACTTCGCGATCGTGAAGGCCTTTGCGAGCTACGGCCAGGCCAAGGCCGACAACACCACCAACAAGGCCAAGACGACGCAGCTGGGCGTGTCGGTGCCCGCAGGCGCCACCGGCAAGGTGCTGGCATCGTGGGCGCAGACCAAGATGACGGCCACCGACATCTCGCGCAAGACCTTCACCGTGGGGTATGACTACTTCCTGTCCAAGCGCACCGATGTGTATGTGATGGCCATGAACGACCGCATCACCAACCAGACCAAGGGCAACAGCTTCGGCGTGGGCATCCGCCACCGGTTCTGAGGCCTGCACAGGGCTTCTGGGGCCTTCTTCAAGCCCCAGCAGGCTCTTCTAGCGAATGCTAGTGATGAGTCTTTAACCGTAGCGCTACGCCCCCATCTCCCCAGCATGACGCGCTTGCGTCTGCCCCAGGAGAAGGCCATGCGACAGCAACAGATGACGCGCTTGATCCACAGCCTGCCCCAGCTGACGCACCACCAGCGCCAGCAACTGGCAAGCTGCCTGCAGGCGCTGCTCGATCACAGTCAAGCCATCGCCGTTGTAGAAGCACATGGCAGCGCCCACCGAACCTGTCCGCACTGCGGCAGCCCGCAGCTTGTCAAGAATGGCTCGGCCAACGGGCTGCAACGCTTCAAGTGCCGCCAGTGCGCGCGCACCTTCAACGCCTTGACTGGAACACCGCTGGCACGCCTGCATCTGCGGGATAAGTGGATGGGCCAGGCGCAGGTCTTGAGCGAAGGACTCTCACTCAACCAGGTGGCCCTGCGCCTGGGTGTGGCGCAAAGCACCGCCTTTCGCTGGCGCCACCGCTTCCTGGCCTGCCCCAAGAGCGTGCAGGCACGCCAGCTTGTGGGCATCGCCGAGGCCGATGAGTCTTACTTCCTGGCCTCCTGCAAGGGACACAGAGGCTTGCTGCGTCGTCCTCGCCGACGCGGCGGTAAGGCGCTGGCTGGCTGCAAGGGCTTGGAATACACCCCGGTGCTGATGGCGCGAGACCGGGCCGGAGCAACGGCCAACCTCATCCTGCAGACGAACCAAGCGGTGAGTGTGCAAACTGCACTCAAACCCTTGCTGCCACCAGACACCATCCTATGCACCGACGGCAGCGTCACACTGGCCAGCGCTGCGCGGGCCCTGGGCGTGCAGCACCAGGCGGTGAACGTGAGCCGGGGTAGGCGTGTGAGAGGCCCCTGGCATGTTCAAAACGTCAATGCCTATGTCAGCAGGCTGCGCGGGTGGATGCAGCGCTTCAAGGGCGTTGCAACGAAATACCTTGATTCGTACCTGGGCTGGTTCAGGATGTTGGACCGATCAGGCCCCATGGGGCCGCAGCCCGCACTGGTGCTGGAGGCGGCTATGGGGAGTCAAGGCGTCACTAGCATTCGCTAGAAGAGCCCCCCAGCAGCCCCAGGCGCTAGTGCAATATGCCTGAGCAGCTACAAAATCAGTAGCACCCGAAAATCGTTCACGTTGGTGTGCGTAGGGCCGGTGACCAGCAGGTCGTCCAGCCCCGCAAAAAATCCCCAGGCGTCGTTGCGCGCCAGGTGGTCGTCGATGCGCAGGCCTGCAGCGCCTGCGCGCGCCAGCGTGTCGGGGCACACAAAGGCCCCCGCGTTGTCTTCGCTGCCGTCGATGCCGTCGGTGTCTGCCGCCAGCGCCCACACGGCGGGCTCGCCCTGCAACGCCTGCGCCAGGCCCAGGCAAAACTCACCCGCACGCCCGCCCCGCCCCCGGGACACACCGGGTGCACGCGGACGCACGGTGACGGTGGTCTCCCCCCCCGACAGGATCACACACGGCGCCGCAAACGGCTGGCCGCGCCGCGCCACTGCACGGGCCAGCGCCGCATGCACCTTACCCACTTCGCGCGACTCGCCCTCGATCTCGTCCGACAGCACATGCGCAGGCAGCCCCGCCGAACGGGCCAGCGCGGCCGCGGCCTCCAGCGCCTGCTGCGGCGTGGCGATCAGATGCACGGCATGCCCGGCAAAGCGCGCGTCGCCGGGTTTGGGCGTCTCCAGGCGGCCTGCCTCCAGCGCAGTGCGGATGGCCGGGGGCACCTCGATGCCATAGCGCGCCAGAATGGCCAACGCATCGGCGCAGGTGGTCGCGTCCGGCACGGTGGGGCCGCTGGCGATCACTGACGGGTCGTCGCCCGGCACGTCGCTGATGGTGAGCGAGACCACGCGCGCTGGCGCACAGGCCGCCGCCAGGCGCCCGCCCTTGATGCGCGAGAGGTGCTTGCGCACGCAGTTCATCTCGCCAATGTGCGCGCCGCTGTCGAGCAGGGCGCGGTTGATGCGCTGCTTGTCTTCCAGCGTCACCCCGTCGCAGGGCAAGGTCAGCAGGGACGAGCCCCCGCCCGAGATCAGGCACAGCACCAGGTCGTGCTCCGTCAGCCCCTGGGTCAGATCCAGAATGCGCTGCGCCGCGGCCAGCCCCGCCGCATCGGGCACGGGGTGCGCGGCCTCAACGACCTCGATGCGCTGCGGCACGCCCGCAGGCCGGGGCGGAACATGCCCGTAGCGGGTGACCACAAGGCCCGACAGGGGCGCGTCCTGCGGCCACAGGGCCTCCAGTGCCTGGGCCATGGCGCCCCCCGCCTTGCCCGCGCCCAGCACCAGGGTGCGGCCCCCGCTCTCGCGGCTGGGTGGCTGGGGCAGCCACTGGCGCATGCCGTGCAGGGGTTGTGCGCTGTGCACTGCGGCATCAAACAGCGCCTTCAGAAAGGCGCGGGGGTGGGTGCGGTAGTCCGGCAGGGAGGGGCTGGCTGGCTGGGTTTCTGGGTGCATGCCGCGCATTGTGCAGCGGCCGTACCAGTCACGCTGCTGTAACCAGCCTGTCACACGCCACCGGTATCGTCGGCACCCTTGCTCAGGGACCCACAACAGCCATGCACAACACCCCATGGAGCCGACTGGAGGCGATGATGGCGCTGCTATCGCCCGCCGCCCGCCAGGGCACCGGCCCCCTGGCGCGGCTGATGCGCGAGGGCGGGCTGTACTGCGTTTTCCAGCCCCTGGCCGACCTGCGCGAGGGCCAGGTGTACGCGCACGAGGCACTGATCCGGGGGCCCCAGAACACCCCCTTGCACACCCCCGACAAACTGCTGGAGCTGGCCCGCCGCGAGGGCATCCTGAGGGACTTTGAGTTGCTGTGCGTTTACACCGCACTGGAGCAATGGGGGCGCCACGACGCGCCGGGCCGGCTGTTTGTGAACATCAGCGCCGATGCGCTGGTGCATGGCGTCCAGCTGATCGGCGCCACCGAGCTGGGCAACACCGTGCGCAGCCTGGGCCTGAGCGCTCGCATGCTGGTGCTGGAGATCACCGAACACGAACGCGTGACCGACATGCCCCAGCTGCGCCAGGCCATCAAGGCTGTGCATGCCTGCGGCGCGCGGCTGGCGCTGGACGACTTTGGCGATGGCCGCTCCAGCCTCAGGCTGTGGTCCGAGGTGAAGCCCGACTTCGTGAAGATCGACAAATACTTCATCCGCGACATCAGCGACCACCCCGAGAACCTGCAGATGCTGCAGGCCATCAAGGGCATTGCCGACGTGTTCGGCACCCAGCTCATCGCCGAAGGTATCGAAACCCGCGACGACCTGCGCGCGCTGCGCGACCTGGACATCCCCCTGGGCCAGGGCTGGCTGCTGGGCCGTCCGGCCATGGCGCCGCGCGAGGCGGTGGACGACGCGGCGCTGGAGGTGATGCACGACCGCCGCGTGGCCGTGCTGCCGCACCTGGGGCAGACCGCGCGCCCAGGCATCCTGCGCAGCCTGCTGGTGGTGCAGGCGCCCACCGCGGCGCCCGCCACCAACAACGATGCCGTGGCCGCCCTGTTTCGCCAGCACACGGACCTGCACGCGCTGGCGGTGGTGGACGGGTCGCGCCCCGTGGCCCTCATCAACCGCCAGCAGTTCATGAACCACTACGCCACGCCGTACTTCCGCGAGGTGCATGGCCGCAAGTCCTGCCTGGCGTTTGCCAACCTGGCGCCGCGTGTGGTGGAGCTGGACTGCGATGTGGACCAGCTCGTGGGCATCCTCACCTCACAGGACCAGCGCTACCTGAGCGACGGCTACATCGTCACCGACAACGGCCGCTACCTGGGCCTGGGCACCGGCGACCAGCTGGTGCGCGCCGTGACCGAGACCCGTATCGAGGCCGCGCGCCACGCCAACCCACTGACCTTTTTGCCCGGCAACATTCCGATCAGCCTGCACATCCAGCGCTTGCTGGAGAGCGGCACCGAGTTCGTGGCGTGCTATGCGGACCTGAACAACTTCAAACCCTTCAACGACCACTACGGCTACTGGCGCGGCGACCAGATGATCCGCCTGGTGGCGCGCCTGGCCACGGCACACTGCGACGCACGCAGCGACTTTGTGGGCCATGTGGGTGGGGACGACTTCATGCTGATCTTCCAGAGCAGCAACTGGCTGCAGCGCTGCAAGAACATCGTGGACGAGTTCGCACGCGAGGCCGTCACGCTGTTCGACGACAGCGCACGGCTGGCAGGCGGCATCCATGCCGAGGACCGGCATGGAGTGCAGCGGTTCTTTCCGTGCACCACGCTGGCCATCGGCGCCGTGCGCATCACGCCCGGGCGCTTTCGGCATGCCGAAGAAGTGGCCAACCTGGCCGCCGTGGCCAAGCATGAGGCCAAGCAGGCATCAACCGGGGTGGTGCTGTATGGCGGGTTTACCGAGTCGAGCCTGGGGGCGGTGGCTGCCACGCGGGCGCTGCAGGATGTTTTGGCTGCGTAGGGCCTGTTTGGATCGCATACCCAGGACGCAACACCGACGCAAAAACGGTGTTCTGGCTTAACGGCATTGGGGCCTTGACGCTGCTCGGCTTAGAGCAAACAAGTCCGCTTCGGTCCCTTTGCAGCCGTTCGCCGAAGCGTGAATCAGTCTTTGAAAATGCGTGTCCGGCGACTTATCGGGCACTCAAGTTCAAAGCAATGACGCCCAAAACAATGGAGCTAAGACCGGCCAGTCGAAGGAAGCTCGCCGACTCACCAAACCAGAGCATTCCGAGCACCGCCGTCAAAGCTGTTCCGCTTCCCGCCCATACCGCATAGGTAAGTCCGACTTCCATATGCCGGACGGCGATTGCCATAAGCCAGATAGCGGCGGAATAACAAAGCCCTGAAAGGACGGAAGGGAAAATACGTGTGAAGCCATCCGCATAGCGGAGTGCAATGGTTCCAACGACTTCCGCGAGCACGCTTGCCGCCAGTACAAGCCAAGCAAAGGTTGAGTCACGCACAGAGCACCTCTCAAGCCAGGCGCCTATACCGAGCGCGGCCAGAGGTTCTAAGAGCGGTACCCCGGATCAGTATTGGAGAGTATCAGAGGCGCGCCGAAACAGCCCAAGGCTCAGTCGAGCTACGTCCGCTTCCTGGCGATTCTGTGAGCGACTGCTTCTGGCCGATTGCCGCGGCACTCAACACATTCAAGGCCCCGTTGCAGCCCCTGCCTCAAACCACTTCCCAATCAGCGCACGCTCCGCATCGGTGATGCCCGTGGCGTTGTTCATGGGCATGAGCTTTTGCACCACGGCCTGCTGGTAGATGGCCTGGGCGTGTTGCTTTACGCTGTCGGGCGAATCAAGCCGCAGGTTCTTCATCTGCACCTGCTCGCCGTGGCACATGTAGCAGCGCTGTTCCAGCACCGCCTGCACGGCCTCGAAGTCATTTTGGCCGCTAGCGCCAGTTTTATCTGCGCTGGCAGCTCCTGAAACAGGAGCATTCACCACGGGGGTGGCCATCGGTGCGGGGCGCATCCACACAATGGCGCACACGATCACGGCCACGCCGACCAGCGCATACGGCAGCGGGTTGCCGTTGCGGCCCAGCTTGTAGCCGTGGCGCATCACGAAGAACTGGCGGATGGCCGCGCCCGCGAACATCATCAGGATCAGCACCAGCCAGTTTTGCGGGTGGCTCCAGGTGAAGCTGTAGTGGTTGCTCAGCATGGCAAACAGCACGGGCAGCGTGAAATAGGTGTTGTGCACGCTGCGCTGCTTGCCGCGTTTGCCGTGGATCGGGTCCACGGGCTGGCCGGCCTTGATCTGGCTGATGACGGTGCGCTGGCCGGGGATGATCCAGAAGAACACGTTGGCGCTCATGGACGTGGCGATCATCGCCCCCACCAGCAGAAAGGCTGCGCGGCCCGCAAACCAGTGGCAGGCCAGCCACGAGGCCACGCACACCAGCACCAGCACCAGCGCACCCACGATGGCGTCGCCGTTCTTGCGCTGGCCGAAGATGCGGCAGATGGCGTCGTACAGCAGCCAGAACACCACAAAGAAGCCCAGCGCCACCACGATGGCGGTGGCGGGCGCCCAGTCCATGCGCGACTTGTCGATGAGGTAGGTGCTGGCGCTGTAGAGGTAGGACACGGTGAACAGCGCAAACCCGCTGATCCAGGTGCTGTAGCTCTCCCAGAAGAACCAGTGCAGGTGTTTGGGCAACTGCGGCGGCGACACCGCAAACTTGACCGGGTGGTAGAACCCGCCGCCGTGCACGGCCCAGAGCTCGCCACTCACGCCTTGTTTCTTGAGGTCTTCGTCCTCGGGCGGCGTGAGGCTGCTGTCCAGAAAAACGAAGTAGAACGACGAGCCGATCCAGGCGATGGCCGTAATGACATGGACCCAGCGCAAAAGCAGGTTGGCCCAGTCGAGAAAGTAGCTTTCCATATCTCAACCTTGATGGCGCGTTAGCGCCAAACAGCAAACCTGCTCACCACTGCGGGCGCTCTGAGCAGACATTGAGGTCGCGCACCTTGGCCAGTGGGTTGCTGGCCGGGGCACCGCTGCGACCGGTACGTCAAAGTGTATGCAGGAATTGTTCCCGATTCCAGCCCCAACCTGGGGCATTCGGGGCCGGAATTACCCTCATTTCCCGGCCTTTGGCATGGGCGGTAGCGTCTGCAGCAACTGCGCTGCCACGGCCACGGCAATCACCTCGGGCTCCTTGCCCCCGATGCCGGGAATGCCGATGGGGCAGGTCACCTGCGCCAGCTCCTCGGGCGTGAACCCGCGCTCATGCAGGCGGTTGCTGAAGGTGGCCCACTTGGTTTGGCTGCCAATCAGCCCGATGAAGGGCAGGTCGCCCTGCTCGCGCTGGCGGCGCAGGCAGGCGGCCACCACGTCCAGGTCCTCGGCGTGGCTGAAGCTCATGATCAGCACGCGGCTGCCGGGTGCCAGGCGGGGCACGGCGAGTTGAACCGGCTCGGAGTGTTCGCAGACCACGCCCTCCGGCGGGTCGGGCGGGAAGATGCCGTCCCGGCTGTCGATCCAGGTCAGGGCAAAGGGCAGTGGCGCCAGCACGCGGGCCAGCGCGTGGCCCACGTGCCCGCCGCCAAACAGGGCCACCGGGTGCAGGTTGGGTGTGAGGCGCTGGGCCAACCCCGGGGCGTCTTGCGCCGTGAGCAGCTCAAATCCCAGGTGCACCACCCCACCGCAGCACTGGCCCAGCGCCGGTCCCAGCGCAAACCGCATCGGCCCAAGCGCCGTCACCGGCCCACCCGCCAGGCGGCGGCGCGCCTCGGCAATCGCCTGCAGCTCCAGATGCCCGCCGCCGATGGTGCCCACCAGCTGGTCGGCAAATACCGCCATCCAGGCGCCGTGCTCCCGGGGCACGGACCCTTGGGTAGACTCCACGGTCACCAGACAGGCTGGCGCGGCCCCCAGGCCGTCCAGCAGCATTTGCAAATTTGTCACCGCGATCCTTTTCGTGACGGACGCAAAACGGGGCCAGGCAAGCGGCTCACCCTCCGGTGAGGCATGTTGCTGCATCCCCTTTGCAGCCGTCGTCATTTTGTAACGTACCACCTTCGCCGCTGGGTTATCGTGCCCGCAGCCTCAGGAACCTTTCACACCATGCCCGACACGCCCTCTCCCCGCTCCACCGGAAAGCGCAGCCACTGGTTGCTGGCAGGCATCATGGCCGTGGGTGCGGCGCTGGTCTCGGCCTGCAAGTCCCCGCCAGAGCCCACGCCAGCCCCCGCGCCCGACAGCGTCCCCTCCACCGGCCCCGATGCCAGCGGCGTCAAGGGCCCCGTGCCTGCCACGGCCGGATCTGCGCGCCCCTCGGCCGCTGCCACACCGCTGGCCTACCGCCAGGATGCCGCCACGCACCTGTATGGCCTGAACCGCGAACGCATCTTCAAAGGCAAACTGCCGCCGCAGCTGTATGCCATCGGTGTGCTGCAGCTCGACATCGACCGCGCGGGCAAGATCACCCGCCTGCACTGGATGCGCGCCCCGCGCCATGCCCCCGAGGTGGTCACCGAAATCGAGCGCACGGTGCGCGCTGCGGCCCCCTTCCCAGTCCCTGCCCGCATGGGCAAGGTCACCTACACCGAGACCTGGCTGTGGGACAAGAGCGGGCACTTTCAGCTCGATACGCTGACCGAAGGGCAGCTGTAGCAATATCCCCCTGAGCGGCCAGGCCACTTCGGCCGTCAGGCAGCGCTTGCTACGAGCCCCGGTAGGTCGAATAGCTCCAGGGGCTGACCAGCAGCGGCACGTGGTAGTGCTGGTCGGCATGCGCAATGCCGAAGTCCAGGCTCACCTGGTTCAGAAAATTGGGTTCGGGCAGATGCACGCCCCGGGCCTTGAAGTAGCCCGCCACATCAAAGCGCAGCCGGTAGGTGCCGGTGCGCAGGCTGGCGTTGTCGAACAGCGGTGCGTCGGTGCGGCCGTCATGGTTCAGCACCAGGCGCTTGATGAGGGTGGCGTTGTCGCCGTCGGTGGAATACAGGGCCACTTCCATGCCGGCCGCAGGGCAGCCGTTCATGGTGTCCAGAACGTGGGTGCTCAATCCCATGGGGGAATCTCCTGAAGTAAGAGTCTGTCCAATCGGCGACGATTGCCAGATCGCAGTGTGTAGACCAAAAGTGTATACACTTTTCACCATCCACCGTATCATGCAGCCATGGAATCTTCCTCCACCAGCGCCATCGTCGAAGCGCTGACCCGCGCCATCGTAGAACACCGCCTGCAACCCGGCACCAAGCTGGCCGAGCAAAAGCTGGCCGACCACTTTGGCGTGTCACGCACGCTGGTGCGCCAGGCACTGTTTCAACTGGCGCAAAACCGGCTGGTTACGCTGGAGCCCGCACGGGGCGCGTTTGTGGCGACACCCTCGGTCGAGGAGGCGCGCCAGGTGTTTGCCGTGCGCCGCATGCTGGAGACCGAGATGACCCGCGCCTTTGTGCGCAGCGTGACGCCCGCCAAGCTCAAGGCCCTGCGCGCCCACGTGGCCAGCGAGAAGGCCGCCATGGGCACCCACGACGCCAGCACACGCACCGAGTTGCTCGGCGACTTCCATGTGCGCATGGCCGAACTGATGGGCAACGAGGTGCTGGCGCAGATGCTGGGCGACCTGATCTCGCGCTGTGCCCTCATCACGCTGATGTACCAGTCGGCCAGCGCCGCCGAACACTCGCACGAGGAGCACGCCGACATCGTGGCGGCCCTGGCCGCGCGCGACGAAGAACGTGCCGTCGCCTTGATGCAAAGCCACCTCGAACATGTCGAAGCCAGCCTGACCTTTGACCGCAAGCGCCCTGCCAGCGATCTGGCCGCCGCCCTGGCCTCTTGAAAACCACCCCACCATGATCTACGACACCACCCAGGCCTACCCCCGCGACCTTATTGGCTACGGCAAGACCCCGCCCCATGCGCAGTGGCCCGGTGGCGCGCGCATTGCCGTGCAATTCGTCCTGAACTACGAAGAGGGCGGCGAAAACGCGGTGCTGCATGGCGATGCGGGCAGCGAGCAGTTCCTGTCCGAAATGTTCAACCCGGCCAGCTACCCCGAGCGGCACATGAGCATGGAGGGCATTTATGAATACGGATCGCGCGCTGGCGCGTGGCGCATCCTGCGCGAGTTTGAAAAGCGCCAGCTGCCCCTCACGGTGTTTGGCGTGTCCACGGCCCTGCAGCGCCACCCCGACCTCACTGCAGCCTTTGTGGAGCTGGGCCACGAGATTGCCTGCCATGGCCTCAAGTGGATCCACTACCAGCACATCCCAGAAGACGTCGAGCGCGCGCACATGGCCGAGGCCATGGCCATCATCGAGCGCCTCACGGCCCCACGAGGAGGCTCGGAAGGCCAGGTGCACGGCCTGGGCTGGTACACCGGCCGCGACAGCCCCAACACCCACCGACTGGTGGCCGACTACGGCGGCTTTGAATACGACAGCGACTACTACGGGGACGACCTTCCCTTCTGGATGAAGGTGCAAAAGACCGACGGCAGCGTGGTGCCCCAGCTCATCGTGCCCTACACGCTCGATTGCAACGACATGCGCTTTGCGCTGCCCCAGGGCTATTCGCACGCCGACCCGTTCTTCCAGTACATGAAGGACACCTTCGATGCGCTGTATGCCGAGGGCGACCCGGCTGGCGACAACGCACCCAAGATGATGAGCATTGGCATGCACTGCCGCCTGCTGGGCCGCCCGGGCCGCATCACGGCGCTGCAGCGCTTTCTGGATCACATCGCACAGCACGACAAGGTTTGGGTGGCCCGCCGCATCGACATCGCGCGCCACTGGAAGGCCGTGCACCCCTATCCCACCACAAAGGCCTGATGACCATGGCATGGACCCTTGACCAACTGAACGCCGCCACGCCCGCGCAGGCCCTGGAGGCGCTGGACGGCGTGTACGAGCATTCCCCCTGGATTGCCGAGCAGGCGCTCACCCAACGGCCGTTCCGCTCGTTGGCACACCTCAAGCACGCCCTGGCCCACTCGGTGCGCACCGCCAGCACAGAGGCGCAGCTGGGCCTGATCCGCGCCCACCCCGAGCTGGCGGGCAAGGCCATGGTGGCGAAAAGCCTCACCGCCGAGTCGACCAACGAGCAATCCAAGGCGGGCCTGACCCAGTGCACGCCGGACGAATTTGCGCGCATCCAGCAGCTCAATGCGGACTACAACGCACGCTTTGGTTTCCCCTTCATTCTGGCCGTGCGAGGACCGCGTGGCGCGGGGTTGAACAAGCAGCAGATCATCGACACCTTTGCGCGGCGGCTCGATAACCACCCGGAATTCGAGGTGGCAGAGGCCTTGCGCAACATCCACCGCATCGCCGAGATCCGCCTGAACGACAAGTTCGCCGCCGAACCTGTGCTGGGCAATGACGTGTGGGACTGGCATGAAAAGCTGGCCGAACACTCCGACCCCGGCTTTGCCGAAAAGGGCCAGCTCACCGTCACCTACCTCACCGACGCCCACCGGGCCTGCGCCCAGCGCATCAGCCACTGGATGCGCGACTGCGGCTTTGACGAGGTCGAGGTGGACGCCGTGGGCAACGTGGTAGGGCGGTATCGCGCCGCGACGCCCGGGGCGAAGTACCTCATGACGGGCTCGCATTACGACACCGTGCGCAATGGCGGCAAGTATGACGGGCGCCTGGGCATATTTGTGCCCATGGCTTGCGTGCGCGAACTGCACCGCGCGGGCCGGCGCCTGCCGTTTGGCATCGAGGTGATTGCCTTTGCCGAAGAGGAAGGCCAGCGCTACAAGGCCACCTTCCTGGGTTCGGGCGCGCTCATCGGTCACTTCAACCCCGCCTGGCTGGACCAGAAGGATGCCGATGGCGTGACCATGCGCGCGGCCATGCAACACGCTGGGTTGTGTATCGACGACATTGCCAAGCTGCAGCGCGACCCGGCGCAGTACCTGGGCTTCATTGAAGTTCACATCGAACAGGGCCCGGTGCTCAACGAGCTGGATCTGCCGCTGGGCGTGGTCACCTCCATCAATGGGGGTGTGCGGTTTGTGGGCGAGATGATCGGCATCGCGAGCCACGCAGGCACCACCCCCATGGACCGCCGCCGCGATGCGGCCGTGGCTGTGGCTGAGCTGGCGTTGTACATCGAGCAGCGCGCCGCCCAGGACGGGGACTCGGTGGGCACGATCGGCCTGCTCAACGTGCCCGGCGGCTCCATCAATGTGGTGCCGGGCCGCTGCCAGTTCAGCCTGGACCTGCGTGCGCCCACCGATCCGCAACGGGACGCACTGGTGCGCGATGTGCTGGACCACCTGGGCCAGATCGCAGCCCGGCGCGGCCTGCGCTATACGCTGGAGGAATCCATGCGCGCCGCAGCAGCCCCCAGCGCCCCGGCCCTGCAGCACCAGTGGGAGCGTGCTGTGGACCACCTGGGCGTGCCCGTGTTCCGCATGCCCAGTGGGGCAGGCCACGATGCCATGAAGCTGCACGAAATCATGCCGCAGGCCATGCTGTTTGTGCGCGGAGAAAACTCCGGCATCAGCCACAACCCGCTCGAATCCACCACCAACAACGACATGCAACTGGCCGTGGACGCCTTCACCCAGGTGCTGCACCAGCTTGCCGAGGAACAACAACCATGACCACCCCGAACCACCACGCCGCGCTGGACGCCTGGATCGACCAGCACTTTGACGAAGAAGTGCGCTTTCTGCAGGCCCTGGTGCGCGTACCCACCGACACGCCCCCCGGCAACAACGCGCCCCATGCCGAGCGCACCGCCGAGCTGCTGAAGGACTTTGGCTACGAGGCCGAAAAGCACGCCGTGCCCGCCGCTGATGTGTTGGCCTACGGCATGGAATCCATCACCAACCTCATCGTGCGCAGACCGTACGGCAGCGGCGGCAGGACCATCGCCCTGAACGCCCACGGTGACGTGGTGCCGCCCGGCGAAGGCTGGACGCACGACCCCTACGGCGCCGAGATCGTCGATGGCGCCATGTATGGCCGCGCCACCGCCGTGAGCAAGAGCGACTTTGCAAGCTTCACCTTTGCGGTGCGGGCCTTGGAAGCCGTGGCCAGGCCCACCCAGGGCGCGGTAGAGCTGCACTTCACCTACGACGAAGAGTTTGGCGGCGAACTCGGCCCCGGCTGGCTGCTGCAAAAGGGACTGACGAAGCCCGACCTGATGATTGCCGCAGGCTTCAGCTACGAAGTGGTCACCGCCCACAACGGCTGCCTGCAGATGGAAGTGACGGTGCACGGCAAGATGGCCCATGCCGCCGTGCCCCACACCGGAGTAGATGCCCTGCAGGGCGCCGTGCACATCCTGAACGCGCTGTACGCACAGAACGACGAGTACAAGAAGGTCACGTCCAAGGTCGAAGGCATCAAGCACCCCTACCTGAACGTGGGCCGCATCGAGGGCGGCACCAACACCAACGTCGTACCCGGCAAGGTGATGTTCAAGCTCGACCGCCGCATGATCCCCGAGGAAAACCCGGTGGAGGTTGAAGCCAACATCCGCCGCGTGATCGAACAGGCTGCAGGTGAGCGCGCCGGTATCAGCGTGGAGATCAAGCGCCTGCTGCTGGCCAACGCGATGACGCCGCTGGCGGGCAACAAGCCCCTGGTCGATGCGATCCAGCAACATGCCCAGGCCGTGATCGGTGAACCGGTACCCGCCGTGGGCACGCCGCTCTACACCGATGTGCGCCTGTATGTGGAGCGCGGCATTCCCGGCGTGATTTACGGTGCAGGCCCCCGCACGGTCCTCGAATCGCACGCCAAGCGCGCCGACGAGCGCCTGCAGCTCGAAGACCTGCGCCGCGCCACCAAGGTGATTGCACGGACATTGAGCGACTTGCTCGCCTGAGGGCCCACGGGGCAGGAAGTAATGCACGCAGCACATCAGTGCTGCGCTTCAATGTCATGACGAGATTGCCTCTGGCAGCCCTTTGACCGACCTACACTGGCACGGGCGCATCCATCGACTGGGTGCGCCCGTTGTCATTTCCAGATTCCACACACCAGGAGATATCCCATGAACATTCGTCATACGCTGCTGGCTGGCAGCGTTGTGCTGGCCCTGGCCAGCCTCGCGGCCTGCGGCAGCACGCCGCCGGTAGCCACGGCTGCACCCGCGCCCGCAGTGCAGCAGACCGCCTCGGCCCAGGCCGCCAGTGCAGCCTATGACTTCGACATGGATGTGTTCCACCCCGTGGTGGCACGCAATGGCATGGTCGCCTCCGA
This sequence comes from Acidovorax sp. 59, assembly GCF_002754175.1. Taxonomy (NCBI): domain Bacteria; kingdom Pseudomonadati; phylum Pseudomonadota; class Betaproteobacteria; order Burkholderiales; family Comamonadaceae; genus Acidovorax; species Acidovorax sp. 59. The sequence goes on along the minus strand of NZ_PEET01000001.1, from coordinate 621,128 downwards.
GCAGGAGCTGGCCTCGCAGATTGGCCTGGACATCCTCAAGGCCGGTGGCAACGCTGTGGATGCGGCCGTGGGCATTGGCTTTGCGCTGGCCGTGGCCCTGCCCAATGCGGGCAACCTGGGTGGTGGCGGCTTCATGATGGTGCACGACGCCAAGACCGGCAAGAGCGTGGCCCTCGACTTCCGCGAAGTGGCGCCATCGAAGGCCACGCGCGACATGTACCTGGATGCCAAGGGCAATGTGGTGGACGGCAAGTCGCTGTACACCCACTATGCCGTGGGCGTGCCCGGTACCGTCGCGGGCATGGAACACGCGCTCAAGAGCTGGGGCACCCTGCCCCTGTCGCGTGTGATCGCCCCGGCCATCGAACTGGCGGACAAGGGCTTCCCGGTGAGCGAAACGCTCGCCAAGATACTGCAGCAAGAGAAGAAGAACATGGGCAAGTGGCCTGCCACCCAGGCCATCTTCTGGAAGAACGGCGAACCCCTGAAGGTGGGCGACCCGCTGGTGCAAAAAGACCTGGCGCAATCCATGCGCCTCATCGCACAGCAGGGCGCCAAGGCGTTCTACGAAGGCGAGATCGCCCAGAAGATCGCCGCCGAAATGGCACCCCACGCAGGCGCCATCACCCTGCAAGACCTGCGCGAATACAAGGTGGCCGAACGCGTCCCCACGCGTGGCACCTACCGTGGCTACGAGATCGTGACCATGCCGCCACCCTCCTCGGGCGGCCCGCACCTGGTGCAGATCCTGAACATGCTGGAGCCCCTGCCCCTGGCCCAGTGGGGCCCCAACAGCGCGCAGACCATCCACCACATGGCCGAGAGCAGCAAGCTGGCATACGCCGACCGCTCCGAATACCTGGGCGACCCAGACTTCGTGAAGATCCCGCTGAAGGGCCTGACCTCCAAGCGCTATGCCGAATCGCTGGCCAAGGGCATCGACCCCAACCGCGCACGCCCGGCCAAGGAGATCAAGCCCGGCCAGCCACAGCCGTATGAGAGCGACCAGACCACCCACTACTCGGTGGTGGACAAGGCCGGCAACGCCGTGGCCGTGACCTACACGCTGAACACCAACTTCGGCAGCGGCATCGTCGCCAAGGGCACGGGCATCCTGCTCAACAACGAGATGGACGACTTCTCGGCCAAGCCCGGTGTGGCCAATGCCTATGGCCTGGTCGGTGGCGACGCGAACGCAGTGGCCGCCAAGAAGCGCCCCTTGTCGTCCATGACGCCCACCCTGGTGCTCAAGGACGGCAAGCCCACACTGGTGACCGGCAGCCCTGGCGGCGCGCGCATCATCACCACGGTGCTGCAGACGGTGGTCAACACCATCGACTTCGGCATGAACCCTGCGGAGGCCGCAGCGGCACCCCGCGTGCACCACCAGTGGACGCCGGACGAGCTGCGCGTGGAAAAGGGCCTCTCGCCCGACACCATTGCCCTGCTCAAGCAACGCGGCCACAACATCGCGCTCAAGCCTTCGATGGGCCGCACGCAGACCATCCAGATCCGTGGCGGCGCGCTGTACGGCTACTCGGACCCCCGCAACCCCGACGGCAAGACCCTCGGCTACTGATTGCCAGCGCCCGCTTCATGCGGGCGGTCTGTGCTTGTCAACATTTGCGAGGCCACGCCCCACAAGGGCGTGGCCTTTTTTATTGCCGCCTCTGGCAACCCCATGCGGGCATACCCTCATACCGCCACTCTTCAGACTTGCCTACAGTTCTTGTATGCAAGATTTGCGTTCAAAAAGCTACTGAAGGAGTTGGCATGCCCCGGTTTTTCAAATCCCTTTTTGGTCAGGTGGTGCTGGCCTTGATAGCCGGTGTGGTGGTGGGCCTTGTGTGGCCCGACACCGCCATCGCGCTCAAGCCCCTGGGAGACGGCTTCATCAAGCTCATCAAGATGCTCATCCCGCTCATCGTCTTCTGCGTGGTGGTGCATGGCATTGCAGGCACTGGCGACCTGCAACGGGTAGGCCGGGTGGGCGTCAAATCGCTGATCTACTTCGAGGTGGTCACCTCCATCGCCCTGGTGCTGGGCTTGGCGCTGGCGTTCTGGTTCGAGCCCGGCGTGGGCATGAACGTGGACCCCAATGCGCTGGACCCCAAAGCCATGGGCGCCTACGCCGAAAACGCCAGCAAGCTCACCGGCGGCGGCTTCACCGACTTCTTGCTCAAGCTCATACCAACCACCGCCGTGAGCGCGTTCGCCAACGGCGATGTGCTGCAGGTCCTGCTGTTTTCCATCGTTTTTGGCTGCGCCCTGGCATTGATCGGTGAGCGCGGGGCGCGGGTCACCGGCCTGATCGATGACCTGTCGCATGTGCTGTTCAAGACCATGGGCCTGATCATCAAACTCGCACCGTTGGGTGTGCTGGGCGCCATCGCGTTCACCGTGGGCAAATACGGCCTGGGTTCCCTCAAGCAGCTGGGCATGCTGGTGGCGCTGTTCTACGCCGCGGTGGTCATCTTCGTCGTGGTGGTGCTGGGCCTCATCATGCGGGTGTCGGGCTTCAGCCTGTTCAAGCTGCTGCGCTATCTGCGCGAGGAACTGGCCGTGGTGTTTGCCACCACGTCGTCCGACAGCGTGCTGCCCCAGATCATGGCCAAGCTCAAGCACATGGGCATCCGCGATTCGACCGTGGGCCTGGTGATCCCCACGGGCTACTCGTTTAACCTGGACGCGTTCTCGATCTACATCACACTGGCCGCCGTGTTCATCGCCCAGGCCACCAACACGCCGATTTCCATGGCCGACCTGCTGACGATCCTGGCGATCTCGCTGGTCACCTCCAAGGGTGCACACGGCGTGCCCGGCTCGGCCATCGTCGTGCTGGCAGCCACCTTGCAGGCAATCCCTGCAATCCCGGCGATTGGCCTGGTGCTGGTGTTGTCGGTGGACTGGTTCATGGGCATCGCCCGCGCGCTGGGCAACCTCATTGGCAACTGTGTCGCCACCGTGGCCGTGGCAGCCTGGGAAGGCGACATCGACCGCGAACGCGCCCACGCCGTGCTGGACGGCCGCGAGCCACCCTCGCCGCGTGCCTGATCGGGCAAGCCCCCGACACAGCACGCGACAATTCGGCCATGAGCATCAACCAGACCCAGATCGCCCAGCAGGTGGTGGAATCCATCCTGGCGCAAAAACTCTCGCCCGGCGAGCGCCTGGGCGAGCAGGAGCTGGCCGATCTGTTCGGCGTGAGCCGCACGCTGGTGCGCGAGGCCCTGATGCAGCTGCAGGCACGGGGCTTTGTGGAAGTGCGCTCGCGCCGGGGCTGGTACGTGGTGGAGCCCTCGGTGGAGGATGCACGCGACGCGTTCTCCGCCCGGCGCATCATCGAATCAGGCATCCTGGCCGATGCGGGCCGCCCGCTGCAGAGCGTGACCCGCCGCCTGCGTGCGCACATCGCCGACGAACAGCAGGCCATCGAAGGCGCTGACGCTGCCACACGCGCCTTTTTGCTCGCAGATTTCCACGTCTGCCTGGCCGAAGCGATGGGCCACCGCAGCCTGAGCGACATCCTGCGCGACCTCACGGCGCGCACCACCCTGGCCGCGTCGCTGTACCAGTCGCAGCACGCGGCCAGCCAGTCTTGTGCGGAGCATGCCGCCATTGTGGAGGCGCTGGAGGCCGGCAACACCACCCTGGCCCGCGAACGCATGCTCGCCCACATTGGCCATGTGGAAGGCGCCCTCAACCCCGGCCAGCCGCTGGTCCGCGACCGCCTGCGCGAGTCGCTGGCACCGCTGACCAGCCAACGCACCAAGGCGGCATCCACGGACCTGGGCTAGCCCACGCCGGACGCGCCCGGCCCCCAAGCTCCCCATCGCCTGCGTCCACGGCCGGCGGGTAATTTGCTGCGCCCCTCTAAGGGTTAACCGGGATAAGCGCGCCCGGTCATTTTGTATACGATTTTTGTATGGACATCTGTGCACCATTCGGCACAGGTTTCCATTCCGTATTCAAAAACCAACCCCCGAAGGACACCCATGAACCCGCCCGTACACCCCGTGGACGAACACCTGCCCCTGGGGCGACTCACGGCGCTGGGCCTGCAGCATGTGCTGGTGATGTATGCGGGTGCCGTGGCGGTGCCGCTCATCGTGGGCCGCGCGCTCAACCTCACGCCCGACCAGGTAGCCAAGCTGATCTCGGCCGACCTGTTTGTGTGCGGGCTGGTCACGCTGATCCAGGCGCTGGGCGCCTCGCGCTGGTTTGGCATTCAGCTGCCGGTGATGATGGGGGTGACCTTTGCCTCTGTGGCGCCCATGATCTCGATGGCGCAGACCACGGGCGGCACCGCCGGTGCCGGGCTGATCTTTGGCTCGGTGATTGGCGCGGGGGTGATCTCCATCCTGATCGCTCCGATGGTGAGCCGCATGCTCCGTTTCTTCCCGCCGGTGGTCACCGGCACCATCATTGCGGTCATCGGCATCAGCCTGATGCGCGTGGGCATCAACTGGATCTTTGGCAACCCCGTCGGCCCCACGGCGCCCAGCGTGCCCAACCCCGAGCACCTCAAGTGGCTGGCCGATGCGCAGGCCGCTGCCGGAGCCCCCGGCTCGTCACTGCCACCGGTGCCCAAGGGGTTTGCGGTGGTGCCCACGGTGCCCAACCCCAAGTACGCCGACCTGACCGGTGTGGGCATCTCGGGCCTGGTGCTGCTGTCCATCCTGCTGATTGCCAAGTTTGCCAAGGGCTTCGTCGCCAACATCTCGGTGCTGCTGGGCATCGTCATTGGTGCGGTAGTGGCCGTGGCGCTGGGCATGATGAACTTCGACAAGGTGGCCAAGGCGCAGTGGTTTGACCTGGTGCTGCCGTTCGAGATTGCCGGCCCTGTGTTCGACCCCATCCTGATCCTGACCATGACCCTGGTGATGATCGTGGTCATGATCGAATCCACCGGCATGTTCCTGGCCCTGGGCGAGATGACCGACCGCAAGGTGGACCAGGCAGCCCTCACGCGCGGCCTGCGCACCGATGGCCTGGGCACGCTGCTGGGTGGCATCTTCAACACCTTTCCGTACACCAGCTTCTCGCAGAACGTGGGGCTGGTCGCCGTCACCGGCGTCAAGAGCCGCTTTGTGTGCGTGGCCGGCGGCGTGATCCTGATCGTGCTGGGCGTGCTGCCCAAGATGGCCGCACTGGTCGAGTCGCTGCCCACCATGGTGCTGGGCGGCGCGGGGCTGGTGATGTTCGGCATGGTGGCGGCCACAGGCATCCGCATCCTGGGCGGGGTGGACTTCAAGACCAACCGCTTCAACGCCATGATCGTGGCCGTTTCCATCGGCGTGGGCATGGTGCCGCTGATCGCGCCCAACTTCCGCCAGTGGATGCCGCACGCTATCCACCCGCTGATCGAATCCGGTATCCTCCTGGCCTCGATCACGGCGGTGGCCCTGAACGTTTTCTTCAATGGCGCCAGCCGCGACACCTCCGCCGCTGTCAACGCCGCACGCCAGGCCGACGCCCACTAGCATCCCGCCTGCCCGCTGCCGAAAACCTGCCACTGCCCGCGTGGCCCCGCCCCCTGTCCGCCACGGCTGCCAGGGGGTTTTGGCCTTAGAGCCTGTTCAAAGTCTTTTTGGAGATCGCATTGGAGTGCAATCGGGATGAGTGGATGCGTCGGGTGCGCCGCATGGGCTCGTGCCCATGCAAGCAGCCGGGGCGTCCAATCACCCGATTTCACTCCAACCCTTCGGGCAAGTGCCTTGCCGGGCGGTCTGCGGCGTTGCGGCGCTTGCCAATAGCATGGGCTATTGGCAGCGCACCGCGCCTGGCATCCCATCCCGGCAAGGGACTTGTGCGACTCCAAAAAGACTTTGAACAGGCTCTTATGCTGCATCCGCATAAACCTGCATGCCAGCCGCCCACGCCATCGGGTACCCTTGTTTTTGCTTTCCGCCCAGGACTTCCAGGATTTCCGCATGACACAGAACATTTCCGCCGCCGAACAGGCCCTGCGCGACGCTGCGCGCGAATACCACCGCAACCCCACCCGGGGCAAGATTTCGGTCACCCCCACCAAGCCTTTGTCCAACCAGCGCGACCTGTCGCTGGCCTACTCGCCGGGCGTGGCTTACCCATGCCTGGACATCGCTGCCGACCCTTCCAAGGCGTTTGACTTCACCTCGCGCGGCAACCTGGTCGCGGTGATCACCAACGGCACGGCGGTGCTGGGCCTGGGCGACATCGGCCCACTGGCCAGCAAGCCGGTGATGGAAGGCAAGGGCTGCCTGTTCAAGAAGTTCGCGGGCGTCGATGTGTTCGACATCGAACTGGCCGAGCGCGACCCCGACAAGCTCATCGAGATCATCGCGGCGCTGGAGCCCACGCTGGGCGGCATCAACCTCGAAGACATCAAGGCGCCCGAGTGCTTCTACATCGAACGCGAACTCAGCAAGCGCATGAACATCCCGGTGTTCCATGACGACCAGCACGGCACGGCCATCATCAGCAGCGCGGCGCTGCTCAATGGACTGGAGCTGGTGGGCAAGCAGATCGACCAGGTGAAGATTGCCGTGTCGGGCGCGGGCGCGGCCGCCATTGCCTGCCTGAACGTGATGGTGGGCCTGGGTGTGAAGATCGAGAACGTCTTTGTCTGCGACTCCAAGGGCGTGATCTACGAAGGCCGCCCCGGGGGCTACGACGAATCCAAGGCGGCCTACGCGCAAAAGACCGACGCCCGCACGCTGGCCGATGCGGTCAACGGCGCCGACGTGTTCCTGGGCTGCTCGGCCCCCGGCGTGCTCACGGCCGAGATGGTCAAGACCATGGGCCCTAAGCCCATCATCCTGGCCCTGGCCAACCCCGAGCCTGAAATCCGCCCCGAACTCGCCAAGGCCATCCGCCCCGACTGCATCATCGCCACGGGCCGGTCGGACTACCCGAACCAGGTCAACAACGTCCTGTGCTTCCCGTACATCTTCCGCGGCGCACTGGACTGCGGCGCCACCAAGATCACTGAGGCCATGAAGCTGGCCTGCGTGCGCCAGATCGCCGACCTGGCCAAGGCCGACATCAGCGAAGAAGTGGCCAGCGCCTATGCAGGCAAAGAGCTGACCTTTGGCCCCGATTACCTCATCCCCACGCCGTTCGACTCGCGCCTGATCCTCAAGATCGCGCCCGCCGTGGCCAAGGCCGCTGCTGAATCGGGCGTGGCCACGCGCCCCATCGAAGACATGGAGGCCTACAAGGAAACGCTGTCGCGCTTTGTCTACCAGACCGGCATGCTGATGCGCCCCGTGATCAACGCGGCCAAGGCCCTGCCCGATGCACAAAAGCGCGTGGCCTACGCCGACGGTGAAGACGAACGCGCCCTGCGCGCTGCGCAGATGGCCATCGACGACAAGATCGCCACGCCCATCCTCATCGGCCGCCCCGCCGTGATTGCCGCGCGCATCGCCAAGGCCGGCCTGCGCATGCAGCTGGGCAAGGACGTGGAGGTGTGCAACCCCGAGGACGACCCGCGCTTTCGCCAGTACTGGGAGCACTACCACCAGCTCATGAAGCGCAACGGCGCCTCGCCCGAAGTGGCCAAGGCCGCCGTGCGCCGCTCCAACACCATCATCGCCTCGCTGATGGTCAAGCTGGGCGATGCTGACGCCATGATCTGCGGCCTGGTGGGTACCTACGAAACGCACCTGGAACGCATCCACAGCATCATTGGCCGCCAGGAAGGTGCCCACAACTACGCTGCCCTGAACGCGCTGATGACCAACCGGGGCACGCTGTTCATTGCCGACACCTACGTGAACGAAGACCCCACGGCCCAGCAGCTGGCGGACATCGCCTGGATGTCGGTGCAGGAGGTGCAACGCTTTGGCATCCCGCCCAAGGTCGCCTTCCTGTCGCACTCCAGCTATGGCTCGTCCAAGCGCGCATCGGCCCGCAAGATGCGCGAGGCGCGCGACCTGTTCGTGGCCGCCCACCCCGAGATCGAGTGTGATGGCGAGCTGCACGGCGATGCCGCGCTGGAGCCGAACATCCGCAACGCCTACATGGCGGATTCGACCCTGACGGACTCGGCCAACCTGCTGATCTGCCCCAACCTGGATGCTGCCAACATCCTCTACAACGTGCTCAAGACGACCACCAGCGGTGGCGTCACGGTGGGCCCCATCCTGATGGGCGCCGCTGCCACGGCCTACATCCTGACCCCGGCCGCCACCGTACGCCGGGTGCTCAACATGACGGCCCTGGCCGTGGCCAGCGCTGCCGCCCGGCCACGCTGAGCGCGCTGTGCCGTGCTGACCTGAGCGCAGGCCGTGAGCAGGCCTGCCCACACACCGTTGCAACGGGGCCCTCGGGCCCCGTTTTTCATGGGCAAGCCAACCCCTGGCCCTGCGCATGCACCATTTCGGGAAACCCAGCATGCTGACGCGCACCACTTCGGTGAACAATGGGGCGCAGCAAAGCACCCGCGTACACAAACCGGGCATCGTTTTTGCTGACTGCAGGACCATGGCCCATCAAAGGGGCCAGTGCCTTCCCTCACCGAATTTCCCCTCGCCCGACAGGAGCCCCGAATGAAAAAAAGACTGTTCATGCAAACCGCCGCCGCCCTGGCCCTGATCGGCAGTACCTCGCTGGCCCAGGCGCAGGCCACCACGCCCATCAAGTTCCAGCTGGACTGGCGTTTTGAAGGCCCTGCCGCACTGTTCCTGCAACCCGTGGCCAAGGGCTACTTCAAGGCCGCAGGCCTGGACGTGACAGTGGATGCGGGCAACGGCTCCGGCGGCGCGGTGCAGCGCGTGGCCTCGGGCACCTACGACATGGGTTTTGCCGATCTGGCCGCCGTGATGGAGTTCCACGCCAACAACCCCGACGCGCAGAACAAGCCCGTGGCGGTGATGGTGGTCTACAACAACACGCCCGCCTCGGTCATGGCGCTGAAAAAGAGCGGCATCACCAAGCCCGCCGACCTGGCCGGCAAGAAGCTGGGCGCCCCCGTGTTCGACGCAGGCCGCCGCGCGTTTCCCATCTTCCAGAAGGCCAACGGCATCGGCGCCGTGACCTGGACCGCCATGGACCCCCCGCTGCGCGAAACCATGCTGGTGCGCGGCGATGTGGACGCCATCACCGGCTTCACCTTCACCTCGCTGCTCAACCTGGAAGCCCGGGGCGCCAAGGCCGCCGATGTGGTGGTGCTGCCCTATGCCGACTTCGGCGTGAAGCTGTATGGCAATGTGATCATCGCATCGCCCAAGCTCATCAAGGAGAACCCGGCCGCCATCAAGGCGTTCCTGTCGGCCTTCACCAAGGGCGCCAAGGAAGTCATTGCCAACCCCGCAGCCTCCATCGAATACGTGAAGGCGCGCGACGGCATCGTGAACGTGCCGCTCGAAACCCGTCGCCTGCAGCTGGCCATCGACACGGTGATCAACAGCCCCGACGCCCGCACCGAAGGCTTCGGCCAGCTCAAGCCCGGCCGCCTCTCGCTGATGGCGTCGCAGGTGTCCGATGCGTTCAACACCAAGACCCGTGTGAACGCCGACGATGTGTGGAACGCCAGCTTTCTGCCCAGCGCTGCCGAGCTGAACATCCTGCCGAAGAAGTAAACACTATTAATTTGATAGCTGCAGGCGCATGATTGACTAGCGCTTGCAGCCGTTATGAGCACAAAGACTTCCATGCAGGCTGCTGACAACTATTTTGTGGACTTCCGGGACGTCTGGCTTGCCTACAACGACGAGCTGCGCGCCAAGAACCAGTTTGCGGTCGAAGCCATCGACCTGCAGGTACGCCAGGGCGAATTCATCGCCATCGTGGGCCCCTCGGGCTGCGGCAAGTCCACCTTCATGAAGCTGGCCACCGGGTTGAAGATGCCCTCCATGGGCAAGATCCTCATCGACGGGCAGCCGGTGACGGGGCCGCTGAAGGTCTCGGGCATGGCCTTCCAGGCGCCTTCGCTGCTGCCCTGGCGCACCACGGTGGATAACGTGCTGCTGCCGCTCGAAATCGTCGAGCCCTACCGCAGCAACTTCAAGCAAAAACGCAAGGAATACGAAGAGCGCGCCCGCAAGCTGCTGCAAAAGGTGGGGCTGGCGGGCTATGAGGACAAGTTCCCCTGGCAGCTGTCGGGCGGCATGCAGCAGCGCGCCAGCATCTGCCGCGCGCTGATCCACGAGCCCAAGATGCTGCTGCTGGACGAGCCGTTTGGCGCGCTCGATGCCTTCACCCGCGAGGAGCTGTGGTGCATCCTGCGCGACCTGTGGACCGAGCAGCAGTTCAACGTGATCCTGGTCACGCACGATCTGCGCGAATCGGTCTTCCTGGCCGACACGGTGTATGTGATGAGCAAGAGCCCCGGCCGGTTTGTGGTGCGCAAGGAGATCGAACTGCCCCGCCCGCGCGACCTGGAGGTGACCTACACCAAGGAGTTCACCGACATCGTGCATGAACTGCGCGGCCACATCGGTGCCCTGCGAAAAGCAGGCGCGCCCATCCAGCAGTAACCCGAAGACCTTCCCACCATGCACAAGAAAACCGTAGAGCGCTGGTCCCCCTGGCTGCTGCTGACCGCCACCATTCTGCTGTGGCAAATCATCTGTTCGGCCTTCAGCGTCCCCGAATTTCTCTTCCCCAGCCCCTGGGTCATTGCCACGCAGCTGGTCGAGTTCAGCGGCGTGATCGCCGCACACGCTTGGCGCACCTACTGGGTCACGATGGCGGGCTTTGGCATTGCCATCGTGGTCGGCGTGCTGCTAGGTTTTGTGATCGGCAGTTCTCGCCTGGCCTATGCCGCCGTGTACCCGCTGATGACAGCCTTCAACGCACTGCCCAAGGCCGCCTTTGTGCCCATCCTGGTGGTGTGGTTCGGCATTGGCGTGGGCCCGGCCATCCTCACGGCGTTCCTCATCAGCTTCTTCCCCATCATGGTCAACATCGCCACCGGCCTCGCCACGCTGGAGCCCGAGCTGGAAGACGTGCTGCGCGTGCTGGGCGCCAAGCGCTGGGACGTGCTGACCAAGGTGGGCCTGCCGCGCTCCATGCCGTACTTCTACGGCTCGCTCAAGGTCGCCATCACCCTGGCCTTTGTGGGTACCACGGTGTCGGAAATGACCGCAGCCAACGAAGGCATTGGCTACCTCCTGATCAGCGCGGGCTCGTCCATGCAGATGGGCCTGGCCTTTGCGGGCCTGATGGTGGTGGGCGCCATGGCCATGGTGATGTACGAGCTGTTCAGCTGGATCGAAAAACGCACCACGGGTTGGGCGCACCGGGGTTCTCAAGGTGAATAACCCGACGGCGTTGAGCGAAGCCCAGGCAGCCACGCTGCTGCGCCGCGCCAACGCCGTGGCCCAGCGCGCCAAGGACATGGGCCGCCATCCCTTCGGCGCGCTGCTGGTTGCGCCCGATGGCGAGACCGTGCTGGCCGAGCAGGGCAACATCGACACCGTGAACCATGCCGAGAGCACGCTGGCCCGCACGGCGGCGGCCAACTATCCCGGCGCTTATCTCGCCCAGTGCACGCTGGTCACCACCTTCGAGCCCTGCGCTATGTGTGCAGGCACCATCTACTGGGCGGGCATCGGCCGCGTGCTGTATGGCGCCGAAGAAGCCGCCCTGCTCGCCCTGACGGGCGACCACCCCGAGAACCCCACGCTGGCCCTGCCTTGCCGCACGGTGTTTGCGAGCGGCCAGCGCCCCACCGAGGTGCTGGGGCCGGTGCCTGCGCTGCAAGACGAGATCACGGCCCTGCACCGCGATTTCTGGCGGTAGTTGGCTCTGGCGCTTGTATGCCAAGCGCAAGCAGCTCCTCTTTCAGGAGCAAAAGACACCACCAACCGGTGACTCGGCACCCTGCCGCTATACTGCCCGCCCCGTTTGGACGACAGCAGGATCACACCGCATGCGCTTGACCATTCTTTTGCGCCTTCTGGCCCTTGGGGCCGCAGCAGGTCTGGCCGCATGCGGTGGCACCGCGCCGACCCAGCCAGCGGCGGGCGACGCGTCACCTGCCGCTGCGACCACATCCACCACGCCACCCATCCGCATTGGCATCGCCCTGGGCGGTGGCGCGGCCAAAGGCTTTGCGCACATCGGCGTGATCAAGATGCTGGAGGCCAATGGCCTGGCGCCCGCCGTGGTCTCGGGCACCAGCGCAGGCAGCGTGGTCGGCGCGCTGTATGCCAGCGGCATGAACGCCTTCGAGATGCAGGAAAAGGCCGTGGCACTGGACGAAGCCAAGATCCGCGACCTGCAGCTGTCGTCCGGCGGGCTGGTACTGGGGCAAAAGCTCGAAGACTATGTGAACGAGCAGGTGCGCCGCAAGCCGCTGGAGCAGATGGCCAAGCCCTTCGTCGTGGTGGCTACGCGGCTGGAAGACGGCGAGCGCACGGTGTTTGCACGCGGCAACACCGGCCAGGCCGTGCGCGCATCGAGCAGCGTGCCCGGTGTGTTCCAGCCCGTCACCATCGGCAAATACCATTTTGTGGATGGCGGCATCGTGAGCCCTGTGCCTGTGGATGCCGCACGCCAGCTGGGCGCCGACATCGTGATCGCGGTGGATATCTCCAACAAGGCCCGGGGCCAAACGCCGGGCAACATGCTGGGTGCGCTGAACCAGTCGATTGCCATCATGGGCCAGAAGCTGGGCCAGGCCGAGCTGGCGCGGGCCGACGTGATCATCCGCCCCCAGGTGCTCGACATTGGCGCCGCCGACTTCAGCCAGCGCGCCAATGCCATCGTGGAAGGCGAGAAGGCCGCGCTGGCCGTGATGCCGCAAATCCGCGAGCGTGTGGCCCAGCTCCAAGCCGAGCGCAGCAAGGCGGCGGCGCAAGCCCAGCAGAAGGCGGCCGAGGCGCAGCACCAGGCCTGCCTGGACAACCGCAGCCGGCTGCAGAAGCTGGCGGGCCTCGCCAAACTGGACGACTCCTGCCCGGCGCCCAAGTAGCGCGGCAAACAAACGATTCCGGCGCAGTGCCCTTCGGGTAAAGTCAACTGCGCCCCGGCCTGCCAGTACATCCCGGCACCGACTTCACGCCCCACTGCCCGCCCCACCCATGTCTTCGCCGTTCTCCGCCGTCAAACCCAGCGCCAAGCTCTCCGACCAGGTGGCCAGCGCGCTGGAGGCCGAGATCCGCGCGGGCCGCATCCAGGCGTCCGACAAGCTGCCCACCGAGGCGGTGCTGGCGCAGCAGTTCCAGGTGAGCCGCACAGTGGTGCGCGAGGCCATCTCGCGCCTCAAGTCGCTGGGGCTGGTGGACTCGCGCCAGGGCAGCGGCGTGTATGTGCTGGCTCCGGGCATCGAGCCGCTGCAGTTCGATGTACCCCTGGCCGCATCGCGCGAGGCGGTGATGCAGATCGTGGAGGTAAGGCGTGCGCTGGAGGCTGAGGTGGCCGAGCTGGCGGCCCTGCGGCGCACCGATGCAGACATGGCCGCCATACGCGCCGCCATGCAGCACATCGCCGACGCCGTGCGTGCAGGCCGCGACGGGGTGGAAGAAGACGTTCTGTTCCACCGCGCCATCGCCCGGGCGGCAGGCAACCCGTTCATGATCAGCACGCTGGACTATCTGGCGCAGTTCCTCAAGGGCGCCACCCGCGTGACCCGTGCCAACGAGGCGCGCCGCACCGACTTTGCCGATGCGGTGACCCACGAGCACAGCCACATCGTGCGCGCCATCGAGGCGGGCGACCCGGTGGCCGCGCGGGCGGCTGCCGCGCAGCACATGAAGAACGCACTGGCCCGCATCGAGCAGGCCGACCTCACGTTCTGGGCCCAGGACGGCGCTCGGCTGGCCCAGCCGCTGGTGGCCGCGTCCACACCGCTGGTGTTCTGAGCCACGTCCCAAGCCTGTGCGCCGGGCTTGCGTCTCAACACATCAGTGATCTGCTACATATTTGGTAGCTTCTCAGGCATATTGCACTAGCGCTTGAGCACCAAAACGCCTCAAAACCGCTTCCCCCTCCATGCCCACGCACTGGCAGCCGCGGGTTAACCCGTAGCAGTGCCGTGCGCGATAATTTGTATGATAACCATATAAACACACCAACCAAGGTGCAGCTGGAACCCCCTGCAAGGCCGCTTTGAGCGGCTCCAGCCTGGGTCTGCCCCTTCCATCCCGGAGATATCTCGTCCATGTCCACCCTTGCACTTCTCGGCATCGGCGCCGGCAGCATTGCCCTGCTCCTGTTGCTCATCATCCGCTGGCAGGTCCACGCCTTCGTGGCGATGATGCTGGTGAGCTTTCTGGTGGCGTTTGCCACGCAGATGCCCATTGGCGACATCATCAGCACGCTGATTGCGGGCATGGGCGGCACGCTGGGTTCGGTCGCCATCCTGGTGGCGCTGGGCTCCATGCTGGGGCGCATGATCGAGGTCTCGGGCGGTGCGGCCAGCCTGGCCAACCGCTTCACGCAGCTGCTGGGCCCCACACGGGTGCCCATGGCCCTCACGGCCGCAGCGCTGGTTCTGGCCATCCCGGTGTTTTTTGACGTGGGCTTCATCATCCTGGTGCCCATCGTCTACGGCTTTTGCAAGGCAGCGGGCGTCAACCCCATCAAGTTCGGCCTGCCCGTGGCGGGCATCATGCTGGCCGCACACGTGGTGGTGCCACCGCACCCAGGCATCGTGGGTGGGGCAGCCATCGTCAAGGGCGACATTGGCTGGATCACCATCATTGGCCTGGCCATCTGCATCCCGCTGGCGGCGCTGTCGCAGTATGTGTCGGGCTGGCTCAACCGCAAGGGCTACCCCCTGCTGCCCACCACGGCCGAGCAGTTTGCGGCCTTTGGCAGCAGCCAAGAAGGCGCGGACTCCAAGGCCCCCAAGGCTGCCGCTGCCCCCGGCGTGGGCACCATCATGGCGCTCATCCTGATCCCGCTGGCCCTCATCATGGCCGGCACCACCGGTGCCACGCTGCTGCCCAAGGGCGACAGCCTGCGCAATGTATTGGGCTTCATCGGCTCGCCCATCTTTGCGCTGATGGTGGCCGTGGGCCTGGCGATGTTTCTGCTGGGCCGCAACCAGGGCTGGAACCGTGAGCGCACCAACGCCATCATGGAATCTGCCCTGCCCCCTGCCGCCACCGTGATCCTGGTGACGGGCGCAGGCGGCGTGTTTGCCAAGGTGCTCACGGCCAGCGGCATTGGCGCTGCGCTGTCGCAAAGCCTCACGGCCACGCACCTGCCGCTCATCCTGTTGGCGTTCATCATCTCTTTGGCGCTGCGTGCCGCGCAGGGCTCGGCCACCGTGGCCATCATCACCACCTGCGGGCTGCTGGCCGATGCGATGGCGGGTGGCGGGTATTCCCCCTTGCAAGTGGCGCTGCTCACGGTTGCCATTGGCTTCGGCAGCCTGGGCCTGTCGCACGTCAACGATTCGGGCTTCTGGATCGTGACCCGCTACCTGGGCCTGAGCGTGGGCGATGGCCTGCGCACCTGGACCGTGTTGACCACGGTGCTGGGCATCGCAGGTTTCGCAATGACCGCCCTGCTCTGGGCCCTAGTGGCCTGAGCCCCCTTGACCGTTTTCTTGAAGGACTGACAACATGACAAAACCCACCGTCGGCATCATCGGCCTGGGCGCCATGGGCGCTGGCATTGCCAAGACCCTGCGCAACAACGGCTTCACCATCCACGTCTGCGACGTGCGCCCCGGCGTGGCCGATGCCTTTGTGGCCGATGGCGGGACGGCCCACGCCACCACCGCCGCACTGGCAGCGGTGAGTGATGTGGTGGTATCGGTGGTGGTCAACGCCGCGCAGACCGAGAGCGTGCTGTTCGGCGACGATGGCCAAGGTGGCGCAGCAGCGGCAATGCGCCCCGGCAGCACCTTTGTGATGTGCTCCACGGTGGACCCCAACTGGTCCGTGGCGCTGGAAGCCCGCCTGAACGTCCTGGGCCTGCACTATGTGGACGCGCCCATCTCCGGTGGCGCCGCCAAGGCCGCATTAGGCCAAATGACCATGATGACCTCGGCCAAGCCCGAGGCCTATGCCGCTGCGGGTGCCGTGCTCGACGGCATGGCAGGCAAGGTGTACCGCCTGGGCGACAAGGCGGGCGCGGGCAGCAAGGTCAAGATCATCAACCAGCTGCTGGCCGGTGTGCACATTGCCGTAGCCGCCGAAGCCATGGCCCTGGGCCTGCGCGAAGGCGTGGAGGCCAGCGCCTTGTATAAAGTGATCACGAACAGCGCGGGCAACAGCTGGATGTTTGAAAACCGCATGGCCCATGTGCTGGCGGGCGACTACACGCCGCTGTCGGCCGTCGATATCTTTGTGAAGGACCTTGGCCTGGTGCTGGACACCGCACGCGCTAGCAAATTCCCCCTGCCGCTGGCCGCCACGGCGCACCAGATGTTCATGCAAGCCTCCACCGCAGGCTTTGCCAAGGAAGATGACAGCGCAGTGATCAAGATCTTCCCTGGCATCACGCTCCCCGAAGGCAAGGACAAGGCATGACCCGCGCACGTGCACTGCTGGGCTGCATTGCCGACGACTTCACCGGCGCGACCGACCTGGCCAACAACCTGGTGCGCGCAGGCATGCGCGTGGTGCAGGCCATGGGCGTGCCCACGGCACCTTTGGATGCGGAGGCCGATGCCATCGTGGTCGCGCTCAAGTCGCGCACCATTCCCAAAGAAGAGGCCATCGCCCAATCGCTGGCCGCGCTGCAGTGGCTGAAGGCACAGGGCGCCGAGCAAATCTATTTCAAGTACTGCTCCACCTTTGACAGCACGGTCGAAGGGAACATCGGCCCCGTGACCGATGCGCTGATGCAGGCGCTGGGCACCGACTTCACCATCGCCACGCCCGCCTTCCCCGACAACAAGCGCACCGTGTTCAAGGGCTACCTGTTTGTGGGCGACGTGTTGCTGAACGAGAGCGGCATGCAGAACCACCCGCTCACGCCCATGACCGACCCCAACCTGGTGCGCGTGCTGCAAGCGCAGACGGCCAGCCGCGTGGGCCTGATCGACCACAGCGTGGTCGCTCAGGGCGAGGCCGCTATCCGCGCACGCATCGATCAACTGAAGGCCGAGGGCGTGCGCATGGCCGTGGTGGATGCTGTGTCCAACGCCGACCTGCTGCGCCTGGGCCCTGCCCTCAAGGGCATGCCGCTGGTCACCGCAGGCTCGGGCGTGGCCATTGGCCTGCCGGGCAACTTTGGCGTGGCCCCCAGCAACGAGGCCGCCCGCCTGCCCGCCGCGCAAGGGCTGCAGGCCATCGTGTCGGGCAGCTGCTCGGTGGCGACCAACCAGCAGGTGATGGATTTCATCAAGGCAGGCAAGCCTGCTCTCGCCATCGACCCGCTGCGCATCGCCGCAGGCGTGGACGTGGCTGCCGAAGCGCTGGAATGGGCTGAGGGCCACATCGGCCAAGGCCCGGTGCTGGTGTATTCCACCGCCGAACCTTCGGCTGTGCGCGCCATTCAAGGCAAGCTGGGTTCCGAGAAAGCCGGTGCCATGGTGGAAGAGACCATTGCCGCCATTGCACGCGGCCTGGTGCAGCGCGGTGTGCGTCAGCTCATCGTGGCGGGCGGTGAAACATCCGGTGCCTGCGTGCAGGCCCTGGGCATCACGCAAATGCGCATTGGCGCGCAGATCGACCCCGGCGTGCCGTGGTGCCATGCGGTGGCGCCCGACGCCAAGGACGGGCTGCACATCACGCTGAAGTCGGGCAATTTTGGCAGCACCGACTTTTTCACCAAGGCTTTTGCACAATTGCTGGCATGACCTCTACCCCCGCCTTCATGGATGAAGCCCAAGCCCGCGACGAAATCTGCCGCGTGGGCCGCAGCCTGTTTGAGCGGGGCTATGTGCACGCCACCGCAGGCAACATCAGCGTGCGCCTGGCCGATGGCTACCTCATCACCCCCACCGATGCCTGCCTGGGCACGCTGCAGCCCGAGCGGCTGGCGCGCCTGGACGCACAAGGCCAGCAGGTGGCGGGCGACCGGGCCAGCAAGACCATTGCGCTGCACCGGCAGATTTACGAGGCCTCGGCATCGACAGCAGCCCCTGCGCACTGCGTAATCCACACGCACAGCACACACCTGGTGGCCTGCTCGCTGCAGGCCGACACCGCTGCAGGTGGCCAACTGGCGCCCGATGCGCAATTGCTGCCCCCCATCACGCCCTACTTTGTGATGAAGGTGGGCCGGGTGCCGCACATCCCTTACCACCGCCCGGGTGATGCTGCCGCTGCAACGCTGGTGGCGCAGACCATCACCCGCTATGCCGCACAAGGCAGCCCTGTGCGCGCCGTGATGCTGGCGCGCCTGGGGCCCAACGTGTGGCACGACACGCCCGCCGCCGCCATGGCCGTGCTGGAGGAGCTGGAAGAAACCGCACGCCTGTGGATGCTGTGCCAGCCTCGCCCCACGTCGCTGACCGAGCCCCAGATCGAGGAGCTGCGCCAGAGCTTTGGTGCCCACTGGTAACCGGCGGGCTGCGCACAAGGCGCGGGGATGAAAGAACATACCCAAGGAGACAAACCATGACCCTTTCTTTCTGGCGCAAAGCCTTTGCCCCCATGCTGCTGGGCGTGCTGGCCACAGGCGGCGCATCGGCTGCGGACTACCCCGCCCCCAAGCACGGCGAGTGGGTCGTCAAGGATTTCCGCTTCCACACCGGCCAGACCCTGCCCGAACTCAAGCTGGCCTACTCCACCGTGGGCGAACCCACCGGAGAGCCGGTGCTGGTGCTGCATGGCACCAACGGCTCGGCAGAGAGCATGCTCACGCCCGGCTTTGCAGGCACGCTGTTTGGCCCCGGCCAGCCGCTGGATGCACGCAAGTACTTCATCATCCTGCCGGACGCCATCGGCACCGGCCGCTCCAGCAAGCCGTCAGACGGCCTGCGCGCCGCCTTTCCGGCCTACAACTATGACGACATGGTGCAGGCGCAGTACCGTCTGTTGACCGAGCACCTGGGCGTGCGTCATGTGCGCGCCATCATCGGTAACTCCATGGGCGGCATGCACACCTGGGTGTGGGCCCAGCGCTACCCCGATTTCATGGACATTGCCGTGCCCATGGCCTCGCTGCCCGCCGCCATGTCGGGCCGCAACTGGATGATGCGCCGCCTGCTGGTGGATGCCATCCGCAACGACCCCGAATGGCAGGGTGGCAATTACACCCGCCAGCCCCGCAGCCTGCAGTTTGCGTCGGTGTTCTTTGGCACCGGCACCAACGGGGGCAACCAGGGCTTGCAAAAGCTGGCCCCCAACCGCGCTGCGGCCGATGCGCTGGTGGAGCAACGCCTCAAGGCCCCTTTCCGTGGCGATGCCAACGACCACATCTACCAGTGGGAAGCATCGCGCGACTACGACCCCGAGCCCGGGCTGGAACGCATCACCGCGCGCGTGCTGGCCATCAACTCGGCAGACGATGAGCGCAACCCACCCGAGCTGGGCGTGCTGGACAAAGCCATCGCCCGCATCCCGCACGCCCAGGCCTACGTGATCCCTGCCAGCGCCGACACCCTCGGCCACAGCACGGTGGGCCTGGCGCGCTTTTACCAAGACCGGCTGGCGCAGGTGCTCACCCACGCACCGCGCCGCTGACCGCTTTTTTCTCAGGAATCTTTCATGCCCCGCTTCGCCGCCAATCTGTCCATGCTCTACAACGACGTGGACTTTCTCGACCGTTTTGCCGCCGCTGCCCGCGATGGCTTCCAGGCGGTGGAGTACCTTTTTCCCTACGCCTACCCGGCGCAAGAACTGGCCACACGGCTGCAAGCCAACGGCCTGCAGCAAGTGCTGTTCAACGCCCCGCCCGGCAACTGGGACGCGGGCGAACGCGGGCTGGCCTGCCTGCCCGGGCGCGAGGCCGAGTTCCGCGAAGGCATTGCCAAGGCCATCGACTATGCCAAGGCCCTGCAGTGCCCCCGCATCCACGTGATGGCAGGGCTGGTGCCCCAGGGGGCAGACGCAGCCACCGTGCGCTCCACCTACATCACCAACGTGCGCTACGCCGCCGAGCAGGCTGCGCCCCATGGCATACAGATCCTGCTGGAGCCCATCAATGGCCGCGACATGCCCGGCTTCTTCCTCAGCCGCCAGGACCAGGCCCATGCGCTGATCGCCGAGATCGGCGCCGCCAACGTGAAGGTGCAGATGGACCTGTACCACTGCCAGATCGTGGAAGGCGACCTGGCCATGAAGGTGCGCCAGTACCTGCCCACGGGCAACGTCGGCCACTTCCAGATTGCCGGTGTGCCCGAGCGCCACGAACCCGATGTGGGCGAGATCAACTACACCTATCTGTTCAAGCTGTTGGACAGCCTGGACTACGACGGCTGGATTGGCTGCGAATACCGCCCCGCGCGCGGTGCCGCCGCCCACGCCACCAGCGACGGGCTGGGCTGGCTCAAGCCCTGGCTGTAAAGACCTGCCTCGCACCACAGTTGCCGTTGCACGCCTGACGCTGGTGCAGCGCGCACCATGGCGCGGCACGCGGGGGCGTTCGGGCATGGTTTCTCCTTGGGTTGGCATGGCACAGATCCTGCAATTACGCAGACGCCAAGAGTAGAAGCGTTCAGCGGCCACCGCCCGGAAATTGCTCTTGAAGCATGCAATGGACTGACGCCACCACGGGCGCGCAGGACTGTGCGTCTTCAGGAGGCCGGTGCCCCCACCCCGCAGCCCCAGCGCCCTGTCGGTTGATTGCATGCACCCCGTTCGGAGGGGTGTGAAGCCTGGCTTTTCACTCCCCCGTGGTTACCCGCCAACGACCAGGAGTGCTCCACCATGCAACGCCGTTCCCTCATCCGCGCCACCGGCGCCGCCGCCCTTCTGTCTGCCACACCGTTTGTGCGCGCCCAGGGCACTCTGCAAAAGTTCAAGTTCAACCTGGGCTGGAAGGTCGAGGCCTCGGGCGCAGGCTTTTTGCTGGCGCAGCAGCGCGGCTACTACAAGGATGCGGGCCTCGATGTCACCATCGACACCGGCAACGGGTCTGCCTCGGCCATCAGCCTGGTGGCGGGTGGTGCCTATGACGTGGCATCGGCCGACCTCTCGACCATGATCGAGTTCAACACCGCCAATCCGCAGTCCAGGCTGGCAGCGGTCGCCATCCAGTACGACCTGAACCCCAACTCGGTCATGGTGCGCAAGGACGGCGCCATCAAGAAGCCCGCCGACCTGGCGGGCAAGACCATCCTGGGCCAGCCCTTCAACGCTTCGCGCAAACTCTTTCCCGCCTTTGCCAAGGCACAGGGCTTTGATGGCAGCGGCGTGAAATGGGAAAACGTGGCCCCCGACATCGGCGACACACGCTTCGTCAAAGGCGATTTCGACGCAGCGGCGTACTTCTTCTTCACCGGTCTGCTCAACCTGAAGGCGCGGGGCCTGACGCCGGATCAGATCACGGTGTTCCGCTTCTCGGACTATGGCCTCAAGTCGTATGGCAACGGGCTCATTGCCAACGCCAAGAGCATGCAGGACAACCCGGACGCCATGAAGGCCTTCGTCAAAGCCACCACACGCGGCTGGGTCGACGCGATTGCCGACCCGCGCGCCGGCGCTGCCGCCATCAAGGCCCGAGAGCCACTGGCCCATGAAGAGATCGAGTTCGAGCGCCTGCAGCTCATCGTGGACGGCACCATGAAGACCGCCGAGACACGCGCCAACGGCTGGGGCGCTGCCACGCCTGCGCGCCTGCAGGCCACCATCGATGAGACCGTGGCCGCCTTTGGCCTCAAGAGCAGCCTGGCGGTGGCCGACATCTGGACCGATCGCTTTCTGCCCCCGGCCGTAGACCGCAAGCTCAAGGCCTGACCAGGGGAACGCCATGGGCATCCCCCTCCTCGACCTCAGCGGCGCCCTGCAGCCGGGCGCGCCGCGCAGCCCCGCCGTGATGGCCGTGGCCGCCCAACTGCGCCAGGCCTGCACGGGCGCAGGGTTCTTCTACGTGCGCCACCACGGCGTGCCGCTGGACGTCATTGCGCGCCAGTTTGAATTGGCGCAGCAGTTCTTCGACCTGCCGTTGGCATCCAAGGAAGCGATTTCGCTGCACCATTCACCCGCGATGCGGGGCTACGAAAGCCTGGGCGGACAGACCCTGGACGCCAGCGCTCGGCCAGACCTTAAGGAGAGCTTCTACTGCGGGCTGGACTACGCGGCAGACCATCCGTACGTGCAGCGCGGCTACCACTCCTACGGCAGCAACCAGTGGCCGGAGGCGTTGCCCGAGCTGGCCACCCAGAGCCGCACCTACATCGCCGCCATGCGACAGCTGGCCCTGCGGCTGATGCAGCTGCTGGCGCTCTCGCTCGACCTGCCAGAAGAATATTTCGACCACACACACCAGAGCCCCATGCTGACGCTGCGGCTG
Organism: Acidovorax sp. 59; assembly: GCF_002754175.1. Taxonomy (NCBI): domain Bacteria; kingdom Pseudomonadati; phylum Pseudomonadota; class Betaproteobacteria; order Burkholderiales; family Comamonadaceae; genus Acidovorax; species Acidovorax sp. 59. The sequence continues at coordinate 598,838 of NZ_PEET01000001.1, read as the reverse complement.
CTGCGCTACCCACCCCATCCTGAGAGCGCCGATGCGCTCACCTTTGGCGCGGGAGAGCACACCGACTGGGGAGCCATCACCCTGCTGGCCCAGGACCACCATGGCGGGCTAGAGGTGAAACTTCCCACCGGCGAATGGGTGGCTGCCACACCCATCGAGGGAGCGCTGGTGGTGAACCTGGGCGACATGATTCCGCGCTGGACCAATGGGCTGTACCGATCCAACCCCCACCGCGTGCGCAACGTGCACAGCGGGGGCACACCGCGCCACTCCATTCCGTTCTTCTACACGCCCGACTACGAGGCCCAGGTGGTCCCCGTCCCCACCTGTGTGCCTGCGGGTGAGTCGCCGCGCTTTGCACCCTGCACCGTGGGCGAGCACCTGCAGGCCATGTACCGCAAGACGTACGGCCTGGGTCAGACCACCGCCCCAGCCAGCGCGGCGGTGATGGCATGAGGCTCTGGTTCAACCTGCTGTGCCAGGACATCGAGGCACAGCTGCAGTTCTATCAAGCCCTGCTGCAGTTGCCCGAGGCGCCAGGGACGCGCTCGGCCATCTACCGGGCGGTGGAGACCGAGCACTTCCAGCTCGGCTTCAATGCCCCCGAGGCCTATGCCCTGCTGGGCCTGGCCGACCGGCAACCTGGCGCAGCCTTGCCGTCACCACGCGGCGTGACAGGCTATGCCACCTTCATGCTGGACACACCGGACGCCGTGGAGGCTGCCAGCGAAAAGGCCAAAGCTCTGGGCGGACAGGTCATCAAGCCAGCTTACGCCACGTACTACGGCCAATGGCAGGCGGTGCTGGCGGACCCGGAAGACAACGTGTTCCGGGTAAGCGCTGTGGGCGTGCCCCTCAACGTTGCTTAAGCCGCCCCTACCCGGTCAGGCCAACAACGGCAGTGAACGCCAAAGCATCCGCGGGGTGAACCAACGCCCACCCCTGGGTCATCCATCGCGCCTCAATAGGCCTTGAAGTTGGCCGCCACCCGCTGGTTCAGGTAGTCGCCCGCGGCAATCACCGGGTACTTCTTGCCGGGCCCTTCGATGATGGCGTCGCGGTTGGCCTGGGCAAAGAAGGCGATGCTGTAGCGCGGCCCCATGTACTCGCCGGGCAGAGGGTTCTTCACACGGTGGAAGTTGCTGGGCAGCTGGTCGTCGCTCCAGCGCATCAGCATGTCCCCGATGTTGCAGGTGATGGCCTGCTCGTCGGGCTCCACCGAGGTCCAGGCCTGGGTGTCCATCTCCTTGCCCGGGCACACCTGCAGGCCACCCTGGCCCTGGCGCTGAAAGAGCAGGGTCAGGCAATCAAAGTCGGTATGCGCCCCGGCGCGCCACAGGCCCAGGCTGGCTTGTTGCTCGGGCGGGGTCGCAAAGTAGTGCAGCAGGCGCAAGGTGCTTTGGTAGCTGGCCTGCGCAGGGTCGTGCGCGCGGGCAAAGAAGGCCTCGTCAAACCCCAGCTTCCACGCAAAGCATGACAGCACCTGCATGGCCACCTGCCAGCACTGGCCCTCAAACGCGAGCATGGTGGCCTGAAAGCCCGCCAGCTCCTCGTCGGTGGGCCACAGGCCTGCCATGTGCGGGCGGGTGATCTGGTACGACTCCTTCTGGTCCGGTGTGCCGGTGGAGGGGCGCACCTGCGCGCGGCTCTCCCAGCCCACGTTGAGCGCCTTCTTGAGCGGGTACTGCGCCTTCACGGCATCGGGCAGCGCAAAGAAGCGCTCGGTCATCGCAAAGGCGTTGTGCACCTCGGCCAGGTCAATGCCGTGGTTCACGATCTGGAAAAAGCCGACATCAACGGCGGCGTCCCACAGCTGATCGGCAATCTCGGTCTTGCGCTGCGCAAAGTGGCTGAGGTCGATGCGGCGGATCTCGCGGCTCGCGGTTTCCGAGCCCATCGCGCCCATGCGTGTTTCTTTTTGCAGCTCGGCGAGGTCGTAGGTGGCAGTGGTGGTCATGCAGCTCTCCTGAAGACAAGTGGAAGGAAGAAAGGCCCTCCCGCTGGGTGCTTCAAGAGTGGGTGGCACCGCCTGCGGCGGCCGTCCTTTCAACCCTTGAAGCCACGGTGTGCCAACGCACACCGCTGTGCGCACAGCGGGCTTCAAGAGCAATTTCCGACTGGCATCGCCTCGTGCAGGATGGCACAGGGGCAACGCAGTGAACGCTTCTACTCTTGCCAATAGCGATGCAAGAAGAATGCCCACGCGCCTTGCATGTGTGCCAGCGCAAAGTCAGAGCATTTGTGCACAGCGCGTCCAAAGCCATGCATACATGTCACTGATTGTGATTGGCATGCCAAATGCATAGCGCCCTGCACCACAACGGCGGGCGTGCAGACAGTCCGGCGTTGCACAACGACAGCAACCCACCCACCATCGACGGAGACACCTACACCATGCACGCGCTCATGTCTGCACCCCCGGCCAGCTTTGACGACCCTACCCCCATCAACGACACCGACGGCACCTACCTGCGCCAGGCCATCGCGTGGTCGTGCACCGCCCGCGCGCGCGGCAACCGCCCGTTTGGTGCGGTGGTCATCAGCGCCGAAGGGCACCTGCTGGCCGAGGCCTACTGCAACACCACCGAGACCGGCGACTGCACCGGCCACGCCGAGACCAATGCCGTGCGCCAGCTCAGCCCCCGCGTGGGCCGCGATGCCCTGGCCAAGGCCACGCTGTATTCATCGGCCGAGCCCTGCGTGATGTGTGCGGGCGCCATCTTCTGGTCGGGCATTGGGCGCGTGGTGTTTGGCATTGATGCCGAACGCCTGCGCGTGTTCCGGGGCGAACGTGCCGAACAGCGCGACGCCGAGCTGTCGTGCCGCGACGTGTTTGCCGCCTCGCCCCACGCCATCGAATGCATCGGCCCGGCGCTGGTCGAAGAAGCCAGCGCGCCCCATATCGGGTTCTGGAAAGTCTGACCCACTGCTGCGCGGGCAGAATCTGCGGCGCACACTCTGCAATCCCCCCATGCCTCGCACCAAAGCCATGACCGAATCCGAAGCCGAAGCCGCCTCCGGCGCGCTGCTCAGCCGCGCCAAACAAGGCCGCGAACGCATCCTGGGCGCCATCCGCGAAGCGGCCATTGCCGAGTTCAGTCGCCATGGTTTCAAGGGTGCATCCACCAAGGCCATCGCCGAGCGCGCGGGCCTGACCAAGCCGCAGCTGCACTACTACATCAGCAGCAAGGAAGAGCTGTATGAAGAGCTGCTGTACTCGGTGCTCAACGGCTGGTCGGGCGCCTTCATCTTTGACAGCAACAGCGACGATCCCAAGAAGGTGCTGAGCAGCTACGTGCGCAAAAAACTCGACTACGCGCTGGACAACCCGGGCCTGTCGCGCATCTTCACCACCGAGGTGCTGGGCGGTGGGCGCAACCTGGGCAAGTACTGGCCGGTGGCCGTCAAGTCCACCCAGCAGAAGGTGGACCTCATCAACCGCTGGATTGCCGAAGGCCGCATGCGCAAAGTGGACGCCAAGGTTTTGCTGATGCAGATCTGGGGCATGACGCAGCACTACGCCGACTACGGCGTGCAGGTGCACGTCATGCTGGGCCTGGCGCCCGACGAGCCCATCGACCGCGAGCCCATCGTGCGCGAACTCACCAGCTTTGTGCTGCTGGGCTGCGGCCTCGCACCAGACTAAGGCCCCCGCCCCATTCTGGGCATGCCTCGGGTGCCCGAGGGGCGAATCCCGGGCAATTTGCACCAGCACGCGGCGTCAAAAGCCCCTTTCAGGCCGCGTTGATCCACCACAAAGACGTTTGACCGATTTTTGTGGCTGGCACAGCCTTTGCAATAGTTTGACCAATCGATCAAATCACATGGTCAAACAATGCAGACAGCCCCTGACACCGCCGACGCCGCCCGCACAGAACACGCATTCGAGCTGATCCTGCAGCGCAGCCAGATGCGCTTGCCCGTCGCCCCCGGCGAGAGCATGGCCGATGTGCTGCAGCTCGCTGGCGTACCGCTGGAAACCCTGTGCGAGCAGGGCGTGTGCGGCACCTGCGTGACCCGCTGGCTGGACGGCGAGCCCGACCACCGCGACAGCTGCCTGAGCGCTGCAGAGCAAGCCACCCACGTCGCCGTGTGCTGCGCGCGCAGCCACAGCGCCACGCTCACGCTGGACCTGTAGGCCCATCCCCCACAACCCGAAGGACCCCCGCCATGCGCATCCTCGTGATCTATTGCCACCCGGTAGAGACCAGCTACAACGCAGCCCTGCACACCGAGGTGGTGCAGCAGCTGCGCGGCGCGGGCCATGAGGTGGACGACTGCGACCTGTACGTCGAGGGCTTCAACCCCGTGATGACACGCGAAGAGCGCCTGGGCTACCACGAGGTGCCCAGCAACCAGTTGCCCGTGCAGGGTTATGTGGACCGCCTGCTCTGGGCCGAAGCCGTGGTCTTCTGCTTTCCCACCTGGTGCTTTGGTATGCCGGCGATGCTCAAGGGATTTTTCGACCGCGTGCTCATGCCCGGCGTGGCCTTTGACATCAGCGATCCGCACAACGTCAAGCCCTCGCTCACGCACATCAAGCGCATCTCCGCCGTGGTCACCTACGGCCGCCCGCGCTGGACGGCCCTGTTCATGGGCGACCCGCCGCGCAAGTCCATCACCCGCTACATGCGCCTGCTCACGGGCGGCAAGGCGCGGGTGGACTACCACGCCTACTACCACATGAACGTGGCCACACCGCCCCGGCTGGCGGCCTTCAAGGCCCGCGTGGGCCAGGCGATGGCGCGCTTTGCATAAGACCACGTTCTAAAGGCCACGGCATGCACGCATCCAACACCCCCGACCACATCCTGCGCGCCCGGCTGCCGCGCTGGCTGCTGCCCTCCGCGTGGCCGCAGCAGGGCCACCAGCCCGCACTGGCCGACCTGCAGCTGGCCCAGGGCCGCATCGTGCAAGTGCTGCCCCACGGCACCCAGCCTGCGCTACACGGCGCTGTATGGGACGTGGCAGGCGCGCTGGTGCTGCCCGGCCTGGTCGATGCGCACACCCACCTGGACAAGGCCTTCACCCTGCCGCGCATGGGAGAGGTCAAACCCGGCCTGCTGGGCGCCATCGAGGCCATGATGGTGGATCGCCAAAGCTGGACCGAAGCCGACATCCACGCCCGCGCCAGCCGCGCGCTGCAATGGGCCTACGACGCAGGCACCGTCCACCTGCGCACCCACTGCGACTGGTGGGAGCCCGACGCGCAGCCACTGGCCTGGAACATGTTGCGCGCACTGGCCCACGACTGGGCCGACCGCATCACGCTGGAGCGCGTGAGCCTGATCCCCTTGCACCTGTATACGGACCGCAGCGCCGCCCTGCGGCTGGCCGCCACCGTGGCCGCCAGCGGCCCCGGCGCGTTGCTGGGCGGCTTTGTGCATTCCACCAACTGGGACCCGCAGGCGCTGCGCCACCTGTTGGAAGCCGCACAACACCATGGCCTGAACGTGGACCTGCATGTGGACGAAGAACTGCACCCCGGCGCCCAGGGCTTGGCGACCACCGCCGCACTGCTCAAAGAACTGCGCTTTGAAGGCCATGTGGTCTGCGGCCACACCTGCGCGCTGGCCGCACAGGACGAGGCCACGGCCCTCGCCACGCTCGATGCCGTGGCACAAAGCCCCATCACCCTGGTCACGCTGCCCATCACCAACCTGCTGCTGCAGGACGCCACCACCGGCCGCACGCCGCGCCAGCGTGGCCTGACGCTGGTGAAGGAGGCCCGTGCACGCGGCATCCCGGTGCTGGTCGCCAGCGACAACGTGCAAGACCCATTCTGCCCCGTGGGCAGCTTTGACCCGCTGGAAGCCCTGGCCACGGGTGTGCTGGCTGCGCAGCTGGATGCACCTTTCGACCAATGGAGCGAATCGCTGTGCCGCGCCGACTGGCTGTGCACCCGCCGCACTGGCACCACGGCGCTGCCGCTGCAGCCTGGCACGGTGGCTGACCTGCTGGTCTTCACGCAGGCTGACCACTGGGGCTTTCCATCGCGCGCACAAAGCCGTGTGGTGCTGCGCCAGGGCCGCGTCGCCAGCGGCCATGCACCGGCTGCCTGGCATGTGCCAACCACCCAATCCGCAAGGAGCCTCGCATGAGCCCCACATCTGCGCCAGGTATCGCCCAGCCCCTGGCCCGCTACGCCGCGTGGCGCCGCGCAGGCGACTTCATCTACCTGAGCGGGATCATTGCCGTGGACCCTGCCGCCAGCCGCATCGTGCGTGGCTACGACGACATCCCGCATGAGGCCGCCACGCTGATTGGCCGCACCGGCGAGTTCAGCAGCGACATCAAGGAGGGCCCCATCCTCGCGCAGAGCTGGTATGTGCTCGACCGCATCCGCCAGACCATCGAGGCCGCCGGCGGCCAGATGTCCGACGTGTTCAAGTTGGTGCAGTACTTCAAGAACCTGGACCACTTCCCACAGTACAGCCGCGTGCGCAAGCTGTTCTTCCCCGGCGAGCCCCCCGCATCCACCGTAGTGGAAGTGAGCGGCATGTTGCCCACGCCCGACATCCTCATCGAGGTCGAAGCCACGGCCTATCTACCACAGCGCTGATACACCCCCAACACCTTCACGAAAGTCTTTCATGCTGCACGGCTACAACCCGCCCCACCGCTACCTGCCCTACCTGAGCTGGACCGAGATCGCAGACCTGCCGGACAAGGAGAACACCGTCATCGTGCTGCCCACGGGCGCCACCGAGCAGCACGGCCCGCACCTGCCTTGTGCGGTGGACACGGTGATCAGCGCGGGTGTGGTGGGCCATGCGCTGGCGCGCCTGCCGGCCGATGTGCCTGCGTTTGCGATGGCGCCGATCACCTACGGCAAGTCCGAAGAGCACCTGCACTTTCCCGGCACCGTCACGCTCAGCGGCGAGACCCTGCTGGCCACCATGAACGAGGTGGGCGAGTCGGTATACCGCGCGGGTTTTCGCAAGCTGCTGTTTGTCAACGGCCACGGCGGCCAGCCGCAGGTGATGGAAATGTGCGCACGCGAGCTGCGCCTGCGCCATGGCGACTTCATTGTGGTGCCCAGCTTCACCTGGCGTGTGCCGCATGTGGCGGGCAAGTACCTGTCCGACACCGAAAAGAAACTGGCGATGCACGCAGGCCACGCCGAGACGGCGCTGATGCTGGCGCTGGCCCCCGACACCGTGCACATGGAGCGTGCGGTAGTCAACTACCCGCCCGTTTTTGACTCGCCCCTGCTCTCACCCGACGGCCGCCCGGCCTGCGCCTGGAGTGCACGCGACTTCGGCCCCAGCGGAATCATTGGCGACCCCCTGCCCGCCACGGCCGAACAGGGGCACGCCATCCTCGACTCGCTGGCCGTGAGCTGGGCCGCCGCCATTACCGAGCTGCATCGACTGCATTGGGCGCCACGCACTGAGCCCACCTGGGGCCGCGCCCATCACACCGGCCACGTGGAGCACTCCAGCGCACTGGCCTGAAACCTGCGAACGCCATCGCAAAACCTTTTCGCCTTCCCCTTCGTTGTCCCTTCGTTCCACCTCCACCACCCTACCGGAGTACCACCATGATGAAGACCGCCTCCCGCCTTTCCAAACTTGGTGCAGCCGCGCTGCTCGCTGTTGGTGCCGTCGGCACCATGCAGGCCCACGCGCAGGAAAAGTTCACCTACATGACCAACTGGTATGCGCAGGCCGAGCATGGCGGCTTCTACCAGGCGGTGGCTACCGGCCTGTACAAAAAGTACGGGCTGGATGTGACCATCAAGATGGGCGGCCCGCAGGTCAACATCGTGCAGATGATGGCCGCCGGCCAGGCCGAATGTGTGATGGGGTCGAGCGACCTGCAGATGATCCAGATGCGTGAAGGCGGCGTGCCCGTGGTCAATGTGGCGGCCGTATTCCAGAAAGACCCGCAGGTACTCATCGCGCACGAGGACGTGAAGAAATTCGAAGACCTCAAGGGCAAGACCATCCTGATCGCCTCGTCGGCCCAGCGCGGCTACTGGCCCTGGCTCAAGGCCAAGTACGGCTTCACCGACTCGCAGACCCGCCCCTACACCTTCAACATCCAGCCCTTCGTGGCCGACAAGAACGCCGCCCAGCAGGGCTACCTGACGTCCGAGCCGTTTGCGATTGCCAAGGCGGGCGTCAAGGCCAACACGCTGATGTTCAGCGATCAGGGCTACCCAGCGTATGCCACCACCATCTCGTGCATGGAAAAGACGGTGAAGGACCGCAGCGCCGCTGTGACCTCGTTCGTGAAGGCATCGATGGAAGGCTGGAAGAGCTACCTGGCCGACCCCGCCCCGGCCAACGCGCTCATCAAGAAGGACAACCCCAACATGACCGACGAGCAGCTCGCCTACAGCGTGGCCAAGCTCAAGGAAATGGGCATGGCGACCGGGGGCGACGCAGCCACCATGGGCATCGGAATCATGACCGACGCGCGCGCCAAGGCCAGCTACGACTTCCTGGTGGACGCCAAGCTCATCGACCCTGCCAAGGTGAAGCTGGCCGAGACCTACACCACGTCGTTCGTCAAAGACCTCAAGGTTCTTCCTTGATCCCCCCTGAGTCGCTTCGCGCCTTCCCCCAAGGGGGACAACGCCCTCGCTGCGGGGCGGCCCTTGCTCGGCGTTCGCTGGCTCGGGCCGCGCCAGTTTCCAGCGGCTGGAGCCAAGCCAAGCGCTACGACAGATAAGCCCCATCGCCCTGACACAGCGGCCAGCCTCCCCGGCCACATCCATCGAAAGGCACCACCATGTCCATTCCCGCTGCCTCGCCACCTCTGGCACCCGCGCCGCGCCCCACACCCGCCGTGGAGGTGCTCTCGGCCGAAAAAACCTACCCCAATGGCACCCAGGCCCTGCTGCCGGTAGACCTGACCATTGAGGAAGGCGAATTCGTCACCCTGCTCGGCCCCTCGGGCTGCGGCAAGAGCACGCTGCTGAAAATGGTGGCGGGCCTGCTGGAGCCCACCGACGGCCGCCTGCACCTGTGGCGCAAGCCCGGGGCGCAGCTGGACGAGAGCGGCAAGAAGATGGCGTTTGTCTTCCAGTCGCCCACGCTCATGCCCTGGGCCAGTGTGCAGACCAATGTGCGCCTGCCGCTGGACCTGGCGGGCGTGCCCCGCGCCGAGGCCGATGCGCGTGTGACCGAGGCGCTGGCACTGGTGGGCTTGTCAAAGTTTGCCAACGCCCTGCCCCGCGCGCTGTCCGGCGGCATGCAGATGCGCGTATCGATCGCGCGCGGCCTGGTCACCCAGCCCGACCTGCTGCTGATGGACGAGCCCTTTGGCGCACTCGACGAAATCACGCGCCACAAGCTCGACGCCGACCTGCTGGATCTGTGGCGCAAGAAGAAGCTCACCGTGATCTTTGTGACGCACTCGATCCACGAGGCGGTGTTCCTCTCCAGCCGCGTGGTCATGATGGCTGCGCGCCCGGGCCGAGTGGTCGAAGAGTTCCGCATCGATGCGCCCTACCCCCGCACGGCCGACTTCATGGTGTCGCCCGAATTCAGCCGCTACGCCAAGCTGCTGCAAGACAGCCTGCTGCGCGCCAGCGTGGACACCGAGGAGACAGTGGCATGAGCACCCCCTTCCCTTCCGCACCGATGGCGTCGCCCGTGGTCACCGCCCACCCCGCAGCCGCACCGCGCTCAGCGCCTGCACCAGTCGCTGCCAAACCTGCCGCCAAGGCCACACCCAAACGCCCGCCGCTCATGGCCCAGCCACGCGTGCAGCGCGTGGTGTACCCCGTGCTGGTCGGCTTGGTGCTGATCGCGCTGTGGCAGGTGCTGGTCACGGCCATGGAGCTACCGCCCTACCTGGTGCCCTCACCCATCCTGATGATGAAGACGCTGTTCACCGACTGGGCCGCCCTGGGCGGCTCGCTGTGGGTCACCGTCAAGATCACGGTGCTGGCCTTTGTGGTGGCCACGGTGGCAGGCGTGCTGATCTCGTTCCTGTTTGTCCAGAGCAAACGCATCGAGACCGCGCTCTTTCCCTACGCCGTGCTGCTGCAGGTCACTCCCATCGTGGCGGTGGCACCGCTCATCATAATCTGGGTGAAGGACCCGACGGCCTCGATGGTGATCTGCGCCGCACTGGTCGCCCTGTTCCCCATCATCAGCAACACCACGCTGGGCCTGCGCAGTGTGGAGCCTGACCTGCAAAGCTACTTCCAGCTCAACCGCGCCACGCGGCTGCAGACGCTGCTGCGCCTGCGCATTCCCAGTGCGCTGCCCTACTTCTTTGGCGGGCTGCGCATCTCCAGCGGCTTGGCGCTCATCGGCGCCGTGGTGGCCGAGTTTGTGGCGGGCACCGGGGGCCAGGGTGCGGGGCTTGCGTACCAGATTTTGCAGGCGGGCTTCCAGCTCAACATCCCGCGCATGTTTGCTGCGCTGCTGCTGATCTCGCTCACCGGGGTCGCATTGTTCGTACTGATGGCGTGGCTGACGCGTGTCGCCCTGGGCGGCTGGCACGCCAGCGAAACGTCGCACGACTAGCCCTTTCAACCCCATCGCCAACACACCGCGCGCAGCCACTGGCGCGCGGCACAGGCTTCCTTTTGCCCAAAACGGCCACCAGCGGCCAAGGAGATACCGACATGACCAACGCCACCACCGCCCATCAACTGCCCGACCTGCTGCCCGACCTCGACTGGATCGCCGACCCGCTGCGCGTGGGCCGCCTCTCGCAGGACTTTGCCTGGTTCAGCCCCGTGCTCAAGCGCGACCTGGCGGGCAAGCGCGGCGACATCGCCGTGCGCCCGCGCACCGAAGCAGAAATCCGCCAGGTGGTGGCCGCCTGCGCCAGTGCGGGCATTCCCCTCACCGTGCGCGGCAGCGGCACCGGCAACTACGGCCAGAGCACGCCACTGCACGGCGGCGTGATCCTGGACCTGTCGGGCTACAACGCCTTTGGCTGGGTGCGCGGCGGTGTGGGCCGCGCGCAGTCGGGCATCCGGCTGGCAGACTTTGACACACAGGCCAAGCCCCACGGGCAAGAGCTGCGCTGGCTGCCCAGCACCTACCGCAGCGCCACGCTGGGCGGGCTGTTTGGCGGCGGCTTTGGGGGGGCAGGCTCCATCAACCACGGCCCGCTGGCCGCGCCTGGCAACGTGCTGGCCGTGCGTGCGATGACAGTGGAGCCCGAGCCGCAGGTCATCGAGTTGCGCGGCCCCGAGGCCATGCTGCTGCACCACACCTACGGCACCAACGGCATCGTGCTGGAGCTGGAAGTGGCCCTGACCCCTGCCGTGGAGTGGACCGAATGCATCGCCACCTTCGCGCAGTTCGACGCCGCGCTGGAGTTTGCCGACCGCTTTGGCAGCGCCCCCGGGCTGGAGAAAAAAGAGGTGTGTTTTGTGGCCGCCCCCATCCCGCAGTACTTCACCAGCCTGGCCGAGCACCTGCCTGCCGACCAGCATGCGGTGCTGCTGCTGGTGGCCCCGCACTCCGAGGCCGGCATGCGCGACATGGTGGCGCAGCACGGCGGCCAGGTCACCTACCGGAAGACAGCCGACGAAGTGGCCAGCAGCCACAAGACGCTGCTCGAATACACCTGGAACCACACCACCCTGCACGCCCTCAAGGTGGACAAGGGCCTGACCTATATCCAGAGCGGCTTCAACCCCATGCACCGCCTCAAGCAGGTGAAGGCGCTGGAGGCCGCGCTGAAGGGCGAGGTGATGATGCACCTGGAGTTCTTGCGCACCAAGGAGGGCGCCTTCAACTGCAGCGGCCTGCAGATAATCCGCTACACCACCGAAGAACGCCTGAACCAGATCATGCAGATCTACCGCGACCACGGCGTGCAGATCAACAACCCACATGTGTACATCGTGGAAGACGGCAAGCAGAACAACCTGGACCCGGCCGTGGTGGGCATGAAGCGCCGCTTTGACCCCCAGGGCCTGCTCAACCCGGGCAAGCTGCGCAGCTGGTACACGGCCGAACCCACAGCCCCCGTGCAGACACCTGTACGCCAAACAGCGTAGAGAAAACGGGTGACGCGTGTCGCACCCACAGGCCTCTACCGCTTGCCTGCAGGGCATAATCAGCTACTCATTTAGTAGCAAACCATCGAAACATGCCCTGGCACGCCCGCCTTCAGCTCGACTACACGGCAGAACATAGCGCCCGCACGGTAGCCCGCTACGAGCACAACGGGCCGCTGCGCATCCTGCAAAGCCTGTACCCCGAGGGCGACGCCATCTGCCACAACGTGCTGGTGCACCCGCCCGGCGGCCTGGTGGGCGGCGACACGCTGGACATCACCACCACCGTGGGCCCCGGCGCCCATGGCCTGGTCACCACGCCCGGTGCCACGCGCTTCTACCGCTCCACCGGCCCGCTGGCGCTGCAACGCAGCCACCTCACCCTGGCCGAAGGCGCGCGCCTGGAATGGCTGCCGCTGGAGGCCCTGTGCTACAGCGCCTGCCATGCTGAAAACCACCTCACGCTGAACCTGGCCCTCGGCGCGGAATGCATCGCCTGGGACGTGACGGCGCTGGGCCTGCCGCACGCCGGCCAGCCGTTTGAACAAGGGCGCTTCACACAGCACCTGGAAGTGCCCGGCCTGTGGCTGGAGCGCGGCGTGATCGACGCCGCCGATGACCGGCTGCTGAGCAGTCCGCTGGGCCTGGCAGGCCACCGCTGCATGGCCAGCATGTTCTTTGCCGCAGGCACTTCCCTCGACCGCACGCGCCGCGACGCTGCGCTGGACGCGGCCCGTGCAGTGGTGGATCAACACCCCCAGGTCAAAGCCACCGCAGGCGCCACCAGCCCCAACGACCGCATGGTGGTGGTACGCGTGCTGGCGCCGCAGGTGGAGCCTGCGATGAAGCTGCTCAAGGCCGTGCGGGTGGCTTGGCGGGAGGTGTTGTGGGGGTTGGAGGGGGAGGCGCCCAGGATTTGGGCGATGTAGGGAAGTGCTGTTCGCAGTAATAGGCTGAGGATGTAGGCGCTTTACCAATTGAAGTCGAACGGAACAATCGGTCCCAGGCGCGGCCTGACTCGGACTGATACGTTCTTGCTGCACCAAATCATTCATCCAAACATGCGGTGCCCGTTGCCTCAACACTGCATCAAATGGGAGACACGCATGATCACGGTCTATTTGGACAGTCAAGACTATTCGGTGCTATCGGGCTCCAAACTTACGCCCCAAATGGAGAGTCTTAGGGGTCAATTACTTACTTGGAGCAGGTCCGGCGAGGTGCACTTTGTTTTTTCCGGTGTTGTGGTGTGCGAGGCCGCACCTACTGGCCCACAGGCAGTTCACTATGCTGTGGAGCGGGGCGATCTACTTTCTGCATTGTGTGGAAAGAATGCACTCATGGAATTGGCCGAATTGCTGGATGCCGAGGTGAAAGCTCTATGCAGTCGAGACCAACGGCCTGTGAGCGCCCGAAGCCCAAATGGTGACTGGTTTCCAAAAATCGAATTTGATGACCCGCCACCGTTGGAGGAGTTAGTACTGGAAGTACTTCGGGAGCAGAGCACTGAAATGTCATGGACTCGCGCGCAAGAGCGTGAGGCAAAGCGAAAACTACTGAAAGGCGGAAAACTACGTCCAGCGCTTATGGCCACTATTGGTAGGGAGGCTAGCAACACCTACGTGAGAGAAATCATGGCCAAGTACCCAATGAAACCAGAAAATGCGGAAGTATTCAGCCGCTTTGTTTTAGGGAAAGCCAACAGAATTCAAGCTACCGCCGCGTTGGAGGACTCTGTTCGTGATCCTTCTTGGCTCATGCGCTGGTTCGCTTCGACCCCAAAACTTGCTGAGCCAATTACCGAGTCCGTGCGCAAGCCAGGACGGGAACTTGGCAATCAAGCGCGCGAACTAGTTGCTCTTTTCTCTGAGTTCCAAAACAAACTTCGCGACCTCGGCCTGAGCGATGACTATGAGCATTCCTCCCCGGTTGCTCAGAGGGTGGAATGGGAAAGACGAGTGGATGCGATGGCATTGAATGTTGCCAAGCAAATATGCGAAAAAACGGCAGGCTCCTGGAGTAATCAGATCAGTGCCAAAGATATTGCTACCTTCTGCCCCGGCTTAAACACTGTGGTCAGATCTTTGATGAATTCACTTTGGGAAAACATTGGAGGGAGTAGAAAAGAGCAGCCAAGTGACAGCCAATTTCCCGACTGCATGCATGCTTTGTATGCGCCATATGTCGATGTTTTCAGAGCTGATCGCTTCATGGCCCCTCATATTCGCGCGCAAGTCTTGGCGCAGCGCACCACAGTGGTTTCTAGGCTCTCAGAGCTGAATGACGCTATCGAAGAACGTCTAAATTCCAAGGTCTAATCCAGTTTTTGGCACCACAAGTGGTGCCAAAACAATGTCTAGCATTCGGGTAGAAAAGCGTGAAACGACAAGATCATTTTTTCCGCAACGGCGACAGCCAAGTCGCCACGCGTTCAGCCTTGTCGATGGGTTCTAGGTAGCTTTGTCTTCCTTAGGCAGTCCCAGTCATATTCACCAACCCATCCGCCTTGAACATCCCCCGAATCCCCCGCACCGCCTGCCGAATCCGCGCCTCGTTCTCGATCAGCGCAAAGCGCACGTACTCATCCCCCTGGTCGCCAAAGCCAATGCCTGGCGACACACACACCTTGGCCTTGTCCAGCAGTTGCCGCGCAAACTCCAGCGAGCCCAGCGCACGGTAGGGCTCGGGGATGCGGGCCCAGATGTACATGCTGGCCTTGGGGCAGTCCACGGCCCAGCCGGCTTCGGTGAGGCCCTTGTAGAGCACATCGCGGCGGCGCTGGTACTGGGCGGCGATGTCTTTCACGCACTGCTGGTCGCCCTCCAGCGCGGCGATGGCCGCGACCTGCAGGGGGGTGAAGGTGCCGTAGTCGTGGTAGCTCTTGATGCGGGCGAGCGCCGCCACGAGGTCGGGGTTGCCCACCATGAAGCCCACGCGCCAGCCGGCCATGTTGTAGCTTTTGCTGAGTGTGAAGAACTCCACCGCCACGTCCTTGGCGCCGGGCACTTCCATGATGCTGGGGGCGCGGTAGCCGTCGTACACGATGTCGGCATAGGCCAGGTCGTGCACCACCAGGATGTCGTGCTTCTTGGCCAGGGCGATCACGCGCTCGAAGAAACTCAGCTCCACGCACTGCGCCGTGGGATTGCTGGGAAAGCCGAAGATCATCATCTTGGGCTTGGGGTAGCTGCCGCGGATGGCCTTTTCCAGCTCGGCAAAAAAGTCCACATCGGGCGCCACGGGCACGCTGCGGATGTCGGCACCGGCAATCACCGCACCGTAGATGTGGATGGGGTAGCTGGGGTCGGGCACCAGCACGGTGTCGCCCCGGTCCAGCGTGGCCAGCATCAGATGGGCCAGGCCTTCCTTGGAGCCGATGGTGACGATGGCCTCGGTGTCGGGGTTGATGTCCACCGCGTAGCGGTCCTTGTACCAGTGGCTGATGGCGCGGCGCAGGCGCGGGATGCCTTTGCTGGCGCTGTAGCCGTGGGTATCGGGCCGCTGGGCCACTTCGGTGAGCTTGGCGACGATGTGCGGTGGCGTGGCCCCGTCGGGGTTGCCCATGCTCATGTCGATGATGTCTTCGCCCCGGCGGCGGGCGGCGAGCTTGAGCTCGGCCGTGATGTTGAAGACGTAGGGAGGGAGGCGATCGATGCGCGCAAAACGGCGCTTGCCCTGCGATGCAGACATGCGGTGTGACTTTCACGTAAGCGCCCGGAACCGTCCGAGCGACGTGGCTGACAGAAAGGCCAGCCCGCAGCCAATGTAGCGCAAGCTGCGGGCAACACTCCAGCCCTTTGTGCGCAGTGTGGCGGCAATGCCGCAGTGGGGACGAGGGCTTGCCGCCGCCTCTACGATGAACGCATGAACACCCTCCCATCCACCAACCCCACTGCCCTGCCTGCCGACCATCCCTTTGCCCAGGTGCAGGTGCTGGCCTTCGACATCTTTGGCACCGTGGTGGACTGGCACGGCAGCATTGCGCGCGAGGTGCGGGCACTCTATCCCCAGGTAGATGCCGATGCGTTTGCACTGGCGTGGCGCGCGGGCTACCAGCCCGCCATGGCGCGGGTGATGCGCGGCGAACAGGGCTGGACGCTGATCGATGCCCTGCACCGGCAGATCCTGGACGAGATCCTTCCGCGCTTTGGGCTGGCACACCTGGGCGATGCCGAGCGCCACCACCTCAACCGCGCGTGGCACAGGCTCCATGCCTGGCCCGACAGCGTGCAGGGGCTGACGCGGCTCAAGCAGCGCTACACCATCACCACACTATCGAACGGCAACATCGGCCTGCTGACCAACATGGCCAAGCGCGCCGGGTTGCCCTGGGACTGTGTGTTGAGCGCCGAGGTGTTCAAGGCCTACAAGCCGCATCCCGACACCTACCAGGGCGTGGCGCGGGTGTTTGACCTGCCACCACAGCAGGTGGCGCTGGTGGCGGCGCACCACGACGACCTGGCCGCTGCGCGGGGCTGTGGCCTGCGCACGGCGTACATCGAACGGCCACACGAGTTTGGCGTGGCACAGCCCAAGGATGTGTCGCCGCAGCCCGGCAATGACTTGCACGCCAAGGACCTGACCGATCTGGCCAGCCTGCTGGGATGCTGAACGGCCAGCGGTGCGGTGTGCGCGCGCGTCAGTGCGCCACCAGCAGCTGCACAAACATCTGCACCTTGGCGCGGCACTCGGCGCTGATGGATGTGAACTCCAGCCCGGCCACCCATTCGTCGCCCTCTTGCTTGAGGGTGATGACCCGCGCATACACATCGGCCACGCGGTAGTCCACCAGCGGCAGCTCGAACTCCAGCTTGATCTCGCTATGGGGTTCCAGTGGCTCGATCAGCTCGACCAGCAGGCCGTGGTAGCCAATGTCGCGGATGGCCCCGTGCACGATGTGGGGCACCACGATCTTGTCCTGCATGCGCTGGCACAGGCAGGGCAGGCGCGCGTCCACACGGTGGCTGCGGCGGAACTCCTGGCGGGGCACCTTGAGCTTGTGCGACGGGATGGCGATCAGCTCACGCAGGCTGACGGGCTGCGTGCGCCCCTTGACGAACACCTGCATGGGCGCAGACGCCGACACCAGCCCCCAGCAGCGCTGGTAGGTGGAGTCGCTGATGAGCACCTGGCCCCGCAGGCTCAGCGCCTCGATGCGCGAAGCCAGGTTCACGGCCTCGCCGATCACCGTGTATTCGGAATACACATCCGAGCCAAAGCGCCCGGCCATCACCGTGCCCGTGTTCACGCCAATGCCCAGAAACACCTCCGGCAGGCGCTCGGTCAGGTGGGCCAGGTTCAGCTCGCGCATGGCGATCTGCATCTCCACCGCACACAGCAGCGCGCGGTCCACATCGTCGTCGCGGGCCACCGGGGCGCCGAACAGCACCATGATCGAGTCGCCCATGAATTTGTCGATGGTGCCCTGGTACTTGAACACCACCTCCGACAGCCGTGCCAGGCAGCGGTTGAGCGCCGCAATGACCACCGATGCGGGCTGTGAGCCCGACAGCGCAGTGAACCCGCGCAGGTCGGCCAGCAGGATGGTGACCTCGCGCGGCGCCACCTCCAGGCCGTTGGCGGCAGCACCTTCGGGGTTTTCCATACCGTGCAGGATGCCCGCCATCTCGGCCTGCGCCGCCTCGCCCAGGGGCTTGCCGGTTTCGCGTTCGATCAGCGCCTGCAGGCGGCGCACGGCGTCGTGGTGGAATTCTTTGTGCATGGAGGTCTGGGGCGTGGAGCGGCCGGGTTTTTATGGGTGGGGGTAAGAACCTGTTCAGGTTCTAAATGCAATACCTGCCATTCACCACCCAGAATAGGCGCCGCCCCACGGCTGGTCAACCGGTGAAAACACCCCGGGCAAAGCAGCAACAGCGAGGTCAGCGGCACCTGCCCGCTATCAGCAAACCGGTGTGGGGCGTGCCAGCAGCGCCGCAGCGCTTCCCGGTAGAAAAATTCGGTCTTTTTGGCTGGAAGCGCTACATCCATATGCATCAAATGCTATCAACAACATAGCAATTGATGCGTCTTCCGCCGTCACCTGGCAGCCACCCGGTCCACACACACAAACTCGCCCACCACGCCGTCATAGTCCCACCGTGCCGCCACCCTCGCTTGGCCGTCTGGCGCAGCGCCCGATGCCTCGGTGCTGAGCACCACCAGGCTGTTGGGGCTGCCGTGCCGCAGGCGGTGCGAAACCGCCGTGCCCGCGCTGCTGGCCCACAGCCCCGGCATTGGCTGCAACAGGCGCGGCTGGTGCACGTGGCCGGACAGCAGCATTTGCGCGCCGGCAATGCGCCAGCGCTCCACGGCTTCGTCGGCGCGATGGGGGCGGTGGTCGCGGTCCTCGGCGTCGCGCGCTACCAGCGGGTGGTGGCTGGCCACAATGCGCCATGCACCCGGGGGTGCACGCGCCAGCAGCAGCGCCACATGCTCGATCTGGGCAGACGACAGGCTGCCGCGCTCGTGCCGCCAGGCACGCGTGGTGTTCACGCCCACCACGTAGAACGCTCCCATCTGCCGCACGGGCTCCTGGTCCATGCCGAACTGTTCGGAGAACCTTTCGTACGAACGGCCCCAGCGCATCCACCACGCAAACAGGGGCAGGTCGTGGTTGCCCGCCAGCACCAGGGTGCTGCGCGCATGCAGGCCCTGCACAAACCGCGCGGCCTGCTCAAACTGCTCGGCCGTGGCGCGCTGCGTGAGGTCGCCCGACACCACCACCATTGCCACCCCCAGGCGTTGCGCCAGCCGCTGCACAGCAGCACACACCAACGGGTCGTGCGCACCGAAGTGCAAGTCCGACAGGTGCATCAGAACAGTCATGGCAGGTGGTCGCAGGCAGTGGGCAGGCGCACGGGGGGCCCCATCATGCAGGCAGCAAGCCGGGGGCGGGGGTAGTGCCGGGCGCAGGCGTGTCGGTTGCGGAGGCTGCGAAAGCGGTATCTTCTGGTGGTGGGGTCTGCGCTGCACCATCGCGCACCAGCGGGCTCGGTGCCACCAGCCACAGCGGCCGCGCACTGATGCGGAAATGCAGGGGTGGAGCCATCCACTCCCGCTCGCCGTCAAACGCCACCTTGACCTGCGGGGGTCGCCAGCTGGCGGGCGCCACGGTCAGCTCGGCACACGCCATGCTGACCACCGCGTTGTCCTTGTCGAGCTGGCCGGTGGCCGCGTTCCACACGGTGCGGGCGATGGCCCAGCGCCCCTGGGGCTTGAGCATCACCACGGCCAAGTGCCCGCCGTCTGCCACCTTCTGCGCCTGCGGCAGGCCCATGCGGTCCAGCTGCAAGGGGTTGTTGCCCACAAACAGGGTGGTGACCAGATGCTCCTCCTGCTGCGCCTCGGCGCCCTGGTGCGTCTTCATCACCACGCGCCAGCGGCGGCCCGATGCGGGACGAAACAGGCTCCACACCGCCGCCGCTATGGCCACCCAGCGCTTGCGGCCAAAGCGGCGCGATGCCATCTCGCGGTCGGCCAGCATCTTGGGGTACAGGCCCACGCTGGCGTTGACCACAAACATGCGGCGGTTCACAAACCCCACCTGCACTGGCCGCAGGTCGCCCGCATGCAGCGCCTGCAGCAGGTCCTGCACAGCGGTCTCGGGGTCCAGCGCCAGACCATGTTCACGGCTGAAGTAGTTGAACGTGCCCATGGGCACCACACCCAGCGGCACCCCGGCGCGCAGCGCCGCCGACGCCACTGCGTTGATGGTGCCGTCACCCCCGGCGGCCACCACCAGTCCACCATCGTCCTGCGCGGCCTGGGCGGCTTGCTCGGCCAGCTGCACGATGTCGGCACGCCGGTCAGGCACGTGCCACACCACGTCGTGCGCCTGCAAGGCAGGCACACCTTCGAGCTTGGCGCGCAGCAGGTCCAGGTCGGCACCTGGCCGCCGTGGCACCACCAGATGGATGGGGCCACGGGGCTGGGGAGGGAGGGTGTGTTCCGAAGGTGTCATTCAAAAACTCTGCAACAAACAAGAGCAACCCCACACCGCGCTGAGCCAATCGCAGCGACCGGGCGAGCCCGCAGGGCCACACCACACGATGATTGTCAACACGGATTGCAGGGCACTCCATGGTGACAAACGGCTGTCCCCCGCGCAGCCGGTAGCCACGCCTACCCTTTGTCAGCCGGCTCCGACAGCGGCAGTGACGATGCAATACACCCATCACGCAACGGGATGTTGGGAACTTCGGTACAACCCGCGGCTTCTCTCCATGGGCCGCCCGCCCTGCGGGTGCATCCAAAGAAAGGACCCACTATCTCCATGACCACAACCTCCAGCGCTTTGGCCGCCACCGACATCGGCGCCCTGCTGGCGCAACACCCCCTGGGCTGGTGGATGGCTGGCGTGCTGTCGTTTGCCCTGCTGGGTAGCGTCGCCTTGACCGGCTTGCGCCGCCTGCGACAACACGCAGGCGCCCCGCTGGGCCGCATGTTTCCGGCGCAAGCGCGCTGGGTGTTGATGGCCGCCATGGCCGCATCGGCCTGCACGCTGGCTCTGGCAGGTGCCGCGCTGGCAGAGCTGGCCGAAAGCGGGCGCGCCCCGGGCACCTGGGGCGCACTGGACGACGCACTGGCTGCAGGCCTGCAAGCACAGGCATCCGCCGCCGTGCTGCAATGGTTTGCCACCCTCACCCACCTGGGCGACACCTGGGTTCTGACCGCGCTGGCGCTGGGCGTGGCCGCCCTGCTGTGGCTGCGCCGGCACCGCCTGCTGGCCACCGGCTGGCTGGTGGCCATGGCGGGCAACGGCGCGTTGACCAAGGTGCTGAAGCGTCTGTTCGAGCGCGTGCGGCCCGAGCACACGCACGGCATCGCCGAGGCCAGCGGCTACAGCTTTCCCAGCGGGCACAGCAGCACATCGATGGTGGCCTATGCCATGCTGGCCTACCTGGCCACGCGGCTATTGCCCCGCGCCTGGCACCTGCCTGCGGTGGTGCTGGCCGGCGCGCTGATCTTCACCACCGGCTGGAGCCGCGTGGTGCTGCACGTGCACTACGCGAGTGATGTGCTGGCAGGCTGGCTGCTGGGCGGCACGTGGATGGTGTGCACGGTGCTGATCATGGAGAGCGTGTCGCGCTGGCGCGGCGCTGCGCCCCCGGCGACGCGCCGCTGAGCCGCCGCCCGGGCGCCCTGGTTCACCGCGCGGGGGAGTCCTCGGCAGACGCCATGGGCTGCATCGGCAAGACCACACAGGACGCACGCCCCGGCCCCATGTGCACGGTGTTGAACGCCACCACCCGTGGCCCCGCACTGCCCTCCGGAGCGCCGGTGTTGGGGTTGACGTCGAACCGCGGGAAGTTGCTGCTCGAGATGTCGAGCCGTATCCGATGGCCCCGGCGGAACAGGTTGGATGTGGGCATGGGCTCGATGGTGATCTCCACCACCTCGCCAGGCGCCATCAGCCCCGGCTGCTCCCACGAGTCGCGGTAGCGGCAGCGCAGGATGCCGTCGGTCAGATTCATCGCATACCCCTCGGGGTAGTCCTCGCTGGGCGGGTACTGGTCGATCAGCTTGGCCGTGAAGTCGGTGTCGGGTGCGGTGGACGACACCCACAGCGCGATGGTCACCGGGCCGGTGATCTCCACATCGCCGGCGAGCGGCGGCGTCTGGAACACCAGCACGTCGTCCCGGCCGGCCAGCGGCCCGAACGGCGCCTGCGCACCGAACAGCCCGTCGTGCGTGCGCTGGTCGTAGGCACCGGCCACCATCAGCGGTTCGCCCGAGGTGACGGAGCCCCCGATGGTGGGTACCGGCCTTGCGGGGTCGAAGCAAAAACCGGCCTGGGCCTCGGCCTGCGGTACGGACTGCGACAGCAGCCCGCCCGGCGCGAGGTACCAGGGCACCAGCGTGGTCGCCGGTACAGGCCAGCGGGCCGCGCTGCGCCAGATGCCGCCATGGTCGAGCCGGCCTTGCGGCGTGCGCCGCCCCGTGCCCCCGCCCATGCGGAAGTAGCGCACGGCATCGTCCTGCCCCTCGGGCAGCGGCTGCCCGCGCAGCCAGTGGTTGAACCACGCGAGCCGCATGTGCACGTAGTCGGGTGCAAGCGTGCCATCCAGCACCGCATCGCGGCCGAAGTCCACATCGCCCGCGTACGGCACGCTGCGCTCGCCATGCGTCCAGGGGCCCAGCACCATGCGCACGTCGCCCTGCCCGCGCTGCGAGAGCCCGAGGTAGTTGTCGGTGGTGGTCTGCGCATAGGGGTCCCACCAGCCGCACATCAGCATCACGGCCACGCCTTCGAAGGCGCCGTAGTGGCCTGCCGCATACAGCTCGGGCTGGCGCCAATGGTCGTCGAAGCTGCCGCGCTCCCATTGGCCGAAGAGATAGTCCTCGTACTCGGGCGCCCACTGCAGCGGCGAATCGCCGCGCGTCCAGGGCAGGCGCAAGAACCATTCGCCGATGTCTGCCTGGTCGAGCGCCTGGCGCGCGGCGTCGCTCAGGCTGTTGCTGCCGCTGCGCGCATTGCGCAGGGCCCACACGGCCTGCTTGAGCTCGAAAGCACCCCCATGGCGGATGCCGCCCCGGTAGGCATTGGCAAAGCCGCCGCATTCGAGAAACATGGCCTTGAGCCCGGCGGGCCGCTGGCTGGCCAGCGCCGTCTGAGTGTGTGCCGCGTACGACAGGCCGTAGGTGCCCACGGAGCCGTTGCACCAGGGCTGCGCCACGATCCAGGCCATGGTGTCGGCGCCGTCGTGGGCCTCGCCCAGGTACTTGGTGAACTGCCCCTCGGAGTCGAAGCGGCCCCGGCAGTCCTGTACCACCACCGCGTAGCCCTCGCGGGCAAACCGCTCGGCCACCTCGCCGCGCCGCAGGGGTGCGGGGTTAGCGGCGGTGCGCTCGCGCCGGGTGGGTTCGTCTTTGCCGTAGGGTGTGCGCTCCAGCAGCACCGGCAGGGGGCCGGTGTGGCCGGCCGGCAGATACACATCGGTGGCCAGGTGCACGCCGTCGCGCATGGGCACCCGGCAGGTGTGCCGCACCACCCCGCCCAGACCGGCCGGGGCGGCGGACGGCGCCATTGGATTCATCATCGTGGTCATGAAAGTTCCTGCCTCAGTCGAGCTTGAGGTTGCGGTCCTTGACCAGCTTGGCCCAGCGCGCCGTGTCTTCCTGGATGAAGCGGCCGAGCTCCTGCGGCGTGGTGGGCGCGGGCTCCGCACCCTGCGCCACCAGCGAGGCGGTCACCTCCGCATCGGCCAGCGATGCGCGCAGCACCTTGCTGATTTTTTGCACCGCCTCCGCCGGCGTGCCCGTGGGCGCGAACAGGGCGTACCAGATGTCGTACTCGAAGTCCTTGAGCCCCGCCTCGGCCATGGTCGGCACCTGCGGGAAGGCGCGCGAGCGCTTGGCGCTGGCCACCGCCAGCGGCACCAGCTTGCCCGCCTTGATATGCGCAGCCACACTGGGCACCGCATTGATGCCCACCTGCACATGCCCGCCCGCCAGCTCGTTCACCGCCGGGCCGCCGCCCTTGTACGGGATCTGCACCATGCGCGTGCCGGTGGCCGCCTGGAACATCTCCATCGACAAATGCCCCGGGCTGCCGTTGCCGCTGGTGCTGTAGTTCAGGCCGCCGGGGTTCTTGCGCGCCAGCTCGATAAGCTCCTGCACCGTGCGGACCTGCAGGCTTGGGTGTGTGGTGAGGATGGGCACGTTGACCACCACCCGCCCCACCGGCACGAAGTCGCGCGACGGGTTGTACGTGAGCTTGCTGGAAAGCAGCGGCGCCGTCACCATGCCGGAACCTGCGCCCATCAGCAGCGTGTACCCGTCGGCTGGCGCCGAGGAGACCGCCTGGAAGCCGTGCGCACCGGGCCGGTTGTCGATGACGACAGGCTGCCGCCACTGGTCCGACATCTTGCGTGCCACCACACGCATGGCCGTGTCCGCAGCTGCCCCTGCCGGAAACGGAATCACGATGCGCACGGGCTTCTCGGGGAACTCGGCCGCGCCCGCGATCAGCGGGTGGCACAGCATGAATGAACACAACAGTGCGATCGTTTGCGGCATGCGGGATATCCAGGGAATCATGCGGTGCTTGTTATCAGAAATCATGGCGAACTCCCGCGCCAATGGCGCGCACGGACACATTGCTGCGGCTCGAATCGATGCCGTCGCGGTCGATGAAGGCCTGCAGCTCGGTGCGTTTGGACAGGGCATAGGTATAGGCTACCTGCTGGCGCTTGCGCAGGCCGCGCAGCGACGCCTGCACATCGCGCTGCATCACGTTGACCACGATGGCGTGCTGGCCGGCCGAAAAGCGGGTGCCCACCAGCCAGTAGTCCACATCGGCGCGGGTGGTGGCCGACGTCCTGGCGTAGGTATCGCGGCCCAGAAGCACATAGGGCTCGATCGCGCCGAAGTCGTAGCGCACGCCGGCCTGCCATTTGCTCGAGAACTCGTTGGCCAGCAGGCCACCCGGGCGCGTGTCCTTGCCGTAGCCGATGCCTGCCGACCAGGGCCCATCGGCATAGTTGAGGCCCAGGTCCAGCGACTTGGCGCCGTTTTCCTGCTCGGGCGTCTTGGCGTCGCCGCGCAGGTAGTAGCGCGCCCGCAGGTTGACGCCGCCCCAGGTGGGGCTTTGGTAGCCGATGGCGTTGGACGTGCGGTTGCGCGCGTTCAGGATGGAGGTGCCGATGGCCGTGGCCCCGGCATCGTTGGCGGCGAACGAGGTGATGCGCGTCACCTGCGAATACAGCGGCGATCCAGTCGGGTTGGCCGAGTCGAGCCGCCCGAGCGCCACCGTGCCCAGGCTGCCGCGCAAGGCGGCATAGCTGTTGCGAAAGGCTGGCGTGGTGGCGGCGCCGGAGTCGGCTTCGAGCCCCATCTCCAGGCCGAACAGGGCGGCCAGGCCGTCGCCCAGGTCCTCCTTGCCGCGAAAGCCCAGGCGGGATGCGTTGTCGCGCTCTTCAGTCACGGAGCCGGCGTTGCCGGTCTTCACGTTGTTGACGGTGAGCCGCACCTGGCCGTAGACCTGCAGGTCCTGTGCGGCGGCGGGCACCGCCGCCGAAACGGAAAGGCCGCAGGCGGCCAGCGCGAAGGGAAATGAGCGCCTCATGAAATCTTGCTCCTTGAAGGGGTGGTGCCAGGTTGGCTGATGACGCCGCCGATTCTGTGGAGCGAGGTGCTCGGCCACAACGCTATGACGAACGCTGATGACCCTATGCAATAGACCGCAGGTTTGCGCTGGCGTGGCAGCAGTGCAAAGATGCAGGCCGGCTGCCTGCATACCCGAACGTCTGCCCCTTTTCCACTCCATGAACTTCAAGCAACTCGAGGCCTTCCAGGCCATCATGCTCAGCGGCTCCACCACCGGCGCGGCCGAGCGCATGGGGCTGTCGCAACCCGCCATCAGCCGCTTGCTGGCGCAGCTGGAGGAGGACCTGGCCCTGCGTTTGTTCGTGCGCGAAAAAGGCCGCCTGAGCCCCACGGCCGAAGCCCATGCGCTGCTGCACGACGCCCAGGTGCTGATGGACTCGGCGCAGTGCTTTCGCCGCCATGCCGAACAGTTGCGTCTGGGCGGCTTCAAGCGGCGCCTGCTGAAGGTGGCGGTGCCCAGCACGCTGGCCACCACGCTCATGCCGGTGCTGGCCAAGCGCTTCATGCAGGCGCACCCGGACGTGGTGCTGGAGGTACTGTCAGGCTCGTACAACGACACCGAGCGCGCGCTGCTGAGCCGCGATGCGGACATCGGCCTCGTGCGCCTGCCCATGGAAATGCAGGGACTGAGCACCCGCGCCAGCCTGGACTCCGAAGCCGTGTGCATCATGCCCCGGGGCCATGCGCTCGAAGGCCTGGCAGAGGTCAGCCCCACCGACCTGATCGACGTCAGCCTGATCCTGCTGGGGCGCCAGCGGCAGATCCGCCACGACATCGACATGGCCTTTCGCCAGCGGCGCGTGCAGCCGCGCGTGGCGCTGGAGGTGCACTCCATCAGCGAGGCCTGCGCCCACGTGGCCCAGGGGCTCGGGGTCTCGATCGTGAACGCCTTGCTGGCGCAGCACTGCCCGTACGAAGCGATCACGTCGCGCCCGTTCAGGCCCCGGATCGCCTACCAGCTGGGCATCGCCACGGTGAACAACGCACCGGCCTCGCCGTTGCATGACACCTTCACGCGACTGCTGGTGGAGGCGATGGAAGCACCGTCCCCCGCCGTGGCATTGCCTTCAGCTCCCTGAAACTGGCACGCCCCTCGCTAGTGCACCGGTGGAACTGGCTTCGCCAGGCCACCGGGGGCATCCCCCTCCCACGCAGCGAGAGAGGGGGAAGGCGCCGCAGGCGACTCAGGGGGTGCGGTCTTAAATCGCCACGAGGTTGCGAATGCCCTTGGCTTCCATCTCGCTACCTGGCCCGCGGGCGATGACCTCGCCGCGCTCCATCACCAGGTACTCATCGGCCAGTTCCTGCGCAAAGTCGTAGTACTGCTCGCACAGCAGGATGGCCATTTCTCCCTGGTCGGCCAGCATGCGGATCACGCGGCCGATGTCCTTGATGATGCTGGGCTGGATGCCCTCGGTGGGCTCGTCCAGGATGAGCAAACGCGGGCCGGGGGCCAGCGCGCGGGCAATGGCCAGCTGCTGTTGTTGCCCGCCCGACAGGTCACCGCCCCGGCGCTTGAGCATCTGCTTGAGCACGGGGAAGAGTTCGTACAGGTGTGCAGGCACCGGCGTCGATCCGCTTTTGTAGGCCAGGCCCATGCGCAGGTTTTCTTCGACGGTGAGGCGGCCGAAGATTTCGCGGCCTTGCGGCACAAAGCCGATGCCTGCGCGCGCCCTGTCGTAGGGCGTGGCTTTGTCGATGGGTTTGCCGTCGAAGCTGATGCTGCCGCTCTTGATGGGCACCAGCCCCATGAGGCTTTTGAGCAGCGTCGTCTTGCCCACGCCGTTGCGGCCGAGCAGCACGGTGACCTTGCCCGGGGTGGCGGTGAGGCTCACGTCACGCAGGATGTGGGAGCCGCCGTAGTACTGGTTGATGTTCTGGACGGTGAGCATGGTGACTTGGGGTGTTTTGGGCCGCTAGCGCTAGTTCAATATGCGCCGGCAGCTATATTTTTGATAGTGAATACTTTCACCGGCCGAGATACACCTCGATCACGCGCTCGTCGGCCTGCACCTGGTCGAGCGTGCCTTCGGCCAGCACCGAGCCATCGCACAGCACCGTCACCTTCTCTGAGATGGTGCGGATGAAGCCCATGTCGTGCTCCACCACCATGAGCGAGTGTTTGCCCTTGAGCGTGAGGAACAGCTCCGCAGTGCGGGCGGTTTCTTCATCGGTCATGCCGGCCACGGGTTCGTCCAGCAGCAGCAGCTTGGGGTCCTGCATCAGCAGCATGCCAATCTCCAGCCACTGCTTTTGCCCGTGGCTCAGGTTGCCCGACTGGCGCGTGACGCTGTCGGCCAGGTGAATGGTGTGCAGGATCTCGGCCAGGCGGTCCGACTGTGCGGAGTCGAGCTTGAAGAACATGCTGGACTTCACGCCCTTGTGGGTCTTGAGCGCCAGCTCCAGGTTCTCGAACACGCTGAGCTGCTCGAACACCGTGGGCTTCTGGAACTTGCGGCCGATACCCAGGCTTGCGATCTCGGGCTCGTTGTGGCGCAGCAGGTCGATGGTGGAGCCAAAAAACACCGTGCCTTTGTCGGGCCGGGTCTTGCCGGTGATGATGTCCATCATCGTCGTCTTGCCCGCACCATTGGGGCCGATGATGCAGCGCAGCTCGCCCGGGGCGATGTCCAGGCTCAGGCCGTTGATGGCCTTGAAGCCGTCAAAGCTGACATGCACGTCTTCCAGGTACAGGATGCGGCCGTGGGTCACGTCCACTTCGCCCGGCGTGGCAATGCGCGAGAAGCCTGCCGCGCGGCCACCCGACTCGGTCTGGCCCAGTGCGACGGGCGCCAGCGTCTTCTGCAGCCGCCGCGCACCTTCTTCCATCAGATCGGGCGTCATTGCGCGGCTCCCTTCGTTGTTGTCATTTTTGCCTTGAGCTTCTTGACCAGCCCCACCACACCGTCGGGCAGGAACAGCGTGACCGCAATGAACAGCGCGCCCAGAAAGTACAGCCAGAACTCCGGCGCCGTCACCGTGAGCCAGCTCTTGGCACCGTTGACGATGAACGCGCCCACGATGGGTCCGATGAGTGTGGCGCGCCCGCCCACGGCCGCCCATACGGCGATCTCGATGGAGTTGGCGGCGCTCATCTCGCCGGGGTTGATGATGCCGACCTGGGGCACATACAACGCGCCCGCCACGCCGCACATCATGGCGCTGATGGTCCAGATGGTGAGCTTGTAGGGCAGCGGCGAATAGCCCGAGAACATGACACGGCTCTCGGCATCGCGCACGGCCTGCAGCACGCGGCCAAACTTGCTGCGCACCAGCCAGCGCGCCAGCAGGAAGAAGCCCAGCAGCGACAACCCCGTCAGCACAAACAGCGTCATGCGCATGTTCTGCGTGGCAATGGGCGTGCCCAGGATGCGCTTGAAGTCGGTAAAGCCGTTGTTGCCGCCAAAGCCGGTTTCGTTGCGGAAGAACAGCAGCATGGCCGCATACGTCATGGCCTGCGTGATGATGGAGAAGTACACACCCTTGATGCGCGAGCGGAAGGCGAAGTAGCCGAACACAAACGCGATCACGCCCGGCACGGCCACGATGAGGATCAGCGTGGCGATGAAGCTGTCGGACAGCGCCCAGTGCCAGGGCAGCTCCTTCCAGTCCAGGAACACCATGAAGTCCGGCAGGTCGCTGTTGTAGTTGCCGTCGCGGCCGATCTGGCGCATGAGGTACATGCCCATGACGTAGCCGCCCAGCGCAAAGAACAGGCCGTGGCCCAGGCTCAGGATGCCGGTGTAGCCCCAGATCAGGTCCATGGCCAGCGCACAGATGGCGTAGCACATGATCTTGCCGAGCAGCGCCACGGCGTAGTCCGACAGGTGGAACATGCTGCCCGCAGGCACCCAGAGGTTGAGCACGGGGGCCACAGCGCACACCACGATGAGCGCCACGATAAAGGCCGACCAGCCACCGCGCGTGAGCAGCGGCGCCGGTGCGGGCAGTTGGATGTTGGGAGAGGTTGGCGTAGTCATGATCAGTCGTCTCTGGTGCTTCAGTCGGCCGTACGCCCTTTGACCGCGAAGATGCCCTGGGGGCGCTTCTGGATGAAGATGATGATGAACACCAGCACCGCAATCTTGGCCAGCACCGCGCCCGCCCAGCCTTCGAGGAACTTGTTCAGGATGCCCAGGCCCAGCGCGGCATACACCGTGCCCGCCAGCTGGCCCACGCCGCCCAGCACCACCACCATGAAGGCATCGACGATGTAGCTCTGCCCCAGGTCCGGCCCCACGTTGCCCACCTGGCTCAGCGCGCAACCCGCCAGGCCCGCAATGCCCGAGCCCAGCGCAAAGGCCATGGTGTCGATGCGCGCCGTGTTCACGCCCATGCACGAGGCAATGGGGCGGTTCTGCGTCACACCACGCACGAACAGGCCCAGGCGCGTGCGGCCGATCAGGTAGCTCATGCCCAGCAGCACGGCGATGGCAAAGCCGATGATGACGAGGCGGTTGTAGGGCAGCGTGAGGTTGGAGAGCACCTGCACGCCACCGCTCATCCACGCGGGGTTTTCCACACCCACGTTCTGCGCACCAAAAATCGTGCGCACCAGTTGCATCAGCACCAGGCTGATGCCCCAGGTGGCCAGCAGCGTCTCCAGGGGGCGCCCGTACAGAAAACGCAGCACGCCGCGCTCCAGCACAGCGCCCACGGCGGCCGAGGCGCCAAAGGCCAGGGGCAGCGCAGCGACCAGGTACCAGTCGAACGCACCCGGAAAATACTTCTGGAAGATGCCCTGCACCACATAGGTGGCGTAGGCGCCGATCATCATCAGCTCGCCGTGGGCCATGTTGATCACGCCCATCAGGCCGTAGGTGATGGCCAGGCCCAAGGCGACGAGCAGCAGGATGGAGCCCAGGCTGATGCCCGAGAACGCAGCGCCCAGGCGCTCGCCCCAGGCGAGCTGGCCTTCCATGGCGCGCAGTGCGGCCTGCAGTGCGGCCTTGACCTTGGCGTCTTCTTCGACCGTGACGCGTTCATTGAGCAGCAGCCGCGTATCAGGTGTGGCGCTGAGCGACAGTGCCTGGGCGGCTGCGATGCGTTGTGCGGGGTCGTCGCTGCCCAGCAGCGTGGCGGCGCGCGCCAGCTCCAGCTGGGTCTTGATCTTGTCGTTGGTTTCCTGCGCCAGTGCCTTGTCGAGCAGGGGCAGTCGGCCTGCATCCGGCTCCTTGGTCAGTGCCTTGGCGGCGGCCATGCGCTGGGTTTCGTCCTTGCCAAACAGCGCCAGGCCCGCCAGGGCCGTGTCGATCTCGCCGCGCATGCGGTTGTTGTTGATGATGTCTTCGGCATCGGCGGGCACAGGGACCTCGGCGCCAGTGACAGGGTCGATGCCCTTGTCATCGCGCACGATCAGCGCCTTGCCGTCGGCCACCTTCACCGCGTCGTCGGCCAGCGCCTGCAAGAAGGCAGCGGTGCGTTCGCTGGGCTCCACCACGGCCTGCTGCACGGCGGCCACACGGTCGTCGGTGTCACCAGCGGCCATGGCCAAGGCCTGCTCGGCGGTGAGGGCGTGGGCGCTGCCCGCCAGGCACAACAGGCTGACCAGGCACCAGCGCATGGCCAGAAAACATCGCAACATAAGAAGAATTCCATTCGGCCTGCTGTCGGTGGCAGGCGGGTGTCAAAGAAAAAGGGAGGGCGCACACAGGCGCCCTCCCCTCTTGGGCACACTGCAGGTGCTTACTTCTTCTCAGGTTCGTCTTTTTTCTTGTCGTTGCCTTCGATGTAAGGGCTCCATGGCTTGGCCTTCACGGGGCCGGGGGTCTTCCACACCACGTTGAACTGGCCGTCGGCCTTGATCTCGCCGATGAACACGCTCTTGTGCAGGTGGTGGTTCTTCTCGTCCATCTTGGAGACGATGCCCGACGGTGCCTTGAAGGTCTGGCCGGCCATGGCGGCAATCACCTTGTCCACATCGGTGCTCTTGGCCTTTTCAACCGCTTGCTTCCACATGTTGATGCCGATGTAGGTGGCTTCCATCGGGTCGTTGGTGAGCGGCTTGTCCTTGTGGCCGGCAATGCCCTTGGCCTTGGCGTAGTCGCTCCACTTCTTGATGAACTCGGTGTTGGCCGGGCTCTTGATGGACTGGAAGTAGTTCCAGGCAGCCAGGTGACCCACCAGCGGCTTGGTGTCCACACCACGCAGCTCTTCCTCGCCCACCGAGAAGGCGACCACGGGCACGTCCTTGGCCTTCAGGCCGGCGTTGCCCAGTTCCTTGTAGAAGGGCACGTTGGAGTCACCGTTGATGGTGGAGACCACGGCCGTCTTGCCGCCCTGGCTGAACTTCTTGATGTCGGCCACGATGGTTTGGTAGTCAGAGTGGCCAAACGGGGTGTACTTCTCGTCGATGTCGCTGTCCTTCACGCCCTTGCTCTTGAGGTAGGCGCGCAGGATCTTGTTGGTGGTGCGGGGGTAGACATAGTCGGTGCCCAGCAGCACCCAGCGCTTGGCGCTGCCGCCGTCCTTGCTCATCAGGTAGTCCACCGCAGGGATGGCCTGCTGGTTGGGCGCGGCGCCGGTGTAGAACACGTTCTTGGACAGTTCTTCACCTTCGTACTGCACGGGGTAGAACAGCAGGCCGTTCATTTCTTCCACGACCGGCAACACCGACTTGCGCGACACCGAGGTCCAGCAGCCGAAGATGACCGAGACCTTGTCCTGGCCCAGCAGCTGCTTGGTCTTTTCGGCGAACAGGGGCCAGTTGGAGGCCGGGTCTACCACCACGGGTTCGAGCTTCTTGCCCAGCACGCCGCCCTTGGCGTTGATCTCGTCGATCGCCATGAGCACGGTGTCTTTCAGCACGGTCTCAGAGATGGCCATGGTGCCCGACAGGCTGTGCAGGATGCCGACCTTGATCGTGTCCTGGGCGTGGGCTGGCAGCGCAGACAGGCCAGCGAGCGTAGCGACGGCCGCGAGGGCCTTGAGGGAATAACGACGTTGCATGTGTGCTTCTCCGGTGGTGGTTTCAATCAGGAAATCAATAAAACCGCTTCGCCCGGTGGGCCCCGGTGTGGAGCCCCTGTGGATCGGGCGATGGAATGGATTCTGGAGAGCGGGGCCGGTTGGCGAAATACGCCGGGTGGCGTACACGCCCCGCTGCGAGCCCGCATCACACGGGGGCCGTTGCGAGGCGACTCACCACCCCTGATGCACGCCACAGGCGCACAAGGGCAAGGATGGCATTCACTATGAAAACAATAGCTGTTACGGCATATATCACTAGCGCTACCAGCCCATTTCATGCAAAAACCTTGGCCTGCAAAGGTTGTGGGGCCTCCGTAGAATCCAAGGGTTTTCCCTAGTCTTGCGCGCCTGACCCCATCGGCCCCGGTGCTGCCCTTTAGTCCCTCTGCGCTCCATGAACCTCCCCCTGCTGGCCCTGGCCATTGCCGCTTTTGGCATTGGCACCACCGAATTCGTGATCCTGGGGCTGCTGCCCGAAGTGGCAGGTGACCTGTCCGTCTCCATCCCCGCCGCCGGCATGCTGGTGTCGGCCTACGCACTGGGCGTGGCTGTGGGTGGACCGCTGCTGGCGGTGGCCACCGCGCGCTGGCTGCGCAAGACCACGCTGACCTGGCTGATGGTGCTGTTCATCGTGGGCAATGTGGGTTGCGCGCTGGCCCCCAGCTATGCGTGGCTGATGGTGGCGCGCGTGGTCACCTCGTTCTGCCACGCCGCGTTTTTTGGCATTGGCGCCGTGGTGGCCGCCAGCGTGGTGGAGCCCCACAAGCGCGCCCAGGCCATGGCGCTGATGTTCACCGGACTCACGCTCGCCAACGTGCTGGGCGTGCCGCTTGGCACGCTGCTGGGCCAGCACCTGGGCTGGCGCTCCACCTTCTGGGCGGTGGTGGTGATTGGGGTGCTGGCCGTGGCCGCCGTGGTGCGCTGGGTGCCACACCTGCGCCACCAGATCAGCGGCAGCGCGCTGGGCGAGTTCCGCGTGCTGCGCATTCGCCAGGTGTGGCTGGCGCTGGCGGTGAGCGTGCTCGCATCCACCAGCATGTTCACGCTGTTCACCTACATCACGCCCATCCTGCGCGACGTGACCGGTGTCTCGCCCCAGAACGTGAGCGGCGTGCTGCTGCTGTGCGGCGTGGGCCTGACCATTGGCAACCTGCTGGGCGGCCGCCTGGCGGACTGGAAGCTGCTGCCCTCGCTGATGGGCATCTTCGCCGTGCTGGCGGGGGTGCTGGCAGCGTTTTCGTTCACCAGCGTGTGGCTGTGGCCTGCCGTCATCACCGTGGTGGTGTGGGGCATGGTGTCGTTCGCGGCAGGCACGCCGCTGCAGGCGCGGGTGGTGTCGCAGGCGGGCGACGCGCCCAGCTTGGCGTCCACGCTCAACATCGGCGCATTCAACCTCGGCAATGCCATTGGTGCCTGGCTGGGGGGCGCAGTCATCACGGCCGGGTGGTCGCTGCAGACCATTCCGCTGGTGGCGGCCGCCGTCACGCTGAGTGCGCTGGCGCTCACGGCCTACATTGCCTGGCTGGACCGGCAGCCCACGCACAAGGCTCCGGCGCTGGGCGACTGCAAGGCAGCCTAAGCCGTTTCGGCGCGCTCGAACGCCACATAGCCGTCTTCGATGGCAGGCAGGATCTGCAGCACCTCGAAATACGGCACGGTGAGCAGGGGGGAATCGTGCAGCCGCTCCATGAAGTCGTAGTGCTTGAGCGGGTCATCGGTTTCCACCAGCATCAGGTCGCTGCAGGGCGCTGCGAAGGCCTCGGCATCGAAGTGGCGCAAGCGCAGGGCTCCCTGGTAGCGGGGCAGCAGGGCATGCAGGTGCGCCTCACCCAACTCACGCCTTTGCTCACGGGGCAAACGCAGCCACTCGGGCAGTGCACGCAGGTGGATGAAGAATGCATAACGGGTGGCCATGGGGGTGATCTCCTGGGGTCGATGAGAAAACAGGTGTTGAGCCAGCGGGCTTGGATCAAGCCGTGCGCAGCAGGCGGGCCAGCAGTCCGGGTGCCCAGCGCTGCAGGTGCCAGGCCGCGCGCGCCTTGCCGATGCGGATGTCGGTGTGCCCCGCCATCAGGCCGCGGACCAGTGCCTGTGCAGCGACATCGGAAGGGATCTTGCCGCGCCCTCGGCCCCGGGTCATGGGCGTGTCCACCAGCGGCATCACAGCGTGAACCACCCGCACTGGGCTGCCGTGCATCTGCACCCGCAGCGCCTGGGTGAACAGGTCCAGCCCGGCCTTGGTGGCGCTGTAAACCGCCGCCGTGCGCTTGGGGCAAGAGCCCAGCACCGACCCGACATTGACCACCCATGCGCGCTGCTGGGCCTGCAAATGGGGCAGCAGCACGCGCGTCAGCACCATCGGTGCCAGCAGGTTGATCTCGACCTCCGCGCGCATGTCCTGCACCTTGTAACCGGCATCGTCCACCCGCAGGTCGTGCTGGATGCCTGCGTTGTTCACCAGCGCGCCAATATCGGGATAGCGCAGCAGCCACTGCGCCGCCAGGCCGTCGATCTCTTCAATGCGGGACAGGTCGGCCACCCAGGGCTCGATCAGTCCATGGGCACCTGTCAGCGCCTGCAGCGGCTCGGCCTGCCGTGCCACGGCCAGTACGGGCACGCCGCACCGTGCCAGCTCCAGGGCCAGCGCCCGGCCAATGCCCGAGCTGGCGCCGGTGACGATGGTGCGTGGCAACGGGCCTGCGGGCGCGGCCTGGCGTGCGGTGGTGGGGGTGCGAGCGTGTGACATGGGCCGCACTCTAGGCATGGCGCCGTCCGTCGTCATCAACCCAGGTTAATTGGCGAACGAAGGAGGCTCTCACCCTCAGGCGCGGCGGAAACTTCGCCACGCTGCCACGCGGCATACTGCGCGCCATGGCCCCCATCCCGCACCCCGCCTTCTGGTCGCTCCTCACACAGGCGGCGGGCACGCAGGCCCTGCCCGACTGGGCCACGGCAGAGCGCGCCATCACCACGCACGCGGTACAGGCAGGCGGCACGGTTTTTCTGCAGGGGGTACAGCACCCTTATGTTTACGCGGTTCAAGCAGGCTTGTTCAAGCTGAGCTACCTACAGGATGACGGCACGGAATGGATCAAGTCGTTTGCCGAAGAAGGACGCTTTTTTGCCAGCGTGTCCGCCCTGCAGCCGGGCGGCCGCACGGCCTTCATGGTGACGGCCATCGAGCCCGCCACCCTGGAGCGCATCGACCACGGCGTACTGCTCGCGCTGGCCGAACGCCACCTGCCCTGGGCAAAGGCGCTGTACCAGCTGACACTGATGTACGCCGCGCGCAAGGAGGCACGTGAGCGCGAACTGCTCACCCTCACCCCCGAGGGCCGCTACCGTGCCTTCTTGGCATCACACCCCAACCTGGCGCTGCGCATCCCGCAAAAAGACCTGGCCCGCCACCTGGGATTGACGCCCGTCGGGCTCAACCGCATTGCCATGCGCGTGCGGCGCAGCGTCACATAGCCGACATTCGCCGGCAGCGCAGCGCTGCGCAGTGGCGCTAGGATGGCCCCCTGCCCTTGCCACGCGGTGATTGCCATCGAAGGCGCCGGCGTGCACTTTCTCAACCGTTCAGGACAACCCATGGTGAAACGACGCACAGTGCTTCTCGGTGGCGCCGCAACAGCCGGCGCGCTGGTCATCGGCTGGGGCGTGGTGCCCCCGCGCCAGCGGCTGCACACCGCGCAGCCCCTGCCCCAGGGCACAGGCCAGGTGGCGCTGAATGGCTGGCTCAAGGTAGCAGCCGACAACACGGTGACGGTGATGATGGCCAAGTCCGAAATGGGCCAGGGCGCGCACACCGGGCTGGCCGCCATCCTGGCGGAAGAGCTGGACGCCGACTGGGCCCAGGTGCGGCTGGAGATGGCGCCCATCGACGACATCTACAACAACCTGGCCACGGTCGTGGACGGCCTGCCGTTCCACCCCGACAACGACGGCTCCATCAAGGCCGTGGCGGGCTGGCTGACCGCCAAGACCATGCGCGAAGTGGGCGTGATGATGACGGGCGGCTCCAGCAGCATCAAGGACCTGTGGCGCCCCATGCGCGAGGCCGGTGCCCACGCCCGCGCCATGCTCATCAACGCAGCGGCGGTGCAATGGAAGGTGCAGGCCGCCGAATGCAAGGCCAACGCCGGCGTGGTGGAACACGCGGCAGGCCAGCGCGCCACGTTTGGCGAGCTGGCCGCACTGGCGGCGCAGCAGCCGCCTCCAGGCAAAGTGCCCCTCAAGGCCCCTGCTGAATTCAAGCTGATCGGCAATCCGCTCACCCGCATCGAGGCACCCTCCAAGCTCGATGGCAGTGCGGTGTTTGGCATCGATGCCCGGCCGCCCGGCCTGCTGCACGCCAGCGTGGTGATGTGCCCCACGCGGGGCGGCAAGGTGGCCCAGTTCGATGGCGCAGCCGCGCAGAAAATGCCCGGGGTGAAGCAGGTGCTGGCCGTAGCGCCGTACCACGGCGGCACTGGCGGCGTGGCCGTGATTGCCGACACGCCCTGGCACGCCAAGAAGGCCGCCGCCGCAGTCACCGTGCAGTGGGACCATGGCCCCGCCGCCACGCTGTCGAGCGCCGCCGTCATGACCCAGCTGACCCAGGCGCTGGACCAGGCCCAAGGCTTTGGCTACCACAGCGTGGGCGATGTGGACCAGGCCCTGCAAGGCGCTGCAACCACCCTCACTGCCGACTACCGCGCGCCTTACCTGGCCCACGCCACCATGGAGCCCATCAACTGCACTGTGCAGTTCAAGGATGGCGCGGCCAGCGTGTGGACATCCACCCAGGTGCCGGGCCTGGCGCGCATGGCGGCCGCCAAGGCCCTGGGCATCGACGACACCAAGGTGACCGTGCACCAGCTGCTGCTGGGCGGTGGCTTTGGTCGGCGGCTGGAGGTGGACTATGTGGCCCAGGCCGCCGCCATTGCCAAGGCCGCGGGCGGCGCGCCGGTGCAGACGCTGTGGTCCCGCGAGCAGGACCTGCAGCACGACTTCTACCGCCCCGCCTGCGTGGCCCGGTTCAAGGCCGGGCTGGACGCACAGGGCCAGCTGGTGGCCTGGCACAACGTGTCGGCCGGTCAGGCCATCGTGCCGCAGGTGCTGGCCCGCACCTTTGGCCTGCCGGGCGCGGGGCCGGACAAGACCACGTCCGAAGGCGCGTTCGACCAGCCCTACGAGTGGCCCCACGCACGCATTGCCCACGAGATCATCGACCTGCCGCTGCCCGTGGGCTTCTGGCGCTCGGTGGGGCATTCGCACCAGGCGTTCTTCAAAGAGAGTTTTGTGGACGAAGCAGCCCACGCCGCCAAGAAGGACACGGTGGCGTTCCGCGCCGCGCTGCTGCAAAAACACCCGCGCCACCTGAAGGTGCTGCAAAAGGCGGCCGAGTTGGCGGGCTGGGGCCAGCCCTTGCCGCCCGATGCGTCGGGCGTGCAACGGGCGCGCGGCGTGGCGCTGCACCAGTCGTTCGGCTCCATCGTCGCGCAGGTGGCCGAGGTGTCGGTGGGTGCCGACAAGGCCATCCGCGTGCACCGCGTGGTGTGCGTGATCGACTGCGGTGCGGCCATCAACCCCAACCTCATTGCCCAGCAGATGGAAAGCGCCGTGGTCTATGGCCTCACCGCTGCGCTGTGGGGCGAAGTGACGATCAAGGATGGCCAGGTGCAGCAGAGCAACCTGCACGACTACCCCCTGCTGCGCATGGCCGACTGCCCCCGCGTGGAGACCCACATCATCGCCAGCGCCGAGCCCCCCGAGGGCGTGGGCGAGCCCGGCGTGCCGCCCATTGCACCCGCCGTGGCCAATGCCTTGTTTGCCCTCACCGGCCAGCGCCTGCGCGCGCTGCCACTCAAGCTCAGCTGACCCGACGCACCGGAGCCCCCATGACCACGACCCTGAACATCAACGGCCAACCCGTCGCTGTCAATGCCGAACCCGACACGCCCCTGCTGTGGGTGCTGCGCGGCGAGCTGCAGATGAACGGCACCAAGTTTGGCTGCGGCATGGCGCTTTGTGGCGCCTGCACGGTGCACCTGAACGGCGAGCCGGTGCGCGCCTGCATCACGCCCCTGTCGGCCGTGGGCAGCGCCCAGGTCACCACCATCGAGGGCCTGCAGGGCCCCGAAGCCTCTGCACTGCGCACCGCATGGACCGCAGTGGATGTGGCGCAGTGCGGCTACTGCCAGAGCGGGCAGCTGATGTCGGCCTGTGCCCTGCTGAAGAAAACGCCGCAGCCTACCGATGCCGACATCGACTCCGCCATGTCGGGCAATGCCTGCCGCTGCGGCACCTACCCGCGCATCCGGGCGGCGATCCACCAGGCTGCGCGCGGGCCTCAGGGCTGAGAGATCCCCCCTCCCAGGTCGAGCGAAACCTGCTCGACCACGCCCCCTTTTTCGGGTGGCATGTCGGCGCAGTACACGGCATTGCGCCCTGTGCCCTTGGCTTGGTAGAGGGCCTGGTCGGCACGGTTCACCAGCTCTTCAAAATTCATCCCCGAGCCCTTGTACAGGGTGGCTACGCCAATGCTCACGGTGACGGCCACCTCCTGCCCTTCGTCGCCCACGCACACCAGCAAGGACTCGACCTCGCGGCGCAGCGACTCTGCCACTTGCAACGCGCTCGCGCTGTCGGTCTCGGGCAGCACGATGACAAACTCCTCGCCCCCAAACCGCGCGACGATGTCCACACCGCTGCGCTTGTGCCCAGCACACACCTGGGCCACGGCACAGATCACGCGGTCGCCCGCCAGGTGGCCGTACAGGTCGTTGACGGTCTTGAACAGGTCGATGTCTGCCACCAGCACGGACATCGGGTGCCCAAAACGCTCCGTGCGCTTGTATTCCTTGGCACCCAGCTCCATCAGCGTGCGGCGGTTGGACAGGCCCGTGAGCGAGTCGTTGGCGGCCAGCCGCTCCAGCGTGGCGTTGAGCTGCTGCAGCAGGCGGTTCTGCTCGGTGAGCTGCTGGTTGATCTGGGCGATCTCGGTCTCGCGGCACTTGCGGTCGTGGATGTTGAACGTGACGCCGATCAAGCGCTTGCCGGGCGTCTCGCTGTGGCCGTCCATGATGCGGCCATAGTTGGCAAACCAGATCCACTCGCCACTCTTGGAGCGCAGCCGGAACTCACACCGGTACTGCGGCGTGACGCCCGTCAGGTGGTCGGCCACGGCCTTGCGCACGGTGTCGATGTCGTCGGGGTGGAACAGGCCGTAGATGTCCTGCACGCCCGAGACGATTTCATCCTCGGAGAACCCCAGCTCTTCAAACGTCTTGGTCGCCTTGCGCGTGACGTTGCCGGTGATGAGGTCGTTCTCCCACAGGTCGAGCCCGGCGGCCTCCAGGGCCAGCTCCAGCCGCTCCTTGTTCAGGTCCGCCTCACCCATGGCCATGACCACCTTTTTTCACAGCGTTCCGTTTCTCTCGTGCGTCGGTGCGGGCTTCAAGGTTCAGCCGGGCGGCATGCCACCCGCGTAACCGATATTGCGCAGCAGCGCGGCAAACGATGCCACGACGCCGGGGGTGTTGTAGAGCTGGGGTGCAGTCTGCACCGCAATCACGCTCACCTGGTTGCCGGTGCTGCGGCCCGTTTTAGGGTCGAAATACTGGGCCAGGTCGTCGCTGGCGTTGGAGAACCCACGACCCGTGCTCTCTGAGTAGTAGCAGATCGAGTCGGGCGCAATGATGTCGGGGGTGGTGCTGGCCGCCGAATACATGATCAGGTTCTCGTTGAGGTTGTAGAGGTAATGTGTCTCGGTGCTCTGGGCCGGGTCGGATGCATTGTCCAGCCGGATGATGCCCGAGTCCAGCGACGCGCTGGACGTGGACTGGCTGACCGAGGTGATGAAAAAGTTGGTGACCACGGCGCGCGCGGCACGGCCGGTGAGGTTCTGGATGCCCGCCGCCACGGCCTGGGTGCTCAGCGGCGTGACCGCCTGCAAGAGCTGCAGGCCCAGCTGGCGCGCCTGCTCCAGCGTGCCCGGAATGTAGCTGCCCGACAACGCGAACTGGTTGCCTGCGTTGGAGGGCCACATCGCGATACCCGAGTACCCGCCAAAACCGCCCACCACCCCGCCCGCCAGCGACTCGATGCCCGACGCTGTGCCGGAGCCCAGCACCGCGTACTCCGCCGCCACGAGCGTGGACGCATCGCTGGCCAGCACGGCCGGACTGGGCGCTGGCCCAGAAGGGGCGGTGAAGGTGGTCTGGGGCAGCTCAGGCACGGCACGGCCTGCGCCATCGCCGTTCACCACCCAGATGCTGCCGCCCGACATGGCCGCGCCAATCAACGGCACCAGCGAATTGATGGGCCCGATCTCCACCGGGATGAAGGCGCCTGGCTGCATGCCGGTGTACGCCTGCATCACGGCCACGGTGTTGCTGATGGAGTTCTGCACCGCCGTGAGGGTGAGGTTGTCGGCCGCGTCGGGCGAACCCATGATGGCCAGCACACAGGCATTGGTGGCGCCGTCGTAGTCCTGCACCTGCACCGTGCCCGTGTAGCCCTGGTCTGCCAGCTGCTGCACGATGGCGCAGGCGTCTTGGTAACTGCCACCACCGCCGCTGGCCAGCACGGCCGCCCCGGTGGCGATCGCCTGGAAATCGGTCAGGCCATAGAAATAGACATTGCCCATCGGGCCCCCCTCTCTTATTTGGATGAAAAGCACGATATCCGAGCCCCGTCGAAAGTCAATGACCGGGATACCACGGGGGGATCGGCACCACGGCAGGGCCTGCACTCTGGTTTACGGCGGCATCATCGCCTATGCTGTGCACCAAGTTGTTTTCCGCTACCCCCACCATGAGCACCCCCGAAAAATCCCCCGTTTACGGCACCGAAGACCTTTTGATCAGCCTGTGCAACTCCGTCACCCGCGTGCTGGGCGTGGCTACACACAGCCAGATCCACTATTCCGGCATGGTGCAGCGCATCAGCAAGACCTGCCTGAAACCCGACATTGGCTGCTTTGTGCTGTTTGACGGCGGCTTCTCGGGGCTGGTGATCATCAATTTCTCAGGCCAGGCGGCGATGGAGCTGTACGCCAACTACCTGCTGAACATGGGCATGTCCAAGGATGACCTGGTCAGTTCGTACACCTCCGACGAGGTCAGCAACGTGATGGGCGAGCTGATGAACCAGGTGGTGGGCGACTTCACCGGCAAGGTGCGGCGCGAGCTGCAGACCCACATCACGCAGAACCAGCCCAAGATGCTGGTGCTGAACAAGCAGGTGCAGCTGTCAGTGGACGCCAACCTCGACAAGCCCGAAGCCCGGCGCGTGACCTTCTACACCAGCAACAACAACATCTTCTACCTGGAACTCGCCATCGACCGCACCGAGTTCATCAAGCTCTACGACTTTGAAGCCCAGGAGGCGCCCGACCCGGACGCATTGATGGCCCAGTCGCAAGAAGCCCCGCCCGTGCCCGCCCCACCGCCCGCCGGCCAGGACGACACGGATGCGCTGCTCAAGTCCCTGGGCATGTAGCAACACTACAAAAAAGATAGCTGCCGGCGCATGAAAAACTAGCGCTTGCAGCCAATTTTTCTCAAAAGAAGCGCCCAGAGTGGCTGCGGCGCCCCTCCGGGCGGCCCAGCGGGCCTGTCCTACACCCGCCGTCACGATGCACTGACCGCTCCGCCAGGTCACGGGTCTAAGCTGAGAAGCCCACCTGTTGATCGGAAAGGAGCCCCCATGCCACGTGCAGCCTGGAGCGCCAAACGCGAGCGCCAGTACGAACACATCAAGGACAGCCTGCTGGAACGCGGAGAGAGCGAGAGCACCGCCGAAGAGATTGCCGCGCGCACAGTGAACAAGGAACGCGCCCAACACGGCGAAGCCCGCACAGCCAACCCCAAGACCCTGAAGGCCACGCCGCCCCCCGTGCGCGGCGGCAAAAACTCGCACCGCGGCCCGCAGGGCCGCACGCGCGAGCAACTGTACGAAGACGCCAAGCGCGCGAACATCCGGGGCCGGTCCCGGATGAACAAGCAGCAGCTGGAGCAGGCCCTGGCGCGCTGACCCGGGCGCGCACCTGGCGCCCCCTCACTGCCAGCCGTAGCGCCGCAGGTACCAGCGCTTCATCACCGTTGTCAGCAGCACATAGCCCGCCAGGATGCCCACCAGCCACGGAAAGTAAGCCAGCGGCAGCGCCTGCAGCTTGAAGTGCCCGGCCAGCGGCCCCATGGGGATGAAGATGCCCACCGCCATGATGAGCACCGTGGCCGCAAGCAGCGGCACCGACGCCACGCTTTGCACAAATGGCAGCTTGGGCGTGCGGATCATGTGCACGATCAGCGTCTGCGTGAGCAGCCCCACCACAAACCAGCCCGACTGGAACAGGGTCTGTGCGCCCTCGTTGTTGGCACCAAACACGTGCCACATGACGGCGAAGGTGGTGATGTCGAACACCGAGCTGATGGGCCCGAAGAACACCATGAAGCGGCCGATGTCGCCAGGGTTCCACTTCAGCGGGTTGCGGATGAGCTCCTCGTCCACGTTGTCGAACGGAATGGCGATCTGCGACAGGTCATACAGCAGGTTCTGCACCAAGAGGTGCAGCGGCAGCATGGGCAAGAAGGGCAGGAACGCGCTGGCCACCAGCACCGAGAACACGTTGCCGAAGTTGGAGCTGGCCGTCATGCGGATGTACTTGAGCATGTTGCTGAAGGTCTTGCGCCCCTCCATCACGCCCTCTTCCAGCACCATCAGGCTTTTCTCCAGCAGGATGATGTCGGCCGCCTCCTTGGCAATATCCACCGCGCTGTCCACGCTGATGCCGATGTCGGCCGCACGCAGCGCCGGGGCGTCGTTGATGCCATCGCCCATGAAGCCCACCACATGGCCGCCCGCGCGCATCGCGCGCACCAGCCGCTCTTTGTGCAGTGGCGAGAGCTTGGCAAACACGTTGTGGGTGTCGGCTGCGCGCGCCAGGGTGGTGTCGTCCATGGCGTCCACGTCCTTGCCCAGCAACACGCCCTGCACAGCCAGGCCCACCTCGCGGCAGACCTTGAGCGTCACCAGCTCGTTATCGCCGGTCAGCACCTTCACGGCCACACCGTGCGCGGCCAGCGCCTTGAGCGCAGGGGCGGTGGATTCCTTCGGTGGGTCCAGAAACGCCACGTAGCCGATCAGCGTGAGGCCCGATTCATCGGCCACGCTGTACACCGTCTGCTGGGGTGGCGTCTCCTTCATGGCCACGGCGACCACGCGCAGGCCCTCGTTGTTCAGACCGCGCGTCACCTCCAGCACCCGTGCGCGCAGGGTGGCGTCCAGCGGCAGGTCTTGCGCGCCGGAGTCTTCCACCACACGCACCTGGGTGCACACGTCCAGCATCTCCTCCACCGCGCCCTTGCAGATCAGCTCGTGGTGGTCGTTGCGCTCGCTGACGATGACCGACATGCGCCGGCGCACGAAGTCGAACGGCACCTCATCGACCTTGCGGTAGTCCTGCGCCAGGCGCAGGTCGGTCTGCAGCTCTACATGCTCCAGCACGGCGTGGTCCAGCAGGTTCTTCAGGCCGCTCTGGTAGTGGCTGTTGAGGTAGGCAAAGGCCAGCACCTCGTCGCTGTTGTGGCCAAACACGTCGGTGTGGCGCTCCAGAAAGATCTTGTCCTGCGTGAGCGTGCCCGTCTTGTCAGTGCACAGTACATCCATGGCGCCAAAGTTCTGGATCGCGTCCAGCCGCTTGACCACCACCTTCTTGCGCGACAGCAGCACGGCGCCCTTGGCCAGCGTGCTGGTCACGATCATGGGCAGCATCTCGGGCGTGAGGCCCACGGCCACCGACAGCGCGAACAGAAACGCCTCCAGCCAGTCGCCCTTGGTAAAGCCGTTGACCACCAGCACGATGGGCACCATGACCAGCGCAAAGCGGATGAGCAGCCAGCTCACGCTGTTGACGCCTGCCTGGAACGCGGTGGGCGTGCGGTCGGTGGCCGTGACGCGGGTGGCCAGCGTGCCAAAGTAGGTGTGGTTGCCCGTGGCCACCACCAACGCCGTGGCCGATCCCGAGACCACGTTGGTGCCCATGAACAGCAGGTTGGTGGCCTCCAGCGCACTGGTGCCGGGCTGGCTGCGCTCGGCAAATTTTTCGATCGGTAGCGATTCGCCCGTCATGGCCGACTGGCTCACGAACAGGTCCTTGGCCGTGAGCACGCGGCAGTCCGACGGGATCATGTCGCCCGCCGACAGCACGATGTGGTCGCCCGGCACCAGCTGGTGGATGGGCAGTTCGCGCGGCGTGGCTGCGGCCTCCGCGCCGCTGCGGCGCAGCACCGTGGCGGTGTTGCTGACCAGCGACTTGAGGCGCTCGGCCGCGCGGTTGGAGCGGCCCTCCTGCACAAACCGCAGCAGCGTGGAGAGCACCACCATGGCCAGAATCACGACGGTGGCCTCGTGGTCCTCGGTGAGGTACGAGATCAGTGCCAGCACCGTGAGCAGCACGTTGAACGGGTTCTTGTAGCAGTGCCACAGGTGCAGCCAGGCGGGCAGCGGCTTTTCGTGCTCCACCTCGTTGGGGCCGTGCT
Organism: Acidovorax sp. 59; assembly: GCF_002754175.1. Taxonomy (NCBI): domain Bacteria; kingdom Pseudomonadati; phylum Pseudomonadota; class Betaproteobacteria; order Burkholderiales; family Comamonadaceae; genus Acidovorax; species Acidovorax sp. 59. Next base: position 554,255 of record NZ_PEET01000001.1, on the reverse strand, counting down.
GGGCCAGGGCGGCGGCAGCCTGGGCATCGCTCAGGCCTGCAGGGTCAGACTGCAGGCGCTCGATCAGTGGGAGCAGGTCATCGCTGGCGGCGCGCTGCAGCTCGCGGCTGAGCAGGTCGGGCGAGGTGGCGGGGGTGGGCGCGCGGCCCAGGGTCAGCGTGTCCAGGATCAGCCGCCGCGCAAAGTGGCGCGTCACATGGCGGGTGTGCAGAAAGCGATCGAACAGGTGGTGCAGGAAGCTCATGGCGGTCTCCCTAGCAGCAAGCGCTGACGGCGTTGCGCGTCACGGGCAGCGGTGCCGTGTGCGCAGAAATGTTGATGAAACGGAACATGGTGAGTCACTCCTTCTGGCCAGCACCGGCCAGAGGCGTGAGGCTCACGCCGTCACGCGAGCCATCGCCCCGGGCCCTGGGCCTGGTATGCAAAGTTCAATGGGGATGTGGTGTGGGGCGGCGCTTCGGAGCGCCTGCGCGGGTCTGGGTCCATGGGGCCTCCTGGGTAGTGGTTGCAATACCGGCGTGGGCCGGCTTAAAGCGGCCGCGCCCAGCGGCGCAATGCCCGCGCAGGCGGCTGGCCATGCAGGTAGCAGCGAATGCGGTGCGTGGGCCACAACGTGGTGCCGTCAAGTTCGACCACGGCTTGCAGGCTGTCAGCGGTCCCATGGGCAGGGCCCTGTACGCCTGAAGGCAGCGATGCAGCATGCTCGGCGCGTTCAGCGCCAGGCGCCACCGCACGCTGGAAAAGGCTGGGCAGATCCACAACAAAAAAACGCATGGCCGTTGTCCTTGGCAGGCAGGGCGGAGCACGCAGACGCAGATGGGTGCCAGGGGGCACCGTCACAGCAGGCGGGCCATGCCCCAGCCAAAGGGGCGCGGCCCGTGCAGACGGCACAGATGCAGCAAAGCGGCAAGACGATAAAGCCACCCACACCGCCATGGCCGACAGGGGCGCACGGGGTACAACAGGGGCTGGGAGAGACGGGGCCGGAGCTTGCACAAGGCAATCCACGGCCCGGGAGCGGGCGTCAGGAGGCCTGGCAGGCAGCAGCCGTCACGGCTTGCTGGGGTTCACTGCAACAACTGGCACTTTCCACGCTGGGGCTCCGGAAATGAAGGTGCGCGATTATTGCGCTGCAACATGACGAGGTCAATGCGTTTTTTTGGCCCCGACGGTCACCCTTCAAACTGGGGATGCAACTGCCGGATGCGGTTCATAGCCATGGCCGCTGCTGCGGTGCGTGTTTCCACCCCCAGCTTGGCAAACACACGCTCCAGGTGCTTTTTGACGGTGGCAGGGCTGGCGCCCAGGATGTCGCCGATGTCGCGGTTGATCTTTCCCTTGACCACCCAGTACAGCACCTCGGCCTCGCGCGCGGTGAGCTTGAAGGACAGGCTCATGGATTCGATGATCTTGGCATCCGACACCTCGCGCATCACGATGAGCCAGTCGCCGCCCCCGGCGCTGTCGCCAGCCTGCTGGTGCAGGCGGAAGGTCAGCCTGCGGGCGCCCTGCTCCACCGCAAGGCGCGGGGGCTCGGCCAGCGAAGCGGCCAGCAGCTCGACCGCGTTGTCGGCCAGCACATGGCGACGCAGCCAGGCCTGCACCGGCTCGGGCGCCCATTGGCCGAAGGCGGTGGGCGCGCCGTCCGGGCCCACTTCACCAAAGTAACTTTGCAGCAGCTCGCGCGCCAGCGGGGTCTGCCACACGATGCGTCCGTCCACCGCACGCACGGTGATGCTGGCGTAGCCAAACGCATCGAGCGCGTTGCGCGCCTCGCGGGCCTGGCGCGCGTCCTGCCGGGCCTTGCGGGCAGAGCCCAGGTGCACCCCCATGCGCGCCATCACCTCGCGCGGCTTGATGGGCTTGGTGACGTAGTCCACGCCACCCGCCTCCAGCGCGGCCACCAGGTGTTCGGTCTCGGTGAGACCGGTCATGAAGATGATGGGAATGTGTGCCGTGGCGGGCGATGCCTTCAAGCGCCGGGCCACTTCAAAGCCGTCCATGCCGGGCATCATCGCATCCAGCAACACGATGTCGGGCAGGGCCTGCGCAGCGCGCTGCAGGGCGGCCTCGCCATGCGTGGCCACCAGCACGGTGTAGCCCGACTCATCCAGCGCGTCGTGCAAGACGGCCAGGTTGTCCGGCACGTCGTCCACGATCAGCACCACATCGCTGTCGGTGCGGTCCAGCGCGGCACCCGGCGCGGCAGGGGCCTGAAAGGAAGGTGGGTTGGCGGTGGTCATCACGAGGGTGCCTGTTCCAGGATCTGGCCCATGGCATCGAACTGGAACTGCTTGGCCAGCTGCCGCATGGTGTCCACAAAAGCGCTGTGCGCGGGCTGGCTGCGTTCAATGTCGTCCAGGGTGTTGAGAATGCCCCGGTAGTAGCCCAAAGACACTGCCTGCGCCAAAGCCGCCAGCGCAGTGGTATCGGGGTATGTGAGGGGTGCGGGCGCCGCAGAGGCTGCCGTGGGCGCTGGCCCGGTGGGTGCCTCGGCAGCCTCGTCGTATTGCCATTGCAGGCCCAGGCGGCGCTCCAGCCAGTCCAGCAGCTCGCTGTGGCGCACAGGTTTGACGATGAAGTCTTCGGGCCGGATGTCCACGTCGTTGTCGAGCGCCTTGTCGAAGGCATTGGCGGAGACGATGGCACATTGCACGTCCGGCAACCGCATCTGCCGCACACGTCGCAAAGTCTCCCAGCCGTCGATGCCCGGCATGGCCAGGTCCATGAAGATGGCATGCGGCCGGTAGCCCGTGGCCAGCAGGTCCAGCGCGTCGTGGCCGCTGGCCGCCTGGCGCAGCTCAAAGCCCAAGGGTTCCAGCAGTTGCAGCAGCAGTTCGCGGTCGGGCTCCTCGTTGTCCACCACCAGGATGCGGCGGCGCTCGCCAACATACCCCCTGCGGGCGCGCTGGGCTTGCACCGCCACGGGCGCCGCCGCCTTGCCCAGCACATCCCCATGCACCTCGGGCAGGAACAGCTTGACGTGGAACACCGAGCCTACGCCCGGCGTGCTGCTCACCGTCAGCTCGCCGCCCATGAGCGCGGTGAGCATCTTGGCAATGGTCAGGCCCAGGCCTGCGCCCGGCGCGGCCGTGGTGCTGCCGCCGCCCGAGCCGCCGCGTGCAAAGGGCTCGAAGATGCGCTCGATCTCCTCGGCCGTGAGGCCCGGCCCCGTGTCCTGCACCTCGATGCGTGCCATCTCGCGCGCATGGCGCACGCGCAGCGTGACAGTGCCGTGCGCCGTGAACTTGACGGCGTTGCCCAGCAGGTTGATGAGGATCTGGCGCAGCCGCTTGTCATCGGCACGCACCACTTCCGGAATCACGCCTTGCACATCAAACGTGAACGCCAGGCCCTTGGCGGCAGCTTGCAGTTCGAACAGGCTGGCCATCTCGTGCAGCCCGTCGGCAAAGCGCATGGGCGCCACGTCGAGCGTGAGCTTTCCCGACTCGATGCGCGCGATGTCGAGCGTGCCTTCGATGAGCGACAACAAATGCTCGCCGCCACGGCGGATCACATGCACCGCCTGCTTGCGGTGCGGCGGCACGCCCGCGTCTTCGCCCATGAGCTGGGCATAGCCCAGGATGCTGTTGAGCGGCGTGCGGATCTCGTGGCTGATGGCGCTGATGTAGCGGCTCTTGGCCTGGTTGGCCTGGTCGGCCGCGCGCTGGGCCGCCTCGGCCACCTGGCGCGCCTGCTCGGCCACGCTGCGCGCTGTCTGCAGCGCCTCATCGGTCTGGCGGTGCAGCTCGATCTCGCGCACCAGCAGGCCGGTCTGGCGGTTCGATTCCTCCTGCGCCACCTGGCGGCTCTTGTGCGCCAGCACCAGCCACCAGGCCACGATGCCCGAGATGACCAGCAGCGCGAGATACGCCTTGAGCAGACCCGAGCGCAGCGCCACTTCGGGTGCCGCCATCACCTCGGTGTCCGTGGCCGCCTGGGCGATGGTGTTGAGCTCCTGGTGGTACAGCAGGCCCATCACCGAGGCCAGCAGCGGCGCAATCACCAGCATCAGCAGCAAAAAGTGCCCCAGGCCCGTGTCCAGGTAGCGCCACATGGCGCGCGGCAGCACCCAGCGCAGGGCGGCCGACCACTGCACCGCCATGCTCGCGTGGGGCTTGCACAGGTCGCCGCAGCGCGCATCCAGCGTGCAGCACAGCGAGCAGATGGCACCCCGGTACGCGGGGCACTGGGCCATGTCCGGGGCTTCGTATTCACGCTCGCAGATCACGCAGCGCTGCACGGTGTAGCGTACGTAGCTGCCCAGGTCAGCACCTCGTTGGCCGCTGACCGGTCCGTGCATGGGCACTGCCACCACATCGGTCATCACATCGGTCAATGTGGCGGGCTCGGGCTGGCGCGCAATGTAGTAGCGCCCCCCGGTGGCCCAGGCAATGAGCGGTGCGGTGACAAAGGCCACCGCCATCGCAATCACCGCCGAGAACGCCTGCGGCAGCGGTCCGAACAGGCCCAGGTGCGCGCTGATGGACAGGATGGACGCCAGCGCCATCGAACCCACGCCCACCGGGTTGATGTCGTACAGATGCGCGCGCTTGAACTCGATGCCCTTGGGCGACAGGCCCAGCGGCTTGTTGATGACGAGGTCGGCCACCACGGACATGATCCAGGCGATGGCGATGTTGGAGTACAGCCCCAGCACCTCGCCCATGGCGCGGAACACGTTCATCTCCATCAGCATGAAGGCAATCAGCGTGTTGAACACCACCCACACCACGCGCCCCGGGTGGCTGTGCGTGAGGCGCGAGAAGAAGTTGGACCACGCCAGCGAGCCCGCGTAGGCGTTGGTCACGTTGATCTTGAGCTGCGAGACCACCACAAACAAGGCCGTGGCCGCCACCGCCCAGCCGTAGTTGGGGAACACATATTCATAGGCGGCCAGGTACATCTGGTTAGGGTCCACCGCACGGTCGGCGGGGACCATGTGGGTGAGCGCCAGATAGGCAAGCAGCGCGCCGCCCAGCATCTTGAGCACCCCCAGCACCACCCAGCCCGGCCCGCCCACCAGCACACCCAGCCACCAGCGCCCGCGCGTGGCGGGCGTGCGGGCGGGCATGAAGCGCAGATAGTCAGCCTGCTCCCCCATCTGGGTGATGAGTGCAATGCCCACGGTGAGTGCTGCACCAAACAAGGGCAGTTGGAACGTGGCGCCGCGCATCGATTCACCACCGTAGTGCACAACCCCGGAAAACGCACCAGGATCGCGCACCAGCACATAGGCAAACGGCACCACCAGCATCACCAGCCACAGCGGCTGCGTCCACACCTGCAGGCGGCTGATGGCCGACACACCGTGGGTGACCAGCGGAATCACCACAATGGCGCAGATGAGGTAGCCCCAGGTGGGCGGGATGTCGAGTGCCAGCTCCAGCGCATAGGCCATCACGGCCGCCTCCAGCGCGAAGAAGATGAAAGTGAAGCTGGCGTAGATCAGCGAGGTGAGCGTGGAGCCGATGTAGCCAAAGCCCGCGCCGCGCGTGAGCAGGTCCATGTCCACCCCATAGCGCGCCGCATACACGCTGATGGGCAGCCCCGCCAGGAAGATGATGAGCCCCGTGGCCACGATGGCCCAGAACGCGTTGATGAAGCCGTACTGCACCAGCAGCGTGGCGCCCACGGCCTCCAGGATCAGGAACGACGCGGCCCCGAATGCCGTGTTGGCCACCCGCCATTCGGACCACTTGCGAAAGCGCTGCGGGGTGTAGCGCAGCGCGTAGTCTTCCATGGTCTCGGTGGCCACCCAGCTGTTGTAGTCGCGCCGGACCTTCACGACCTGCTGCGGCGCCTGCGCGTCGGCATCCCGCCCCAAGGCTGCTGCCGAGGTCGCGTCGGGCGGTGCAAGGGGGGCGGTGGAAAGGGGCATGGGCAAAGGGCGGCGGCAGCCCTTGCAAGTGCAGTTTCCATGCCACGATTCGCCGTCACGTCCAGCGCACCTTCGCCCTCTGGCGTATGGCGGGCACGGGGCTTGCTGCCTATGATGAATCCGCTGCCCTTCGGACCGCATGGCCATCGATGACGATTGCCCCGTGTGTCCGGCCTGGACAACCCGCCACACGAGCCCACCCCTCCTTACATTGAGCAGAACGACATGGAACTGACCCCTCGTGAGAAAGACAAGCTGCTGATCTTCACTGCCGCCCTGCTGGCCGAGCGCCGCAAGGCCCGGGGGCTGAAGCTCAACTACCCCGAGGCCGTCGCCCTGATCAGTGCCGCCGTGATGGAAGGCGCGCGCGACGGCAAGACCGTGGCGCAGCTCATGAGTGAAGGCCGCACCGTGCTGACCCGCGCGGACGTGATGGAAGGCATCCCCGAGATGATTCCGGACATCCAGGTGGAGGCCACCTTCCCCGACGGCACCAAGCTCGTCACCGTCCATCAGCCGATCGTCTGACCCCTCCCCAACACTTCCCACCTTCTCTCTGTGGAGCCCCCCATGCGCATCACACTCTCACACCGTCACACAGCCGCTCTTCTTTTCATAGCAACCAGTGCAATCAGTTCTAGCGCCATCGCCCATACCGGCGCTGAATCCCACATCCACAACAGTTTTCTGAGCGGCTTGGCCCACCCCCTGTTCGGCCTGGACCACCTGGCCGCCATGGTGGCCGTAGGCCTGTGGAGCGCCCTGTCCGCGCGCCGTGCTGGACGCGAACTGCTGTCGGGCCCCGTGGGCTTTGCGGCCATGTTGCTGGCGGGCGCCGTGCTGGGCCTGCAGGGCGTGGCACTGCCTGCGGTGGAGCCGATGATTGCCGTGTCGCTGCTGGCCACGGGCCTGCTCGTCGTGTCGCGCCTGCGCGTGCCCGGCCTCATGGCCGCGCTGGGCGTGGGCGTGTTTGCCGTCTTTCACGGCGTGGCCCACGGCGTCGAGCTGGCGGGCAGCCACAGCGCCTGGCAAACCCTGGCGGGCATGCTGACGGCCACCGTGCTGCTGCATGGCGTGGGGCTGGCGGCAGGCTGGGCGCTGCGCCACCGCACCGTGTGGCTCAGCCGCGCTGCAGGCGCTGCCGTGGCGCTGATGGGTGGTGCCCTGCTGGCCCAGATGGCCTGACAGGTCTGACTGGCGTCATGCATACCGACACAGCAGCAGCCCACACCTCAAGGACCCGACCATGATCCCTGGCGAACTTTTTACCGAACCCGGCGAGCACGCGCTCAACACCGGCCGCCGTACGCTGACCGTGGTGGTGCGCAACACCGGCGACCGTCCCATCCAGGTGGGCTCGCACTACCACTTTGCCGAGACCAACAACGCCCTGGGCTTTGACCGTGCGGCTGCACGCGGCATGCGGCTCAACATCGCATCCGGCACCGCCGTGCGCTTTGAACCCGGCCAGGAGCGCACCGTGGAGCTGGTGGACTACGCAGGCGAGCGCCGCGTATTCGGCTTTCAGGGCCTGACCCAGGGCCCGCTGTAGCAAATTCAAGCCCAATTGGCCGATAGCGCCGGTATCAAATGCCCCAGCAGCTATCAAAAACATATAAAACCGTTCTTGCGGAGCACCCCTCACATGGCAACCATTGGACGACGCGCCTACGCCGAGATGTTCGGCCCCACGGTGGGCGACCGCGTGCGCCTGGCCGACACCGAACTCATTCTCGAAGTCGAGGCCGACCACACCCTGCGCGCCGGCAGCTACGGCGAAGAGGTGAAGTTTGGCGGCGGCAAGACGATTCGCGACGGTATGGCACAGAGCCAGCGCAGCAACGCACAAGGCGCGGTGGACACAGTGCTGACCAACGCCCTGGTGGTAGACCACACCGGCATCTTCAAGGCCGACATCGGCCTGCGCGCAGGCCGCATCGCCGCCATCGGCAAAGCCGGCAACCCCGACACCCAGCCCGGCGTGGACATCATCATTGGCCCCGGCACCGAGGTCATCAGCTGCGAGGGCAACATCGTCACCGCAGGCGGCATCGACAGCCACATCCACTTCATCTGCCCGCAGCAGATCGAAGAGGCCCTGGCCAGCGGCGTGACCACCATGCTGGGCGGCGGCACCGGCCCCGCCACGGGCACGCTGGCCACCACCTGCACGTCGGGGCCCTTCAATATGGAGCGCATGCTGCAGGCCGCCGACGCATTCCCCATGAACCTCGGCTTCCTCGGCAAGGGCAACGCCAGCCTGCCCGATGCGCTGCACGAGCAGATCAACGCGGGCGCCATTGGCCTGAAGCTGCACGAAGACTGGGGCACCACGCCCTCGGCCATCAGCAACTGCCTGGATGTGGCCGAAGCCACCGACACGCAGGTGGCCATTCACAGCGACACGCTGAACGAATCGGGCTTTGTGGAGAACACCATTGCCGCCGTGGGCGGGCGCGGGATCTGCGCCTTCCACACCGAGGGCGCGGGCGGCGGCCATGCACCGGACATCCTGCGCGTGGTGGGCGAAGACAACTTTCTGCCCAGCTCCACCAACCCCACCATGCCCTACACCCAGAACACGCTGGACGAGCATGTGGACATGCTCATGGTGTGCCACCACCTCGATGCCAGCATTGCCGAGGATCTGGCCTTTGCCGAGAGCCGCATCCGCAAGGAGACCATCGCGGCCGAAGACATCCTGCACGACCTGGGCGCCATCAGCATGATGAGCAGCGACAGCCAGGCCATGGGCCGCGTGGGCGAGGTCATCCTGCGCACCTGGCAGACGGCGCACAAGATGAAGGTGCAGCGCGGCAGCCTGCAGGGCGACACGGCCCGCAACGACAACACGCGCATCAAACGCTACGTGGCCAAATACACCATCAACCCCGCGATTGCGCACGGCATCAGCCACGAGGTGGGGTCGCTCGAAGTCGGCAAGTGGGCCGACATCGTGATCTGGAAGCCCGCGTTCTTTGGCGTCAAGCCCGCGCTGATCCTGAAGGGCGGACTGATTGCCATGGCTGCGATGGGCGACCCCAATGCCTCCATCCCCACGCCGCAGCCCGTGCACTATCGGCCCATGTTTGGCGCGTTTGGCGGGGCCATCGCCAAAACGTCGCTCACCTTTGTCTCGCAGGCAGGGTTGGCTGCTGGCATTGGCGAGCGCTTTGGCCTGCGCAAGACGCTTTCCGCCGTGCGCAACATCCGCGGCATCCGCAAGCGCGACATGGTGCACAACAGCTACACGCCCAAGATGGAGGTGGACGCGCAGACCTACACCGTGCGCGCCGACGGCCAGCTGCTCACCTGTGAAGCGGCCACCGTGCTGCCCATGGCACAGCGCTACTTCCTGTTCTGAGGTTGCTTCCCATGAACGCCTTGCTGCAAGACCTGTGGATCCGCCTGGACGACCTGACCGATCCCCGCATCGAAGCCTTCATGCAGGAGCATTTGAAGGACATGCGTGCCACCTCGCCACCTGAGAGCGTGCACGCGCTCGACATGGTGCAACTGCGCCAGCCTGAGATCCGCTTCTGGACGGCCTGGCGCGGCGAGGGCGAGTTGGTGGGTACCGGTGCACTCAAGCACCTGGATGCCGACCATGCCGAACTCAAGTCCATGCGCACAGCAGCCAGCGTGCGTGGCCAGGGGGTGGGCCGGGCCGTGCTGGAACACATCCTGGGCCAGGCGGTGGACCTGGGCTACCAGCGCATCAGCCTGGAAACGGGCACCCAGCCCTTCTTTGAACCCGCGCACCAGCTGTACCTGCGCTATGGATTTACCGACTGTGCACCATTCGGCAGCTACCGGCCCGATCCCCACAGCCGCTACATGAGCCGTGCCCTGTAGCGCATCCGCGCATCGCCTTTCGGCCAGGGCCACAATGTTGACCTCGCCTATCCGGCTCCGCCCTTCCCTCTTGCCATGATTCAGGTCTCCAAACTTCTTCCCCAAGGCCAAGGCCTCGCTCCCGTACTGCTCAAGCGCGCCACCACCATCGAGCTGGACTGGGACGTGCGCCAGAAAAGCCGCTTTGCAGCCACCGACTCGGCCGGACGCGAACTGGGCATCTTCCTGCCCCGTGGCACCCTGGTGCGCGGCGGCGATGTGCTGGTGGCCGAAGACGGTTCCATGGTGCGCGTGATCGCAGCGCCGCAGCCGGTGCTGGTCATCACCCACTGCCAACAACACGGCACACCGTTTGACCTGACCCGCGCCGCCTACCACCTGGGCAACCGCCACGTGCCCATCGAGCTGCAGCCCGACCACCTCAAGATCGAGCCTGACCACGTGCTGGCCGACATGCTGCGCGCCATGCACCTCATCGTGAACGAGCAAAACCTGCCGTTTGAACCCGAAGGCGGTGCCTATGCTGCGGGGCATGGAGGCGGGCACCACCATGGGGGTCACGGCCATAGCCACGATCACGAGCATGGTCACGCGCACGATCATGGCCATGACCACGGGCACACTCACACAGAGGTACCGGCTGCGGCCACGCCCCCAGCCCGAGGCCGCACGGTGTCCATCCCCGTGGTGGCCCAAGGGCACGTGCACGGCCCGAACTGCAACCACGACCACTGAGCCAACGCCCATGCGCCTGGACCGCCCCGCGCCGCTGCCGGCCGCCAGCTTTTTGCAGCTGATGTGGCTGGCCTCCCCTGCACTGCCGGTGGGCGGGTTTTCGTATTCCGAGGGGCTGGAAAGCGCCATTGAAAACGTGGGCCTCGCCAGCGAAACCGCCGTGGGTGACTGGCTGCAGGACCAGCTCCACATCACGCAGGCCCGGGGCGACATGGCCCTCATCGCCAAGGCTGTGGGTGCGTGGCGGCGCGCCGACTGGGCGCATGTGCGCGAACTCAACGACTGGGTGCTGCACACCCGAGAAACGAGCGAACTGCGCCTGCAGACCGAGCAAATGGGCCGATCGATGGCCGACTGGCTGCGCAATCAGAACCAGGGCGACGAGACCCTGGTGCCCGCCGTGCGCCACCTGGCCGCATTACCCCCCACCTACCCTGTGGCATTCGCACTGGCCGCCTCCACCACCCAGGCGCCCGTGCGCGACGTCCTGCTGGCCTACGCTTTTGGCTGGGCGGAGAACATGGTGCAGGCCGCCCTCAAATCCATGCAGCTGGGCCAAAGCGCCGGCCAGCGCATCCTGGCCCGGCTGGCCGATGCCATCCCCGCCGCAGCCGACCATGCCATCGGGCTGATGGACAGCGAGCGCCAGGCCTTTTCGCCCATGCTCGCCATCCTGTCAGCCCAGCACGAAACCCAATACTCCCGCCTCTTCCGATCATGACCACCAGCAACCTGCACCACATCCCGAACCGCACCAAGAATCTGCCGCCCCTGCGGGTGGGCATCGGTGGCCCCGTCGGCTCCGGCAAGACCACGCTGCTGGAAATGCTGTGCAAGACCATGCGCGATGACTACGACCTCATCGCCATCACCAACGACATCTACACCAAGGAAGACCAGCGCCTGCTCACCGTCAGCGGCGCCCTGCCCGCCGAACGCATCCTGGGTGTGGAAACCGGCGGCTGCCCCCACACCGCCATCCGCGAGGACTGCTCCATCAACTTGGAGGCCATCGACCGCATGCTGGGCGAGTTCCCCAACGCCGACATCGTGTTTGTGGAAAGCGGCGGCGACAACCTGGCCGCCACCTTCAGCCCCGAGCTGAGCGACCTCACCATCTACGTCATCGACGTGGCCGCTGGCGAAAAAATCCCCCGCAAGGGCGGCCCTGGCATCACCAAAAGTGACCTGTTCATCATCAACAAGACCGACCTGGCTCCCCACGTGGGCGCCAACCTGGATGTGATGCACGCCGACACCACCCGCATGCGCACCAACGCCCAGGGCCTCAAGCCGTTTGTGATGACCAACCTCAAAACCTTGGCCGGCGTGGCCGATGTGGTCAAGTTCATCGAGACCCGGGGCATGCTGAAAAAATCAGCACCCGCAGTCGGCTAGAATTCGCGCCTTCCCTCCCGGAGACTTGGGTGAGTGGTTTAAACCAGCAGTCTTGAAAACTGCCGACGGGCAACCGTCCGTGAGTTCGAATCTCACAGTCTCCGCCATGACTTGACGCGGCTTTTCAGTCGTGCAAGCAGCTCGCTTTCCTTCGTCGCCTCTATCGCAGCGACAGCAATCCAGTGCTCTGGATCTTCTCCTAATTCAATAGCAATATTCCCAGCAAGCACGGGGCTTAAGCGCCCTTGCTTCTTCGCCATGGAGAACGCTTCGGGCGTGATGTTGAACTCACGCGCCCATGCTGATGCATGCTTGATTTCAAGCGCTTTGCTGAAAAGCTCCATCGTGTTCTGCATGTAATGACCCCTTATATATAAGTGGGTTTTAGCAGAAATCATTTTGCGGGTGTCTAAGGGGTTCTTACATTCCGATCTCTAAGAAGTTCTTAGGAGCCGCCAGTGTCAAGACCTTGCCCAGTTCGCACACCCCCAGCCACCAAAGGCGCTGCACGCGCTGTGGCGGCTCCTGCAGCGTCTGTGCTGGGGGTGTGCACCACCTACACCATCGACTGCCCTCCGGGCATGCTCCACGCCCGCAAGACGCGCAAGCGCTTCACCAGCGTGTCTGCCTTCGATGGCTACATCGGTGAACTGCGTCGCGTGGGTCGGGTCGTTGATTTCGTTTCGCCTACGCATGCCGTCCTGGCTCCTCTAGACCTCCCTTGCCAGTCCGGGGTACTTTTCATGTTCGCTCAGGCAGCGCCCACGGCGGGCGGCAAGCGAAGCGCCGCCGCCGGGGGTGTTGCATGAGCGACCTCATGGCCCCCCGTCCTGTAACACGGGGGGAAAGCCCGAAGGGCCAACAGATGGCAAACATCGACTGGCTCAACTGCACATTTGCAGAGCCTGCAATGTCTGTCGAAGGTTTTGTGGCCTTGCTGGGCCGCATGCTGGGCCGTCCAGTTTCCGGCATCGCTGACCGCGGAATGCTCGGGTTCGATAGCTCCGTGAAGCTGTTTGCTCGCCATGGCTCCCTGACCAGTCCTATCGGCTGTATTGCCTTCGGCGGTGAATCACAGCGCGGTCGCTGGTTGTTCCAACTCACTGGCGGTGGGTGCCAGTTTGTGCGCGATTGGGCTGGCCTTCGTGACCTTCTCGAAAGCCTCGACGCAAAGCTAACCCGGGTTGACCTGGCTGTCGATTTCTTGCAGGGAGAACACACCGTTGATGAAGCGGTAACCCTCTATCAAACGGGTGGCTTTCAACTCAGCGGGCGTCCACCATCAAGCCGCCTCGATGGTGACTGGATCAACGGCCAGCAGGGCCGCACGCTCTACATCGGCAAAGCCACAAACGGGAAGATGCTGCGCGTCTACGAAAAGGGCCGCCAGCTTGGCGACCCCGATAGCGAATGGACCCGATTTGAAGTCCAGCTAGGCAGCAGGGACCGCGTTATCCCTTTCGACGTTCTCACTGATCGAGACGCCTTTTTTGCTGGCTGCTATCCCGCCTTGGCTTCCTTCATTGACGAAGCTGCACAGGCCATCCCAACGCTCACCAAGGGCGGCGAAGTCACGCTGGCCCATCTCGTCTATCACGCGAAGCGCTGCTACGGCAAGTTGTTTGGAACGCTGCTGGAACAGACCAACGCAACCAACGCCGATCTGGTCGAGGAAGTCCGCATTGTCGGTATCCCGCGCCGGGTCAATCTTTCCAGTCTGGCGGCTGGCGTTACGTGGGCCGACGTTCAGGCTCAACACCAAAGGGTATCGCTATGAGCAAAATGCAAATCGTGGGTTTTGCCCCCCAAATTCCACCGGCTCAGGCACTACCTGCACCTGCAATACTGGCTATACCGAGATCAATGGGGCCTGTGAGGCACGCAACGAAAATCGAGACCGCTGCGCCTCTTTCTCGATAAGTCAGACGTTGCCCGGTGGTGCTCTTGTTCAGGATTACCGCCTGCAAGGCAATGTGGCAGATGGTGCCCAGTGCTGCATGCCCGGTGCTTTCGATAGCGCTTCCAAGGGCTGTAAGGTGTCGTTCAGTCGCGATACCTTTTTGGATTACGGTGGGACATCCTCTGTTACTGAGGGCACTTTCTCAATGGCTGGTAGCGGCACGTACACCTCGCCTCAAAGACTTCCCGCACACTGCGCCGGCCTACGATCAAGTCACGGCGCCTACGGTCGCGCCATACCCTGCCGCCTGCGTTCACATGGGCCCTCGATGCGAGTGCTACACCCAGCAAGCCACGCTGATGCAGGTCAGCATGCAAACCTGCCTGCAGGTCGTAAAGCGCGGCTTCTTCATGGATTGGAAGTCAGCACCTCCGGCAGATACGCAGCAGCCTCGCAACCCTCCACAGATGAGCAAATGGAATCCCGGCAGATCACCAACGTGCAGCAAGCGCTGCAGACCGTGGCGGGGGTAAGCCCGGTCAACTTTGGGCGCCGGGGGTTTGACGACATCAATATCCGTGGCTTTCGCTCCACCGAATCCATCCTAGTCGATGGCCTGGTGCAGAGCCCGGGCATGTGGGCCAAGCTGCAGCCCTATGGCTACGAGCGCTTCGAGGTGCTCAAGGGCTCGGCGTCGGTGCTGTATGGCCAGGTGCAGCCCGGCGGCATTGTCAATGCGGTGAGCAAGCGGCCCAAGAAGGAAGCGATCAACGAGGTGGGCGTGGAGGTGGGCAGTTTCGGCCACGCGTGACACCAACGCCGCCATCGTGGGCAAGCCACTCAACCTCACGCCGCGCCACACGCTCACGGCCTGGGCCACCTACAAGCTGCCGCAGTACCAGCGCGTGACGCTGGGCCTGGGTGGGCGCTACGTGAGCGAGCAGATCGGCTCCTACCCCTTCACACTGCCGTCGTACTTTGTGGCCGATGCGTCCGTGAGCTACGTGGGCGAGAACTACCGCGTGACGGCGGGCGTGAAGAACGTGTTCAACAAGGCGTATTACGACGGCGCGATCAACGCCAACGTGGTCTCGCCCGCGTTGCCACGCAACTTCAGCCTGGGCGTGACGTACTTCTTCTGACGCGCAGCGCCACCCCGCCTCCCGCACGCCATGACCAGCCAGCGCACGCTCAACCGCCTGTTCACCCTGCACTCCTGGGCAGGCATCGTCACGGGGCTGCTGATGTTCATCGTGTGCTTTTCGGGCGCGGTGGTGGTGTTCAAGAACGAGATCGACCTCTGGGCCAACCCTTCACTGGCAAAGTTGCCACGCTCCGAAAAGCCGGCCTCGCTCGACGCGGTGCTCACGCAGCTGCAGACCCGCTACCCGGGTGCCACGGTGGAAACCATCGCGCTGCCGGATGCCGTCAACCCCAGCTACTTCGCGTTCGTGCGCGAGCGCGGCGCGCCTGCCAACACCCGCACCAAGGTGGCCTTGCGCTCCGACACCGGCACGGTGGTGGGCCCGGTGGACAGCCAGCTCGGCCAGTACCTGCGCATGCTGCATGTATTCCTGTTCTTCGGGCCGCGCTGGATCGTGGGGTTCCTCGGCGCGGCGATGCTGGTGCTGATTGCCACCGGCATCGTCATCCATCGCAAGATCCTGGCCGAGCTGTTCACCCAGCGCTGGGGCCGCAGCTTTCGGGTGGTGATGTCGGACCTGCACAAGTCCGCAGGCATCTGGGGCCTGGGTTTTCATATCCTGATTGCCGCCACAGGCGCTTGGATGGGGCTGGCGCCGCTGTTCGAGCAGGGCTACAAGTTCATCACCACCCCTGCCGCAATGGCGCCCTCTCAGCCCGCGCGCAGGGCCGAGGGCAACGAGCCCGTGCTCATGCAGTCGCTGGATGCGATGTATGCCACCGCGCAGCAGGCCGTGCCGGGGCTGGAGGCGCGCTATGTGTCGCTGCGCCGCTGGGGCACGGGCACCGCCGAGGCGGGTTTCACCGGCAACCTGAGCGGCCACCTGGCCAGCACCGCGCGGGTGGACATCCATGCCGTCACGGGCGTTCCCAAGAAGGTGCACGACCCACGCACGGCGGGCTTCTGGTCGCTGGTCAACAGCCTGATGGAGCCACTGCACTTTGGCGACTTTGGCGGGCTGGCGCTCAAGTGGCTGTATTTCTTTCTGGGCATGACCCCGGCGTTTTTGTCGATCTCGGGCACGCTGATCTGGCTGGATGCGCGCCAGCAGCGCAGGCGCGAGGCTGACGCGGCACATCCGGCGTCCGCAGGCAACGCCATCGCGGCGGGCTGACGGGCACCAGCCCCCACCTTCCACACCACACCCACCCACCATGCAACGTTTCTTTCTGGCCCTGCATGCCACCGTGCCCGCCGCGCTCCTCGTGGCGGTGTTCGTACACCTGTGGGGACCTGCGGGCTTGGCCCCGCTGGCGCAGCGGCCCGTGTGGACGGTGTGGGTGCTCA
Organism: Acidovorax sp. 59; assembly: GCF_002754175.1. NCBI lineage: Bacteria > Pseudomonadati > Pseudomonadota > Betaproteobacteria > Burkholderiales > Comamonadaceae > Acidovorax > Acidovorax sp. 59. Next base: position 537,995 of record NZ_PEET01000001.1, on the reverse strand, counting down.
TTGCCGTGTGGCTGCTGATGTCGGCCCTGGCCGCGTGGGCGCTGCGCACGCTGGCGCTGTGGCGGGTGGCGCTGGGCAGCACCGGAGCACTGTTGGCTGTGGCAGCGCTCACCGGCCTGGCACTCGGTAGCGCCCTGGCACCCACCATGGCCCTGGGCCTTGTGGTCACGGGTCTGGCCTGTGCGGGCGTGGCGGCGTTCATGGGCCCGCAGCGGGTGCAGCAGGTTCATCGGCGCCGGGGGAGTCGCCCGTCCATTGCTGTCATCCCGGCGGCACCACGGCATGTGGTGTCCCACACGGGCCGCCCCTGGCCATTGGCACCGCTGGCGCACCTGCCCTTCTGGCTTTGCGCGGCGCTGGCGGTGGAGTCATTCCGTCTGGCGCACATCGTGGCTGTTGAGCCCGCTCGATCGGCCGGCATGCTGGGCCTGCTGCTGTCGTTTTTTGTCGGGGTGCCTGCGGCCACGGTGCGCACCTGGGCGCCCCGCACCAGCGCCCTGCTGTGGCTGCTGGCAGGGCTGGCCTGCGCCGGCCTGGCAGCCAAGGCCGGGCTGCAGCAAGGCTGGGTGGCTGCCATGCTGTGCACGGCAGCAGCCTGCAGCAGCGTGCGGCCGCTGCACAACCGGCTGGGGGCCCGGGGCCTGGGCCATCGCAGCCGCACCCGTCACACCCCGCGCCACCCACAGCCCTCGGAGACCGCATGAACGAACTGCTGCGCATTGCCGCCGCCTTTGCCTCGCTGGTGGCACTGGCCTGCTGGGCCCGCACAGTGCCCACCCGTGCGTGGGGCGATGACACACCCACGGGGGCGGCGCGATGGCGCGCCAAGGCTGTGGCGCTGGGCACCTTGCTGCTGCAGACCACCACCGCCAGCCTGGCTGCTGGCTGGGTCGCCGGTGTAGCCCTGGTGCTGGCCGCATGGATGGTGCTGGGCTGGTTGCTGGTGCTGGCCATGAACCTGTGGCCGCAGGCCAGCCAGCGCTGGGCACTGCGGCTGGGGGGACTGGGCCTGGGCGGATGTGTGCTGGCGCTGGTGGCCTGCGCATTGGGCGAGGGCCTGCTGCGCTGAGTGGACGCCGGCGAGTGCTGCACCGGGACCTGACGGGGCCCACCGGGCATACACAACGCCCATCTGCACATTTTTTGCTAAAAATGCGCTCAAGCGCTACTGATTCATACCGCAATAGCTATCAAATATATAGCAATTAACCCCCCGTGGAATCGCCAGCGGCCACGGCACAATCGTCGCCATGGATTCGCTGATCATCAACGCCCCCTGGGTGCACACCCTGCGCTTTGTGCTGGAAGTGGCCGCCACCGTGGCTTTTGCACTGTCGGGCGTGATGGCCGCCGCGCGCAAGCGGCTGGATGCCGTGGGCGTGTGTGTGGTGGCCTTCGTGGCCGCGTTTGGCGGGGGCACACTGCGCGATTTGCTGCTGGACCAGCGGCCCTTTTTCTGGATTCGCCACACCGAGTTTGTGTGGGGCATTCTGGCGCTGTGCATCGGCGCCATGCTGTTCATGCGCCAGCGGCACTTTGAGCCCACCGAACGCGCCATGCTGCTGCCCGATGCCATCGGCCTGGGCCTCTTCGCCGCCGTGGGCGTGGACATTGCTACCGCCATTGGCATGCCACCCATCATCAGCGTGATGATGGGCGTGACCACCGGCGTGTTTGGCGGTGTGCTGCGCGACGTGCTGTGCAACGAGGTGCCCCAGGCCTTCAGCGACCACCGCCCCTATGCGCTGTGCGCGTTTGCGGGCGGCTGGGCCGACGTGGCCCTGCGCCAGATGCAGGCTCCCGACTGGGCGCCGCTGGTGGTCTGCGTGCTGCTCACCGCCGGGCTGCGCGGGCTGGCGGTGTGGCGCAACTGGGAGCTGCCCGCATGGCGGGTGTGACCAAGGCATCCAGCCTTGGCGCAGCAAGGCTGGCGCACCGGTGACAGCATCCTGCGTCTGCAGCCTACACACTGATTACCGTCCGACTGCAGGAGACACCCCCATGACCACCGCCCCCACGCCCGCCCACCTGCGTGCCACGGCCCTTATCGACAGCGACGCACCTTCGATCCAGGCCTTTGCTGCCCAACACGCGCACGGCGCCACCGACCGCGAGCGTGCCGTGGCCCTGTACCTGGCCGTGCGCGATGGTTTCCGCTACGACCCCTACCGCATCGACCTGTCGCCCCAGGGCATGACGGCCAGCACCGTGCTGGCCAACGGCTACGGCTGGTGCGTGCCCAAGGCCGCGCTGCTGACGGCCATGTGCCGTGCGGCGGGCATCCCGGCGCGCATGGGATTTGCCGATGTGCGCAACCACCTGAGCACCGAACGCATGCGCGAGACCATGAAGACCGACCTCTTCATCTGGCATGGCTACACCGACATCTGGCTGGACGGGGCCTGGCGCAAGGCCACACCCGCCTTCAACATCGAGCTGTGCGAGCGCTTTGGCCTGCTGCCGCTGGAGTTCGACGGCGAGAACGATTCCATCTACCACCCGTTCGACCAGTCGGGCGCACGCCACATGGAATACGTGCACCAGCGCGGCGCGTTTGACGACATGCCGCTCGCGCAGATCGTGGCCGACTTTCGCACGGTGTACGGCGGCTGGCTGCAGGGTGACGCCACCCGCAGCAGCCTGCAGGACGCCAGTTTTGCCAACGACATTGAAAAGGAAGCCCGCTGATGACGCACGCCCCCGAGAACGCCACCACCGCCCCCATCCCCGCAGGTTTTGCGCCGCTGGTGGCCGGGGGCCCTTACATCCAGCACAACGGCCCGCTGTATGTGCTGCACCAGGGCAACGTGGTGAAGTTCGGCTTTCGCGTGGAGCCGCGCCACACCAACCCCATGGGCAACCTGCACGGCGGCATGATGGCCACCTTTTGCGACATGCTGGTGCCGCTGTCGGTGCACCGCAAAAGCGACCAGGTGTCGGACCGCTTCTTGCCCACCATCAGCCTGCAGATCGACTACCTGGCTCCCGCCCCGCTGGGCGCCTGGGTGGAGGGCGAGGCCGAGCCGCTGCGCATCACACGCTCGCTGGTGTTTGCGCAGGGCCTGGTCACCGCCGACGGTGTGCTGTGCGCGCGGGTGAGCGGGGTGTTCAAGATCGGGCCAGCGGTGCCCAGCAACGCTGTGGAGTGAGCCCCGCAGGCTCAGCATTGCAACGCGCGTCAATGTGCCCATGTGCTGATGCCCCCGATTGCATCGTCACACCGGTTGTTCAATTTTATTCATAGATATGCATTTTTGACAAATTATCGTGTATCTATGAGTAATTCACACCATTCAGCCCTCCTTCTTCTGAAAGCCATAATTAATTCATAGATGTTCAAAAACCATCAATTGAACTAACATCTATGAATGCCATCCCAAAACACCAAGCCCACTGACTACCCCCAGGGAGTTCTTCAGCAGATCGCGTTGCTCGCGCGGAACATCGTGATTGCTCGCAAGCGCCGCAAGGAAACGCAGGTCCAGTGGGCCCAACGGCTGGGCGTGTCGCAGCCCACCATGGCGCGCATTGAGCGAGGCGACCCGTCGGTGTCGATGGCGTCGTATGTGATGTGCATGTGGCTCATCAACCAGGCCCGGGGGCTGGCCGACCTGATTGCGCCGCAGAACGACCTGGCCTCTCTGGAGCAAGAGGTGGCCAGAGCCCGGCCTCGGCTGAACGCTCGGGCCAGGGCACAGAAGCAGGCGAAAGTCCCACAGAAAACTTCCACCAAAGCGGCGCCCAAAACGCAAGTCTCCCCCATACCACCCGCATCAAAAGTCAATGCGCCCTTCCACTCAACGGACTCACATCAAGCAAGAGAGGAGCGCTTGTTCCCGGGGATAGATCAGACGAATGCGACCAAGAAAGCAGCCTGGATGGCTACAGGACTGGACCAAGAGGAGCAGATCAAACAAGCCACACGTATGGCCACTGGGTTTGACCGAGAGGAAGAGCTCAGGAAAGCCATGAGAGTGGCTGGACTAGATCAGGAGGAAAGTATCAAGAGAGCCACGCAGATGGCAACTGGGATAGGCGTTGAAGAAGAAATAGCAAGGGCCCTAGGGATCCCAGGATTCGGCGCACCGGAACGCCAGCCCAACAGTACCGCCGCTGGTCTGGCCGCTCTAATCCTTGGCCAAAAGAAAGCGCAGCCATGAACCCGACCAACAAGACGCAGCAAGTTACGCCGCGCTCCTATGTGCCGCAGGACACGCTATACGTCTGGGTGCTGGTCAACCCCAATCAGCCCGTCCTGGCCGGGGCCGTGGGCCTGTCACAACTGGTGCCCAACTGCGCCACCTTCAGCTACGCCGCAGACTGGTGGCAATTCGCGCTGAGCGAAGACCTGCCCCTGCTGGCAGGCCAGATGTTCAGCGCGGGCCACAAGGACAGTGCTCCCGGCGCCATCGACGATGCGCGGCCAGACCGTTGGGGCGAGCGCATCATCCGCCACATCGACCGCCCTGCGCGCCTGTCGATTCTGGAGATGCTGCTGTTCGCTGGTGACGACCGCTTTGGCGCCTTGGGTATCTCCACCTCAGCCGAACAGTACATCCCCCGGCGCATCGGGCCGTACCCGCAATTGCGTGATCTGGAGGCCATGGTGCGGGCGGTGGAAGAGGTGCAGTCTCAAGCCCCGGTCACGCCCGAAATCCAGCGGCTGGTGCAACCCGGCGTAACTCTGGGCGGTGCGCGTCCCAAGGCACTGCTGCAAACCGACAGCGGCCCCTGCGTGATCAAGTTCAGTGAGCTGGACGACAGCGTGGACACGCCCCTCATTGAGCACGCCACCATGACGCTGGCGGCCCAGGCAGGCATCCATGTTGCCACCACGGGCGTGCTGCCCATTCCATCGCGCTTGGGCATGGGGCCTCAGCGCCATGCACTCACGATCCAGCGGTTTGACCGTGTGCAGCTGGCCACGCTGAACCTGCGCGTGCACTGCATCTCTGCCAAGACAGCGCTGGCAGCGGCAGGACTGGCCGAAAGCTACGGCGCGCTGGCCACCGTGCTGCTGCGCCAGGCGCACCCAGACCGGCAGAAAGCCCTGCGCGAAGAGCTGTTCCGGCGCATGGTGTTCAACATCCTCATGGACAACACCGATGACCACGAGCGCAACCACTGCCTTCGCCTGGGCTTCGACGGCTACTACGACCTGGCTCCCGCTTTCGATGTGGTGCCCACGCTGCAGAACATGGGCTACCAGGCCATGGTGGTGGGCCAGCACGGCGCGCAGTCCACACTGGACAACGCGCTGACCGAGCTGAGCGAATTCGGTATCACACGGGCACGCGCCATTGCGCTGATTCAGGAAGTCGCCCAGGCGGTCGAGCAATGGCATCGGCATTTCCTGCAACACGGCGTCTGCGCGGCAGACATGGAGCAATTGACGGCCAGCATCGACCGCGATGCGCTCCAGCAGCAGCGCCGGGCGTTCTGCTGAGCTTGCCTCTGCGCAAGCCTCAACGTCTCTCAGCGCTCCTGCACACCTAACTGCCCTACCACATGCTCCACAAACCGCGCCAGCTTGGGCAGTTGCCGCCGGTCGGGCGCATACACCAGGTGCATCGGGCGCGGCACGGGCAGGCAGTGCTGCATCACCGGCACCAGCGCGCCACTGGCCAGGTCGTCAGCCAGTAGCACCTCGGGTTGCATGATCAGGCCCAGGCCGCGCAACGCCGCCTGGCGCAGGCCATCGCCCTGGTTGCACACAAAGCGCGCGTTCTCGGGCCAGAAGAAATCCTCGTTGCCGTCGCGCAATGTCCATTCCACCCGGCGCTGCCACACCGAGTGGCTGAGGCACTGGTGGCGCGCCAGGTCGGCCGCGCGTTCGGGCGTGCCGTGGCGCTGCAGGTACGCGGGTGCTGCGGCAATCACCATGCGGTAGGGGCGCAGCGGGCGCGCCACCAGGCCCTCGTTCACCACCTGGCCAATGCGCACGGCCACGTCAAAGCCCTCGCCTGCCAGGTCCACCACGCTGTCGGTCAGTTGCAGGTCCACACGCACCTGGTCGTGGCGCTGCAGAAAGTCGGCCACCAGCGGCGCGATCACGTGGTTGCCCAGCGTGAAGGGCGCGCTCACTCGCAGCAGGCCCTGCGGCACGGCGCGGCTGCGCTCCACGGCGGACTCGGCCCAGCGCACCTGCTCCAGCACGCGTTTGCTGTCGTCGTAGAACGCGGCGCCCACCTCGGTCAGGCTGTTCTGGCGCGTGCTGCGCTGGAACAGGCGCGCGCCCAGGTGGGTCTCCAGCTGCTGGATGTGCTTGCCCACCATCACGGCGGAGATCTGCAGCTGGCGCGCGGCAGCGGCAAAGCTGCCGGCCTCCACCACGGCCACCATGACTTCCATATTGCGCAGCTTGTCCACGGCAACTCCCTCAATTCCTAATCAATGGTTAGCACAAGCATAACTTGAAGGTACTTTATGTTCCGATTGATTAGCAAAAGAATCGGGCTGTCAGTTCCTCATCAACCCTTTTTGACACCCAAGGAAAACACCATGTCCAAGATTCTTCTCATCGGCGCGAGCGGCACCATCGGCCAGGCCGTGCTGGCCAACCTGGGCGCACGCCACGACGTGATCACCGTAGGCCGCAGCAGCGGCACGCATCGTGCGGACTTCTCGCAGCCAGGGGCGGTTGCCCAACTGTTCGAGGCGGTGGGCAAAGTCGATGCCATCGTGAGCACCGCAGGCAACCTGCACTTTGGCCCGCTGGCGGAAATGACGGCCGAGCAGTTCAACCTGGGCCTGCAGGACAAATTGCTGGGCCAGGTGCAACTGGCGCTGGTCGGCCAGAAGTATCTGAACGATGGCGGCTCCATCACGCTGACGGCGGGCATCCTGTCGATTGAGCCCATCCGCAACGGCGCCAGCGCCACGGCCGTGAACGCGGCCATCGAAGGTTTTGTGGCTGCCGCCGCCATCGAGCTGCCGCGCGGCCTGCGCATCAACGCCATCAGCCCCACGGTACTGACCGAGTCGATGGGCAGCTACGGGCCGTTCTTCCCGGGGTTCGAGCCGGTGCCTGCCGAGCGCGTGGCGCTGGCCTACCAGCGCAGCGTGGAAGGCGCGCAGACGGGGCGTGTGTACCGGGTGCAGTGATCCCGCCGACCCGAATGTGAAACAAAAATAGCTGCTACCGCCCGATGCATGAGCGGTAGAAGCTATCAATTTAGTAGCTACAAAAAATCTTGGTAGCGCTTAGTCCAGGCTCGCCCCAGACTCCTTCACGACCTTGCCCCACTTGACGGACTCGGCCTGGATGAAGGCAGCAAACTGCTCGGGCGTTTCGCTGTACGTCTCGGCGCCCTGCTCGTTGATCTTCTTCTTCACCTCGGCCTGGTTCAGCACCTTCACCAGTGCGGTGTTGAGCTTGGCCAGCACCGGCGCAGGCGTTCCGGCGGGCGCAAACATGCCAAACCACGAGGTGGCTTCATAGCCGGGCACGCCGGCTTCGGCGATGGTCGGCACATTGGGCAGCTCGGGCGAGCGCTTGGCCGTGGTCACGGCAATGGGCACCAGCTTGCCACTGCGCACGTGTTGAATGGCCGAGGGCATGTTGTCGAACATGATGCCGATCTGGTTGCCCAGCAGGTCGGTCACAGCGGGTGCGCTGCCCTTGTAGGGCACATGCACCATGTCCACCTTGGCCAGGCTCTTGAACAGCTCGCCCGACAGGTGGATGGAGCTGCCGTTGCCCGAAGAGCCGAAGTTGACCTTGCCGGGGTTGGCCTTCGCGTAGGCGATCAGCTCCTTCACCGTCTTGTAGGGCTGTGCCGGGTTGGCCACCAGCAGGTTGGGCACATTGGCCACGCGCGTGAGCGGTGCAAAGTCCTTGATGGGGTCGAACGGCATCTTCTTGTACAGGCTGGCGTTGATGGCGTGCGTGCCCACCGTGCCCATGAAGAGTGTGTAGCCATCTGCCGGGGCCTTGGCCGCCATGGCCCCGCCGATGTTGCCGCCCGCGCCCGCGCGGTTGTCCACGATGACCGACTGGCCCAGCTCCGTGGTCAGCGCCTGGCCGATGATGCGGGCCAGGATGTCGGTGGTGCCACCTGCTGCAAAGGGCACGACGATGGTGACGGGCTTGGTCGGATAAGCCTGGGCGAGCGCAGCACTGCAGCCCAGCAGGCCGATACCAGCGAGGGCGGTGACTGCAGCGGCCGACAGCGCGAAGCGGCGGGTGGCGTGGATGGAACGGGTCATGGTTTGTCTCCTTCAAGAAGGTGGATGAATGAATGGGTCGGTGCCACCAGCGCCGCGTGGGCCCGCGTCTGGCCGCGCCGTGGCCTCAACCGGGCGCCGGGGCCTCCGGACGAGAACGGGGGGTGCCCCTTGCGGGGCGGCAAGGAAGATCAGTTCAGGTTGCTAGACAGGCGCCACTCCCAGCGTGGTGCCTCCGCACACGTACAACACCTGCCCGGTCACGAAACCGTTGTCGGGCGAGAGGAAAAACAGCGCTGCGCGCGCCACGTCATCGGGCGTGCCCATGCGGCCCACGGCGATGCTGTTCAGGATGCGCTGCGTTTGCGGCGCACCGTCGGGGTTGCTCTGGCGGAAAAGCTCAGTGGCGATGGGCCCAGGGCCGATGGCGTTGACGGTGATGCCGTCACGCCCCAACTCCATGGCCAGCGTGCGTGTCATGCCGATCATTCCAGCCTTGGTGGCGGAGTAGACGATGCGCTCGCCCTTGCCCAGTGCGGCGCGCGACGACATGTTGACGATGCGGCCCTGCCCGCTGGCGCGCAACGTGGGCAAAAAGGCCTGCACCAGCAGCATGGGCGCACGCAGGTGCAGGCCCACCACATCGTCGAGCTGCGCCGTGGTGGCGGAATCGATGGTGCCAGGGCGCGTGGCGCCCGCGTTGTTCACCAGCGCCGTCACGTTGTGCTTGGCCGCGATCTCGGCCGCGCGCTCGCGGGTCGATGCTTCGTCGGTCAGGTCGCCCTGGTACGAGGTGAGTTGCGGGTGGCTCCACGTGGGCAACATGTAGTCCAGGTTGACCACGGCGTGGCCTTGGGCCAGCACGGCTTCGGCAATCGCGCGGCCGATGCCGTTGCTGGCACCGGTGACGACCGTGACGGGAGTGCTTTTATCAATTGCGGTCACACGCGCTCCAGGATGATGGCAATACCCTGCCCCACGCCGATGCACATGGTGCACAGCGCGTACTGGCCCGCGTGCTCGTGCAGGCGGTTGACGGCGGTGGTGACCAGGCGCGCGCCGCTGGCGCCCAGCGGGTGGCCCAGCGCAATGGCGCCGCCCCAGGCGTTCACACGCGCGTCGTCGTCCTTGAGGCCCAGGGCCCGCAACACGGCCAAGCCTTGCGCGGCAAAGGCTTCGTTCAGTTCGATCACATCCATGTGGTCAATGGTCAGGCCCGTCTGCGCCAGCACCTTCAGCGTCGCGGGCGTGGGGCCAAAGCCCATGATGCGCGGCGCCACACCGGCCACGGCCATGCCCACCACGCGGGCGCGGGGCTTGAGGCCGTACTTGGCGGCGTCGGCTTCATCGGCCAGCAGCAGCGCACAGGCGCCGTCGTTCACGCCGCTGGCGTTGCCCGCCGTCACCGTGCCATCGGGCCGCACCACGCCCTTGAGCTTGGCCAGCGCTTCGATGCTGGTCTCACGCGGGTGCTCGTCCTGGCTCACGATGATCGCGTCGCCCTTCTTTTGCGGGATGTGCACCGGCACGATCTCGCGCGCCAGATGGCCAGCCTTGATGGCGGCCACTGCGTTGAGCTGGCTGCGCAGGGCCATCTGGTCCTGGGCTTCGCGCTCAATCTTGAAGTCGGTGGCCACGTTCTCGGCGGTTTCGGGCATGGAGTCCACACCGTACTTTTCCTTCATCAGCTTGTTGACAAAGCGCCAGCCAATCGTCGTGTCATACACCGCGTTGTTACGGCTGAAGGCCGACTCTGCCTTGGGCATGACGAAGGGGGCGCGGCTCATGCTCTCCACACCGCCAGCGATCATCAGACCTGCCTCGCCCGCCTTGATCGCGCGCGCTGCGGTGCCCACGGCATCGAGCCCCGAACCGCACAGGCGGTTGATGGTGGCGCCGGCCACGTCGATGGGCAGGCCCGCCAGCAGGCTGCTCATGTGGGCCACGTTGCGGTTGTCTTCACCGGCCTGGTTGGCGCAGCCGTAGAGCACGTCGGTCACGGCCGCCCAGTCCACGCCGGGGTTGCGCTCCATCAGCGCCTTGATGGGTATGGCACCCAGGTCGTCGGTGCGCACGCTGGAGAGCGCGCCGCCGTAGCGGCCAAAGGGGGTACGGATGGCGTCGCAGATGAAGGCTTGGCGTTGTTGGCTCACGGTTTTGTCTCCTCGTTGCTTGGGGGTGGATTCGTTCAGGCGGCAGGGCGGATGGGTAGGCCCACCAGCTGCTCCAGCTCAGCGTGCGACAGGCCGGGCACGGTGTCGATGAGCTGCAGCCCTGTGGGCGTGCAGGCCAGTGTGCACAGATCGGTGTAGATGCGCTTCACGCAGGCGACACCGGTGAGCGGGTAGGTGCACTGCGTCACGATCTTGCTGGTGCCCTGCTTGGTCAGCAGATCCATCATCACCCAGGTCTGCTTGGCGCCGATGGCCAGGTCCATCGCGCCGCCCACGGCGGGGATGGCGCCGGGCTCGCCCGTGCTCCAGTTGGCTAGGTCGCCGGTGGCGCTGACCTGGAACGCGCCCAGCACGCAGATGTCGAGGTGGCCACCGCGCATCATCGCGAAGCTGTCGGCGTGGTGGAAGTACGCGCCGCCGGGCAGCAGCGTGACGGGCTGCTTGCCCGCGTTGATCAGGTCAAAGTCCTCCAGCCCTGCAGCGGGCGCAGGGCCCATGCCCAGGATGCCGTTTTCGCTTTGCAGGATGACTTCGCGGCCTGCCGGGATGTGGTTGGCGACCAGGGTCGGCTGGCCGATGCCCAGGTTGACGTAGGCGCCGTCGTGGATGTCTTGCGCCACGCGTTTCGCCAGCTCGTCTTTACTACGCTTTTGATAGCTGCTCATGCTTATTCTTTCTGCGCTTGGGGCCGATATCACGCGGATTTCTTGAATCCGCCCGCCTGCGTGGCCGTGCGGTCGATCTTCACCACATGCGTCACATAGATGCCCGGGGTGACGATGGCTTCCGGGTCCAGCGCGCCCAGCTCCACCACCTCGTGCACGGTGGCAATCGTGGTCTTGGCAGCCGTGGCCATCACGGGGCCAAAGTTGCGCGCCGACATGCGGTAGGTGAGGTTGCCCCAGCGGTCGCCCTTCTCGGCCTTGACCAGGGCCACATCGCCATGGATGGGGTATTCGAGCACGTAGTGTTTGCCATTGATCTCGCGCGTTTCCTTGCCCGCAGCCAGTTCGGTGCCATAGGCCGTGGGGCAGAAAAAGGCGCCGATGCCCGCGCCCGCAGCGCGCAGGCGCTCGGCCAGATTGCCCTGGGGCACCAGCTCCAGTTCCAGCTTGCCACTGCGATACAGGTCATCGAACACATAGCTGTCCACCTGGCGCGGAAAGCTGCAGATGATCTTGCGCACCTGGCCCGCCTTGAGCAGCGCGGCCAGGCCTTGGTCCGCATTGCCTGCGTTGTTGTTGACCACCGTGAGGTCCCGCGCACCCTGGGCGATGAGGCCATCGATCAGCTCGCCCGGAATGCCGGCCGTGCCGAACCCGCCTATCAACACCGTGGCACCATCCTTCACCCCCGCAAGGGCCTGAGCCACCGAGTCCGCCAGTTTGTTGATCATTGCAACGCTTTCTTGGTTTGCTTGTTTGTTGTCTCGTCTCTCTGAAATTTGTTCGTATATAGAACAAATGTTCGCTTAAAGAATTATAGTTGGCATACGTATGAATTCCCAAACCCCTGAAGCCAAAGACCCCAAACCGAGCGACAGCTATGTGCAGTCGTTCGCGCGCGGGCTGGAGGTGATCCGCTCGTTCAGCGCGCGCACGCCGCAGCAAACACTGAGCGAAGTGGCGGCACAGACCGGCCTGACCCGCGCCGGTGCGCGCCGCATCCTGCTCACGCTGCAGACGCTGGGTTATGTGGAGACGGACGGCAAGCTGTTTCGCCTGAGCCCGCGCATTCTGGATTTGGGGTTTGCGTACCTGTCCTCGCTGCCCATCTGGAACCTGGCCGAGCCGGTGATGGAAGACTTGGTGGAACAGGTGCGCGAGTCGTCGTCGGCCGCCGTGCTCGACGGCCTGGACATCGTCTATGTGCTGCGCGTGCCCACGCACAAGATCATGCGCACCACGCTGGGCGTGGGCTCGCGCCTGCCCGCGTGCTGGACGTCCATGGGCCGCATGCTACTGGCCGGGTTGCCGGACGACGAACTGCAGGCCCGGCTGCAAGGCCACCCCACGCAGCGCTTTACCGAACACACCACCACCGATGGGGATGCACTGCTGGCTCACATCCGTCAGGCGCGGCAGCAGGGCTGGTGCCTGGTGAATCAGGAACTGGAAGAGGGTTTGATATCGATTGCTGCGCCGCTGACCAACCGCACGGGGCAGACGGTGGCGGCGCTCAACATCAGCGGTCAGGCCAATCGCACGAGTGCGGCGGTGATGCAGGAGAGCCTGCTGCCCGCACTGCTGAGCGCGGCCCGGACCATCTCGCGCATGATGGGGGCGCCGAGGGGGTGACAGATAACGGCTGTCGGCAACCGGCACCAGGGATCACCCACCGCAACGAGCGGCCGGTGCTAAAGCTCCGATTTCCGTCTTACGTGGATAGGGCGAGAACCGGAGCCGCAACACCCGTCACTCGCCACGGTGGATGAAATCAGTTCTTGCGAAAGCCGAGCACCAGCACCACGCCGCCGAGAACCATCGCGCCCAGGCTCAGCCATTGGGGGATATTCACGGATTCCTTTTCTTTCACGGTCAACTCCAGCGGACCGATCTTGGCCTGGGTGGTGTCCTTGGTAAAGCTGAACCCTCCGGTCAGAAACCCGGCAAGGCCCACCACCAACAACAGCACACCAACGATTCGCATTGCATTCATGACACTTCTCCCGATGCCGGGTTTGGAGGACTGCAGCAAAGTGGACCCGGCTCCCGACCCTTGCGCCAGCCCAATGTAGGTGCGCCGGCGCACAGCCCGCGTAGGACGCCGCCCCGGCGCAATGTAGCGGCCGGGCGCAATCCGCGTCACCCTCCCCCGCCTCCCCTCTGACGCCAGGCCCTTGCCCTGCGTGCTACCCTCACGCCCCATGTTCAGCCCCTCCCAAGCCGATGTGCGCCGCTTTCTGTGTGGTGTGCACGCCAAGACCCAGAGCGGCGCCCCCATGGAAGCCATCGAGACGCTGGCCAGCCTGTGGATCGCCGAGCACCCCGAGTACCACGCCGACCTGTCCGACGCCGATGCTGCCGTGGCACGCAACTACGACGAAACACCGGGCCAGACCAATCCGTTTCTGCACCTGTCGATGCACCTGTCGATCAGCGAGCAATGCAGCATCGACCAGCCCCGTGGCATCCGCCAGGCGGTAGAGCTGCTGACGGCGCGGCTCGACTCGCTGCACGACGCCCACCACGCCGCCATGGACTGCCTGGGCGAGATGCTGTGGGAAAGCCAGCGCGCAGGCCGCCCGCCCGATGGCGATGCCTACATCGCCTGCGTGCAGCGGCGCGCGACGCGCGACTGAACTGCCGCAGTCCAAGCGCTAGAGGCAACCGACGCCCACGGGTCGCACCGACCGACTGTCCATGCTCCACTACCTGCTCCATGCATCCACGGTCCCATGGCAAGACCAATTGCTGTACGCAGGCCTCATCCTTCTGGCCATCGCCTTGGTTTTTGCGGGCTTTTGGTGGCGCAGACGCGCGGCACGGCCCCGGCAAGGCGACTTTGCTGCCTTGGTGGCACAGCACAACATCGCGCAAGCGCTGGCCGCTCAGGCCGAGAGCCCACTCAAAGATGCCGCAGACGCCTGGCAGCACACCCAACACACCATGGAGCAGGTCAGGTCTGGCGTGGAACGCGCCCTTGCTTTGATCTTGGCGCTGCTTTCCGGACTTCTGTGCGCGATCAGCGTGTCTGCGGTGATCAGCGATGTCTGGAACTTCCCAGCGGTGGATTGGAGCCTGTTTGCCTTCTACGCTGGGCTCGGTGGGTTGTGCGCGTGGTTCACCCGCGTGCAATGGCGGATTTTTCGCGGGCGGAGATAGATAGACACGCACCTGGGGCATCTGGCCATGCATTCCCGCCAGGAAGCGATGAACCCTGGAAACCCTGGCGCTGTCGGCCGCACGGCTGGATTCATTGCTCCACGCACTCCCTGCAGCACTGAGCCGCCCCGCACGGCGTTGTTCCTGCCGCCTACAGCACCTGGAATGCGATCACCGCCACCAGCGTGGGCGGCAAGGCCCCCAGCAGCAGGCCCAGTGGGTTGATGACACCGTCCGAGAACTTCTCCTTCAGGATGGACGCCCCGGCCGGGTTGGGCGCATTGGCAATCACCGTCAGGCCGCCCCCCGTGACGGCGCCCGCCACCAGGGCCACCTTGAACTCGTCACTCAGGCCTTCGACCAACGAGCCCAGGTATGTCAGCGCAGCGTTGTCGGTGAACGCGGTGAGCGCAGCGGCGCCAAAAAACACAGCGTTGGCATCCATCTTCATGAGCACGGGCTGCAGCCACCATTGCTGCAAGCCGCCCAGCACCACCAGCCCAGCCAGGAAGAACGCCACCAGCAGCGCCTCGCGCAGGATCAGCGGACTTTGGTAGCGCTGGTACGCCGTGGTGAACCCCATGAAGAACAGGAACAGGCCCATGAACACAGCGGGATGGTGGGCAAACACTACCACCAGCACCAGGAAGGCAAGGTGCACGCCCGTCACGGTCCACGGCATGGGGGACTCGGAGGTGGGCATCTTACGGCCCATGTGGCCCAACTGGTTGCGGAAGATCAGCATCGCGATGGCCGCATTGACGAGCACGGCCACCGCCGCCTTCCAACCGAAGTTGGATAGCATGAACCAGATGTCCCAGTTCCACTTGGCAGCCACCATCAGCACGGGCGGCGCCGCAAAGGAAGTGAGCGTTCCACCAATCGAGATGTTCACGAACAGCACACCGATGGTCGAATACTTGAGCCGGCTGGAGATGGGGTGGGAGAACAGCGTGTCCCGCAGCATCAACGCGGCCAGCGTCATCGCCGCAGGTTCGGTGATGAACGACCCAAGCAGCGGCACGAACGCCAGCACCACAAAATACATGGCCATGCCGCGCTGTACCGGCAACAAAGCGGCAAGCGCCCGGACAAGAGCCCCAGACAGCTCCAGGATAGGCCGCGTGGCGGCGATCACCATGATCGCGAACACGAACAGTGGCTCGGTGAAATTGCGCGAATCCAAGTAGGCGGTGGCCTCCTGCTTGCCGCTGATGGAGAACATGAACAGCATGAGCACCATCGCCCAGAAGCCGAACACGACCTCTACCTCGCCCAGCAGATGCCAGATGCCCGCGTGCCGGGGCTGCGTGTGCGCAAGGTGCTCGAAATACTTGGTGGAGAAGGTGTGAAGAATGGCCAGGCCGAACAGGACGGCACCAACCACCTGGATCAGGGTGGGGGAGGAGTTCATGGGTCGCAGAAAAGCCGCGCGGCGGCCCGACCAGCGCATGAACCTGCCGAGCCACCATGGCGCCGACACCCAAACAACATTTTAACTGGCGATACCGGAGAGCTCTGTAGGCGCAGGGCTTGAGGCACTCGCGAAAGGACGGTTGGCTGGCACACACAACCATGCATGGCACTCGGGAGTCTCACTTTCCAGACAATGCGGACACCTATCTGGAGGCTTTCATGTCGACGCACATCCATACGCCCACACAACCTTTGCCTCCGCCCTCCTCTGCCCCCATCCCGCCGGCAGTGGCCTGGCTGGGATACGGCGGCCTGCTGCCGTTCCTGGCGCTGGCAGCCGTGGGCCTGTGGGCGCCCAGTACACCGTGGTGGAGCGAGGCGCTGCTGGCCTACGGCGCAGTGATTCTGAGTTTTGTGGGTGCGCTGCACTGGGGCTTTGCCATGGCACAAAGCGGGCTGAGCGCCCCAGAACGCACGCGCTGCTTTGTATGGAGCGTGGTGCCATCGTTGATGGCCTGGCCTGCCACGCTATTGCCCCCTGCAGCAGGGGCTGTGCTGCTGATAACAGGCTTTGCAGCCCACCTGGTGCAAGACCACCGGCTGGCTGCGCGCACCTTGCTTCCCACGTGGTACTTGCCGCTGCGATGGCGCCTGACGGTCACGGCTTGTACATGTCTGGCGTTGGGGGCATGGGCCACCAGCCGTTGACGATTCAACCAGCCAGCAAAAAGCCCGCCGAAGCGGGCTTTTTTTGTTGTAGTCAGCCAGACTGCTGATCAACGGAAGCGCGACTGGGGCACCGTGTGCAAGTCGCCGTCCAGGCCGCTCACGTAATTGGCCAAGGCCTTCAGTTCAGCGTTGGTGAACTGCTTGGCCACACCGCCCATGATGGCGTTGCCACGACCAACGTTGGCGTTCTTCTCAACCTTGTAGGCCTTGAGCGCCACAAACAGGTAGTCGGCATGCTGGCCGGCGATCTTGGGGTAAGAGGGGTCGATGGGCTTGGCGAAGTTGTCGCCGTGGCAGGAAACGCAAGCGCCCTTCTTCAGCAGCTCGGCCACTTGCACGCTGGGTTCACGCGAGGGCTTGGCGGGCAGTTCGGCACCGGTCTTGCCGTGTTGTTCGTAGTAGGCCGACACGTCAGCGATGTCCTTCTCGGACAACGACTCGGCGATGCCGCGCATGGTGGGGTGCTTGCGCTCGCCCTTTTGGTAGGCGACCAGCGCTGCCGCAATGTACTTGGCGCTCTGGCCCGAGATCATGGGCACCTTGTGGATCTCAGGAAAGCTGGCCTGGTAGCCAACGATGCCGTGGCAACCAATGCACATGGCAATCTTTTGCTTGCCGGCTTCCACGTCGCCCTTGGCTTCCTGGGCGTGGGACAAGGCGGTCACGGAAGCGACAGCCAGGGCAAATAGCGTGGTCAACGTTTTGTTCATTTTGCGCGCACAATCTCGTGGAAGTTCAGCTCTGGGCTCTGATCAGCCGTCGATTATAGCCAGCGCCCTGTCAAGCCCATTCATCAACGATCCGGTGTTTTCCCCCATGAAATTCCAAGGCTCCCAGAACTACGTCGCCACCCAAGACCTGATGCTCGCCGTGAATGCGGCCATCACGCTGCAACGGCCGCTGCTGATCAAGGGCGAGCCCGGCACGGGCAAGACGATGCTGGCCGAGGAAGTGGCGCAGGCGCTGGACATGCCCCTGCTGCAGTGGCACATCAAGTCCACCACCAAGGCCCAGCAGGGCCTGTATGAATATGACGCGGTGAGTCGCTTGCGCGACAGCCAGCTCAACGACGGCGACAGCGCCGAGCGCGTGAAGAACATCCGCAACTACATCATCCAGGGCGTGCTGTGGCAGGCCTTCACGGCCGACCGCCCCGTGGCGCTGCTGATCGACGAGATCGACAAGGCCGACATCGAATTCCCGAACGACCTGCTGCGCGAAATCGACCGCATGGAGTTCTACTGCTACGAAACGCGTGAACTCATCAAGGCCAAGCACCGCCCGCTGGTGTTCATCACGTCGAACAACGAAAAGGAGCTGCCCGATGCGTTCCTGCGCCGCTGCTTCTTCCACTTCATCAAGTTCCCCGAGGCCGACACGATGCGGCAGATCATCAACGTGCACTTCCCCACGCTCAAGAGCGAGCTGCTCAGCGTGGCGATGAAGACGTTTTATGACGTGCGCAATCTGCCGGGCCTGAAAAAGAAACCCTCGACCAGCGAACTGATCGACTGGCTCAAGCTGCTGGTGGCCGAAGACATTCCACTCACCGCCCTGCAAAGCGCCGACAACAAGGTGGCCGTGCCCCCGTTGGTGGGGGCGCTGCTCAAGAACGAACAGGACGTGAGCCTGTTTGAAAAGCTGGTGTTCATGAACCAGAGGAACCGCTGAGTGAGCAACGGCAACAGCAACGACGACACCCGCCAGCTGCTGGCACACGGCGTCGCCGATGCCGTGGGCTTTGTGGGGGGCGCCCTGCTGGGCTTCTGGCTGGGCCAGCTGTTGGGGCTCGATATCTTCGCGCCCGGCTACGGCACCGGCAGCCTGGTGGGCATCGCCCTGGTGGGTATCGGTGGCGGCCTGGGCCTGCATGCGGCGCGGCGCTGGCAGAACAGCCGCCGCAGCCAACCGTCCAAGGATTGATGATTAGGGGATAGAGACCCATGGCTTTTGTAGAACCTGTCACGCTGCGCGATCGCGGAGTCCGCCTGGAGCCGCTGGCGCTGGCCCATGAAGAAGGCCTGCGGGCCGCAGCCGCCGATGGCGAGCTGTGGAAGCTGCGCATCACCTCGGTGCCCGAGCCGCAGGACACCCGCGGGTACATCGAAGCCGCGCTCAAGATGCGCGAGGACGGCAACCGCTTTCCCTTTGCCGTGGTGGAAGACGCCACCGGCAAAGTGCTGGGCTCCACCAGCTACCACGACATCGTGCCGGCTGTGAAACGCGTGGAAATTGGCTACACCTGGTACTGCCAAAGCGTGCAGCGCACCCACGTCAACACCACCGCCAAGCTGCTGATGATGGGCCACGCCTTCGACACGCTGGGCTGCCATGTGGTGGGCTGGCGCACCGACAACTACAACTTTGCGTCACAACGCGCCATCGAGCGCCTGGGCGCCAAGAAAGACGGCGTGCTGCGCGGCCACGCGCTGCGCCGCGACGGCACCATCCGCGACACGGTGATGTACAGCATGCGTGCCGGCGAATGGCCTGAGGCCAAGGCGCAGCTGCTATATCTTTTAGAGCGTCATGCGCAATAAACACTAGCGCTAGAGGCCCAAATCATGCTCATCGACTTCTTCTACACCCTGCGCTCGGCCAAGTTGCCCGTGTCGGTCAAGGAATACCTCACCCTGCTCGAAGCGCTGCAGGCCGGTGTGGTGGGCCCCAAGTCGGATGACGCGTGGAGCCTGGACGATTTCTACAACCTCTCGCGCCTCACGCTGGTCAAGGACGAGAAGCACTACGACAAGTTCGACCGGGCCTTCGGCGCCTACTTCAAGGGCGTGGAGATGGTGGCCGACTTCACCAAGCAGATCCCGACCGACTGGCTGCGCAAGATCCTGGAGAACGAACTCACGCCCGAGCAGAAGGCCGCCATCGAGAAGATGGGCTGGGACGAGCTGATGGAGACGCTGAAGAAGCGCCTCGAAGAGCAGAAGGAACGCCACGAAGGCGGCAGCAAGTGGATCGGCACCGGCGGCACCAGCCCGTTTGGCCACGGCGGCTACAACCCCCAGGGCGTGCGCATTGGCGGCGCGGGCAAGAACAAGAGCGCGGTGAAGGTGTGGGAGCAGCGCGCCTACAAGGACTACGACGACCAGCAGGAGCTGGGCACACGCAACATCAAGGTGGCATTGCGCCGCCTGCGCAAGTTTGCGCGCGAAGGGCATGAGCTGGAGCTGGACCTGCCCGACACCATTCGCAGCACGGCGGCCAATGCGGGTTACCTGGACATCAAGATGGTGCCCGAGCGGCACAACAACGTGAAGGTGCTGCTGCTGATGGACGTGGGTGGCACGATGGACGAGCACATCCAGCGTGTGGAAGAGCTGTTCAGTGCGGTCAAGAGCGAGTTCAAGCACCTGGAGTTCTACTACTTCCACAACTGCGTGTACGACTTCATGTGGAAGAACAACCGCCGCCGCTTTGCCGAGAAGTTCCCGACCTGGGACATCATCCGCAAGTACAACAAGGACTACAAGCTGATCTTTGTGGGCGACGCGACGATGAGCCCGTACGAGATCCTGCAGCCCGGCGGCAGTGTGGAATACAACAACGAGGAGCCGGGTGCCGAGTGGATCCAGCGGCTCACCCACGCCTTTCCCAAGTTTGCGTGGATCAACCCCGAGCCCCAGGGCGTGTGGCAGTACCGCCAGAGCATCAGCATCATCCAGCAGCTGGTGGGCAACCGCATGTACCCGCTGTCGCTCAAGGGGCTGGAAGAAACGATGCGGCTGCTGTCCAAATAGGCGCCGCAGCGGGGACGGATGCCTTGTGAGCATCTGTCCGACAGGGGGCGCTTCAGTTTCAGGGCATAGTCGGGGATGAATGGGACAGGCTGGCAGGCTTGTCCGCCCCCCATACGACCTCCCTGACATATCCTTCCGCGCCGTGCCTCTCCGCGTTTTGCGCTCCGCCACCGCTACCACCCCAACGCCGGCCCTGTGGTCGGCGTTGCTGCTTTCCGGCGCACTGTGCCTGAGCGGCTGCAGCCTGCTGCCACGGGCCGACGAGCCCACGACCGGTGACTCGCGCAGCGACATGGCCAGCACCGCAGCAGCCAGCGAAGGCACGGCGTCGTTTGACGTGGTGGTGCGCGCCCCCGACACGGTGCGCGAGACGCTGGAGCGCCACCTGGAGCTGCAGCGCTTTCGCCAGCTGCCCGACCTGCAGGCCAACGAGCTGCAGCGCCTGCTGGGCGCCACCGACGCCAATGCGCGGGAACTGCTGGGCACTCTGGGCTACTTCGCGCCCACCATCACCGTGGAGCTGACGGAGGCGCAGGAAACCGCCGGTACCCGCAAGGGCGCGCCCCGCACCGTCACTGTCACCGTGGAGCCCGGCCCCCAAACCCGCATTGCCCGTGCCGACATCACCGTGGCGGGCACCGACGATGCCGACAAAGACAACCTGGCGCGGCGGCAGCAGCGCCTGCAGCGCAACTGGTCCCTCGCCCCCGGGCAGCCCTTCACCCAGTCGGCCTGGGACAACGCCAAGGCCGACGGGCTGCGTCAGCTGCAGGCCCGACGCTACCCCACGGCCCGCATCGCCAACAGCCGGGCCGAGATCGATGCCGACCGGCAGGAAGCCCAACTGGGCGTGAGCTACGACCCCGGCCCCGCCTACCGCTTCGGCCCCTTGCGCGTGCAGGGCAGCCAGCGCTACGACAGCGACGGTGCGCGGCGCCTGGCGCGCCTGCCCACCGGTGCGGTGTATGACGAGGCCGACATGCTGGACGCCCAGCTGCGCCTGGCCAGCAGCGGCTACTACGACGCCGTGTTCCTCACGCTCGATACCGAAGGCACCGACCCGCAGGCCGCCCCCGTGGTGGCCCAGGTGCGCGAGGCCCCGATGCAAAAGCTGGTGTTCGGCCCCGGCTTCTCGACCGACAGCGGCGCACGCCTGTCACTGGAGCACATCCACAACCAGATGCCTGTACTGGGCTGGCGCGCGGTGACCAAACTCGCACTGGACCGCGAAACCAAGCTCGCCAACACCGAATGGACGGACCTCCCCAACGACAACGGCTGGCGCTGGTTTGCAGGCGGCCAGGTGCTGCGCGAGGCCACGGGCGACTACGACGTCAACAGCGGCCGTCTGCGCGCGGGCCGCAGCAAGAGCACCAAATCCATCGACCGCAATTATTTTTTGCAGTACGACTACGCCAACAGCCAGGGCCTGACCGACAACGCGCGGTCGCCCTCCGACACCAGCACGGCCCTGAGCATCAACTACGGGTGGACGGGCCGCTACTTCAACAGCCTCACCGCCCCCACCCGGGGCCATGGCCTGGCGGTGGAGCTGGGCCTGGGCACCACCCTTCGGCCAGAGCGCGATCCGTTTGTGCGCACCCTGGTACGGTGGCAGTCCTTCCTCCCCGCAGGCCGCGTGCAGGACGATGCAGGCATCGGCCGCAATGCCCGCGTGGCACTGCGGGCCGAGGCTGGCGCCGTGCTGGCGCGCGAGGGGGCGCAGATCCCCGTCACGCAGCTGTTTGTGACGGGCGGCGACACCACCGTGCGCGGCTATGGCTACCGCAGCATCGGCGCGCGCACCGACAACGGGCAACTCTATGGGGGCCGCTACCTGGCCGTGGGCAGCGTGGAGTGGCAGCGCCCCATCGTCTACCAGGGTGCCATGACCGACTGGGAAAGCACGCTGTTTGTGGATGCAGGCGCGGTGGCCGACAAGGTGGGTGACCTGAGCCCGCGCGTGGGCGTGGGTGCCGGTGTGCGCTGGCGCAGCCCCGTGGGCCCGCTGCAGGCCGACCTGGCCTACGGCGTCAAGACCAAGGAAGTGCGGCTGCACTTGCGCCTGGGGTTCAGCTTCTGATGGCAATGAACGCCCCGCACCTTCCCACACCCCGCGCCCGCGCGTCGGACTTCAGCGCAGGGTCCTCGTCGGCCCCACGCCCTCCCCCGCCCCGCGCGCCGCGCGTGCTGCGGGCTCTGGGCTGGCTGCTAGCGATCCTGGTGGCCCTGCTGCTGGCGGCCAGCGCGCTGTTGTGGTGGTGGGCGGGCAGCGGCACATCACTGGCCACCACGCTGGCCCGCGCGGGGCAATACCTGCCTGCCAACCAACAACTGGAAAGCCGCGATGTCAGTGGCTCGCTGCGCAGCGGCGGGCGCATTGGCTGGCTGCGCTGGAGCAGCCCCACCCTGGTGGTGGAAATGACTGACATCCGCCTGGGCTGGCAGCTGGCCCCCTTGCTGCAGCGCCGCCTGGAGCTGGGCGAGGTGCATGCCGCCCGCGTGTTGATCACGCCCCAGCCACGCCCCGCCGACACGCCCGAGCCACCGCCCACGCCCCTCACCGACCTGGTGCTGCCGCTGCAGCTGGGCGTGCCGTTCCGGGTTGACCAACTGCTGTGGGCCGGCCCCCCCGCCGTGGAGGCCCAGGGCCTGGTGGGCGACTACCGGTTTGATGGCCGCCAGCACCGCCTGAACATCGGCGCGGTAGAACTGGCCCAGGGCCAGTACAGCGCTCGCGCCACGCTGGACGCACAAGCCCCCATGGCGCTGGATGCCACCGTGGACGGCACCGTGCAAACCGCCGTGCCCGGGGGCGGTGCCGCGCTGCAGGTGGGCGCCCACGCCACGCTACAGGGCACGCTGGCCACCGCCGCCGCCCAGTTGCAACTGCAGGCACGCCTGAAGCCCGCACCAACCAGCGAAGCCGCCACACCGCCCGTGGCTGCGCCTCCCAGCAAACCGGGCGCATCCAAATCCCTGCCCCCACGCGCGACCCCTGCGCCTGCGGCCGAACCCATGCAGGCCGACCTGACCGCCACGCTGGCACCGTGGGCACAGCAGCCCCTGCAGTCTGCCAACGCCACGCTGCGTGCCGTCAATCTGACAGCCCTGTGGCCGCAGGCACCGGTCACGCAACTGCACGGCTCGCTGCAAGCCGGGCCGACATCCGGTGGCACAGGCACGGCAGGCTGGAGTCTGCAAGCCGCGCTGCGCAACGACCTGCCCGGCCCCTGGGACACCACCCGCCTGCCACTGACCGCACTGGACGCCAGCGCAAGCTACGACGGCATCCGCTGGACCGTGCCCAGCGCCACCCTGCAGGCGGGTGCGGGCAGCATCACCGCACAGGGCCACTACA
Organism: Acidovorax sp. 59; assembly: GCF_002754175.1. Lineage (NCBI taxonomy): Bacteria > Pseudomonadati > Pseudomonadota > Betaproteobacteria > Burkholderiales > Comamonadaceae > Acidovorax > Acidovorax sp. 59. The sequence continues at coordinate 514,573 of NZ_PEET01000001.1, read as the reverse complement.
CCCCCGCCACCCATGCCCTGGAGGGCCAGGCCACCCTGCGCGCGCTGCGCCCCGACGCCCTGCACACGCTGCTGGCCGCCGCCCCGCTCTCCGGCCGCGTCACCGCACAAACCCAGGGCGACGCCGTGCGCTTCAGTGCCGACGTGCGGGCAGACACCGGCACGGCGGCGCGCGCTGCAACCGTAAAGACCCCGGGTGCAGCGGGTGCACCGCTGCGCATCAATACCTTCAGCGCACTAGGCACCTGGCAGGCCGCCGACGGCGGCACGGTGCGGCTGGACCGCTTGGTGCTAGACGCATTGCAGGCCCGTGTGGAAACCACCGGGCTGCAGGTCGCACTGGGCACGCAATCTGCGCAAGGCAAGGTCACCCTGGCAGTGCCCGGCGCCACCGCACGGGCACAAGGCACACTGGCCCCGCGCAGCGGCGCTGGCGACCTGCAGCTGCAGTGGGCCGATGCAGCACTCACGCAGCGTTGGCTGGCCGGCCTGCCCGTGGTGGGCACCTCCGTACAGCGCACTCTGCAAGGGGCCAGCGCCCAGGGCGCCGCACAGATCGCCGCGCGCTGGAAGGGTGGATGGCAGACGTTGACTGAGCAACTTCAGACTACCACCGCCAACAGCGCACCCGCCCGCAACCCCGACCGCTTTGATCTGCAGGCCACGCTGAGCACCCCCCAGCTGGACCTGTCGCTCCCGGCCACCACCAACGCCAGCGGCGGCACATCCGCCGGGCAAGCCCTGCAACTGCGCGCCTTCAAGGCCGAACTGGGGGGCAACCTGGCGCAGGCCTCCCTGGCGTTGACCGGCGAGGTTCGCACGCCAGCGCCCCAGGCCCTGCAGACCACGGTGCAGACCCGCCTTGCCAGCACCCTGGTGGGTGCCGGGCAGTGGCAGTTGCAGGTCAGCGAACTGCGCCTGCAGGCCCAGGCCGCCCAGCGCCCCGGGCCGTGGACGCTGCAACTGGCTGAGCCCCTGGGCCTGACCGTGCGCACTGGCGCCCCTACCCCTGGAGCCCCCAGGTCACCGGCCAGCAGGCGTGCGTCACCATCGCCCACCACCAGCGCCCTCAGCCTGCAGGCATCGGCCGGTCAGGCCCGGGTCACAGGCCCCTTGCCGGGCACCGTGACGCTGCGCTGGTCGCCGGTGCAATGGTCTGCCGCCACGGCATCCAACACCCCCCTGCGGTTGCAAACGCAGGGCACGCTGCAGGGCCTGCCCATGGCCTGGGTGGATGCGCTGGGCCTGGGCGAGACGCCCGCCGCCGCAGGCCGGCCCGCGCAGCCGCTGCTTGCGCGCATGGGCCTGGCCAGCAGCATCGTGCTCGACGGGCAATGGAACGTGGACACCACGGGCGACGCCCTGCGCGCCAGCGCCAGCCTGCGCCGCGCCAGTGGCGACCTGCGCATCCTGGCGGGCGATGCCACGGCCGTCACAGCGGTGCAAAGCAGCGGCCAGGGCACCGGCGTCGGAGCCACCACCGTGGTGGCGACTGCGGCCACGCCGCCTGCAGGTGCATCCAGCACAGCAAGCGCCCCAGGCACTCCCGCCGGTGTGCGCCAGGCAGAAATCACGGTCACCGCCGAAGGCGACACGCTGCGCGCGCGCCTGCTCTGGGCCAGCGACCGCGCGGGAGAGATCGACGCCACCGCCAGCACGCGCCTGGCCGCCGCCAACACCGCTGCCGCCATCACCTGGCCTGCCGATGCGCCGCTGGCCGGCACCTTGCGCGCCCGCCTGCCCGACGTGGGCGTGTGGTCTGCGCTGGCACCACCCGGCTGGCGCGTGCGCGGCACTCTGGACGCCAGTGCGACCTTGTCGGGCACGCGCGATGCGCCGCGCTGGGCGGGCACCCTGGGCGCCGATGACATGGCAGTGAGATCGGTGGTGGACGGCGTGGACCTGCAAGGCGGCCGACTTCGCGCCACGCTGCAGGGCAACCAGCTCAATATCACCGAGTTCCGCCTGCAAGGCGGGCGGGGCAGCAGCGCGCGCATCGCAGGCTTCAGCGGCAACCGCACAGCCGCCGCGCAAGACGGCGGCACGTTGACCGCCACCGGCCGCGTGGCCTGGGGCGACAGCGCCACTGCAGGCACGGGCCTGTCAGGCATCACCATGTCTCTGCAGGCCGAGGCCAAGGCCCTGCAGGTGCTGGTGCGTGCCGACCGGCAGGTCAGCGTGTCGGGCCAGTTGCAGGCCCAGTTGCAGCAGGGCCAGATCAGCCTGCGCGGCAAGCTCACCACCGACCGCGCCACCATCATCCTGCCGGACGAATCCGCGCCCCGCCTGGGCTCGGACGTGGTCGTGCGCTCCGCCGCCAAGGACCGCGAAGACCAGGCCAAGGCCCAGACCGCCGCCAAGGCCAACCAGGTGGCCGCGCAGGCAGAGACCGCCAAGCCGCCCGACATCGCCGTCACCCTCAACCTGGGGCGCGACTTTGCGCTGCAGGGCCAGGGCATCACCACCCGGCTGACCGGCGAGGTGGACATCCGCAGCAGCGCCGTGCCCGGCGCCCCGCCGCGTGTGACCGGCGAGGTGCGCACCGACCAGGGCCGCTACCGCGCCTGGGGCCAGATGCTGGACGTGGAGACGGGCCTCATCCGCTTCAACGGCCCGTACAACAACCCCTCGCTCGACATCCTGGCGCTGCGCCCCAACATCAGCGTGCGCGCGGGCGTGCAGGTCACCGGCAGCGCGCAGGCGCCACGCGTCACGCTGTATTCCGACCCTGAACTGCCCGATGCCGAAAAGCTGTCGTGGGTGGTGCTGGGCCGCAATGCCTCGGCCGGAGGCGCCGAAGCGGCCGTGCTGCAACAGGCCGCGCTGGCGCTGCTGGGCCGCAACGGCGGCCAAAGCCCCACCGCCAACGCCGCCAGCCGCCTGGGCCTGGACGAAATCGGTTTTCGCGGCGCCACCACGGGCGAAGACGCCAGCGCCGCCGCCCTCACCTTCGGCAAGCGCCTGTCCAAAGACCTGTACGTGACGTATGAGCGCAGCCTGTCGGGCACGCTGGGCACGCTGTACATCTTTTACGACCTGTCCCGCCGCCTCACCCTGCGCGGGCAAACCGGCGAGAAAAGTGCGGTGGACATCATCTACACCGTCAAATACGACTGAGGTCCAAGCGACCAGAGAGACAGCCGCGCGCCACTACAATGCGCGGTTGCCTTGCCTCCTCGTAGTTCAATGGATAGAACGAGTGCCTCCTAAGCGCTAGATACAGGTTCGATTCCTGTCGAGGGGACCAAATCAAAGGCCGCAAGCTTCCACATGCTTCCGGCCTTTTTCTTTTTCCCAATGGGAAGTAGCTTTGATTAGTGCGTGGATGTGCGCCGAAGTGTGCATGAATCCGGGGGTACATGGGGGTACATTTGGGGGTGCATTTGAAAAAAATGGGGGTACATAGTCCTGACACCCTCAAATTCAGCCATAGCCAACGGGCCCCCGATCAGATACGCACACTCTCAGGCGAAGCCCAGCAATACAACTCCCCGGGGAGAGTCCCGCAACGGTCCAGCAACGCGGCTCGAATTACCCGCGCTTTGGCTACCCCGGAAGGACCCGACGCACCGCCCCACTCCTGGCCATGCTTACTTACCTCTCACCAGCGGTCGGGACTAGAAATTTTGCGGGGCTCGAATTACCCGTATGCGAACCTCCCAGGAAGGACCCACGACACCCCGGCTGGCTGCAACCCTTCGGGGGGTTACCCCTTTTTTACCGGGGACACCGGGGACAAATGGGGAAACCGGCCCGCAACCCGCGCCAGCCTTGAAGAGTTTGTCCCCGGCAGCACCGGGGACAACAGCAAATCTGCCGGGGACACCGGGGACAAATGAATCCACGGACGTGCGCAATCGTCCAGCATTCCGGTCCATTCTTAACATAACCCCCCTAGGGAGAGTCCCGCAACAGTCCGAGAACGCGGCTCGAATTACCCGCACTGGGGGTAGCCAGGGAGGACCCAAGGCCAGGGGCTGCATGTGTCCACCGTCCACCGTCCACCCTTTTCAAACGCCATCCACTCGCGCACCAATGGGGCTCGAATTACCCTTGCCATGACCACCCAGGAGGGACCCGCCCAAGCCAGAGGGCGACAGTGCCATGGGTGCCCAGGCTCAGGTAGGGCACAGCAGAAACAGCAGGGGCCGCCCCCTTCCCCTTGGCACCAGATGCCGTAAACCCGGCATGGGCAGCGCGAAGGTAGCTCCCGCCCCCGCCCCTCACGGGCGGCACGGCATGGCTGCAGCCGCAGGGCAAACACACAAGGCCCTGGCAGGGCCACCGCTCACAGGTCCAGCTCGAAGATGGCCGGCGGTATCTGATAGCACCGCACCTTGCCAATGCCTGGCAGCCTGGTGCTGATGGTGTACCGGTCGGACTCCTTCACCGTCAGGCAACCATGCGCAGCCAACACACGGCACACCGCCACATGGTCGAAGCCCTGGCAGATTTCAGCCTTGAACGTTTCAGCCAGCACGAAGTATTCAAAGCTGACACCCTCACCCAGCATGGCGGGCATGCGCTCGCCATACTCCCGCTGGTGCTCGGGGTCGCTCTTGATGGGCTCGCCGTCTGCGTTCAGCATGCGCCGCACGCCGGCACGCTGCAGGGTCTTGGGAGCGTGATCATCTGCAGCCCGGTGCCACATGGCAAAGCGGCCATCACCGTGTGTCTCCAGGAAGCGGCGCACAGCCCGCAGCATGGCCACCACCTCACCATTGCCCGCCCCGCCACGTGCAGCCAGCCAGGCATCAAAGCAGGCGCGTGCACCGCGTGCGCTCTCGCCCGCTGGCCAGCCAGTCAGTCCGGCCTCGGTGGCCAGCTCGCCAGCCACCCCCACCAGCGCAAAGCGAGCCCCTACCCGCTCCACCTGACCCGATGCACCCTGCGGTATCCATTCACGGGCCAGGGCCTGCACAGCGGTGCGCAGGCGCTTGGGAAGGCCGTCGGCATGGGTGCAGGCCCATTCAACAAACGCACGGCCCGGTGCACCGTGGCACACCTGCGCCTCGCGGGCCAGATGGCTGGAGAACGCGGCACCACCCGCAAAGTCGTGCAGTTCCTCGAAGGCCCCCAGCCCCTTGCCTGCATCGGCCGGAATGTCTGCCATGCGCACCTCTTGCCCGGTGCGCGTGCGCTTCATGCCTTCGGCCATATGGTCAGCTAGTCCCAGCTCACCGGCAGACAGGAACAGCAGACGCCAGGACAGACGGGCACGCGGCGCACCGTTGCGGGTAGCGCGGGCCTTGCTCTGTTCATTGGCCAGCATGTAGGCACACTCCCCGGCCACCTTGCCCTCCACCTGCGCCAGCTCATCCAGGATCAGCAGTGAATCGCAGTGCTGCGCGGCGATGGCCTCCAGGGCGTTGTCTGTGGTGCGCCATCGCTGCATGTAGCTGGGGCCGCCGTACACGCTGGCAGCCAGGCGCAAGGCCGTGGTCTTGCCTGAGCTGCTGTCGCCCCGGATATGAAAGCCCCCGCTCTCCATGCCTGCGGGGCGCAGCAGCGGCCCCGCAAAGGCGCAGGCCACCGCAAACACCAGCCGGGAATTGCCCACGCACAGAGCCCCGATGCGATCACGCCAGGCGGCTGCATCGTGCTTCACGCGGAAGGTGTTCTCCATCTGGCTTTCGCTCTGGAACACGATGCGCTCGGCATCGTCGCCGATGGTCTCATGAGGCAGTACAAAGGCGCGACCGTGCCAGCCGATGCGGTCGGTGCAGCTCGCAAACTCGCCCGGCTGGCGGGTCTGGATGTACTGGGTCAACAGGTTGCGGGCTGCAGGTGATGGGGCAATGCGAAGCCCCATATTCAGCAGCGCGGCGCGGTATTCCCCACCATCACCAGACAGCATACGGGCTGGCATGGCCCATTGCTTGGGCTTGCCCAGCGGATCAGCAAAGGCCAGCAGGTAGCCCCAGCCTGCACCGTCCTGGTCACGGGTCAAGGCCTGCACATCGAGGCGGCTGCACACCCACTGCGGCGCCTTGGGTTGCCCCTCTTTGTCCACACCCGCATGCCATACGCCCGAATCGTTGACGGTGAAGGGGTCGAATGGGCGGCTGTCGCTGGGTGGCGCATGGCCACCGCCGTTGCCTCCATTGGCCCCGTGCGTCTCGCCTGCTGTGGCGCTCTGCGCGGCTCGCTGGGCGCGTTCGGCCTGCTCTGCCTGGTGAGCTGCAATGGCAGCCTCTACGCACGCGCCCACGGCCTGAAGCCCTTGCGCCTGGTGCATATCGTTGAAGTCGCTGCCGCCATCGGGCAGGCCCTCGGGGAACACTGCCAGCCCACGCACGGCACGGGCTGCGGCTTCGGCCTTCACTCGGCCGGTGTTGGTGCCGGTGCGGGCTTCGGTGGCGCGGTCATCGTCACCACACAGCACCAGCAGCGCGGCGTGGTCTTGCTGGCGCAGGGCCTTGGCAACGTGGGCCAGGTTGCCCGCATCGAAGGCCACAGCCACCGGGCGGCCGGTGGCCTGGTGCAGGCTGGCGGCCGTGGCGTAGCCCTCGGCAACCAGCAGCACCAGAGCCCCCGCAGGATCACCGCACCAGTGCCAGAGCCCGGACTTGCGCCCGCCCTTCAAAAACAGCTTGTCGGTGCCATCGGCCGGGCGCTCGGGGGCAATGCGCTGCAGGTTCCACAGAGCGCCCGCAGCGTCACGCAGGGGTACCAGCACGCAGCCATCGGCCGCAAAACGCACACCGTGGGCCTGTACGCCCTTGCGGGCCAGATAGGGACTGGCGCCGGTGTCGCTGGCCGCATCCCACTGCGCCACGGCGTCAACCGCTGCAGCTACGTGGGCAGCCCGCTGTCGGGTTTGCTCTGCCCGCTGGCGCTCTACCCGTTCGCGCTCACGCTGCGCCAGCACCTCAGGGCTCGGTGCTGCCGGGGCTTCGCTGGCTTTGGGCAGCACAAAGCCGTGCTCTTTGGCCAGGTGCAACAGGGTGCCAATGCCCACCCCACCGCCTGCCTTGATGCTGCGCCAGGTGCTGCGCGTGGCGCGTGGGTCATGGCCGTCTGCTGTGGCGCTCCATGCCTCGAACAGGTCTTGGCCGGTGGCGTCGGGAAACTCGCTTTTGATGGCCATGCCCACACGCGCCCATTCTTCGCGTGCCAAGCTGGCGGGGATGTGCGCCAAGGCGGCGCGGATCAGTTCTGGTGTGGGGGTCAACATTGAAGGGGGCACTCCTTGATTTCAGAGAAAGCTCCGTCATTGCCAAATGGCAGGTGTCTGAAATCAACGAGCAAGTGCAGCCATCCTTTTCAGTTCCGGCTCAATCATTCGGGCCAGCTTCACCGGGTCTTGCACACCGTGGACATTCAGGGTGATCTGGATGCCAGATGAGGACTGACCCGCTGGGCGCGTTGCGCCGGAGCCGCCTTGCGCAGAGCTGGACGATGAGCCCTGTGTGGATGTAGGGGTGACCGTTGGCTGCCCTTGCGCAGGGCGTGAAGGACCGTCGCGGCCCTCGTTTTGAACCCTCTCGCGAGCCGCTGCCAGGATGGCTTCATTGATGGCCTTGATCACATCGCTTGGGTTCACCCCACCCACGATGCCATTCAGGCCGGCCGGGCGGTTGTATTGCTGCTCGAAGCTGTCGGCAATTTCAAGGGCTCTCTTCTCATCCAGGCCAGCAGCCTTGGCCTGATTGAATACGGATTCCTTGGTGGGGATCGTTGCCTCAAAGCGATTGCCTGCCGTGTTGAGCGCAAAGTTCTCCCTGTCCATGTTCCATTTTTCGCGGTACAGGGCCAGCTCTCGCTCTTTGAGCTGGTTGGCCTTCTCCTGCGCAGCGATCTCCCGTTCCTTGACATCGTTCAAGCGCTCCAGCGCGGTGCGGTTGTCATTGATCGACCGCGTTGCTCTGTCATGCGCCCCTGCGGCGCTGTCGGTGGCGTCACGCAGCCGCAGCGTGGTTTTGCCTGCCCTGTCGGCTTCAAGGTCGTAACCCCGAATGGCGGCCTGCGCCTGTACCCAAGCCGGTGCGATGCCGTTATTCGCTGCAATGGCCGCCTCTGCCGACTTCTTGAACGCCTCGCCCAATTCCCGAGCGCTGGCTTTGCCACTGGCAGTGAGGGTGTCGTAGGCATCCTTGGCCGTGGCTGCGGTTTCCTTCAGTGCGGCATCGCTGGTGATGCCCAGCTGCTTCATCGCCTCGCGCACACTGTTGATGCCAGGGGTTGCCTTGTCTAGGGCATCGGCCAATGCTTCGGCCTTGTCTTTTGCCTGCTCCAGCAAGCCATCTGCGATCTTGTCGCCCAGTACCTTGCGCACCTGTTCCACCTTGGCGCGGATCACTTCCAGGGCTTTTTCGCTATCAGCAGATTCAATGGCCTTGGTGAAGCTGGCGGTCAGTGCACGTCCGGTATCTACGCCCTGCGACTTGAGGCGATCCATCCCGGCAATCAGCGCATCCAGGTCATTGATGGCGCTGCGCGATGCTGCGCCGATGCGCCCCTGCAGCTGGTCAAACTCCAACCCGGTGCGCTTCACAGCCTCCCGCAGAACGGCATCCATCATCTGCGCAACACGCTCGCCCTCGCGGGCGGTACCTGCAAATGCGGCGCGGGCGGTCACTTCAAACTGGGCCAGGTCCTTGCCGTTGAGCGCCTTTGCCCAGGCGGCTTCAAACTCACTGGCAGACACCTTGCCATCGGCGGCCAGCTTGTCCAGCACCGCAGCAAAGTCCCGTATTCCCTGTACTTTGCCAAGGTCGAATGCATCGCTGACTTTCTTCAAAGCGTCGGCGGCGCTTTGGCCTTCTTTGGTCAGCTTATCGAACTCAGCCACCCCAACCCGCGCCGCCTTGGACAGCTCAAATTGCTTGTCAATCGCGGCCTGTGTGGCAGCAGCAAGGCGGGCCCGGTCGGCGGCTGCCTCCTTGGCAATCTCCCCAGCCAACTTGTCGGCACGTGCGATTTCATCGAAACGGTCCTTGTAGCCCACCAGCTTCGCCGTGGCCTCACCAATCCACGTGCCAATGTCTTTGAAGTTGACTGCCAAGCCGATCAGGGTGAAGGTGCGCAGGCTCGCAAGGATCGAGGCAAACCGCCCTGCCCCCACGGCCGCAGTGTTTGCTGCGGCGCCGGTCGCAACCATCTGTGCATTGTTCGCTGCTACGGCCGCCGCAGCCTGTTGCGCTGCCGCCCCAATGCCCAGGAAGTGCTGCGCCAAGCGCAGTGCGACGAACCCCGCTGCCGCCTGCCCTGCGTCAATCAGAAGACCAGCAATGGTGTTCAGGTTGGTGGCCAGCCCGTTGATGGCGGTAGCCGCCGCTACGCTTGCGCCGGTGGCCTTGTCGGTGTCGGCAACATACAGCTGCCACTGCGTGCTGAGGTTCTGGAGCGCCCGCCCCACCGTGAGCGGTAGTTTCTTGAACTCTGCGGCTACGGTGTCGCTCTGTCCTTTGAGGGCGCCAATCACGGTATCGCTGGTCAGCAATCCTGCTTCGGCCATTTTTCGCAGCTCGCCAGTGGTCACGCTCAGACCATCAGCCAGAGCACGCGCAAGCCTCGGGCTTTGCTCCATGACCGAATTGAACTCATCACCGCGCAGCACGCCACCTTGCAGCCCCTGCACCAGCTGGGTGATGGCAGCGCTCGACGCCTGTGCGCCTGCTCCGCTGAGCTGGATGGCCTGGTTGATGGTCTCTGTCAGGGCAAGCGCATTGGCTGAGGCGTCGGCCGTGCTCTGCCCTGCATCCTTGCCCGCTTGAACGAGACGAGAGAACAAGGTGCCCGTTTCCTCCAGGGCACTGTTAGTGCGCAACGCCACATCCCGCACGCCCGTCCAGGCGGTGCCAAATGCTGCGCCCTCTCCGGTAACCAGCTTCAACCGGGCCTGCAGGTTGTTCACCTGGTCAGCCGTCTGTGCAAGGTCGGTCGCCATGGTCTTGAAGCCCTGCAACCCAGCCAGGCCAGCAACGAACCCTTGAAGCCGCCCCAGCTGCTGGCTGATCGACTCCACACCGTCACCGATCTGGCGATGGGTGCGCACCATGGTGGCGCCAGCATCCTGTGCACCGGCTGCGGCGCGTGCGTATGCAGGCGCGATACCCGCCACCGACTCACGCACCATCGCCACTTCATTGCGCAAGCGCTGTTGCACGTCCACCGCGTTGTTGCCCGCAATGCCGTAGCGTTGCAGCCCGGCCTGAGCGGCTGCAAGGGCTTGCTGCTGCTGGGCGAATTCAGCACGGGCACCTTCGGCCGCAGCCTCCAGCCGCTGCAGCGCTGCTGCCTCCTGCGCCGTTGGCGGCCCGGCTTGCGCAATCTGCCGGCCAAAATCCGCCGCCTCTTTCGTTGCCGAGCTCAGGGCCTTGCTACTGGCTCCTGCCTCACGCTGCAGGTTCAGGAATGCGGTGATAGCTGCATCCTGCTCGCCAAGTTCGCGCAACCGCGTAGAGGCTGCTTTGGCTGCCGCTTGAAGGTCGCCGCCTGCAACCTTCGCAAGGTCCTCCAGGTCTGTGGCCAGTTGCTCAATGCTTCTCTCGCCTGCCACTTCGGCGTTGATCTTGATACCTATTTCTTGCATGGGAACCTCAATTCATAAAATGCGCAGATGGCCCGCCTGATCGCGTTCACCTTCTGCATTGCCTTCTTGGTGGGGGCTGGCGTGTCAGTGCGTGCAGGCATGGCACTGGCGGCGCTGGCCGCTGCTGGGCTGGCTGGATACGTGGTCTGGTGTGGCGTGTCGCTGCTCATCGGTCGGCAGCGGTAAACGACACGCAGCCTTGCCAGGGCTTGTGCCGATCACTCGGTGTTGAACAGGTCTGGTTGCGCTCGTGGGCGGTACAACAGGGTGTAGGTGCGAACCTCACGAACGTGGGTACCGCCCGCACACGGGATCTGCCGCCAGCCACGCGCAATGCCGTAGCCCATGCCGTACAGGTCGGTGCGCACCATCTCCGAAAGCACTTTGGAAATGCAACCGGTGTCGCACACCGCATCGATTTCCTTTTGTGTACTGGCAGGGTGTTTTTCTAGGAAGTTGGCAACACGCACGGCCTGTTCGGGGCGAGTGTCTTCTTGGGGCTTTGCTGGCGCTGCCATGCTGCACCTCAAGTCAAACGCGGCGCCAGGTCTGCAGGCGTCAGCGGCTCGAAGCCCGCACGCAGCACACTTGGCTGGCCTGGTTCAGACTCGGCCCGCAGATCACAGGTCTTGGCGTCATGCACGCGCAGCACACACAAGGCATCCACGGTGACACGCTGACGCCGCGACTGAGGCGGATATAGAAACATTGACTTTGCAGGGCCACCTTCTGCCATCCGGCGCAGGTAGGCTGCTGTGTCGGGCCGCTTCGCCTGCAGCTCTGCAACGTGCGTCTCGGCCATGATGGCGCCGGTGCCTGGCTCCACCTCCAGCACCCAGCAGGGCCACAGCACCAGCACTGATACCGGCTTGCAACCCGGCACACGCCAGAGACTGGAACAGATCACACCATCGCCCGATACCTTCGCAGCCATGGCATCTGCAGCAGCCTGCAGGCAATGTTGGGCGCTGTCGTGCGCTGCGTCCAAAGCTTTGTTGATACCGCCAGGGTCAGAGGCAAGGGCGCTCATTGCTTGCACTCCTGCGCCCCGCTGATGCGAGCATGCACCCACGCCATCACCGCAGACTCAGGCCAAACGGCATAACGGGCGGTGATACGAACGCGAGCCGGAAAACGGCCCTCTCTCATCAATTTGTAGATGGTGCTTTTTTTGCAACCTGTGGCGGTCTCCACGTCGGCGATGCGCAGTAAGCGCTCGCGGGGCGTTGCAGTTGTTACGGCGTGGACCGATGGGTCCGAAGTCACGTGCATTGCGGGTTCCTTTCATGTCAATCGACGCATCCGACGTGGTGCGTCGTGGCATGAACGGATGTTGTTTTGAACCCGAAAGAAAAACGAGGCAGGTAAATAGAAATCTATTTACATGCCTTGACTTTCATACCCACTTATGCGGTGGACTTTGAGGCAACCCACGGCACGCCTGCAGAAAGGCGACCTTGCACGGCCTCTTCCATCCCCAATCGCCAGTACCACCCAATACCATTTATGGCTACGAGCTCGCCTGGTCGCACATCAAACGCATCTGGTGGCGCGGCTATAACGATCCCGTCCAGAGTCGCCTCGGCGTGACCAACAGAGGGTTTGCCATCGGTGACGACTCGCAAACGACTTAGCCCTTGTGCCGCTTTCTCACCAGCATGAAGGCGCTTACGCAAATGCGTTTCCTCTGATGCACCTTTGAACCCCCGCGCCGCCCATAGCTCCATGACGGCTTGTCGTGCTCTGCTTTTAGCCCTCGGGGCAGACTCGCCACCGAGAAACCACCGATACGCCAAGAACAAAGCCACATCGCGTGCAACTTTCTTTGGTGCGCCCTGTTTTGCCATTGGCGTAAATCGGACGCCAGAAAGTCGCCCGACAAAGCGGCGTGTCACACCTCGCGCATCAGTCAAATGACCATCCAGAACGTGTTCATCCGCACCATCGCCAAAATCGTTAGCGTAAAAAAGTCCTTTCAACGAATCACCGGACATGCGGTCGCGGACAAGGACTTCGACTGCTCTCTGGACTGGCTTCTTAGTTGTCACGCGGTAAATCCATGAGCGGAAATAGCGAAATAAAGCGATAGCATTTGGCCAGACATGGGGCAAACCACGGGCTACACCAACCCTCGCTCTGCCATGCTGAGGGCCTGCGTACTGCTCACAATCACGTGATCCAGCACGCACACATCCACCAGCGCCAGCGCCTGTTTCAAGGTCTGGGTCAAACCTTCATCTGCACGGCTGGGTTGCACAGCGCCACTCGGGTGGTTGTGCGCCAGGATCACGGCGGCTGCGTTGTGCCGCAGCGCAGCCTGCACCACATCCCGGGGGTACACACTTGCTTGAGTCAGGGTGCCGGTAAACATGCGTTCAAACGCGATAGCTCGGTGCTGCGCGTCCAAGAAAATCACAGCGAAATGCTCCACGGGTTCAGCCCCCAGGTGTAGGCGCAGGTAGCTTTTCACCGTGTCGGGACTGTCGAAAACGCTGCGGTCCTCGGTCATCCACCCCCGCAGAATCGAAAGCGCCTTTTCAATGGTGGCAAGGTCACGCGCATACAGGTGCCGCCGGTAGCTATGAGAAGCGCAGCCCATGCCGTACTCTGGCAGCTGCTCACCTGCTTTGGGGTGACGCAAGCACGCAGGCTTGCGCCTGGTGATACTGGTAGCCTGCATGGCTCAGGCCCTCCCTTGCAGAGCATCAGCGCAAGCCATCAACTCAGCCGCAACGGCCCGCGCCTGCTCTGCCGTGAAGTTCATGTAGCTTTGCATCATGTTGTCACTCAGGCACACCTGAACAGAATCACCGTGACGGGTTGCACCGATGGTCATGTGGTGGTCTGCGTCCACCACCGCCGATGCATGGCGCCGGTAGAAAGAATTTCGGCCGCAAGGAGTGCTTTTGAACGCAATGCCGCTCATACCCGGCCCCCTTGCAAATTGACTTGTTGAATGTCCGATGCGAAGGCATCCAAGCCGCGCAGCGCGGCCAGGGCCTGCAAGGCCTTGCGGGCAGCTCCTGGCACGTTCGCATCAGGCAGGCGCAGGTAGTGCAACGCCATGGCCAGGGCGTTGTGGGCATCGGCATACAACTGGATGGGGTCTGTGGGGGTTCCAAGGCGGTTGCCTTGCGAGCTGGTGGGCGCAGCGCTGCGGCTGGCCAGGGGGATGACGGGTGTCATGGCTTCTTGCTCCTTTGCGAGACTTGAAACCACCGCATGCGTTCTTACGCGCATGGGGTGGACGGGATGTTAAGAACACGCGCAAAGACGTGCGCCAGGCGTTACCGCTGTGGCCATCCCGTCCGAAACTAAGCGTACGGCCAAAAGCCGCACGCGCTGAATACAGACGTGACAAAACCTCACTATCGGGGAGGTCGCGCCGCTTTGCGAAAAGGTGTTCTTACGCACCGGCCCCGGTCAGGGGTTGCGAGAATTATGCACGGCCCTCAGCACCATTGGCAACGCCAGCTGTATGTCCACTTGCGGCCAAGCACTCGGTTGCAGCCGCACATCAACAACAGTCAGGTCATTTTGCACGCTGGCATCAACGCCGTAACCAATGCGACGGGTCCAGTAACTCACTGGGGAAGGTGCTCTGCTAGCTGTCTGATCACGGCATAGGGCCAGAGCGGCGTACCGCTAATCTTTTTGCCCTTAGGCACCAAGCCTTTATCTACCCAGCGATAAAACGTGGTCTTGCCAATGGGCAGCACGCCACGCCTGCGCGGTGTGCTGAAGATATCGGACGCACGTAGCAAGCTGCTGTCGTTGTACTGCGGTAGGGTGTGCTGTGTACTGTCAATCATGGTTGGCTCCAATCTGAAACGCCAGCCGCTGAAACTGCCGTCTCGCTCCGCGTTAGCCGCGCCGCAATCCAAGCCTGCAAAACCATCTGCACAAAAGACCGCGCTTCATCCAATGTCATGGGATTGGCGGGCGGGGCAAATCGTTGATGTCCGTGCCTGGAGGCATCCCCTGCTGCACTCGAGTTGGCAGTGTGCTCAAAACGCTTTTGCTGCGTCTTGCTCGCCCAGCCATTTTTAACTATCGAGCTGCCAGCCCCGAGCACGTCATGCTCGACAACCTCAAAAAGCGGCACAAGACCCCTCCAAGTGCCAGCGTCTGGCATTACAGCCAACCGCATCGCTGTCGCTACAACAGGATCAGTTTGGGCCAGCGTTGCAAGCCGCACAGTCAACGGCGCAGGTTGCGGCACCGGTACCAACTCGCCATTACGGCCCGGTCTTAACACTTCAGCATGAAATTCGACATTCACGCCGAGTGTTACCTGCATGGATGCGTATACATGTCTTGTGCCATTCTGTTGCCGAAGCATCACGCCACCCACCGACAGCGATGTCTGGGCTTGGTGTGCCACCTTCAAAACACCCGACAACAATTGGACCTTTTCAGTCGCGGCAATCAATACATCCTTGGGGCTGGCTTCGGCAGAAAAGCCGCCAATCACCAAAAGCGTTTGGTCCGTGCTGTCATCCTTGTAAATGCGCATTCCCTCGTTGATGAAATGCTGCGCTAAGTGCTGCAGATCGCGATCATCCCCGTGTAGGTCCACTTCCCAGCGAGGGAGCGGCAGCTGTTCCATTTTCATGGGTTACTCCTCCAGGTTTTGCGTGGACTGCGATGCCCCCGCTGGCCGGTTGCTGTGACCAGTATTCGGCGGAGGCAGCAATTGCGAGACCGGCCGCGCTTCTAGCCACTCGTCAATCTCTGGGACAAGGAAGCCCACCCTACGGCCCGACAGCTTTCGCGGAGATGGAAAGTCACCTTCTCGAACTAGCTTTTGCACAGTCGAAACTGAAAGCGCGACGTACAGCGCAACGTTGACCAAATCCAGCGCACCCGGTTTTAAGGCCGTCTGTCGGGCAAACGGTCCTGGTCCTGCGAGTTTCGCCATGCATCCCTCCTGTTACGTGCCTAGCCAAAGCATACCCATCCCTGATGGAAAAGCCGGACGGAGGTGCGCCAGGGGAAGGCCCTCACGCGCTCAATTCCATAGATGTGCATACGTGTGCAACGCCATCAGGCGCCGAACATCCTGCGCCGCTGCTCTGCGGTGGAAGTGTCACCCCGCCGGCAGGTTGGCAGAGCGGCATCCTCTGAAGGGCTGGGGCGGGGTTCAACGGATATGAATGTATGAATGAATTTCACTATTCAATAAATACTCCCCTTGTCCCCGCTTTGTCCCCGGCCTGACCCCGGTTTGTCCCCGGTAGCCATTTCCTGCAAACCCACGTGGCTGCTGGGTTCTGGCAATTTGTCCCCGTGTCCCCGGCACTTTTGGCGGTTATGGTGCCGAAGGAAGTGCAAAGCGGCCCCATGCGCCCATGAAAAAAGGGCCTCGCGGCCCTTGTGTCTGGTGCTAGCGGGGCTCATGCGGCCCGCTGAGGCATCTTCACTACGTTGCCCGCCTTGCGGCCGTCCAGGTAGTCCGCCCACCACTGCAACAGCTTCTCCCGGTCCTTCAAGTAGGTGCTGCGGTGATAGGCCGCCCGCACCTGGTTGCGCTCCTTGTGGGCGAGCTGACGCTCGATCACATCGGGGTTCCAGCCGCATTCATTGGCCACCGTGGAGAACAGCGCCCGGAACCCGTGGGCCGTGGCCGTGTTCTTGTAACCCATGCGGGCCATGGCTGAATTGAAGGTGTTTTCGCTCAGGGGCTTGCTGGGGTAGAAGGGGCTCGGGAACACCAGTTCGCGGCCACCGCTGAGGGGCTGCATGCTGCGCAGCACCTCCACGGCCTGACGGGACAGAGGCACGCGGTGCTCTACCCGCATCTTCATGCGCTCGGCAGGGATCACCCACAGGGCCGCATCGAGGTCGAACTCTGCCCAGCGGGCGCCGCGCACTTCGCCGGGCCGGGTGCCTGTCAGCACCAGCAGGCGCAGGGCATGCACGGTGTGGGGGTCGCCGTCATAGGCGTCCAGCTTTTTCAAGAACTCGGGCAGATCCTTGTCCGCCAGCGCGGCCCGGTGGCGCACCTCGCGGGGCTTGAGGATTTCAGACGGCACCAGGTCAAGCATGGGGTTCGCTTCGATCCGCCCGTGTGTGACGGCCCAGCGATAGATCGCCTTCACCCGCTGCAGCACGCGGCCCGCCTGCTCCCCTGCCCCGCCCGCCTCAACGGCTTTGACCGCATCCATGACTTCACGGGGTTTGATGCTGGCCAGGGGGCGGGCGCCCAGCGTCTTGAACACATGGCCCTCAAGCGATGCACGAATGCGCGTCATCGTCAGGGGCTCCCAGCGGCCTGCCTGGTGCTTGAGCCAGTCGCCAGCCACGGCCTCCAGAGTGTTGATGGCCTCATGCTCCGCCTTGGCCTTTGCCTCCTTGCGCACGGCGCCAGGATCAGCGCCCGCCTGCAGTTGCTGCCGCGCCTCATCGGCTTTTGCCCGCGCGTCCCGGAGGCCCACGGCTGGGTACACGCCCAATGCCAGCAGCTTCTCTTTGCCTCCGTGCCGATACTTCAATCGCCAGTACCTGCCGCCCGCCTTGGTCACATCCAGGTACAGCCCACCACCATCAAAGTGTTTGCCGGGTTCGGTCAGGTTGCGCAGCTTGGCGTCTGTCAGCTTCATGGTGGGGGGGTATCCTTCGCAGCGTGGGGGTACATTTGGGGGTACATTCCGCGAAAAGTCAAACCATACCCAGCATTCATGGGGCCTAGTGGCCAAAGTTCGAGTGCTGTCGAGGGACCAAATTCACAGCCAAAATGCCGGCAAGCGTTAGTGCAATATGCGCTGATAGCTATCAAATTTGAAGCAGACTCACACACTACGTACGCTGCACCAGCCAGCCTGTAGTGAGCCCCGCACACCCTACTTCGGATCTGTCTTGCCTTCCGGCCCTCGCCGGGGCGGCGCAAGGTGTTCTGCGGCCACAGCATCGGCCGAAGGATCATCCGGGCTGACCAGGGTGCCCGCTGCGGCACCACCCAACGCACCGGCGATGCCGCCCAAAGTGCCCCCAACTACCACCCCCACCGGGCCCGCGACGGCCACGCCCACGGCGGCGCCGGCTGCGGCGCCGGCCATCATGCCGCCGCCCATCAAGGCGGAGTGGGCTTCGCGCTCTGCGTCTTCAGGCTCCAGCGCGGTCTGTGCGCCGGTCCGGGGGTCTTGCGACGGGATGCCGTAGCCGGGGCGTGCTTGCTCGGCCAGGTCTTCGTCCACCGGTGTGGCGGTCGCAGCGGAATGGAGGGTGGATGGAATCATGATGGGCTCCTTGGACATGGGGCGACGGCGCCAACGGGGTGCCGTCACTGTCCCTTTTTTAGCCCTGCAGCTAGGCCGCCCTTGCCAGCCTGAAGACCACACCACTGTCAGGCAATGCGCCGTGCCATGGCACCGCCCTCATGCCGCCTGCGGTGCCGCGCGGTCTGCAGCAGCGGGCCGCGCAGCCGTCATGGCACTACCCATCGACGCGGCCATGATGCAGCCAATGGCCAGCCACTGCACCACGCTCAGGTGCTCGCCCAGCAGCGCCATGGCCACCAGTGCAGCCACCGCAGGCTCCATGCTGATCATGATGCCGAAGGCCTCCTTGGGCAGGCGCTTCAGGGCCATCATCTCCAGCGAGATCGGGATGGCGCTGGACACCGCAGCCACCGCCACGCCAATGAGCAGCACGGCGGGCGACAAGAGCGCCGCGCCCGCATGCACCACGCCCACCGGCACTACCACCAGCGCGGCCACGAGCAGGCCCAGCGATACCGAATGCCCCGCGTGCAGGTGCCCGGCGCGCTTGCCGAACACGATGTACAGCCCCCAGAACACGGCCGCGCCCAGGGCGTAGAAGACGCCCACCGGGTCCAGCGTGCTGCCGTTAAGCCCCAGCGGCAGCAGCATGCCCAGGCCCGCGATGGCCAGCGCCACCCACACAAAATCCACCGCGCGACGCGACGACCAGATCGCCACGGCCAAGGGGCCCGCGAACTCGATGGCCACCGCCAGTCCAAACGGCAGGGTGCGCAGCGACATGTAGAACATGAGGTTCATGCCGCCCAGCGTCGCGCCGTACAGCATGACGGCCCGCGCGTCGGCGCGCGACAGGTGCCAGCGCCAGGGCCGCCACAGCAGCAGCACCAGCAGCGCCGAAAAACCCACGCGCACGGCGGTGGTGCCCTGCGCCCCGACCACCGGAAACAGCCAGTGCTTGGCCCACGAGGTGCCAATGCCCAATGCGGTGACGGAACCCAGCACGGCCAGGAAGGGAAAGAACCGGTGCAAAAGAGAACGGAGAGGAGAAGCGCTCATGGGCTGAAAATATAGTGCGACCCCAGCGTGCTTTTGGCTCGAATTTCGGGGCCTGCACGCAACTTTCGCTCACCCCGAGACCCCGTTCCAAGGAACCTCCATGGCCACCCCGGCAGCACTTGACCGCTTCGACCTCGCGATCCTCGACATCCTGCAGGCCGACAACACCACGCCCCAGCGCGCGATTGCGCAGGCGGTGAACCTGTCGGCGCCTGCGGTACAGCGGCGCATTCAGCGGCTCAAGGACAGCGGCGTGATCCGCGCCAACGTGGCCGTGCTGGACCCGGTGAAGGTGGGCAAGCCGCTGACCATCGTGCTGGAGGTGCACCTGGACAACGAGCGCCCCGACCGCACCGCCCCGCTGCGCGCGCGCATTGCGGCGGAAGACGCGGTGCAGCAGTGCTACAGCGTGACGGGCGAGGCAGACTACCTGCTGGTGGTGAACGTGGCGTCGATGGCAGACTACGAGGCGCTGACGCGGCGGCTGTTTGAGGGGGACGACAACATCAAGCGCTTTCGGACCTCGGTGGCGCTGGCCAGCCTCAAGACCGGGCTGCGCGTGCCGCTGGACAGCGCAGCACCCGCTGCCTGATCACCGGTCACAACCCCAGTCCCGAATCCCAAATCCCAACTCACAGACCCAGCATCTGGCGCATCTGCCTGCCCGTAAGGCGCTGGCGCGGGCCGCCCAGCAGCTCGCACATGCGCGCATTGAGCGGTGCCGCCATGCCCTGTTGCGCCGCCAGCCGCACCACGGCGCCGCACAGCGCGTCGATCTCCGTCACGCGCCCGGCCTCCAGGTCGTCCCACATCGACGAGCGCGCCGTGGCGTCGATCTGCAGCATGCGCTTTGCCAGTCGTGTGAACAGCCAGTTGGGCAGGCGCAGCACATGGGGCAGCAGCGTGGGCGACACGGCGGTGACCTGGGCGGGGGTGATGCCCGCGCGCGCCATCACGCGCAGCGCCTCGGTCTGCAGCGCAGCAAAAACACGGCGGCAATCGCGGTCCAGCAGCTCTTGCCGCAGGGGCAGGTTGGACAGCGCATTGACCGGGTTGTTGAGGTTGAGCAGCAGCTTGCCCCACTGCACGGCACGGATGTCTGGCGGCAGCGTGGTGGCCAGGCCGGCGGCGTTGAACAGGGGCGCGATGCGCTCGGTGACCGCGTCGCGCTGCAGCTGCAGGTGGCCTGCGGTGGCGCGGTGCACCTGCGCGCCACGCAGCACCACGTTGTAGGGCACCATGCCCGCCAGCACGTTCAGGCCGGGCGCCAATGCGGCGATGCGGGCCACGTTGTCCACGCCGTTTTGCAGCGAGATCACCGGTGTGCCGGGCGCACAGGCCGCCGCCAGCTCGCGAGCGGCAGACTCGGTGGCGCCGCTTTTGACGCACAGCAGGATGATGCTGTCGACACCGGGCGCGGCGTCAGCCAGCGTGGCAGCCAGTTGCAGTGTGGACGTGGGCACGGTGCGGTCAAAGCCGTCCAGGTCAGTGACCTGAAGACCGCGGAGCGCGATGGGCTCCAGCGCATGCGGCCGCCCCACCAGGCACACCGGCTCGCCATGTGCGGCCAGGCGCCCACCCACATAACAACCAATGGCGCCTGCGCCCAAAACGATGAAGTTCATGCCGATGCGTGTGTACGGTGGTGGAAGTGGACGCAGGCGGACCAGGAACCGGCACAGCCTGCGCGCTACCCCCGCATTGTGCGGGGCAGGCCCCTGGCGGCGTGGCGCGCACGTGACGAGGCGCTTTGAAGCACTCAGCGGGTGCTTTTGAGTGCTTTTGAGCCGATAGCGCTAGTGCAATATGCCTGGACAGCTATGCAATTAATAGCAAACAGGGCATCACGCAGCTCAGGGCTTGGCAGCCACAAACCGCACGGTCACCCGCAGACCGCCCAGGCGCGCCGAGCTGTCCAGCGCCACGGTGGCGCCATGGCTTTGGGCGATGGCCTGCACGATGGCCAGACCCAGACCGCTGCCGGGCGCACCGTCGGCGGTGACGCGCACAAACCGCTGCATGGCCCGCTCGCGGTGCTCGGGGGCGATGCCGGGGCCGCTGTCTTCCACGGTGAGCACGGCGTGGTCGCCGTCGCGGCGCACCTGCAGGTCCACCTGGCCGCCGGGCGGGCTGTATTTGATGGCGTTGTCCAGCAGATTGCGGGCCAGCATGCGCAGGGCCTCGGCATTGCCTGTGACGGTGGCGGCGTCCGATTCAAGCAGGCCCACATCCATGCTGCGCGCCTGGGCTACGGGGGCCACGTCGGCCAGCGCCAGTTGCGCCGTGGCGCGCAGGTCCACCGGATCGTTGACGGCCGTGCTGGCCTCCTGCCGGGCCAGGGTCAGCAGCTGCTCGACCAGCCGTGTGGCGCGCTCGATGCCGGCCGACAGGCGTTCGATGGCGGCCGCCCGCGCGGCGTCGTCGCCCGCACGCTGCAGGCCCTGCAGTTGCAGGCGCAATGCGGCCAGGGGGGAGCGCAGCTCGTGCGCGGCGTCGGCCACAAAGTGCTGCTGCGCCTCGAACGCGTGCTGCACGCGCTCGAACAGCAGGTTGAGTTCGCTCACCAGCGGCTGCACCTCATCGGGCAGTTGTGCATCGCTCACGGGCGAAAGGTCGTCGGCCTGGCGCTTTGCCAGCTGGCGGCGCACGCGTTCCACCGGGGCCAGCGACCGGCTCACGCCCCACCACACGGCCAGCACCAAGAGCGGCGCCATGATGGCCAGCGGCGCCAGCGTGCGCAACGCCAGGCTGCGGGCCATGTCGCGCCGCGCAGCCATGTTCTGCGCCACCTGGATGACTTGCGAGCGCGTCTGCATCGAGAACACCCGGTAGGTGCCGCCGCGCGCCTGCACGTTGGTGAAGCCCAGCACGGCAATCTGTGGCAGGGCGGCGCCCACGGCGGATTCAAAAATGCGCAGGCCCTCGTTGGTCCACACCTGCACGATGAACTCGTGGTTCTCGTCCTCCGGGTCCAGGCCCGGGCCCAGGCCTTGGGCATCCACCGGCAGACCCGAGCGCAAAGCCAGCGCCGTCTGCTGCATGTGGTAGTCGAACAGCGCATCGGCCTCGTCCAGCGCGCCCCGGTAGGCCAGTGCGCCCTGCACTGCGCCTGCCAGCACGATGGCAGCCAGCAAAAACATCAGCAGCCGCATGCGCAAGGAGCGCGGGAGCAGGGCCTGAAAGGTGCGTGAGATTTTTTCCATCACATCTTCGGTACCAGATACCCAACACCGCGCACGTTCAGCACCAGGTCAGCCCCCAGCTTCTTGCGCAGGCCGTGGATGTAGACCTCCACCGCGTTGCTGCTCACCTCGTCGCCCCAGCCGTAGAGTTTGTCCTCCAGCTGCTGGCGCGACAGCACCATGCCGGGGCGGGCAATGAGCGGCTCCAGCACCGCCCATTCGCGCCCCGACAGCACCACCGGCGTGCCGCGCACCGTCACCTCGCGCGTGGCGGGGTTGATGCTGACGCCCTGGTGTTCGTACACCGGCTCGGCGCGGCCCGCTGCGCGGCGCAGCAGGGCACGGATGCGGGCCAGCAGCTCGTCCAGGTCATAGGGCTTGAGCACGTAGTCGTCGGCCCCGGCATCCAGCCCCTCGATGCGCTGCGCCACGGCATCGCGCGCGGTGGCCACCAGCACGGGCGTGCGGTTCTTGCGGGCGCGCAGGTCGCGCAGCACGGTCAGACCATCGCGTTGGGGCAGGCCCAGGTCCAGCAGCACCAGGTCATACGCCTGGGTGCGCAGGGCCGTGTCGGCCGCGTCGCCATCGCGCGCCCAGTCCACCGCGTACTGCTCGGCGCGCAGCAAGTCCAGCACGGCTTCACCGATCATGGAATCGTCTTCAACAAGCAGCAGGCGCATGGCAAGGGGGCAGAAAGGTCGGTCGGTCAGGAGTGCAGGAAATGGGCTGGCTGCCAAGGATAGCGGCGGCATGGGCGCTGGCGCAGCACCGGGCTGCCAGAACGACTTAAATTTGACACATCACTGTCACAATGAAAGCGCCACGCGCACACCGTCCGCCCCAGGGGCCGGGCCACCACCACAAAACACAAGGAGCAAGACCGATGGCGATTCCGATGGCATTTCCCCCTCTCCACCACGTTGCTGCAGCCGTTGCGCTGGCCGCACTGGCTTCCACTAGCGCCCAGGCACAGGGCGTGGTCAACGCGCTGTGCAGCACCGACGCGCCCTGGTGCGAAGCGGCCGCCAAGGAGTTCACCCGCAAGACCGGCATCAAGGTGAACCAGGCCCACAAGGGCACGGGCGAGATCGCCGCGCAACTGCGCGCCGAAGCCAACAACCCCAAGACAGACATCTGGTGGGGCGGCACGGGCGACCCCTTCTTGCAGGCCGCCGAGCAGGGCCTGCTGGCCGAATACCGCCCCGCCTATCTGCACGACCTGCACAGCTGGAGCGTGCGGCAGTACGCCATGTCGGGCCACCAGGTGGGGGGCTTTTACAGCTCGGCCATCGGCTTTGGCTACAACACCGAAACACTCAAGAAGAAAAAGCTGCCCGAGCCGCAGTGCTGGTCCGACGTGATCAAGCCTGCCTACAAGGGCGAGGTGGAAATCTCGCACCCTGCCTCCAGCGGCACGGCCTACACCGTGATCGCGGGGCTGGTGCAGCTGATGGGCGAAGACAAGGCGTTCGACTACCTCAAGGCCCTGCACAAGAACACCACCACCTACACCCGTAGCGGCCAGGCGCAGGCGCCCAACGTGGCCAAGGGCGAGGTGGGTGTGGGCATCACCTTCATGTTCAACTTTGAGAAGTGGAAGGCCGACAAGTACCCGGTGAAAACCCAGGCGCCTTGTGAAGGCACCAGCTACGAGGTGGGCGGCATTGCGCTGGTCAAGGGCGCGCGCAACATGGATAACGCCAAAAAGTACTACGACTGGCTGATGAGCCCCGAAGGCCAGGCCGTGGGCGCCCAGGTGGGCAGCTACCAGGTACCCGCCAACAAGACCTTCAAGATGGACCCGCGCATCCCGACGCTGGACAACGTGAAGCTCATCAAATACGACTTCGAGAAATACGGCAAGGCCGCAGAGCGCAGGCGCCTGATCGACCGCTGGACCAAGGAAGTGGAGGCGCTGCCGCGCTGATGCACAGCGCCTGCCGCAGGGCCAGAGCCGACGGCAGGCGCAGGCCATGGATCAGCCCAGGCGCACGGGCACAAAGATCTTGTCGCCGTCGCGCTCAATGAGCAGCGCCACCGACTTGCCCGCCTTGGCCATGGCGGCACGCACCTGCGTGATGTCCTTGATGGGCGCGCCGTTGATGGCCAGCAGCACGTCGCCCGGCTGCACACCGGCCGCAGCGGCGGGGCCGCGCGCCTGCTCGATGACCAGGCCCTCATTGAGGCCTGCCGCGCGCCGCTCCTGCGGGTCCAGCGGACGCAATGACAGGCCCAGTTGGCCCTTGCCCACGGCATCGTCGTTGCGCGCCTGCTTGATCGCCTTGTCGCTGGCGTCGCCCAGGGTGGCGGTCAGCTCCAGCGGCTTGCCCTGGCGCCAAATCGACAGCTTGGCCTGTTGGCCCGGCTGCGCCTGGCCCACCCAGGCGGGCAGGTCACCCGAAGCGACGATGGGCTGGCCGTCCACCTGGCGGATCACGTCGCCGGCCTGCAGGCCGGCCTTCTCTGCGGGGCTGCCCTTGCTGACGCTGGCCACCAGCGCGCCTTCGGGCTTGTCGAGGTTGAACGACTCGGCAAACGCCTGGTTCACCTCTTGCACGGCCACGCCCAGCTGTGCGTGGCGCACCTTGCCGGTGGCAACAATCTGGTCTTTGATCTTGGCCGCCAGCTCGATCGGGATGGAGAACGAGACCCCTTGGTAGCCACCCGAGCGGCTGTAGATCTGCGAGTTGATGCCGACCACTTCACCGCGTGCATTGAACAAAGGCCCGCCCGAATTGCCAGGGTTCACCGCCACATCGGTCTGGATGAAGGGCACCAGGCTGTCGTCGGGCAGCGAGCGGCCCTTGGCGCTGACCACACCCGCCGTCACGCTGTTTTCAAAGCCAAAGGGCGAGCCGATGGCCAGCACCCATTCACCCACCTGCAGGTCGCGTGTACTGCCCAGGCGCACCGTGGGCAGGTTCTTGGCGTCGATCTTGAGCACGGCCACGTCGGTCTTGGGGTCAGAGCCCAGCACCTTGGCGCGGAACTCGCGGCGGTCGGTGAGCTTGACGATGACTTCGCTGGCACCCTTGACCACATGGGCATTGGTCAGCACCAGGCCATCGGGGCTGACGATGAAGCCCGAGCCCTGGCCGTGCGTGGGTACGTTGGGCTGGGCCTGTGGCCCCATGCCGCCCGGAAAGCCGAACTGTCGGAAGAACTGGTAGAACGGATCGTTCGGGTCCATCTGCGGCGCCCGGCCCTGGCGCGCGGCGGGCTGGCCTTCGTCTTCGCCGTCGTCATCGGCCATGGCGGCCTTGGTGCTGCCCGTCACGCTGATGTTGACCACTGCAGGGCCGTTTTGCGCGGTGATCTGCGCGAAGCTGGGCAAGGCCCCGCCGGGGGCCGCAGGCGTCTGGGCCACGATGGCGGGGGGCGGGGTCAGCGCGCGGGCCTGGTGCCCGGTGATGAGGCCTGCGCCCGTGGCACCCACCGCACCAGCGGCCACCAGGGCCAGGATGAGGCGGCGGGGGGTGGAGGTCAGCGTTGTCGTGTTCATGGTGTGTGCCTTTCCAATCGGAGTTGCGATGGAGGGCAGTGTGGGCACCAACACTTAGACGAAACTTAGAGCGGCTAACAAAACTCCCCTGGCGTCGTTGTCTCGCCTTGTCGTACTGCTTGTACTGCCTGCGGCGAAACGCCTAGCCAGGGCCGCTTCGCTGAGTTTTGTGAGCCGCTCTCAGACCGGGATTCAACACCCTCACTGTTTTTCTGAGTACCGTGGGGGCTTCCTCACGAAGCGCCCGGTCGCCGCACCCCGCAGGTCACACAGCGCCACGGCCTTTCTGGCTTTCGAAATACACCACCTTGCGGGCCCGCATCACGTCGCCCAGGGGCCGGTGCGCAGCCAGCGCCTGCCAGGGGTCGAACACGGCGGCCTCCACCTCGGCGGCCAGGGCTGCGTCAGCAGCCGGGTCCTGCCGTGGCAGGGTGAGCCGGGCCACGGTGGTGTAGGGCGTGGGCCAGTCCACGCTGGCGTCTTCAATGGGGGTGGTGGCCTCGTCCACAAAAGGCTGCAGCTGCAGGTCCCACTGCAGGTCCTGCTGGCGCAGGCGGCCGGAGAATTCGGCATCCCAGTCGTGCTGTACCTGCCTGACGGGCGCGCCGTTGGATGCATGGGGCACGAGGCGCACACGCACGGCATAGGGCCCGCAGGCAATGGGCGCAGCGCTGAACATGGCATGCGATGCAAAGCCGCCAAAGGGCCGCCCAAAGGTCTTGACCGTCTTGGCGATCTGCCGAGCCGCACCCAGCAAGCCATGGCGCTGCACCAGGAACTTGATCAGCGCGCCGCCGCCGTGCGACGCAGCGACCACAAAATCCACAAACTCTGCGCTCTGGGGGAAGGCGAACTTTTCCTGGTTGATGAGCAGGAAGTCCTGGCTTTTTGCGGGCCCGTTGCCCAAGGCAGAGTCGCCCTGCACTCCCCGCACACTGATCGCAAAGCCCCGGATGTCGGGCTTGTGGTCCGCCGCCTTGTCCATGCCGCCGTTGCTCAGCCGCACCCGCACGTCGTACTGCGCCGGCTGCGCGAACAAGCCCTGGGCCGCAAACGTGGGCAGTTCGCCCAGCACCTCCAGGCGGCCATACGCGGCCGTGAGTTGCTTGCGGTGCAGCCCCCGCCCAGCGCCGTATTTTTGCGACTTCCGCGCCTGCAGCTCGGCAAACTGGCGCGCATAGCCCGCAAAGCGCTGCGCTTCATCAGGTGCCACCACTTCTTTCCAGTCGGTGCTGGGGGCGTTGGACATTTGCATGAGCCACCTCGGTTAAAAGCCAGGCGGCATGGTAGCGCGGCACGGGCTTGCCAAGCCAGCCCATCGGTCGTCAGCCCCCGATGAAGCGGTACACGATGGCGCCCCGCACCACTTCGCCCGGCTGCCACCAGCGCACCGGAAAGCCCGCGTGGTTGGGCGCATCCGGGTACTCCATGGGCTCCAGGCAGATACCGTCGCCCGGCTGCCACAGCCAGCCGCCCTGCCCCGCACCACGCCCCAAGTCCCGCGCGGGATCGGCCTTGAGGCCGTGGCCTGCATACACCTGCACACCCGGAGCGGTGCTCCACACCTCCATCGCACGGCCGCTCACGGGTTCGCCCAGCAGCGCGGCCAGGCGCAGGCCCGGTGGCGTGATGGATGACGACGGAGGGGCAAGGGGGGCCGCCTGTTCGTCCAGCACCAGGTAGTGGTCCAGCCCGCCCGCCACGGCCAGCTGCTCATGGGGTGTTGCGATGGCGTCCGCCACAGCGCGGGCTTGGCGGAAGTCGAACGGCGTGCCCTGCACCGCAGCCAGCGCGCCCGTGGGGCACACATCGGCCGCCAGGGGCACATAGCGGCTGGCGGGCACCTGCAGGGTGTGGCCGTGGGTGCTGCCCTGGCCTGCCAGGTTGAAGAACGCATGCCCGGTGAGGTTGAGCACCGTGGGGGCATGGAGCACCTCGGCCGTCCAGGCCATGTGCAGCGCGTTGTCGGCTGTGACCTGCAGGTGGAGCTGCAGGCGCACCGTGCCGGGCACCCCGTCGTCCTCTGTGCGGAAGGTGTGGCTGAGGGAGAGGGCATCGGCCTGCACATGCTCCACCGCAAACACCTGGAAGCGGCTGCCGCGCGGGCCGCCGTGGTGATGGTGTGGCCCGCTGTTGGTGGGCAGTTGCCGGCGCGATCCATCCGGCAGGGTCAGCGTGCCCGCACGCAGACGCCCCGCCCAGCGGCCGATGAGCGCACCCATGGAGAGCTGCCCGTCCAGGTAGCCCTGCAGGCTGTCGTAGCCCAGCGCCACATCGGCCAGACCGCCCTGACCGTCGGGCACCGCCACCTGCACCAGGCGGGCGCCGTAGTTGCTCACCGCCACCTGCAGGCCGCCGGGGCTGCGCAGGGTGAACAGGTCGGTGCGCAGGCCGTGCAGGTCGCGCTGGAATGCGTCTCGGGAGAGTGTGTAAGCCATGGGCCGAGTCTATTTGGTGGCGCTGGCCGTATCGCGCGTGACCAGCCAGATGCCCACACACACCAGCACCAGGGCCAGCAGGTTTTTCCACTCCCACAGCGCCTCGCCCAAAAACAGTGCCGACAGCGCCGCGCCAAAGATCGGCACGGTGAAGTTGAACACCGTGATCTGGCTCACCCGGTTGTGCTTGAGCAGGATGCTCCACAGCGAAAACGCGGCCGACGACAGCAGCGCCAGGTACACCAGCAGCACCGTAGAGCCCCAGGTGAAGCCCGTGAGCGAACCACCCAGCGACCAGCCAATGACCAACAACGCCACGCCGCCCAGGCCCAGCTGCCAGCCCGTCATCACGACCGAGTCCATGCGCTGCGACACCTGCTTGCCGTAAATGCTGGCCGCGGCCAGCACCAGGGCGGCGATCACCACGAAGCCTTCGCCCAGCAGGGTGACGTCCAGGTCCAGCGTGCCGCGCCCCAGGTTGACGACCATCACGCCCGCAAAGCCCACCAGGCAGCCCCAGAGCTTGGAATGGCTCAGACGGTCGTTGTGATAGACCCAGTGCGCCAGCAGCACGCTGAAAAACGTGCCCGTAGCATTCATGATGGAGCCCTTGACGCCCGTGGTATGCGCCAGGCCCACGTAGAAGAACACGTACTGCAGCGTGGTCTGTGCCAAGCCCAGCGCTATCAGCTGCCGCCCTGCTGTGAAGCCCAAGCCCCAGATGGCCTTGCGCATGACCACGGCCCAGGCCAGCAAGATCAGCCCGGCGCCCAGAAACCGCCAGCCCGCGAACACGAGCTGCGTAGGGATGTCATTGCGTGAGATGCCGAACCAGGCGTACCCGGTCTTGATGGCGGGGTACGAGCTGCCCCAGAGCAGGCAACACAGCAGCGCCAGCGCCACCACGACCTTGCGGTCAGAAAATCGGGAATGCCCCATGAGATGCGGTCTTTCAAGGACAACAGCCCTTGCAGGCAAGGGCTGTTGAAGAGGGAACACAAGGGGCTGTGGCCCCGCGAATTTCAGGTCACCGGTGCGGGGTTGAATAACACCAGCGCGTTGTGCAGTTGCCACTGCTCCGCCCAGGTCTTCTTGCGACCGCTGGCCACGTCAAGCAGCAGGTGGAACATCTCCCAGCCCAGCTGTTCGATAGTGGCCTCGCCATCGGCGATCTTGCCGGCGTTGATGTCCATCAGGTCGTGCCAGCGGCGGGCCAGATCAGTGCGCGTCGCGACCTTGACCACAGGGCACTCGGCCAGACCGTAGGGTGTGCCCCGGCCGGTGGTGAACACGTGCAGGTTCATGCCGGCAGCCAGTTGCAACGTGCCGCAGATGAAGTCGCTGGCGGGCGTGGCGGCATACACCAGGCCGCGCTGGTCGCGGCGCAGCTTCTCGCCCGGGGCCAGCACATGCGCAATGGGCGCGGTGCCGCTCTTGATGATGGAGCCCATGGCCTTCTCGGCGATGTTGGACAAGCCACCCGCCTTGTTGCCCGGCGTGGTGTTGGCCGCGCGGTCCACGCGGCCCCGGTCCAGATAGCGGTCGTACCAGCCCAGCTCCCGCACGATGGATTCGGCCACTTCGGGCGTGGCTGCGCGGCTGGTGAGCTGCTCCACGGCGTCGCGCACTTCTGTGTTCTCGCTGAACATCACCGTGGCGCCCGCGCGCACCAGCAGGTCGGCGCAGAAGCCCACGGCCGGGTTGGCGGTGACGCCCGAGAACGCATCGCTGCCACCGCACTGCACACCCAGCACCAGCTCGCTGGCGGGGATGGTCTCGCGGCGGCGGGCGTTCAGGCGTTCCAGGTGCGGGCGCGCGCTTTGCACGATGTGGTCGAGCATGGACATGAAGCCCACATGCTCGTCGGCCTGCAGGCACACCGTCTCGGGGCCCAGCGCCGCGTCGCGCTCGTCGGTGATGGGGAAGCTGCCCGGGGGCAGCAGCCTGTCGGGCTGCAGCTTCTCGCAGCCCAGACTGACCACCATGACCTCGCCCCCAAAGTTGGGGTTGAGGCTGATGTTGCGCAGCGTGCGGATGGGGATGATGGCGTCGGGCGCATCAATGGCCACGCCGCAGCCGTAGGTGTGCTCCAGGCCGATCACATCGTTCACATGGGGAAACAAAGGCAGCAGCTCGGCCTTGATGCGGCGCACGGCCTGCGCCACCACACCAGCCACACACTGCACGGTGGTGGTGATGGCCAGGATGTTGCGCGTGCCCACCGAGCCATCGGCGTTACGGTAGCCCTCGAAGGTGTAGCCCGTCAGGGGTTCAAGCACCGGCGGTTGCACCGTGGCCATGGGCAGGCCTTCGAGCGCGCGGGCCGAAGGCATCTGCAGCAGGCGCTCGTGCACCCAGCTGCCCGCCTCGATGTCTTTGAGCGCATAGCCGATGGGCACGTTGTAGCGGCGCACCACGCCGCCTTCAGGGATGTCCGCCAGCGCCACCTTGTGGCCCTGCGGCACCTTGTCGCGCAGCGCGATGCCCGCGCCCGGCACACCGTCTGGCAACAGGGTGCCCGCAGGCAGGCCACCGTCGTTGGCGACGATGGCGACGTTGTCCTGGGCATGCATACGGATGGTGAGAGCTTGTCGCATAGGTCCGTTCAATTCACAAGGTACGCGGGTTTCAATCCGCCCGGTGGCTGAGCCATCACTCCTGCCGGGTCAGCCGCCGCCCTTGAGCACCAGGTCTGGCAGCCACATCGAGAACTGGGGCACATAGGTCACCAGCATCAGCGCCACGATGAGCGCACTGTAGAACGGCCAGATGGTCTTCATCACCTCGCCCACCGACACGCCCCCGATGGTGCAGCCGATGAACTGCGTGGTGCCCACGGGAGGGGTGTTCAGGCCCAGCGCGCAGTTGATCAGCATGACGATGCCGAACTGCTCCGTGCTCATGCCGAACTGCTGGCAGATCGGCAAAAAGATGGGAGTGCAGATAAGGATGGTGGCCGCCATGTCGAGAAAGGTGCCCAGCACGAACAGGATGATGTTCACCGACAGGAAGATCACCCAGGGCGAGGTGCTCATGGACTTGAGCGCATCACCCGTGAGCTCGGCCACACCGTAGAGGCCGATGAGGTAGCCGAACATGGACGAGATGCCGATGAGCAGCAGCACTGTGCCCGTGGTCTTGACGGCCTTGGACGCGGCCTTGAGGAACTGCTCGCGCGTGAGCTTCTTGTAGACGAAGACCGACAGAATCAGCGCCCACAGCACTGCGACCGACGCCGACTCGGTAGCGGTGAACGCCCCCGACAAAATGCCCGCGATGATGATGACTACCACGGCGAGGCCTGGTACCGAGGCGCGGAACGAGATCCACACAATCTCCCAGCCCGGGAAGGTGCCTGCGGGGTAGCCGCGCTTGACAGCCACGAAGTAGGCGGCAGCCAGGTTGCAGATGGTCAGCAACAGGGCCGGCACGATGCCTGCAAGGATCAGCGCCGCAATACTCACCTTGCCCCCAGCCGCCAGCGTGAAGATGATGAGGTTGTGCGAGGTGGGCATGAGCGCGCCCACCAGCGAGGCGTGGGTGGTCACGTTCACCGCGTAGTCAGCGTGGTAGCCCTCCTTCTTCATCTGCGGGATGAGCACGGCGCCCATGGCCGACACGTCGGCCACCGGCGAGCCCGAGACACCGCCAAACAGCGTGCAGGCCAGCACATTGCTCATGCCCAGGCCGCCACGCACATGGCCCGCCACGCTCTTGGCAAAGTTGACGATGCGGTCGGCAATGCCGCCGTACATCATGATCTCGCCTGCAAAGATGAAGAACGGGATGGCCAGGAACGAGAACGGGTTCATGCCCGAAATCATTTGCTGGAAACCCACGGCCAGGGGCAGGCCTTCGTACAGGATGGTGGCCAGCGAGGACAGGCCGATCGAGAAGGCCACGGGCACGCCCAGCAGCAGCAATAGCGTGAAGCTCACGCACAGGATGGTCAACGCCATGATGGTGGAATCTTTGTAGGGACGTTAGGGGGCGGAGAGACAGTGAGGCCGCTCAATGCCAGGCGGGCTCTACTTCCGTGCCACGCAGGATGGCGATGATGTGTTCCAGCGAGAACATGGCCACCAGTACGCCAGCCATGGCGGGCGGCACGTACTTGAAGGCTTCGGAGATGCCCAGCGTAGGGATCTTGTACGGTGCCACCGATTCGGCCAGCACGCCACAGTTCCAGGCCATGACGATGCCGAACAGCAGCACCAGCGCGTGGATCAGCAGCTCGAGCTTGGTGCGCAACCAATCGGGCGCCAGCACCAGGAACGATTCGAGACCGATGTGGCCCGCATCACGCACGCCCACAGCCATGCCCAGCATGGTCACGTAAAGCACCAGCAGTACGGCGCCGCTCTCGGCCCAGGTGGGGGTGTCATTGAAGATATAGCGGCCTATGACCTGGTAGAGCACGGCACAGACCAGCAGGACCAGCCCCCCCACCCCGAGCTTCAGGCAGGCGCGCGCAATGAAAGCGCAGAGTCGCGTGTACATAGTGGACATTCAAAAACAACAACAACAACTGGAAACGGGCAGGCGGCGGGCTGTTCCCGGTCCCGCCTGCCCTGGAGACTCTGGCTTCTGGCTTATTGCACCGCGTCGATGCGCTTGACCATGTCCTGCAGCTTGGGGTCCTTGAGGAACTTGTCGTACACCGGCTTCATGGCAGCCTTGAAGGCCACCTTGTCGATATCCACCACCTGCGCGCCGCCAGCCTTCACCGTGGCCAGGGATTTCTCTTCGCGCTCGTCCCAGATCTTGCGCATGTAGCCCACCGACTCCTTGGCGGCGGCGCGGATGGCCTTCTGGTCGTCAGCGCTCAAGGTGTCCCAAACCCGCTTGCTGAACAAGAGGATCTCAGGCGCCATGGAATGCTCGGTCTTGTTGAAGTATTTGGCGACTTCGAAGTGGCGCGAGCTTTCGTAGCTGGGGTAGTTGTTTTCTGCGGCGTCCACCAGGCCGGTCTTGAGCGCGGTGTAGACCTCGCCGAACGGCATGGGGGTGGCGTTGGCGCCCATGGCTTCGAGCAGGGACACCCACAGGTCGCTCTGCTGCACGCGCACCTTCAGGCCCTTGACGTCGGCCAGGGTCTTGATGGGCTTCTTGACGGTGTAGATCGAGCGTGCGCCGCTGTCATAGAACGCCAGCCCCACGAAGCCCTGGGATTCGCAGTCCTTCAGGATCTCGTCGCCAATGGCGCCGTCCAGCACCTTGCGCATGTGCTCCTTGTCGCGGAACAGGAAGGGCATGGTGGGCACCATGGTGGCGGGGCAGATGTTGTTCATGGGCGCGACGTTCACGCGCGTCATGGCAATCGCCCCCAGCTTGGTCTGCTCGATGGTGTCCTTCTCGATGCCAAGCGACCCCTTGGCGTAGACCTTGATGCTGTGCTTGCCACCGGTGGCCTTGGACAGCGTCTCGCCCATGTGGCGCACGGCCAGCACGGTGGGATAGTCCTCGGGGTGGATGTCCGACGAGCGGAACTCGGTGGCCTGCGCGGCCAGGCTGCCGAGCAAGATGCCAGCGGCGATGGCCACGCGGCCAAAGAGGTGTGGAACGTTCATGGTGCTTTGTCTCCGGGGTTGAATCGGTTGGGGTGCCGCGCTCAGGCGGGCGGGTATGGGGCCTCTGCGAGCCCTCGGGTGCCCGGGCGGGTCACGAAGACCGCGCCGCCATGGGCTACATCGTTGCCCTGCGGCTGGCCGGGGCGGATGGAGGTGATGAAAAGCAGGTCCATGTCGGGCCCGCCAAAACTGCACATCGAGGGCTTGCTGACTGGCACGGCCAGCGAGCGGTCCAGCACGCCCGATGGGGTGAAGCGATGCACCATGCCAGCGTCGTTGGCGCAGGTCCAGTAGCAGCCATCGGTGTCGATGGCCGCACCGTCCGGCCGGCCGGGCAGCGCGCGCATATCCACCAACAGACGGCGCGGCCCCAGGCTGCCGTCTTCGTGCAGGTCCAGCGACCAGATCTTTTGCACGCTGGGGTGGCTGTCGCTGAGGTACATGGTGGCGCCATCGGGGCTGAACGCCAGGCCGTTCTGGGTGACCAGGCCTTCGATCAGCGGCGCCGAGAGGCCGCGCGCGTCCTGCCGGTACAGGCCGCCAGCGGGTTGCGCCAGAGACATGTCGCGCACCATGGTGCCGGCCCAGAAGCGCCCCTGGCGGTCACAGCGCCCGTCGTTGAAGCGCATGCCAGCTTGCGGGTGCTGCACGGCAGAGATGAGGGTGCAGGCCAGGGTGCCGTCATCGGCAGGCTGCAGGTGAAAGATGCCCGTGTCCATGCCAGCGATGAGCCCGCCGCTGGCATGCAGCGCAATGCAGGCCAGCCGCTCCGGCGTCGTCCAGCTCATCAGTTGCCGGTCGGCCCAGCGCAGGCGGCGCAGCGCGTGGCCTTCTATGTCCACCCAGTACAGCGCCTGCTCGGCAGTGCTCCACAGGGGGCTTTCGCCCACCTGGTCCTGGTGGTGAGGCAACAGGAGTTCCATGGACCCACTCACTCGAACGGACCGGTGCGCACAAACGGCCCGCCCTGGTAGATCACGGCCGGGTCCGTCAGATCGGGCTGCGGGTCAGCTGCCTCCACCTTGGCGCGGAAGGGCTCGGAGCTGTCCTGCGGGCGGTAGCCGATGTGGCGGGCGAGTGTGTTGTCCCACCAGGTGGTGGTGTTGTCGCCCATGCCATAGATGATGCTGTGGCCCACCACCGGCGCGGTGAGGCTGGCCATGACCAGGCGCTCCAGGTCGTCGTAGCTCATCCAGGTGGCCAGCATGCGGCGGTTGCGCGGCTCGGGGAAGGAGGAGCCGATGCGCAGGCACACGGTTTCGATGCCGTAGCGGTCAAAGTAGAAGCGCGAAAGGTCCTCGCCAAACGCCTTGGACAGGCCATACAGGCCATCGGGCCGCGCCGGGTCGCGCAGCCCCACCACTTCGTCCTGGCGGTAAAAGCCGGTCACATGGTTGGAACTGGCAAACACCACGCGCTTGACGCCTTGCTTGCGAACGGCCTCATAGAGGTTGTATGCCCCCACGATGTTGGCCTGCAGGATGGGGTCCCAGGGCTGCTCGGTGGACACGCCGCCCAGGTGCACCACGGCGTCCACCCCCTCCAGCAGCGGCAACATGGCACTGGCGTCTTCCAGCCGCGCGGGGCGCAGTTCTTCGCCCGGCGCCTCGCTGCCCAGGTCGCCGATGTCGGACAGGCGCAAGGTGGTGCAGTACGCCTTCAGGCGCGTGCGCAATTCACGCCCCAGCCCCCCGGCGGCCCCGGTCAATAACAAGCGTTGAAAACGGATCGGCGTCGGGTGACAGGGCATGGCTTTTGCGGAGGTTCTTGGTACAGTGGCGTTACAAGCGGTTGAACGTCATCAGTTGTCATACAACGAGGAGGCAATGTACTCCTTTCAACCCGTCCAACACATAGGGATAACACCGAGACATGAGCACCGACATCGCCCCACGCCGCAAGCCCCGCACCCTGGCCCTGGAGCTGGTGGACTCCCTGGGTGACCGCATCCGCGACGGGCGCCTGGCACTGGGCGACAAGCTGCCCACAGAGGCCGCGATCATGGCCGAGTTCAACGTCAGCCGCACGGTGGTGCGCGAGGCCATTTCCAAGCTGCAGGCGTCGGGCCTGGTGGAGACACGGCATGGCATCGGCACGTTTGTGCTGGGCCTTGGGCAGGCCCCGGGCTTCAAGATCACGCCCGACCAGTTCAGCACCCTGCGTGACGTGATTGCGGTGCTGGAACTGCGCATCGGCGTAGAAACCGAGGCCGCCGCGCTGGCCGCGCAGCGCCGCACGCCCGCCAACCTCAAGACCATGCGCGAGGCTCTGGACACCGTGGCGGCGGCCGTGGACGCCGGGCGCGACGCGGTGGCGGCGGACTTCCAGTTCCATCTGGAGATCGCCCGCGCCACGCAGAACAGCCACTTCGCCGAGCTGATGGGCACACTGGGCAGCATGATCATTCCGCGCGCGCGGCTGGATTCGGTCGAAGCCCCCAACGACGAACGCAGACAGTACCTGCGCCGGGTCAATGGCGAGCACGAGAGCATCTACGACGCCATCGTGGGCCAGGACCCCGACGCAGCCCGTGCAGCCATGCGCACCCACCTGGCCAACAGCCGTGAACGCCGCCGGCGCGCACAGGCCGAGGCTGGCTGAAGGCCAGGGGTCGTGGCGATGCGCCCCACCCCGTGCGCCGACCTGTCGCCCTGCGGGTCCGAGACACTCGGCGGGCCCAGGCGGCAGGAGGTGATCCCATGAGTAGTTACCCGGGGTGCCCAAAAATGCACTTATGTTGTACGATGACATACAACAATAAATCCGCAGCGGCGATGCCATGGCGTACGGCTTTGCGTGAATGGGCAGCCCCTGTGGCGGCCAGCGCTCCTGGCCACGCGATCACGGCACCGGGGCTGTGATTCGAATTTCTTCAACCACCCACCCTTTCACACCACCACCGCCATGCACGCAAACCTGATCGCCGGCAACTGGACCGAAGGCGTCCGCACGTACCAGAACACCAACCCCTCCGACACGCGCGACGTGATCGGCGACTACGCCGTGGCCAGCCGCGAGCAGGCACTCGAGGCCGTCGCCGCAGCGCACGCGGCCTTTCCGGCATGGAGCCTGTCCACGCCCCAGCAGCGCTTTGACATCCTGGACGCGGTGGGCAACGAGATCATCGCCCGCAAGGCCGAGCTGGGCGACCTGCTGGCCCGCGAAGAAGGCAAGACCCTGCCCGAAGCGATTGGCGAAGTAGGCCGCGCCGCCGCCATCTTCAAGTTCTTTGCGGGCGAGGCACTCCGCCCCGGCGGCGAGATGATCCCGTCCGTGCGCCCTGGCGTGGGCATTGAGATCACACGCGAGTCGCTGGGCACCATCGGCATCATCACGCCGTGGAACTTCCCCATCGCCATCCCGGCCTGGAAGATCGCGCCCGCATTGGCCTACGGCAACACGGTGGTGTTCAAGCCCGCCGAGGTGGTGCCCGGCTCTGCCTGGGCGCTGGCTGACATCCTGCACCGTGCGGGCCTGCCCGCTGGTGTGTTCAACCTGGTGATGGGCCGGGGTTCGGACGTGGGCGCCGTGCTGCTCGAAGACGAGCGCATTGCTGGCGTGAGCTTTACCGGCTCGGTCGGCACCGGTCAGCGCGTGGCAGCGGCCTGCGTGCCACGTGGCGCCAAGGTGCAGCTGGAGATGGGCGGCAAGAACCCGTTTGTGGTGCTGGACGACGCGGACCTGAACGTGGCCGTGGGCGCGGCCATCAACAGCGGCTTCTTCTCCACCGGCCAGCGCTGCACCGCCAGCAGCCGCGTGATCGTGACCGAAGGCATCCACGACCGCTTCGTGGCCGCCATGGTCGAGAAAATGAAGACCCTGAAGGTGGATGACGCGCGCAAGGCCGGCACCGACATCGGCCCCGTGGTGGACGACCGCCAACTCGCACAAGACCTGGAATACATCGGCATCGGCCAGCAGGAAGGCGCCAAGCTCGCCTACGGCGGCGAAGCCCTGGAGAAGAACGCCGACGGCGCGCCCGGCTACTACCTGCGCCCCGCTCTGTTCACCGAGACCACGCCCGGCATGCGCATCAACCGCGAAGAGATCTTCGGCCCCGTAGTGAGCGTGCTGCGCGCCAAGAACTACGAGGAAGCGCTGGCGCTGGCCAACGACACGCCCTTCGGCCTGGCCAGCGGCATCGCCACCACCAGCCTCAAGCACGCCACACACTTCAAGCGCCACGCCCAGGCCGGCATGGTGATGGTGAACCTGCCCACAGCGGGCGTGGACTACCACGTGCCGTTCGGCGGCCGCAAGAGCAGCAGCTACGGCCCGCGCGAGCAGGGGCGCTACGCGGCAGAGTTCTACACCACGGTAAAGACGGCCTACACACAAGCCTGACCCAGGCCTGATGCAGGCCTGACACAGGCCCGCACCAGCCGCGACGTCCCAAGGCGACTGGACAGGGCGCCAGCGCAACCCTGCGCCCGCCCCGCAATGCCGTTTGGCATGGATTTTCAGCCAAAATGGCAGCAAGCGCAGGTGAATCATGCATGCATTGCTACATTATTTATAGCATATGTAGTTCATCAATGCCCCCTGCGAAACCTGGGGACTCCCTTGCGTGGCGGAGACTGGGCGCCTCTGCCGGGGGCGTCACCGGGGGTGGGACGTTGTGGCGGTTGGGCACTGCCTGATACGTGCCCAGTGCGCCTGACCAGCGCGGTGGCGGGATGACACGGCCTGTCGCACCGTTGCGTGAACCTCCCGCGCCCATCGTCCGCCCGTGACCAGGGCGGGCCGCGCGCCTATGATGGCTGCAGTTGCGTTTTGAAACACCCGCCCATGACGGCTCCTGCATCCCCCTCCGCAAGCCCCACTGGACGTCCGCTCATCGACGACCCGTCATCGGCGCACAGGCGGGCGTCCAGCCTGCCCCTGCGCACCATGGTGGCTTGGGGCACGGCCCTGGTCCTGGTGATGGCCTGGGCTACGGTGGCCATCCTGATGAATGTGTCCTGGCGTGACGCGATGAACGCGCAGGTCCGGCAGAACAGCAACCTGGCACTGAGTCTGGGCGAACAGACCGTGCGGGTGATGGCTGCAGTAGACCAGGCCACGATCCGCATGCGGGACGCGGTCCAGGCCAACGACTTTGAAAATGCGGATTTCACGCGGTTTGCCAACGAAACCGGGCTGGCGCCCAAAATCCTGACCCAGCTCTCGCTGGTGGGGCCGGATGGCCGGTTTGTCGGCAGCAACATCGACCCCTCCGGCGAAAAAACCGGCCATGTCGATCTGTCGGATCGCGAGCATGTGCAGGTGCACATCCACCCCAACGCGTCAGAGGCGGCCCGCCTGCAGCAGACTCCCAGCGGGCTGTTTGTGGGCAAGCCCGTGATTGGAAAGGTGTCCGGCAAGGCCACCATCCAGTTGTCGCGGAAGATTCCAGACGCTGGCGGCGGCATAGCAGGCGTGATCGTTGCCTCGGTGACCCCAGGTTACTTCGAGGATGTATACCGGGGAGTCCAACTGGGGCAAACGGGTGTAGTAACGCTTATTGGAAACGACCGCACCATTCGAGCAAGAGTGATGGGAGGACAAAGCGTCGGAATGGGAAGCGTAGTGCCGCGCAGTCCCGACAACAATGCAGAAGAACGCGGCCCCAGCGGCCACTACGTGCGCTCCAGCGGCCTCGACGGTATCGAACGCATCTATGCCTACAGCCGTGTAGGCACCTACCCTCTGATGGTGGTGGTGGCCACAAGCACCGAGGAGGCTTTGCAGGAGTGGCGCGCCAGCCGCAACATCGCACTGTTCACCATGGCCCTGTTCAGCGCTGCACTGGCGGGTGCAGCGCTGATCTTTGTGCGCAGCGTGCGCCAGTTGGAGACCACCAACACCGCACTGCGCATCAGCGAGGCCGAGGCCCGCTCGGCCAGCCAGGCCAAAAGCGAGTTCCTGGCCGCCGTCTCGCACGAGTTGCGCACGCCCCTCACCAGTATCCGCGGCTTCGCAGAACTGATGGAGCTACGGCTGGAGCAGCCCCGCTTCAAGGAACAGGCCAGCCTGATCCGCAAGGCGGCAGACCACTTGAACGCCCTGCTCACCGAGATCCTGGACCTGGCCAAGGTGGAAGCAGGTGCCATGCCCCACATGCCCACCGAACAGAACGTGACCGAGATTGTTCAGTCCACCGCCGACTTCTTTGCCGTAACGGCCGCCAACAAGAACCTGGCGCTCCATGTGCGCATTGCCCCCGACGCCCCCCACACTTTGATGTGCGACGGACTGCGGCTCAAGCAGGTGCTCAACAACCTGCTGTCCAACGCCATGAAATTCACGACCGCAGGCTCGGTCACCATCGAAGTGGACGCCAGCAACGACGCCGTCCGCTTTCATGTGGTGGACACCGGCCAGGGCATCCCGGCGCACCTGCACGAAACGATCTTCGAAAAATTCCGCCAGGGCGACGACCAGGTGAGCTACCAGCACGGTGGCACCGGATTGGGCCTGGCGCTGTCGCGGGCGTTGGCGGTGCTGATGGGGGGCACGCTCACGCTGTCATCCGCAGAAGGCCAAGGCGCGCGCTTTACGCTGACCCTGCCGCGCAACCCGGGCACTGAGCCTCAGTAAACAGGTTCGTACAGTTGGGACCTACGGCGTTGCGGAGTCAGTGCCGGCTGCGCAACGTACGGCTGAGCAAAATCACAGGCACCAGCCCCACCGCCACCAACGCCAGCGACGGCAATGCCGCCTCGCCCAGGCGCTCGTCGCGTGCCAGCTGATAGGCCACCACGGCCAGGGTGTCGCTGTTGAAGGGGCGCAGCACCATGGTGGCGGGCAGCTCCTTCATCACGTCCACAAACACCAGCAGCGCTGCGGCGGCGGTAGAGCGCTTGAGCAGCGGCCAGTGCACGCGCGCCAGCAGGCCTGCGCTGCCCATGCCCAGCATGCGGGCAGAGTCGTCCAGGCTGGGCGGAATCCGCGCGTAGCCGCTCTGCATGGATTGCAGGGCGACTGCACAAAACCGCACCAGGTAGGCCCACACAATGCCAAAGGCCGTGGCCGTGACCAGCGCGCCCACACCCCACTGCGGCATGGCCGCCTGCAGCCAGCCCACGGGCAACAGCAGCCCGACGACGATGACGGCGCCGGGCACGGCATACCCCACGCTGGCCAGTTGCACTACGCCGCGCGTGATGGCATCCGGCTGGCGGCGAACCGCAAAAGCCAGGGCGAGCGCGATGGCGACGGCCAATGCCGCAGTGATGCCACCAAGGCGCACGCTGTGCCACGCCCATTCCATGAAGCGCTCCCAAGGCAGCACCGACCAGTCGGCCGCCAGTGGCCGCAACATGAAGGCCACGGGCGCCACAAACCCCATGAGCACAGGGACGGTACAGACGGCCCAGGCCGCCCAGCGGCGCGCGCCCCGCAGCCGCAGCGGCTGCGCCTCGGCCGAGCCTGCGCGCCCGCCGCCGGTGGCAAAACGCATGCGCTTTTGCGCGCGGTGCTCCAGGTGCAGCAGCGCCATCACCACCACCAGCAGCATGGTGGCCAGCTGCGCGGCGGCCAGCCGGTTGTCCATCGACAGCCAGGCCTTGTAGATGCCGGTGGTGAAGGTCTGGATGCCGAAGTAGCTGGCCACGCCGAAGTCGGCCAGGGTTTCCATCAGCACCAGCGCCACGCCCGCCGCCACAGCCGGGCGCGCCAGCGGCAGGGCCACGGCGCGGATGCGGCGGGGCAGCGGCGCGCCCAGCAGGCGTGCGGCCTCCATGAGGTGAGCAGCACGCTCACCCAGCGCCGTGCGCGCCAGCAGGTACACGTAGGGGTAGAGCGAGAAGATGAACACCCAGACCGCGCCGCCCAGGCTGCGCACCTCGGGCAGCAGGCGGCCTTCCAGGCCGAAGGTATTGCGCAGGCCCACCTGCAGCGGGCCGCTGAACTGCAGAAAGTCGGTGTAGGCGTAGGCCGTCACGTAGGCGGGCATCGCCAGCGGCAACAGCAGCAGCCATTCAAAGGTGCGGCGGC
This sequence comes from Acidovorax sp. 59, assembly GCF_002754175.1. Classification (NCBI taxonomy): domain Bacteria; kingdom Pseudomonadati; phylum Pseudomonadota; class Betaproteobacteria; order Burkholderiales; family Comamonadaceae; genus Acidovorax; species Acidovorax sp. 59. The sequence goes on along the minus strand of NZ_PEET01000001.1, from coordinate 473,089 downwards.
CCGGAAAGTCGAACAGCGTCACGGCCGCAGCCGCCAGCGTGCCCACCACGGCCGCGCCCAGCGCTACCAGCACGCTGAGCCACAGCGTGGTCCACACATAGCCGGGCAGCACCGTGGCTGCCATTTCGCGCAGGATGGCGCCCGTCTGCGCATCGCCCTGCCCGGTGGGCGAGAACGGCAGCCACGACGCCAGCACTGCCAGCACCGGCAAGGCCAGAAAGCCTGCAAACAGGATCAGCGGGATGCTGCGAAAGACAGAGGACGGCGTGCGGCGCAAGGCGATGGGCTCGGCAGAGGAAAGAAAGCGCACACCTGCCGAAAGGCATGGGCACCGCAGCACCCAGGAATGCAAATGCGAATTTTAAGCATTCACTCCACCCCGCCTAAAATGCACAGATATGTTTCTTGAGGTCTCCCAACTCGAAGTGCACTACGCAGGCCGCGCACAGGCCGCAGTGCAAGGCGTCACGCTCAGCCTGAAAGCGGGTGACATCGGCGTGCTGATCGGCCCCTCCGGCTGCGGCAAGACCACCCTGCTGCGCGCCGTGGCCGGGCTGGAGCCCGTGACGGGGGGCGAAATCCGCCTCACCAAAAGCGTGGTCAGCAGCGCCCGCCTGAGCGTGCCACCCGAGCTGCGCCGTATCGGCATGGTGTTCCAGGACTATGCGCTGTTCCCGCACCTGTCGGTGGGCCGCAATGTGGCGTTTGGCATCCACCAGTTGCCCAAGGCCGAGCAGGCCGCGCGGGTGGCTGAGGTGCTGCAGCTGGTGGGCCTGACGGGCAGCGAGCACCGCTACCCGCACGAACTCTCTGGCGGCCAGCAGCAGCGTGTGGCGCTAGCGCGTGCGCTGGCGCCGCGCCCACAGCTCATGCTGCTGGACGAGCCGTTTTCCAACCTCGACGTGGACCTGCGCGAGCGCCTGGCGCACGAGGTGCGCGGCATTCTCAAGGCCGCAGGCGCCACGGCGCTGTTTGTGACGCACGACCAGTTCGAGGCGTTTGCCATCGGCGATGTGATTGGCGTGATGAACGAAGGCCACCTGCACCAGTGGGACGATGCCTACACCCTGTACCACCGCCCCGCCACGCGGTTTGTGGCCGACTTCATCGGCCATGGCGTGTTTGCCCCCGCCACGCTGGTGCAGCGCGGCAACAACGTGGTGGCCCAAACACCCTTGGGCGACCTGACCGACCTGGATGAGTGCCCCCTGCCCAGCAGCTACCCTGCGGGTGAATGTGATGTGCTGCTGCGCGCCGACGACATCGTGCACGACGACCACGCGCCCGTGCAGGCGCAAATCGTGCGCAAGTCGTTCCGGGGGTCGGAGTTTCTGTACACCCTGCGCCTGGCCAGTGGCCACACGGTGCTGGCCCATGTGCCCAGCCACCACGACCACGCGCTGGGCGAGTGGATCGGCATCCGCGCCCAGGTCGACCATGTGGTGACGTTTCCGCGTGGCTGAGGCGGTGATGGAATCAAAATCGGCTGGATGCGCAAGTCGAGCATGCCTGAATAGCTATTGAATCAATAGCAACCACCCTTCCGCTCAGGACTTGCCCTTGCGCTGCAGGCCCTCCAGGCCGTTCAGGTCCACTTGTGACATCAGGCCCCGCAGCTCTTTCACGCCGATCTTGTCGCCCTCGATGCTGACCACAAGGCCGTTCTTCAGGATGGTCTTGAACTCTGCGTGGCTGTCATCCTTGTCGTAGCGCTGGTGCAGGGTGCGGCCACCCTCTTGCCAGGTCTTTTCGGCGCTGGTCTGGTCTTCTTTCTCGCCCTGCGCCATGCCCATGGCCATCACCGCCATCTGCCCCAGGCCGCCCACGTCCACGATCTCCAGGCGCAGCTGCTTGTCGTCGTTGCCGTATTGCGCGCTGGCCTGGCTGGTGGGCAAGCCCAGGGCGGCACCGTCCTGCACATCAAAACCCGTGCGGGGCAGGCCCGCCAGCTTCTCGGGCAGGGCCGCCTTGAGCGACTGGGCCGCAATGGCCTGACCCCCACCCAGCACACCCGCAGCGGCCTTGGCGGCATCGCCCGTGGCGGCGGCGATGGCGGCCGGATCCTGGCTCTTCTGGGCCTCTTCCATCTTGCGGGCGGCTTCTTCCATCTTCTTGCCGGCAGCTTCCAGGCCGGCGGTGTCGATGGACACCTTGCCACCGGGCGTGTTCATGGTGATGGCAGGGGCATCGGCACCGCCAAACAGCGCACCGCTGCGCGGCATGAACAGCGCACTGACAGCACCGATGACCACCCCCATCACGATGGCAGCAATGATGACCACCACCGTGTAGCCCACCGACTTTTCGGGCGCACTGCGCATGAGCACAGGCAGGCCTGTGTAGAGCAGGTAGATGGAGTACACCGCCGCCAGCAGGCCCAGCATGGCCAGCGATGGCAGCAGGCTGAATACTCCGCCCAGCAGGGCGGCCGTGCTGGCGTACACCGCCACCTTCTGTGCCTGGATGGCGTTCTTTTGCCCGCCGAAGGTGGGCGCCAGCGCATCGATGATGAAACCGAGCACCAGCAAGCCCACCAGGCTCAACCCGTATGACACGACCATGTTCACCAGCCCGGAGACAAAAGGCACGCGGATGGTGACCCCAAAACCGCCAAAGCCGATCAGCGACATGCCGATGAAACCGCAGACCGCCGGAATGGCGGCCAGGATCATGGCGTAGCGGGTGAACAGGGTGGCGGTGTGGGTGGCCTCCGCATCGATGGTGGCCCAGGCCTCTTTGGGTTGCAGAAGAATGCTTTTGGCGCGTTCAATCAGGTTCATGGTGCCCTCCCGGCAGTGTGCAAAGGCCTGCGATGACCCGCAGGCAAATGGAAAGCGCGGACAATACGGGACATTGCACCGGGCAGACCACCTGGACGGCCACCTGCAGGGCCCAAAGCGTGGAATATGCACGCTTTTGCCGCACAAAGACAGCTCGTCGGGAACCCAGGGAACCTGTGTGCGTTCTCAGGCCTTGCGCAGTTGATCGACCGTGTCGTGCAGGTGCTGCGTCCAGGTGCGGCGGTCGCGATCACCCGCCAGCTCGGGCAGGCCGTAGTGCACGACGGCCTCGATCGGCGGGGCGCTGAGCGTGCGCCAGATCGAGCCCACCAGGGTTTCGTCGCCGATGTAGCTGGGCGCAAAACTGGTGGCGCCCGTGGCCTTGTCGGCAAAGCGCAGGCCTACGGGCTGCACGGGCGCCTTTGCAGCCACGGCGGCCTGCAGCAGGTTGGCGTGGAAGGGCAGCATCTCGCGCCCGTCGCCCGTGGTGCCTTCGGGGAACACGGCCAGCACCTCGCCGCGCTCCAGCGCTTCCTGCATCAAGCGCACCATGCGCAGCGCATCGCGGCGCGAGCTGCGTTCGATGTAGAGCGTGCCCGCCGCCGTGGCCAGGGTGCCGATCAGCGGCCAGGCCTGCACGTCGGACTTGGAGACAAAGCGGCAGTGCCGCGCCGCGTGCATCACCGGAATATCGAGCCACGAGATGTGGTTGGCCACCAGCATCACCGGGCCAGTCACCGGGGGCTGCCCCAGGATGCGCAGGCTGATGCCCGCATGGGCCAGCAGCTCCAGCGACCACACCTGCACGCGGGCGTGTTGCTGGTCCGGCGACAGCGACGGAAACCGCAGCGCCACAATCCACAGGCCCTTGGCAATGTGGCCCAGCAGCCGCAAGAGGCGCCAGCTGGCGCGCAGGAACTTCACGGCCGGGCCTTGCTATCGCAGCGTCGCGCCGTCTCAGCTGCGGTCAAAAGCGACCTGTCCGCCGACCAGGGTCATGCGCACGCGGCCGGGCAGTTCGTAGCCCGAGAACGGCGTGTGTTTGCCCTGGCTGGCGAGCGCATCGTCCTGCACCGTCCACGCTGCCTGCGGGTCGAAGATGCAGAGGTCGCCCACGCCGCCTTCCACGATCTGGCCGACGCTGGCCTGCAAGGTGCCCAGCGCATTGCCCAGCACGCGTGCGGGCTCTGCCGTGACCACTGCCAGCGCGCGCTGCAAAGGCACACCACTGTCTTGCGACCACTTGAGCGCCAGCGACAGCAGCAGCTCCAGCCCCGTGGCGCCGGGCTCGGCTTCGGCAAACGGCAGGGTCTTGGCGTCTTCATCCACCGGGGTGTGGTCGGACACCAGCGCATCGATGGTGCCGTCGAGCAGCGCCGCGCTCAGGGCGTCGCGGTCGCGCTGCTGGCGCAGCGGCGGCGTCAGGCGCGCGCGGCTGTCGAAGAAGCCGATGTCGTTTTCGGTGAGGTGCAGCGAGTTGATACTGACATCGGCCGTGACCTTCAGGCCATCGGCCTTGGCGCGGCGTACCAGCTCCACGCCCGCAGCGCTGCTCAGGCGGCACAGGTGCACGCGCGCGCCGGTGGTCTTGAGCAGTTCAAAAATGGTGTGCAGCGCAATGGTCTCGGCCGCCACGGGCACGCCCGACAGGCCCAGTCGCGTGGCCAGCGCACCGCTGGCGGCCACGCCCTTGCCCAGGTGCATCTCTTGCGGACGCAACCACACGGTGTAGCCAAAGGTGGCTGCGTACTGCAGCGCGCGCTGCAGCACCTGGGTGCTGGCCAGTGGCACCTCGGCCTGGCCAAAGCCCACGCAGCCGGACTCGGTCAGCTCGGCCATCTCGGTCAGCACCTCGCCAGCGAGGTTGCGCGTGAGCGCGCCCAGCGGGAACAGGCGCGACTGGTGCAGCTTCTCGGCGCGGAACTTGAGCATCTCCACCAGGCCGGGCTCGTCGAGCACGGGGTCGGTATCGGGTGGGCAGACCAGGCTGGTCACGCCACCGGCCACGGCCGCAGCCATTTCGGATTCGAGCATGCCCTCGTGCTCGTGGCCGGGCTCGCGCAGGCGCGCGGCCAGGTCCACCAGACCGGGCAACACGATGCAGCCGGCAGCGTTGATGGTGCGGTTGGGCGCAAAGTCGGGCGGCACGCGGTTGACCCCCACGATGCGGCCCGCCGCCAGCGCGATGTCGCAGGTCTGGTCAAGGCCCGAGGCGGGGTCGATCACACGGCCGTTCTGGATCAGTATCTTCATGATTTCAAGCCAAATTGGCTGCTAGCGCTTGATTGATAAGCACGAGCAGCTATGAAAACAGGAGTATTCATCCTCAAGGTCACGCCTCGTTCCCCGCGACGATGGACATGACCGCCATGCGCACCGCGATGCCGAAGGTCACCTGCGGCAGGATCACGCTCTGCTTGCCATCCACCACGGCGGAGTCGATCTCCACGCCACGGTTGATGGGGCCGGGGTGCATGACGATGGCGTCGGGCTTGGCCAGTTGCAGCTTTTCCTGCGTGAGGCCGAAGCTCTTGAAATACTCCTGGCTGGAAGGCAGCAGCGCACCGCTCATGCGCTCGTTCTGCAGGCGCAGCATGATGACCACGTCGGCATCCTTGATGCCTTCTTCAAGCGTGTGGCACACCCGCACGCCCATCTGCGCCATGTCCGACGGCACCAGGGTGCGCGGACCCACCACACGCACTTCGGCGCAGCCCAAGGTGGTCAGGCCGTGGATGTCGGAGCGCGCCACGCGCGAGTGCAGCACATCGCCCACGATGGCCACGGTGAGGTTGCTGAAGTCCTTCTTGTAGTGGCGGATGGTGTACATGTCCAGCAGCCCCTGCGTGGGGTGGGCATGGCGTCCGTCGCCGGCGTTGATCACGTGCACATGCGGCGCCACGTGCTGCGCGATCAGGTAAGGCGCGCCGGATTCGCTGTGCCGCACCACGAACAGGTCGGCGGCCATCGCGCTCAGGTTGGCGATGGTGTCGAGCAGCGACTCGCCCTTGCTGGCCGAGCTGCGCGCGATGTCCAGGTTGATCACGTCGGCCGACAGGCGCTTGGCCGCGATCTCGAACGTGGTGCGCGTACGCGTGCTGTTCTCGAAGAACAGGTTGAACACGCTCTTGCCGCGCAAGAGGGGCACCTTCTTGACTTCGCGGTCGTTGACGCTGACGAAGTTGGCGGCCGTGTCGAGGATGTGCGTGACGATGTCGCGCGGCAGGCCCTCGATGGACAGCAGGTGGATGAGTTCGCCGTTGCCGTTGAGTTGGGGATTGCGCTTGTGCAGCACGGTCAGGCCTCTTTAGTCTTTGTCTTGGACTTGGAATTGGAAGGTGCCGCTGTCGCCACGCGCCAGGGCCAGCGAATGGGCGACCGGCAGGGCCACGCGGGCAGCAGCAAAGTCGGCCTGCACGGGCAGCTCGCGTCCGCCACGGTCCACCAGCACCGCCAGGCGCACGCTGGCGGGGCGGCCATAGTCGAACAGCTCGTTGAGCACGGCGCGGATGGTGCGGCCGGTGTAGAGCACGTCGTCGAGCACCAGCACGTCGGCACCGTTCACGTCAAACGGCAGCGCGGTCTGCGCACTGGCCGACAGGCCACGCTGGGCGAAGTCGTCGCGGTGCATCACCGATGACAACACACCGGCCGGGCCTTCCAGGCCCAGGTCTTTTTGCAGGCGCTCGGCCAGCCAGGCGCCGCCGGAGGCGATGCCCGCCAGGCGCGTGGTGGGAGTCAACATGCTGCGCACGCCGCGCAGCAGTTCGCGGTACAGCGCCTCGGCATCAAGCACCAGGCTGCCGGACATTCCGGGGGATGGGGTGGTCATGGGAGATTCCTCAAAAACTGTTCCAGGATGATGCAGGCCGAGGCCGCGTCGGCATCCTTGGCACCACCTGCAATGGCTTCGGTGGTGCTGTAGCGCTCGTCCACCTCGAACACCTGCAAGCCAAAGCGCCCGCGCAACTGGCGTCCGAACTTGAGAGCACGCGCGGTGTTTTCGTGGGCCGCGCCGTCGGGGTGGTAGGGCACACCGATCACCAGCGCATCGGGCTGCCATTCCTTGATGCGCTCGGCCACATGGGCAAAACGGGCGTCGCCCTCGGCCTGGATGGTGCGCTGGGGTGTGGCGCTCTTGAGCATGCGGTTGCCCGAGGCCACGCCCGTGCGCTTGAGCCCAAAGTCAAAAGCAAGAAAGGTCTGGAAATGCGCAGGAACGGCTGGCGGCTGGATGGACTGAGCGGGCGCGCCAGTCATGCGTGCCCCGCCTCGGGCGACAGCATCCAGGCCTGCAAGCCCAGAAGCGACAGGGCCCGGTCGTACCGCTCGGGCACGGGCGTGTCGAAGATCACCGACAGATCGGCGGCCACCGTGAGCCAGGCGTTCTCGGCAAGCTCAGACTCCAACTGACCCTCGCCCCAGGACGAATACCCCAGCGTGATGAGCACGCGGCGGGGACCTGCGCCCGTGGAAAGGGCTTCGAGCACGTCCTTGGAGGTGGTCATCTCCAGGCCACCGGGGATGGTCATGGTGGAGGCGTAGGCCGACTCGTCGGTTTCCCCCTTGTCCATGAGCATGGGTTCGTGCAGCACAAATCCGCGCTCGGTCTGCACCGGGCCGCCCTGAAAAACGGGCTCTTTGGTGAGGTCCTCGCGGCGCAGCGACAGGTCCACCTTGTCAAACAGGCCCTTGAGGGTGATATCGGTGGGCTTGTTGATGATGAGGCCAAGCGCACCGCGTTCGCTGTGCTCACACAGATAGACGACGCTGCGCGCAAAAGACTCATCTTCCAGGCCGGGCATCGCGATCAGGAAGTGATGCGTCAGGTTGATGGGCGCAGAATCGAAAGACATCCCGCAATTTTAACGGTGAACATGCCCCCCTCCCCCGAGCCCACTTACTCCCGTGGCCTGGTCTGGTTCCGCCGCGATCTGCGTGCCCACGACCAGGCGGCCCTGTACCACGCGCTGACGCGCTGCGAGCAGGTGTTCTGCACTTTTGTTTTTGATGAGGACATCCTCGATGCCCTGCCCCGCGCCGACCGGCGGGTGGAGTTCATCCGGGAGTCGCTGGTGGAGCTAGATGAAACCCTGCGCGCACTTTCGGGGCATGAAAGGGGAGGCCTCATCGTGTGGCACGCGGTGGCCAGCGATGCCATTCCGGCACTGGCCAACGCCCTGGACGTGCAGGCGGTCTTTGCCAACCACGATGACGAACCCCAGGCGCTGGACCGCGACCGCCTGGTGCGCACGCGCGTGGCGGCTGCAGGCAAGGCCTTCCATACGTTCAAGGACCATACCCTGCTCGAGCGCAGCGAGGTGCTAACGCAGACCGGCAACCCGTACAGCGTGTTCACACCGTACAAGAATGCATGGCTCAAGAAGATCGATGTGTTCCAGCTCAAGAGCTATCCGGTGGAGCGCCACGCCCACCATCTGGCCGCACGACCGGAAGCCTATTGCCAGCCGGTGCCCACTTTGCAGGACCTCGGGTTTGAGCCCACAGCGCTGTCCCAGCTGCGCCTGCCCACCGGCGCCCAGGGCGCACAGCAGTTATTCGACGATTTTCTCGGCCGCATCGAGCGGTATGAGGACACGCGCAACTTTCCGGCGGTGAAAGGGCCCAGCTACCTGAGCGTGCACCTGCGTTTTGGCACCATCTCGCCGCGCTTGCTGGCACGCACGGCGCACCGCCTGATGCTGGAGGGCAACCCGGGCGCCACGACCTGGCTCAGCGAACTGATCTGGCGGGACTTCTACTTCCAGATCCTGCACCACCACCCGCATGTGGTGGGCCAGAGCTTCAAACCGGCCTACGATGCCATCGCCTGGGAGACTGGCCCCGGGGCCGACGCCCTGTTTGCCGCCTGGTGCGAGGGCCGCACCGGCTACCCGCTGGTGGATGCCGCCATGGCGCAGATCAACCAGACGGGCTACATGCACAACCGCCTGCGCATGGTGGTGGCAAGCTTTCTGGTGAAAGACCTGGGCATCGACTGGCGCCGCGGCGAGGCCTACTTTGCCACGCACCTCAATGACTTCGACCTGGCCGCCAACAACGGTGGCTGGCAGTGGGCCAGCTCCAGCGGGTGTGATGCCCAGCCCTATTTCCGCATCTTCAACCCGGTCAGCCAGAGCGAGAAGTTCGACCCGGAGGGCAAGTTCATCCGCCGTTACCTACCCCAGCTCGCAGCGCTCCCCACCAAGGCACTCCACGCCCCCTGGCTGGCGCGCCCGCTGGAGTTGCAGGAAGCGGGCGTGCGCCTGGGAGACACCTATCCCTTACCCGTGGTGGAGCACGATGCCGCACGGCAACGCACGTTGGAGCGGTATGCCGTGGTGAAGACGGCTGCAGGGTGACAACACACGGACCCACAGACTCAAGCAGGTCGCCAAGGGCTAGCGATGCGCGGTGGGCGGCGGGTCGTCCGGCGGGGGTTCCTCCGGCGCCATCTGCATGCTCTCACCGCCCAGCGAGGCACCGGCGGCCAGCCGCAGTCGCAAACGCACATCGGTGCGGTTGTCGGCGTTAGCAATGGCTTCTTCGGGCGATATCGCACCGGCCTCCACCATGCCCAGCAGCGACTGGTCAAAGCTCCACATGCCCTGCTCGCCGCTGCGGGTGATGGCGGTCTTGAGTTCGTCGATCTGCCCCTTCTGGATCAGCTCGGCCACATAGGGCGTGAGCAGCATGATCTCGGTGGCAGGCACCAAGTGGCCCGAAAGGCCCGGCACCAGGCGTTGCGCCACCACCGCCCGCAGGTTGAGGGACAGGTCCATGAGCAGCTGGCGGTGCGCGTCCTCGGGGAAAAAATTCACGATGCGCTGCACCGCCTGGTTGGCATTGTTGGCGTGCAGGGTGGACACACACAGATGGCCGGACTCAGCGTAGTGCAGTGCGTGCTGCATGGTGGCCCGGTCGCGGATCTCGCCGATCATGATCACGTTGGGCGCCTCGCGCATGGCACGGCGCAGCGCTTCGTCATACGACAGGGTGTCGAGACCCACCTCGCGCTGCGTTACCAGGGATTTTTTGTGGCTGTGCAGGTATTCGATGGGGTCTTCTACCGTGAGGATGTGCCCGCCAGTGTGCGTGTTGCGATGGTCCAGCAATGCGGCCAGCGTGGTGGTCTTGCCCGAACCTGCGGAGCCCACCGTCAAGACCAGCCCCCCTTTGAGAAACGCCAGCCGCTGGAGGACGGGCGGCAACCCCAGCTCTTCCAGCGTCGGGATCCGCGCTATCACATGGCGGATCACCATGCCGACCTGCCCCCGCTGCATGTGCACGTTCACGCGAAAGCGCTCCCCGTCAGCGGTCTGCAGCGAGAGATCGCACTCCATCGTGGTCTCGAACTCCTTGCGCTGGGCCTCCCGCAGGATGGAATAGGCCATTTGCCGCACGTCGTCGGCTGACAGGACTTGCTGCGCAATGGGGATGAAGGCGCCCTGCCGCTTGATGGTGGGCGCAGCACCTGCCATCAGAAACAGGTCCGAAGCGCGCTCGCGCGCCACCAGGGCCAGGCAAGCCAGCAGCCGGGGGTCAGGGGAAGGGGATGGTGCCAGCGGGTCCATCACGGTGACTCGGTCCGCCCTATCGATGCACAGGACACCACAAGGCAAGGCAACAAGAGAGCACTCCCGACCCAGGCTGACTCGCAGGGTCGGGAGTGGGCCAGCATGGTGTCAGGCCTCAGCCGCTGCAGCGATGCGGGCGTAGTGCTGGATCAGGCTCAGCAGTTCTTCGTCCGAATATGGCTTGCCCAGGTAATGGTTCACACCCAGCTCCATCGCGTGCTCGCGGTGCTTTTCAGCAATCCGCGAGGTGATCATGATGATGGGCAGATCACGCAAGGCACCGTCTGCACGGATGTTGCGCGCCAGATCGAAGCCGTCCATGCGCGGCATTTCGATGTCGGACAGAACCACCGTCGGGCGCTCCTCCTGCAGACGCTCCAGCGCCTGCAGGCCATCGGCCGCCAGGGCCACACGGTAGCCTTCGCGCTGCAGCAGACGCTGCGTCACGCGGCGCACGGTGATGGAATCGTCCACCACCAGCACCAGCGGCACCTGGCTCGGTCCCGACAACTGTTGAGACACCACGGCTTTGCCCGTACCGCCGGCAGCGGGGGTGTCGGGTGCTGGCGCCATGTCGGCACTGGCTGCGCGCACCTGGTCGCCATACACCGTGGCCAAGGCCACCGGGTTGTAGATCAGCACCACCGCACCCGATGCCAGCACGGACATGCCCGCCAGACCTGGCAGACGGGACAGCTGCGGCCCCAGGTTCTTCACCACGACTTCCTGGTTGCCCAGTACTTCGTCCACGTGCATGGCCACGCGCTGGGCAGCGCTTCGGAAGATCACCACCGGGCGGGTCTTGCCCGCCGGCTCGGTGCTGCGGGTGGACGACTGCAGCAGGGCTCCTGACCAGAAGAACGGAATTTTCTCCATGCCGTCGTCAAACACGCCGGTACGGTAAGCCTCTGCCAAGTCAGGGGCCGAGGTGCGGCGGACGATCTCGACCACGTTGGCCGGAACGCCGATCGCCAGGTCACCCGAGCGCAGCATCACCACCTGCGTCACTGCGGTGGTCAACGGCAGCACCATGCGGAATGCCGCACCCTTGCCCGCCTCGGTGGAGGTTTCGATGCGGCCGCCCAGCGCATTGATCTCAGCACGCACCACGTCCATGCCGATGCCACGCCCTGCCAGACCGGTCACTTCTGAGGCCGTCGAGAAGCCTGGCATGAAGATCAGGTTGGCCGCATCCGCATCGCTCAGCTCCACGCCGGGCTCCACGATGCCCTGAGACACGGCCTTTTCGCGAATGCGCGGCAGGTTCAGACCCGCTCCGTCATCGCGGAACTCGACCGATACGTCATTGCCTTCGTGGTGCAGATCCACCGTGATGGTGCCCGACGACGGCTTGCCGGCCGCCGTGCGCACTTCAGGCTCTTCAATGCCGTGGGCCACGCAATTGCGCAACAAATGTTCGAAGGCGGGCGTCATGCGGTCCAGCACGCCGCGGTCCATTTCGATGGAGCCGCCGGTGATGTCCAGCTTGATCTGCTTGCCGGTTTCCTTGGAGGCCTGACGCACCACCGCGTACAAGCGCTCGGCAATCCCCTCGAACTCCACCATACGTGTGCGCAGCAGATCCCGTTGCAGCTCACGCGCCTGGCGGCCTTGGGCAATCAAGTCGTCTTCAGCGCCTTCCATGGCACGTTGCAGATTGCGCTGCACCGTGGCCACGTCGTTGACCGACTCGGCCATCATGCGGGTCAACTCCTGCACCCGTGTGAAGCGGTCGAACTCCAGCGGATCGAAGCCCGCAGCAGAGTCCTTGGACAGCGCCAGACGCGACTGCATCTGGGATTCGGCCTGCACCTCGATGTCGCGCAATTGCTGACGCAAGCGGTCCAGATTGCCCGACAGATCGGTGAGTGAGCTACGGAACTGGCCCAGGCGCGCGTCCAGGCGCGAACGGCTGATCATCACCTCGCCCGCCTGATTGACCAGGCGGTCCAGCAGCTGTGCACGCACGCGCACCGACTGGTTGGCTGCCACTCGCAGGGGCGCCAGCTGGGATGGTCCTGGCAGGCGCACGGCCGGAGCCGTTATCGCCAGCGGCTTGGCAGAAGATGCTGCCGCCGAGGGGACGGAGGCTGCGGCCGCATCCACCACATTGGCACGCAAGGCGGGCGTGGCTTCGACCGGCAGAGTAACCACCGTGTCGGAAGGACTCTGACCAATGGCACGCAGCGCCTCGAAGTTGGCTTGCAGTCCATCGAAACTGCCTTGCAACGGCTCAATCTGGTCGGCCGTGACGGTTTCTGCGTCCAGCTGCTCGATCGCAGATTCCAGCCGGTGGGCCATTTCGCCCAGGCGCATCGCCCCGGCCAGTCGCGAACTGCCCTTGAGCGTGTGCAGGGCTCGCAATACTTCGCTGCGGGCGCTGAGGTTGTCGGGGCGCGACGCCCATTGGCGCAACGCACCACCGAGCTGGGGCAGCAACTCGGCCGCCTCTTCCTCGAAGATGGGGAACAGGTCAGGGTCGATGACGTCGATCGCATCGATGTCGTCGTCCGCGTCCGGGATCGAGGCAATGGCGTGCGCGATGGCATCGTCAATGTGCTGATCGTGGTCGTGGATGACTGCAGACAGCGCGGGCGCCACATGGCCCACCACGGGGGCAGGCACAGCCGGTGCAACAGCCTCAGGCTCTGCATCCACCACGGGTACCTCCGCCACCGGCTCAGGTGCCAACTCGGCCGCAGCAACTTCGGACGCTTCCTGCTCTGCGGCATCGAGGTAGGCCTGCGCATCTTCCTCGGGTGGAGACTGGGTGCTGACCACCTCGGTTTCCAGAATCTGGCGCAGCTGGGCCAGCACTTCCGGGCTGGGCTCTTTGAGGAACCCGGCAGCAAACTGGTGCAACAGGCGACGGATGTCTTCCGCTGCAGCCATGAACGCTGCCGCTTGCTCTTCGGTGCCACCCGACTGCAGCTGCACGTGCTGCAGCGTGTGCTCCAGCACGCGGGCCATTTCGGACAGCGCGGTGAAGCCCACCGTGGCCGAACTGCCGGCGAGCGAGTGCGACAGGGCCACGGCCGTGTCAGGCAGTGGCTCATGCAGCTCCAGCGCCCATTCCTGCAAACAGGTCACCAAGCGACGAGACCATTCATCGGCCTCATTCAGGTACACGTTGTACAGCGGGATACCGATGCGCAGCGTGTCGATGACCTTCACCGCATCGTCGCTACCGCCTTCTTCCTGCGGCAGGGCATCGAGCAGATGCGCCACTTCTTGCGCGGGCTCCACTTCAGCGATCAGGTCGTCTGGCAACGCTTCGGAACCGGCCACAGCCACGTCCTCGGGGGCAGGTGCAAGCAGTTCGGCAGCCTCGGCCGACTCGGCCTCCAGCAGCTTCTCCAGCTCAGCCACGTCCAGGGCTTCCAACCCATCCGAACGAATGGGGGCCTCTATATCCACCACGTTTTGCGGTTCGGCGGCATCGAGCACCAGGTCTTCTGGCAGCAATAGTTCGTCGCCCAGGGCGCCCGCGGGCGCTTGCAGCGGCGCATCGACAGCTTCTGCGTGATCCACTGCAGGCACAGGCGCTTCCGCAGACACAGGTTCCAGGTCAGGCAGCTCCAAGTCGAGGACAAAGTCCACGCTGGACGGATCGACCACAGGTACAGGCTCGTGGGCAGACTCGTTCAATGCTGCAGTGAACACCGAGAAGTCGATCTCCTCGGCCACTTCCGGGGCAGCGTTGGCGCTCTCGACGGGCTGTTCGGGCACATGCTCGGAGATCTCGGTGGCCTGGAAATCCGGCACCGTCAGTTCTTCGTTGAGCACTTCGGCGGAGAGGGCATCCACCGGCTCTGCCGCAGCCTCGGAAAGCTCCGGCGCGGCCTGTGGTACTGTAGGTTCGGGCGCAATACCGCCACCCGATGGCATCGCCAGCGGTACCAGCGTGCCATCCAGGCGCATGGCGTCTGCCGACCGGCGGAAGGACTCAGGGTCCCAGCCCGTCGCGTGGCCTGAGGCGATGTCGTCTGCCCAGCTGCTGAAAGCATGCAGTGCGTCGGTGGACAACTGCAACAAGCTCGGCTGCATGGGCTTTTGTTCCGCCAGCCAGACGTTGAGCACCTGCTCCATCGACCAGGCTGCTTCGCCAAAGTCGTTCAGCCCCACCATGCGCGAGCTGCCCTTGAGCGTATGGAACGCACGGCGCAGTGTGGTCTGCTCGCTCAGGTCTCCAGGTTCACCCCGTAGCTGCTCAATGGCAGCCAGGCCGTTGACCACCACTTCGCGTGCCTCTTCGAGGAACACGTCAAGCAGTTCATCTTCGACATCGGGCACTGGAGCGGGCGCAGCCGCAGCCGCCGGAGAAGCTGTTTCCAGCGGTACGGGCGCGGCAACGGCGGGAACGTCAAAGGAGATATCCGGGGCCAGGCCTGCGGGCTCTGCCGCCACGCTGGCATCGGCTGCGGGGGTCGACTCAAAATCAGGGAACGGTGCAAAGTCCGTGGGCTCGCTGACAGGCTCCTGCACCGGAAAGCGGGGAATCACGTCTGGCACCAAGGTGGCAGAACGCTCTTCCAGCTTGGCAGGCGCTTCTTCCACAGCATCAGAGGCGCGCGCACGGGTTTTACCCATGAGGATGCGCAATTCGCCCAGTTCTTCGTCGTACACAAAGAGCTTGCGCGCCATGGTGCGCTGATAGCTCAGCATGTCGATCAGGAAACCCAATGCGCCCAGGCTGTTGCCCAGTTTCTCAAACGCGCTTTGGCGTTCTTCTTCCGGCACCTCGTTGATCAGCAGGCGCTCCACCGTGTCGCGCATGCGGACCACCGCCAGTGATGCCTGATCCAGCCCCAGCACCGACAGCACGCCGCGCATCTGCGCAAGATGCCCTGGCACGGTCGCCAGCACACCAGTGTCCTTCGGGTTGCGGAAAAACTGGTCCATGGCCTTTTCAGCCTCGCCCAGGGTCACCCGGAGCTCATCGACCACGCTGCCCATGGTCTGGTTGTCGCTGACCCGGCGGTACAGCTCTTCCATCCATTGTTCAAGGGGTTCGGGTTCGGCACCCGCCGTGACCGCGTCCAGACGCTCTGCAAGACGGCTGGCGCGGGCTTCCATCTGTTCGTCTGCCGTGTCCAACTCTTCAAAAGCTGCCTGCAGGTACAGCACGGAGGTAGCCACTTCCATCGCCAATGCGGGCGACGGGGGTTCGCCCGACCGGGTGGTTGAATCCAGGGCACGCGTCAGCGCCTGCGCCAGGTTCTCACTGCCCGGATGGAGCTTGCGCAGCGAATCGCACACCAGGCTGAACTGGTCTGCCGCTGGCTTGAGTTTGTTGCGGTCGCCACCCGCCAGGGCAGACCAGGTTTCCGTGGCCGAGGCAATGCGCTTGCGCGCCTGCGTCAACACCGCCGGGTCAAAACGTCCGAAGCGGGCAGTCTCGTAGTCCACCGGCTTGAAGCGGTCCAGCGCAAAGGCCTGACGGACAGCACGCAATGAGGGCGCTGCGTCCTCTGCCAGATCGGCCACCTTGGCCTGCGAGCAGAAGAACAGCAGGTCCTGCACCAGCCGGTCGGCAATCGTCGGATCGCCCTTGGCCAACGTGGCGTACTGCATGAGCACACGGGACGCCACGCGCTTGACGTACACATCTGGCGGCAAAAGGCCCGAGCCAAACGCATCGAAGAAACCCGCGCAAATTTTCCAGAACGCACGCGCCTGCCGATCTGTTTGTGCAGCCACAAAGCCCAGGCAGGTGTCGCGCAGGCTCAGGGCGGCCTTCAGGTCCCCCGACTTGACGATGCGCAGCACAGCTGCATCCAGCCGCGCCCGCGCCTCGGGACCGTAGGGCAGAGGTGGGCGCGATACCGCACCTTCGGGTTCACGGAAACGGCGCTCTACCGGCCACAAGTCAGCGGGATGAACACGGTCAGCGCCTGCCAATGCCTGAGCATCGCGGTACTGCGGAAACAGGGCCACGGGCGATACGGCTTTGCCCGCCAGCACGGTTTCCAGATATTCGATCAGCGCAAAGCTGGCGCGCTCGATCACGGCGGCAGCGTCATCGCTGCAGGTTTCGGGGCGCTGAACAAACTTCTGCACCGCCGATTCCATGGACCGCAACACCAGCGCCGGAGGACCCATGCCCACCATTTCCAGCGCACCACAGGCTTGGTGCAGTTGCTGGCGCGCAATGCGCAGGGGGCCAGCGTCCAGCGCCGCCAGATCGGACTCGCGTGCTACCTCGGCATCACGCACAAAGCGCCGCATCGCCTTGACAGCACCGTCCAGCGATTTGCGCAGCTCGTCAAGCACCCAAGCCAAAGGACCCAGGTCCTGATCTCCCTGGGTCCCGTCGGCGGCCGGTGCATTGTTGACATCAATAGATGACATGGATTCGTCCCCGGCTGCAATGAGCCAGCTGGTTGATGACTAACTGCTGCGTCAGGCGATCTTGAAACGTGCCACCGATTGGCGCAGTTCCTCGGCCATGTGCGAGAGCTCGCGCACCTGTTGCGCTGTGGTGCGGGTACCTTCACCCGTCTGCTCGGTCACCGCAAAAATGTGCTGGATGTTGTCGGCCACTTCGTTGGCCAGAACAGCTTCCCGGGAAGTCGAAGACGAAATCTGCTCAATCAGTTCGGCCAAACGGCGCGACACCCGGTCAATCTCGGTCAGCGCAGTACCAGCGCTGTCGGACAGGCGTGCCCCTTCCACCACCCCCTGCGTGGAGCGCTCCATAGCAGCCACGGCATCCTGGGTATCGGTCTGAATGGCTTTCACCAGGGCAGAAATCTGGCGCGTCGCATCGGCCGAACGTTCAGCCAGACGCTGCACTTCTTCCGCCACCACCGAGAAGCCGCGACCGGCTTCACCGGCGGATGCAGCCTGGATGGCAGCGTTCAGAGCCAGCACGTTCGTCTGTTCGGTAATGTCAGAAATCAGCTCCGTGATTTCACCGATCTCCTGCGACGATTCACCCAGGCGCTTGATCCGCTTGGAGGTGTCCTGGATCTGGTCACGGATGGAGTTCATACCGCCGATGGCGTTCTGCACGGCCTGCAGACCCGAGTCCGCGGCTTGCAGCGACTGACGGGCCACCGTGGCGGACTCTTGCGCTTGTGTAGACACCTCGTTAATGCGGGTCGCCATGTCCAGAACGGAGCGGCCGGTTTCGCGAATTTCACGCAGCTGCTCGGTCGATGCCGCCAGCAGTTCGGTCGAGGTGTTGTCCACCTGGGCAGTCGTCTGCGCCACGCGGGTCGCCGTGTTCTGCACGCTGCCCACCAGCTGGCGCAGCTCTTCCACCGTGTAGTTCACCGAGTCGGCAATAGCGCCGGTAATGTCTTCCGTCACGGTGGCTTCTTGCGTCAGGTCACCTTCAGCGACCGACTGCAGTTCGTTCATCAAACGCAAAATGGCGGCCTGGTTGGCGTCGTTGACGCGCTTGGCTTCCTGCTCCTGGCGCTTGGCGTCGCGTTGCTGGTTTTCCGCAGCTGCCTGACGGCCACGGCTGTCCAGCAGCTGGACGCGCGAAATGCCGATACCGCACAACAGCACGAACAAGCCTGCCAGTGCCAGAGCGGCAAACTGGCCGGCGCCCAGACCGGTCTGGGCGGACAGCTTGCTCTGCAGACCTTCCAGCTGGCGGCGCAGTGGCTCGCTGTCGGCAATGATGGCGGACTGTGCTTCGCGGGCAGACACCAGACCTTGCAGGTTGCCCAGAATCGCGCTGGCCTGGGTCCGGGTCTGTTCGTACAGTTTGATCAGCGCTTCCAGTTGTTCGCGGGTCTGCGCGTCCTTGGTGGCCGACAGGCGCAACTCAGGGCTGCCTTCCAGCAGGCCCTGCGCGATTTCCTTGAAGGAGTTCAAGTCCTTGCCCAACAGGAACACTGCCTCAGGGCTCACGCCTTCCATGGTCTGGAACTCGTTGGCAGACTTGCCGATACGCTGGGTCAACATCACCAGCTGGCCTGCGGCGGAGATTTCGGCAGCGGGCGCATTTTGTTGCAGCTTGAGCGAGGAGACCGTTTCAGCGATTTCCAGCAGGTCGGACGACTGGCGGTTGATGGTGCGCAGAGCGTCACCCACCTGCGTCAGGATCTTTTGCTGCCCCATCACCACGCTGGCGTTGCGCTCGGCGCGCTCCATCAGGGGGTTGACGGCGTCCAGATCGGGCTTGAAGGGTTCACCCAGCGACTGCACACCCAGCTCGTTGTCACCGGCATTCAGGGCGCGCACGTTGCGGGCCAGCACGCCAGAGCTTTCCACCACGTCCGGGAAGGCCTGTGGGCTACCCACCAGCGCCTGCGACACCGACTTGGCAAGACGTTGCGACTGCATCAGCGACTGGCCGGTAGCAGCCAATTGCTGTGCGGAACGGTCGGCCTGCTGCAGCACCCAACCGGCGATCAGCGCCAGCACCACCACACCCACGGCCAGCAAGGCCAGCAGTCGGCGCTGATGGCCGGCTGCGGTCGAGCGGCCCAGCAGGGGCAGGCTGATGAGGTCTTCTTCGGCCTCGGGCGCGGTCAACTCGGGCGTGTAGCCGTCGGGATCGCCCTGGACGCTGTTCATGGCTTCGGCCTGGTAGGAGTCGCGCAGTTGCGAGCCATCCAGCGCCCCCGTGGCCAGTAGATCCTGCCCATCGTCGGTCGCGCCGGCGGCTGCGCCGGTGTCAGGCGTGGCGGGTTTCCGGTTGAACAGTTTTCCAAATTGATTGACGACGGACATGGTGCAGCCTTACAGAAAAACTCAAGCACTGATGCTCAGGAAAGCGGGATGTTGGGACAGGATCTGCAAGTTCAGCTCCTGCCAGCGTGTGCCACTGGAATCGATATAGGTGGTGCCGAAGAAGCTGGGTGAATCCTCGGCGGGCGGCTCGGACGACATAAACGCATCCGTGCCGCGCAGACCGGCGAGGCGGTCCACCAGCAAGGCAGCATTAACGTCGAGCGCCGCATTGAATGCCAGCAGGCTGGCCTCGGACAGGGCTTGCTCGGTGCGTGCTGCGGTGGACCCCAGCAACCCGGCCAGATCCACCACCCCCACCAAGCCGCCGCGCAGGTTGGCCACCCCCAGAAACCAGCTCTGGGTGTAAGGCACAGCCTGCACCGATACCCAAGGGAAGATTTCCCCGGACTGCCCCAGGGGCAGCAAATAGAAATTCCCGGCGGACTCTACAGCCAGCCAGGAGGACACGGACGTACCTTCGGACCTTGCAGCCTGCAAGCGGCTGGCAAGTCGGGTCTGGAGCTCCCGTAGGGCTTCGCGGTTTGCCATGAGCGCGCCGCTGCCTCAGTTCAGAGCGTCGATTTTGGCCTGCAGCTCTGCGGGGTCCACCGGCTTGGTGATGTAGCCGCGCGCACCTTGGCGCATGCCCCAGACACGGTCGGTTTCCTGGTTCTTGCTAGTGCACATGATGATGGGCACATCAGCGTAAAGGGGGTCACGGGTAATGGCACGCGTGAGCTGAAAACCGTTTTGGCCCGGCATCACCACATCCATCAGGATGAGGTCAGGCTTTTCTTCGGCCAGACGGCGAAACGCCTCTTCGGCATTTTCTGCGGTACGGACTTGCATGCCTTTTTTCTGAAGCAGGTCCGTCAAAAACATCAACTCGGTCTTCGAGTCGTCGACGACCAATACTTTCTGAATGGGCATTACATGGCTCCTTGTTGGGAATTGCCAAACTGCTGCACTGCCTGCAACAGCTGGTCTTTGGTAAACGGCTTGGTGAGATATTCCTGGCAGCCGACCATGCGCCCACGCGCCTTGTCGAACACGCCGTCCTTGGAGGACAGCATCACCACCGGGGTATCTGCGAAACGGGCGTTGCGCTTGATGATGGCGCAGGTCTGGTACCCGTCGAGCTTGGGCATGAGGATGTCGCAGAAAATCAGCTGAGGCTGGTAATCGTTGACTTTGGCCAAAGCATCAAAGCCGTCGTCGGCCAACAAGACTTCGTGCCCCCCCTGCTTGAGAAAAATCTCGGCGCTTCGACGGATGGTGTTGCTGTCATCCACCACGAGCACTTTGAAAGATGCGCCTGTTGTAGTCAATTGTCACTGCTCCCGATGGAGAAAATAAACAACGCAGCAGCGATTGGTGCTGGAGCGCCTCAGATCTGGACCATCTCGAAATCTTCCTTGCGGGCACCACATTCTGGGC
The DNA here is from genome assembly GCF_002754175.1 of Acidovorax sp. 59. Taxonomy (NCBI): domain Bacteria; kingdom Pseudomonadati; phylum Pseudomonadota; class Betaproteobacteria; order Burkholderiales; family Comamonadaceae; genus Acidovorax; species Acidovorax sp. 59. The sequence goes on along the minus strand of NZ_PEET01000001.1, from coordinate 452,604 downwards.
AGGTCCAGTTCATCGGGACCTGATCCCAGGGGGTGTTGGGTGGAATGCCGTGTTCGGGAGACCCCTCAGCCTCGTCATAAATCCAGCCGCAAATCAAACACATCCAAGTTTTAAAGTCGGTCACAGCTTAAAGGGCCTTCACATAGAATGCAACGATTGTATCTAGTGATCTCCGCGGCCTGCAGCTTCCGTGCCACCCCTCCAGCAGGATCTGGTCCATGACCATCAAAGCCTCCCCTCCCCCCCCAGAAATCCCAGATATTGACGACGATGACGCGGAGGAAGCGAGCCCGGCCTGTGTGCTGGTGTTCAATGCCAGCGACCCCAGCGGAGCCGGCGGACTGACCGCCGACATCACCACCATCGCCTCGGTCGGCGGGCATCCGATCGCTGTGGTCACCGGGGCCTATGCCCGCGACACCGCTCAGATTTTTGACCACTTCAGCTTCGACGACGAGGCTGTGTCCGAGCAGGCGCGGGCCGTGCTGGAAGACCTGCCCGTACAGGCCATCAAAGTCGGCTTTGTGGGCAGCCCCGAGAACATCAGCACCATTGCCGAGATCACGACCGACTATGACGAAGTCCCCGTGATCGCCTACATGCCCAACCTGTCCTGGTGGCGTGACGAGCTGATCGACGAGTACCTCGACGCCTTTCGCGAGCTGCTGCTGCCCCAGACCTCGGTGTTGGTTGGAAACCACAGCACCCTGTGGCGCTGGCTGCTGCCGGACTGGACGGGCGAGCGCAGCCCCACCGCCCGGGACATTGCCCGCGCAGCGTCCGAGATGGGCGTGCCCTACACATTGGTCACTGGCATCCCCTTGCCCGAGCAGTTCGTCGAGAACGTGCTGGCCTCGCCGCAGACCGTGCTGGGCAGTGGCAAGTTCGAGCTGTTTGACGCCACCTTCTCGGGCGCGGGCGATACGCTCTCGGCCGCACTCACTGCCCTGGTGGCCAGCGGCAACGACTTGGGCGAAGCCACCAGCGAAGCGCTGGGTTACCTCGACCGCTGCCTGGACGCAGGCTTTCGCCCCGGCATGGGGCACATCGTGCCCGACCGCATGTTCTGGGCACAGCCTGAGGACGACGAGACCGACGGCGACGAAGAAGAAACCACGATTGATGAAACACAGGCCCTGGAGGGTTTTGTGATGCCACCCCATGACACCAAGCACTGATCTCAATATTCCCCTGTTCGAACGCGCCAAGGCGCTGATCCCCGGAGGCGTGAATTCGCCCGTGCGGGCCTTCAAGGCGGTCGGAGGCACACCCCGCTTCGTCAAGCGCGCGCAAGGCGCCTACTTCTGGGATGCGAACGACCAGCGCTTCATTGATTACATCGGCTCCTGGGGCCCGATGATCCTCGGCCACGGCCACCCCGCCGTGCTCGACGCGGTGCAGAAGGCGGCGCTCGAAGGCTTCAGCTTTGGCGCCCCCACCGAGCGCGAAGTCGAGCTGGCCGAGGAGATCCTGAGCCTGGTGCCGTCCATGGAGATGATTCGTCTGGTCAGCTCGGGCACCGAAGCGGGCATGAGCGCCATCCGCCTGGCCCGTGGCGCCACGGGCCGCAGCAAGTTCATCAAGTTCGAAGGCTGCTACCACGGCCATGCCGACTCGCTGCTGGTCAAGGCCGGCTCGGGCCTGGCCACGTTTGGCAATGCCACCAGCGCGGGCGTGCCGCCTGAAGTGGTGCAGCACACCCTGGTGCTCGAATACAACAACGTCGCCCAGCTCGAAGAAGCCTTTGCACTGCACGGCAAGGAACTGGCCTGCGTGATGATCGAGCCCATCGCGGGCAACATGAACCTGGTGCGCGCGAGCGTGCCGTTCATGCAGCGCTGCCGTGAGCTGTGCACCGAATACGGTGCGCTGCTGGTGCTGGATGAAGTGATGACCGGTTTCCGCGTGGCCCTGGGCAGCGCGCAAAGCGTGTACGCCAAGAGCATCCCCGGCTTCCAACCCGACATCACCGTGCTGGGCAAGGTGATCGGCGGTGGCATGCCGCTGGCGGCCTTTGGTGGCCCGCGCGCCATCATGGAACACCTCGCACCGCTGGGCGGCGTGTACCAGGCGGGCACGCTGTCGGGCAACCCGGTGGCCACGGCCTGTGGCCTGGCCACGCTGCGCGAGATCCAAAAGCCCGGCTTCTTCGATGCGCTGTCGGCCCGCACCCGCTCGCTGGTCGATGGCCTGCAAGCCGCTGCCACGGCGGAAGGCGTGCCGTTCTGCGGTGACTGCGAGGGCGGCATGTTCGGCTTTTTCCTGCTGCCCGAGCTGCCCCAGAACTATGCCCAGGTGCTCCAAACCGACAGCGCGCGCTTCAACCAGCTGTTCCACGGTCTGCTGGACCGGGGCATCTACATTGCACCGGCTTTGTATGAAGCGGGCTTCGTGAGCGCCGCCCACACCGCCGACGACGTGGCAGCCACCGTGGCTGCTGCGCGTGAAGTGTTCAAGACGCTCTCAAAATAATAGCTAGCAGCGCATATTGCACTAGCGCTTCCTGCCAATTTGGCACCGAATGGCCCTCACAAGGGCCATTTTTCATGGCGGCGAGGCTTGTGGCGGACAGTCACAGGAGTCCGCGCAGTTCGCGGGCGGCCTCCTGCAGCAGCGGCAGCATGTCGCGCTGCAGGCTGCCCTCGTCCATCTGCTTGGGCGACGCCACCACGTTGAGCGCCGCCACCGTATGGCCCTGCAGGTTGCGCAGCGGCACAGCCAGCGCGTGCACGCCCAGCTCATGCTCCTCCACGGCCAGGCAATAGTCGTCCCGCCGCACCTTGGTGATCACCTGCCGCAGCGGGCCTACCTGCGTAATGGTTTGGGGCGTGAGGCGGTGCAAGGGCCGGTTCTTGAGCCAGGCGGTCAACTCCGCCGGGGGCAGCGCCGCCAGCAACACGCGGCCGGTGGACGTAGGGTGGGCCGGCAGCCGCGCGCCCAGGTGCAAGCCATAGGCAAGCACCCGCGACGGCGCGCCATACACGCCGCTGCGCGCCACGATCACCACCTCATCCCCATCCAGCACCACCGCCGAGAATGACTGCTGGGTCTGGGCTGCCAGCCGGTTCAGCGTGGGTTGCAGCACGCGCGGCAGCCGGGCAGACGCAAGGTAGCTGCCCGAAAACCGAAGCACCTTGGGCGCCAGCCAGAAGTAGCTGCCATCCGTCTCCAGGTACCCCAGGTGCGCCAGGGTCAACAGGTGCCGCCGCGCCGCCGCCCGCGTGAGGCCGGTGCGCTGCGCCGCCAGCGTGGCGTTCAGGCGCTGGCGCTCGGTGTCGAAACTCTCCAGCACGGCCATGCCTTTGGCCATGCCTTCGATGAAGTCTGCCTTGGCGATGGGAGTGGAAGCCATGGGGGTGACGGGTTGGGGACCGGGGAATTGAGCGGGGTTCTAACGCCGGGGCTACCGGGGCCCTGCAGCGACTCGGTGCACTCACCACCGGGCCTGACCACCCGCATCACCCCGGAGACTGCGCGATCATCGCACAAAGCATCGACTGATCGCACGCAATCGGCAGCGCCGGATATCGCTTTGATCTGGATCAACCTACGCTCAAGGCCACTGGCTTTCGGTATCCCCCATCTCCCCACCCCATTCCCAGAGGTTTCCCATGCGCACCCAGGTTGCCATCGTTGGTGCCGGCCCCGCCGGCCTGCTGCTCGGTCAGTTGCTTCACAAGTCCGGCGTTGACGCCGTCATCATCGAGCAGCGCAGCCCCGACTACGTGCTCGGCCGCATCCGCGCCGGGGTGCTGGAGAAGGTCTGCATGGACCTGCTGGACCAGGCGGGCGTGAGCGCCCGTGCCCACGCCGAGGGCCTGCCCCACGACGGCATCGAGCTGCTGTTCAAGGGCCAGCGCCACCGCATCGATCTGCACGAGCTGACCGGCGGCAGCCGCGTGACGGTGTACGGCCAGACCGAAGTCACGCGCGACCTGATGGATGCGCGCGCAGCGGCCGGCCTCACCACCGTGTACGACGCACATAACGTGCAAGTGCACGACTTTGACGGCCAGCACCCACGCGTGACGTACGAAAAAGACGGCCAGACCCACGAGCTGGCGTGCGACTTCATCGCGGGCTGCGACGGCTACCACGGCGTGTGCCGCGCCAGCGCGCCGGCCGACCTGCTCAAGACCTATGAGCGCGTGTACCCCTTTGGCTGGCTGGGTGTGCTGGCCGATGTGCCACCGGTGTCGCACGAACTCATCTATGCCAACACCGAACGCGGGTTTGCGCTGTGCAGCATGCGCAGCGCCACGCGCAGCCGCTACTACGTGCAGGTGCCTACGACTGACAAGGTCGAGAACTGGACCATCGACCAGTTCTGGACCGAGCTGGGCAACCGCCTGGACCCCGAGGCCCGCGCCAACCTGGTGACCGGCCCCGCTCTGGAGATGAGCATCGCCCCGCTGCGCAGCTTTGTGGCCGAGCCCATGCGCTTTGGCCGCATGTTCCTGGCCGGTGATGCTGCCCACATCGTGCCACCCACGGGCGCCAAGGGCCTGAACCTGGCCGCCAGCGACGTGGGTTATCTGTGGACCGCGCTGACCGAGTTCTACAAAGAAAAGTCAGCCGTTGGCATCGACACCTACTCCGACCGCTGTCTGCGCCGCGTGTGGCGTGCCGAGCGCTTCTCCTGGTGGTTCACTTCGCTGATGCACCGCTTTCCGGAAACTGGCGAGTTCGGCCAGAAGATCCAGGAGGCTGAGCTGGACTACCTGGTGCACTCCCGTGCGGCCTCGGTGTCGCTGGCGGAAAACTATGTGGGTCTGCCGATGAACTTTGGGGCCTGAGCCCTAACGGGCCTCCAGACCCGGCCGCCATCGCCATCGCCGTTCAGCGGGCGGCGGATGCGGGCTCTGCGGCCGACGCGCCCTGTGCCGCGGCGGACGGCACCGGCAGCGACACCAGCCACTGCGCCATCTCGCGCGCCTGGGCTTCCGTGACTTGCGGGTGGCGCGGCATCAAGGTGCGGCCCCACTCGCCCACACTCCCGTTGCGGATCTTGCCGGCCAGGTAATCGACTGCGTCGGCGCGGTCGCGGTACCGCGCTGCTATCTGCTGGAACGACGGGCCTACGTAGTAGCGCTCCATGCCATGGCAGCGCAGGCAATCGGATGCCTCCACCAGGCGAAGTCCGGCCGGTGCGGAGGGCGGTGATGCAGCGCTGCCTAGCCCGTTTGCACCCGACGCGCCCTCAGCGGCACTCGCAGCGCCCGGCCCCGGCTGCAGCATGCGCCAGCCCAGGTTGAGCATGCCCAGCACCACCAGTGCCATGAACACCATCAGGGCCCACCCCAGCCAGCGGGGCCGGGGTGGCGGGGTCTCATCGTCGCGGTGCATGCGCGCGCACCGCCGCGAGCCCCGTCGCGATACCCATCATCTCAGTGGCGGAAGTGGCGCACACCGCTGAAGACCATGGCCACGCCACGCTCGTTGGCGGCGTCGATCACTTCGTTGTCGCGCATCGAACCACCGGGCTGGATCACGCAGGTAGCGCCCGCATCAACCACCACGTCCAGGCCGTCGCGGAAGGGGAAGAAGGCGTCACTGGCTACGACCGTGCCTTGCAAGGTCAGGCCTGCGTGGCCTGCCTTGATGCTGGCGATGCGGGCCGAGTCCAGGCGGCTCATCTGGCCCGCACCCACGCCCATGGTCATGCCGCCCTTGCAGAAGACGATGGCGTTGCTCTTGACGTACTTGGCGACCTTCCAGGCGAACAGCAGGTCTTCCATTTCTTCCAGCGTGGGCTGCTTCTTCGTCACGACCTTGAGGTCGATGAGCGACAGCTCGTGGTTGTCAGCGGTCTGCAGCAACAGGCCCGAGCCAATGCGCTTGGCATCCATGGCGTTACGGCCGCGTTCCCAGTCGGTCTTGCCACCGTGTGCGGGCAACGCGATCTTGAGCAGACGCACATTGGCTTTGGCCTTGAAGATCTCCAGCGCCTCGGCGGTGAAGTCGGGGGCCATCAGCACCTCGACAAACTGTTTGCTCACCTGGGCCGCCGCCTGGCCGTCCACCACGCGGTTGAAGGCGATGATGCCGCCGAAGGCGCTGGTAGGGTCGGTCTGGAAGGCCTTGCTGTAGGCGCTCAGCGCGTCCAGGCCCACGGCCACGCCACAGGGGTTGGCGTGCTTGACGATCACGCAGGCGGCGGCTTCAAAGCTCTTCACACATTCCCACGCCGCGTCGGCGTCAGCGATGTTGTTGTAACTGAGTTCCTTGCCCTGCAGCTGCACACCCGTGACCAGCGAGCCTGGCGCGGGGTACAGGTCGCGGTACAGGGCGGCTTGCTGGTGGCTGTTCTCGCCGTAGCGCAGGTCCTGCACCTTGGTGAAGATGCCGTTGCTCTGGCCGGGGAACTGGGTGCGCGTGGGCACGTAGGTTTCCGACAGCTTTTCTTCTTCAAACGTGACGGACGAGAGGTAGTCGCTGATGGCGCCGTCATACTGGGCGATGCGGTTGAACGCGGCCACCGACAGCGCAAAGCGCAGCTTGTCGCTCAACTTGCCACCGGCCTTGAGTTCAGCCAACACGGCGTCGTACTGGTCGGCCGAGGTGATCACGCCCACGTCCTTCCAGTTCTTGGCGGCGCTGCGCACCATGGCGGGGCCGCCGATGTCGATGTTCTCGATGGCGTCGGCCAGCGTGCAACCGGCCTTGGCCACGGTGGCCTCAAAGGGGTAGAGGTTGACCACCAGCAGGTCGATGGTGTCGATACCGTGTTCCTTCAATGCCGCCATGTGTTCGGGCAGCTCGCGGCGGGCCAGCAGGCCGCCGTGCACCTTGGGGTGCAGCGTCTTGACGCGGCCGTCGAGCATTTCGGGGAATTGCGTGACCTCGGCTACTTCGGTCACGGGCAGGCCCTTATCGGCCAGCAGCTTGGCGGTGCCGCCAGTGGACAGCAGCTTGATGCCCAGCGCGTGCAGCGCTTGCGCGAATTCGACGATGCCGGTCTTGTCAGAGACGGAGAGAAGTGCGTTCATGGTGGTGGTGCGGAGGTTTTGAATAAAAACGGGCTGTAGCGCTAGTGCATCATGCGCAAGCAGCTACAAAATAAATAGCAATCAGACAAACCCGGTCAGAGCAGCTTGTGCTCGACCAGCTTCTTGCGCAGGGTGTTGCGGTTCAGGCCCAGCCATTCGGCGGCGCGCGACTGGTTGTTGTCGGCCTGCTGCATCACGACTTCCAGCAGCGGCCTTTCGACCACACGCACCAGCATGTCGTACATGCCATCGGGCGTCTCGCCGCCCAGGTCGCGAAAGTAGCCCTGCAGGCTTTCGCGCACGCATTCTTCGATATGTTTCTTGCTCATGCAACCAATCCCTCTTGTTCTTCTGTGTCGGCATCCACGTCGGTGGCGGCAGGCAGCCGGTCCATCTGTTGGCCCAGGGCGTCCAGGTAGTCGGCCACGGCCTGCCACTGCGTGGTGCAGTCTTCGATCGTATTGATATGTGCCCGCAAGGCCTCGCCGCCCGGCAGCGCGCGCAGGTACCAGGCAATGTGCTTGCGCGCACTGCGCACGCCGGTCAGCTCGCCATACAGGCGGTAGTGGTCTTGCAGGTGGTCCAGCAGCAGGCGCCGCACCTCGGCCACCAGCGGCGGTGCCAGGTGTTCGCCCGTGGCCAGAAAATGGCCGATCTCGCGGAAGATCCACGGCCGGCCCTGGGCTGCGCGGCCGATCATGATCGCGTCGGCCCCGGTGACGGCGAGCACGTCGCGCGCCTTCTCGGGCGAGGTGATGTCGCCATTGGCCACCACGGGCACCTTCACCGCCGCCTTGACGGCGGCAATGGTGTCGTACTCCGCATGGCCCTTGTAGCCCTGCTCGCGCGTGCGGCCGTGCACGGTGAGCATCTGGATGCCCACGCTTTCAAACTGCCGCGCCAATGCCACGGCGTTCTTGTGCTCCTGGCACCAGCCGGTGCGCATCTTCAGCGTAACAGGCACGTTGAAGGGAGCGCAGGCCTCGACCACCGCAGCGGCGATCTCCACCGCCAGCGCCTCGTTTTGCATCAGGGCGGAGCCCGCCCATTTGTTGCAGACCTTCTTGGCCGGGCAGCCCATGTTGATGTCGATGATCTGCGCGCCGCGTTCCACGTTGTAGACCGCAGCCTCCGCCATCATCGGTGCGTCGGTGCCGGCAATCTGCACGGCAATGGGGCCCGGCTCCCCTTCATGGTTGGCCCGGCGCGAGGTCTTGAGGCTGTTCCACAAATCCCTGCGCGAGGTCACCATCTCGCTCACCGCATAACCCGCACCCAGCGCCTTGCACAGCTGGCGGAACGGCCGGTCGGTGACGCCCGCCATCGGGGCGACGAACAACCGGTTCGCCAAAGGAATGTGGCCAATTTGCATGGGCGGGGATAGGGAGGGGGAGGCAGCAACAGATGCTGAAAAAGGAGGCGGGATTGTACCTGCTCAAAATTTCAGCAACTGAAATGGAGCACATACCGTATCTATCTGCCGGTCGGGCTCCATTGATTCAGCCCACGGGACGCTTCCCTCGCCCCCCACTCGGGCCCTGTGGCGCAAGCTCCGCAGCGTCTCAACGCGCCGAGTGCAGGTTCACCGTGCGGCGAGATCGGTGTCTGCAGCCTGTGCGGGCGGCACACCCCGCTGCGCGAAATGCCACCAGGCATCCGGCAGGTTGTCGAACTGGTGGCGCGCCATGAGCTCCCGCAGCCACTGGCGGTTGTGCAGCACGTCCGGGGAGAAACCGCTGACGCCCGCCGCCGCCTCCGAGCGCGCAGCGCCCGCCGGAGTGCCCATGTCCACGGCCTGCCCGTCGGCCAGCGGCCCGCGCACCACTTTATGGGCCTTGATGCCATCCACCACCTGTACCTGTACCACCCAGCCACCGCTGGCGGTGTTGCAGGTGGCCTGCAGCGCCATGCCCTGGGACTGCAGCTCGCGGCCAATGCGCTCCAGCGCCGGCCGTGCGGTGGGCGCCCTGTCGCAAGGCGCTATCGCGGTGGGCTCCCACAGCGTTGGCCCCCCTTGCAGGCCAGGGCTAGGTACCGCGGCCTGCGGGCTGTGCACGCAGGCCGCCAGCAACAGGGCCATGACGGCCGAAGACCAGCGGGTCGCGGGCGGCAAAGCCACCGAGGGGTTCAAGCGGCGTGGTTGGGACGTTGTGGGCAATACCGGCATGGGCGACCTCCTGGGGTTGTCATTCAGGGCCAATGTGTTTTCACGATACAAAAGACGCTGCAACCCAGCCATGCGCCGATGGCGCGCTCCCCTGTAGGACAGATCCCCCTGGGGCACATGGAGCCCCACCCGCCCCCTACACTCAACGGCTATGGAAATCTGGATGCACCAGCTGCTCGAATGGCTGGCCCTGCCGCAATTCGGACTGAGCACAGTCTTTGTGGTGTCTTTTGTCTCGGCCACGCTGCTGCCGCTGGGCTCCGAGCCCGCCGTGTTTGGTCTGATCAAGCTCAACCCCGACCTGTTCTGGCCCGCCATCATCGTGGCCACCCTCGGCAACACCCTGGGCGGCGGCGTGAGCTGGTGGATGGGCCTGGGTGCGCACAAGGCGGTGGACAAGGCACGCGGCAATGCCACCGAGGTGCGGGCGCTGAGCTGGCTCAAGCGCTTTGGCGCGCGGGCCTGCCTCTTGAGCTGGCTGCCGGTCGTGGGCGACCCGCTGTGCGCGGTGGCCGGCTGGCTCAAGCTGCCGTTCTGGCAATGTCTGGCCTATATGGCCGTGGGCAAGTTCCTGCGCTACCTCGTGATGACGAGCGTGCTGCTGTACTTCATGCCCGGCCACCTGGCCCCGTAGCGCCCCGCCGGTGCCACCGGGGTCAGTGTGACAGCAGACGGTCCCAGTCCACGGGCACCGTGGTGTCCACGTGCAGCGTGATGGCCTCTTCGTGAGGCTGCAGGGGGTGGGCGCGGGCCCACTGGGCGTCCAGCACCGCCACGTCCGCCTCTGACGCACCGCCTCCGGCCAGCGCGCGCTGGCGGACGCGCTCGCGCAGCACCGGCAGGGGGGCCTCGAACGACAGAATGTGGCAGGGCACTTGCGCGGCAGCGGCCAGCTCCAGGAAAAGTGCACGGGCATCACGGTCCAGCAAGGTGGCATCCACAATCACGGAGTAGCCTGCCGCCAGCACCTCGCGCGCCACTTGCGCCAGCCGCTGGTGCGTGCGCAGTGTGGCCTCTGCGGTGTAGATGCCGCCCGGTATCCCGTCGCTGGCAGCATCCGGCGCCAGGCCAAACAGGCGCTTGCGCTCCACATCGGCCCGCATACGCACCATGCCACGCTGGCACGCCAAGGCCAGCGCATGGGTGCTCTTGCCCGCGCCCGAAAAGCCATGGGCCAGCCACAAGGTGGCAGGGCACGGCGTGGACCAGCGTGCAGGCCGTTGTCCGGCAAAGCCCGCCGCCAGCTCCAGATACCCCTCCACGGTTTGCGCAGCGTGCCCGCTGCCACTACCGTCACCGGTGGGGTCCATCCGCAGGGCTGCCACCCGCGCCCGCACCAGGGCACGGTAACAGCCGTAGTAACGCAACACCGCCAGGCCTGCGTAGTCCCCGGTGTGTTCGAGCCACCGGTTCAAGAACCGCCAGGCCAGATCCGCCCGACCATGGGCCGCGAGGTCCATCACCGCAAAGGCGATGTCAGCCACGCAGTCGATCCAGCGCAAGGCGGGGCTGAACTCCAAGGCGTCGAACAGCTGGGCCTCGCCATCGATGAGCGCAATGTTGGCCAGGTGCAAATCGCCATGGCACTCGCGCACCCATCCGGCTGCCCGGCGCGCCTCGAACGTGGGGGCCAGGGCTTGCCCCTCATGCTGGCACCAGCTGGTCACCTGCGCCAGCAATGGCTCCTGACCAGGCAGTGCGCCTGCCACGGGCGTGTGCAGAGCAGCCAGGCAATCGTCCACCGGCGCTTGCACCGCTGCTGCTGAGCCCCAGCTGTTTGCACCTGCGGCGACGGCGGCTGCGGCGTGGAACTGCGCCACATGGCGCGCCAGCTGGTCGATCTGCGCAGGCGACACGCGCTGCTCATCCAGTGCGGTGGCGAGCAGTGCCGCCTGGGCAAAACGCCGCATCCACACGGCGGGCTCGGCGCCTGGTGGAGCGCCTTGCCAGGGCACCACCCGCAGCGTGGCAGGAGCATCTTTTGCCGCATCGCTCACCAAGCCGACAACGCCCAGGTAAAGGCCCGGCGCCGTCCGGCGGTTGATGCGCAGCTCTTCCTCGCAGGCCGCATGCCGCAGCGCCCGCGTGCTGAAGTCCAGAAAATCCAGCTGCAGTGGCTTTTTGAACTTGTAGGCAAAATCACCGGCCAGCAGCACCCACGAGATGTGGGTTTCTATACATTCCACGGGCACCATCGGGTCTACCGGATGCGCGAAAGCCTGTGGTTGCTGCTGCAGCATGCGCACGCGCTGCTGGGCAGTGGCGAATTCGGCCGACAGGTCAGTGGATGGGGACATGGAACGGACGCGGGGCATGGGCTTCTGCACCCACGCGCAGGCGCAGCACGGTGCGATGCCACCCAACGCGCAGGTGGGAACAGACCCTCAGTGTGGGCACCGCAAGCCGCTTGTCAACCCGACCAGCACAAACGATAGCCGGCACACCGCCAGCCGATGGCCAGAAACTACAAGAAAGCGTGGCCGCTGGGGATCGACAGGTCCGACAGCTGAGAGTCGCCTTTGGCGATGGGCTCCTCGACCACTACCTGGTTGCGCCCGCCCTCCTTGGCCATGTACATGGCAGTGTCTGCCCGCGAGAAAAACTCCAGCACCGACTCGCCCAGCACATACTGGGTCACACCAATGGACACCGTCACGCGGCCTTTGAGCAGGCCCGTCCAGGCGTGCGACTCGACCTGGGCCCGAATGCGTTCGCAGGTGTTGAGCGAGGGCAGCAAAGAGGTCGCCGGGAAGATCAGCAGAAACTCCTCGCCACCATAGCGCCCAAACACGTCGCCACCGCGCACGCCCTGCTGCGCAATGCGCGCAAAGGTGCGCAACACCTCGTCGCCCCCCAGGTGACCCAGCTCGTCATTGATGCGTTTGAAATGGTCAATGTCCAGCACGGCCAGGCACAGCGGAATCCCGCTTTCGTCGGCCAGCTGCTTTTGCTCTTCAAGCGCCGCCAAGATGTAGCGGCGGTTGAAACAGCCCAGCAAAGTGTCGCGCTGCGCATCTTCCTGGATGTTCTTGATCTTGCGGCTGGCCTGGTAGAGGCTGCGGTACAGCCGCTGCACGCGGCCCATGAGCACGATGAACGCTGGCACGGAGACCGCCAGCGCCAGCAGGTGCATCAGCTCCAGCCGCAGCAGGGCATCGTTGCCCTGCTCTGCGTAGTGCGCGGCTGCCACTGCCGCATAAGCGCACAACACCCCGGCCGTCAGCACCAGCAACGTGCGCCGGGGTACGGTAAAGATGCCATAAGCCACTGCCACAAACATGAAGGGGGCCAACAGAATCTGCGTGACAGGCTCCAGGTAGAACAACCCCAGCATGCCACTGATGGAAGCCACCACGATGCCCAGCTTGAGATGGCGCAGCCGCAGTTTGTGGTGCAGGCCCAAACGAAACAAGGCACCAAACACCGCGAAGCCCGCCGCCGTCAGACCGGCCAGCACCCACAGCACCTGGACCCCCACCACGCCCAACGCATAGAACCCCAGCAGGGCCAGGGCGTACAGGCCAATGAGCCCCGCCACAGCCCACCACTTGGACTGCGCACTGCGCTCTCCCCGGGGGCCAAAGCCATCCAGCGCGCGCCGTCCAGGTCGCACGGCGACTGAAGACGAATCGTCGAACTCCAGCACGGCATCGGTCAACGGGAAGGCATCCGTCGCCGAAAACAGGTTTTTGCGTCCAAAAAGCATGTGGTGGCGGGCTCTGGCCTGGATATGTGGGTGGGCGGTGCAGCAACACACGCGCAGCACCCGTCAGACAAATCGCAGGATCTTACGCGTGGCTGACAGAATCGAACTGCGCGTTTTCCAGTAGCCCAGGCGACAGGGACCGCCACCGGCGATTCAGGCCACCGCCATCCGCTGACGCGTCCACCAGCCCTCCACGCTGTACACCAGCAGCGCGGCCCAGATCAAAACAAAACCCACCAGCCGCGCGGGCTGAAAGGCCTCGTGGTACACCCACACCCCCAGCGCAAACTGGAGGCTGGGCGAGATGTATTGCAGGATGCCCAGCGTGGACATGGGAATGCGCCGCGCGCCAGCGGCAAACAGCAGCAAAGGTACGGCCGTCATGGGCCCGGCCAACAGCAACCAACCCACAGTAGACGCATCGCCCTGCACCAGAGCGCCCTGTCCTTGCCAGCTCCACCAGGCCAGCACCACTGCCGCCACCGGCGCCAGCATCAGGGTCTCCAAGGTAAGCCCCTCCAGCGCGCCCAGCACTGCTACCTTGCGCAGCAGGCCATAGAAGCCAAAGGTCAGTGCCAGCACCAGCGCGATCCAGGGCAGGCGCCCTGCCTGCACGGCCAGCCACAGCACACCGGCCGCAGCCACCGCCACGGCCAGCCACTGCCCGGGCCGGGGGCGCTCGCGCAGGAACACGAAGCCCAGCGCCACATTCACCAGTGGCAAGATGAAATACCCCAGGCTGGCATCGACCACATGGTGGTTCTGCACCGCCCACACGTAGGTCAGCCAGTTGCCCGACAACAGCACGGCCGACAATGCAAATGCGCCGAGCACCCGCGGCTGGCGCACCACAGACGCCATCCACGCCCATTGCCTGCGCACGGCCAGCAGCGCCAACACCACCACCAGCGACCACAGTGTGCGGTGCATCACGACCTCCAGAGAGGGCACGTCAGCCACTTGCTTGAAGTACAGGGGAAACAAGCCCCATGCAACATAAGCCAGCGCGGCGTAGAGGATTCCGGTATTCATGCGCGAAAAGCCCGACAAGGGGTGAATGGAGAAAAGCCGACGACGCAGGCCCCGACAGCGCCAGAAAAAATCCCTGTCAGCCCAAGGGCAAACAGGGATAGCGGACATGTCCACCGCACCAGCAGACCCGTACGGGCCTGCCGGAAGGTCAGACGTTGAAGAGGAAGTTCAGAACGTCGCCATCCTTGACCACGTATTCCTTGCCTTCGGCGCGCATCTTGCCAGCGTCCTTGGCACCCTGCTCGCCCTTGTAGGCAATGAAGTCCTCGAAGGCAATGGTCTGCGCCCGGATGAAGCCGCGCTCGAAATCGCCGTGGATCACGCCGGCTGCCTGGGGTGCGGTGTCGCCGATGTGGATGGTCCAGGCGCGCACCTCCTTCACGCCTGCGGTGAAATAGGTCTGCAGGCCCAGCAGCTTGAAGGCGCCGCGGATCAGGCGCGCCAGGCCGGGCTCCGTCTGCCCCATCTCGGCCAGAAACATGTCGCGGTCTTCGTCGCTCATCTCGGCCATCTCGGCTTCCATCTTGGCGCAGATGGCCACCACGGGCGCGTTCTGGCTGGCGGCGTAGTCCTTGAGACGATCCAGGAAGGGGTTGTTCTCGAAGCCGTCTTCACTCACGTTGCCCACAAACATGGCGGGCTTGGCCGTGATGAGGCACAGGGACTTGAGCAGGGGCTGCTCTTCCTTGGTGATCTCCACGGAGCGGGCCGGCTTGCCCTCGTTGAGTGCGGCCTGGATGCGGGTGAGCAGCGCCACCAGTTTGGCGGCATCCTTGTCGTTGCCCGACTTGGCAGCCTTGGTGTAGCGGTTGAGCGCCTTCTCGACAGTACCCAGGTCGGCCAGGCACAGCTCGGTCTGGATGACTTCGATGTCGGAGATCGGGTCCACGCGGCCAGCCACGTGGATCACGTTGTCGTCTTCAAAACAGCGCACCACATTCACGATGGCGTCGGTTTCACGGATGTGGGCCAGGAACTGGTTGCCCAGGCCTTCACCCTGGCTCGCGCCTGCCACCAGGCCGGCAATGTCCACAAACTCGACGATGGCGGGAACGATGCGCTCGGGCGAGATGATCTCGGCCAGCTGCTGAAGGCGGGGGTCCGGCACTTCCACCACGCCCACGTTGGGCTCGATGGTGCAGAAGGGATAGTTCTCGGCGGCAATACCAGCCTTGGTCAGCGCGTTGAAAAGGGTGGACTTGCCGACATTGGGCAGGCCCACGATGCCGCATTGGAGGCTCATGGCAGGGCTTTCTGGTGTTCTGGAGACAAACCCCGATTTTACGGGCCCGCCCAGCGCCCACTGCAGATAGCCCGAATCAGGCCGTCATTCAAACCGCAAATCGGCAGCAATGCGTTGCCCCACACGCAGCCACTGTCCTGCGCCGCTGCGCACAATGGCGTTCATGCCGAACGTGATGGCGCCTTCCAGCCGCTTGTCCTGGCGGTAGGTGCGCAGGGTGTCGCCCACCGACGGGTTGCTCTCGGCCGTGGCCGGGTCAATGTCGGGGATGGGGCATCGCGCGCAGGGCTTCACGGGTTGCAGGTGGATGTCGGTGGTGTCATCGCCCTGCACATGGATCAGATCCACGCGGTCCTCGTCGTGGGCATCCACCCCCGCCAACACCACGTTGGGCCGGAACCGCTCCATGCCCACCGCGCCGTGGCCGCCGGCCGTGAGCCGTGCGTTGAGATCGTTCAGGGATGCCTCACTGGTCACCAGCAGCGGAAACCCGTCAGCAAACTGATTGGGAGCCTCCACACCATCCGTCCACTCCAGGCTGGACAGCCGCCGATGTTCCGGGTCAAACCGCACCAGGCGGCAGGGCTGCCCCAGAAAGTCGCTGAACCACTGGGCCGCCACAGGCCCCATGTCCCAAGCAGGGACCGTGTCGCGCCAGACAGTCACCGTGGCCGGGGCCTCCACTGCGTCGATCGCCACATGCAGCGCCAGCATGCCCGGAGCCCGCAGCACCATTTCGTCACTCTTGAGCTGGGGCCGGATCAGCGCCATGTGGGGCAGGCTGCGCTGGGTGAGGAACATGCCCTGTGCGTCCACCACCATCCAGGCGCGGTCCAGATCCAGCCCGGTCTCGGTAAGCAGCGCCTGCTGCACCTCGATGCCCGCACAGGATTTGACGGGATACACAAACAGCCGCGCAATGGTGCCGGACAGATCAGACTCGGAAGGGAAGCTCACGCCACGTGCTCCTGAAGAAGGGTGCCAGAAAGGCCAGACCGCAATTCTGCCCTGTCATTACAGGGGGTAAGACCCCTCCTACAATGCCTGTCATGGCCCCAACCTTTGATATCTGTATTCGTGGCACCGGCATCGTGGGCCGAACCCTGGCCTTGTTGCTGGCACGGGAACGACTGAGGGTGGCCCTGGTACCAGCCCCGGCTCCACGCAGCGCGGCGGCCACTGATGTACGGGCCTATGCCCTGAATGCAGCGTCCCGTAGCCTGCTCGAATCGCTGCGCAGCTGGCCCGACGCCGAACACGCTACCGCCGTCAAGCACATGCAGGTGCAGGGCGATCAGGATGGCTGCGTGCATTTCGATGCCACCCCCCAGGGGGTAGAAGCCCTCGCCTGGATCGTGGATGTGCCGGCCCTGGAAGAGCGACTGGCACAGGCTGTGCGGTTTCAGCCATTGGTAGAGGTGGTGGATATCCCAGTGGCTGCGCCCCTGACCGTCGTGTGCGAAGGACGCGCCAGCACCACCCGGTCCGAGTTTGGCGTGCACTTTGACGTGACGCCCTATGCCCAGCACGCCATTGCCACACGGGTGCGCTGCGAACATCCGCATGCACAGGTCGCACGCCAGTGGTTTTTGCCACAAGGCATCCTGGCTTTTTTGCCGCTGGAGGGAGCCCAGGGGAACTCTGTGGCCGTGGTGTGGTCCGTCCCTGAGGAGCGGGTTTCCGCGCTGATGGCGTTGCCGGCCGACGCCTTTGCGCACGAGTTGCAGACGGCGAGCAAGCAGGCGCTCGGCAGCATTGCGCTCATTGCCGAGCGTGCCACTTGGCCGCTGCAGCTGGCCAAGGCAGACCGCTGGTGCGGTGCTGCATCGACCAATGCGACCAATGGCCCAGCTACGCGCAGCTGGGTACTGGCAGGCGACGCGGCGCACAACGTGCATCCGCTGGCAGGGCAAGGGCTGAACCTGGGCTTGGCCGATGTGGCAGCCTTGGCCGATGTGCTGCGCACCCGCGACTACTGGCGCAGCGTCGCCGACCTGCGGCTGCTGCGGCGCTACGAACGCCAGCGAAAAGCGGCTCTGATAGCGATGGGCCTGGCCACCGACGGGTTGCAGCAACTGTTTGCACGCCCGGAGGCGCCCTGGCAAGCGCTGCGCAACTGGGGCATGAAGGGCTTTGAACACAGCGGCCTGCTGAAGGATTTTGTGGCCCGCCAGGCCATGGGGATGCGCTGAACGCGCGAGTTTGATTGAACGGGAACATGATGAAATTGACCACTGCTTTGCTGACCGTCGCGGCAGCCACTCTGAGCCTGAGCGCCACGGCGCAAGAGGACGTCATCCGCAAGGCATTGGCCGGGCGCATTCCTCAAATGGACAAGATCGACGAAGTGCGCCCCACACCCATGAAGGGCTTGTACGAAGTGCGCATTGGCACCGACCTGTTCTACACCGACGCCAAGGGCGACTATGTGATCCAGGGTGAACTCATCGACTCCAAGGCGCGCCGCAATCTGACCGAAGACCGCATCAGCAAGCTGACAGCCGTCAGCTTCTCGGCCCTGCCTCTCAAAGATGCCGTAACCATTGTGCGCGGCGACGGCAAGCGCAAGGTGGCCGTGTTCGAGGACCCCAACTGCGGCTACTGCAAGCGCTTTGAGCGCGACTTGCAGCAGATCAACAACGTGACGGTATACCTGTTCCTGTACCCCATCCTGAGCCCGGATTCGGCCGAAAAGTCGCGCAACATCTGGTGTTCCAAGGACCAGGCCACGGCGTGGCAAGACCAGATGGTGCGGGACAAGCCCGCACCGGCGGCTAGCTGTGACACCAGCGCGCTGCAGCGCAACCTGGCCTTTGGCAAGAAGTACAAGATCACCGGCACCCCCACCTTGATTTTTGCCAACGGCACGCGTGTGCCAGGTGCGATCGGCGCCCAGGAGGTCGAAAAGCGTCTGGCCGAAGCCGCCAGCGAAACGCCCTCCGCCAATTGATAGCCGCTGAAAGCCCCTGACCGACGACCCCGCGCGGCCCTTGCGTCGCACACGCCATGCCCCTTTCACGCCAAGCCTCTGCCGCAGACATTCACTACCGCGTCGAACCCACAGACCTGCACGCACATCTGTTCACCGTGACGCTGACGGTGCAGCGGCCAGCGGCATCGCAAGAGCTGTCTCTGCCGGTCTGGATTCCAGGCAGCTACCTGGTGCGGGAGTTCTCCAAGAATCTGCAGGTTCTGACGGCTCGGCAAGGCCAACGCGCTTTGCAACCGGCCCAGCTGGACAAGCACCGCTGGCAAGTGCAATGCACGGAGCGCAAGCCCCTGGTGCTGACCTATCAGGTGTGCGCCTACGACAGCTCCGTGCGCACCGCCTGGCTGGACACCTCGCGCGGCTTTTTCAACGGCACCAGTCTGTGCCTGCGCGTGCATGACCAGGAGAAACAGCCCCACACACTGGAACTGGCACGCACGGCGGCCACGGCGACCTGGGCTGCTGCCACCGGTCTACGGCCCCTGGATGCCGACAAGCAAGGGTTTGGTCTGTACGCGGCGGCCCACTACGATGAACTGGTCGATTGCCCGGTGGAATTGGGTAACTTCTGGGTGGGGCGCTTCAAGGCCTGCGGCATTGCCCACCAGTTTGTGGTGGCAGGTGCGGCTCCGTCGTTCGATGGCAAGCGCCTGCTGGCCGACACGCAGAAAATTTGTGAAACCGCCATCCGTTTCTGGCACCGCGAAGGCAAGGCGCCGTTCAAAAGCTACGTCTTCATGCTCAACGCCGTGGGAGATGGTTATGGGGGACTGGAACACCGCAACTCCACGGCGCTGATCTGCGGGCGGCGTGATCTGCCCCGCCAGGGCGATGTGCGAGCCAGTGAGGGCTACACCACGCTGCTGGGCCTCATCAGCCACGAATACTTTCACACCTGGAACGTCAAGCGCCTGCGGCCTGCCGAGTTCACCCGCTACGACTATGCGCAAGAGAACTACACCGAGCTGCTGTGGTTCTTCGAGGGCTTCACGAGCTACTACGACGACTTGCTGCTGCGCCGCGCCGGGCTGCTGGACGACGCAACCTACCTCAAGCTCATCACCAAAACCATCAACCAGGTGCTGCAAACACCCGGCCGGTCGGTACAAACCGTGGCCCAGGCCAGTTTTGACGCGTGGGTGAAGTACTACCGACAGGACGAGAACACACCCAACACCACCGTCAGCTACTACACCAAAGGCTCTCTAGTGGCCCTGTGCCTTGACCTGGCCCTGCGGCGCGAGGGCAAAGCCACGCTGGACGATGTGATGCGCGCACTGTGGGAGCGCTGCGCGGGCGGCCCGATGACCGAAGCAGATCTGCGCGCCGTGCTACACGACCTGGCCGGCCGCCCATTCGACAAGGAACTGGCGCACTGGGTGCACAGCACAGCCGATCTACCCCTGGAGGAGCTGCTGGCCGCCCACGGCGTGGCGCTCAAGGCCGACCGGCCGCAGCTGGCCCAGCGCCTGGGCCTGCGTGTGGCCGAGAACCACAGTGTGCAGATCAAGACCGTGCTGCGTGGCGGAGCCGCAGAGAAGGCAGGAATGTCTGCAGGCGACGAATGGCTGGGCGTGGAAGTGCAGGGCCAGGGCTGGCGCATCAGCAAGCTCGACGACGTCACTTTCTACGCGGGCACCCACACCACCCTGCAGGCACTGGTGGCCCGCGACGGGCGACTCCTGCCCCTGTCCTTGGAGATGCCACCGCTCCAGGCAACTGGAGCCCCTGCCAAGGGCCGGCGCAACGCGACCGCCACAGCCATGGCGCCAGACACCATCAGCCTGACGGTGACAGACACCGCTGCAGTGGGACGCTGGCTGGCCTGACGGCAGCAAAGCCCTACTGCCTTGGGTATATTGCTGCAGCTTTCATAACCAACCATAACCCCCAGGAGATTTCATGACTTACGAAACCATCGAGGTGCGCATTGAAGCGGACAAGGTCGGCATCATCACCCTCAATCGGCCCAAACAGCTTAACGCGCTGAACGACCAACTCATGAATGAACTGGGCGCTGCCCTCAAGGCGTTCGACGCTGACGAGAAAATCGGCTGCATGATCGTCACCGGCAGCGAAAAGGCTTTTGCGGCGGGCGCGGACATTGGCGCCATGGCCAAATACAGCTTCGCTGACACCTACAAGGGCGACTACATCACCCGCAACTGGGAAACCATCCGCTCCATTCGCAAGCCCGTCATCGCCGCCGTCAGCGGCTTTGCATTGGGCGGCGGCTGCGAACTGGCCATGATGTGCGACTTCATCATCGCCGCCGACAATGCCAAGTTCGGTCAGCCCGAGATCAAGCTGGGCGTGATCCCTGGTGCCGGTGGCACGCAGCGCCTGCCCCGCGCCGTGGGCAAGTCCAAGGCCATGGACATGGCACTGACAGGCCGCATGATGGACGCGACCGAAGCCGAGCGCGCCGGACTGGTCAGTCGAGTGGTGGCTTACGACAAGCTCATGGACGAAGCGCTGGGCGCCGCCATCATGATTGCCGGCTTCTCGCAGATCGCCGTCATGGCAGCCAAGGAATCGGTCAACCGCGCCTTCGAGGGCACGCTCGCCGATGGCGTGATGTTTGAGCGCCGCCTGTTCCACGCGCTGTTTGCGACGCAGGACCAAAAAGAAGGCATGGACGCGTTCATGAACAAACGCGCCGCTAACTTCACACACCAATAATTTTTGTTCTATAATTCTGGTTTCCGGTCGTATAGCTCAGTTGGTTAGAGCGCAGCATTCATAATGCTGATGTCGGTGGTTCAAGTCCACCTACGACCACCAAATACAAAAACCCACAGTGCGGCAACCCACTGTGGGTTTTTTCTTTCAGGCGAGCCTCAGAACCTGTTCCTGTGCCCATCGAAGCACAGAGCCGCTTGACTTGTCAGAGGGATATGCCACGCTGGCAACCCCTTCTAAAATTGTGCCTTCAGCCCCTGGATGTAAACCATGAACCGCTGCACCACACCCTCTCCCAGCCGCTACCCCGCCCAGCGGGTGCCCCGCTTTTTCCATGCCGCATGGATGGCCGTGGTGACCTGTGCGGCCCTCTGCGCCGTGGCACCGGCCTCGGCTCAAGTCCAGCCAGGCCTGGGCCTCTCACGCCCCTTCCCCGAAGCCGCACTGCGGGGCACGCTGAGCATCAACACCGCATCCGAAGCCACACTCAATGGCAAGACCATCCGCATGGCCCCCGGCATGCGGCTGTTCAGCCCCCAGAACACCTTGGTCATGGCACACACGGTGCTGGGCCAGACCTTCAAGGTCAACTACGTGCTGGAGAACAGCACCGGCATGCTGCATTCCGCATGGATCCTGACCGAAAGCGAGGCCGCACAGCCCCGCAAGGGCAGCGACGCCATCGTCACCAACATCACGACCGGCTCGGGCGCCGCTCTGAAGTAACTCCTTTCCGGTGCGGCCGCACAGCCACCGCGCCGTTGTGACATTCACAGTCTCCGCACCACGCCGGGTGCGGTGTTTGCTTGCTCTTTTGCGAAATTGCCATGGCCAAAAAAGTCTTTATCAAAACCTTCGGCTGCCAGATGAACGAGTACGACTCGGACAAGATGGCCGACGTGCTGAACGCCGCCCAAGGCTACGAGCCCACGCAGAACGTGGACGAAGCCGACCTCATCCTCTTCAACACCTGCTCGGTGCGTGAGAAGGCGCAAGAAAAGGTTTTCAGCGACCTGGGCCGCATCAAGCACCTGAAGGCACGCGGCGTGAAGATTGGTGTGGGCGGGTGCGTGGCCAGCCAGGAGGGCGCCGAGATCATCAAGCGCGCGCCCTACGTGGACGTGGTGTTCGGCCCCCAGACCCTGCACCGCCTGCCCGAGATGCTCAACCAGCGTGAACGGCTGGACAAGCCCCAGGTGGACATCAGCTTTCCCGAAATCGAGAAGTTCGACCACCTGCCGCCCGCGCGTGTGGAAGGCGCGTCGGCCTTTGTGTCGATCATGGAAGGCTGCAGCAAATATTGCAGCTACTGCGTGGTGCCCTACACCCGTGGCGAAGAGGTGAGCCGCCCATTCGACGACGTGCTGGTCGAAGTGGCGGGCCTGGCCGACCAGGGCGTGAAGGAAATCACCCTGCTGGGCCAGAACGTGAATGCCTACCTGGGCAAGATGGGTGGCACGGCAGAGATTGCCGACTTTGCGCTGCTGCTCGAATACGTGTCGGACATCCCCGGCATCGAGCGCATCCGCTACACCACCAGCCACCCCAACGAATTCACGCCCCGACTGATCGAGGCCTATGCCAAGCTGCCCAAGCTGGCCAGCCACCTGCACCTGCCCGTGCAGCACGGCAGCGACCGCATCCTGATGGCCATGAAGCGCGGCTACACCGCCATGGAATACAAGAGCACGGTGCGCAAGCTGCGCGCCATCCGCCCCGACCTGGCCATGAGCAGCGACTTCATCGTAGGCTTCCCCGGCGAAACGGAAGACGACTTCAACAAGATGATGAAGCTCATCGACGATATCCACTTTGACAACAGCTTCAGCTTCATCTTCAGCCCCCGCCCCGGCACGCCCGCTGCAGGCTTGCACGACGAAACGCCGCACGAGGTGAAGCTGCGCCGCCTGCAGCACCTGCAGGGCGTTATCAACGCCAACATCAAGTCCATCAGCGAAAGCCGCGTGGGTACGGTGCAGCGCATTCTGGTGGAGGGCGCCTCCAAGCGCGATGCGGGCGAACTGATGGGCCGCACCGAATGCAATCGGGTGGTCAACTTTGCCGGGCAGCCCCGCCTGGTGGGGCAGATGGTGGATGTGACCATTACCGAAGCCAAGGCCTACACCCTGCGGGGCGAGGTGCTGACGCACGAAACCGCCGCACTGGCCGGCTGACGCGCGGGCACAGACGCCGCGCACGCCGACCCACCTGGCTGCAATGCCCACCCAGAGCCCCCCACCCACGGCACCGCCACCCGCCGAAGGCCTGCTGCATGGCCTCTCTTTCCAGCAACTGTTGCTGCTGGCATTCGTGCTGATTGCAGGCTTGCTGGGAGTCAGCTCACTGAGGGCCTTGCACACGTTGGAGCAGCTCATGGTGCTCAGCCGCCATGGCGTGGCCGAGGCCACTGCACTGGCCACGGCCGCACAAGGCCTGAACCAACGCGGGCAAGCCCTGGAACGTGCGGCGCGGCAGTCCCTGGTGCTGCGTGATGCGCCGCTGCGCCGCAGCTTCGACGACATGGCGGTCGATGCGCTCACCGTAGTGGACCACCTGCAGGCCGCAGGGTTGCCGTCCGCGCAGACGCAAGCGTGGCGCACCCACCTGGAGGCCGTCAAAACCTTGCTGGACGCACCGCCAGACCGTGCGCTCGACAATGAACGCCTGGTCGCCGAGGAATTCATGGCCCTGGAAACCCTGCACGGCACCATGGTGCAGTCGGTGCAGGACATCAACACCCAGCGCAACCAGGCGCTGCAGGACCAGGTGGAGAACAGCCGCCGCAACGTGACGCACCAGGTAGTGGGCGCCATTGTGCTGGCGTTGGTGCTGGCGTTGTCGCTGGGCATCTGGCTGGCGCGACCGTTCAAGCGTCTCGAAGGCGCCATCCGGCAGCTGGGCGAAAACCAGCTGGACGAGCCGGTGCAGATCTCCGGCCCGGACGACGTGCGCCGGCTGGGGCAGCAACTGGAGTGGCTGCGGCTGCGGCTGCTGGAGCTGGATGCCGACAAGGCACGCTTCCTGCGCCACGTGTCCCACGAACTCAAGACGCCGCTGGCCGCGCTGCGCGAAGGCGTGGCACTGCTGCAGGATGGCGTGACGGGCGAGCTCACCGCAGGCCAGCGCGAGGTCGCGCAAATCCTGCACCACAACACGCTGCAGCTGCAAGGTGAGATCGAGGCCCTGCTGCGCTTCAACGCCGCCGCCTTCGAGGCACGGCAACTGCAGCGGCGCGACACCGATCTGCTGGCCCTGCTGGAGGCCCAGGTCGAGACACAGCGGCTGCAGTGGCAAGCCAAGGGCCTGACCGTGCGGGTAGAGGGGCAGCCCGTGCGCATGCTGGTCGATGCCGACAAGATCACCTCCGCCGTCAGCAATCTGCTGTCTAACGCCATCCGCTTTTCACCTCCCCAGGGCACGGTGCGGCTGGTGCTCTCGCAACCTCCCGGCCAGGTGCGCCTGGACGTCTTCGACCAGGGGCCCGGCGTGGACCGGGTGGACCGCGACCGCGTGTTTGAACCCTTTTACCGGGGTGTTCGCCAACCGGACGATGCCGTGCGCGGCACCGGCATCGGGTTGTCCATCGTGCAGGAATATGTGCAGGCCCATGGCGGCAGCGTGCGCCTGGTGGACGAAGGCGCACACTCCTTCTTTCGCATCGAACTTCCCCATGCCGCCTAGCACTCCCCCTCTGTCCTCCCACGCGCTGCGATGGCCGCTGCTTGCCCTGGGCGCCGTGCTGGCAGGCTGCGCCACCACCGCGCCCCCACCTGCCCCCTCCAAGCCACCTCCGGTAGCCATGATCATTGCCGTGCCTGTAGCCCCGGCGATCGAAGTCGGCGCCACCGAAGCACGCGATACGGAGACCGATAGCAAAGCCCCCATTGCCCTGCTCCTGACCCAGACAGACCGTGTACTCAAGCTGCCCCCGGCCGAACTCGCCAGGGAAATTGCCCGACTGAGCGAAGCGGAGGACGCCACGGCCGACACGCCGTTGCTATTGGCCACGGCCCTGGCACAAACGCGCCAGGCCGTGGACACCGCCCGTGCGCTGGGCCTGGTGCAGCGCGTGCTGGGCAACACCGGCGCCGCAGCGCAACCCTTGCACCCGCTGGCCCGGCTGCTGGAGGCACGGCTGCTGCAACAACGCCGGCTGGAGGATCAGCTCGACCGCCAGGCCCAGCAGCTGCGCGACAGCCAACGCCGCAATGACCAGCTCAGCGAACGCCTGGAGGCCGTGCGCGCCATCGAGCGCAGCCTGAGCACGCGCCCAGCACCGCCACCCTCCGCCCCCGCCGCGCCTGCAGCGAGTAATGGCGCGGCGCCACGGCCCGCCCCCTGACCGACCTACCCGCCATGCCCTCTTCCGCCCCCACCCGCGCCGCCCCACCCGCCCGCATCCTGGTGGTGGACGACGACGCCGACATGCTGCGGCTGCTGTCATTGCGCCTGAAAGCCGCCGGGCACGACGTGGTGGCCGTGGGCTCTGCCGAAGCGGCGCTGGCGCAGCTGGACATTGCGCGCCCGCAGTTGGTGCTCAGCGATGTGCGCCTGCCAGGGCGCGACGGCCTGGCCCTGTTTGACGAAGTGCGTGCCCGCCACCCCTCTCTGCCCGTGATCCTGCTGACCGCACACGGCACCATTCCCGATGCGGTGGAGGCCACGTCGCGCGGGGTGTTCACCTACCTGACCAAGCCCTACGACGGCAAGGAGCTGCTGGATAAGATCGCACAGGCGCTGGCGCTCAGCGCCCCTGCCGTGGCGCAGCCGCATGCTAACGAGGACTGGCGGGCCGAGATCGTGAGCCGGTCGCACCGCATGACGGACCTGTTGTCCGAGGCGTACATGGTCGCCCAGTCCGACGCCAGCGTGCTGCTGCGCGGCGACAGCGGCTCGGGCAAGGAGCTGCTGGCACGCGCCATCCACCGGGCGAGCCCGCGCGCAGCCCGCCCGTTTGTGGCCGTCAACTGCGGCGCCATCCCCGAGGCGCTGCTGGAGTCCGAGCTGTTCGGCCACGTCAAAGGCGCCTTCACCGATGCGGTGAGCAACCACAAGGGGCTGTTCCAGGCTGCGGACGGCGGCACCCTGCTGCTGGATGAGATTGGCGACATGCCCCCGGCCCTGCAGGTCAAGCTGCTGCGGGTGCTGCAGGAGCGCGCCGTGCGCCCCGTGGGTGCCAGCCAGGCCACGCCCATCGACGTGCGCATCATCTCGGCCACGCACCGGGACCTGGAGGCCGCCATGGCCAGCGCGCAGTTCCGCGAGGACCTGTATTACCGGCTGAATGTGGTGTCGCTGGTGCTGCCCACCCTGGCCGAGCGGCGCGAAGACATCGCGCTGCTGGCCAATCACTTTCTGGACCGCCTGTCCCGCAAATACGACAAGCGCCTGTCTGGCTTTGCGCCAGAGGCGCTCAAGGCACTGACCACCGCCGCCTGGCCGGGCAACGTGCGCCAGCTCTACAACGTAGTCGAGCAGGTGTGCGCCCTGTCCACCACTCCCCTGGTGCCCCTGACGCTGGTGCAGCGCGCACTCCGCACCCCGTCCACCCAGGTGCTGAGCTTTGCGGAGGCCCGCCAGCGTTTCGAGCGCGAGTACCTGGTGGGCCTGCTCAAGATGACCGATGGCAATGTGGCCGATGCGGCGCGGCTGGCGCAACGCAACCGCACCGAGTTCTACCGCCTGCTGCAAAAGCACGCGCTGACGCCGGGGCAGTTCAAGCAGGATGCAGGCGATGCGGACGATGTCGTGGATGAGCGACACGAATAAGTCATTGATTTACTGGGTGTTTTGATCCAACCACCCACCCCTTGTCGCCATCCAGCGACAAAAAGCGGGGGCTGATCGGCTCCCACGGGCAATCGCACAACCGCTTACACACAGAGTCCCCTCCAACCCGTTGATTTCAAAGCATTTTTTGCAGCTGGCACAGGGTTTGCCCTATGCCTGGCATGCACGCAGTTTTTCCCTCCTTTTTCCGCCACATAGGACGGCACGCAGGGCCCGCAATAGCCCTGGCCACCGCCCTGCTGGCCGGCGGCGCGCACGCACAGGGCTTTGACTTCGAGAGCGTGACCCGCCTCGCCCGCGAACGCGCCAGCCAACCCTACCGGCCCGTGAGCGACAGGCTCCCGGCCGACCTCGCAAAGCTCAACTACGACCAGGTGCGCGACATCCGCTGGCGCCCTGATCGCGCCCTGTGGCGCGCCGAGAAGCTGCCTTACGAGGCCATGTTCTTCCATCTGGGGCTCTACCAGAAGGAGCCTGTGCTGATCAACGAGGTGACGCCCCAGGGCGTGCGCCACATCCCCTACAGCCGCGCGGACTTTGACTACGGCAAGAACCAGCTGCGGCCCGAGGCCTGGGGCGACCTGGGCTTTGCAGGCTTTCGTCTGCACAACCACCTGAACTCCAGTGCCTACAAGGACGAGCTGGTGGTCTTTCAGGGCGCCAGCTACTTCCGCGCTCTGGGCAAAGGCCAGCAGTACGGCCTGTCGGCGCGCGGGCTGGCCATCGACACCGTGGGCGGCCGGGGCGAGGAGTTCCCCCGCTTCACCGAGTTCTGGCTGGTGCGGCCCGACCCGCTGTCCACCCAGGTCACGGTGTACGCACTGCTCGACTCGCCACGCGCCACGGGCGCCTACCGCTTTGACATCCAGCCGGGCCCGCAGACCACCACCACGGTGCGCAGCCGCATTTTTGTGCGTGCCGCCTCCGGCAACCCATCCATCGCCACGCTGGGCGTTGCGCCGCTGACCAGCATGTTCTTCTTCGGCGAGAACCAGCCACGCAAGGAAGACTTCCGCCCCGAAGTGCATGACTCCGACGGACTCATGGTGGCCACCGGCGAAGGCGAATGGCTGTGGCGCCCGCTGCAGAACCCCCGGCAGACGCTGGTCACCTCGTTCGCCACCAAAAACCCCAAGGGCTTTGGCCTGATGCAGCGCGATCGCCAGTGGAGCAGCTACGAGGATGTGGAAGCCCGCTACGAACGCCGCCCGAGCGCCTGGGTGCGCCCGCTGCATGACTGGGGCGCCGGCCGCGTGGAGCTGGTGCAGCTGAACACCCCGGACGAGACCCACGACAACGTCGTGGCGTATTGGGTGCCCGCCCAGATGCCCGCCCCCGGCCAGCCGCTGGAATTTGCCTATGAACTGAGCTGGCAGGGCGATGAGCAGCAGCGCCCACCCAGCGCCTGGGCCACCCAATCGCGCCGCGGCATGGGCTACACCAAGTTGTCGGCCCAGGAACTGCGCCAGCAGGTGCAGTACGTGGTCGATTTCGAGGGCCCTGCCCTCAAGGCCCTGCCTGCCGAAGCCACTGTGAAGGCTGTAGTGACCAGCGATGCCAACGGCAAGGTGCTGGAAAACATTGCCTACGTCAACCCCGCCACCGGCGGGTGGCGCATGACCGTTCGCATCCAGCGCCTGCAGGCCGACCGGCCGGTAGAGCTGCGCGCTTTTCTCCAACACGATAACCACGCTGTGAGTGAAACATGGACGCACATCAGTCTTCCCGAGTAAGCCCTCATGACCCCCACGGCACCCACGCATCCACAGGCCCGGCCGTGGTCGCGCGGCGCGGTGTGGCCTACCCCCGGCCAACCCCCAGCCGACGCAGCACGTTGCGCGAAGAGCGCCACCCCAATGCAGTGACGGCACCGCCTCTGCACCGCGGCTCCATGGTGCCCCTGCCCTGGCGCGGCTTCTGGAACAGCGTAGGCACCGCCGTGCTGCTGCGCCTGACAGGCCGTACATCTCCGCAACCCGCATCGACTACGGTGGCACAAGCTCCCGCTGAATCCACCGCCGCTTGGCAAGGCGCAGCGCAGCGCCGCCGCTGGACGTTTGCGCTGCTCACCGTGCTGGCCACCGCACTGGCCAGCACCCTGTTTGCCAGCGTGCAGCCCGACTATGAAAACGCGTGGCTGGGCTACGGCCAGATTGCGTTGTTTGCGCTGCTGTCCGCCTGGGTGGTGACCGGCTTTTTGACCGGGCTCATGGGCTTTTGGGTGATGTTGCGCGGCGACCGGCATGCGTTGTCGGCACGCAGCGTGGCAGATCACGCGCTGGCTTCCGACGCCCGCACTGCCATCATCATGCCGATCTGCAACGAAGACGTGGCCACCGTGTTTGCCGGGCTGCGCGCCACCTGCGAGTCGGTGGCCGCCACCGGCCACGGCACCACGTTCGATGTGTTTGTGCTCTCCGACAGCAACGACCCCGCCATTGCCAGCGCCGAGCGCGCCGCCTGGGAAGAGCTGCGCAGCGCCCTGGCGCAGCACAGCCAGCAACCCCAGGTGCAGGTGTACTACCGCCTGCGCACACGCCGCACCCACCGCAAGGCAGGCAACGTGGCCGACTTCTGCCGCCGCTGGGGCAAGGACTACCGCTACATGGTGGTGCTGGACGCCGACAGCGTGATGAGCGGCGACTGCATCATCTCCATGGCCAAGCTGATGGAAGCCAACCCCACGGCCGGCATCATTCAGACCGCTACGCAGGCCATCGGCCATGTGACGCTGCACGCCCGCGCGCAGCAGTTTGCCTCGCGCGTCACGGGTCGTCTGTTCACTTTAGGCATGCAGTACTGGCAGCTGGGCGAATCGCACTACTGGGGCCACAACGCCATCATCCGCGTGGCACCGTTCATGCAGCACTGCGCGCTGGCGCCCATCCCCGGCAAGGGGGGCCTGGCTGGCGGCATCATGTCGCACGACTTTGTGGAAGCCGCCCTCATGCGCCGCGCGGGCTACCACGTGTGGCTGGTGGGCGACCTGATCGGTAGCTATGAGCAACAGCCGCCCGACCTGCTGGCCGAGCTGCAGCGCGACCGCCGCTGGTGCCAGGGCAACCTGCAAAACGCGCGCCTGATGGCCGAGCCCGGTATCCACGCGGTGCACCGATCCATGTTCGTCACCGGTGCCATGGCCTATCTGTCGGCGCCGCTGTGGCTGGCCTTCATGACTCTCGGTACGGCGCTGTGGCTATCGGGCGCCAAGCTGGTAGCGGACTGGCACATCCTGCCCGCCGAGCTGCTCGCCCTGTGGGTCTGGACCTTGTGCCTGCTGTTCTTGCCGCGCATCCTGGGCGTGGCCGCAGTGTTCATGCGCCGCGAGCAAAAGCAGTACGGCGGCGCTTTCAGCCTGCTCAAGAGCGCCGTGCTGGAGAGCGTCATGGCCATCCTGCAGGCGCCGGTGCGCATGCTGGCGCATTCGTTGTTTGTGTTGATCGCGTTGACTGGCCTGAAGTTGGAGTGGAAGTCGCCCCCGCGCGCAGCCCATGCCGTGCCCTGGCGCCACGCCGTGCGCCAGCTGGCCCCCATGAGCGCAGTGATCGCCCTGCTGGCGGCGGGCGTGGCGCTGATCGACAGCAGCGCGCTGTTGTGGCTGATGCCTGTGGGCTTGCCGCTGGCACTGGCAATTCCGCTGGCGGTGTGGACCAGCCAGATCGCGCTGGGCCGTGCGCTGCGTGCCCAGCGACTGCTGCTGATTCCTGAAGAGTCGTGGTCGCCCCCTGTGCTGCGCCGCGCCTGGCTGCATGCGGGGCGCATGGGGCGGCCCATGGCCTCGCAAACCGCCTGAGGTGCCAGACCGCACCATCGCTCCCAGCCGGGCGGGCCATAAAAAAGCCGACACATGTCGGCTTTTTTTCACTCATATTTTCATAGCATCTCAGGCATATGGTTGTAGCGCCTGGTGCCAAAAAGGCTTGAAAACCTTTCAGAAAGGCATCTTGGGCATACCTCCGCCGCCCATGCCCTTCATGCCGCCCATGCGCTTCATCATCTTCATCAGGCCGCCGCCCTTCATCTTCTTCATCATGCCCTGCATCTGCTCAAACTCCTTGAGCAGGCGGTTGACCTCCTGCACATGCACGCCCGCCCCGTTGGCGATGCGCTTCTTGCGCGTGGCCTTGATGAGTTCGGGCTTGCGGCGCTCCAGGGGAGTCATGCTCTGGATGATGCCTTCCTTGCGCTTGATGTCCTTTTCGGCCTTGTCCATGTCCAGCGAACCGGCCTTGGCGGTGAGCTGAGAGGGCAACTTGTCCATCAGGCTGGACAGCCCGCCCATCTGCTTCATCTGCTGGATCTGCGAGAGAAAGTCGTTCAGGTCGAACCCGTCACCGCTCTTGACCTTGGCCGCCAACTTTTGTGCGGCCTCCATGTCCACCCCGGCCGTCACCTGCTCCACCAGCGCCACGATGTCGCCCATGCCCAGGATACGGCCCGCATGGCGTTCGGCATCGAACACTTCCAGCCCGTCGATCTTCTCCGAGACACCCGCAAACTTGATGGGCGCCCCCGTGATCTGGCGCACGGACAGCGCGGCACCGCCGCGCGAGTCGCCGTCCAGCTTGGTGAGCACGATGCCGGTGAGGGGCAGCGCCTCCTTGAAGGCCTTGGCGGTGTTGATGGCGTCCTGGCCCTGCATGGCATCGACCACGAACAGGGTTTCGACCGGGTTCAGCGCGGCGTGCAGGTCCTTGATTTCCTTCATCAAGGCTTCGTCGATGGCCAGGCGACCGGCCGTGTCGACCAGCAGCACGTCAAAGTAGTGCTTCTTGGCGTAGTCCAGCGCGGCGTGGGCAATGTCGAGCGGCTTCTGGTCGGGCGTGCTGGGAAACCATTCGGCGCCGGCCTGCTTGGTCACGGTCTTGAGCTGCTCGATGGCGGCCGGGCGGTACACGTCGCCCGACACGGTCAGCACCTTCTTCTTGCGCTTTTCAATCAGGTGCTTGGCCAGCTTGGCCGTGGTGGTGGTCTTGCCCGCACCTTGCAGGCCGGCCATCAGGATGACGGCGGGCGGCTGGGCGGCCAGGTTGATGTCGGCCACGCCCTCGCCCATGGTGGCGGCCAGTTCGCGGTTGACGATGCTGACCAGCGTCTGCCCGGGCTTGAGCGATCCCAGCACCTCCTGGCCCAGGGCCTTTTCCTTGACGCGGGCGATGAAGTCGCGCACCACGGGCAGGGCCACGTCGGCTTCGAGCAGCGCCATGCGCACTTCGCGCAGCATGTCCGTGACATTGGACTCGGTGATGCGGGCCTGGCCACGCATCTCCTTGACGAGGCGCGTGAGTTTGTCGGTAAGGGCGGAGGCCATAGGGGTGTTTCCGGTATTGGCTGCGCGCCGTCAACAACGGCGTTGTGCGCGCAGCCCCGCCAGGGCGCTGGCGGTGGGCGAAAGGCTAAACTGTGCCCATGATTTTAACGAGTAGCTCTCCGGTCAGTTGGCTGCTGGCCCTGGCCGCTGCCGTGGCTTATGCCGTGCCTGCCGCCGCAGCCTCCCGCCTGGGAGCGGCAGCGGCGCGCAATGCACTGCTGGTGGCGTGGTTGCTGCATGGCGCCGTGCTGATGTGGGGCCTGTGGGGCGAAGCGCCCCGATTCGGTTTTGCGCCCGCGCTGTCGATGACTGCATGGCTGGTGCTCACGGTGTATGCCGTGGAGCGGCAGTTGTTTCCGCAAATGCAGTCGCGCTGGGTGCTGGCAGGCCTGGGCGCGGCAGCCATTGTGCTGGCCATGTTGTTCCCGGGGCAGCCCCTGCACGTGTCTGCATCGGCCTGGCTCCCCTTGCACCTGGCGTTGGGCATTGCGTGTTATGGGCTGTTTGCAGCGGCGGTGGTGCACGCTTGGCTCATGACACGCGCCGAACGCCACATCCGGCAGGCTGAAGACCCGCACAGCGGCATCCCACTGCTGACACTGGAGCGACTGACCTTCCGGTTCGTGACGGCGGGGTTTGTGCTGCTCACCGCCACCTTGCTGGCCGGGTGGCTGTTTGGCGAGACGCTGTATGGCCGGGCCTGGCGGTGGGACCATAAGGCCGTGTTCTCGATGCTCTCGTGGCTGACCTTCGCCACCCTGCTGCTGGGCCGCGCGCGGTTTGGCTGGCGGGGCCGCAACGCGGTGCGTGTGTTGTATGCGGGCTCGGCCCTGTTGCTGCTGGCCTATGTGGGCTCGCGTTTTGTATTGGAAGTTGTTCTGGGCCGCAGCACATGAAATACCTGGTCTTGTTGGTCGTCATCGCGGTGGCGGTGGGTATCTGGCGCAGCCGCCGCGCTCCTGATGCGGCGGCGCCCAAGGCGCCCCCCGCCCCGCCGGCCCTGCCACAGGACATGCTGGCCTGCGCGCACTGCGGCGTACACGTCCCGCAGGCCGAAGCCCTGATGCTGGGCAGCCAGGCCTATTGCAGCGCCGAGCACCGGCGGCTGGGCCCGGCCTGAGCGGCGCGGCCCCATTGTGACCATGCAAGCCGTGTCCGCAGGTTCCCTGCCGCCTTCGGCAGACGCGCCCTTCGCGCGGCTGTGGCTGGGTTTCCTCACCGGCCGCGTCATGGTGGCCCTGGCGCTCTTGGTGCTGCAAGGCGCCGGGCAGCTCATCAATCAAGCGGTGGGGCCCACCCTGCTGGCTGTCTGCGTGGCCTACCTGGTGGCTACGGTGGTCGTGCGTGTGCTCTCGCGCCGGGGCCCGCCCTCGCCGAGCGCAGGGCCGCAGTGGCTACCCTCCATCGGGGTGGACCTGGCCGCGATCACGGCGTTGCAGCTCTTGCATGCGGGCACCATGAACTACACGCCGCTGT
Source organism: Acidovorax sp. 59 (assembly GCF_002754175.1). NCBI lineage: Bacteria > Pseudomonadati > Pseudomonadota > Betaproteobacteria > Burkholderiales > Comamonadaceae > Acidovorax > Acidovorax sp. 59. The sequence goes on along the minus strand of NZ_PEET01000001.1, from coordinate 419,219 downwards.
TCGGCCTGCCCATCTTGATCGCTGCGGTGATGGGCACGCTGGCGCTGGCCCTGGGCACCACTGCAGCGGTCACCCTGCTGCTGCTGGGCTGGGCCTGGTGGGTGGGGCAGTACAGCACGGGCGACGAAGGCCAGCGCTACCTGCAAAGTGCACTGACCGGCACGGGCTACTTCATTGTGAGCTATCTGGTGCACCAGCTGGCCACCCGCCTGGCGCGCGAACAGGAAGTGGCACAACAAAGCCAGATCGCAGCGCGCGTGCAAACGCAGGTCAGTGCACTGGTCATCCAGAACCTGACCGACGGGGTGCTGGTGGTGGACGAGACCGACGTGGTGCGCATTGCCAACCCCGCAGGGCTGCAGCTGCTGGGCGGCATGGCGCTGACCGAGTTGCCGTTTGCCCTCACATCCACGGCTCCGTGGCACCCCCTGGTGATCCTGGCGCGGCGCACCTTCCGGCACGAACAACCCCAGACGGCCGACGTCGATCTGCTGCACGAAGGCCAGAGCCCCACCGGCCTGCATGTGCGCACCTGGCTCACATCCACCCGCAACGCGGCCTTGCAAACGCGCTCCGAACGGCTGTGCGTGATGTTCCTGCACGACCTGCGGGAAATGGAAGCGCGGCTGCGCACCGAAAAACTCGCGGCCATGGGCCGCATGTCCGCCGCAGTGGCCCATGAGATCCGCAACCCGCTGGCGGCCATCGTGCAGGCCAATGCCCTGCTGGAAGAAGACCTGCACGACCCCGCACAAAAACGGCTGGCGCACATGGTGCAGCAAAACGCCGACCGCCTGGCCCGCATCGCCGAAGAGGTGCTGGACATTGCCCGCGTACAGCACCAGATCAGCCATGCCCCTGCCTCGACCGTGGCGCTGGACGAGACAGTCGCCCAGATCTGGAACGACTGGCAGGCCCAGGACCCCGCCCGGCGGCGCGCCCTGGTGTCGCTGGACACGGGCGCCACCCAGGTGGAGTTTGACGCCGAGCACCTGCGTCGGGTGCTCGTCAATCTGCTGGACAACGCCCTGCGCTACATGGGCCCGGAGCCCGACTCACTGTCGGTGACCACGCGCAACACGCCCGCTGGCCAGGTCAGCCTGCAGGTGTGGAGCGACGGTGCCCCGATGGACAAATCCGTGGAGCGGCATTTGTTCGAGCCCTTCTTCTCGTCGGAGAGCCGCTCCAGCGGCTTGGGTCTCTATATTTGCCGGGAGCTGTGCCAGCGCCATGGCGCCTCCATCAGCTACCAGCGCCTGAACCGCCACGCCGCACGCGGTGACATCGGAGGCAACGCCTTTACTGTGGGCTTCCGCCGCACGACCCGCCCCGCCGACAATGCCACCTTGTTTGACACCATCGTGGTCTGACTGCCGCCTCCATGAACGCCCCTGCCGCCTCCATCCTTGTCGTTGACGACGAACCCGATCTGCGCACCCTGTACGAGCTGACCCTGCTGCGCGAGGGGTACCGGGTCGAGACCGCGTCGAGCGTCCAGGAGGCGCGTGATCAGCTCAAGGCCCACCGCTTTGACGCCGTGATTACCGATATGCGGCTGCCCGACGGGTTTGGCATGGAGCTGCTGCAGGACCTGCGCGACCAGCAACGGCGCGAACGCTGCGTGGTCATGACCGCCTACGGCTCGGCAGAGAACGCGGTCGAGGCGCTGCGCGCCGGGGCCTTCGACTACCTCACCAAACCCGTGGATCTCAAGCAGTTCCGCTCGGTGGTGGCATCGGCCATCCAGGGTACCGGCGGCGTTCCGCCTCCGCGTGCAGCGCGCACCAGCGGGTCGAGCCGCTCGGCCAACGCGGCGGTAGGTAACGAATTCGGTGGCGCCAACGCCGCCCTGGACCGCCTGGTGGGCGAGTCTGATGCCATCCGCAACGTCAAGCAGCGCGTGGCCAAGGTATCGCGTGGCATGGCGCCGGTGCTGATCCATGGCGAGTCGGGCACGGGCAAGGAGCTGGTGGCCCAAGCCCTGCACGCCAGCAGCCAGCGTGCTGACGGGCCCCTGGTCGCCGTGAACTGCGGGGCCATCCCCGAGAACCTGCTGGAAGCTGAATTTTTTGGCGCCCGCAAGGGCTCCTACACCGGCGCGTCGCAAGACCGTGACGGCTACTTCCAGGCCGCACGCGGGGGCACATTGTTCCTCGACGAAATCGGCGACCTGCCGCTGGCCATGCAGTCCAAGCTGCTGCGCGCCATCCAGGAGCGCAGCGTGCGGCCACTCGGCTCCACCCAGGAAGAGACGGTGGATGTGCGCATTGTGAGCGCCACCCACCGCGATCTGGCGGCCGATGTGCAGGCCGGCCGGTTCCGCCAGGACCTGTACTACCGGCTCAATGTGATCGAGATCGTCATCCCGCCGCTGCGGGAGCGCCGCGAGGACCTGCCCGCACTGTGCGCAGCGCTGCTCACCCGCATTGCCCACGAGTCGGGCATGCCGGTGCCCCAACTCACCGACCGGGCACTGAACGCCATTGCCGCCCACCCGCTGACCGGAAATGTCCGCGAGCTGGAAAATCTGCTGCACCGCGCAGTGGCATTGAGCGACGGGGACGAGTTGCAGGTGGATGCGCCAAGCGGCGCGTCAGATGTGCAGATGGCACGCCTAGCACCGCCCACGCTTGTGCCCGCGCCAGAGGGATCGGCGGTGTCCGCCGCCTTCTCTGCCGGGCCCCACGCTTCGACGTCTGCAGACACAGGCCAGGGCCCTCAGCCCCTGGCCAACGGCTGCACGGTGCCACTGCCCAGCGACCTGCAGGCCTGGTTGGACCAGCAGGAGCGGGAGATCCTGATCCGCGCGCTGAAAGAAGCCGGGTTCAACCGTACCGCCACAGCCGCACGCCTGGGCATCAGCCTGCGCCAGATTCGCTACCGCATCGCCCGTCTGAACATCGCCGTGCCCAATGACCAGGACCCGCATGACGAACTGGGCTGACAGTGCACCAGCGGCAGACATGGCGCCCTGGGAGGGCGGCTGGTACAGGACCGCTCAGCGGCTCGCATCTCCAAACCACGGGCCGCGCCCGGTACAGACCTCGCAAGTCGATCTGATCGTGGTGCATTCCATCAGCCTGCCGCCGGGCGAATACGGCGGCGGTGCCGTGCAACAGCTGTTCACCAACACCCTGGACTGGGATGCGCACCCCTACTACCAGGGCATCCGCGGATTGCAGGTCTCCGCGCATTTTTTCATCGAGCGCACCGGGGTGCTGTGGCAGTTTGTGGATTGCGACTTGCGCGCCTGGCATGCCGGGCAATCGTTCTACCGGGGGAGGAGCCAGTGCAACGACGATTCCATCGGCATTGAACTGGAAGGCCTGGAGGGCCTGCACTTCGAGTCGGCACAGTACGAAACCCTGGCCAGGGTCTGCCAGGACATTGCGCTGCGCTATCCCATCGAGCACATCGCAGGGCATGAACACATTGCCCCGGGACGTAAGTTGGACCCAGGCCCGGGCTTTGACTGGCCACGACTGCAAGGGGCGTTGGACTGGCCCGCGCAGCGATTCCCGCTGAACACGCGGGCGGACCCCTTGCAGCTTCGCTGACGCCGCACTTTCACTGTCGTACGGGCGCATCAAGACATTTTTTTCTTTGTGCGCTTGCACATATTTTTGCAGCCAAGCGCTGCGCGGCCTGGCGCAGGAAATCCGCCGCCAAGGTACGCCACTGCACGGTTTTGCATCGCCCACATCGCATTCACAAGGGCTCGCCACAGGCACCGGTTGCGTACGCAACGGGGTTGAGAACATGCTGTTTCGGTTTTGGGGACTCATTCCGGCGGTACACTACCGGTAGTGTCTTGAACCGCCTCGACACACCATATATAGTGTGCACCAGACTGAAGTCCGGTGCAGCACCCACACACTGCGGCGGCACTCCAGGCCGCACGCCCACCCCAGACAGCCCACAGAAGAGGACCCCCATGCAAGCTGCTTTGAACACGCCTTCCCCATCGCCCACCGCCTCTACGGATGCCCCCACGCACGCTGCGGCGGCCGCAGCTTCCGGGCACCCACTCACGCATTACCAGATCATTCGCCGCAACGGCGCGGTAGTGCCGTTCGAGCCCCAAAAAATTGCGGTGGCGATGATGAAGGCGTTTCTGGCAGTGCACGGCACGCAGGGCGCTGCCTCTGCCAGCGTGCGTGAGGTAGTGGACACGCTCACCCAGAACGTGGTCCGCGCCCTCATGCGCTCGCGTCCTGGCGGCGGCACCTTCCACATTGAAGATGTGCAGGACCAGGTCGAGCTGGGCCTGATGCGCGGCGAGCACCATGAAGTCGCCCGAGCCTACGTGCTGTACCGCGAGCGCCGCACGCAGGAACGCGCTCACCACCTGGAACAGCTAGCACCCGCCACCCCGGTGCTGCACGTGATCGACAACGGCCAACGCGTGCAGCTGGACATCCTGCGCCTGCACGCCTTGATCGAGTCGGCCTGCGCCAACCTGGGCGCCGACATCCAGGCAGCCCCCATCGTCGCAGAGACCATGCGCAACCTGTATGACGGCGTTCCCATGGACGAGGTCTACAAGGCGTCCATTCTGGCGGCCCGCACCCTGATCGAAAAAGATCCTGACTACACCTACGCCACGGCCCGCCTGCTGCTGCACACCATCGTGCGCGAGGTGCTGGGGCGTGACGTAGCCCAGAGCAACATGGGCCAGGCCTACAAGGACTATTTCCCCACCTTCATTCAGAAGGGGGTGGACAACGAGCTGCTGGACGAGCGCCTGCTCAAGCAATACGACCTGAACCGCCTGGGCGCCGCGCTCAAGGCCGAGCGCGACCTGCAGTTCGACTACCTGGGCCTGCAGACGCTGTACGACCGCTACTTCCTGCACGTCAAGAAGACCCGCATCGAGCTGCCCCAAGCCTTCTTCATGCGCGTGGCCATGGGCCTGGCGCTCAATGAAACCGACCGCGAAGCCCGGGCCATCGAGTTCTATGAAGTGCTCTCGTCGTTCGATTTCATGTCGTCCACCCCCACGCTGTTCAACAGCGGCACGCTGCGCTCGCAGCTGTCGAGCTGCTACCTGACCACGGTGCCCGACGACCTCGATGGCATTTACGAGTCGATCAAGGAAAACGCCTTGTTGTCCAAGTTTGCTGGTGGCCTGGGCAACGACTGGACCCGCGTGCGCGCCCTGGGCTCGCACATCAAGGGCACCAACGGCGAATCGCAGGGCGTGGTGCCCTTCCTCAAGGTGGTCAACGACACGGCCGTGGCCGTGAACCAGGGCGGCAAGCGCAAGGGCGCCGTCTGCACCTACCTGGAAACCTGGCACCTGGACATCGAAGAGTTCCTGGAACTGCGCAAGAACACCGGCGACGATCGCCGCCGCACGCACGACATGAACACGGCCAACTGGATCCCTGACCTGTTCATGCGCCGCGTGATGGAAAAGGGCACCTGGACGCTGTTCTCCCCTTCTAACGTGCCCGATCTGCACGATCTGTTTGGCGCCGACTTTGAAAAGGCCTACGTGGCCTACGAAGAAAAGGCTGCACGCGGCGAGATCAAGCCCGCCAAGACCATCCAGGCCACGGACCTCTGGCGCAAGATTCTCACCATGCTGTTCGAGACTGGCCATCCCTGGATCACGTTCAAGGATGCCTGCAATGTGCGCTCGCCCCAACAGCACGCCGGTGTGGTGCATTCGTCTAATCTGTGCACCGAGATCACGCTCAACACCAGCGACACCGAAACTGCCGTGTGCAACCTCGGCTCGGTGAACCTGCTGCAGCACATCAAGAACGGCCAGATCGACCACGACAAGCTCAAGAAGACCATCACCGTGGCCATGCGCATGCTGGACAACGTGATCGACATCAACTACTACGCAGTCAACAAGGCCCGCGACTCCAACCTGCGCCACCGCCCCGTGGGTCTGGGCGTGATGGCTTTCCAGGACAGTCTGTATGCGCTGCGCATTCCTTACGCCTCGCAAGAGGCGGTGGAATTCGCCGACAAGTCGATGGAAGCCATCTGCTACTACGCCTATTGGGCGTCCACCGAGCTGGCCAAAGAGCGCGGCAAGTACTCGAGCTATAAGGGCTCGCTGTGGGATCGCGGTATCCTGCCTTTCGACACGCTGGACATGCTCTCGCAGGCCCGTGGCGGGTATGTGGAAGTGGACCGATCGTCCACGCTGGACTGGGATGCCCTGCGCAAGAAGATTGCACTGGACGGCATGCGCAACTCCAACTGCGTCGCCATTGCCCCCACGGCCACCATCTCGAACATCATTGGCGTCGATGCCTCGATCGAGCCTTCGTTCGGCAACTTATCGGTCAAGTCCAACCTGTCGGGCGAGTTCACGGTCATCAACGGCGGCCTGGTGCGTGACCTCAAGCGCCTGGGCCTGTGGGATGACGTGATGATCATGGACCTCAAGCACTTCAAGGGTTCGCTGCACCCCATCGACCGCGTGCCCCAGGACATCAAGGCGCTCTACTCCACAGCCTTCGAAGTCGAACCCCAGTGGCTGGTGGAAGCCGCATCACGCCGCCAGAAGTGGATCGATCAGGCGCAGAGCCTCAACATCTACATGGCCGGCGCGTCGGGCAAGAAGCTCGACGACACCTACAAACTGGCGTGGGTGCGCGGCCTCAAGACCACCTACTACCTGCGCACCCAAAGCGCTACGCACGTCGAAATGAGCACCGTGAACACACGCCAGCTCAATGCAGTGTCATCAGGCAATGACAGCGGCGCATCGGCAGCTTCAGCCACCGCAGCGGCCAAGCAAAAACCGCTGGAAGCCGCTGCCGCAACGGCCTCTCAGCAGGCTGCAGCCGTGCCAGCCACGGACGTCAAGTTCTGCGCCATCGACGATCCTGGCTGCGAGGCCTGCCAGTAAGCACTTTGCCAGCAACGCCTCGGGCTCGCCCGAGGCGTTGCTCCGGTGCTGTGAAGCAACAAAACCTTGCTGCACAACGCTTCAGTGCTTTCCTTTTCGCAGCACTGCTTTCATAATCCGAACACTGGAAAATCTATGTTGACCTGGGACGAAGAAGTCAAGCCCTCATCGCAAAATCAACTGGACGGCGGTCTGCCCAACAACCGCCAGGTGGGACAACCGCCTCTCGCTTTCCAGACGCCTTCGCTGCAGCCTTTGAGCACCTCGGCCCCAGCAGCAAGCGCCACCACCACACCCGTCGCCGCAGCAGCACACCGCCGTGTGAACGCTGCCGACAAGCGCATCATCAACGGCCAGACCGACGTCAACCAGCTGGTGCCTTTCAAGTACAAGTGGGCGTGGGAGAAATACCTCGCCACCTGCGCCAATCACTGGATGCCCCAAGAGGTGAACATGACGCGTGACATCGCGTTGTGGAAGGACCCCAACGGCCTGACCGAAGACGAGCGCCGCATCATCAAGCGCAACCTAGGCTTCTTCGTCACCGCCGATTCGCTGGCCGCCAACAACATCGTGCTGGGCACGTACCGCCACATCACGGCCCCTGAGTGCCGCCAGTTCCTGCTGCGCCAGGCGTTCGAAGAAGCGATCCACACCCACGCGTATCAGTACATCGTCGAATCGCTGGGTCTGGATGAAAGCGAAATCTTCAACGCCTACAACGAAGTCCAGTCGATCCGCGACAAGGACGAATTCCTGATCCCCTTCATCGAAGCGATCATGGATCCGTCTTTCAAAACCGGCACGCCCGAGACCGACCAGACCCTGCTCAAGTCGCTGATCGTTTTCGCGTGTCTGATGGAAGGCCTGTTCTTTTACGTGGGCTTCACGCAGATCCTGGCATTGGGTCGCCAGAACAAGATGACCGGCGCTGCTGAGCAGTACCAATACATCCTGCGCGATGAGTCGATGCACTGCAATTTCGGCATCGACTTGATCAATCAGCTCAAGCTCGAAAACCCCCACCTGTGGACCGCAGAGTTCAAGGCCGAGATCAAGGCACTGTTCCTCAAGGCCGTGGAGTTGGAATATCGCTACGCCGAAGACACCATGCCCCGTGGCGTGCTGGGCATGAATGCTTCCATGTTCAAGGGCTACCTGCGCTACATCGCCAACCGCCGCGCCACGCAGATCGGGTTGGAGACGCTGTTCCCTAATGAAGAGAACCCGTTCCCGTGGATGAGCGAGATGATCGATCTCAAGAAGGAGCGCAACTTCTTCGAGACCCGGGTTATTGAATACCAGTCCGGTGGTGCGCTGTCCTGGGACTAGCGCCTTTTTTGCAGGCCACACCACCATGGATTTTTACACCACGCCCAGCAACGACAGCGCCGCAGAGCGCTGCCCTGCGGGGCGTTCCCGTGTTCATGGAGATGGAGTTTTCATCCATCTCCATGGATCGCTCTCTGTCCACTGCAGACAGGAAGTGCTCTTTGCAAATTGACCCAAGGAGAACATGATGGCAACTGCGAAAAAACCGGCCGCTAAGAAGGCTGCTCCCGCGAAAAAGGCTGCAACGGCCAAACCCGTAGCCGCCAAGAAGGCTGCACCTGCCAAGAAGGCAGCAGCACCGGCAAAGAAAGCCGCTCCTGCCAAGAAGGCTGTAGCTGCGAAGAAGGCTGCACCCGCCAAGAAGGCAGCAGCACCGGCAAAGAAAGCCGCTCCTGCCAAGAAGGCCGTAGCTGCGAAGAAGGCTGCACCCGCCAAGAAGGCAGCAGCACCGGCAAAGAAGGCCGCTCCTGCCAAGAAGGCCGTAGCTGCGAAGAAGGCTGCACCCGCCAAGAAGGCAGCAGCACCGGCAAAGAAAGCCGCTCCTGCCAAGAAGGCCGTAGCTGCGAAGAAGGCTGCACCCGCCAAGAAGGCAGCAGCACCGGCAAAGAAAGCCGCTCCCGCCAAGAAGGCCGCAGTAGCCAAGAAGGCCGCAGTAGCCAAGAAGGCCGCAGCACCTGCCAAGGCAGCCCCCGCAAAGAAAGCTGCCCCGGCCAAGAAGGCCCCCAAGGCGCCTGCCCCTGCGGCCGCTGCCCCTGCAGCACAAACCACGCTGAACCCTCAGGCAGCCTGGCCTTTCCCTACGGGCAACAAGCCCTGATCCTGGCGCGCCACGCGCTCAACCCGGTGCAAACGCACCGGGTTTTTTTTCGTCTGTATGCAGGTCTGGGCACTCCCAAGAGCTACCTGGCAAGCAAGCTGCGTTGTACAGCACTGGGCAGCGCAACGCAGGCGACACTGGCTGGGAGGATTAACCCAACGGATCGAAATCCAGCGTGTAGTTCTGTGGGCCACGTTGCGCGATCTTGAGAGCGCCAACCCGGTTGCCTAGCTCCGCACAACGCACGAGGGACCAGCCCTTTTCCAGACCAAACAGCAGCGCGCCGCGCCAGGCATCCCCGCAACCCGTGGGGTCCACCACCGCTGCAGGCGCCACAGAGGGTACATGGGTTTTTTCACCATCCACCCAGACCTCGCAGCCCTCTGCGCCCAGCGTCACCACCAGCCCCTGCACCTTGCGGGAGATATCGGCCAAAGACCAGCCGGTGCGGTCGCAGAGCATTTTCCCCTCATAGTCATTGACGGTGACCCAGGTGGCCTGGTCGATGAACTGCGCCAGCTCCTGCCCATTGAACATGGGCAAGCCCTGACCTGGATCGAACACAAACGGGATACCCGCCGCCACGAACTGGGCCGCATGCTCCAGCATCGCGTCACGCCCGTCCGGCGCGATGATCCCCACGCTGACACTGTTGTCTGCACCAATTCGATTGGCATGGGCCTGCATCATGGCGCCAGGATGGAAAGCCGTGATCTGGTTGTTGTCACGGTCCGTCATGATCATCGCCTGCGCGGTGTAGGTGTCCTGCACCTGCCCAACGTGTCGGGCGCTGATACCCAGCGACTGCAGTCGCTGCAGATAGTCAGCACCGTCACTGCCCAACATGGCCATGGGCAGCGGCTCGCCACCGAGCAGCTTGAGGCTGTAAGCAATGTTGCCAGCACACCCCCCGAAGTCGCGGCGCAACGACGGGACAAGGAAGGACACATTCAGGATATGGAGCTGATCCGGCAGGATCTGCTCCGCAAAACGCCCCTCGAAAGTCATGATGGTGTCGAACGCCAGGGAACCACAAATGAGGGCAGCCATAGATAGTGAAACTCGGTAAGTTGTTGGGAGAAAAATCAGGGATAGAACGCAAGCAGCCGGTAGCCCGCCACGCGCGCACCGCCGGTGGTCACGAGCACCGACACCGAGGTGCCCCACTCACCTTTCGCGGGCAGCTCTGCTGGAGCCGCCATATCGGTAGGCAGCAGAACCCGCCGCAATACGGCCTGATCCTGCGCATCGGTAAGGGTCAGCTCCACCGCAGGCATGGCCAGTGGAATGGTGGCGGTGCTCTTCATCGTCAGCGCTAGCTGGTAACTGTCACCCCGGGCTTTGTTGAAAGAAGAACTGTCGATGACCACATCGGCAATCTGGCGCACAGGGGCAAGTTCGCAGCGCAAGGGCTCGCACAGTTTCACCAACCAGGGCCGGGTACGCACATCCAGGGCTGCAATGCGGTCACGCTCCTGCACCGCAATCTGCAAAGCCAGCCCCAGCAAGGAGACGATGAACCCCAGCCACAAAACCATCCGCACGACCGGCTTGCGCCAAAACGCCTTGCGGCGCGCAGCCACCACAAAGCTGACCTCGGGGTCTGACGCCTGGTTGTCGGCCTCATCGTCGTCGTCGTCAACAGCGGGTCTGGGGCGCGCCTGCAGGATGGCGGCATGCGAATCGTCCTTCACCAACTCCATCGCCGGAGCCTCTGGCGCAACCTCCTTCGACACAAAGTCCACAGAAGGCAACGCGGGCGCAAGCGGGGTGTGCACAGCAACGGGCGACGTAGGCTCAGATTTCTGAGCATCGCCTGAAAGTCCAGCACCGGTATCGGATGACGGAGCGAGAGCAACAGGCGCTACCGGAGGCTGTGCAAGCTCTGCTGAGTGACTCGCGCGCTCCTCTGTGGCATCCACATCCATGGTTGCGTTCAGCGCTACCTCGGAATCGCGAAGTTCGGCAAACGGCAGTTCATAGCCTGCCAGGCTGGGGGACGCAGGAACCGGTGGCACAGCTCCACCAAACAAACTGCCGCGTCCATCAGCGACGTCTTGCGCCGCGTCGGATGGCATCGTGACGGCGGAATGCTCTTGCCCGGCCACATGAACGGCAGGGGACGGACCATCCAAACGAGGCGCCGTGTCCGGTATCACCACCGGCTCTGGAGCATCAGCAGGCGCTGTGACGGATGGCGATGCCCCAGCCTCCGCCGCTGTCGCAGTCCGCGATGCACTGTGGGCTCTCCATGCAAACGGCGCGGCGACCTCCTCGCCCAAGACATCCGACGAGACTTCCGTGCGAGCCGCGGCAGTAAGAAAAGCAGGTACCGCAGGACTGGGAATATCGAGCACCGGAGCAGCAGGTAAATCACTGTCCATGCCATACGGAAATGCGTCCATGGCGGCGGTTGCGGCAACCTCGGTGGCGGAGGTTGAAGCACTGCGGATGGCGGGAGTGCCTGCCTTGTCCACATCCTGCGGGGCAGGCGGGGTACCGGTGGGCGACTTGCCTCCACCCCAGGCTCCCAGTGCATCCGGCTTGCGCGCTATGGGCGCAGTGGGTGCGCGCAGGTCCGTGAGCGATACATCGGGCAGTAGCGCAGCCGGTGCCACAGGCAGCAAATGGGCCGAGGCATCGAATACCTCCTTGCATTGGCCGCAGCGCACCCATCCTTCAGAGATGCGCAATTGGTCCGCCACAACCTTGAAGGTGGTGGCGCAGGACGGGCAGCGGGTGATCTGGCTCATCAGCGATGGATTGTAGAGGCCGTGCCAAGGCTGCCAGAACGGCGCCCGCGCACCTTCAGCGGCGCGCAGTCATCAAGATCCAGCCGTCCTCGGCATCCGCCACTTCCAGCGGCAGCCAGGGCGCGTAGGCCTCCTTGAGCTCATCCGCCTGGCGCTCCAGAATGCCTGCCAAAACCAGATTCCCACCCACAGCCACATAGCTGCACAGCAGTGGGGCCAATACACGCAACGGAGTGGCCAGGATATTGGCCAGCACGGTCTGGTATTCGCCTTGCGCCTTGTCGGGCAGGCCCGCTTTCAGCGTGACCTGATTGGCCTGGGCGTTTTGCACCGTGGACTCCACGGCAGCCGGGTCGATATCCACCGCATCAATGTCCGTGGCACCGAACTTGGCAGCACCGATGGCGAGGATGCCGGAGCCACACCCGTAGTCCAGCACGCGCCCCAGCAGGTTGCCCTGCTCAGGTTGCGTTGCGCCATGGCGCGCAATCCAGCGCAGGCACATGCGCGTGGTGGGATGGGTGCCCGTGCCAAACGCCAAGCCAGGGTCCAGCCGGATGCTCCGCACTGCCTGGGCGGGCAACTCATGCCAGGTAGGCACGATCCAGAAATCCGGGGTGATGTCCACCGGCGCAAATTGCGACTGCGTCAGCCGCACCCAGTCCTGCTCGGGCACCGGGGTGACACCCAGCACCTGGCAGCCCACAAAAAAGTCCTGCACCACCAGCAACTGCTGCGCTTCACGGGCCGCCACCTCGGAGGGGAACAAGGCCACCACGCGGCTGCGTTGCCAGCCATCCTTGGGCGGAGGCATGCCAGGCTCGCCAAACAGCGCCTGTTCAGCGTCGGTCTGGGCATCGGCGTCTTCTACCGACACGGACAGCGCGTCCAGCGCGTCCAGCGCATCGCTGACCGCTTCAATCCGGTCCTCGGGGCACATCAGACTCAGCTCAAACATAGGCATCTCTCAGAAAAAGTGAAATGCTGGCACCCGTTGCCAGGAGCCAGCATGTGAATGACCTGCTGCGTGCCAGCTCAGCGTTTGTGCTGCGACAGCCACTCTTCCAGGTAGTGGATGTTGGTGCCGCCCGCCATGAACTTGGCGTCCACCATCAGCTCGCGGTGCAGCGGCACATTGGTGTTGATGCCTTCGATCACCGTCTCGGACAGGGCCGTGCGCATGCGGGCCAGCGCCTGCTCGCGCGTGTCGCCGTGCACGATGATCTTGCCGATCATCGAGTCGTAGTTGGGTGGCACGAAGTAGTTGGTGTAGGCATGCGAGTCCACGCGCACGCCGGGGCCACCTGGTGGATGCCAGGTGGTAATGCGCCCGGGCGAAGGGATGAACTTGTACGGGTCTTCCGCGTTCACCCGGCACTCGATGGCGTGGCCACGGATTTCGATCTGGCGCTGGGTGAAAGGCAGCTTCTCGCCCGCCGCCACCATGATCTGCGTTTTCACGATATCCACGCCCGTGATCCACTCGGTCACGGGGTGTTCCACCTGCACACGGGTGTTCATCTCGATGAAGTAGAACTCGCCGTTCTCGTACAGAAACTCAAACGTGCCCGCGCCCCGGTAGCCGATCTTCTTGCAGGCAGCGACGCAACGCTCGCCGATCTTCTCGATCAGCTTGCGAGGAATGCCTGGAGCTGGCGCCTCTTCGATCACCTTCTGGTGGCGGCGCTGCATGGAGCAGTCGCGCTCGCCCAAATACACCGCATTGCGGTGCTTGTCGGCCAGGATCTGGATTTCGATGTGGCGTGGGTTCTGGAGGAACTTCTCCATGTACACCGCAGGATTGCCAAACGCGGCACCCGCCTCGGCCTTGGTCATCTGCACAGCATTGACCAGTGCGGCCTCGGTGTGGACCACGCGCATGCCACGGCCACCGCCGCCGCCTGCGGCCTTGATGATCACCGGGTAGCCCACTGCCTTGGCGATGCGGCGGATCTGCACCGGATCGTCGGGCAACTCGCCCTCAGAACCCGGCACGCAGGGCACGCCTGCGCGGATCATGGCCTGCTTGGCGGACACCTTGTCGCCCATGATGCGGATCGACTCTGGCGTGGGGCCGATGAACTGAAAGCCACTCTTTTCCACGCGCTCGGCAAAGTCGGCGTTCTCGGACAGGAAGCCATAGCCGGGGTGAATGGCCTCGGCGTCGGTCACCTCGGCCGCCGAGATGATGGCGGGCATGTTGAGGTAGGACAGCGGCGAGGGCGCTGGGCCGATGCAAACAGCCTCTTCGGCCAGCTTGACATACTTGGCGTCGCGGTCGGCCTCGGAATAGACCATGACGGCCTTCACGCCCAGCTCATGGCAAGCGCGCTGGATACGGAGAGCAATCTCTCCGCGATTCGCAACAAGAATCTTCTTGAACATGAGCGCCTTATTCGATAACGAACAGCGGCTGTCCGTATTCCACGGCTTGGCCGTTCTCGCCCAGGATGCGGGTGACGGTGCCCGACTTGTCGGCTTCGATCTCGTTGAGGATCTTCATGGCCTCGATGATGCAGATGGTCTCGCCTTCCTTGACCTGGCTGCCCACCTCGACAAAAGCCTTGGCGCCAGGGCTGGACGAGCGGTAGAAGGTGCCCACCATGGGCGACTTGACGATGTGGCCGGTGGGTGCGGCGGCCGCAGGGGGCGCGGGCAATTCCGCCACAGGCGCGGCAGCAGGCGCAGCGGCAGGAGCTGCAACCGGGGCGGGCACATACTGCTGAACCACGGCACCACCGCTCTTGACGATGCGGACTTTGCCCTCGGCCTCGGTAATTTCGAGTTCGGACACGTTCGACTCGGACACGAGATCGATGAGGGTTTTGAGTTTTCGCAGATCCATGGAAGCTCCAACGGCTATAAAACTGAATAGGGCGCGAATTTACTCCAATTTCACCCTATCGCAGTCTTCCACACCCATTTTTCATGAACTTCGGCATGGGAATTGCCATCTCTCAGAGAGAAAGACGCACCCGGAAAGCCTGAAAGGCGGCTGCTTTTCGACGCGAACCCTCAGCCCATACCCGCCCAAAGCTGCAAGTCCTGGGTGGTCACTTGCCCCATTTTACGATGCAGCACCTTCCCCTCCCCACCAAGGACCACGGTGAAAGGCAGGCCTCCCGTCAGGTTGCCCAGCGTCCGGCCCAGATCCGTGCCACCCAGCCCCGCCAGTCCCACAGGGAAATCCAGCGGGATACGCGTCAGAAACTTGCGTACCGCTGACGGCTGGTCAATGGCCAAACCCAGCACTTGCCAGCCTTTGGCAGATTGTTCGCGATAGAAGGCGTTGAGCATAGGCAGCTCTTCCACACAAGGCGGGCACCAGGTGGCCCAGAAATTGAGCAGCAACGGCTTGCCTGCCAATGACTTCATGGCCAAGGTACTCCCGGCAGGTGTTTCAAACTCCAGGTCCCACAGCGCCTGCTCGGCCCCTTGCTCCACGGCGTGGGGCTGAAACTTCCACCATGCCAGGCCCGCGCCCCCCAAAGCGGCGGCACCTGCCACCCCGGCATACAAAAAGCGCCTGCGAGCGGCGTTGGGCGCGACGTTGCCAGGAGTCACAGGTTCGGGGGATTCAGCAGGCTGGGTCATGGGGTCGTGTTTTCTTGAAGCAAGCGGCGCACTGCCGTGATGTCACCACGCGGGGTTCGGCCCTTGCTGTCGGGCCGGAGCGCACCCCGCAGGTCGTCAAGGTCGTAAATCAGCAGGTGCACGCCGATCATTTCGTTGAGTTCGGGCGATTTGCTGCCAAGACTCAATGCCTCCACCGATTCACCGTGGAAGCCAGTGACCGTGCGGGGTTCATAGTCCACATGATGATCGATCAGAGCGATCTCTGCCGATTTGGGGTCATCGCAGAACAACTGCAGGTAAATATCCGACAGACGTGTGGCCGTTCCGTGCCACACCGCACCCGCCAGATGCGGCCGGAAAGCCGCCATGCGCTCCATCCACACCAGGGCCAGCTGGCGCAGTGCCCGCAGCTCGCGCGGCTGGGTGTCAGCACAGAAGAGCTGGATGTACTCGCGCACAGCCTCTTCCACCAGGTCGTTGTCCGGCAGCGGGGTACGGGCCGGCAAACCCATCTGCCGCAGCGCACGGCGCTTGGCGGGGCCCCATTCCAGCCCTTCTTCCACCACCAGGCGGGCCGTGGTGTGGGCGATTTCTTCGCTCAAAGGTGTGTGCATGGCAGACAGAGGCAACTAAGGACCCTGCATTGTGGCGCGAAGCGATGACAGCACGGGTGATGCCCCTCAGACACCCCTGGCAACCCCAACAACCGCCGCCCCGAAAGACTATTGTTTTGAGAGCAACTCAGGCAGATGGAACAGGCGCCAGCTGCCACTTTTGCTCTGAACAGTGCGCGGAACCCCGGCTTTAGAATCAGCGCCCATGCATATACACATACTGGGCATCTGCGGCACTTTCATGGGAGGCTTGGCGGCCCTTGCGCGCGAGGCGGGCCACAAAGTGACAGGCTGCGACGCCGGGGTCTATCCCCCCATGAGCGACCAGCTCCGCGCGTTGGGCATCGACCTGATCGAAGGCTTCGGCGCCGACCAGCTTGCGCTCCGGCCCGACATGTTTGTGGTGGGC
Organism: Acidovorax sp. 59; assembly: GCF_002754175.1. Classification (NCBI taxonomy): domain Bacteria; kingdom Pseudomonadati; phylum Pseudomonadota; class Betaproteobacteria; order Burkholderiales; family Comamonadaceae; genus Acidovorax; species Acidovorax sp. 59. Next base: position 402,844 of record NZ_PEET01000001.1, on the reverse strand, counting down.
AACGTCGTGAGCCGCGCCAGGCTGGCCGATGGCTCCCCCAAGTTTCCGCTGATGGAAGCCATTCTGGACGCCGGACTGCCCTACACCAGCGGGCCCCAATGGCTGGCCGAGCACGTGTTGCAGGGCCGCCATGTGCTGGCCGTGGCTGGAACCCATGGCAAGACCACCACCACATCGATGCTGGCGTGGATTCTGGAGTCTTCCGGGCAGCAACCGGGCTTTCTGATCGGCGGGGTGCCGCTGAACTTTGGCGTGTCCGCACGCCTGGGCGCTGCACAGCGCCCCGCCCCCGCCGCCGCGCCGCTCGGGGCCGCGCCGCTGTTCGTGATCGAGGCCGACGAATACGACACCGCCTTTTTCGACAAACGCAGCAAGTTCGTGCACTACCGGCCCCGGACGGCTGTGTTGAACAATCTGGAGTTCGACCACGCGGACATCTTTGACGACCTGGCGGCCATCGAACGCCAGTTCCACCATCTGGTGCGCACCGTGCCGCCGTCGGGGCGCGTGGTGGTCAATGGGCTGGAAGAAAGCCTGGCACGTGTGCTGCACACCGGCTGCTGGAGCGAAGTGACGAGCTTTGGTGCCGCAGTCAGCGACTTTCACGCCGTGGGTGACCCGCAGGCTTTTGATGTGGTGCACCAAGGGCAAACCGTCGCGCGTGTGGAATGGTCGCTGACCGGCGTGCACAACCAGCTCAATGCGTTGGCAGCCATGGCAGCGGCCCACCATGTGGGCGTGGCGCCCGAGCAGGCGGCAGCCGCGTTGGGCAGTTTTCAGAACGTCAAGCGGCGCATGGAGCTACGCGGCACAGTGGGCGGCGTGGCCGTGTACGACGACTTTGCCCACCATCCCACCGCATTGCGTACCACCCTGGACGGCTTGCGCCGCACCCTGGGCCCGGGTGCCCGCATCCTCGCTGTGTTCGAGCCCCGCAGCAACACCATGAAACTGGGCGCGATGAAAAGCCAATTGCCCTGGGCCCTGGAGCCGGCCGACCTGGCCTTTTGCCACACAGCTGGGCTGGACTGGGATGCCGCGCAGGCTCTGGCACCAATGGGCGTCGGCCCCGGACAGCGCGCCCAGACGGCCCCGGACATCGATACGCTGGTGGCCCTGGTCACCCAGGCCGCGCGCCCGGGCGACCATGTGGTGTGCATGAGCAATGGCGGTTTTGGCGGCATCCACGCCAAACTGCTGCAAGCACTACAAAAATAATAGCTGCCAGCACATATTCCACTAGCGCTAGCAGCCGATTTCTAGCCAATGGAGGTCAAAATGTGACTGCCATGCCCGGCACGTCCACGCGCACGATAGGCTTGGCCAGCGCGGCACTGGAGGCGCGCGCAAAGTCGCGGGACCACACTGGGTCCTGCATCAGCGCCGCACCGGCTGCGCGTGCCACGGTCAGCACCTTGTCGGCCAGCAGCACCTTGCCGCTGGCGCGCAAGGGCTCGCAGTCCAGCGCGATGAACTGGTCGTCGAGCCAGCGCCGACCCACCTCGTGGGCCATGGGCTCGGCACCCTCCAGATCAAAACGGTATTCCTGATTCGCGGCCAGTTTGACCGACACTTCGCTGTGCATGATGGATCGCCTTTCTGCGTTTTTGCGGAGACTCGGGCCAGCAGCTGCACGTGGTGTGCAGCGATAGGCCCAAGTTTAGATCTTGCGACAGGTCTGACGATCAGCGGGCGCGACGCGCCTTGACGGAGTCCGACAGCTCGGCCAGCGCCTGCAGCGAAGCGTCCCAGCCCAGGCAGGCGTCGGTGATGCTCTTGCCGTATTCGAGTGCCGAAGGGTCGTCCTTGCCGGGTGTGAACTTCTGGGCGCCTGCCGTCAGGTGGCTTTCGATCATCAGGCCGAACACGCTGCGCGAACCGCCCGCCACCTGGGCCGCCACATCGCGGGCCACGTCCAGCTGCTTTTCGTGCTGCTTGCTGCTGTTGGCATGGCTGCAGTCCACCATCAATGTGGCGGGCAGCTTGGCAGCTTCGAGGTCTTTGCAAGCCGCGGCCACACTGGCAGCGTCGTAGTTGGGCGTCTTGCCGCCGCGCAAAATCACATGGCAGTCCTTGTTGCCCTTGGTGTTCACGATGGCGACCTGGCCGTTTTTGTGCACCGACAGGAAGTGGTGGCCTCGGCTGGCCGACTGGATGGCGTCGGTGGCGATGCGGATGTTGCCGTCCGTGCCATTCTTGAAACCGATGGGGGCCGAGATGCCGGAGGCCAGCTCGCGATGCACCTGGCTTTCGGTGGTGCGCGCGCCAATCGCACCCCAGCTGATCAGGTCGCCGATGTACTGTGGCGAAATCACGTCCAGGAACTCGCTGCCGGCAGGCATGCCCAGGCGGTTGATCTCGATGAGCAGCTGGCGCGCAATGCGCAGGCCTTCGTCGATGCGGTAGCTCTCGTCGAGGTAGGGGTCATTGATGAGTCCCTTCCAGCCCACGGTGGTGCGTGGCTTTTCGAAGTACACGCGCATCACGATTTCGAGCGTGTCAGCGTACTGGGTGCGCACGGCCATCAGGCGGCGGGCGTACTCGACAGCGGCGGCGGGATCGTGGATAGAGCAAGGGCCAATCACCACCAGCAGGCGGTCGTCCTTGCCCGCCATGATGTTGTGAATGTTCTTGCGGGTCTGGGTGATCAGCGTCTCGACCGGCGTGCCGCCGATCGGGAAGAAGCGGATCAGATGCTCGGGAGGAGGCAACACGGTGATGTCCTTGATACGTTCGTCGTCGGTCTGGCTGGTTTTCTCGACGCTGCGGTACCAGGCATCGCTGGTGGGATTGGTAGTGGCCGTCATGGTTGCTTCCTCGTGGAGTCGGTTGGAGTGGATGGAAAAACGGGAGGGCTGAAAAACAAAAACCGCCGGGCTTTGCAGCGTCGGCGGTTGGTATGGGGAGGTTGTGTGTGCTTGCGCGTTTTCCTCTCATCCGCCGGGGACCGAGATAAAAAACCAAAAATAAAACGCGCTGCGAACTTGCATGGAAAGCAATGTAGCACAGGAGTGCGGCAGTTCAGCACCCTCGGCATGTTGCAAATGCACGACATCCACTCGCCCCAAAAGCGCCAGACCAGAGCGATTCACCGGCGCCCTCCCCGAAACCATGCACGCAAGCGCTGCAATGCCGAGGGCTTGCGCGGCGGCTGCACGTCTTGCAAGTCGCTCGCAGGATTGCTCTGGTGCTCGTACATGTCGATGAGCAGCAGCGCTTCGCCCAGGGTTCGCCAGGCCAGCAGCTCGAACTGGTCAAAGCTTTCGCTTTCTTTGGTGCTGCGCCGCTCCAGCATCAGTTGCCAGTCTGCAATGGCGTTGCGCAGCTCCCGCAGTGCACGCTGGTAGGCGCCAAACTCGTACAGCGCGTGCCACGCCGAGCCCAGGCCAGTCAAAAACAGCTGGTGTTCACGCGCGCTGTGCGACAAGGTCACCACGCGGCGCGTGATCTCGGTGGTGTCCGTGCTGGTGCGGCGGATGCGAACTGCCTCGTCGATCTGCGAGGACAGGGCACCAAGGCTGTCACGCAGCTGGCGCGAGTCCTCGTCGGCAACGCCCTCGCGCAAAAAGCGGCTGATGTCTCCAAACGACTGGAGCGTCAGCAATTGACTGGGGCGCGTGGCAGGCATGGTGTCACCCATTGTGCGCTGGCCGACGCGCAGTACAAGCCCCGAAAAGCGGGTGAAAACGCGAAGTCACGCACCACCCCAGGTCTGCCGGCAGGCTGCCAACGCAACCCTCAGGCCGTACCGCCCACCGTCAAGCCTTCGATGCGCAGCGTGGGTTGCCCCACGCCCACCGGCACGCTCTGGCCTTCCTTGCCGCAGGTACCCACGCCGCTGTCCAGGCGCATGTCGTTGCCGATCATGGTCACCTTCTTGAGCGACTCAGGGCCGCTGCCGATGATGGTGGCGCCCTTGACGGGGTACTGGATCTTGCCGTTTTCCACCCAGTACGCTTCGCTGGCCGAGAACACGAACTTGCCCGAGGTGATGTCCACCTGCCCGCCGCCGAAGTTGCTGGCGTACAGGCCCTTCTTGATGCTGGCGATGATCTCTTGCGGGTCCTTGTCGCCGCCCAGCATGTAGGTGTTGGTCATGCGCGGCATGGGGATGTGGGCATAGCTTTCGCGGCGGCCGTTGCCGGTGGGACCCACACCCATCAGGCGTGCGTTCAGCGAGTCCTGGATGTAGCCCTTCAAGATGCCATCCTCGATCAGCACATTGCGCTGGCTGGCATGGCCTTCGTCATCCACGTTCAGCGAACCTCGGCGGTCTGCAATGGTGCCGTCGTCCAGCACAGTGACACCCTTGGCAGCCACGCGCTGGCCAATGCGGCCACTGAACGCGCTGGAGCCCTTGCGGTTGAAGTCGCCTTCCAGCCCGTGGCCGATGGCCTCGTGAAGCAGGATACCGGGCCAGCCTGAGCCCAGCACCACGGTCATCTCGCCCGCCGGGGCGGGACGCGATTCCAGGTTGACCAGGGCCGCGTTCACGGCCTCGTCAACGTACTTACCCATTTGCTCGTCGTCGAAATAGGCGAGGCCAAAACGGCCACCGCCGCCAGCAGAGCCCATCTCACGTCGGCCGTTCTGCTCGGCAATCACCGTGACCGACAGCCGCACGAGCGGTCGCACATCGGCCGCCAGGGTGCCATCGGCGCGCGCCACCAGCACCACGTCGTATTCACTGGCCAGCCCCGCCATCACCTGCGCCACGCGCGGGTCCTTGGCCCGGGCGCGCTGCTCCAGCCGCTCCAGCAGCGCCACCTTGGCCGTGCTGTCCAGCGAGGCAATCGGGTCCACGCCCGGGTACAGGCTGCGGCTGGATGCTACCTTTTTAGGAGCTACCCGCACTTTGCCTGCGTTCGCTATAGACGAAATAGACCGTACGGTGCGCGCTGCGTCCAGCAGAGACGCCTCGGAGATGTCGTCCGAATAGGCAAAGGCCGTCTTCTCGCCACTGACAGCACGCACCCCCACGCCCTGGTCGATGCTGAAAGAGCCTGTCTTGACGATGCCCTCTTCCAGGCTCCAGCCTTCACTGCGGGTGTACTGGAAGTACAGGTCCGCATCGTCCACCTGGTGGGTGCGGATCTCGGCCAGTGCGCGGGCGAGGTGGCCTTCGTCCAGGCCAAAAGGGGTTAGCAGCAGTTCACGGGCAACATCAATGCGCTGGCTGGTGGCCGCACGCTGGGGCGCGGCAGTGGTGGAGCGGAAAGTCATCGAAGCATTTTAGGCGCCTGACCAGCCCCTGCACGTGTGGAGCCCACATGTCCCTATTTGACCCTGGCGCCCCGTCAGCGCCGCCCCGCCGCCTTACGCGGCGGTCTGGTCATCCAGGCCGGCCTCGGCCGCATGGGCCTGCACCGACTCGATGCCCGCGTCCCGGGCCTTGGCACCGGAGTACATCTGGCTTTGGCCAATCACCTGGCCATTGGCGGCCTTCAATGTGAAATATGGCGCTCCGTTCTTGGCACTGAGCCTGCCAAAACGGCCATCGTTCGGAGCGTTCTTGCGCACCGCCTCGATACCACCCAGCGCGCTGGCGCGAGACTCGTACATCTCGCTGGTCAGGATGACCTGACCGTTGGCGGCCAGCAGGTTGAAGACAAACTTGTCGTTTTTCGACTTCTTGAGCTCGAACTTCGCCGCCATGGGGAAACCCTCCGGATGCTGAGCGGCCAAAACACGGTTGGCCAGCCGGTTTGTACCCCGAGGGCGTGTTCCAGGCAACCAGGCCCACAAGGCCCTACAGTGCTGCCGGAAGAGGATCCTTGGTTTCCTGCTTCTGGGATCGCGCCACCGACATCAGGATGCCCAGTGCCAGCCCCAGCGTCACCATGGCGGTGCCGCCATAGCTGATGAAGGGCAAGGGGACGCCCACCACCGGCAGGATGCCACTCACCATGCCCATGTTCACAAAGGCATAGGTGAAAAAGATCATAGAAACCGCCCCCCCCATGAGGCGGCCAAACAAGGTGGTGGCGCCTGCGGCAATGGCCAGCCCCCGCCAGACCAGCAGCAGAAAACACACCAGCAGGAACAAGTTGCCCGCCAGGCCAAACTCTTCCGAATAGGCGGCAAAAATGAAGTCGGTGGTGCGCTCGGGGATGAACTCCAGGTGGGTCTGAGTACCCGCCATGAAGCCCTTGCCCCACAGGCCGCCCGAGCCGATGGCGATCATGCCCTGGATGATGTGAAAGCCCTTGCCCAGCGGGTCGCGGGTGGGGTCCAGCAAGGTGCAGATGCGCTGCTGCTGGTAGTCGTGCAGCACCACCCATCGCACGCCATCCGCGCACAGCTGGTCGCCCAGCAGCACCAGGGTGGCAATGCCCACACCGCCAATCAGCACCGGGGGCAGGATCAGCTTCCAGGACAGGCCCGCAAAAAAGATCACCGAGAGCCCCGCCGCCAGCACCAGCAGAGAGGTACCGAGGTCGGGCTGCTTCATGACCAGGCCCACCGGAACCGCCAGCAGCAGGCCCGCCGCCGCAAAGTCCAAGGGACGCAACGTGCCCTCGCGCTTCTGGAACCACCAAGCCAGCATCAGCGGCATGGCGATCTTGAGGATTTCGCTGGGCTGGATCACGATACCCACGTTGATCCAGCGCGTGGCCCCTTTTTTGGTGATGCCAAACAGCGCCACCGCCACCAGCAGGGCCACCCCGGTCAGGTACAGCGGCACGGCGCAAGCCATGATTTTCTGGGGGGGCACTTGGGCCACCATGAACAGGATGGCTCCTGCAATCAGCATGTTGCGCCCGTGGTCCACAAACCGCGTGCCGTGGTCATAACCCGACGAATACATGGCCAGCAACCCCGCGCTGGCCAGCATCAGCACCAGCAACAGGAGGGGAAGGTCAAAGCCCCGGAACAGGGGCGCCAGACGCTGGACGAGCGTGGGCTTTTCAAAAACGACGGCCATTCCCCGATTATCGGCGGATGCCGGGCGTCAGAGCAGCCAACGCCCTGGCAGAGAGATCGCCAACAGCGGCACTACCCTGCCTGCCGGAAGGCCATCACGGCCTGGTTGCGCAGGGTGCGCAGCAGGCCCAGGGCCTTGTCATCCACCACAATGCCCCCCGGTGTGGCCTGATCGGCATAGATGAGGGCAAAGGGCTGCCCCTTGATTTGCAGCGGCAGCAGCAGGAACGACGGTGCATTGACGCCCTTGCGGTACCACTCGGGCAGCCGCGCCTGCATGCGGGGCTCGGTAGCGTCGTTGATCAGGGTGTCTGCACCGCGCAGGCACACGGCGGCAAACAGGTCGCCCTGGGCCTTGAGGGGTACCTTGAGGGCCCGCACGGCCACCTCGCTGCCCTCCCCCAGGCCAAAGCGGCCGGTCAACATGTCGGTGCGGGCCTCGCGCAGGCAAAACACCATGCGTCGGAAACCCAGCGCGCGGAACATGGTCTCCAGGATCATGCGCAGTACGTCGTTGAGCTGAAAACTCTCGACCATGGCGTTGGTGATGTCCTGAATGCCTGCCGCCAGCACCTCATTGACCTGCGCCACCGACACCGCCCCTCCGGCCTGGGACTCCAGCACGGCAGGCAGGGGCTGGGTTTCGTTCACGCGCAACTCGTGGGCGCCCAGCGCGTCATCGGGAGCCACAGACGCACCCGCAGCCGACGGCAGCTTGAGCAGGCGGGCGGCTGGTGTGTCCGGTGCCACGCGCAGGTCCAGCGCCTCGGCCAGTGCCACCAGCTTGTGGCGCGCACGCAGGGTGGCTTCGGCAATGGCCTCAGCCGACAGCGCCAGCGTGCGTGCGTAGCGCGTGCCCACTTGGTCCAGCTGCCCCTCCAGCTGAGCAGGTTCGCAGAACAGCAAGGCGCTGGCGACCTCGTTGGCCGCCATGGCCGCCCAGCGCAGGCGCTCCACCCCTTGCTCGGGCGCGCGCTGCATGGGTGAGCCCAGCGGCTTGCGCATGCAGCGCTGCAGGCTTTCGGGCAGACCCCAGACGCGCGCCACACCCACTCCCAGATCCTCAAACCCGAGGCCCAGCACCTGTACCGATGCAGCCTCTTCCCCGCCCTCCATGCGCCCCGAGGCCACCAGGCTGCGCACCTGCCGGGCCTCTTCAGGAAAGTAGAACTCGCACAGCATGCGCCCCAGGTTCTGGAACATCGCCCCGATGAAGGCCTCCTCGGCCGCCTGGCTGGTGCTGCACAGCTCGGCCGCGACCGAGCCCGCCATCATGGCGCGCAAAAATTCCTCGCGCATCTGGCTGGCATGGGCCTTGTCCTGCATGTGGTCCAGCAACACCAAGCTCAGCGCCATGTTCCGCACTGCATTGAAGCCCACCAGGCTTACCGCGCGCGACACGGTGCTGATGGTGCCCCGGCTGGCGTGGGCGTAATGCACGCTGTTGACCAGACGCAGCAGCTTGTTGGTGAGCGCCACGTCTTTCAGGATCTCGTGGGTCAGGTCGCTGATGCTGTCGTCTTCCGAATTGGCCACACGCTGGATGCGGGCCACAGAATCCGACAAGGCCGGGAAGTCGCTCTTGTGGCGCATGCGCCGCAGCAAAAAGTCCAGCGTGGCGTTGCTCGCGGCCGATGGCGCACTGGCCGGAGCCGCCCAGGCGCGCAGCGCATCCCGAAAGTCCGCCGCCGTGGCGTAGCGCTGCGCGGGGTCGCGTGCCATGGCCCGCTGCAAGATGGCGCGTAGGCCGTCGTCCACGCCCGGCCCCAAGTCGGCGGGCAGCGCCAGGTTTTCGTTGGCAATGCGGTACAGCGCCTGCCAGGTGTCTTTTTGGTGGATGAGGGGGCGCCCCGTCAGCATCTCGATGAGCACCAACGCCGCGGAATACACATCCATCCCCGGGGTGGGCGCAGCGCCCGCCGCCGCCTCCGGTGCCATGTAGGCGGGCGTGCCGCTGGCCAGCTGGGCGTCCGGCGCGGCCTGCACGGGGGCCGCCATGCCAAAGTCCATCACCCGGGCGTGCCGGTGCGCATCGATCATGATGTTGGACGGCTTGAGATCGCGGTGCACGATGCCCGCCTGGTGGGCGGCATGCAAGCCATCAAGCACATCCACCAAAAGCGCCACGGCGTCATGCGGCGTACAGCGCCCCTGCTGGGCCAGGTGTTCGGCCAGCGTGTGGCCTGGCACGTACTCAAACACGATGTAGGGCTGCGAGCCCTGCACGTCGGCCTCGAACACCGGCACGATGTAGGGGTGGGCCAGGCGTCCCACATGGCGCGACTCGCGCAGCCACTGCTCCAGCACGGAAGGGTCCTGGTCCTGCATGGGGCGCATGAGTTTGATGGCCACCTCGCGCTGCAGACGGGGGTCCAGCGCCAGCCACACGGTGGCCTGGGCGCCTCGGCCCAGCTGCTTCTTGAGCTCAAACCGACCCAGCGAGGCAGGCGGCTTATCGCCTGATCCGAGCGCCCATCGTCTGGCAGTGGAAAGCGGGGCAAAATCGGTCATGGTGCGGGTAGCAAAACCAGGCGCCGCACGGTGTGGCGCCCCGGTACGCACATCTTATGCCTGCGCCAGCCCGGTTAAAGCAGTGATTCCCCTGCCCCGATCACTTTCTGTCTCATGACCACCACCCACCTGCTGTATCTGCACGGTTTTCGCTCGTCCCCCTCGTCGTCCAAGGCCCGCCAGACTGCGGCCTACATGGCAGCCCACCACCCCTCCGTGACCTTCTGGTGCCCCCAGTTGCCGCCATCGCCGCGGGCCGCCATGGCGCTGGTGGCGCAGGGCATTGCCGATTGGCCCCGGCCGTCCATGGCCGTGATCGGCTCTTCGCTGGGCGGCTTCTACGCCAGCTGGGTGGCGCAGCACGCGGGTTGCCCCAGCGTGATGCTCAACCCTGCGGTGGACCCGGCACGCGACCTCGCCCGCTACATCGGCGAGCAGACCAGCTGGCACGACCCGAGCGAGCGCTTTTATTTTTTGCCGGAGTACATCGACGAGTTGCAGGCCCTGGACGTGCGGGATCGCTCGCCCGCAGCCCCGGAGCTCGCCATCATTGCCAAGGGCGACGAAGTGCTGGATTGGCGCGAGATGGTGGGGCGCTACCCGCACGCCGAGCAGGTGGTGCTGGAGGGCGGCGACCACGCGCTGGGCAACTATGGGGACTACCTGCCCCTGCTCAGCCAATTCCTGCGGCTGGCCTGAGCGCGCTGCAGCAGTCCGTCGCACATCCGGTCAAGGCTTGAGGTGTGACGAAAGCCGCCGCCCCTGCTCGCGCCAGCGCGCATAGTCCGCCGGGTAAGCTGCACGGTATCGCTTGAGTTGAAACGCCGCCTCGTCATCCAGCCCTAGCATCGTTGCGCTCTCGATCAGCGGCTCGATCACCCGGGGCTCCGGTGAAAAGTGCAGCAGCTTGTTGGCCACAGCAAAGACCTGGCCGGCGTTGCCGGGCGAAAGCTCTATCGTGGTCAGCAGCGCAAAATCGACCTGGTCCGTGAAAAACGGTGTGTCGCCCACTTTGCGCACGGTGTCATTGCGCAGGGACGGCGGCCGGTCGGCGAGCGGCTTGTACAGCTGGCTGACGCGGTAAAAGTCCCACCCCACGTAGGACCCCAGGGCCAGCGCAGCCAAAATGATGGCGGCCACGAACCGCCGCGCACCGAGAGATGTTGCCCAGCCGGGCAACTGCCAGCGCCACAACAACGCGATTGCCAGCACCGTGACCAGCTGGAACGGCCCGTACCACAGCGGAAACTCCAGCAGGCTGTGCAGACCCAGCGGCGCCAAGATGCCCCAGGCCAGTTGCCGCGCTGGATCGGTCTCGCGCCAGGGCTTTTCGCGCAGCACCCACACCACCACCACGGCACAAAAGATCAGCGCCACCGGCACGCCCAGCTCCACCGCAAGGTGCAGGGGCAGGTTGTGGGCGTTGTCCAGCAGCACACAAAACCGCTCGCCCGGGAACACGGTGACGTAGTGCGCGTAGTCCAGCTCCCCCCAGCCCCAGCCCACCCAGGGCTTTTGGGCGATCAGGTGCAGCACATTGGCCCACAGCACGCGGCGGCTGGTGCAACCAGGCTCTTCGTCGAGGATGCGCACAAACAGCCCATCCGATGCGAACCCGGTCCAGTCCAGCAGTAAACGGGGCAGCAGCCAGGCCGCTGCGCCATACAACACGAGGCCAACCAGTCCCAGCCCCAGAACAATGCGCCCCCAAGACACCCGCCAGCAGAAAATCAGACCCAGCATCAACAGCCACTGTGCAGCCCCGGTACGCGACGCCGTGGCCGCGCTCGACATCGCCAGCAATGCCAGCCCACAAGCCACCAGCACACTGGTCGCCCAGCCGGGCCACGCCGTGCCTCCCTGGTGTGGCCCGGCAGGGCCGGGGTGTTCCAGACGCCCCTGCACCTGGACCAGGGTCCACAGCAAGGCCCACACACCCAGGCTCAACAGCGTGGCCTGCTGATTGCGCTGGCGCAGGTTGCCAATGGCCTGCCCCAGTGTGGAGGGCTGCACTCCTGGCAGGCCAGGGTCCCCCAGAAAGTACTGCAGCAGCCCGATGACTGCACTGATCAGTGCCGCTACGAGAAGGCCGGCCGCCAGCATCCGGCTCGACACCAGGGCTGACGCAACCCCGGTCTCTCCTTCCTGATCCCGCACAGGCGAACTGCCGCAGCGAGCCAGGGCCAGCAGCACCAGCACCGCGCCGCAGCCCCAGGACGCCAGCAGGGGCCAGAAGTTGTTGATGGGGGCCTGCGTGAAGCAGAACAGGAACGGCAGCGCCAGTGCCAGCAGTGTCAGCGGCGTGGCCATGGTGGCAAAGGGCATGGGATGGCAGGTCGGGCAGAAAGGGCGCGCCGTGGATCATATGCGCGGCTGCCCGGGTACCCGCTGGCGCCCATGGGACAATCGCCGCCATGCACGCACTGTTTGAAGAAGCCGGCAAATTTCTCGCCGGCCGTATCCTGTCCGAAGCCGATACCTCCGCCCAAGTGGAGCTGGACTCGGGCAAACGGGTCAAGGTCAAGGCCGCCCACATCCTCCTGAAGTTCGAAAAACCCGCCCCGGCAGAACTCGTCGCCCAGGCCCAGGCCGTGGCCGAGACCATCGAGCTGGACCTGGCCTGGGAGTTCGCGCCCGAAGACGAGTTCGGCTTTGCCGACCTGGCGCGAGACTATTTCTCCGAGAACGCCACCCTGATCCAGCAGGCCGGTGCGCTGCTCCGCCTGTACGACGCGCCCCACTACTTCCGCCGCGCGGGCAAGGGCCGCTTCAAGAAGGCCTCGGCCGAGATCCTGCAGCAGGCGCTGGCCGCCATTGAGAAGAAAAAGGCCATCCTGGCGCAGATCGACGAGTGGGCCGCAGCGCTCGGACGCAGCGAATGCCCGCAGCCCATCCGCGACCAGCTCTACAAGATCTTGTTCAAGCCGGACAAGAACGCGCCCGAATACAAGGCCGTGGTCGAGGCCAGCCGCGCCACGCACACCGCACCGCTGGACCTGCTGCAAAAAGCGGGTGCCATCGATTCGGCCTACCAGTTCCACTGGAAGCGCTTTCTGTTCGAGAACTTCCCCAAGGGCACGGGCTTTCCCGCGCTCACGGCGCCGGCCATTGCCGACGAGCTGCCGCTGTCGTCCGCACAGGCGTACTCCATCGACGATTCGCAGACCACCGAAATCGACGATGCGCTGTCGGTACAAGGCCTGGGCACCGGCACGGTGGTGCTGGGCATCCACATCGCCGCGCCGGGCCTGGCGATCCAGCCGGGCAGCGCCATCGACCAGCTCGGACGCGCCCGCCTGTCCACCGTGTACATGCCGGGCTACAAGATCACCATGCTGCCGGATGACGTGGTGCAGACCTACACGCTGGACGAAGGCCGCGCCAACCCGGCCGTGTCTCTATATGTGACCATCGACGAGGCCACACTGGAGTTCAAGGGCTCCGAGACCCAGCTGGAGCGCGTGCATGTGGCCGCCAACCTGCGCCACGACCAGCTCGACGCGGTGGTGACCGAAGAATGGCTGTCCAACCCGGCGTTTGAGCACCAAAACGACCCCAAGCGCTTGTCCGAATTGCGCCCACAGCTATCCTTTTTGCACCGCCTCGCCAAGGACCTCAAGGCCCGTCGCGAAGTGGTGCGTGGCAAGCCCGAGAACTTCAACCGGCCGGACTACAACTTCCGTCTGGTCGGCAACAACGGTGCCGAGCCCACGGGCGATGAACAAGTGCAGATCAGCGTTCGCCAGCGCGGCGCGCCACTCGACCTGATCGTGGCCGAGGCCATGATCGTGGCCAACAGCACCTGGGGCAGCTGGATGGCCGAGCTGGGCGTGCCCGGCATCTACCGCAGCCAGGCCAGCATGGCGCCGGGCGTGAAGGTGCGCATGGGCACCAAGGCGCTGCCGCATGCAGGCATCGGTGTCAAAGCCTATTCGTGGGCCACATCACCCCTGCGGCGCTACACCGATCTGGTCAACCAGTGGCAGATCATTGCCTGCGCCCGCCATGGCAAGACGGCCGCGCTGGCCGCGCCCTTCAAGCCAAAGGACGCCGACCTGTTCTCCATCATCAGCAGCTTTGACGCCGCCTACAGCGCCTACAACGGCTACCAGGCCGGCATGGAACGCTTCTGGACGCTCAAATACGTGGAGCAGAACGGCATCACCGAACTGAACGCCACGGTCTTCAAGGAAGGCCCGGGCGGCAGTTTCCTGGTGCGGGCAGACGATATTCCGCTGGTCTTCCCCGTGCTGGGCGCGCAGAACCTGCCGCGCGGTGCGCACCTCAAGGTCAAGCTGGGCGAAGTGGACGAGATCACCCTCGACATCCACGGCACCGTGATCGAGCGCCTGGACGACCCCGCCGACACCAGCGACGATGGCCCGGTGGACGATGCCGAGGACGACGACACCGTGGCGGGGCCCATCGCCATTGCCGTGGACGTGAACGAGGCCCCTGCCGACGCCACTGCAGCAGCACCGGCCGCCTAAGCCCCGGACAGCCCCTGATAATTGCTGGCGATGAAACTCCCTGCCTTCCTCCGCACCTTCAGCACGCTGCAGCTGGCGCTGGGCGTGTCCATCGCCGTACACGCTGCACTCATCTCCGTGCGCTTCATTGACCCCGAGGGCTTCAACCGGGTGTTCCAGGACACGCCGCTCGAAGTCATCCTGGTCAACGCCAAGTCGAATGAGCGGCCCGACAAGGCCCAGGCGATTGCCCAGGCCAACCTGGCAGGCGGTGGCGATGCAGAGAAGGGCCGGGCCACCAGCCCCCTGCCCTATTCGGCCCTGACCACCATCGGTGACGACTACGAAGAAGCCCAGCGCAAGATGGACGCGATGCAGGAGCAGCAGGCCCAGCTGCTGGCCCAGTTGCGCAAGCAGCTGGCCACCATGCCCGCGCCCGATCCGCGCCAGGCCAGCCAGAGCGGAGAACAGGCCAGCGAGCAGGAAAAGCGCCGCCAGCTGGTCAAGCTGCTGGCCGAGATAGAAAAACGCATCAACGAAGAAAACTCGCGCCCCAAGAAGCGCTACATCAGCCCCGCCACCCGCGAGGAAGCCTACGCCGTGTACTACGACGCGCTGCGCCGCAAGGTCGAGGACAAGGGCACCGAAAACTTCCCGGAGCAGGGCGGGCGCAAGCTGTACGGCGAGCTGACGATGATCGTCACCGTCAACCACGACGGCCGCGTGCTGGGCACCGAGATCGTGCAAGGCTCAGGCAACGGCACGCTGGACCGCCGCGCCGAAGCCATTGCCCGCGCCGCAGGGCCGTTTGGCGCCTTTGATGCCGAGATGCGCAAGAAGGCCGACCAGATCGCCATGGTGGCGCGCTTCAAGTTCACCCGCGACCAGACCCTGGAAACCGTTGTGAAGTAACTGCCCGGCGGGTGCGCAGCGAGGCCCTTCTCGCAGGCCGCCAAGGCCTCCACGCCCACCTGCCCGCCCCACAGAACACACAGCACGGCCGCCCGTACCGCCAGCCCCACGCCGCCCTAGCCACCCATGACATCTCCCGCCTCCCCTGCCGACCTGTACTGCGTGATGGGCAACCCGGTCGCCCACAGCCGCTCGCCTGCCATCCACGCCCGTTTTGCCGAGCTGACCGGTGAACACATTGTCTACGAACGCCGCCTGGTGCCCATGGATGGGTTTGCCCAAGGCGTGCGCGCGTTCGCGGCAGAGGGCGGGCGCGGCTGTAACGTCACCGTGCCCTTCAAGACCGACGCACCGGGCCTGGCGACCGAGTGCAGCGAACGCGTGCGGCTGGCGGGCGCCGCCAACACGCTCACCTTTCGCGCCGACGGCAGCATCTACGCCGACAACACCGACGGTCTGGGCCTGGTGGCCGACATCACGCACAACGCAGGGGTGTCGCTGGCCGGGCGCGACGTACTGCTGGTGGGTGCCGGTGGCGCGGCCGCAGGTGTGCTGGGCCCGCTGCTGCTGGCAGGCGCCCGCCACATCACCGTGGCCAACCGCACCCTGGCCAAGGCGCAAGCGCTGGTGCAGTCGCACAGCGCACTGGCAGCGCTACAAAAAGCAGAGCTGTCGGCACAAGATCCACTAGCGCTATCGGCCAATTTCGATGTGATCATCAACGCCACGGCCAGCAGCCTCTCTGGCGGCGGTGTGCCGGTCCCCGCCAGCGTGCTGCGCCCGGGCGCTCTGGCCTACGACATGATGTACGGCCCCGCAGCGCAAGGCTTCCTCGACTGGGCGCGCCAGCACGGTGCGGAGCCCCGTGACGGCCTGGGCATGCTGGTGGAACAGGCCGCTGAAGCCTTCTTGCTGTGGCGCGGTGTGCGCCCGCCTTCGGCCCAGGTGCTGCGCGAAATGCAGCAATCCATGGCCGCCTGAGCCCCGAGGACGCCCCGATGAAAGCCGTGCTGCGCTGGCTGGGACTGCTGGTGATCGCCTTCGTGGCGTTGCAGCTGTTCTTCGTGCTGCGCATTGCCGCCATGGTGGCGATCAACCCCCAATCCACCACCTTCCAACGCTCTGAAGCCTGGACGCTGCTGGCCAGCAAAGGCCACGTGCCCTGGCGCCAGCAATGGGTGCCGTACGCGGACATCTCCGACCACCTCAAGCGCGCCGTCATTGCCTCGGAAGACGATGGTTTTGTGAACCACGACGGCGTGGACTGGAACGCCATCGAAAAAGCCTGGGAGCGCAACGCCAAGGCCGAAGCCCTGGCCAGCAAGGCGCAGGCCCGTGCCCCCGAGCGCCCGGTGCGTGCGCCCAAGATCCGGGGTGGCTCCACCATCACCCAGCAGCTGGCCAAAAACCTGCTGCTATCGGGCGAACGCACGCTGCTGCGCAAGGGCCAGGAGTTCGTGCTCACACTGGCGCTGGAGCAGTTGCTCTCCAAGCAGCGCATCCTGGAGATCTACCTCAACAACGTGGAATGGGGCGAAGGCGTGTTCGGCGCCGAGGCGGCCGCGCAGCACTACTTCCGCAAAAGCGCCAGCCGCCTGGGCACTGCCGAAGCCGCGCGCCTGGCCGTGATGCTGCCCGCGCCCAAGCGCTTTGAGAAAACGCCCGGCTCGGCGTATCTGGCAGGACGGACACGCACGATCCTGGGACGCATGGGCGGCGCAGAGCTGCCCTGAAGCCGGCTGTCGGCAGCGTCACCCACGCCGCTGCAGCCATAGCGCGGACGCTCCGTCCGGCCGCAGCGTCACTTGAAACCTGGGGGCCCGCACGGCGCCCCCGACCGGCAGCCGCACCGTGTACCGCTGCAACAGCATGGCCGCCAGCAGCGTCATCTCCAGCATCGCAAAGTGCTGGCCAATGCACACGCGAGGCCCCAGGCCGAACGGAATCCACGCGCCCCGAGGAATGGACGGAGCGCCGTCCAGAAACCGCTCGGGCACAAAACGGTCCGGCTCGGCAAACCAGCGCGCATCGCGGTGCAGCACCCAAGGGGTGATGCGCAGCATGGCGCCCCGGGGGACCGGCACGCCGCCCAGCGTGATGGGCGCGGTGGTGCGGCGGCTCATCAGCGCGGCGATGGGGGGGTACAGGCGCAGCGCCTCTTTCAGCGTGGCGCCCAGCCAGGGCAGTTGGGCCAGATGCTCGGGGCCGGGGGTGCCGCCCCGCAGCACGGCATCAACCTCCGCCTGGGCACGCTGCGCGGCCTCGGGGTGTTGGGCCATGAGCAGGGTCCACCACAGCAGCGTGGTGGCGCTGGTTTCGTGTCCGGCCTGGAAGCTGACGATGCACTGGTCAAACACCTCTTGCGCAGACAAGACCTCACCGGTTTCCTCGTCGCGCAGGGCCAGCAGCATCTGCAGCAGGTCCGTGCGCGCAGGGGCATCGGGCGGTGGCACCTCGGCCTGGCGGACATGGATGTGGCGCCAGACCAAGCCCTTCAACGACCGGATAGCCCGCCGCTTGGCCGCCTTGCCCGGCAGGGGCAGCCAGTTGGGCAAAGTGAAGGGCATGAACATCTCCTGGTAGGCCGTGGCCCCCAGTGTCTGTGTGGCCCAGGCGGCCTCGCGCGCATCGGCCTGCGCCGAGGTGCTGAACAGCGTGCGCAGGATCACATCCATGGCCACGTCCGTCCACAGCACATCCACGGCCACCTGGGCGCCGGGCTGGCCCGGGGGCACGGCAGCGTCGAGCGCGCTGCGGGCGGCATCGGTCATCAGTTGTGCGTAGCCTGCCACCCGCTTGGGAGTGAAGGCGGGCATCAGCATGCGGCGCTGGCGCTGCCAGGTGTCGCCTTCGGTCACCAGCACGCTCTGGCCAAACACTTCTTCAAACACCGCAATGCCACGCTCCCAGCGGATGAGCTGGTCGGCATGGGTGACGAGTGCCTCGCGCACGAGGTCGGGGTGCATCAGGTCCCACGCATCTTCATACCCTAGTCGCATGCGGGTGAGGTCGCCATGCTCACGCTGCAGTTGGGTGACAAAGCCCAGGTAGTCGGCCCGCATGGCGCGCAGCAGCGGCAGGCCCCACCAACGGGTTCGCGGGCCGCGTGGCGTTGCAGGCGTGGGGGGATGAGTGGGAGAAGTAACAGAGGACGTGGTGGCTGTGGGCGAGTTCATGCCCCACATGCTGCAGCGCAGCGACGAGTCGGTATTGAACGATTGCGACAACCCCCGTCGCCTACACTCGCGCCCCATGGCAAGCTTGGCCCCCCTTTCCCCCCGGCACCCTGCCGGGTTGATCCCGTCGGGCGAACTGTGGCTGCCGCGCGCCAGCCTCACGGCCTGCCTGCGCGCGGCCATGGCGCGTAGCACGGTGGGCCATGCGCTCAGCGATGCGCAGCGCATCAACCGGTTCCCTGCATCCCCCTTGTGCAGCCTGAGCTGGTGGTTTGAAGGCCGCAGCGAGGCCCTGGTGGCCGAGCGCCCCGACACCATGCCCACGGAACACAGCCCGCGCGAGGCCTACCCCGGCCGCTGGGTGCTGGCAGGCCCGCAGACGCGCCCCACTTCCAGCTACTGCGCAGGGCCCACACACGCCATGATGGTGATGTTCATGCCCGACGCGCTGCACCAGCTCACCGGCGTGGACCCCGGCGCCCTGACCGACCGCATGGTGGACGCGCAATCCCTGTTGCCGCCCGACTGGCTGGCGCTGTGCGAAACGGTGCAAAACCTGCCCGACAACGCGGCCCGCCTGCAGCACCTGGAAGACTTTCTGGAGCCCCGCTGGCAGGCCTGCCGCCCCGCCCAGACATTGCCCACACAGCGCTACGGCGACTGGGCTGCGCACCTGGCGCAGCGCGCCGCCCTGTCTGCCCCCGGCCGCAGCCTGCGCCAGCTGGAGCGGCGCATCAAGCGCTGGGCCGGGCTGCCCCTGCGCGAGCTGCGCGGCTTTGGCAAGGCCGAGCAGGCGTTCTTCGACACCATCGCGGCCGATGCATCCCAAGGCAGCGTCAAATGGGCGGATGTCGCAGCGGGCGCCGGGTTCTCGGACCAGTCGCACCTGTGCCGCGTCACGCGCCGCATCACGGGCTATGCACCGCAGGCGCTGTATGACGGCATCTATGGGGACGAAGCTTTCTGGGCCTATCGCATCTGGGTGTAGCGCTGCCCAGGTCCTTGCCTGGCATGCAGGCCCGGCGCCCGTATCATCCCCGCCATGCTTGCCAAGTTGATGAGTTTCCTTCTGCTGGGGATCGTGCGGTTTCTCACCGGCTCCCAGGCCCGCTGGTATGGCTGCCCGCCCAAGGCCGAGCAACGTATCTACTTTGCCAACCACCAGAGCCATGCCGACATGGTGCTGATCTGGGCGGCGCTGCCCGAAGAGCTGCGCAGCATCACGCGGCCCATCGCTGCCAAGGATTACTGGACGAAGACGCCGTTCCGGCAGTGGATCACCACGGCCGTGTTCAACGCGGTGTATGTGGACCGCCAGGCCACGCCCGCGCGGCCGGTTGCGCCGGTGGCGGCCGAGCCCACTGGGGCACCAGCCACACAGAGCGATGCAGACACGGCCGCCGCAGGTGGCCCAGACCCATCACCCGAAGCCCCGCCGCGCGCGCCAACCCCCGAGGAATTGCGTTCCGCCCTGCCAGAGTCCGACCCACTGGCCCCGCTGGTGCGCGCGCTCGAGAGCGGCGACTCCATCGTGATCTTCCCGGAAGGCACGCGCGGCCATGGCGACGAGCCCCAGTCTTTCAAATCCGGCCTGTTCAAGCTGGCACAGATGTTTCCGCAGGTGGTGCTGGTGCCCGCATGGATCAACAACGTGCAGCGCGTGATGCCCAAGGGCGAGGTAGTGCCGGTGCCCATCCTGTGTTCGGTGACCTTTGGCGCGCCCATCCAGCTCGAAGCGGGTGAAGAGCGCCGCCCGTTCCTTGACCGCGCGCGCCGCGCCGTCATCGCTCTACGGGAAGTCTGAGCATGACCTGTCCGAAGCCCCTGACCTTGCCGAATGCTGCGCCCCGGAGCGCGCGCTGACATGAACCAATTCTTGCGCAACCTCACCGCCACCCAGCAGATCGGGGCCTTGTTCCTGGTCGTGTTCGGCATCCTGTCCATCGTCACCGTGTGGGCCTTCGTGCGCAATCTGCGCGAGCACGCCAGCGACGACCCCGAAGCCGAAGCCCGGGCCCTGGAAGCCAAGCGCTTCTGGGGGCTGCTCAAGACCTCCTGGGTCATGGCTACGGTGTTCTGGATCGGCTGGGTGCTGGGCGAAACGGTGGCCACGGTGCTGTTTGCCATCATGGGCTTTTTTGCGCTGCGCGAGTTCATCACCCTGTCGCCCACGCGCCGGGGCGACCACCGCAGCCTGGTGCTGGCATTCTTCGTGGTGCTGCCCTTGCAGTTCTGGCTGGTGGGCAGCAAGCACTTCGACCTGTTCACCGTGTTCATCCCGGTGTACGTGTTTCTGGCGCTGCCCGTGGTGAGCGCACTGGCCAATGACCCCCAGCGGTTTCTAGAGCGCAATGCCAAGCTGCAGTGGGGCATCATGGTCTGCGTGTACGGCATGAGCCACGTGCCCGCGCTGCTGCTGCTCGACTTCCCGGGCTACCGCGACAAGGGCGCGTTTCTGGTGTTCTTTCTGGTGTTTGTGGTGCAGACCTGCATGCTGGTGCAGCACCTGCTAGGGCGGCGCTTTCCGCACAAACCGGTGGCGCCGCAAGTGAGCCAGAGCTTTCAGTGGACCAGCTGGCTGGCAGGCGTGGCCGCCGGGGGCCTGGCAGGCGGTCTGCTGACCTTCATCACCCCCTTCAAACCCGGCCAGGCGCTGGGCATGGCGCTGCTGGCCTGCGTGGCGGGCAGCCTGGGGCACCTGGTGATGAAAGCACTCAAACGCGACCGCGGCATCACCAGCTGGGGCATGCAGGGCATGTCCGTCACCGGTGCCGGGGGCTTGCTCGACCGGGTGGATGCGCTGTGTTTTGCAGCGCCCGTGTTCTTCCATTCGGCACGCTGGTACTTCGGTTTGTAGAAGAATCGGCCGATAGCGCTAGTTCCCATTGCCCCAATAGCTATAAAAACGAGAGCAAATGCGCATCCTTGGTATTGACCCCGGCCTGCAGACCACCGGCTTCGGCGTGGTGGACATGGACGGCCACAAGCTCAGCTACGTGGCCAGCGGCACGATCCGCACCACCACCCTCGCGCTGGGCGACTTGCCCGGGCGCCTGAAGATCCTGTTCGACGGCATCACCGAGGTCGCAGCCCGCTACCAGCCCGATGTGGCCTCGGTCGAGATCGTGTTCGTCAACGTCAATCCCCAGTCCACGCTGCTGCTGGGACAGGCGCGGGGCGCCGCCATCACCGCCCTGGTGGCCAGCAATCTGCCCGTGGCCGAATACACCGCGCTGCAGATGAAAAAAGCCGTGGTCGGCCACGGCCGCGCCGCCAAAAGCCAGGTGCAGGAAATGGTGCGGCGGCTGTTGCAGCTGCCAGGCCTGCCGGGCACGGACGCAGCCGACGGCCTGGGCATGGCCATCACCCATGCACACGCCGGTTCCGCCATGGGCCGCCTGGGCGAAGCCGCCACGCTGAACCGGCGGCAGCATGCGATGTACAAGGATGGGCGGAGTTATTGAACCCGCCTGGGCGCCACACCAGACAAAAAAATACCGCGCCCAAAGGCGCGGTACAGCCCCACCAGGGTCTTAACCAGAACGAGACGTCAGGCCAACTGCGTCTTCATCCGCTCCGCCCGCTCCTTCGGTGAGGGGTGGGTGGACAGAAAGTTGCTCGAATCACCGCCCGACATCGCGGCCAGCTTTTCCAGTGCGCTCACGCAGGCGCCAGGCTGGTAGCGCTTGGCTTTCATGAAGCCCATCGCGTAATCGTCGGCCTCGCGTTCGTTGCTTTGGGAGTGCTGGGCGCGCACCACTTTTTCAAACAGATCGCCCAGTTGCGAGTCGGCGATGGCGCCGGCGCGGCTGTTGCTGGACGAAACAGCATTGCGCAGGGCGCTGGTGCGCAGGGCCGCCTGGATGCGGGCCTTGCTGTGGCCCTTTTTGACGTGGCCGATTTCGTGGCCGATGACGTAGCGCACTTCGTCATCGGTGAACTTGTCCATCAGGCCCGAGTACACACGGATGGTGCCGTTGGCCATGGCAAAGGCGTTGATGTCGGGGGTGAGGTAGACCTTGAAGTTCATCTTCAGGCCGTCATACGTGCCCAAGCCCGCCGTGAGTTTGTTCAGGCGCGTGGCGTAAGGGTTGCCAGCGGGGGCAATGCGGTTTTGGCGGTCGCTTTCAGCGGCCATCTGGTCAAAGGCAGCCTTGACCTCGTCGTCGGTCAGCGACTCGGATTTGGCTAGGTCCTTGCCCGCGTCGAGCATCTTACCCAGATCAAACTGCGCCCAGACGGGCGATACGGCACTCACGCCGGATGCCAGGGTCACAAGCGTCAGTAGTTGGCGGCGGTCCATCGAATTCCCTCTCTCTTTACGGTTGTTGCTTTAGGTATGGATGTTTTATTGAGCAACCTTGTGCAAGCAAAGGTTCTCAAGTGCGCCGAAATATAGCGACGCACCCCCCCCGATTTCGGGGGCGGGTCCTGTCTGCAGATGTAAGAGCTGTGTGCCGATGCTCGGTGCCGTCAGTGCGCCAAGGCGTCGTTCACGTCCGCTCCAAAAATGGCATCGCTAGCGACACCTCCACCTTCGCGCGGCGCGACGCGCGCAGCGGCAGAGGATTGCTGCTTCAGAAGGCCGAACGGCTTGGCAAAAAGAATTCCACCACCCGGGGTGGTGCGGCTCAGCGCCCCAGCCCGCGCTTAAGCTCCTTGAGCAGCAGCAGCACCTGGTTGGATGCGTGGCGGCAGCTGCCGTTGAGCAGCTGCGCTGCCTTGGGCTGGTCGCCCGACTGGAAAGCTGTCACCACGTCTGCCGCCTGCTGGTGAAAGTATTTGTGCCGCGCCACCAGCATGTCGAACGCGGGGTAATGCCCCAGGCGCACCCGGCCCGTGCCGTAGAGCCATCGGCCCAGGTCACAGCGGTCGTCCTGGCAGATGCGTTCGGGCCGCATGACTTCGTCGGAGCGCCCGTTGACCATGTCTTGCAGCTGCAGGCGCCAGCGCTCGTGGCTGGCAATGGCGGCGTCGATGTCGATCTCGGTCATCAGCGTGGCCGCGTACTCGGCATCCAGCACCAGTTCACTGCCGTTGTCTTCCATGGCCCAGGTGGTCTCGGGGCTGGTGGGGTCCTGCTCCCGGATCTTGAACAAGCGGCTGAAAAAACCCATGCGTCATCCCTTTTGCGCGACTGGCCCGCGCAGCGCGAAATGGCAGCCGGCGCGGAAATGTCTTGAAACATTCTGTGGCGCCTCCGCCGTTTTGGCTACCAAAAAATGGCTCCTTCGTAAAAATGTGCGCGGGCAACCCTGCTGCCACTGCCAGCTCTGCGCCCACCGCCTGCACAAAAGCAACGGCAGCCGGACAATGCATGCATGACTTCCACTCCCCGCCGCCCTGCCCTTTCCATGCTTGATCTGGTGGCCGTCCGCGAAGGCGGCACCGTGGCCGATGCGCTGCAGATTGCGCTGCGCACCGCCCAACATGCCGAAAAACTGGGCTTTGCCCGCTATTGGCTGGCCGAGCACCACAACATGGCGGGCATTGCCAGCTCCGCCACCGCCGTGCTGGTAGGCCACATTGCCGGTGGCACCTCGCGCATCCGCGTCGGGTCGGGCGGCGTGATGCTGCCCAACCATGCCCCGCTGGTGGTGGCCGAGGCCTTTGGCACGCTGGCCGAGTTGTACCCCGGCCGCATTGACCTGGGCCTGGGCCGCGCGCCGGGCACCGACCCCACCACCATGCGAGCCCTGCGCCGCAACCGGGTGGAAACCGAAGAAGACTTTCCGCGCGACGTGGCCGAGTTGCAGCGCCTGCTGGCCCCTGCCGAGCCCGGCCAGCGCCTGATTGCCATGCCAGGTGCGGGCACCAATGTGCCGATCTGGCTGCTGGGCTCCAGCCTGTTTTCGGCCCAGCTGGCAGCCGAGCGCGGTTTGCCATATGCGTTCGCCTCGCACTTTGCGCCGCGCCTGCTGCACCAGGCCATTGACCTGTACCGCAATCTGTACCGGCCCTCTGCCGCCTGGCCCAAGCCCTATGTGGCCATTGGCGTGCCGCTGATCGCTGCCCCGACGGACGACGAGGCCGACTTCCTGGCCAGCAGCACCTACCAGCGCGTGCTCGGCATCTTGACGGGCGACCGCCGCCGTCTGCTGCCGCCCATCGAGAACTATGCTGCGCGCCTGCAACCCCAAGAGCGTGCAGCAATTGGCGACTTTTTGGCTGCGGCCGTGATTGGCGGGCCGGACACGGTGCGTGAAGGGCTGGCAAGCCTAAGCGAAGCCACAGGCGCCGACGAGCTGATGCTGGTGAGCGATGTGTACGACCCTGCGCTGCGTCTGCGCTCGCTGGACATTGCCGCCAAGGCCCACGCCACACTTGGCCAGGCCGCCGTCGCAGCCTGAGCGCCTGGGCAGCCGGGGAGCGCCTGGGCGCCGCTCTTGTTCTTCAGCGCGCCAGGTAGCCGCCATCCACGGGGTAGTACGCCCCGGTCACAAACGACGCCTTGCTGGACGCGAGCCAGGTCACCAGCTCGGCCACCTCCTCGGGCTGCCCCAGGCGGCCGATGGGGTGGGCGCCAACCAGCATGGCGTTGATGCCGGCGTCCTGCTCCAGCCCGCTGATCATGGGCGTGTGGATGAAAGCAGGGCCCACGGCATTGACGCGCACGCCGTGCGCGCTGTATTCGATGGCCGCAGCCTTGGTCAGCCCCACCACCCCGTGCTTGGCCGCCGTGTAGGCGGGCGCCGTGGCAAAGCCCACCGAACCCAGGATGGACGCCATGTTGATGATGGCGCCGCCACCGTTCTTCAGCATCGCGGCGATCTGGTACTTCATGCCGTAGAACACGCCCGACAGGTTGATGTTGATGACCTGCGCCCAGCCGTCCAGCGGGTAGTCGGCCGTAGGCGCCTGCGGGCCGCCGATGCCCGCGTTGTTGCAGGCCACGTCCAGGCGGCCATAGTGGGCAACGGTGCGCTGCACCAGCGCCTCGCAATCCTCGGGTTTGCCCACGTCGGCCGCCACAAAGATCGCGTCGCCCCCTGCCGCGCGCACCAGCGCGGCGGTTTCCTCGCCCGCCTGCACATTCACGTCCGACACCACCACCTTGGCACCTTCGCGCGCCCACACCAGCGCAATCGCGCGGCCGATGCCCGACGATGCGCCCGTTACCAATGCCACCTTGTTCTTCAGCATGAAAGACCCCTTGTTCGTTCAAAACGCCTGCAACCCGATGCCACAGATCACTTTTCATTCTGCGCGCGCAATGCGTCAGCGCCTTGACCTGTGTCATGCCCCAGGCACGGAAGCAGGGTGGAGACACTGGGCCTTGGGTAGCGGCTACCATCAGGGGCTGCCGGCCCTGCGGCGGATGTTTGCCCGTTGCAGGACTGCGTGATTTCCACGCCCGCGCCCCACCACCCACGCCCGCATTTGCATGCCTGCTTTTTCCTTTGAAGCCCTGGACGCCCAGGGCCAGACCCGCAAAGGCCTCCTGGAGGCCGACACCGCCAAGGCCGCGCGCAGCCTGCTGCGGGCCCAGGCGCTGGTGCCGCTGGCAGTGGAAATGGTGCAGACCGGCCAGTCGCTGGACGGCCGGTCCGCGAGCCTGGGCCAGCGCCTGTTCACCCGGCCGGTGTTCAGCGCGACCGGGCTGGCCATCTGGACACGGCAGATCGCCGGGCTGGTGTCGTCGGGCCTGCCGCTGGAACGTGCACTCACCGCGCTGTCCGAAGAAGCCGACGATGAACGCCAGCGCCACCTGGTCGCCGCCCTGCGCGCCGAGGTCAATGCAGGCGCCACCTTTGCCCGCGCACTTTCGCAGCACCCGCGCGAGTTCTCTGACATCTACTGCGCCGTGATCGGTGCGGGCGAGCACAGCGGCAACCTGGGCCTGGTGCTGGAGCGCCTGGCCGACGACCTGGAAGAGCGCCAGGCGCTCAAGGCCAAGCTGGTGGGCGCTGCGCTGTACCCGGCCATCGTGACCCTGGTGGCCATCGTGATCGTGTTGTTCCTGGTGGGCTATGTGGTGCCGCAGGTGGCCAGCGTGTTTGCAGGCACCAAGCGGGCGTTGCCGTTCCTGACAGTGGCCATGCTGGGCCTCAGCGCCTTTGTGCGCAGCTATGGCTGGGTGATGTTGATTGCTTTTATTTTGATAGCGCTTGGGACAAGATGGGCGCTCACCATCGGCCATATTCGCGAGAAATTCGATGCTGCGTGGCTCAATCTGCCCCTGGTGGGCAAACTGGCGCGCGGCTACAACGCAGCACGGTTTGCCGGCACGCTGGCCATGCTGGCAGGCGCCGGGGTGCCGATCCTGAAGGCCTTGCAGGCGGCTGCTGAAACGCTGAACAACCGCGCGCTGCGGGCCGACGCGCTCGACGCCCTGGTGCTGGTGCGCGAGGGTGCTCCGCTGGCCTCGGCCCTGGCCCAAAAGAAACGCTTTCCGGGGCTGCTGTCGATGTTTGCACGCCTGGGCGAACAGACCGGACAACTGCCCGTGATGCTGCAGCGCGCGGCCCGCCAGCTCTCGGCAGAGGTCCAGCGCCGCGCCATGGCCCTGGCTACCATCCTGGAGCCGCTGCTCATCGTGGGCATGGGCCTGATCGTGATGCTGATCGTGCTGGCCGTGCTGCTGCCGATCATCCAGCTCAACCAGTTTGTGAAGTGACTTTATGGCGGTGACCTTAGACGACAAGCTGGTAGTCGCCATCTCCTCGCGCGCGCTGTTCAATTTTGAGGAAGAGAACCGCGTCTTCGAAAAGGACAACGACCGCGCCTACGTGGACATGCAGCGCCAGCGGCTCGACGTACCTGCTGCGCCGGGCGTGGCGTTTTCACTGGTGCGCAAGCTGCTCGCGTTCAATACCTCCGAGCACCAGCGCGTGGAGGTGGTGCTGCTGTCGCGCAATGACCCGGTGAGCGGCATGCGCGTGTTCCGCTCGTGCCATGCCCATGGTCTGCCCACCATCCAGCGCGGTGTGTTCACGCAAGGGCGTGACCCGTTTCGCTACCTGCGGCCGCTGGGTGCACACCTTTTCCTGTCCGCCAACGAGGCCGACGTGCGCGAGGCCTTGCACCTGGGCTACCCCGCCGCGCGGGTGGTGACGGAGTCGGTGCAGGCGGGCGACTCCAACCCCAACGAAGTGCGGATTGCCTTTGACGGCGACGCCGTGTTGTTCTCCGATGAGGCCGAGCGCATTTACCAGGCGGAGGGGCTGGCCGCCTTCCAGCAACACGAGACCGACAAGGCCGCACAGCCCCTGCCCGACGGCCCGTTCAAACCCCTGCTG
This sequence comes from Acidovorax sp. 59, assembly GCF_002754175.1. Lineage (NCBI taxonomy): Bacteria > Pseudomonadati > Pseudomonadota > Betaproteobacteria > Burkholderiales > Comamonadaceae > Acidovorax > Acidovorax sp. 59. Next base: position 375,613 of record NZ_PEET01000001.1, on the reverse strand, counting down.
GCCGCCTTGCACCGTCTGCAGTCTGCGGGCGAGGCCGGTGGCACCGGCATGCGCATCCGCACCGCGCTCGTCACCGCCCGCAGCGCCCCCGCTCACGAGCGCGCCATCCGCACCCTGATGGACTGGAACATTGCAGTGGACGAAGCCATGTTCCTGGGCGGCCTGCCCAAGGGCGAATTTTTGCGCGAGTTCGAACCCGATTTCTTCTTTGACGACCAGACCGGCCACGTCACCTCGGCAGCGCGCCACGTGCCTGCGGGCCATGTGAACAGCGGCATCTCGAATCCGGCGCGGGTCGCTGGGAACTGACCCGCAGGAGCCTCGGCTGCAGGCTGGCGCGCTGTGCCACCCTGCACCCAGCCCTTGGGAAAAGTTCTGCAAAGACTTGCAACGCCCGGTGAAAGCCTGCAAAGCCCCGGTTGCAAACCACCGCCCTCGCCCCCCATGTGCCACCATGGCCGTTGAGACTTCGAAGGAGAACACTTTGCGCATTCGCACATCCCTAGCGTTCATGGGGTTGCAAAGGCCGGTACTGGCGACGGTGGCCCTGTTGGCAGCCTGTGCAGCACTGGCACAAACGCCCCCACCAGCACCGGCCCCTCCAGCGGAGACACACGCCGCCACAGAGCCCGCAGCGGCAGTAAGCCCCGGCGAGCTGAAGGCCCAACGTGAATTCAAGATGCTGGACTTCAACGGGGACGGCAAGCTCAGCCGCTCTGAGGTGAAGCTGTTCCCGCGCCTGGCGGCGGCCTTTGACGAGGCCGACACGGATGGCGATGGCTTTGTGTCATATGCCGAAGTCCGTGCCTTCGCCGCCAAGTACCGCGCCGAGCGTGATCGCCAGCGAGCAGCGGCACAAGCGGCTGCGACGTCGGCGGCACCGGCTGCGCCGCCCCCTGCGCCAGAAACCCGTCCGTGAGGAACGCTGATTGCACTTTGCCAAGCGGCAAAGCCCAAAAAATCAGTCCAATCGACTTGGAGCGCTAGTGCAATATGCGCTAAAAGCTATCTATTTGATAGCAAAAAAATACCTGACGCATCGAGACAGTACCCACAGCTTCCGTGCGCACGGCACCGTGCACCCACCGCATGCAGCGCCTGTACGTCACAGTTTGCTGCTGCGCAGTGGCTTCGCTGCACTGCACCGGGCTCGCCAAAGCACGCAATGGGCCGCCTTCAGGGCAGGCAGCCCGGCAGCGCCAGCTGCTCAGACGCCACCGGTGCGCTTGACCTTGGGGTCGGTGTAGGTCAGCGGCTCGTTCTTGGCCTGCTGGGCCAGTCGCTCCTGCAAGGTCATCTTGTTGACGTCCTGCGCTACCTCTACCGCGCTGCCGCTGGCGCGCCACATCGACTGGATGAACTCCAGCAGTTGTTTGTAGATCGGCTCTTTGGGAGGCTCCGGCGGCTCTTCGACGGTGTCTTTCTTTTTTACCGCCGTCCAGTCCCGGTTGGGCGCATCGGGCGCCGAGGGTTTGTCCGGCTCGCGCACGATCGCCCCCTCACCCATCCGGTCCATGGACTCGACAGGGTTGGGAGCGTTGATGGGACGCACCGGAGGCGCACCCGAGGCGCCAGTGGAATACAAATCAGCGCCCTGAGGACGCCAGGACGGCGATCGATCGACAGGTGGCATTTGCATGACATTGGCCCGTAGTTGAACAAAAGGTACAGAGGGTCTTTCGGCCTCTTCGTACATTCATTACGGCAAAAAGAAGGGTGAATTTAGGTCTTTTTCACCGATTGAACGAAATTTAGGGTTTTCCCTAGCAAAAAGCCAGCTTTTCGGGACGGTTCAGCATCAGGCAGGGACCATGAAGGTGCCAAACAGTGCCCCGAATGGGCCGAATCGGCCGAACAGCGCGCTGGGCGCACGCCGAATGTCGCAACAGCACCACGCCGTCAGAAGGCCGGGCGCCCGCAGGCCATCACCCGCTGCAGGGGAACAGGCAGAGAAGTAAGCGGCTCGGGCCGTGCGCAAGGAATGCGCAAGAGGGGGGCTCCGCCGGCCCCACATTCCCGACAGAGCATGTTGACGGTCTTGCAGAGGAGCGCAGACAGGCTCCTACGGCTGGCGGGACAAGGTCCGAGCCCAGGACGGAGCCGGCTTGACTCCGCCTTACAAGGTCAAAGAAAGCGTTCGAGCAAGCGGCGCGAATGCTTGTCCAGCGCCGTGGTGTCCTTCACACGGAACTGCAAGCCGTCGCCCCCGGCAATCAGCAGCCGGGTGCGCCCGCCCAGGCGGCGGATGTCTTCTTCGGCCTTGAGCACCAGGCGGGCAGGCCCCCGGTCGGTCTCCACATCCCAGGTGCTAGGGGTCGAGAAACTAGAAACGGCGAGGATTTTCTGGATAGTGGGCACAAACTCGCGCACCTCCAGCTCTTCATCAATGAGCTGCCGGGCGGCGCCCGTCACGGCCTCCAGCCGGGGAACCCACAGCAGCTCATGACCGTCGGCGCCCACCAGGGACAGCCCCTCGCCCGGCGCGGCGATGGGAAAAGCACGCACGGGAGTCACGCCCTCATGGGCCGTGCCATCGGCCAGGGTCAGGACGAGGCGGCCGTGCGGGTTGCGCGTGAGCTGGAAGGCAGGGGTGGACGACGATGGGGTCAGGGAAGCATTCATGGCAGGGTCGCTCACAGCGTCTCAGGGGTTGCCGGCGGGGTGGGCCGGGTGCAGCAGGCTGCTGTCGATGATCACGCCCGCCGCCTGCGCATCTTCTTCGGCACGGCGGGCCTGGGCTTCGTACAGCCGCCAGTAGGCGCCCTGCTTTTCCATCAATTCATCGTGCGGGCCCACTTCCACCACCTCGCCGCGGTCCATGACCACCAGGCGGTCGGCCTTGCGCAGGGTGGACAGGCGGTGGGCAATGGCGATCGTCGTACGGCCTTGCACCAGGTTATCGAGCGCCTTCTGGATTTCCTTTTCGGTCTCGGTGTCCACCGCCGAGGTGGCCTCGTCCAGGATCAGGATGCGTGGGTCGATCAGCAGCGCGCGCGCAATGCTGATGCGCTGGCGCTCGCCGCCCGACAGGCCCTGGCCGCGCTCGCCCACCAGCGAGTCGTAGCCGTGCGGCAGGCGCAGGATGAATTCATGCGCATGGGCAGCGCGGGCGGCGGCCACGATTTCCTCGCGCGTCGCTTCGGGCTTGCCGTAGGCGATGTTCTCGGCAATGGTGCCGAAGAACAAAAAGGGCTCTTGCAGCACCAGGCCGATGTGGCGGCGGTAGTCGGCCACCGCAAAGCGGCGGATGTCGATGCCATCGACCTGGATGGACCCGTCGCTCACGTCGTAGAAGCGGCTGATCAGGTTGACCAGCGTGCTCTTGCCCGATCCGCTGTGGCCCACCAGGCCAATCATCTCGCCGGGGCGGATGTCCAGATCCAGCCCCTTGATGACCGCGCGGCTGCCGTAACGGAAGCCCACACCCTGCATGCTGATGGCGCCTTGCACCTTGTCCACCTTGACGGGTTGGGCAGGGTCGGGCACGTTGCTCACATGGTCCAGGATGTCGAAGATGCGCTTGGCGCCTGCAGCGGCCTTCTGGGTGACCGAAACGATGCGGCTCATCGAATCCAGCCTCCCGTAAAACCGCCCGATGTAGGCGATGAAGGCGGTGAGCACACCCACCGTGATCTGGTTGCGCGACACCAGCCAGATGCCGAACGCCCAGACCACCAGCAGCCCGATTTCGGTCAGCAGCGACACCGTGGGGGTGAACAGGCTCCAGGTCTTGTTGAGCTTGTCGTTCACCTCCAGGTTGTGCTGGTTGGCATCGCGAAAGCGCTGGGCCTCGCGCTTTTCCTGGGCGAAGGCCTTGACCACGCGGATGCCGGGGATGGTGTCGGCCAGCACATTGGTCACCTCGGACCACACACGGTCGATCTTTTCAAACCCGGTGCGCAGGCGGTCGCGCACGGTATGGATCATCCAGCCAATGAAGGGCAGCGGCACCAGCGTGACCAACGCGAGCCACGGGTTGATGGAGAACAGGATCGCCGCCGTCATCACGATCATCAGCACATCGGTGATGAAGTCGAGCGCGTGCAGCGACAGGAACACGTTGATGCGGTCGGTCTCCGACCCGATGCGCGCCATCAGGTCGCCGGTGCGCTTGCCCCCAAAGTAGTCGAGCGACAGGCGCAGCAGGTGTTCGTACGTGGTGGTGCGCAGGTCGGCACCGATGCGCTCGGACACCAGCGCCAGGATGTAGGTGCGCGCCCAGGACAGGCCCCAGGCGGCCAGCGCCGACAGCAGCAGGCCGCTCAGGTACAGCAGCACCAGGCCAGGTTCGATCTGTTTGCCGTTCTGGAACGGAATCAGGATGTCATCCATCAGCGGGATGGTGAGGTAGGGCGGCACCAGGGTCGCTGCCGTGGACGCCAGCGTCAGCGCAAAACCGGCCGCCAGCTGTTTGCGATAGGGCCGCGCAAAACGCCACAGGCGCAGCAGCACCCAGGTGGAGGTCTGGGGTGGCTGGGCACGGGCGCAAGCTGGGCACTCCTCGGTGTCGGGCGGCAGCGGCGTATGGCAGGTGGGGCAAGCGGGCTCGTCGGCTTCGTCCTCGGCACCGCTGTCGCCCCGGGCGCTTTGCTGCTCAAAACGTTGCACCAGGCGCAGCGCCTGCGCATGGTGCGCCAGGGTAAAGCGCCACTGGGCCAGGCGCTCGTGGGGGTTGTGCAGCTCGAGCGAGCCCACTCCGCCATGGTCATGCAGCTTGAGCGTCAGCCCTTCACCCAGGGGCCAGCTGCGCCAGGTCGTGGTGCCCGGCTCGCAGGCCAGCAGCCGTTCGGAGGTCACCACCACCCACCCCGCCGCAAAGCGCAGTGTGGCGCTCAGGTCAACCGGCAAAGCCGCCAACACGTTCTCTTTGGAAGCGAGCATGGCCCGCAAATCGGCCCCCACAGGGCCAGAAAAGACACCCGAGGCGTCCACAGAATGGTGATGTTGCATTTTTGGTTGGGTTTTCCGCCACCGGCTGCCTGCGGTGGCCGCTCTCGCGAAAGCAAGAATTCTCACCGATACTGCACGCCACGGTGCGACGGCATCCTCCTGTAACGTCTGTGGCGGCCTTTTGGCTGACACTGCGCACAGGCCCTGGACTGGCGCACAATCATCGTCCACAAAATTCCCTTTCGTCCCTCTACCGCACAGCCCTTACCAAGGCCGGAACCACAACCGCTGCAATCCATGGCGAAACTCAACGACATCCAACTGCTTCGCATCAACTACCTGCGGGGCCCCAATATCTGGACCTACCGGCCGGTCCTGGAAGTCTGGCTGGACCTGGGCGAGCTGGAGGACTATCCCTCCAACACCATCCCCGGCTTCAATGACCGCCTCACGGCCTGGCTGCCAGCGCTGATCGAGCACCACTGCGGCGTGGGCGAGCGCGGCGGCTTCCTGCAGCGCCTGCAGGAAGGCACCTGGTGCGGCCATGTGCTGGAGCACATCGTGATCGAGCTGCTCAATCTGGCAGGCATGCCCACCGGCTTCGGCCAGACGCGCAGCACCAGCCAGCGCGGCGTGTACCGCATGGTGTTCCGCGCCCGCGACGAAAGCGTGGCCCGCGTGGCACTGGCCCAGGGCCATGCACTGATCATGGCGGCCATCAACGACCAGCCTTTTGATGTGCAGGCCGCCGTGGCGCGCGTGCGCACCGAGGTGGACGACCAGTACCTCGGCCCCAGCACCGCCTGCATCGTCACCGCCGCCACCGACCGGGGCATTCCCCACATCCGCCTGAATGACGGCAACCTGGTGCAACTGGGCTATGGCGCCCGCCAGCGCCGCATCTGGACCGCCGAGACCGAGTACACCAGCGCGATTGCTGAAGGCATTGCCAGCGACAAGGATCTGACCAAGGGCCTGCTCAAGTCCTGCGGCGTGCCCATCCCCGAAGGCCAGGTCGTCAACAGCCCCGAGGAAGCCTGGGAGGCCGCGCAAGACATCGGCCTGCCCGTGGTGGTCAAACCCTCCGACGGCAACCACGGCCGGGGCGTGACGCTGGACCTGCGCAAGCAGGAAGACATCGAAGCGGCCTACCACGTGGCCTACCCCGAGGGCAGCGACGTGATGGTGGAGCGCTTCATCCCTGGCGACGAGCACCGCCTGCTGGTGGTGGGCGGCAAGGTGGTCGCCGCAGCACGTGGCGAGTTGGTCACCATCACCGGCAACGGCCGCTCCACCGTCAAGGAACTCATCGACACCCAGCTCAACTCCGACCCGCGCCGGGGTTACGAAGAAGAGTACCCGCTCGAAATCATCGACCTGGCCACCGACACCAAGGTGCAGCTCGAACTCAAGCGCCAGGACCTTGAAGCCGACTCGGTGCCCGCCGCTGGCCGCCAAGTGGTGGTGCAGCGCAATGGCAACGTGGCCGTGGACTGCACGGACGACGTACACCCTGAAGTGGCGTACATCGCCCAGCTTGCCGCCAAGGTGGTGGGCCTGGACATCGCAGGCATCGACATGGTGGCCCGCGATATTTCCAAGCCCCTGCACACCCAGGGCGGCGCGATTGTCGAAGTCAACGCAGGCCCTGGCCTGCTCATGCACCTGAAACCCGCCGTGGGCGCGCCGCGCCCTGTGGGCCAGGCAATTGCCGAGCACCTGTTCCCCTCCGACGCCGATGACGAAGGTCAGGCCGGTCGCATTCCGCTGGTGGGCGTGGCCGGCACGCGCAGCACATCGACCATCTCGCGCGTGGTGGCCTGGCTGCTGCACCTGAGCGGGCACCACACCGGCCTGGCCTGCCGCGAAGGGCTGTTTCTGGATCGTCGCTGCGTGGAGGCCACCGACTGCGCCCACTGGGAAGCCGCCCACCGCCTGCTGATGAACAAGATGGTGCAGGCCGCCGTGATCGAAAGCGACGCCCGCACCATCCTGCGCGACGGCCTGGCGTATGACCGCTGCCAGGTGGGCGTGGTGACCGACATGGACGGCGTGGAAACGCTGGCCGAATTCGATGTGCACGAACAGGACCAGATGACCAAGGTGATGCGCACCCAGGTGGACGTGGTGCTGGCCGAAGGCGCTGCGGTGCTCAATGCCGCCATCGCCCAGGTGGCCGACCTGGCCCCCCTGTCCGACGGCGACGTGGTGCTGTATGCGCAGGACGGCACGCTGCCCGTCATCGCCGAACACCGCGCCAAGGACAATGGCCGCGCCGTCTTCGTGAAGAACGGCCGCGTGGTGCTGGCCACGGGCAGCGCCGAGCATGTGCTGGGCGCCCTGTCTGACCTGACCTTTGGCCGCAACGCCGTGGTGCCAAACACCGACGCCCTGCTGGCCGCCATCGGCACGGCCTGGGCGCTGGACATTGCCCCCGACCTGATCGGCGCAGGCATCAAGACCTTCGAGCCCGAACTGGTCCCCACCGCCGCCCTGCGGTCGTGATGGCCTCTCGTGCATTTGCCTTTGTTTGTTGTTTGACCCCACATCCCACGACCTGAACAGGGCCCCAGCGCTCTGATGGACCACTGAAAGAGACTTCCATGGATGTAACCCGCACCCGGGCCCTGCGCGGCCCCAACCTCTGGAGCCGCCACATGGCCATCGAGGCCGTGGTGACCTGCGCCGAGAACGAGCGCGCCGTGGGCCAGATGGCCGGATTCGAAGCCCGCCTGCGGGCCCTGTTCCCCGCCATCGGCGCACTGCACCCGGAAACCGGTGGCGGCGATGTGTCGCTGGCCCACGTGCTGCAGACCGCAGCACTGGCGTTGCAAGCGCAGGCCGGCTGCCCCGTGACCTTTGCGCGCACCACGGCCACCAGTGATGTCGGTGTGTACCAAGTGGTTGTCGAATACAGCGAAGAAGCCGTGGGCCGCAAGGCGTTTGAAGACGCACAGCAACTCATCCAGGCCGCGCTGGGCAACGGCAGCTTTGACGCCGAAAAGGCCGTCGCCGACCTGCGCGAGCTGGACGAAGACGAGCGCCTGGGCCCCAGCACGGGCTCCATCGTCGAGGCCGCCGTAGCCCGGGGCATCCCCTACCGCCGCCTCACGCGCGGCAGCCTGGTGCAGTTTGGCTGGGGTTCCAAGCAGCGCCGCATTCAGGCAGCCGAGGTCGATTCAACCAGCGCCGTGGCCGAATCCATCGGCCAGGACAAGGACCTGACCAAGCGCCTGCTGCACGCCGCTGGCGTGCCTGTCCCGCTGGGCAAGCCGGTGGAGACTGTGGACGAAGCCTGGGAGGTCGCCCTCAAGGTCGGCCTGCCCGTGGTGGTCAAGCCGCAAGACGGCAACCAGGGCAAGGGCGTCACCGTCAACATCACCGACCGCGCACAGCTTGAAGAAGCCTACAAGAACGCCGCCGACTACGGCACCGTGATGGTCGAGCGCTTCTTGCCCGGCCACGACTTCCGCCTGCTGGTGGTGGGCGACCAGCTGGTGGCCGCCGCCCGCCGCGAGCCGCCCCAGGTGCTGGGCGATGGCGAGCACACCGTGCGCCAGCTGGTGGACGTGGTCAACCAGGACCCCCGCCGTGGCGAAGGCCATGCCACCTCGCTGACCAAGATCCGCCTCGATGACATCGCAGTAGCCCGCCTGGCCATGCAGGGCCTGACGCCCGACTCGGTGCCGGAGAAAGGCCAGCGCGTCATCCTGCGCAACAACGCCAACCTGTCCACCGGCGGCACCGCCACCGATGTGACTGACGACGTGCACCCCGAGGTTGCGGCCCGCGCCGTGGCCGCCGCCCAGATGGTGGGCCTGCACATCTGCGGTGTGGACATGGTGGCCGAGACCGTGCTGCGCCCCCTTGAAGAACAAGGTGGCGGCTTTGTGGAAGTGAACGCCGCCCCCGGCCTGCGCATGCACCTGGCCCCCAGCTACGGCAAGCCCCGCAACGTGGGCCAGGCCATGGTGGACAAACTGTTTGCCCATGGCGACGACGGCCGCATCCCTACCGTGGCCGTCACCGGCACCAACGGCAAGACCACCACCGCCCGCCTGATTGCGCACCTGTTCACCGCCCAGGGCCTGCGCGTGGGCATGACCAACACCGACGGCGTGTACGTGAACGGCCGCCAGATCGACAGTGGCGACTGCAGCGGCCCCAAGAGCGCCCGCAACGTGCTGCTGCACCCCGAGGTGGACGCCGCCGTGTTCGAGACCGCCCGTGGCGGCATCTTGCGCGAAGGCCTGGGCTTTGACCGCTGCCAGGTGGCCGTGGTCACCAACATCGGCGCGGGCGACCACCTGGGCCTGAACTACATCACCACGGTGGAAGACCTGGCCGTGCTCAAGCGCGTGATCGTGCAGAACGTGGCCCCCACGGGCTACGCGGTGCTCAACGCCGCCGACCCCATCGTGGCGGCCATGGCTTCGGCCTGCCCCGGCAAGGTGATCTACTTTGCCAGCGACCGCCACCACCCCGTGATGGTCACGCACCGCGCCCAGGGCCACCGCACCGTCTACGTGGACGGTGACTCCATCGTCGCCTCCGAAGGCTCGTGGCGCGAAACCATCCACCTGCGCGATGTGCCCATCACGCGCAACGGCAAGATCGGTTTTCAGGTCGAGAACGTCATGGCCTCCGTGGCTGCCGCCTGGGGCGTGGGCATGCCCTGGCAGACCATCCGCCGCGGCCTGTCGGGCTTTGTGAACGACAGCGACAACGCCCCCGGCCGCTTCAACATCATGGACTACCGGGGTGCGACGGTGATCGCCGACTACGGCCACAACCCCGACGCCATGCGCGCCCTGGTGCAGGCCGTGGACGCCCTGCCCGGCAAGCGCCGCAGCGTGGTCATCAGCGGCGCGGGCGACCGGCGCGACGAAGACATCCGCGAGCAGACCGTGATCCTGGGCGCCGCGTTTGACGACGTGATCCTGTACCAGGACGCTGCCCAGCGCGGCCGCGCCGACGGCGAAGTGATGGCACTGCTGCGCGAAGGCCTGGCCGGTGCGCCGCGCACCACGCACGTGGAAGAGATCCGTGGCGAGTTCATCGCCATTGACACCGCCCTGGAGCGCCTGCAACCCGGCGACCTGTGCCTGGTGCTGGTGGACCAGGTCGAAGAAGCGCTGGCCCACCTGGCCCAACGCTGCACCGAAGGCGAGACCGCGGCATGACCGCTGCGCACACGTTGGCAACCGCCGCCGTTGTGGCGCTTGCGGCCCTCGCGGGCGGCACAGTGCAGGCCGCATCGGGCGAAAAGATCGGCACCGTGGACACCGCGTTCCAGTGGATCGGCCGCGACCACGACATCATCGTCGAGGCCTATGACGACCCGGGCGTACGGGGCGTCACCTGCTACGTCTCGCGGGCACGCATCGGTGGTGTCAAGGGCACGCTGGGCCTGGCCGAGGACCGCGCCGAGGCCTCCATTGCCTGTCGCCAGGTCGGCCCCATCAGCATTCCCGAGCCACTGAAGAAACAGGAGGAAGTGTTCAGCGAACGCATGTCCATCCTGTTCAAGCGCCTGCGCATCGTGCGCATGGTGGACCCGGCCCGCAACACGCTGGTGTACCTGACCTACTCTGAAAAGCTCATCGACGGCTCCCCCCAGAACAGCGTGACCGCCGTTCCCGTGGACCGCGCCACCGCCATTCCGCTGCGCAAGTGACGGTAGCCCGGTGTGGCCGGGGCATCGCTCAGACATCAAAAAAAGGGGCTCCAGGCCCCTTTTTTGATCGTAGATGCCAGTAGCGCTAGTGCAATATACCTGAGCAGCTATCAAATAAATAGCACCTAGCCCTGCGCGGCAATCTGCCGCAGCGCCTGCTCAAACACCTCCACCGGCTGCCCACCCTGGATCAGGTGGCGCTCGTTGACGATGATCGCGGGCACCGAATGGATGCCGTTTTGCAGATAGAACTGCTCGCGCTCGCGCACTTCGTCGGCGTAGCGGTCTGAGGCGAGCAGCGCACGCGCCTCGGCCACATCCAGACCCACCTCTCCCGCCACACGCACCAGCACCTCGTGGTTGCTCGGGTCCTGCCCGTCGGTGAAATACGCCGTGAACAGCGCCTTCTTCAGCGCGGGCTGCACGCCCTTCTCTTCGGCCCAGTGCAGCAGGCGGTGCGCATCAAAGGTGTTGTAGATGCGGCTGCGCTTGTCCATGCTGAAGGTGAACCCCAGCGCCGCACCGCGCGCCGCGATGGCCTCGCGGTTCTTCTGGCTCTGCTCGGGCGTGGCGCCGTATTTTTCTTGCAGGTGCTCGCCAATGTCCTGACCCGCAGGACCCATCTGCGGGTTCAGCTCGAACGGCTGAAAGTGCAGGTCCAACGCGACCTCGCCCTGCAGCCGGTCCGCCGCCTGCTCCAGCGCCTTGAGGCCGATGATGCACCAGGGGCAGGAGACATCGGAGACGAAATCGATCTTGAGGGTGGTGGTCATGGGAGGGGTGTACTGATGAGAGATGGCGAATAGTAGGACGGGTTTGAAAACCGCGATTGTGATGGGTGTACCGGAAACTCATGCTCGCCTGGACGAGCGCGCTCTTGAGTCCTTCAAGGCCCTGTCGGCATACCTATCGGCAAGCTGTCGCATGGGCTGCTTGACCCAATCTACGCCGAACATCCGGGCTAGATGCCGACAGGAATGCGGTATTGAGGCACGCAGCCCCGCCCGCCACTTTCGCCACGGGTGCAACCCACGCGTCCATGCCTTTACCTACCTATGAAAGTGAGGAGCGCAGGACCTAGCAGAAAGGCTCCAAGCAGCAAGATGACTGGCACGCCAACAGCAAACCAGATCATCAGCCTCGACTCCCTCTTGAAATGATGGTTGACGCTCTTGCTCTTGTCAGAGGAGCTTCCTTCTTCGTTGGAATGATTCGGGTGATTCATGAAGTGCTTTCGCAGTGAATCTTATGACTGCTATCGGCCAAAGCCAATCGGCCCAGCAAGCCGCCACTTGCTCACATACGCCGCAGCTCCGTCTTCAACACCTTCCCATAGCTGTTCTTCGGCAAAGCCTCCACCCACCGGTATTCCTTCGGCCGCTTAAAGCGAGCAATGTGCTCCAGGCACAGCGCATCCAGCACGGCATCGGCCACCGCGCCACCCTCCCCTGCAACCAGGAAGGCCACCACCACCTCGCCCCATTCCGCATCGCGCTGGCCCACCACAGCCACCTCGCGCACCTGCGGGTGAAGCAGCAGCACCTCTTCCACCTCACGCGGGTAGATGTTGCTGCCGCCGGAGATGATCACGTCCTTGGACCGGTCCTTGAGCGTGAGAAAGCCATCGGCATCCAGCGCGCCCATATCGCCGGTGTAGAGCCAGCCGCCCTGCAAGGTCTGCGCGGTGGCGGTGGGGTTGTTCCAGTAGCCGGGCATCACGGTGTCGCCGCGCACCACCACCTCACCCGTTTCGCCGGTGCGCAGGGGCTGGCCCGTGGCATCGACCACACGCACCTCCACCAGCGACTGCGCCACGCCCACCGACACCATGCGCTCGGCCCAGCGCGGGTGGTCGCGGTCGGCCAGCTGGGCGCGCGACAGGGCGGTGATGGTCATGGGGCTTTCGCCCTGGCCGTAGATCTGTGCAAAGCGGTTGCCCATCACGGCCAGGGCGTTGCGCAGGTCGTCGGCGTACATGGGGCCTCCGCCGTAGACGATGGTCTTGAAGCCTGAGACGTCGGCACCCGTGGCACGCACATGGTCCACCAGGCGGTGCACCATGGTGGGGGCTGCAAACAGCGTGAGCTGGCCCACGCTGGCCGCGAGCTGCACCAGTTCGGCCGGCTCGAACCCGCCCGACAGCGGCACCACATGCCGCTCGCCGCGCAGCACCTGGGCGTAGTTGTAAAGCCCCGCCCCGTGCGACATGGGTGCGGCGTAAACCATGGCGTCACCGGGCAGGATGTCGTCCACACCGATGAAGTAGCAGGCCGTCATGGCCAGCAGGTTGCGGTGGGTCTGCATCACACCCTTGGGTCGGCCGGTGGTGCCCGAGGTGTAGAACAGCGAGGCCACGTCATGCGGCGCGCGGTCGCACACGTCCATGGGCGTGTGGGCGACTGCGGCGCGGTATGCGTCGGAGCCAAAGACCAGCACCGCGTCCTGCGGCGCCCCGGCCTCGCGCACGGCGGGTGCCAGCGCTTCAGAGGTCAGCACCATACGCGCGCCAGAGTCGGTCAGCACGTAGGCGAGTTCTTTGGCATGCAGCTTGTAGTTGACCGGCACCGACACCGCCCCTGCCCACAGGATGGCGTGCAGGGCCTCCAGGTATTCGGGCGCATTGGCGGCGTAGATGGCCACGCGGTCGCCCGGGGCCACGCCACAGCGTGTGCGCAGATGGGCGGCCAGCGCGGCGGTGCGGGCAGCCAGCGTGCCGTAGCTCCACAGCACCTGGTCGCCATGCAGCAGCGCGGGCTGGTGGGCGTGCAGCAAGGCGCTGCGGCGCAGCAGGTGGGCGATGTTCATCGGGCGCGCTCCAGAATGCTCACGTAGTTGGCCACGGCCGAGCCGCCCATGTTGAACACGCCCGCCAGGGTGGCACCCGGCACCTGCAGGTCGCCCGCCTCGCCCAAGAGCTGCATGGCCGACACCACATGCATCGACACGCCCGTGGCGCCGATCGGGTGGCCCTTGGCCTTGAGCCCGCCCGACGCGTTGACGGGCAGGCGGCCGCTGCGCAGCACGGTGCCGTCTTCCAGCAGGCGGTGGCCCTGGCCTGCGGGCGCCAGGCCCATGGCCTCGTACGTGAGCAGCTCGGCGATGGTGAAGCAGTCGTGCACCTCGGCCAGCGACAGGTCGTGCACCGCGCACCCTGCCTGCTGCAGCGCCTGCTGCCAGGCGCGCCGGGGCCCTTCAAAGTCCACCACACGGCGGCGCGCCATGGGCAGGTAGTCGTTGACCTGCACCCGCGCCCGCAGGCGCACGGCGCGGGGGAAGTCGCCCACCGCATCATCGGCCGCCAGGACGAGCGCCGCTGCGCCGTCAGACACCAGCGAGCAGTCCGTCTTGCGCAGGGGCGCGGCAATCATCGGGTTGCGGTCGGACACAGTGTTGCAGAACTCAAAGCCCAGGTCCTTGCGCATGTGGGCCCAGGGGTTGAGCGCGCCGTTGGCGTGGTTCTTGGCCGCGATGCGTGCCAGGGTGGCCGAGTGGTCGCCATGCGCGGCAAAGTAATCCTGCGCGATGGAGGCAAAAATGCCCGGAAAGCCACCGGGCGGACTGCCCGCCTCGCCGGAGTAGCCGCAGTCGCCCAGGATGCGCGTGGTCTCGGCGCCGGAGACAGCGGTCATCTTTTCAGCGCCGATGACGAGGGCAACCCGGGCGCGACCGGCTTCGATCGCGTCACACGCGGCATAGAGGGCCGCCGAGCCCGACGCGCAGGCGTTCTCCAGCCGTGTGGCGGGCTTCCACCGCAGGGCGTCGTCGCACTGCAGGGCCAGCGACGAGGCAAACACATCGGGCGTGAAGCCGCCGTTGAGGTTGCCCAGCCACACGCCATCCACCGCTGTGCCGTCGATGCCCGCGTGCTGCAGGGCCTCGCGGCCCGCGCGGGTGATGAGGTCTTCCAGGCCCATGCCGTCCAGCCGTCCAAACGGCAAATGCGCCCAACCCACAATCGCTGCACCCATGTCCATCCTCCGTTGATGCGCGCCACAACGGCGCGATGGCAAGCACTGTAGGCAAGCGATGGCCCTCCGCACAGTCGCCGAACTACCCAAGGGAAAACCCGAAGCCCTGGCGCCCCGCACAGCCCGCGCCATCAATCCCCCACACGCTGTGGCGTTGAAACCGCATTGCCTAGACTGCACCTAAGAACCTGTTCACAAGCCACCGCACAACACACTGCAAGCAGTGTGCAACCCCTCCCACCCCTTTTTTCCGCACGACGACCATGACCCTGGACCAGCAAAAATCCATCCTCACCATCGCCCTTCTGGCCGCGTTTGCCGATGGCAACAAGGACGATGCCGAACGCGAAGAGATCCGCCGCATTGCCCAGTCGCTCGCGGGCGACGGGGGCGTGGCCGACCTGCCGCGCATCTACCAGGACGTGCTGCTGCAGCGCACCAGCGCGCAGGCCGCCGTGCAGGGTCTGAGCGAGCCCATGCACCGCCAACTGGCCTACGAGATGGCTGTGTGCGTGTGTGATGTGGACGGCCGCCAGACCGCGGCGGAGCGCGAGTTTCTGACCCGCCTCAAGGCGGCCCTGCAGCTGGGCGACCCGCAGACGGCAGCGTTTGACCAGCAAGCCGATGCGCTGGTGGACGTGGCCGAAAAGGCCGTGCCGATGGCGGTGCCGGTGGCCACTGCTGCTGCGGCGCCTCTGGCCGCAGCAGTCGGTGCAGGTGGCTCGGACGCAGAGCTGGACCAATCCATCCTGAACTATGCGCTGCTCAATGGCGCGCTGGAGCTGCTGCCGCAGTCATGGGCGTCGATGGCCATCATCCCGCTGCAGGTGAAGATGGTCTACGGCATTGGCAAGGCGCACGGGGTGGAGCTGGACCAGGGCCACATCAAGGAGTTCATTGCTGCTGCCGGCGTGGGCATGACGTCGCAGTATCTGGAGCAGTTTGGTCGCAAGCTGCTGGGCGGCCTGCTGAGCAAGGTGGCGGGCCGCACCATCGGCGGGCTGGGCGGCGCTGCCACAGGCATGGCGTTTTCGTTTGCCACCACCTACGCGCTGGGGCAGGTGGCCAAGCGCTATTACGCCGGTGGCCGGGTCATGAGCACGGCCATGCTGCGCGAGACCTTTCAGGGCCTGCTCACGCCCGCCAAGCAGCTGCAAACGCAGTACTTGCCACAAATTCAGCAGAAGGCAGCGACGCTGGACGCGGGCCAGATCATGGCCCTGGTACGGGGCAAATAGCGAACGCTATCTAATTGATAGCTGCTTGCAAATATTCGACTAGCGCTTGCAGCCGATTTGACTCAAAACCCGTCCCACAGGCACGCAGTGGCCTGCTCGGACGCCCCGCAGCGCGCCACCACGCTGCGCGCACCCGTTGCCGCCGCGCAGCACCTTGCGATTCGGCAGGTAATACACCGCCCGGTGCATGACAGAATCCGACCATGCTCGACCACACGGATCCTGTCGCCTCCATCATCCCGGCCATGTCGCTCGATTCGCCGTCCGACAATGCCATGGCGGCCATGTCGCGGCTGGCCCTGGGGCCCGTGAACACGGACTACTACCTGAAGGTGTTCGAGCGCTTTGACGACACGGGCCGCACGACCACTACCTGGAACTGGGCCGCCTGCCTGTGCACCCTGAACTGGATGCTGTTTCGCCAGCTGTGGGGTGCCGCGCTGGTCTATGTGGCGGCAGCCGAGGGGCTGGCACTGATCGTGTTTGGCGTGGGCCGTTCGTTTTTGCACTGGCCCGTGGGCATCGAACTCGGGGTGCTGGGCGCCTTTGCGGTGCTGGCCTTTGCCGTGCCGGGGCTGTACGGCAACGCCATCCTGTACGCCGACATCCGCAAGCGCATTGCGCGCGCGCTGGCCGCGTCGCGCACCGTGCCGGAAGCCTGCGCGCTGCTCGAAAAGCAGGCCAGCTCGCGCAAGCGGCTGCAGGTGCTGGTGCTGGCAAACGTGGTGCTGGGCCTGGCCGCACTGATCGCCTACCTGGCGCTGTCGCCGTCGGACGTGAAGCCCCTGGCGCTGGAACCCGCCGTCACGGTGGCGCAGGCCACGGCAGCGGCCCAGGCGGCATCTGCCACCAAGCCCGTGGGTGCCTTGCCGGTGCCGGAGGCCGAAGGGGCACCCACGCCGCCAACGCCAGCCCCTGAAGTGGCAACAGAACCACCGCCAGCGCCCACACCCGCGCCCCAGGCTCCTGCTGCAGCAGCAGCCCCCAAGCCTGCGCTTGCGCCTGCACCTGTGGCGTCGGCACCTTTGGCTGTCGCGCCCGCTCCTGCCGCCACTGCCGTTCAAAAATCGGCCGAGCCTCCAGCTCCAGCACTGTCCGCATCGGCCACGGCCGCCCCCCCAGCCGCCAAAGCGTCCACACCCAAGCCAGCCACGCCAGCCGCATCGACCCGCGCACCGACGCCTGCGGCCAGCGCCACCGCTACCGCCCCTGCACGCCGTGATGCCGCCAGCCGCGCAGCAGCCCCCACCAAGCCCAAGACACCGGCGGCAGCAGCGTCCTCCACCGCCGACACCGCGCTGCCCACGGTGGGCACTGCCCCGGGCTACTACATCAACGTGGGCCTGTTCGCCGAAGAAGCCAACGCCCGCAAGACGCAGGCGCGCTTGCTCAACGAAGGCCTGCCCGCGTTTCGCCAGGAGCTGAACAATTCCAAGGGTCGCCGCATCCGCGTGCGGGTGGGGCCTTACGCCACCCGCGCCCAGGCCGATGCCGCAGCCGAGGCGATCCGGGCGATGGCGCTGGACGCCGTCGTCTTCAAGCAGTAGCCCCCCTGGACGCGGGGCGTAGCACTGTCCTACGCACGTGAATGCCCGACGCCGACGCAGGGTCGCCGAGTCTGCAGGTACGCTGAGCCCAGACAACTTTGGGCGTATGCACCATGACGCGAAAGACCTCCCCGCACCACAACGCCACCCGCCGGTGGGCCACCCTGGCCGCGGTGGCTGCGGGCGCACTGCTGCTGACGGGCTGTGCCCCTTGGCGCATGTGGGCGGCCGCCGACCTGGCCCGCGACGCACGCCCCTACACCGCTCAGCCCCCGCAGCCGACGCGGCGTGTGCTGGTGGTGGGAGACAGCACCGCCGTGGGCACTGGTGCCAGCACCGCAGCAGACAGCCTGCCGGGGCGCATCGGCCAGGACCATCCCCAATGGCGCATCGACAACCTGGCGGCCAACGGCGCCAAATTTGGCGATGTGGTGCAGCAACTGGAGCGCGCTGGCGGCGGCTACGACCTGGTGCTGGTGCTGGCGGGAGGCAACGATGTGATCCGCTTCACGTCTGAAGACACGCTGCGCGACCAGGTACAGCAGGCCGTGGCGCTCGCGCGCCGCAAGGGGCAGCAGGTGGTGCTGATGCCTTGTGGCAACGTGGGCCACGCGCCCTTTTTTGTGCCGCCCCTGTCATGGGCCATGTCGCGCCGGTCCGAGGCACTGCATGCGCTGGCGCGGGAGGCAGCCAGCGCGCAGCAGGTGCACTACGTGCGCTTGCTCAAGCCGCGCGACCAGGACCCGTTCGTGACCCGCAGTCAGGAGCTGAACGCCGCCGACGGCCTGCACCCCAGCAGCGCGGGCTATGCGGAGTGGTACCGCGAGCTGGTGGCACAGGGTGCGTTGAGCAGTCTCACGCCGTAGCCCCGTTACCCGTCCGTTGACTCGCTACGGGACAGCCACTGCAGCACGGCATCGATGACCCACTGCGGGTCATCCAGCGGCAGGTCGTGTCCCGCCCACGGATGCGACTGCAGCGGCAGCCCCCAGGCCTGCGCAATGGCCTGCGAGCATTGGCGGGACACCAGGTGGTCTTTCAGGCTGCCCAGCAGCAGCACACGGTCCACGGGTGCGGCTGCCGGCGCGCGGTACCGCGCGGCCGCCACCAGCTGGCGCAGGGCATTGCGAGCCGACACCGGCCGTTGCCTGCGCACCGCGGCCCACTGCGCCGACACGCCGGTGGCAGCGGATGGCACGCTGCGGCTGGTGATCTGCCACACCACCTGCTCCGCAGCTTCCGCAGATCGCCACCGCCAGGCCAGCCGCAGCAGCGGTGCGATGTTGTGCAGCTGCAGGCGGTGCCAGAACGGGCTGAACGGGCGCAGGCTGGTGTTGATGAGCACGCAGCCCGCCACCTCGTGGGGCGCCACGCGCGCCCATTCGGTGGCCACCATCGCCCCCAGCGACATGGCCAGCAGGTGGTAGGGCGGCGCCACGGCACGCTGCGCCAGCTCTGCACGGCAGGCCTGCACCATGCCCTGCACCGACAGGGGCGACACCAGGCCATGGAACTCGCCATTGCCCGGCAGGTCCAGCGCCAGCACCTGGTCGCCCGGCACCGCTTGCGCAAAGCGCTCGCCAAAGGCGCCCCAGTGCGCGGCCTCGCGCGTCAGACCGCGCAGCAAGATCCATTGGCGTGGTGGGCGCACTGGCATCTCAGTACCACGCAGCCAGGGCATCTGCCCGGCGCTGCGCACGCTGATCGGGCGCTGGCACCCAGCGTGCGTGGCTGCAGGCCGCGCGCGACAGAAAGTCCAGCAGCGAGAGGTGCCGCCGCAGCACCCGCTGCTGGCGGTGGTTGATGAGCGGATTGAAGATGCCGTTGCGCGAGAACAGCTGGCGCGGATTCTTCTTGATCCACAGCCAAGAGCCCATCTCCAGCGTGAGCGGCAAGAAGGTGTGCGCGGGCACATCGCGGCAGGCCTGCAGGTACAGGTGGTCCCACAGGTCGCCATGGGCCAGGTACTGCGCGCTCTGCGGCTCGATGATGTACTGGTGGTTGCTGTGCGCCTGCAGAAAGATGTCTTGCAGCGCATGCAGCTCGGCCAGGTGCGGAATGGGCCGGCGGGTGTGGGCAAACGGGAACCACAGCCGGTCCTTCACCCCAAAGCCCGAGTGGCAGTCCAGCGCAATGCTGAAGGGCCGCGCCAGCAGCTGCTGCGCCACCACGTCGCACAGCGCCTGGCTCTCGGCCTCCATGGGCTCGCCCAGCCTGCCCCGGTACCAGGGCAGGCCCGCGCTCACGCGCTGCCCGCCAATGCCCCAGGGCACCGGGTCCACCGCGTCGACGGGCGCATTGCGCATCAGGTCCACCCCGCGCGGATTGGCGCGCGTGGCAGACCACATGCCGCCGGGGTTGACGATGGGCATGAAGACCAGGCGCACACGCTCCAGCTGCTGGTGCAAGGTAGTGTCCCACTGCAGCCGCATGACCACGTTTTGCAGGTAGGCAATGACCACCTCGGCACCAATGCGCTCCAGCCCATGCACGCCGCCAAAGAATCCGACGGCGGGCACGTCCAGCGCCGGGTTGCCCAACCCAATGGCATAGATGGGAAATTGCGTGCCCGATGCCACAGACACCTGCTGGACGACCTGCACCTGCAGATGGGGCGCCCCCAGGTCCAGGATTTTTTCCAGCGCCACAAGCTCGGGCAGCATGTTCAAAGGGTGGAGTAAGTCGGTGTTTACGGCGCGCCAGACCGCGTGCCAGGCAGTGAGGATAGCGCCCGGGGCCCAGCACGAACAGCGCTGCGGCCAACCTGTGGGGTTTGCGCGAACCGACGCGAAACCGTCACACAAGGGCGCTACCTTGCCTGCAGTCACCACCCTTTGGAAGAGGCGCAACATGCTCTGGAAATTGTTCGGACTGCAGCGGCTGCTCGATGAGCTGTTCGATGAACGCGGGTGGCTGAGCCTGGACCTGCCCCGCACCACCGGCTGGGACCACGATGATGTACCCGCCATCGCGCAAGACTGAGGCCTACCGCTGGGCCATGGGCTGGGCGATGCTGGCCTGTGCACTGGCCTGGGGCGTGGTGGAGTTCCTGGCCCTGCAGCGCGCGCGCTGGCAGCTGTGGCGCGAGCGGCTGCACACGCCTGCCCATCACTAGCAAGATCGCCATGAGCGACCGGCCGCAGGACCTGCACGAAGAGGTGGCCAACAGTGCGCTGCACGGTGCTGCGCTGGTGGGCGCCTGCCTTGCCGTGCCACAACTGCTGCAATCAGCCCCCGCCGCGCATCCCGCAGCAATAGGGGGTGTGCTGGTGTTTGTGGCCACCATGGCGCTGCTGTATGGCGCGTCCACCCTGTACCACGCGCTACCGCCGGGGCGGGCCAAGCAATGGGCGCTGCGGCTGGACCATGCGGCGATCCACCTGTTCATTGCGGGCAGCTTCACCCCGTTTGCGTTGAGTGCACCGGGCCACACGCACCATGTCACCGCCCTGGCCCTCGTCTGGCTCGCGGCCCTGGCGGGCTGCTGGCTGCAGCTGAGCACAAGGCGCACGGCGCCCTGGCTGTCCACGGCCTTGTATGTGGCGATGGGCTGGGTGGCGCTGCTGGCGGCGTTGCCCCTGATGGCCCATGTGCCCGCCGTGAGTGCGGCCTGGCTGGTCATCGGCGGGGCCGCGTACACGGCCGGTGTGGTGTTTTTTGTGATGGACGCCGTGGTGCGCTACGCCCACGCCGTGTGGCATGGCTGTGTCATCGCAGGCACGGGCTGTCACGTGATCGCGGTGCTGGGCCTGCAGGCGGCAGCTTAGCCACGCAGACAACAACGGGGCGCAAAGCGCGCTCGTGCAACGACCTCGCGGGCCCTGCGCAAGCCGTTGGCACAGCACCCATGCGACGGCTGCAAACACCTGCGGCACGCAGGCCCTATCGCGTCTGGCGTTATCGCACCTAAAATCACGCAGGTCCTCGCCCGCAGAGGCAGGGCCCATCGTCATTCCAATCAACGAAAAAACATCATGGCAACTGCAAAGAAAACTCCCGCTCCCGCAAAGAAGGTGGCCGTCAAGGCCGCAGCACCCGCCGCCAAGAAGGCAGCACCTGCAGCCAAAAAGGCGGCTCCAGCCGCCAAGAAAGCAGCCGCTCCCGCCGCCAAGCCCGTGGCCGCTGCTGCCGCCCTGAAGCCCATCAAGGCTGCGTTCAACAAGACCACGCTGGTCGCCCATCTGGCCGAACAGTCGGGTGTGGAGCCCAAGGCCGCCAAGGCCGTGCTGGCTGCGCTGGAAGCCGCCATCCTGGGCTCGGTGCACAAGAAGGGCTCTGGCGAGTTCACGCTGCCTGGCGTGCTCAAGATCGGCCTGCAGCAAGTGCCTGCCAAGAAAAAGCGTTTTGGCAAGGACCCGTTCACGGGTGAAGAGCGCTGGTTCCCCGCCAAGCCCGCCTCGGTCAAGATCAAGACCCGCGCCCTGAAGAAGCTCAAGGACGCAACCGCCTGATGCACCCAGCGCCGCAAGGCGCCTGCTTCAGCACCGGGGGCCGCGAGGCCCCTTTTTGCTTTTGGGGGAACCCGCAAGGGTGCGCGACGACGCCTCCCCTACACGCCCTGGGCCCCGCGCAATCAGGCCCTGATGACCCCTGGCACTGCAGGATGGGCGTACAACGCCTGCACCGCCGCCGCGCGGCGTGACAGCACCGCCCCCTGGTTGATGTAGCCCTTGTCAGTGATCTCCCCGGCGTCTGCATCAGGCGCCATGTCCATCACCATGGCCCGTGTGGGGCATTGCGAAGACCCAGCGCCCGCATCGCGGCGCGCGCGCATCACAGCCTGCAATGCCTGCTCCAGCCGCACAGCGTCGGCCGCACCGGCCGCAGACGGAAACACCAGCATGCCCACCTCATCGCGGTCATGCCCGGTGAGCACGATGTCCTGGACCAGCGGCGCCAGTTGCGACACCAACTCCACCCGCAACGTGCCCACCGACACCCAGCTGCCGCTGGACAGCTTGAAATCCTCCGCCACGCGCCCGTTGAAGACCACGCCTTTGTCTGGCTGCTCCGCGTCCACCAGATAGCCCGCGTCGCCGATGCGGTAGAACCCCTCGTGATCGAACGCGGCCGCCGTTTCGCGCGGCGCATTGCGGTAGCCCGCAAACACCGACACGCCACGAACCCGCATCTCCAGCTTGCTGCCGTTGGGCACCAGCTTCAGCTCCAGCCCTGGCAAGGGTGCACCAATACAGCCCGCGCCTTCAAGGTGCCAGTGCGCGGTGGTGACGGCCGGCGCTGTCTCTGTGGATCCCCACGATGTCGTGAGCCACAGCGGCTGCTCGGGGCGCACGCGCCGGGCAACGGCCTGCAGGCGCTGCCAGGTCGATGGAGCCAGCGCCGCTGCCGCATAGAAGGCCAGCCGCATGCGCGCCAGCACATCGGCGGCCAGGCCGTCGTCGGCCTCCAGAAACGGCAGCAGCATGTCAAAGCCCCGGGGCACATTGAACAGCATGGTGGGCTGCACCTCACGCAGGTTGCGCACCGTCTTGTCGATGAGCCCCGGCATCGGCCGCCCCTCGTCGATGTAGAGCGTGCCGCCGTGGCACAGCACCATGTTGAGGTTGTGGTTGCCGCCAAAGGTATGGCTCCAGGGCAGCCAGTCCACCAGCATCGGCTTCTCGTGCTCCAGAAAGCGCCACGCCTGGGCCATCATCTGCTGGTTGGCGCAGAGCATGCGGTGGGTGTTGATGACCACCTTGGGCCGACCGGTGGAGCCGGAGGTGAGCAGGTATTTGGCATGGTCATCGGGCAGCAGCGCCTGCATGGCCTGCTGCACCTGGGGCGTTTCCTGCCCAGCGAGCAGATGCTCCCAGGGCAGCGCACCCGGACACGTGGAGGCGTTGCGGCTGAACACACGCACGGCATCGCTATCCCAGCCGTGCAGGGCTGCCGCATAGACGCTGGCATCGGACGCATAGACCAGGCTGGGCTCCAGCACCGACAGCATGCTGTGCAGGCGGCTGGGGTCCTGGGAGCGCGCATACGCGCTCGACAGCGAACAGGGGGTGATGCCCACATGCATGGCCGCCAGCATGAGCACCGCATGGTCCACCGCGTTGTCGGACAGGATGGCAATGGGCCGCCCGGCTGGTAACCGCAGGTCCAGCAGCGACTGGGCCACAGCACCCACCTGGCGGCGCAGCTGGGCATAGGTCAGGCTGCGCCAGCCTTCTGCACCGTCGCCCCGCTCGGCCAGCGCCAGGGTATCTGGCGTCTCTCGCGCCCAGCGTTCGAGCCATTCCCCTACGCAGCGGGCATAAGGTTGCAGCGCCATGGGAGAGCGCAGCGTGAAAGAACCATCGTCAAACTGGGTGCGCACAGCGCGCGCAGGGGCAATCTGGCGCTCGTCATCAAGAAAGGCTGGGTACATGGTGGGTTCTCGGGAACGATGGAGGTTCAAAACAGGGAACGCTGTGCCTCAGGTGTGCAGATCGGGATCGGGCTTGTTCAACAAGCCGGACGCCTGCTTGGCGCGCAGCAACTCAATGAGCAAGGCATCCCGCGCACGGGCCAGATCGCTGGCTTGGCGCGTGCCTAGTGCTTGTGCGACCCCATCGGTCACCTGGCGCTGCAAGGCTTCGGTCATGGACGGAGTGCCCAGGTCCTGCCACCAGCTTTCGATGGGACCGCCCAGGTGGGCCAGCAGGTGGGCTATGCCACCTTCGCCACCCGACAGGTGCAGGTTCATGAACGGCCCCATCAGCGCCCACCGCAAGCCGGGGCCCTGGGAGATGGCTGTGTCGATGTCTTCCACAGTGGCTACGCCCTGGTCCACCAGATGAAAGGCCTCGCGCCAGAGCGCCGCCTGCAGGCGGTTGGCAATGTGCCCCTTGATCTCACGCCGCACCTGGATGGGACGCTTGCCAATGCGGGTGTAGAACGCCATGGCATCGGCCACCGCCTGGGGCGTGGTGCGCTCGCCGCCGCCCACTTCGACCAGCGGGATCATGTGCGGCGGATTGAACGGGTGGCCCAGCACCACGCGCCCGGGGTGCGTGCAATCCTTCTGCATATCCGTCACCGCCAGCCCCGAAGAACTGGAGGCCAGCACCACATGCGCCGGGGTCGCTGCATCCATGCGGCGGAACAGGTCCACCTTGAAGTCGAGTCGCTCGGGCCCGTTCTCCTGGACAAAGTCGGCCTGCGTCAGAGCATCTTCCAGCCGCACATGAAAGTGCAGGCGCTCCTGTCTTGCCCCCGAGGTCAGCCCCTGCTGCGCCAGCGCCACCCAATGCGCGGCGACGGCGTCCCGCAGTCGCTGCTCGGCCCCTGGCGACGGGTCGGTGGCATGCACGTCCAAACCCCGTGCCAGAAAGTACGCGGCCCAGCTCGCGCCAATGGTGCCGGTGGCCACGACAGCCACGCGCTTCACGGTGTGTGCCATGGGGAACCTTTCAGGACTCTGCCGTGAAGCCGACCTTCTTCACCAGCGGGCCCCAGCGCTCATATTCGGCCTGTTGCGAGGCCAGCATCTCCGCAGGCGTAGAGCCCTTCGCGATGAGCCCCACCACGGCCAGGCTGTCCATGACGGCCTTGTCCTTGATCGCTGCGTTGATGGCGGCGTTGGCGGCAGACACCACGGCTGCTGGCGTGCGGGCCGGGGCGTAAAAGCCAAACCATTCCTCGGTCGTGAGTTCTGGAAAGCCCTGCTCTGCAAACGTGGCGACCTCGGGCGAAAACGGCGACCGCGCCTGACCCGAGGTGGCGATCAGCCGCAGCTTGCCCGCCTTGTGGTTGGGAATGAAGTCTCCGCTGGGCGTGACCATCGACGCGATCTGCCCGCCCACCACATCGGTTACGCCCGGGATGGAACCGCGGTACGGCACATGCTTGAGGTCCACGCCGTTGTTCAAGCCCAGCAGCGCACCGATGAAGTGTGGCGTGGAGCCCGCTGCGGGTGAGCCGTAGTTCGCCTGCCCGGGGTTGGCCTTGGCCCAGGCCAGAAAGTCCTTCACCGTCTTGACGGAGGCAGGCACCAGCGGCCCCACAGCCAGACCATGGTGCATGACGGCACCGATGGACACCGGCACAAAGTCCTTGGCCGGGTCGTAGCTCAGGCGGCTGTAAATGTGCGGGTAAATGGACGTGCACGAAAACGGCGACAGCGTGAGCACGCTGCCATCGGCGGGCGCCCCCTTGAGCGACTCCAGCGCGATGCGGCCGCCCGCGCCGGGCTTGTTTTCCACCACTGCGGGGTTGCGGGTGTAGGGCGATCCCGCCAGCTTCTCGCCCACCCTGCGCGCCACGCTGTCGCCCGCGCTGCCTGCGGGAAAGCCGTAAAAGATCTTGACCTGGTCGATGGTCTGCGCCCAGGCGGCCAGCGGCGACAAGGCCCCCAGCGCAGAGGCGCAACCAACGTGGTGCATGAACTGGCGGCGGGTGTGCATCATCATGTGTCTCCTGTGGATGGAGCCGTCATTATTTTTTGACGTCCTTGCACATTCAGTCATCGCGATGACATTTGGACTCAGGGAATACGCGCACGCGCCTGTACATCACACAGTGGCGCAGGAGACACTCTCACCATGTTGGTCAAACTGGCGCCCCCTACCCTCACCGATCTGCTGCTGCACTCTGCCTGGTTCCCGGCCCTGGACGGCGCCGCCCAGCAGCGGGTGATGGACGATGTGCGCGAGGTCGAAGTGCCCCAGGGCGGCGAGCTGTGCCGGCGCGGCCATACCCCCGTGCACTGGTATGGCGCCATCGAGGGGCTGCTGAAGTGGACTGTGACCTCGGGGGATGGCCGCTCGGTCACGCTCGGCGGACTGTCGGCGGGAAGCTGGTTCGGCGAGGGCACCTTGCTGCGCGGCACGCCCCGCACGGCCGACGTGATCGCACTGCGCCCCAGCCGCGTTGCGCTGGTGCCGATGGAGACTTTTGAATGGCTGCACGCCACGCAGCGCAGCTTTGACCACTTTCTGCTGCGCCAGATCAACGAACGCATGCACTGGTTTCTGGGCAACTTTACGGCCCACCATTTGCTCGATACCGACAGCCAGGTGGCCCGCGCGCTGGCAGGCCTGTTCCACCCCTGGCTGCACCCGGGCAGCGACACGCACCTGCAGGTGTCGCAAGAAGAAATTGCCAATCTCTCGGGCGTATCACGGCAGCGCTGTAACGCGGCGTTGAAGCGGCTGCAGGCCGCTGGCCTGCTGGAGATCGAATACGGCGGCATCACCGTGACCGACCTGGAAGGCCTGCGGCGCCAGGTGGAATAGCCCCTTTTTTGGGCGCCGCTGGGTGTATGGGCTACCGCCCGCTACTGCACCATCTGCCGCTATGTGGGCGAGTGGTGCGCTTGGATGAAGGCGACCGCAGCGGCCATCACCGCACCAGGCTGGTCGCGGTGCGGAGAGTGCGCGCAGTCCGGCAATTCCAGCAGCCGGGTGCCTGGCACCCGCTGGGCAATGCCCCGGATCTGGGCCAGGGTGCCGTACTCGTCATCACAGCCCTGGATGGCCAGCACGGGGGCGCGGATCAGGGCGACCTCCGGCTCGATGTTCCACGCACGGAACGCCGGGTCCAGCCAGACGCGGTTCCAGCCCCAGAAGGCCGAATCCCCATCGTCGTGGTAACGCGCCAGCTTGTGGCGCAGATCGGTCTGTTCGTAAGCGTCCCGCGCGCGTTCGATGTTTTGCACCGTCACGTCTTCCACAAAGATGTGCGGCGCCATCACCACCAGCCCTTGCACGCGCTGCGGCCAGCGGGCAGCCAGCAACAGGGAAATCGATGCGCCATCGCTGTGGCCGAAGAGCCACGCGGCTTCCTGCACGCCCAGTGCATCGAGGAATGCGGGCACCACCTCGTGTGCCTGCTGGTGCATGAAGTCCACGCCCCACACCTCGTCCGCGCCCCGGGGGGTGGACCGGCCATAAGCAGGACGTGAGAACACCAGCCCCCGAAACCCACCCGCATCGCACAGCTGGCGCGGGAAGTCCTTCCACATCGCCACGGAGCCTAGGCCCTCGTGCAGGAACACCACCAAGGGGGCAGTGCTGCGCTCGGGGGCTATCCACTGGTACTCGATATGGACCGTGCGGTTGCGCCAGCGCACTGGCACATGCTCAGTGCGCCCCGCAGGGCTGGGTGCAACGTCGTTGGCACTCACGCCTGCAGCTCCCGCTCGCGCAGCCGAAAGCGCTGGATCTTGCCGGTGGCCGTTTTGGGCAGCTCGGGCAAGAATTCGATCAGACGCGGGTACTTGTAGGGCGCCAGGCGTTCCTTCACAAAGGCCTTGAGTTCATCCGGTGTGACCGCCTGCCCGTCCTTGAGCACGACAAACGCCTTGGTCTTGGTCAGGCCGTCGGCATCCTGCGTGCCAACCACGGCGGCCTCCAGCACGGAGGTGTGCTGCATCAGCGTGGCCTCCACCTCGAAGGGGGACACGTAAATGCCGCTGACCTTGAGCATGTCGTCGCTGCGCCCTGCGTAGGTGTAGTAGCCCTCGGCATCGCGCACATATTTGTCGCCGCTTTTGGTCCACGTGCCCTGGAAGGTCTCGCGGGTCTTGGCGCGGTTGTTCCAGTACATCAGCGCAGCGCTGGGGCCCTGGATGTAGAGGTCGCCAATCTCGCCCTGCGCCACCTCGCTGCCGTCTTCGCCGCGCAGGGATATCTCGTAGCCCGGCACCGGTTTGCCAGTAGTGCCGTAGCGCACATCGCCAGGGCGGTTGGACAGGAAGATGTGCAGCATCTCTGTCGAGCCAATGCCATCGATGATGTCGCAGCCGAAATGGTCCTTGAAGCGCTGCGCGATCTCGGCCGGCAGCGCCTCACCGGCAGACGAGCACATGCGCAGCGCCACCGCACTTCGGGAAGGCAGGCGGGGCGAGGCCAGCATGCCGGCAAAACCGGTGGGAGCCCCAAAGAACACCGTGGGCTGGTGGCGCGTCCAGCGCTCGAACGTGGCGTCTGGCGTGGGTCGCTCGGCCATCAGCACCACTGTGGCGCCCACTGACAACGGGAAGGTCAGGCTGTTGCCCAGCCCATACGCAAAGTAGAGCTTGGCAGCCGAAAAGCACACATCCTTGTCTGTCAGGCCCAGCACCGCCTTGCCATACAGCTCGGCCGTCCACCACAGGCTGCCCTGCGTGTGCACCGTACCCTTGGGCTTGCCCGTGGAGCCCGAGGAATAAAGCCAGAACCCAGGCTCGTCCGGGCCGGTGCGGGCGGGCGCAGTCAGCGCGGGGGTGTTGGCGATGGCGGCCTGCATGTCCACTGCCCCCGCACCCAGCGGGCCTTGCGGCTGCGACACCACGCAAGCACGCACCTCATGGTGGGGTGCCAGGGCCAGCGCCTCGTTCAGCACCGGCAGCAATGCGCCGGAGACCAGTGCCGCCTGCGCCCGGCAGTGCGTCAGCATGTAGGCGTAGTCGTCGGGCTTGAGCAGGGTGTTGACCGCCACGGGCACCACACCCGCGTAAAGGCAACCCAGAAACGCCACCGGCCAGTCGCTGGTGTCCAGCATCAGCAGCAGCACGCGCTCCTCGCGCCGCACGCCAGTGTTGGCCAGCACCGCCGCCAGCCGCCGTGCGCGGTCTTCCAGCGCGCTGTAGCTCAGGGTCCCCCGGTCGTCGATGTAGGCGGTGCGGTCACCCCGCGCGCGGCTGAGAGCAAACAGATGCTCTGCAAAATTGAACTGTTCCGGAAGGCTGTTCATGGGGTGTCTCCGTCGCGATGGCGTTGTTTTAGTGGGTGGTTACGGGGGTCAGCAGCCCAGCGCCGCGAGCACTTCGGGGCTGGCCTGCACCGCACTGCGCTGGTGGTAGAAGTCCAGCGCCCGCAAGCCACCCAGCTCAGCACCACCACCAGCCCGGCCGGGCCCCCCATGCAGCGACATGGGCATGACATTGCCGTGGCCCGTGTGCGCAGTGGCCACTGCCGGCGTCACCACATGCACACGGCCATTGCTCGCAGCCAGCGCTACGGCGGCCTGGGCCAGGGCCTTGTCGTCGGAGCCATAGAGCGAGGTCACCAGTGAGCCCTGGCCACGCTGCGCAAGGGCCAGCGCATGGGGCAGGTCGTTATAGGGCAGCAAGGTGGCCACCGGTCCAAACACCTCCACGTCATGAACGATGGAGGCCTTGTCGGCATCGCGCGCGCCCAGCAGCACCGGGCCGACGCAGGCGGCCACGGCAGGGTCGGCATCGACCAGCGGCCGCGTTCGGCCGTCATACACAAGGTCGGTATGGGCCCCCAGGGCGGCAATGCCTGCCTGCACCCCATCGAACTGGGCGCGGCTGACCAGCGAGCCCATGCGCACTTCCGGTTTGCGGGGGTTGCCCACTACCACGCGGGCCAGCTGGGCGCTGACAGCCT
This sequence comes from Acidovorax sp. 59, assembly GCF_002754175.1. Taxonomy (NCBI): domain Bacteria; kingdom Pseudomonadati; phylum Pseudomonadota; class Betaproteobacteria; order Burkholderiales; family Comamonadaceae; genus Acidovorax; species Acidovorax sp. 59. The sequence continues at coordinate 345,973 of NZ_PEET01000001.1, read as the reverse complement.
CTGCCACCGCAGCGTACGACGCAGCGGGGACGAGGATGCGGCGGATCGCGGTGCACTTCTGGCCTGACTTGACGGTCATCTCACGAACGACTTCGCGCACCAGCAAGTCAAAGGCGGCGCCGCCCGGCTCTGCGTCGGGCATCAGTAGCGCGGCATTGAGGCTGTCCGCCTCGATGTTAGCGCGCACCGAACGCTGCGCCACCGCCGGATGCGCGCGGACAACGCCCGCCGTCTCGGCAGAGCCGGTGAACGACACCACATCAAAGGGTTGCAGCGCATCCATCAGGCCCGCCGAGCTTCCCGCGATGATCGACAGCGCGCCGGCGGGCAACACCCCCGCGTTCACCACGTCCTGCACCATGCGCTGAGTCAGCCACGCCGTGGATGTGCCGGGCTTGACGATGACCGGCATGCCCGACAACAAGGCGGGCGCGGCTTTTTCCCACAGGCCCCAAGCAGGAAAGTTGAATGCGTTGATGCACAGCGCCACCCCTGGCCTCGGCACCTGCAGGTGCTGCGACTGAAAGACCGGTTCCTTGCCCAGCCTGACGGCATCCCCGTCACGCAGCACGCGCACATCGCCCAGCGCATCATCCCATTTGGCGTATTGGCCGAGCGTGGAGATGCCGCCGTCGATGTCCACCGCAGAGTCCGTCTTGACGGTGCCGGAATTGGCGGTGGCGATGTCGTAATAGCTGTCGCGGTGCGCCTGCAGCACCTTGGCGACCGCGCCGAGCATGGCGGCCCGCTCACGATAGGTGGCAGCGCGTAGCGCAGCTCCCCCCTGTTCGCGGGCAAAAGCAAAGGCCTCGGGCAGATTCAACCCCGTGGCGTCCACCCGCACCAGGGCGGTGCCCAGCACAGGATCGCGCAGCTCAGTGCCGGGCCCCGTTCCGTGTTGCCAGCGGCCGGCAACGTGGTTGGCGAGCAATTCAGTCATGCAGTCAATCTTTCAGAGCAGGAAAGTCAATAGGGAGCAGCGCTGGCGCCAGCCCTAGCGGGTGAACTGGATCTGCCCATCGGGCAACAGGTACAAAACCAGCGCCCTGCCGCGCGCCACCGTAGGGTGGTGGGCACTGCCGGGCGGGTAGACGCACCAGCCGGCAGGGTGGCCGTCAAACAACGCATCCCCCTCCAGTGGCATGATCAAATCGATTTCGCCCTGCGGGTGGGTGTGGTGGGGGCCAGCAATGTTTTGCATGTCCACCACGTCCACAGAAAACCGGTGCAAGGCATCTTCGGGCTTGAACACACGGCCATAGCGGATGCCGCCGCCTTCGCGTTCACACAGCCAGCCTTCACGTGCGCCCTGAATGCACGCCTCCCGCAAGCACTGGTAGGTCGCACTGGTGGGGCCGTGCATGGTGTTCAGCCATTGCGCCAGAGCGGCATCCAGGGGTTTGCAAGCGAGCTGGGCGGTCACATCAACCAGGGCTTCGTGAAATGCAGTTTTGTCGGACATGGGCAGTGGGTGCAGCTAGAGTCGGGGCCCAATCTGCACCGTTTTTGATCCACCGCCTTGCGCGCATCCAAAACATGCAGTATTTTGCCAATTGATGAACCATAGTTACCTCAAAGATCCATGTCAAGCACTATAGTGCATGAATGGCGTTTTCCCTGAGAAGACCAGGGCGCTCCATGAAAAGGATGGGTATGAATGAAACAGAAACGGCGGGGCTGCTCGCACCCGCCTCCCCGCAGGAGGGTGCGCAGTCATCGGCCGAGGAGCCCAAGAACCCTCTTCTGGTGTCGCTGGGCGAGCGCGTTCGCAATCTGCGTGCACAGCGGGGCCTGACCCGCAAGGCGGTAGCAGTGGCCGCCGACGTGTCGGAGCGCCACCTGGCCAACCTGGAGTACGGCACGGGCAACGCCTCCATCCTGGTGCTGCAGCAGGTGGCCCATGCGCTGCACTGCTCGCTGGCGGAGCTCGTGGGCGATTTCACGACGCAGTCGCCCGAATGGCTGCTGATCCGCGAACTGCTGGAACACCGCAGCGAGCCCGAACTGCGGCGTGCCCGCCTGGCGTTGCACGAGCTGCTGAGTGGGGGGCACAACGACGCAGCACGACACCGCCGCATTGCGCTGGTGGGTCTGCGGGGGGCGGGCAAATCCACCCTGGGGCCACTGCTGGCGCGCGAGCTGGATGTTCCTTTCATTGAACTGAGCCGCGCCATCGAGGCCCTCGCCGGGTGCAGCGTGCGCGAAATCCACGACCTGTACGGCACCACCGCCTACCGCCGCTACGAGCGCAGGGCACTGGAAGAGACCATCCAGATCCATAGCGAGGTGGTCATTGCCACGCCGGGTGGCATTGTGTCGGACCCCGCCACTTTCAACGAGCTGCTGGCCCACTGCACCACCGTGTGGTTACGGGCCGCGCCCGAGGAACACATGGGGCGTGTGGTGGCACAGGGCGACATGCGCCCGATGGCCGCCAGCAAGGAGGCCATGGACGACCTCAAGCGCATCCTGGACGGGCGCGCTGCTTTCTATTCCAAGGCCGAAATCACGGTGGATACCTCCGGCCAAACCCCCGAGCAGAGCCTGCAGACCTTGAGTGCCAGCGTGCGCAAGGCCATGGCCCGCGTGGCGTAAAAACCTGCACCCGGTCTGAACGGCTGCAGCCCGGACATCGGCGCCGCAGCACCCACGCCCATCCCGGCACAGCACAGCGCCCGCCACCACGGCGGCCTGTGCAGCTCACCCCCCTCCCCGATCACCCCCTGCGCAGCCCTCAGCAGCGCCCAGCAGCGCTGCCCGTTTACCCGAATGCCATCGGCAAAAAAATGCATTGACATACCGAGAGGCATGCATGATGATGCACATCAACAGCTGAACACAAGCACTATATTGCATTAATTCTCCACGGAGACCTCATGGCAGACCTCACCCACGTTCCCGAACGCGTTGACTACCGCACTGATCCCACGCAATACCGCCACTGGACCTTGTCGGTCGAGGGTGCCATTGCGCGGCTGTCCCTTGACATTGCGGAGGACGGCGGGATCCGTCCTGGCTACAAGCTCAAGCTCAACAGCTACGACCTGGGGGTGGACATTGAGCTGCATGACGCGCTCAACCGCATCCGCTTTGAGCACCCCAACGTGCGCAGCGTCATCGTCACCAGTGGCAAGGACCGTATCTTTTGCTCGGGCGCCAACATCTTCATGCTGGGTGTGTCCAGCCATGCCTGGAAGGTCAACTTCTGCAAGTTCACCAACGAGACGCGCAACGGCATTGAAGACTCCTCCAAACACTCGGGTCTCAAGTTCATTGCGGCAGTGAATGGCGCCTGTGCAGGCGGTGGCTATGAGTTGGCACTGGCGTGCGATGAAATCATCCTGGTCGATGACCGGTCGTCTGCCGTGTCGCTGCCCGAAGTGCCTTTGCTGGGCGTGTTGCCCGGCACCGGTGGGCTGACACGTGTCACGGACAAGCGCCACGTGCGGCACGATCTGGCCGACATCTTCTGCACCAGCGTGGAGGGTGTGCGTGGCCAGCGCGCGGTGGACTGGCGCCTGGTGGACCGTATCGCCAAGCCCGCGCAATTTGCCGTCACGGTGCAAGAGCGCGCCGCCGCCCATGCACAGACCAGCACCCGCCCCAGCGGAGCACAAGGCATTGCCCTGCCACGTGTGGAACGGCAGGACCATGCCGACGGCATGCGCTACCAGCACGTGACGGTGGACATCGACCGCGCACGGCGCACGGCCACGCTGTGTATCCCTGCCCCCGAGGGAGCGCAGCCCGCAGACACGGCAGCCATTGAAGCAGCGGGCGCCGCCTGGTGGCCACTGGCACTGGCCCGCGAGCTGGACGACGCCATCCTGAACCTGCGCACCAACGAACTGGACATTGGCACCTGGCTGCTGAAGACCGAAGGGGATGCGCAGGCGGTGCTGGCCAGCGATGCCATCTTGCTCGCGCATCAGGACCACTGGCTGGTGCGCGAGACCATCGGTGCGCTGCGACGCACGTTTGCCCGTCTGGATGTGTCCTCACGCAGCCTCTTCGCGCTGATCGAGACGGGATCGGCTTTTGCCGGCACCCTCGCAGAACTGGCCTTAGCGGCAGACCGCACTTACATGCTGGCCCTGCCCGACGCGCCAGAGCAGGCCCCAACGCTCACCCTGAACGCATTCAACTTTGGCCTGCTGCCCATGGTGAATGACCAAAGCCGCTTGCAGCGCCGCTTCTATGAAGAGGCGAGCCCGCTGGAAGCGGTCCGCGCCGCCGCGGGCCGGCCGCTGGACGCAGACAGCGCACTGGCGCTGGGCCTGGTCACGGCCGCCCCCGACGACATCGACTGGGCCGACGAAATCCGTATCGCCATTGAAGAACGCGCCGCCATGTCGCCCGATGCGCTGACCGGCCTGGAGGCCAACCTGCGCTTTGCCAGCAGGGAGAACATGAACACCCGCATCTTCGGGCGCCTGACCGCGTGGCAGAACTGGATCTTCAACCGACCCAACGCCGTGGGCGAGAAGGGCGCGCTCAAGGTTTACGGCACCGGCCAGAAGGCCGGGTTTGACCAGACGCGCGTCTGACCCCCTGCCCTGCATTCGATTTCCATCCAGAGGAGCACCCCATGAGCAGCATCAACTACAGCGAGAAGATTCCCAACAACGTGAACCTGGGCGAAGACCGCACGTTGCAGCGCGCGCTAGAGGGCTGGCAGCCCAACTTCATCAACTGGTGGGACGACGTGGGTCCCGAGGGCTCCACCAACCATGAGGTCTATCTGCGTACCGCCGTGAGCGTGGACCCGAACGGCTGGGCCCAGTTCGGCCACGTGAAGATGCGCGACTACCGCTGGGGCATCTTTTTGAACCCAGGCGACAGCAACCGCGAGATCCACTTTGGCGACCACAAGGGCGAAAAAGCCTGGCAGGACGTGCCCGGCGAGCACCGCGCCAATCTGCGCCGCATCATCGTGACCCAGGGCGACACGGAGCCTGCCTCGGTCGAGCAGCAGCGCCACCTGGGCCTGACAGCGCCCAGCATGTACGACCTGCGCAACCTGTTTCAGATCAATGTGGAAGAGGGCCGCCACCTGTGGGCCATGGTGTACCTGCTGCACAAGCACTTCGGCCGCGACGGCCGCGAGGAGGCCGAAGCGCTGCTGCAGCGCCAGTCCGGCGACGAGAACAACCCGCGCATCCTGGGCGCGTTCAATGAAAAGACGCCGGATTGGCTGGCGTTTTTCATGTTCACCTACTTCACTGACCGTGACGGCAAGTTCCAGCTCTCGGCCCTGGCAGAGAGCGCTTTTGACCCGCTGGCGCGCACCACCAAGTTCATGCTGACCGAAGAGGCCCACCACATGTTTGTGGGCGAAAGCGGCATCTCGCGTGTGCTGTCGCGCACCGCACAGGTGATGAACGACCTCAAGACCGACGACCCTGCCAAGGTGCGTGCGGCTGGCGCCATCGACCTGCCCACCGTCCAGCGCTACCTCAACTTCCACTACAGCGTGACCATCGACCTGTTCGGCGCCGACCAGTCCAGCAACGCCGCCACGTTCTACAGCTCGGGCCTCAAGGGTCGCTACGAAGAAGGAAAACGCACGGACGATCATGTGCTCAAGGGCCAGACGTACAAGGTGCTGGAGGTCAAGGACGGACAGCTGCTGGAAAAAGAAGTGCCCATGCTCAACGCGCTGAACGAAGTGCTGCGCGACGACTTCATCAAGGACTCCATGGCGGGCGTGGGCCGGTGGAACAAGGTGCTGGAGAAAGCGGGAGTCCCCACCCGCCTGGTGGTCCCCCACAAGGCCTTCAATCGCCAGATCGGCGCGCTGGCGGGCATCAAGATGTCGCCCGACGGCCGCGTGGTGAGCGAGGCAGAATGGACCGCGCGCAAGGCCGAATGGCTGCCCACGCCCGAAGACTTCGCGTTTGTGGCGTCGTTGATGGGCCGTGTGGTCGAGCCGGGCAAGTTCGCCGGCTGGATCGCGCCCCCCGTCATGGGCATCAACCGCCAGCCGGTGGATTTTGAGTACGTGCGTTTTAATTGATCGCCGCTGAGTTGCCCGTGCCGCATTCGCCGCCCCTGGCAAGACTGCGCGAGCGGCACGGCGAGTCGGGCTCTGCGTTGTGGCACACCGAATGCTTCCACTGTATGCAAGGTCCCAGCACCGGTAGCCGGATATTGCTCGAAGAATGAATATGGACACCCACACGCTGATCGACAACGGCATCCTGAAGCAGCATCTGATCGACCCAGAGATCTGCATTCGCTGCAACACCTGCGAGGCCACCTGTCCGGTCAACGCGATCACGCACGACGACAACAACTACGTGGTGCGAGCCGATGTGTGCAACGGCTGCATGGCCTGCATCTCGCCCTGCCCCACGGGTTCCATCGACAACTGGCGTGCGGTGCCAGTGGCCCGCGCCTACACCGTTGAGGAACAGTTCAGCTGGGAAGAACTGCCGGGCGAGCTTGCCCCCCATGAACTGGTCGCAGCAGGCGGAGAGCCCGCCACCGAGGTAACGGCGCTGCAGCAAGCCCCCGAAGCGCCTGCTGAGCCGGGCACGCAGGTGTTTCGCTCCGCCCAGTACGGAGCCACGGTACCGCCCTGGTCTGCAGCCCATCCCTACACCAATCTTTTTCCGCCCAAAAACCCGACCACAGCCACCGTGGTCGGCAACTTCAATTGCACCGAGGCGGGTTTTGAGAGCGAGACCCACCATGTGGTGCTCGATTTCGGCAGCATGCCGTTCCCCGTGCTGGAAGGGCAATCGATTGGCATCATCCCGCCGGGCGCCGATGCGCTGGGCAAACCCCATCACGCGCGCCAATACTCGGTGGCCAGTCCGCGCAACGGCGAACGCCCCGGCTACAACAACCTGGCGCTGACCGTGAAGCGCGTGACCGTGGACCACGATGGCAACCCTGTGCGAGGCGTTGCCTCCAACTACGTTTGCGATCTGAAGTTGGGCGACAAGGTGCAGGTGGTGGGGCCGTTCGGCAACAGCTTCCTCATGCCCAACCACCCGCGATCGCACATCGTGATGATCTGCACCGGCACCGGCAGCGCTCCCATGCGCGCCATGACCGAGTGGCGACGCAGGCTACGCAACAGCGGCAAGTTTGAGGGCGGCAAGCTCCTGCTGTTCTTCGGCGCACGCACGCAGCAGGAACTGCCCTACTTCGGCCCACTGCAAAGCCTGCCCAAGGATTTCATCGACATCAACCTGGCTTTCTCCCGCACGCCCGGGCAGCCCAAGCGCTATGTGCAAGACCTGATGCGCGAGCGCGCCGCCGACCTGCTGGCCCTGCTGCGCGATGACAACAGCCACTTCTACGTCTGCGGCCTCAAGGGCATGGAAGAAGGCGTGGTGATGGCGCTGCGTGACATCGCCCAGGAGGCGGGGCTGAGCTGGGACGCCCTCGGTGGGACGCTTCAGCGCGAAGGGCGACTGCATCTGGAGACGTACTGAGGCGGGCATGGCATCGGCCTGAACCAAACTCAATCCATGGCGCCTCCCCAAAAAAGGCCCATTGGCCGGGCCTCGGGGCGCTGCATGGAGCCCTTTCCCTTGTGTAACAGCTGCAACGCCGGAGGCTGACTGGCAGACTGGTCTGTCGTTCCTGCGAAAATAGCGGGCTTTGCCTTCGGGAGGACTCCTTCCCCCGATGCACGCGCCGCCGGACCGTCCCGCTCGGCCGTGCCCACCCAGTGCACAGCCTTCACGGGATGACCCAACACCACCGACTCAATAGCTCACGCCTCGTGGTCCTGCTCCAGCAATGGACGCGGGAAGCCAGCGAGCGGGCCGCGCCTCCGCTACCAGCAGCCAAGCCCCCCGATGTGGCAGAGCAGCTGAGCCTATGGCTGGGAACCGTGGACGCCGTCCAGCTCAGCCGGGCGCTGCACGCGATCGAGAACCTGCCATCGCAGGCGGCGACTGCACAGCACCCGGCAATGGCGCTGAACATGACGGTACTCGCCGGCCTGGTAGCGAAGGTTCGGGCCGACCTCGAAGTGCAGCTGGCCACGAGGCCCACTGCACCCAAGCCACTGCGGGCCCGGGCGGACAACACCCCCGTGGAACTGCCCGACCCGAGGGTGGACACGGATTTCGCCACCCACGCGCCACGCTATCTGGACCTGCAAAAGCAGATGGAGCTACGGCTGCAGCCCCTGAGGGCACAGTTGCGCCAGGCGATCGCACAAGGCGCCCCCAGATTGCGCCAGGTGGCGGCGCTGGACGCCGTGATGGAGCGCATGTTGGCACCGCGTGAACAACGGCTGTGGGCCTTGCTACCCGCGCACCTGGAGCGCCGTATGGCGCACCGCCACCGGCAACACCAGCACAGGCTGACCACCCAAGGGTTGGCCGATGAGCCTGCGCGCTGGCGGCAGGCCGGAGGCTGGCTGTGGGCCTTCGAGCGCGACATGCAGGCCCTACTTGCCGCAGAGCTGCAAACGCGCATGGAACCGATCACGGGACTGCTGGAAGCAGCCCAGAACGACACAACAGGACAACAGGAATGAACAAGAGTGTGATGACAGCCATCTTCGCTGCGGGCCTTGCAGCCGCTGGCTGGGTGGGCTGGGGTTTTGTGGGCCACAGCCCGCTGGCACTGGCAATGACGGTGATGATCGCCGCCACCTACCTGCTGGGAGCCTGGGAGCTGATGCGCTATCGCGCGGCCACCGCCTCGCTGACGCGTGCGCTAGAGGCACATCAAGAGCCCCGTGCCCTGGATGCCTGGCTGGAAAGCCTGGACCCCGCACTGCGCCACCCGGTTCGCCAACGTATCGAAGGGGAGCGTGTAGCCCTGCCTGGACCTGCACTCACGCCTTACCTGGTGGGGCTGCTGGTCATGCTGGGCATGCTGGGCACCTTCGTGGGCATGGTGGTGACATTCCACGGCGCCGTGTTTGCCCTGGAGGCATCAGGCAACCTGGAATCCATCCGCAATGCACTGGCTGCGCCCCTCAAGGGGTTGGGCCTGTCGTTCGGCACGTCCGTCGCGGGGGTCGCCACATCGGCCGCACTGGGCCTGTTGTCCGCCCTGAGCCGCCGAGAGAGGCTGCAGGCGGTGCGCCAGCTGGATGCGCGCATCCCCACTCTGTTCCGTGCCTTCTCGTCCGCCCAACGGCGTGAGGACACCTTGCTGGCCCTGCAAGCGCAGGCCCAGGCCCTGCCGCTGATTGCCGATCGCCTGCAAGCCATGATGGAAGGACTGGAGCGCCGCCACAGCCAGCTCAACGACCAGCTGCTCGCGCAACAGCAGGGGTTTCATCAAGAGGCCTCTGCCGCGTACACCCAATTGGCGCAGTCCGTGGGTACATCGCTGCAAGACAGCCTGAGCACCAGTGCCCAGCAGGCCACCGCCGCCATACGCCCGGTGGTGGAACAGGCCATGGCGACGCTGGCACAAGAGTCCCAGCGCACCCACGAGCGGCTGCGAGAGCACACAGGCCAGCAGCTGCAAAGCCTCAGTGCGCAATGGGAGGACACAGCACGCAAGGTGGCCGACACCTGGGCCCAGGCGCTCGACCAGCAGTCGAACACACAGGGCACGCTGATCACCCAGTTTGAGGTTGCAGTGCAAAAGCTCACGCAGACTTTCGACGAACGATCGAAAACGCTGGTGGACTCCCTGCACGTATCGGCTGCACAGCAACAGGCTGCCCAGGCGGAGTCCGACCAGCGGCGACTGCAAGGCTGGGAGCACTCCATGCAGGACATGGCTCGCAACCTGGCCAGCGAATGGCATAAAGCGGGCAACCAGACGCTGGCCCAGCAGCAGGAGGTGGGCCAGGCCTTGGAGCGCACCGCACAGCAGATGGACCGGCAATTGCAAGCCACCACCCAGGCATTTGCACAACAGGCCGAAGCCCTGGTCACCACACTGCAGGCGACGGTAGCCGAAGCCCACGGTGCGCAGCGCGCTGCGGATGCGCAGCGGCTCGCCGACTGGACGCAGTCCATGCACCAGATGGCCCAGAAACTCAGCGGCGAATGGCAAAGCGCGGGGGCACAAACTGCCGAACAGCACCAGACAACCGGCGCGGCACTCGTCCAAGCAGCCCAGCAGCTGGAGCACCGCCTGCAGTCAGCCAACAACGCATTTGAAGAACGCTCCGAGGCTTTGCTGGCTGCATTGCAAAGCACCGTCACCGATGCTCAGCAGGCGCAGCGCGACGCCGATGCGCAACGGCTGGCAGGCTGGAGCCAGTCCCTGGAGAGACTGGCCCACACGCTCAGCGCTGAATGGCAGCGCGCAGCCACACAGACCGTGGAACAACAGCGCGCCCTGATGCAGACCCTGGAAGACACCGCTACGCAAGTGAGTCTGCGACTGAACGCCCAGGTGGACCGTACATTGGGCAGCGCCTCCGCGCTGATGGAGCAATCCGACGCCCTGCTGCGCACACGCATCGACAACGAAGCGCAATGGGTGCAAGCCCAGGGTCAACGCATGGATGCGCTGACCCTGGTGTGGCGCGAGGAACTGACCACCCTGCGCGATGCAGAAGCCGCGCGCGGACAGGCGGCAGTGGACCGCCTGGATACTCTGCAAGCCGCCGTGGCAGAGCACCTGGCCACCCTGGGCGCTGCGCTGGAAGCCCCCCTCACGCGCCTGCTGCAGACCGCCTCCGACGTGCCGCAAGCGGCGGCCGAAGTCATTACCCAGTTGCGGCAGGAAATGACACGCCTGGGCGAACGCGACAACCTTGCACTGGCCGAGCGCGCGGCCATGACACAGCAGCTGGGCAGCCTGCTGCAATCCGTGAACGAAGCCGCTGTGCAGCAGCGCGCGGCCATTGACGCACTGGTGGGTTCCGCCGCCGAGGTGCTCGAACAGGCGGGCCAGCAGTTTGCACAGGCCCTGGGCGCACAGGCGGGCAAGGTGGACGAAGTGGCAGCGCAGGTCGCGGCCAGCGCCATCGAGTTGTCCAGCCTGGGGGAATCCTTCCAGCACGGCGTCGGCCTGTTCAGCGCCAGCAACGAGAAGCTCGTGGAGAGCCTGCAAGGCATGGAGGACGCCCTTCGCGAGTCCATGGGCCGCAGCGACGAACAGCTGGCGTACTACGTGGCGCAGGCCCGCGAGGTGATTGACCTGAGCATCAGCGCACAACAAGGCATCGTGGAAGACCTGCGTCGACTGCATGGCAAGGCCACGGCAGAACAAGGGGTGCCCGCGTGACCGGCGTGGACGACACCCTGGATGATGCTACCGACCAGACGGCACCGGTGTGGGCCGTCTTCGGCGATCTGATGGCGGGGCTGCTGGGTGCGTTTGTACTGATCCTCGTGGGCGTGCTGGTGGTGCAGATCGACCTGGTGACCAGCCTTCAGCAGGAAGTGCAAAAGCGCCAGATGGAAGAGCAGCGGCGCATGGCGCTTGAGAAGGCCCTGGCCATTCCGCTGGCCAGCGGGCGCGTGACGGTGAACAACGGGCGCATTGGTATCAGCGGCAGCGTGCTGTTTGCCACCGGTTCGGACGAACTGCGTGCCGAGGGACGGCAACTGCTGAAGAGTCTGGTTCAGCCGTTGGGGGTTTACTTGCGGGAGCGCGACGAAATGCTGATGGTCAGCGGCTTCACCGACAACACCGCGCTGCTGCGCGGCAGCCAGAAGCGTTTTGCGGACAACCTGGAGCTGTCAGCCCAGCGTGCACTCACCGTGACCCGGGCTCTGATTGACGAAGGCATGCCATCGTCCCAGGTGTTCGCCGCAGCCTTTGGCGCCGAACAACCCGTGGCTGACAACAGCGACGAAAAAGGCCGTGCACAAAACCGCCGGGTGGAGATGGCCCCAGTCCCCAAGGCCGCCAACCCCCGGTCCACCGAGTCTCCCCGCGCACCATGACAGATCCCCGTCTGGAGGCATTGCGTGCAGTGGGCGCGCACCACAACGACCCCGCGCGTTTTCACTACCTGGAGATCCTGGCGCGCCGCCTGCCCGGCCAATCAGCGGCCGTGCAGCGGCTGTTGGCGCACAAGCTCGATACGGCGTTGGCGAGCTACCCCGAAAGCCCGCCCCACACACCTCCATCACAGGGCAACCAACGCCCCGCCCCTGCAGCATCTGCGCTGGCACAACTGAACCAAACCCTGGGAACCCCTCGGCGCAGCATCGCCAGGGACGACCCCTTAGCGATGGACAGCGCTCCATTGCCCGCGCTCAAAAGCGTGCGCCATTTCAGCGAGGTCTGGTCGCACATCGCCGCCGAGCAGCAGGTGGTGCAGGCCCTGCACAGGGGGCCTGAGAACGCCGGGCCACTCAACGCCCACAAGCTGATGCTGCGCTCACTGAACCTGATGCGCTCCCTGTCTCCCGACTATCTGCGCCATTTCATGGCGCAAATGGACACCTTACTGTGGCTGGATCAGGCAAGCAATCGAGCCACAAGCCCCGCTCCGCGTTCGGTGCGCAAGACACGCAACAAGCCATAGACCGATAGATCCGCAGGCCTGTAACCAGAGCACAAGCCACTGCTTTGTAGTCCCCGGCCCAACGCCCGGGGCGAGGGAAACCGGCGCTTCGGCGTCTCCAACCGCTGACGCGAAACGTCACAGTACGTGGCCCAGCCATTGTTTTCAAAACTGGAACAGTTAGTTTGCGACTGGGTGGTTTTTCCCTGAACACCATCGGCGTACAGTTCATCCCATCGATGAGCCGAACCCGCAAGGCGACTCACCGAACCCGGTTCAGGAATGGTTTTTGACCCGGCTTTTTTGAGACGCTTTTTAAGTTTTTTTAAGGATTTTCATCATGAACAAGACCGCCCGTTTCCTCTCCGTCGCCGCTGTTGCCGCTTTCGCCGCTTTTGGCGCCCATGCCGATGAAGCCGATGGCTCGCAATTTGCCCTGAAGTTCGACACCAACCGCACCCGCGCTGAAGTGCAAGCCGAAGCTGTAGTGGAAGCCAAGACCCACAACATGGAACCCGCAGGCTCGCGTGTGGTGACCTACCAATCCACCGCTGACCGCGCTGCCGTGCGTGCACAGGCTGCCGAAGCCGTGCGCACCGGCCAGATCCCTTCGGGCGAATTCAGCGCCATGTAATTTGGCAGACCAACTGCTTGGGTTGGATTGAAGCAGTTGCGGGACTTCCCATGGCGGTGGCACTTCGCGCGGTGCGGGTGCTGCCGCTATGGGGAGTGTTAACTGAACCGCAGGGGCGGGCAGGCAAAAAGGGCTCCCTCTGGGAGCCCTTTTTGTTGCGTGCGAACACAAGAAAAACGTCGTACGCCTGTTGCATCTCCAAGCCGAAAGCCTCTGCGTCATCGCGAAAAACGAGCGCTCGCTACGCGGTCCCGGCCTTCCATGCCGCGCGTCGTTCCGCAAACTGCGCAGCCCACTCGGATACCGGCATAAAGCTGGAGTCCGAACGCACCACACGCTCCGTCTGGGCCCAGATGGCTTCGTCATCCTGATCCAGGTCCAAAGGATCACCGTGGGGCTGGCTCACGTACCAAGGAGTGTCCAGATAAACCTCCACCGTGTTGTCTTCCGGGTCCATGCAGTAAATGGATATCGCATTCCCGTGGTTAAGCCCGCGCATCTTCGACGCGCCCAGTGCCAACGCGCGGCGACGCGCCTCGCGCAGATGATCAATGGTCTGGACCTTGAACGACAGCTGCATCACGGTGCTCGGTGCATCTTCACCCCGCCCTCCAGCCAGCACCAACTGGTGGTGCTGATCACCACGCCCGCTCAGAAACACGATCTCGAAGCGAAAGGTCACGCCCTCGCCACGATCCGTCTCCTGCATGTCGAACACTCCGGTATAGAAAGCCTTCATCACCTCCAGGTCACGGCAAAAAATGCCACAGTGAGCGAGATTGGCGGTATAGGGTGGATTCACGTTGCAAGACTCCATGGGTTCAGGGAATGAGGACCAGCTTGCCCAGCGTGCCGCCGGTGTCCAACAGCTCATGGGCCTGACGAACCTCTGCCAGTGGCATGCGCATGGCACGCGGTGCACGCACCTGGCCACTCGCCATGAGCGCAATGGCTTGCTCCATCAAGCCGCGGCGCTGAGCCACATCGGCATCCACCGCGTGAATGGAGAAGGTGCGTATCGCCAGACTCTTGGCGAGCAGTTTGCGAAGCTCATCGAACACATCACTCGATGGTGGGCCTGCAAGGATGTTGTACGACACCGCCATGCCTGAGGGGGCCAGCGAACGCAGACAGGCGATAAACAGCGCCGCACCCACATGATCAAAAGCGAGGTCGACGCCACGTCCCCCAGTGAGCTCCATGACGCGTTGCGGCAGGGCCTGCACGTCGCCATCAACAAGATCGCTAACTCCGTTTTCCAAGGCGAACTGGCGTTTTTCCGGGGTTGATGCAGTACCGATGACGCGCAGGCCTCGCGAGCGCGCCACCTGTGCCAGCGCGGTGGCAACCCCACCTGCTGCACCGGGAATCAGGATCGCTTTAGCGGGTAGATTGCCGTTGCTGGCCAGTAGCGCCAGTGCGAGCTGGAAGTTACCGAGACTCACCGCGTCCTCGAACGCAATGCTCTCAGGCAGCACAAATGGCACAACTTCGGGCACGCAGATCGCCTGCACGTAGCAGCCCCCGCGCTGTGGCAACTCTCGTGCACTGACCAGCACGCGGTCACCCACAGACAGGCGGGTGACGCCCTCACCGATGGCATCGATGACCCCGGACAGCTCATTGCCGGGCACCGCGGGCAGTGGGGGCATCCATTTGTAAGTACCGTTGCGAATCAGAACGTCCGGCCCACCTGCGCCTATGGCATGAGCCCGGACGCGTACCTCACCCGGTCCGGGATGAGGTACAGAGATGTCCACCAAAGACAGAACCTCCGGACCACCCGTGACCTGGAGCTGCACGGCCTTCATCATGCCAGTGGAAGAAGTCGCCATGTCTAACCTCAGCGCTGGCCGTCGTGTACGGACACCTGCTCGCGCGTCAGGCCGCCCAGGCGCGAGTGGACGCGTCCGCCATCGGCCATCACCAGTGCGAAAAGGATTTCGTCGGGGCGGGGCGCGTCCTGAATCCCCACCTCGGCACTGTTGAAATGGCTGCGGACATAGGCCGCATGGATGTAATGCAGTGGCACCATCAAGCGGTAGCCCGTAGCGGCCACGGCCTTCGCCGACGGCACGATGGCTTTGGGTTCACCCAGCACTTGGCGCATTGCCCAGCCCCCCGCTTCATGCCAGACGGCGCCATGCTCCAACTCGCCATTCACGCCGACGATGGCTGCCTTGCTATAGGCCTGTACTTTTTCCTTGCCCAGCGTAGCCACCAGCTCTTCAGCGAGCATCGTACCGAGGGTGCGCAGCTCGGCCATGAAGGGCAGCAGATCTGGCTCATAGCGGCCAGCGTAAGGATTGCGAATCACAGCGCAAGCAGAGGCGATGCGCAGCGGCGTGTCTACCGGTGGCCCGCCCTCGTGGTACACCGTTTCAATGGTCAGGCTGCGTTTGCGGATAGCGATCAAGTTCATTCAAAAGTCCTTCGACAAGGTGATTGGAGTCATTGTTTGGGAATCTTGGCATCAGCCACTACCTGCTGCCATTTTTCGATCTCGTGGCTCACCATGACCTTCATTTCCTCGGGCGTGCTGCCACGCGCTTCGCCGCCCATGTCCTCCAAACGCTGCCGTACTGCAGGCGCCTGTAGCGCACGAAGCACCTCCGCATTGAGGCGATCAACGATCGGTCGGGGTGTTCCTGCGGGCGCCAGAAGGCCGGCCCACGAGCGCACGTCATAGCCCGTCACACCTTGCTCCACGACGGTGGGAACGTTTGGCAGGCCTGCCCACCGTTGGGGGCCGGTGGTTGCGATGGCGCGCAGCTTCCCCGCCTGGATGTTGGTCAATACCGCGGTCGGCGGAGCGATGATGAACGGCACATCGCCTGCCAGCAGCGCCGTGATCGATGCAGCATCGCCCCGATAAGGAACGTGCAAAAGATTGACTCGAGCCATCTTGGCCAGCAGCTCGCCCGCCAGATGGTGGGTTGAGCCCACGCCCGCAGTCCCGTAGCCAACCGATCCCGGTGTGGCCTGCGCGTTTGCGATGACTTCACGCAGGCTCTGGACTTTCGAATTGGCGTTGACAACCACCAGGAACGGAAAGAAGGTGATCGTGGAAACCATCTCGAAGTCCGCAACTGACTTGTAGGGGAGCGTGTTGTAGAGAGCGCCCGCCACCGCATGCCCCCCGGTGGCGAGCAGCAACGTGTATCCGTCGGGCTTTGCCCGCGCTACCGTGGTGGCGGCGATGGTGCCGCCAGCTCCAGACTGTGCCTCCACCACCACGGCCTGGCCCAAGGCTTTGGCCATCTCTGCGCCCACAGCGCGGGCGATGGCGTCCGCATTTCCACCAGGAGCGAACCCCTGATAGAGCTTGATCGCTCGCTCGGGATAGGCTTGGGCCAGGGCCGGCAGCGCCGACCATCCAAGAGCGGCCGCGCTGCAGGCGGCCAGGACGTGTCTTCTTTGCATGGTGTTTGTCTCCGTGGGCGGCGGCCGCGTGGGGCCTTGCTCTACCCTTGCAGGGTCTGGATGGAAGATCGAACGGGTAAATGACGCCAGACGATGGTCAGCCCTGCGCAACCACTGGATTGCGCAGCACGCCGATGGCTTCAATCTCCACTTCCACGACGTCGCCAGGTTTCATGAACTGCGGCGGCTTCTTACTCCAGCCCACGCCGGCAGGAGTGCCAGTGATGATCACGTCACCGGGGACCAACGTAAAAATGGTTGAGGCATACGCAATCAGGCGGGGGATCGAAAAAATCATGTGCCCTGTATGGCTGGACTGCACCACAACGCCGTTCAGACGCGTCTCCAGCTTGAGTTCGCGACCAGGCGCGATCTCGTCTGCAGTCACCATCCAGGGACCGAAAGCACCAGTGGATTCGAAGTTTTTGCCGGAGGCGATCTGCTTGGCATGGAACTGCCACTCTCGCACACTGGCATCGTTGTAGCAGCTATAGCCTGCAATGTGCGCCCAGGCGTCCGCCTCGCTGATGTCACGACCTTCCTTGCCAATCACTACGGCCAGCTCGCCTTCCCAATCCAGCGACTCCGAAACATGGGGGCGGACGATGGGCCCTTGATGTGGCGTCTGTGAACGCCACACGCGCAAGAAGATCGGCGGCTGCTCGGACAGCTCGCGCTGCATGCCAGCAGCGAGCACCTCCTGGTGGTGATCCATGTAGTTGCGCACCGCGCAGACAATTTTTTCGGGGCGAGGAATCACCGGCAGAAACGTCACTTCGGCCAACTTTGCGTCGGCCTTGATATCTGCCACCAACGCATCCCGGCGCGCGAAGTCCGGGCTTGCGATGAAGCCAGCCAGCGTGGCATGGCCGGTTCGGATCGCCAGTTCGGCAACACCGTCACCGAGGACGGCACCCCAGGTTTCACGGCCGGCGATTGAGTAGGACATCAGTTTCATGGGTTTCCTAGAAAAGGGATGAAAGAGGAATCGGCGAAGGCACAACGATCAGAACTTGGACTTCTGGATTTTCCAATCTGGTGCATGAATGTATTTTTATGCACAAAATACAAATTATGCGTAGTGGTTTACACCGAGCGATTTGAGGGAACTTGCTAGGCCCCTTGCGCAAGAAGAGGCACTTGCAGACAACGGAAATGGGGAACTCAGAAGCGAAAAAGCCCACATGCGCGATGCATGCGGGCTCTGCACCACGCGAGTCGGGTGCAACCAGGAATGAGGAGGGGCAGGGCTGCCCAGGAACCGGCGAAATGCCTGTACCTAGACCATGCTCTGGCTCGCAATGGCAGTGGAGGGTCAGCCTCCCTGACCGTGCTCCAGCTTGCTCAGCACCGAGAGCACATTGCGCTCGGTACTCAAGATGTGCTCTTGCAAGAGCGCACAGGCGGTATCTGCATCGCGCCGCAGCGTAGCGTCCATGAGCTTACGGTGCTCGCTGGATTTGTGCTTAAAGGTCTTGCGAAAGCGCGCTGAAAACCGCCGGTAGCGCTCCGCCTGGTCGAAGAGGCTTGCACTCCAAGTCCGCAGGCGCTCTGATGGACTGGCTGAAATCAGTGCCATGTGAAAGGCAGTGTGCACGTCCGTCCACCCTTGGTCCAAAACGACCGGACCATCGCTAAGTCGGCCTTCTACCTTCTCCAAGCGGTGAAATGCCCCCACTACTTGCGCCTCCCACACGTCGTCACCGTGGGCAATCGATTCGCGCAGCGCCTGCACATCAAGCATCACACGCATGCGCGTGATGTCGCCCAAGTCCTCTGCAGAAATCGCCGTTACACGAAACCCTCGCCGTTCATCTGCCCGGATCAACCCCTCCTGGGCCAGACGACTCAGCGCCTCCCGCAATGGACTGCTGGAAAAGCCGTAGGCAGCTTGCAGTTCATCGAGCTTGAGCTTGGCGCCTGGACTGTAGGTGCCATTCAACACATCCCTGCGCAATTGCGCGAAGGCCTGATCCACCAGGGGCGGGGTGCGAGGGGATGTGTCTGTTTTGTACATGTTTTGAATTTTATGCATAAACTTCAGGCATTGAAAGAACGAAAGAATCTCAATGAGCACCAACCAGATGACACGTCCTATCCGCCTCCTCGCCATCTCCGGAAGCCTCCGCCGCGCGTCGCACAGCACTGCCGTGCTGCGAAGCCTGCAGCCGCTGCTACCTTCTGGAACCACACTGGAGTTGTTCGCTCTCGACGAGATCCCCATGTACAACGCAGATCTGGATGGGGACCAACCACCGCCTCCAGTCGTCCAGCTCAAGAACGCCATTGAACGTGCAGATGGCCTGGTACTGTGTTCGCCTGAGTACAACTACGGCATTCCCGGGGTACTCAAGAACGCGATTGACTGGGCTTCGCGGCCGGGATTTGCATCTCCTCTCAAGGGCAAGCCCGCGCTCATCATGACGGCGTCGCCAGGCACGGCAGGGGGAGTGCGGGCACAGGCCCAAATTCGAGATGCATTGGCAGCCACACTGGCTCGCCCCTTGGTGCGGCAGCACATCGCCATTGCTGGAGTCGCCGCGCGCATACAAGACGGTCACTTAGTGGACAAGCCTACTCTGGATATCATCCAAACAGGATTGCACGAGCTGGTCGAGGAGATCCGGTGGATCGCCGCGCGCAGCCAACAAGTCTGAGACAGAAGTCGCTAATAAGACCGGGCTTTAGCGGCCAGTGCCGATAGGGCTGGACTCGGCATCCAATCTTTGAATATGTGCCGGGTCACCCGAATGGAGTTCGCTCATGAAGATCACCGTCTCAACTGTGGTTGCCGCACCGTTGAAAGAAGTCTGGCGGGCATACACAACACCCGAAGACATCAAACAATGGAATACAGCGTCCCCAGACTGGCACACGACCACCTCGTCGGTGGATCTGCGGCCAGGTGGCAAGTTCTCCTCTCGCATGGAGGCGAAGGACGGCTCATTCGGGTTTGACTTTGCAGGTGAATACACCAAGGTTGTGCCGTGCCAGCTCATCGAATACGCCTTCGGAGATCGAGCAGGACTCGTTGAGTTCAACGAGGGCACGGACGGAGTCAAAGTTACGGTCACATTCGACGGGGAGCAAACGCACCCCGAAGAGCAGCAGCGAGCCGGCTGGCAGGCTATCCTGGACAACTTTTCTCGCCACGTGGCCGCAAAGCTGGCGCCCCAATAGCGGCCAGCTCGCAGAGCCTCTTGCCCGTACATGCGACCTGCCCGAGGCCCGCATGCGCGCCGCACTGCAGTCAGTGGCCGTGTTCGACCACCCCGACCGCAGCCAGCGCGGTCGCACCATCACGCATGCACACTACTTTGACCTGGGCGATGCGCCCTTCCCAGTGGTGCAGGCGGACGATGATGCGGCGCTGGTGCAGTGGACCCGCATCGACCAGCTGGCAGGCCTGGAAGAGGAGTTCTTTGAAGACCACTTCCACATGCTGGACCACTTTCTGGGGCTGACGAAGCTGGACTGATCCGTTCCACCCGCTTTTTGCATCCAAACGGGTGCAAGCGCTACGGAATCATGCCTCTGCCGCTATATTTTATATAGCATTAGGTACCAGCCCGCTCCAGCATGGCATGCAGCAGCACGTTGCACCCGGCCTCGATGTGCTCGGGTTTCGCATCCTCGATCTCGTTGTGGCTGATGCCGTCCTTGCAGGGGATGAAGATCATGCCGCTGGGTGCGAGCTTGGCCATGTACACGGCATCGTGCCCCGCGCCGGAGACGGCAGGCATGTTGCTGTAGCCCAGCTTGGCGGCGGCGCGGCCCACGGCCTGCACGCATTCGGGCTGGAAGAGCTGTGCGGGGTAGCTGGACACCATTTCGATGTGGACCTGCACACCGTGTTCTTGGGCCACCTGGTCGGCAAAGGCCTTGACCTCTGCGGCCATGGCGTCCACCAGCGCGTCGGTGCTGTTGCGCAGGTCGATGCTGAACTTGACCCGGCCGGGGATGACGTTGCGGCTGTTGGGGAAGACTTGCACCATGCCCACGGTGCCGCGCCCGTGCGGCGGGTGGCGGTGGGCGGCGGCGACTACGTCTTGCATGATGCGTGTGGCGGCCAGCATCGCGTCCTTGCGCAGGGCCATGGGGGTGGGGCCTGCGTGGGCTTCCATGCCGGTGACGGTGCAGTCGAACCAGCGGATGCCCAGCACGCCGCTGACCACGCCGATGGTCTTGTCGTTGTCTTCCAGCACGGGGCCTTGTTCGATGTGGGTTTCGAAGTAGGCGCCGATGGGGTGGTCGCCGGGTTCCTGGTCGCCGATGTAGCCGATGCGCTCCAGCTCGCCCTTCACCGTTTTGCCTTCGGTGTCGGTGGCGGCATAGGCGTGTTCCAGCGTGAAGGCTTTGGCGAACACGCCGGAGCCCATCATCACGGGCACGAAGCGCGATCCTTCTTCGTTGGTCCAGAAGGCGACTTCGATGGGGGCCTCGGTTTCGATGCCATGGTCGTTGAGCGTGCGCACCACTTCGATGCCTGCCAGCACGCCGTAGTTGCCGTCGAACTTGCCGCCGGTGGGCTGGGTGTCGATGTGGCTGCCGGTCATGATGGGCGGCAGGTTGTTGTTGCGCCCGGGGCGGCGCATGAAGCCGTTGCCGATCTTGTCGATGGTGACCGTCATGCCCGCCTCGCGTGCCCAGCGGGTCACCAAGTCACGGCCCTGTTTGTCCAGGTCGGTGAGGGTCAAGCGGCACACGCCGCCCTTGGGTGTGGCGCCGATCTGCGCCAGCTCCATGAGTGACGCCCACAGGCGTTCGCCGTTGATGCGCAGGTTCTCAATGTCGGGTTTGACTTTCGTGTCCATAGAAGCTCCAGAGATATAGCTCAGTCAGGGATATGCGAGCACGTCGCCCAGCGGGTAGACGGGCTGGCGCAGGTTTGCGAACGGGAATAGCTGGTAGTCCGAGCTGGTCACGCCGGGGCTATCGCACTCCACCAATCCAGCAGAGAGCGGCACAAAGACCGGTCGGCAGTACATGCGCGACTTGAGCAGCAGGTAGCGATATGCCGCGGGGTCCAGGCCCACACAAGAAAAAACGCCCAGATCCCACGGTTCGTGCGGCTGCTCAACCACCACGATCTGCGTGCCGCCGGCATCCAGCCAGACGGCACGCCCCATGGAGCAGCGCTGGCCGGTGTATATCGGGCCCGTCACGGTGTAGCTGCCGTCGCTGATGGCACGCACTGTGCCCTGCACCAGCACGGGCTCTTTGACAATGCCCAGCCGAGCCAGCGGCACCTTGTTGCCCAGGCGCACCGACACCTGCGCGCCCACACCGGCCGCCACGAGCTGCTCAACGGCCTCCGGATCAGACAGCGGCCCCGTGGCGATACCAGTCAGGCCATGCCGCCAGGCGGCCTGCAGCACGTCCATGGTGTCGCAGGTTCCTCCGGACATGCAGTTGTCGCTGTGATCCAGCAGCAGTACGGGCTTGCCCACCCCTTCGGCCATGCGCTGCGCCCGAACGAAGGCTTCGGCCAAGGGCTCGCTGGCATACACGTAGCCTTCACGTTCCGCCCAGATCTGGGCAGCCACGCGGTCCAGCGCAGCGGCGCACAGCGCTTCACCCTCGGCAGTGCATTCCGCCGTGGCCACTACGCTCACGCATGGTGCGGCAATGTCGGCCAAGGAGAAGCCCGCAAAGATGGTCATGGCCGGCACACCCTCCCCTTCGGCCTGCCGCGCCGAGGACACGGCGGCGGCCATAGCGCCACCCAAGGTCGTGCTGCGCAGGGTGTGACTGAGCAGCGGCAACTGTCGCCAGCGCACGGCGTACCTCGTCCCTTGCTGCAACATGTGCAACACGAGACGTGCCGCGTGCTCGCCCGTCTCGTACATGTCCACATGCGGGTAGGTCTTGAACCCCACCATCACATCGGCGTTATCGACCATCTTCTGCGTGATGTTGCCGTGCAGGTCCAGAGCTACGCCCAAAGGTACGCCAGGCGCAGCTGCCCTCACCCGGGCAAGCAGGTCTCCTTCCCCGTCCGGTGTGTTCTGCGCCACCATCGCGCCATGCAAATCGAGCAGGATGGCATCGCAACCCACCGCTGCGGCGACGATGCGGTCCGTCAACTGGCGGTAGGCGTCGGCATCTACCGGCCCGCTGGGGTTTGCCGTGGCGGAGACGGGCGTCACGCACTGCGCCCCTACCCGCTTTGCTGCATCAATGAAAGCCGCCATCGCCGTTCGCATGCCGAAGTTGGCATGGAAGGCCGCCGCGTCGTACTCGGGCGCAAACGCCTTCAAGGGCGTGGGTACCGGAGAAAAGGTATTGGTCTCGTGGTTAAGACGAGCAATCAGAAACTTCATGAAACGCCCTTCGGGATTCAATGCGGGATGGGCCAGAGCTCAGGCCAAGCCCACGCCCAGATAACGGTCTTTGACCTCTTCGTCGGCAAGAAAGCTTGCGTTGTCGGCTGTGTAGACGATGCGTCCTTGTTCCAGGATGCAATGGCGGTCGGCCAGTTGCGTGCAGACCTCCAGGTTCTGCTCCACCAGCAAGATGGCAACGCCTGCGGCCTTGATGGTCTTGAGCTGGGCCACGATTTCCTCCACGATCACCGGAGCCAGCCCCTCCACGGGCTCGTCCAACATGAGCAACTTGGGGTCGTTCATCAGCGCGCGGCCGATCGCTAGCATCTGCTGCTCGCCGCCGGAGAGCTGCCCGCCGCCGTTACGCTTGCGCTCCTTGAGCCTGGGGAAAATGCGGTACACGTCGTCCAGTTGCCAGGGTGAGCTTTTTCGCAGGCCCAGCATCAGATTCTCTTCCACCGTCAGCAGCTTGAAGATGCCCCGGTGCTCCGGTACCAGACACACCCCCTGCCGGGCGATCACATGCGAAGCCTGACCCTGCAGCGGTTTGCCGGCAAATGCCACACGGCCCTGCGTGGGAGCGACTACCCCGGCAATGCTCTTGAGTGTGGTGGTCTTGCCTGCGCCGTTGCGCCCCAGCAGGGTGACCAGTTCGCCGTTACCCACCGTGAAACACACACCCTGAAGCACATGGCTTTTGCCGTAGTGGGCATGCAGGTTGTCAACATCGAGAATCATGCTTTGCCCCCCGTGATCATGTTGCCCAAGTACGCAGTCCGCACCCTTTCGTCGCTGCGTATGTCGTGTGGCATGCCTTCGGCCAGCACACGCCCCAGCTGCATCACCGTCACGGTGTCCGAGATATCCATCACGATGTTCATGTTGTGCTCGATCAAGACCACGGTGTGTTCGTCGCGCAGGCTCTTGATCAAGCGCTTCATGTCGTCCAGGTCATCGATGCCCATGCCCGACGTGGGCTCATCCAGGAAGATGGCCTTGGGCCGTGCAGCCAGGGCCATGCCCACTTCCAGCCGGCGCTGCTGGCCATGCGAAAGGTTGCCAGCGGGGGTGTCTGCGAGGTTCTCCAGTCCCACCTTGGAAAGAACGGCGTCAACCACCTGCGACTGCGCACGCGCCCCTACCGGCTCGTGCCAAGGATTCAGGGCGCGTGCAGGCTGTACGCCTTGTGCGCCGAGGCGCAGGTTCTCACGCACGGGCAAGCTCAAGAACAGGCTGGTCACCTGGAATGAACGCGCAATGCCTCGCTGCACCCGCCGATGGTCTGGCTCATGCGTGACATCCTGTCCATCAAAAAAAATCCGGCCTCCACTGACTGCCTTGGTGCCGGTGAGCATGTGGAACAACGTGGTCTTGCCAGCACCGTTGGGGCCAATCACCGAATGCACGGTATTCGCACGCACCTGGAGACTTACACCGCCCAGCGCTGCAAACTTGCCATAGTGCTTCTCGACATCAATGGCTTCCAACAAGATCGGGGTCTTTGGGCTCATGCCTGTTCTCCTTTCGCAGGAACTGCTGCTGCCGATGGCGTCACCACCGTGTCAGCCGACTGCTTGCGATGACCTTGCAGCCGATTCCAGACCGTTTCACCCAAGCCCCACAGCCCGCGCTGCATCCAGAGGCTCACGGCCATCAATGCAATGCCCAGCAGCAAGAGCCAACGCGGCCACAGTTGAGACAGCCAGTCGGCCAGCAGCAGATAGAACGCTGATCCCAGCAGCGAGGCAAACAGGTTGCCCGTCCCGCCAATGACTGTCATCACCAGGATCATTTCACTGGTGTGGTACTCCGCGTTGGACAGCGGAGCCAGGCCGGTCATCATGGCATGCAGCGCCCCCGCGAGACCGGTGACAGCACCCGAGATCACAAACGCCTGCAGCTTGAGCAGCCTGAGGTTGTAGCCAATGGCAGCCGCACGCTCTTCGTTGTCTCGCACTGCCAGCAAGGTTCGCCCGAATGTCGAGCGTGACACCTTGAGCAGCAGCCAGAACACCACCAGAAAAATCAGCGAAACAAAACCATAGAACTGCCAAGGCGACGCCAACGTCCACAGGTCAAAGCCCAGGATGGACACATTGGGACGAGGGATATCCATCAACCCGTTGTCCCCCCCCGTCAAGCCGGTAGCCGTATAGGCAATGAAATAGAACATCTGCGCAAAGGCCAAGGTCAGCATCACAAAGTAGGTGCCACGCTGGCGAATGGCCACCCAGCCCACCACGGCCGCCCCGAGCGCTCCCATGACTGTGGCGAGCAGCAACGCAAGCGGCATGGGAACAGGCCAGCGGGTGAGTAGCAAGGCAACGGTGTAACTGCCCAGACCAAAGAAGATGCCCTGCCCGAACGAAAGCAAGCCGGTGAAGCCGAGCAGCAGATTGCAACCCATAGCCGCCAGCGCAAAGATGAGTACCTCGCTAGCCAAGGAGCCCGACTGCATCAGCAACGGCATGGCCACCACCACCACTGCTGCAAACAGAAAATGCGTGTATTTCTTCATGGGGTTCACTCCTTGCGGCCCAGCAGGCCGTGGGGACGCAGTAGCAGCACGGCGGCCATGGCAACATAGATCATCAGGCGGGCCCCTTCTGGCCATAGCGTGCTCATGACGCTTTGTACAATGCCGATCATCAATCCGCCCAGCAGTGCGCCGCTGAAACTGCCCAGCCCCCCCACGACCACCACAACAAAGGCTACCGCCAGGGCTTCAATGCCCATGAAGGGTTCTGCTCCACGAATGGGGGATGCAAGCACGCCGGCCAGTGCAGCGGTGGCTGCACCCAAACCAAATACCAGGCTGAAAATACGCAGCACATTGATGCCGAGCAGCGAGACCATCTCGGTCGACTCGCTGCCTGCTCGCACAGCGCTACCGAGTCGCGTGCCCTCAAGAACCCACCACAGCAGCACTGCCAGCACCGAAGTGAAGCCGATCACGAACAGGCGGTACTTCGGGTAGATGAAACTGCCCCACATCACCACTCCTTGCAGCGCGTCGGGAACCGCCACGCTGTCACCCAGTGGGCCCCATTGCAGGATCACCAGCTCCTGGACTGCGAGTGCCAGGCCCACCGTCACGAGGATGTGAAACTCATGGTCCGAGGCATACACGTGGCGCAGGACCAGCTTTTCCGTGGCCCAGCCAATCGCCCCCACCACCAGCGGCACCACTACCAGAGCCAACCAGAAGCTCATGCCCCATCGCGTCATCTGGTAGCAAAAATACGCTCCGATCAGGTAGAACGCCCCATGCGCGAAGTTCACGAATCGCAGCAAACCAAAAACAATGGACAGGCCCACCGCCAACAGGAAATACAGCATGCCAATGCCGATTCCATTGATGACCTGTAGAAGGTAAATGTTCATAAAGTGCTCGGCCGAACGACCACCAGCCGCATCCTGTCGGTGCCGCTGGGGTTCTCAAAAAAGGGGCGGCCACAGCGCCCGCATGGGGCTATGCCCAGCCCGGCGGACGCCGCGAGGGTCAGGCGCGCTTGCAGCCCGTCTGGTCGATGGGCAGGAACGACTTGCCCGAACTGAGCACGTCCACGTAGTCGTCCTTGTTCTTCATCTTGGACTTGGCCTTGCCCTTAAGCAGGTAGTAGTTCTTGAGCACCTGGTGGTCCGCCTTTCGCACCTCCTCCTCACCGGTCAGACCCTGGTATTTGTGGCCCTCCAGTGCGGCGATCACGGCTTTTTGCTCCACGGACCCGGCCTTGATGATTCCGTCGATCAGCAGCTTTGTGCAGATATAGGAGCCCGCCAGGCTGTAGTTGGGGTTCATCTTGAGCTTGTCATTGGTGCGTTTGACAAGATCGCGGTTGAGTTCGGAATCCACCGTGTGCCAGTACTGGGCACCAAAGTAGATACCGTCGCACAGGTCAGCGCCCAGCGATTCGAACTGCTCCAAACCAGAGGCCCAGGCCACCAGGATCGTCATATTCTTGTGCATACCAAAGCTCACGGCCTGGCGGAGCGTGTCGGCACATTGCGCGCCAAAGTTCAGCAGCAGCAGGACATCGGGCTTTGCGGCCAGAGCATTGGTGATGTAGCCGCTGAACTCCTTCTCGGTCAGCGAGTGGTAGCTGTTACCCACATGCTCGATCCCCTTTTCCTTGAAGATGTTCTTGGCCGCGGACAGCAGGCCATCGCCAAACACGTACTGCGGTGTGATGGTGTACCAGCGCTTGGCCTTAGGCATGGAATCGATCAGCGGACGCACCGTCTGCTCGATGGCGCCGAAAGTGGGTACCGACCAACGGAAGGTCGCAGCATTGCAGTCCGACCCAGTGATTTCATCGGCCCCAGCCGTGGTCACAAACAGGCCGCCAGCCTTCTCGGCCTCCTTGCCCATGGCCAGGGCCTCGCCCGAAAGGATGCCGCCCGCGAAGAATCGAGCCCCTTGCTGCTGCGCTGCTTCCTGCACCTTGCGCACGGCTGTAGCGGGCTTACCTTCCGTGTCCAGGAGTGTGTAGGCCAGCGGGCGATTGAGGGCTTTGCCATATTGCTCAATGGCCAGTCGCATCCCCATGTCGGCGAACTTTCCGTTGGCCGCAAAAGGACCGGACATCGGTACCGGACAGCCAAACTGAATGGCGCCCGGGGCCTGCGCAAAGGCGCTGCGGGTCAGGCCGATAGAGGCGGACAGCGCACTCAGTGCCGAGACTTGCAGAAGATGACGACGTTGCATGGAGGACTCCAGTGAGTAGAAGTGGGAGATCAAGAGTTGCCACCTCCATGGTGTCCAAGAAACCACCTTCCTGATCTTTCCAAATCTTTCATTTGGATTCATGCAAGCACAGGGTTAACCCAGCACGCTTTCGTTGCTGGCGCGGCCAAGCCGCGGCGCACCCCCCGTCGGGTTTAGCGCCGCTTCAACATGATCACGGGAGTGTCAATGCAGCCGTTGAGTGTCCTGCACGAGCTGTGCTGAGGCTGTAAAGGCGTAGCCGATCTGGTGCAGCGTCTTGACTGGCAGAGGTTCAGAAAACGCTTCCGCTGCCTTTTTGCGCAGCCTCGTGAGAAGCAAGTTGAGCCGTTCAGCCCCGTTTTGGGCACGAGCACCAAACAGGTGAGTGCTGAGGTCGCGCTTGGGCACGGGCTGACCATCCGCTCGCAGGAGTTGCTGCAAGAACATGAACTCGTGGGTCGTCAGTTGCAGACACTTGCCCTGCGGCGATGACAGTACCCAGTCCTTCATGGCCAGCACCCAGCACGCCGCCTTTGCGACAGGTATGGTCGCAGCAACCAGCGATCCTGCGGGGTCTATGGCTGTCCTGGGGGCAAGTCGGCTCGCCGTAGCGTCAATATTGGCGGCCAACTCCAGCAGGTTGACCGGCTTGACCAAGTAACGATCTGCCCCAGCACGCATTCCCGCCAGACGATCGTCAAGTGAATCTCGGGCGCTGAGGATGATCACCCCCACCTCGGGTCTGGACTTGAGTAGCGACGCCACGCTGAGGCCATCCTCACCGGGAAGCCCCAGGTCCAAGAGAACCACATCGACCGGCTGAACGGTGAAACCTTTGTAAAACGCCTCGGCGCTACCCGCACCCCAAACGCTATAGCCCGAGTCGAGCAAGAATTCCTCGATGCTGTGCAGTTGATCGGAGTCGTCCTCTACGATAGCAATGCTGGGCTTGGATTGGGTCATGTTGCGAATACCTCCGGCACCTGTCCGGAATGCAACATTCAGGCCACCGGTGTCACGTTCAACGGGATGTCGATCACAAAGCGAGTGCCTTGGGGTTGGACGGCCTGTAACTGGACAGCCCCACCATGCAAGTCAACGATCCGTTTTACCAAAGCCAGCCCCAGTCCGGCACCGGGTTTGCCCTCTGCCGTACGGCCGCGGCGGTACTTCTCAAACACCAGCGTTTGCTCTTCCAGCGGAATGCCAGGACCTTCGTCCTCAATGACAAAACGGCACTGGCCCTCTTGCTGGTGCACGCTAAGAGACACCGTTGCACCCACCTCGGAATACTTGAATGCGTTCGACAGCACGTTCATGAGCATCACGCGCAACAGCACGGGGTCGCCATTCAATGATGGCAACCCGGGTTCCACCGCCAGGTACAGCGGGTGCTCGGCAGACAGTTGGCCTCCGTTTTCCGTTACCCACAGGCACAACTCTCCCACGTCAACGGGTACTGGCTCTACCGCAAAGTTGTGGCTATCAATGCGGTCCTGGGTCAGGCAGTTGTCAAAGAAGTAGCTCAATCGCGCCGAGCCCCGCAGGATGCGTTGCGCCAATGCCAGCTGCGCAGGCACATCCTTGGAGCGCAGCGCAAGCAACTGCCCGGCGGTGTTGATCACCGCCAGTGGAGAACGTACCTCATGGGACAGCATGGCGATGAAATGGCGCTGGTCGGTCAGCGTCTGCTCAATCGAGGCCACAGCACTCTCCAACTCCTGGGTGCGTTGCGCGACCATTTGCTCCAGATCTTCGGCATGCTCCTTCAAATGCCCTGCCATGTAGCCCATGGAATCCGCCAGAGATCGTAACTCGCGAATAGGGCTGGATTTAGGCGCCTGGGCATTCCAGTCGGACTGGGTCAGTCTGACTGCCCAGTCACTGAGTACCTGCAAGGGTCTCACCAACCGGCTGGCTACGAACACCGAAAACAGCACTGAAGCCAGCAAGACGGCCAGCGTGGTGTAGATCGTGTTGCGTAGCACTCCCCGCAACGGCGTGTTGAAGCGGCTCTCAGGCAGGATGATCGCCATCGTCAGCACAGGACCGCGATCCAGCGCATGCGTCCACCAACGCGCCAGGTGGCGCACACCGTCCACATCCATGAATCGGTTTCCCTCGCGTTGACCGCTCTGCAGGATGTGCTGCCCCAACGCACGCATCACGGGGTCGTGGCTTTGGTCGATGCGCACACGCTGCCCATCCACCAAAGCCGATACACCTGCAGACGGATGGTGCGAGGACATTGCAAGCAGTTCTCCCGAGTCCTCGGCCAGAAACGCCCTGCCCCCGGACTCGGAGGCCAGCGCGGCCAGAAATTCGTTGAGCTGGGACAGCGCCACATCGGCGGTGACCACCCCGATCAAACTGCCATCGCGTGAGCGGACGGGAGCTGAAATCCCCATACCAATTGCGGCATATGCGCCTTGCGCATCGTTGATCATGTAGCGATAAGGCGCGTACCACGCGACCCCATCATTGGCAATCGCTGACTGGTACCACGGACGGGTACGTGCATCAAAGCCCACCTCGCTGCGGGAAATCAGCGTTGGCTCGCGACTCACGGCGTCGATACGCAAAACCTCCATGGCCCGGCCATCACTGATCCGTGCGCGCAGCATGCGCAAAGCGCGGTCCTCCCCCAAAGGGGGACGGCTGCCGGCGTAGTACTGACCATCAGGCATGCCCATGGATATGAAGGTCAGTTGGGGTTGCTGGTCGATCTGCAGCATGAACTGGCGCATCAACACGTCAGGTTGCTGAACCATCAGATATCCGGCGCGCACTTGCTCGACATTGAAAGCGACTACGCGCTGCGGCACATCAAAGAAGGAGACCACCTTTTCGCGGACTCTGCCCGAGACCTCGTCAGCCAATTGCAGCGCGAACTCTTCCATGGCACCCGTAGCAGAGCGATAAAACAAACTGCTGCTGGCAAGCACCAGGGGCAGCAAAACCGCCAATAGTGCGAGTGTCAGAAAAGTGCGCAGGGCAAGACGGCGAGTGAACATTGGGAGATCGAGGGTGTACAGGCGATGCATCGCAGAGACACGCCTGTGCGCGCGGTTCGGCGCGTTGCCTCGGATTCAATCACATGTACTCAACGCGGGGCCTTGAGCCTTTGCTTGTCGCCCCCATGCGACTCAACCTTACGGTGCGCCTACGCGCAGTGTCTTCGGATGCCAAGCTCAGTTCACGTACTGTAGAACCTGCCGTAGTCGTCTTCAGTCACTTGCCTGGCCGAGAACGGCAATTGCTCAGACATTTAGATAGACCACATGGGGTCTGTTTCTTCCCTCTGTCAGTGCAGCAGTGACTCTGCCTACTGCTATCAGGAATGCCAGTTACGCAGCGGTTGCCGACACTAGAAACTAGTGCTCATCTGACTGCTAATAGGCAATAAGAAGTCATCCGGGCTACTGAGGCCTTGTTCGGAAGCTGTGTACAGGCCGTCCTCGGCGATATGGAGTACTGAATGCTGGTGCAGTGGGGCCGCGCCCGTTGCCAAAGCAGTCTTCCCTTCAATCTTTCTGAATAGCTGTTTCGTGAACAATTTTGTGTTGTTCCCCTCGGGGAAATCTAATAAAAATCTCTGAATAAACCGACCGTCATAGATGAACTAAGGTAACTGCGTCGAACGCGAATCACTCCGCGGGGCGCGGAGGCTAGGCGCCAGACGATGTAGCCTTCAACTCAATCGGCGTCGTGAACGTTGATGAACCGCAATAATGCGTCAACAAAACCTCGGGGATCTTCGTCAGGCCACATGTGATTGCGACCAGGGATCACTAAGTGCTCGGCACCCCCGATGCAGCTTTGGGCCGCTTTGCTGACGATGCTGTACATAGGTCGGCTATTGGCACCGTGTGCAACCAGAGTGGGCACTTCTAAGCTGGCCAACTGCGCACAGCTGATATGAGGAGGCGGCTCCTGCCGGAAGAGAAGTTCCGGGATAGTCCTGGCATTGTCTATTTGCAAAGCCTTGACAGCGGAAGGCTGCGAATCGAAATACCCACTCATTTGTCCTGAAGCGTCCACTAGTAGCTTAAGGGCGTTTTCTACATCTCCGCTTCCCGCAGCCAAAAAGGCAGGACCGAAGGCTGCCATAGCATCCTCTTGCGCTGCGCTTTGCTGTGCCTGATCTGAAACATATGTCGCGAAGCCGGGCTCATAGACAAACAAGCTGCGAAAAAGATCGGGCCGTCGCAGCGCAGCATCGAACGCTATGTGTGCAGCATAGGACCACGCAACCAGATGCACCGGAGCCGCAACAGCCTCAATAAAATCGATGAGATCGCGGGAGTGCGTGTTAACACCGTAGGGTGGCCAGTCTGCACTCCAAGCACCCCGTCCGTGATATCGCTGGGAATAGGCTATCGTTCGGTACTGGTCCCCGATGATCTCCCTGTGAGGCTCCCACACCCGAAGATCGGTGAGGCCACCGTGAAGGAAGAGGATCACGGATCCTTCGACCTTGTTATCGCAATACTCAAGCTTCGCTTCCCGCACTTCCACGGAAAGAACTGGGGAGGTTTCTGTGAGTTGGTCGTAAGCGGTCCTAGGTGGGGTAATCATCGATCTTCTTTCAAAATGGTAGTGGTGACGGTGTAAGTAGTTGCGGGAGCCGCTAACAATGTTGATTTCGACTTCAACTGCAGACGAAACTCCCATCAACTTTCGCCGAATAAAGAACTCACAGGAGACAAATGGGCGGCAGGGAATTCAGGACAGAATTCCGCTGGTGCTACTGACCGCCCGCAGGTCCTCGCGTCAATAGCGCTTGCAAACCAGCCAGCTGGTACAGAGAGAACGCCCTGAATGCCTGCTCGATTTCTTCTCGCCCACAAGCATCTCGAAGGATGGCGACGATCACGTCCACAGTGCCAGCAAAAACATGGTTCAACACTAGGGATGGCACGTCGCCCACACCGTTCTTAACGGCTAACTCCTGAGATGCCTTCGAGAAGGAATCGATGACACTCGCTCGCACCGAGCCAAGTGGGGATACGCCATGATCACCCAGGGCGATCAATACGAAATCTTTCTCACACACTAAGAAATCCAGGAGAGCTTTCGCTTCTCCGCTTTTCTGCACCAGCTCGGACTCCCAATCAGATGAAGCTGCAAACGTATCGAGCCTAGCTTTGAGCAGAGTGCGCAATCGAGTTGCCTTCCGTGCCGGTGCAACCTCCGCAAACAAGGTTTCTTTGTCGGCGAAATACCGGTAGATGTTTCCCGCGGATATACCCGCTGCGAGGGCCACATCCGCAAGTCGCGTCTGTTCATAGCCGTGCGTCGAAAAGGAAGCGATCGCAGCCTCGCAGATCCGGTCAAAGACGTCCTGTTTCAGTTGCTGGGCCACGGCTCTCTTTCTCGTTCAAGACTATTGATCGAAGCGCGAATTATAAGTGAATATATAATTCATTTATCGAAGAGTCAAGGAGTCCTGCGCAAGAGGTCGCCTAATCCAAGTCTGGGTAAGGAATCGCTATTTGCGTGGCAAAAGCAAAGCTCAGTCGGAGACTCGGCTCGTTGTTTATCGGTGCTAATCGCGGTGCTGGCACCTTTAGTGGCACCACGAAGTGGAGTAGGACGAATTCGGGCTGCACGTCAAGCGCGCCTGGATCGGCGCGATAGGGCCGTACGCGCTAGTGCAGCTCCTACCGCGTCTGCAGCGCTCTGAGAGGTAAGCGTACGAAAGACTTCTCATCAACCGGGTAAGCTGACACCTCGGCTTTGAGAAGCTTGGTGCCGATCCATGCGGTAGTTCGTCAGGTCGAAGCCTACCCAATAGCTCGCCAGTTGGCCGAGACCGTTGGGACATTGGACCCGTACTCGCTCGCGCAGGCGCTGAATAGGGCGGTGGCGATGTACTGCAAGCTTCGCTACTCTTCTATGGAAATGAGACGAGAAGCTGAAAGAGTAGCCGCAGATTTCTTGGATGAAGTCGAAGGTTATCTGACTGGGGCTTAGTGGACCACTTCCGAGGTTTGGATGTATCGCGAGAGGCAACTCGGGTATCGTCCGAGCAGAGTGCTCTGAGTGCCTTTCGCTATTCACCAGGGCTGATGTGCATAGCCCGCCCAGCATCAAGCGCCCGCAAATATTCAGACGCCTCCTCCAGCTGTTCTTCGCTGAATACACGAATACCCGCGTTCTCAAGGATGGCCGCCGTGACTCCCCTGCGAGGCACCCGCGTCCCACTGAATGTGCCGTCATAGGTATGCCGGGTACCACATGATGGACTGCCCTCCTTCAGGACCGCCATGCGAACATTTTTGACTCTTGCCTGGTGCAGTGCATACCGCGCCCCAGCAGTGAACGCTGCAGTGATATCGGCTGTCTTCGAATCAATGACCCTTGCAAGTCCAGCAAGTACAGCGTCGCCTCCTGAGCCAGCAGTGATTTCGGCAGGGTTACGCGGAATAGTCAGTCCGCCGGCCAACTCAGGACATACAGAGACGACTCTCCCTTCCTTCACCCAAAGCTCCAGCAGGTTGCTGCTCGGCCGCTTATGTGTGCCGTCATAGCGGACAGGACTGCCGAGCAAGCACGAGCTGACGAGAACGAGTTCCATAATCTTCCTGTTCACCTGGTTTGAGGGCTGGCCCCTCACGCGGACGCTTGTCCGATTTCCCCATCAATAATCCGAACGCGGACTTGGAATGCGCTGCGCCACTTGCGCACGACGTACAAAGATGATCGGGCCGCAATCTATTGACAGCTATGGGGTGGCTGTCTACTTAGCAACTACGCTGGGCGCGGCTGCCTTCCGCTCTGTTTGGAATGGGCGTCCACAACGGCCTCCAGAACTACGCGCGTAGCCGCTACCTGCTTCGCTCCAAGCCTCTGCGCCAACGCCTCTTCGTAACGTTGATGGAAAGACCGGGCTTGGCTCAAGGCGGCAAGACCCCTTTCCGTGAGTTCCAAGCGCTTGATGCGTTTGTCGCCCTCGACTGCGCTTCGGAAGACATAGCCCTTGGCCACCATGTCGTCCACAACCTTCAGCGCCCCGGGAGAACTCATGCCCAGCTGCGAAGCCAGCTCGCTCAGGTTGCACGGTGCCTCCGCCAGGAGACGGAAGACGTAGCCAAATGAGGAGCCGATGTCGTCAAAACCGGCTGCAGCGAGATCGGCATCCAAGGCGTCCTTGAATGCGCCGAAGGCCACGTTTAGAAGTACCCCGAAGTCGAGGTGTTCAGTACTTGACATGTTTAACCATGGTTAATAAACTAAGGTTAATTATACAAAGGAACCCTCATGCCATTGCTACTCCGTGCTGAATCCCCGACCTTCGATCTCCCAGGAATCTGCTTTACGACTTTGTCATCACCGAGCCGTGGCGCACGGGAGAACTCCGTCTGGGAGGTGACTGTCGCGCCAGGGGTCACCGGCTCACCCCATCGAGTAACCCGTGAGGAGACTTTTGTGGCGCTGCAAGGCGCGGCGGTCATTGAACTTGACGGTCTACGTTGCGAACTGGTCGCTGGAAACGCTCTCGTTGTTGAAGCGGGACAAACGCTCTCCCTGTCTAACTCGGGGACACAAGCGTTTCGCGCATTAGCCATTCTTCCTGTGGGAGGACAGGCTGTTGTTGAGCACAAGCCTCCATTCACACCGCCATGGGCCGCTTAATCACACAGCCTCAGTGCGGAAACTGCACGCCGACTGGCCGGTGGCAGCGGCTGCTTCCGTCACCTGTGTTCGGCACCACTTGTTCCTGTTCGCGGGGAATGCCCTGTCTTCGTCGTCTTCACCATGTCCTCCATACTCATTTGTACGGTCCCGATCCACGGCCACGTAACGCCGCTACTTGCGGTTGCGCGCTACTTTGTCGAACAAGGTCACAGCGTGCGGTTCCTCACCGGAAGTCGCTTTGCTACAACAGTCCGTGAGACCGGCGCTAGGCACATTCCACTACCTGGTTCGGCTGATTTCGATGACCGCATCGATCTCAACGACCGTTTTCCAGGAAGAGCAGCTCTTTCAGGTGTCGACGCCATCGCTTTTGATGTACTGGAGTTGTTCAC
Organism: Acidovorax sp. 59; assembly: GCF_002754175.1. NCBI lineage: Bacteria > Pseudomonadati > Pseudomonadota > Betaproteobacteria > Burkholderiales > Comamonadaceae > Acidovorax > Acidovorax sp. 59. The sequence continues at coordinate 310,449 of NZ_PEET01000001.1, read as the reverse complement.
ACGCCCGGCTATGGCGCAATACAACGCTGTCGTATCTGCACATGCATCCGAGCCGATAGATGCCATGCTGGCGGACCCTGCTTTTGCTGGCGCTTCTTTGGTGCTGGGTAAATCCCGAGACGCGCGTCCGGCCGTGGTGATGTGCGGGGTGCTGCCCCTCTCCCTTGCCAGCTGCGATACAGCCCCATTTGGCATGGGCGTGCCGCCGATGCCTGGCTCGATCGGGAGGCTGCGAAACAAGCTACTTTCAGCGCTCGCCGCAAGAGTTCTGGCCCCAGCACAACGCCACGCCGACGACATGCACCGGCAGGTTTTTGGCATGCCGATGCCGGGGCCCATTCTCGATTGGGCGCGTCGGGCTGAAGGCATCACTCAATTTACAGTGCCCGAATTCGAGTACCCGCGCTCGGATGCGCCGTCAACGCTTCACTTTGTGGGGCCGATCTCGGCCTCGGGCTCGTCAGCACCCCGGCCTGCTTGGTGGCGTGATCTGGATGGCACACGGCCGGTAGTTCATGTGACGCAAGGGACGATTGCCAACAAGGATTTCAACCAGCTGATTGGTCCAACCCTCCAGGCCTTGGCCAATGAAGACGTCATCGTCGTTGTGGCTACAGGAGGACGACCGTTGACCAGTCTTCCTCCGCTTCCCTGCAATGCGCGCGCGGCTGAGTTCTTGAACTATGACGAACTACTGCCTAAGACCGACGTCTTTGTGACAAATGCTGGATATGGTGGCGTGCAGTACGCGTTGCGCTACGGCGTCCCCATCGTCGCCAGCGGAGGCCTGGAGGACAAGCCCGAGGTGGGCGCGCGCATTGCATGGTCCGGGGTAGGGCGCCGTCTGCGTCGGGTATCGCCTCGTCCTTCCGAAGTTCGAGATGCCGTTCGTGAGATTCTGCAAGACGACCGCTACCGCCGGGCCGCCGCAGCCATGGCTGAGCGAATGGCGTGCAGCGGAGGTCTTGGTGCTTTAGGTTCAATTGTTGGGTCGGTAACTAGCCAAGCTGCCAGGTCAGGACTGAAGGACTACAAGACTGGCTTTGCAATCCACCCGATCCAAGCTCAGGTCGAGAACGCAGCATGATTTTCACGCCACCCTTAATCGCTCGTGTGAAGCTCCTCACCGCCGCTTCTCTGGCTTTACTGCTCGCCAGCCACAGTGCGCACGCGCAGATCGATTGCTGGATCGATGCTGAGCATCCCAAGACTGCAGATCTGAAGATGGTGAACGACCCCTCGGTCGCGCCGCTGCGGCAAACACTGCGAGAGTTGAACAAACTCCTTCACGCCCGCCCTGAACTTCATGCGCTGCCTCGCACAAGGCTTCGCAGCAGCTGGCAGATCGGCGGCCAATGGACGGCTCCAGCAAGACCTGCGTACTTTCTCTTGCGGGATCACCGAGAGTCTGTGTGGGTGAAGGGCCGCTGCGATGTCGTTGCAGGTGCGGATCGAATTGGCCCCTTGTTGTCAGTAGTGGCCAGCGTCAACGCGCCTCACGCATTTTTTGAGTCAGAAGTACCGGAGCTGAAGGACGACAGGCTCGTAGCATGGCGCGCGTTGCCGGTCACTGGCACACTGCGCGGGCGTCCCATATTCGGTGGGCATATGCTTGTCTTCACGAGCAATGGAAAGTTGCCGTGGGTTCCGGTCACTACGGCGGAGTACCTTGACTTTACTGAGCGCGATCTGCAGCGCAAGTTGGAGGATGTACGCAAGGATGAGGAATCGGCACCATCTGGTGAGCAAGATCGGATGTTGGATCGCATCGCCGAGGGACTGCGCCGCACAGATCCCGCAAACGCCGATCGACTCATCGCAGAGATTCGTGTGCAGCACGCACGTGCCAATGCAGGCGTCGCAGCGTCCGAGGCGCGCCGGAGGAACCAGCTTGGTATTGACAATTCACCCGTAGAAACGATGTTGCGTCGAGTACGTACATGGCGAGCTGGCCTAACGGGTGATCAACTGAAAGCGCAGGCACGTCTGGGTTTCAACGGACTGCATCCCGCGGACGTACCGCCGGACCGCTTTCCCCTACTTGCGAAACCGGATCCCTCCTTCCCCTGGGACCGAGCAAATCCAGCAAGAGCACAGATGATCAAACTCGAAGTCCGAGGCGGAGATCGTTTCGAGCAACCCATGCAACGTGTCATGGAAGGCCTGGACCTTGACGCTATCGATGCGCTGGTCGTCGCTAGATGAGATGTATCGATCAGGGACAAATGCAGCGAACCGGGATAACTCTCAAGCCCAAAGAAGCGGCGCTGATCGCATCCCGCCTACATCCCACAAATTCCATTTCACTCTCGCATGACGACTAACGATCACTACGAGCAACACCTGGCGCCCGTCTACCTGTGGATGGAGGGCGGAGCCCAAGCCGCATTGCAAAGAGGAGCCTCCGAAATTCAGACCTTGGGTCTACCGATAGGACTGGGCTCCAAGGTGGTTGACCTGGGCGCTGGATTCGGGATGCATGCTATTCCGATCGCGCGTACGGGTGCATCCGTCTTGGCAATCGATGCGTCTGCGCTTTTGTTGCGAACGCTCGAAGAACTCAGCGAAGGAGTACCTATCCGTAAGGTTTGCGAAGACCTTCTCACATTTCCTAAACACCTGACGGAACGTCCTGACCTGATTCTCTGCATGGGTGACACCATCACCCACCTACCCAATACGGGTGCTGTTTTGTCACTCATCGAAAATGCCGCAACGACTTTGGCCTGCGGTGGCACCTTTGTGATCTCACTACGTGATTACTCCACACCTCTCTTTGGCAGCCATCGATTTATCCCTGTGCGAAGCGACAACGAGCGACTGCTCACATGCTTCTTGGAATATGAGGCAACAAGCGTACTGGTGCATGACATTGTCCAAGAGCGAACTGCTCATGGGTGGACAACGCGGGTCAGTCACTACCGGAAGCTGCGTTTATCCATCGGCCATCTGATCACACAGCTGGAGACAAGTGGGTTTGTTGTAGCAAGAGAGGTGGGACTTCGAGGCATGGTGCGACTTATCGCTATCAGGCGCTGAATCTACTTGGAATCATCAATTCCCAAATGACGCGCTGATGAGGTCGATCGGATACCTGATCAACGAGTTCATCGCCGCACGTAGCAATCAGTGCGGCGACGTCTAGGGCGGCAGCTATGCCAAGCACATGCGCATTTCCGTAAAGATCCTATGCCGAGCTCACAAGCGCGTTGGACCGAACCTCATCATCTAGCGACTGTCAATGCTCTAGCTCGTGGAGGGCCGCTCCACGCCGGCAGAAGTGCTACAGCTCGCCCAGGCCATCGAGGCGGCGGGAGCCAGCATCCTCAATACAGGCATCGTTTGGCATGAGGCCCGCTTTCCCACCAGTGCCACCAAGGTGCCGCTCGTGGCCTATGCCTGGGAGACCAAACAGGTGATGGGGCACGCGGGCATGCACTCATCGCCTCTAGCGCCCGCTGTAGAGTGATGCGGTCGTTCGTGGACGGACGTGTGAATGACGGCTACCAGCCTCTTGCAGTCTTTGGACATCTAGTGCCTGCTTAGATTGCAAGACTTCTCGCAAAACACAAAAAAAGGAGCGCTCATCTTGAGTGCTCTTTTTTGTATAGCAACAAATCCAATACAGGCCTAGTCCACGTTCACATGTATAGGTCCTCTTTACCCGTTGAATTCGAGTTTACGACTTTACAGTTATAAATGACCGCTCCGCAAACCCGCATGAATGCTAGAGGCCTGTTTACGACTCTATTTGCGAGTTTACGACTTTAATTACCCGGATTAATTAAAAGCGGTCCGTTCGACAAGTCACTCCACCGTGACGCTCTTGGCCAAATTTCTGGGCTTATCCACATCCGTCCCCCGCGCACAGGCCGTGTGGTACGCCAGCAGCTGTAGCGGCACCACATGCAGTAGCGGGCTCAAGGGGCCGTAGTGCTCGGGCATGCGGATGACGTGGATACCCTCGCTGCTCTCGATGCGGGTGTCGGCGTCAGCCAGCACGTACAGCATACCTGCGCGCGCACGGACTTCCTGCATGTTGCTCTTGAGCTTTTCGAGCAGGGTGTCGTTGGGTGCTACGGTGACCACGGGCATGGCGCTGGTCACCAGGGCCAGGGGGCCGTGCTTGAGTTCGCCGGCCGGGTAGGCCTCGGCGTGGATGTAGCTAATTTCCTTGAGCTTCAGGGCACCTTCGAGGGCGATGGGGTAATGCAGCCCCCGGCCCAAAAAGAGCGCGTTTTCCATGCGCGCAAAGTCTTCTGCCCAGCTGATGATTTGTGGCTCCAACGCCAGCACGGCCTGCAAGGCCACAGGCAGGTGGCGCATGGCTTTGAGGTGCGCAGCTTCCTGCTCGTCATTCAAACGCCCCTTGGATTGGGCCAGCGCCAGCGTCAGCAAGAACAGGCCTGCCAGCTGGGTGGTGAAGGCCTTGGTGCTGGCCACGCCGATCTCGACCCCGGCGCGCGTGATGTAGGCCAGCTTGCATTCGCGCACCATGGCGCTGGTGGCGACGTTGCAGATGGTGAGCGTGTGCTGCATGCCCAACGACTGCGCGTGGCGCAGGGCGGCCAGCGTGTCGGCGGTTTCGCCGCTTTGGCTGATGGTGACAACGAGGGTGCGCGGGTTGGGCACGCTGGTGCGGTAGCGGTATTCACTGGCCACTTCCACTTGCGTGGGGATGCCAGCAATGTCTTCCAGCCAGTATTTGGCGGTGCAGCCGCTGTAGTAGCTCGTACCGCAGGCCAGGATCAACACGTTGTCGATCTCCTTGAACACACGCCAGGCTGCCGCGCCGGGCTCGCCATGCTGGCCTGCGCCGTCGAACAACTCGGGCACGATGCCGGCCAGGCCTTCCAGCGTGTCGGCAATCGCGCGTGGCTGCTCGAAGATTTCCTTTTGCATGTAGTGGCGGTAAGGCCCCAGCTCGGCCGCGCCACTGTGGGCGAGCACGGTGCGCACGGGGCGCTGCCCGGTGGTCAGCGCGTTGCCGTCCTTACCGACGATCCAGTAGCGGCCCAGCTGCAGGTCCACCAGGTCGCCTTCTTCCAGGTAGATGATCTGGTCGGTCACGCCCGCCAGGGCCATGGCGTCGCTGGCCAGAAAGTGCTCGCGCGACGCAGATGCGCCAGCGGTGGCGTCTTTGCCCACCCCCAGGATCAATGGGGACCCGGCGCGTGCCCCCACCACGCGATGGGGTTCGTCCTTGTGCATGACGGCGATGGCGTAGGCGCCGTGCAGTTCGGCCACGGTGGCCTGCACGGCTTCGAACAGGTCGCCGCTGTAATGGCTGTCCACCAGATGGGCGATGACCTCCGTGTCGGTCTGGCTCGCAAACACATAGCCGCGTGCCTGCAGTGCCTTGCGCAGTTCTTCGTGGTTTTCAATGATGCCGTTGTGCACCAGCGCCACGCGACCTGCGCCTTGAACCTGCGCGTCTGCGCCCGTGCCGTGGCTGAAATGCGGATGGGCGTTGTGCACGGCGGGCGCGCCGTGCGTGGCCCAGCGGGTGTGGGCGATGCCAGTGGCGCCGTCGATGTGCTCGGTGCTCACTTGCTCCAGCAGCTCGGCCACGCGGGCGGTGCTGCGGGCGCGCTGCAGGCCGGCAGGGCGCGTGGCGTCGAGACTGGACGCATGCACGGCCACGCCGCAGGAGTCATAGCCTCGGTATTCAAGCCGCTGCAGGCCCTGCACGAGGATGGGAACGATGTTGCGCGTGGAGACTGCGCCGACGATGCCGCACATGATGGTTGCCCTTGGGTTGGATTCGATGGGGCGATCGTAGGCAGCAAAGAGAAAAATTATTCATTGATATTTGCACAAAAATGAACTTAAATTTCACAAATTCATACCGGTGAAATTTTCATTCATTTTTTATCAATTAATGGAATCCATATCTCTCGATGCGATCGATCTCCAGCTGCTCAACCTGCTGCAAACCGATGCCGCACAAAGCAACCAGGCCCTGGCCGAACAGGTGCACGTGTCCCCGCCCACCTGCCTGCGCCGGGTCAAGCGGCTGCATGATGTGGGGCTGATCGAGCGGCAGGTGGCCATCCTGCAGCCCGACCGACTGGCAACGCTGCAGGGCCATGGGCTGGGGTGCATCGTGGAGGTGTCGCTGGACCGCCAGGGCGCAGAACAACTCGACGCGTTCGAAGCCCGCGCCGTGCAGGAGGCCGCGGTGCAGCAGTGCTGGCGCGTGTCGCCGGGGCCCGACTTTGTGCTGGTGGTGCACACGCGGGACATGCCGGGCTACCTGGCGCTGTCGCAGCGGCTGTTCACCGGCGACGCCAATGTGCGCAATGTGAAGGCGTTCTTTGCGACCCGTCGTGCCAAATTTGAAACAAAAGTGCCAGTAGCGCTAGTGTGATATGCCTTATTTGCTATCAATTTATTAGCAAATCACTCCAAATCCTCGCCGACGCCCTCTCACCACTGAGCCCCACAAACCACCCCGACAGTCCCGGCAACAAGGCCCCACCACCATCAACGTCATCCAGGCGACGGATGGGGCATGGTCCACGGTCATTTCTTGCTGGTATCGCCTGACCGGGCGTTGTAAGCTCCCCCGCACTTTCTACCTACCTGGCCGGTGAATGCCCGCGTGGCAGCGCCGCCCTTTCCCCCGCATACCCCATGCCGACGCCCCGCCGCCAGATGCCACGCCGCATCTACCCCTTGCGCATCCTGGGCATGGGGCTGGGCGGCATGGTGGTGGCGACGGTGCTGTGGGAGCGCCAGGCATCCCCCCTGGCCTGGACGGCGCTGTTGCTGGCCACGCTGGTGTGGCCGCATGTGGCCTACCTGCTCACCCGCCGCGCCACCGACCCCTATGCCGCCGAGGTGCGCAACCTGCTCATCGACTCGGCGCTGGTCGCTGCGCTGGTGCCGCTGATGCACTTCAACCTGCTGCCCAGCGTGATGTTGCTCACCCTCACCATGGTGGACAAGATCACGACCGGCATCCGGGGGCTGTGGGCGCGCGCCCTGTGGGTGATGCTGGCGGCCGGCGCCGCCAGCACAGTGGTCATGGGCCTGCACTGGGCGCCCGAGACCTCCATGAGCGTGATGGTGGCCTGCCTGCCGGTGATGTCGCTGCACACGCTGTCGGTCAGCGTGGTCAGCTACCAGCTCATCCGGCAGTCTGCGCGCCAGAACCAGATGCTGGACGAGCTGCGCCGTGTGGACGCGCTGACCGGCCTGTTCGGGCGCGGCCACTGGCAAGAGCAGGCAGAGGCCGCACTGCGCCGCCACCACACCACCGACGAGCCCGCCTGCATGCTGATGCTGGACATCGACCATTTCAAGGAGATCAACGACGCCTACGGCCACACCGTGGGCGACGAGGTGATCCGCGCGCTGGCCCATGTGGTGCGGGGCAACGTGCGCGCAGGCGACTGCGCGGGGCGCTACGGCGGGGACGAGTTCGCCATCGTGCTGCCCGGCATGCAGGCCCGGGACGCCCTGGCCATTGCCCAGCGCATCCGCGAGCAGACCGAAGGCGTGCGCCTGCGCAGCCTGCCCGAATTGCGCATCACCAGCAGCATCGGCGTGGCCCCGGCCGACCACCGCCACAGCAGCCTGCGTGCGTGGATCGACGCGGCGGATGCGGCGCTGTACGTCGCCAAGAACGGCGGACGCAATCAGGTGGCGGGGTGCATGGAACCGGCGCTGGTGCCGGCGGTGTAGCCACCAGCACTGCGTGCAGGTTCAGGACTCGTCGGTGGCGACTGCAGGATTCACAGGCCACTGCACCTGCACCGTGCAACCGCCCCTCAGCACCGCCGTCGCACTGATTTGTGCGCCGTGGCGCTGCGCAATGGCACGGCACAGCGCGAGCCCTGTGCCCACGCCCTCGAACTCGGTCTCGCGGTGCATGCGCTGGAACACGCCAAACAAGCTGCCCGCGCGCGCCGGGTCAAAGCCCACGCCGTTGTCCTGCACGGTGAAGGCGCCCTGGCCTGCGGGTGCCGCGTCCGCCGACACCGTGATGCACGGGTGCGCCACGGAGCGGGTGAACTTGAGGGCGTTGCCCAGCAGTTGCACCAGCAGATCCTGCAGCAGCGTCGGGTCGGCCCACAGCGTGGGCAAATCGGCACCCACCCGCCATTCCACCGCGCGTCCGGCCTCGGCCGGGGCCAGTGTGGCGCGCGCCTGGGCCATGGCATCGGTCAGCGGCACGGGCTGCAGGCGCAGCGGCGCACGGCTGGCACGCACCAGGGCGTGCAGGCCGTCGATCATGAGCCCCATGCGCCGAGCCGAGTGGTCCATGGTGGCGAGGAAGCCCAGGGCCTCTTGCACCTCAGCACCCTGCACCACCTCGGGCGGCAGGTCGCCCAACACATCGCGCACCAGCGTTCCGTAAGACATCACGTGCCGCAGCGGCGCGCGCAGGTCGTGCGAGACGGCGCGCAAGAACTCCTCTTGCGCAGCCGCCATATCGGCCACCTGCTGCTGGCTGCGGGCCAGTTCGGCGCGCAGCTGTTCGGGGGTCATGTCTGCACCAGCCACTTTCATCTCCCGCCGCAGACCACAGAAGTGTGCACGGCACAACGAGGCGCCAACGCGCTACGCACGAAGACGAAGGCGCAGGCGCAGGCGAGGACAGCCAGCAAGGGCCGCCCCGCAGCAAAGGCTGTCGTCCCCCTGGAGGGGGAAGGCGCGAAGCGACTCAGGGGGTGCTTCATTTTTTCGGGCGGGACCAATTGGCAATGCTGACTTGCTTGCCCCGCGCCACGCTCAACGCGCCAGGCGCCGTGCTCTTGGTGATGGTGCTGCCGCCGCCCACCGTGCCGCCAGCGCCAATGGTCACAGGCGCCACCAGCACGCAGTTACTGCCCACATGCACGTCGGCCTCGATCACCGTGCGGTGCTTGTTGGCGCCGTCGTAGTTGGCGGTGATGCTGCCTGCGCCGTAGTTCACGCGCTCGCCCACCGTGGCGTCGCCCAGGTAGGCCAGGTGGTTGGCCTTGGCGCCGTCGGCCAGCGTGCTGTTCTTCACTTCCACAAAATTGCCGATGTGCACTTCGCGGCCCAGTTGGGCGCCGGGGCGCAGGCGGGCAAAGGGGCCGATCAGCGCGCCCTCGCCCACGGTGGCTCCAGCCTTTTCGCCGTCGATGTGGGTGTATGGGTGGATCACCGCGCCTGCTGCGATGCGCGCATTGGCAATGCAGCAGTTCGCGCCAATGCTCACGCCCTCGCCCAGCTCCACACGGCCGGTGAAGACGCAGTTCACGTCGATCTCCACGTCCTGCCCGCAGACCAGCTCGCCGCGCACACCCGTGCGGGCATCGTCGCGCACATCAAAGCGGGCCGGGTCGGCCAGGCGCACGCCCTGCTCCATCAGCGCCCGCGCCTGGCGCAGCTGCTGGGCACGCTCCAGCTCGGCCAGTTGCAGCGGGCTGTTGACGCCTGCCACCTGCAGCGCGTCAGTGATGCGGTGGGCCACCACGGGCACACCGTCGGCCACGGCCATGGCAACGATGTCGGTGAGGTAGTACTCGCCCTGGGCGTTGTTGTTGGTGAGCCGCGCCAGCCAGGGCGTGAGCCGCCGCGCGGGCACAGCCATGATGCCGCTGTAGACCTCGGTGATGGCGCGCTGGGTGTCGGTGGCGTCCTTGTGCTCGACGATGCCTTGCACGGCGCCGTCGGCGTTGCGCACGAGGCGGCCGTAGCCGGTGGGGTCGGGCAGGGTCACCGTCAGCAGGGCCAGCTTGTCGCCTTCGCTCGCGGCCACCAGGGCGCGCAGGGTGTCGGCTTGCGTCAGCGGCACATCGCCCGATAGCACCACCACCGTGCCGTCGTCGCGCAGGTGCGGCACGGCCTGCTGCACGGCGTGGCCGGTGCCCAGCTGGGGCTCCTGGCGCACAAACTTCAGGTCAAAAGTGCCGGTAGCGCTAGTCTTGCTTGCGGTAGCTGCTTCTACTTCTGTAGCACCATGGCCTGTGATGACAATGGCGCTGCGGGCCTGCAGGTGCGCGGCCTGGTCCAGCACGTGGTGCAGCAGCGGGCGCCCGGCCAGGCGCTGCAGCACTTTGGGGATGCGGCTTTTCATGCGCGTGCCTTTGCCGGCCGCCATGATGAGGATGTCGAGTGGGATCATGAAAATGGAATGGGGGTTGCGCAGCACAAGCCCGGCGCGCGGGCGTTGCGTGGATTATCGGCTGCAGCCCACGGGGCACAACACGCTATCCAATCCATAGCTAACTGCATAGATTGACTAGCGCTTGCGGCCTGTTGAACCCCAAACCTGCCGCAACGACGGCGCTACAGCAGCGGCATCAAGCGTGGCGGGGTGTCGTAGTACTCGGCAATGCGTGCCAGCGCGCGGGTGTTGAGCAGGCGCAGCCGCCCGTTTTTCAGCTCGTGCAGGCCCAGCATGGACAGGCGCCGCAGCGTCTTGTTGGTGTGCACCAGCGACAGCCCGAGTGCGTCGGCAATGTGCTGCTGGTTGAGCGGGAACGCCACCGAGCCATCTTCCACCAGCCCGATACGGTCGAGCCGGCGGTACAAGTGCATCAGCAGCATGGCCACACGCTCGGTGGCGTTGCGGCGGCCGGCGGTGAGCAGGTTGTCGTCCACATGGCCCTCTTCGTGCGCCGACAGCCAGGTGATGTCGTAGCCCAGGCGCGGGTGCTCGCGAAACAGCGCCCACAGGCTGTCGTTCTGGAACACGCACAGCGAGCAGTCGGTCAGCGCCTCGATGCCGTGGGCCGACACATCGCCAAACTCCTGCTGCAGGCCTACCAGGTCGCCGGGCAGCAGGAAGTTGAGGATCTGTCGGCGCCCGTCGCTCAGCGTCTTGTAGCGAAACGCCCAGCCCGAATACAGCGTGAACAGCTTGGCGTTGGTCTGGTTCTCGCGCACCAGCGCGCCACCCGCTTCCACGGCAAGGCTGTCGGTGCGAAAGCCTTCGATGAAATCCAGCACCTCCGGCTTCACGGGTGTGAAGGCCCCAGTCTTGCGCAATCGGCAATCGCGGCAGGCCGGAGGGCAGACATTGGGGGGCAAGGTGACGTTCATGAGGAAGCGATTCTAGGGATGGAAATCACGCAGAAACAGCTCGTTGCAACAAAGCTGCGCGCAATGTGCAACGGCTGTCTCCTCTATGTCTTTTGACATTGCGCAGGCACCATGCGCCACCTACATTGGGCTGCACCTATGAACCTATCCCCTGCCCTGTACGAGGTGCTCTACGTGAGCACCATCGCCCCCGATCAACCGCTGAGCGTGGTGGCCGAGATTGCAGGGCGCGCGCGCTTTGTGAATGCCGAGCTGGACATCACAGGCCTGCTGATCTTTGACGGACAGCGCTTTTGTCAGCAGCTGGAAGGCCCGCAAAAGGCCGTGCTCAAGCTCATTGAACGCATCCGCAACGACCCCCGCCACATCAACGTCGAGGTGTTGCACCACGGCCCGCTGGCGGGGCGGCGCTTTCAGCACTTCAGCCTGGCGTTCAGCACCGTAGAAGATGTGGATGCACTGGCTCGCATGGAGCTGCTGGATGGGGATGCGGCCATCGCCGCATTTGAGATCGTGCGGGGCGAGCTGGTGATCTGACCGGCCTCCTCGCGCTTCTTTCATTCAAACCTTCACGCGGCCTCGGTCCAGCGCCGCAGGATCAGTGTGGCATTCACGCCGCCAAAACCAAACCCGTTGAGCATGGCATGCGTGAGCGCCATGGGCCGGGGCTGCAGGGCCACCAGGTCCAGCCCCTCGGCCAGCGCATCGGGCATGTGCAGGTTCAGCGTGCCAGGCACCACCTGGTCGCGCAGCGCCAGGGTGGTGAAGATGGCGGCCACGGCGCCCGCCGCCCCCAGCAGGTGCCCGGTGGCCGACTTGGTCGAACTGATGGCCACCTGCGCACCCGCGCCGAACACCCTGCGAATGGCGGCCAGCTCGCCCCGGTCACCCACACCGGTGGACGTGGCGTGTGCGTTCAGATGCTGCACGTCCTGGGCCGTGAGCCCTGCCTGCGCCAGCGCGGCCCACATGCTGCGCGCGGCCCCGTCACCGTCTTCGGGGCCGGAGGTGATGTGGTACGCGTCGGCCGACGTGCCGTAGCCCACCAGCTCGGCCAACGGCTGTGCGCCGCGCGCCAGGGCATGGTCCAGCGCCTCGATCACCAGCATGCCTGCGCCCTCGCCCATCACAAAGCCGTCGCGCTGCGCATCGAACGGGCGTGAGGCCTGCTCGGGCGTGTCGTTGAACGCGGTGCCCAGCGCCTTGGCCGCTGCAAAGCCGCCCAGGCTCACGCGGTCAACGGCCGCCTCGCTGCCGCCGCACACGGCCACATCGGCCTCGCCGCTGCGGATCAGGCGTGCGGCATCGCCAATCGCCTGCACGCTGGCGGCGCACGCGGTGACCGGAGCTCCCAGCGGTCCCTTGAGCCCGTGGCGGATCGACACCTGCCCCGCCGCCAGATTGACCAGGAATGACGGCACCGTGAACGGCGACAGCCGCTGCGGCCCGCGCGTGTCGGTGGTGCGCACGGCCTCGGCAATCGCACCAAAGCCGCCGATGCCCGAGGCGATCACCGTGGCCGTGCGCTCACGCGCCCGCTCGTCGGCCGGTGGCCAGCCCGCCTGGGCCAGCGCCTGCTGCGCGGCGCCCAGTGCAAAGGGGATGAAACGGTCCATCTTGCGCTGGTCTTTGGACGAGACGATGGCGTCCACATCCCAGCCGCCCTCGGGGTCTTGCGCTATGCCGGGAACCTGCCCGGCAACCTTGGCGGCAATGCCTTCTGTCACCGCGTCCGGCAAGCGCGAGAGGCCGGAGCGCCCAGCCAGCAAGCGCTGCCACGCCAGTTCTACACCGCAGCCCAGCGGCGACACCAGGCCCATGCCCGTGACCACCACGCGGCGCATCAGGCCACCCCCTCGTTGCTGCACATACCACTCACTTTTTTCATGGATTCACCTCGTCAGACAGTTGGGGCACAGAGGTTCTGCACCTTTATGATTGCAATCGTCATCATAAACTGCAAACCCATTTTTGCGTACGACCGCAATCAATAAGAGGCTTCCATGAAGGTTTCCAAAGCACAGGCCGCAGAAAACCGGCAGGGCATCCTGGACGCGGCGGCCCGCCTGTACCGCGAGCGGGGGCTGACCGGCGTAGGGGTGGCCGACATCACGCGCGATGCCGGGCTTACGCATGGCGGGCTGTACCGGCATTTCGCGTCCAAGGATGTGCTGGTGCAGGAGGCGTGCACCAAGGCGTTCGACTGGTCCATCCCCGTGCTGGACGGCGAGCGGCCCCACGCCACGGTGGGCGACCGCATCCAGCGCTACCTCTCACCTGAACACCGCGACGCGCCGGGCTCAGGCTGCCCCGTGGCCGCATTGGCGGTGGACGCCGCGCGGGCGGGCGGCGGGTTGTCCGAAGTGTTTGCCCAGGGCATCGAGCGCAACATCCAGCGGTTTGCCCAGCTGCTGGCTGACAGCGCTGCCGATGCCGGCGGCGGCGCCACCCCATCGCCACAAGACCGCGTCCGCGCGATCCATGTGCTGGCCACCATGGTGGGGGGGATGGTGCTGGCCCGCGCCACGGCAGCGGCGCAACCCGCGTTGTCGAATGAGCTGATGGTGACGCTGCAGACGCAGCTGACGGACTGGCTGGACAACACATCCACCAGCCCCTCGAAGTAAAAAAGAACAGCCAGCGCTTGCGTCACAAGCACTGGCCGTTCTTATTAACAAGTCACATCACCCGGGGCAAGACACCCCTGGGATCACGTCAGGCGCAGCAGGCGTCGCCCCAGGCGGGAGCCCCATTGCCCACCGACGCACGGCGCCACCACGTGGCAGGGCGCGCATCGGCGGCATCGCCACGCACCCAGCGGTATTGCAGGCGGCGACCGTTCAGGGGTTCGACCACCACCGCCTGGCCTGCCGCCACAGGCAGCGACTGACCGGCGCACAGAAACACGTCGCTGCCATTGCCCAGGCCCTGGCCCAGCGTGACCCAGGCCTGGCCTTCGGCAATGCGCAGGGTCATCGCGGCCTTGGGGGCCAGGGTGACGGCGGCGCCTGCGGCCACTTGCCCCGCCTCACCGGCGGCAGCGCCCGTGGCGCGGGAAGATGCAAACTGATGCAAAGCGTGAGAGGTTGTCATGGCTTTCTCCGGGTTAACCCTAATATGACCGTATGGTGCGCCGGTTGCAGAACAACGTCCAATGAAAAGCACGGCACCGATTGATGCTTTTCCTGCATGGGAGAGCCTGTTCAACGTCTTTTTGGAGTCGCACAAGTCCCTTGCCGGGATGGGATGCAAGGCGCGGTGCGCAGTGGATAGCCCGGCTATCCACAAGCGCTGCAACGCCGCAGACCGCCCGGCAAGGCACTTGCCCGAAGGGTTGGAGTGAAATCGGGCGATTGGACGCCCCGGCTGCGTGCACGGGCACGAGCCCATGCGGCGCATCCGAAGCATCCACTCATCCCGATTGCACTCCAATGCGATCTCCAAAAAGACATTGAACAGGCTCTTAGGCCGGCCTGCGCTGTAGCGGCGCTGCTATTCGAAGCAGAGCAAACCGGGCGAAGCCGACGGCAAACCGGCCGCCCGCGCCCGCCACACCCGCCAGCGCCGTGCCCAGCGCACGTCCGCCCTGCCCTAGCGCCTGCCCCAGATCGCGCAGCGGCTGCACGACGCCACATTCCCAATCCCTGGCGGCCGTGCTGGCGGGCTGCGCCAGAGCGGGGGCTGCCACGACGTCCCAGCGGAAAGCCACCGGCTCCGCGCAGCCGGAACCGCTCCAGGCTTCCATCACCACATGCTGCCCCGGCGCAACCGTCAGCTGTTGGCCGGGCCGCAGCACGTAGTCCACAGCGGCGCCCGGCATGTCCGCCAGAACGCCACGCAAGGTGACCCACGCCTGCCCCTGGGCGATCTGCAGCACGCCATGCGTGTCTGGGTGCAATGACAAGGCCTGGCCTGTGGCCAGTTTCCAGCAACCGGCCGCGCGACGGCCAGCCGTGGCGGCGTGGACGGATTGTTGCGATTCCAGAACGTTGCGGGGGGACATGACAGGCTCCTTGGCTTCAGTAAAACGTGTTGAGGAGACTGGATAGTGCGCTTTACACCGTACACAGTCCAATGAAAACAAGGTACGCTATTCATTCCGTCAACGCATGAATCGCACTCAGGATCACTGCCATGGCCTCTGCCGAATACTCTCCCGCCGTCTTGCGCACCCGGCCCGTGGCCACAGGGCACTGGCGCGCCTTTCTGACCGTGGCCAAACACCTGAACTTTCGCGCGGCCGCCGACGAGCTGGCCCTCACCCAGTCGGCCGTGAGCCGCCAGATCCAGGCGCTGGAAGAAGAAGTGGGCGTGCCTCTGTTCCTGCGCCACACGCGTGCCGTGGAGCTGACCAGCGCGGGCGCACAGTTGCAGCGCGCCGTGGGCCCGGCACTGGAGCGCATGGACGCCGCCGTGCGCCTGGTGCGCCAGACGGCGGGGCGCCGCAGCGTGGCCATCACCACCTGGGCCAGCTTTGCATCGATGTGGCTGATCCCGCGCATGGAGGAGTTCCAGCGCGACAACCCGGGCATCGACATCCGCATTGATGCGAGCGACGTGCAGGTGGACCTGGAAACCTCGGACGTGGACCTGGCCCTGCGCTATGCCATGCCGGCCGGGGCCACGCAGGGCGGCATCCGCCTGTTTGGCGAGCAACTGGCCGTGGTGGCCAGCCCCTGGCTGCTCAAGAGCGGCAAGCCTCTGCGCACCCCCGCCGATGTGGCGCAGTTCACCCTGATCGAGGCGGGCGACGCCCACCGCACGCACTACCTGGAATATCTGAGCTGGCGCCGCTGGTTCGACACCCGCGACCTGACCAAGCTCCAGCCCCAGCGCTGGCTGTACTTCAACTACGCCCACCAGATCGTGCAGGCCGCGCTGGCCGGCCAGGGCCTGGCCCTGGCGCGCATGCCACTGATTGCCGATGCCCTGGCCTCGGGCGACCTGGTGGAGGTGCTGCCCGGCCACCGCATCGACTCGCCCCTGGCCTACTGGCTCATGGTGGGGCCGCGCAGCGCGCAACGGCCAGAGATCAAGGCCTTCTGCGCCTGGTTGCAGGTGCAGGCCGAGGCCACCCGCCAGGCGATTGGCGATGTGCCCGACCCGGACCTGAACGACAACCTGGACGGGTCATGAAAAAAGCGCTGGGCCTTGCGGCCTCAGCGCTTTCATTTTGATAGCTATCAGCGCTTATTCTTCTAGCGCTTGCGGCTGATTTAACCAAAAATCAGGCCAAAGTCACCCGTGCAAACTTGCGCTTGCCCACCTGCACCACGTAGGTGCCGGCGTCCAGCTTCAGGCCCTTGTCACTGACCACGCTGCCTTCCACGCGCACGCCGCCGCCGTCGATCAGGCGGTTGGCCTCGCTGGTCGAGGGGGCCAGGTTGGCCTGCTTGAGCAGCGCACCGATGCCCAGCGGCGCGCCAGACACGCTCACCTCGGGGATCTCGTCCGGCACGCCGCCCTTGCTGCGGTTGATGAAGTCCTGCTCGGCCGCATCGGCGGCAGCTGCGCTGTGGAAGCGCGTGGTGATCTCCTTGGCCAGCATCACCTTGGCGTCCTTGGGGTTGCGCCCGCCAGCGATCTCCGCCTTGAGCGCGGCGATGTCGGCCAGGCTCTTGAACGACAGCAGCGTGTACCAGTCCCACATCAGGGTGTCGCTGATCGACAGCACCTTGGCAAACATGGTGTTGGCGTCCTCGGCTATGCCGATGTAGTTGTTCTTGGACTTGGACATCTTGTCCACGCCGTCCAGGCCCACCAGCAGCGGCATGGTGAGCACACACTGCGGCTCCTGGCCATATTCCTGCTGCAGGTGACGGCCCATGAGCAGGTTGAACTTCTGGTCGGTGCCACCCAGCTCCAGGTCGCTCTTCAAGGCTACCGAGTCGTAGCCCTGCATCAGCGGGTACAAGAACTCATGCACCGAAATGGACTGGCCGGTGGTGAAGCGTTTGTGGAAGTCGTCGCGCTCCATCATGCGCGCCACGGTGTACTTGGCGGCCAGCTGGATCATCCCGGTGGCGCCCAAGGGTTCGCTCCATTCGCTGTTGTAGCGGATCTCGGTGCGGGCCGGGTCCAGCACCAGGCTGGCCTGCTTGTAGTAGGTCTCGGCATTCACCTTGATCTGCTCGGGCGTGAGCGGCGGGCGGGTGCTGTTGCGGCCCGAGGGGTCGCCGATCAGGCTGGTGAAGTCGCCGATCAAGAAGATGACCTGGTGGCCCAGATCTTGCAGTTGCCGCATCTTGTTCAGCACCACCGTGTGGCCGATGTGGATGTCGGGGGCAGTGGGGTCCAGACCCAGCTTGATGCGCAGCGGCTGGCCCGTGGCCTCCGAACGCGCCAGCTTCTTGACCCATTCGTCCTGTGGCAGCAGCTCTTGCACGCCGCGCAGCGAGATTTCGAGGGCTTGTCTTACACCATCAGAGACCGGGGTTGTTGTAACAGCAGATTGATTCATAAGGGTTTTTTGGGATGTCTAGACAGCATGCACCGCTATACTTCAGCCCACATTGCAGAGGCGGATTCTAGTGGGCCCGCCGTTTCGACCTGTTTTTCATCAACCTGTCGAATGGCTGCAGCCTGACAGTCTGTGCTCCTGGCCCCGCCCCGCATTCACACCGGGGGTGTGCCACGGATCCGCAATCACCCTGGGGATAGACCTTTGATTCACGGCCTCACTACGGTCCGCACCGCCAGCATCGCTTTGCTTGACCGGCTGTCCCGCACGATCCAACAACATCCCAAACGCATCACCGCCGCCGTCGCAGCCATCCTGCTGACGGGCGGCGGCGGCGCATTTGCCGTGGCCTCCTTCGCACCCGACCCGGCCGAGCTGCCGGTGCGCATGGTGAACTACCCGGTCGAATCACTGGCCGAGAACATGGTGCTGGGCCAGCTGGATGCGCCCAGTTTTTCGCTGTTCCGCTCCGAGCAGGTGCGCAGCAGCGACACCCCCGAGTCGCTGCTGCAGCGCATGGGCGTGGCCGACCCGGCCGCCGCCGCCTTCATGCGCAGTGACACGCCGGTGCGCCAGAACGTGCTGGGCCGCACCGGCCGCATCGTGTCGGCAGAGACCACCGACGACCACCGCCTCATCCGCCTGACGGTGCGCTGGGTGCCGGACGACAGCGGCAACTTCCGCCGCCTGATCGTCGAGCGCACGGGTGACAACAAGTTTGCGACCCGCATCGAAACCGCCAAGATGACGACCAACAGCCGTCTGGCGGGCGGCATCATCAATAGCTCACTGTTTGCCGCCACCGACGCGTCGAACATCCCCGACGCCGTGGCCGTGCAAGTGGCCGAACTGTTCTCGGGCAATATCGACTTCCGCCGCTCGCTGCGCAAGGGCGACCGCTTCTCGGTGGTCTACGAAACCCTGGAAGCCGATGGCGAGCCCCTGTCCAGCGGCCGCGTGCTGAGCGCCGAGTTCGTCAACAACGGCAAGACCCACCAGGCCGTCTGGTTCCAGGAACCCAACGCCACCAAGGGCGCGTACTACACGCTGGACGGCGAAAGCATGCGCCGCGCCTACCTGACCTCGCCCGTCGAGTTCTCGCGCGTGACCAGCGGCTTCAAGATGCGCCTGCACCCCATCCTGCAAACTTGGCGCGCCCACCTGGGCACCGACTTTGCAGCCCCCACAGGCACCGCCGTGCGCACCGTGGGCGATGGCGTGGTGGAGTTTGCAGGCGTGCAGAACGGCTACGGCAACGTGGTGTTCATCAAGCACCGCAACCAGCACGTCACGGTGTACGCCCACCTGAGCCGCATTGACGTGCGCCAGGGCCAGTCGGTCGAACAAGGCCAGACGCTGGGCGCCGTGGGCGCCACGGGCTGGGCCACCGGCCCGCACCTGCACTTCGAGTTCCGCGTCAACGGCGTGCACCAGGACCCGATGACCATCGTGGCCCAGAGCGAAGCCGCAGCACCGGTGTCTGCAGCCGCACGCCCTGCGTTTGACCGCCTCGCGGCCAACATGCGTGTTCAGCTGAACGCCGCTGCGCTCATCGAGCAGGCCAGCGCAGACTGATCGCTCCCGCACCTCCAGATACCACCCGTCAGGCCATGTCCGATCTGTACATCGGCCTGATGTCGGGCACCTCGCTCGACGGGATCGACGGGGTGCTGGCTGATTTCTCGGGCCCGCGCCTGCAGGTCACGCACCACGCCAGCGCCGCCTTTGCCCCCGCACTGCGCGCCGAGCTGCTGGCCCTCAACACCCCCGGTGACAACGAGCTGCACCGTGCGGCCCTCGCAGGCAACGCCCTGTCGCGTGCCTACGCTGGGGTGGTGCACACCCTGCTGCAACGCAGCGGCCACCCCGCGAGCGCCATCTGTGCAATAGGTGCCCACGGGCAGACGGTGCGGCACCGCCCCCAGGAATTTGACGGCACTGGCTACACGCTGCAACTGGGCAACCCCGCCCTGCTGGCCGAGCTGACGGGCATCACCGTGGTGGCCGACCTGCGCAGCCGCGACGTGGCCGCGGGCGGCCAAGGTGCGCCGCTGGTGCCCGCCTTCCACCAGGGCGTGTTCGGCCGGCCGGAAGAGACGGTGCTGGTGCTGAACATTGGCGGCATCTCCAACCTCAGCGTGCTGGGGGCAGATGGCAGCGTGCTGGGCTTCGACTGCGGCCCGGGCAACGCCCTCATGGACCACTGGTGCCAGCAGCACACCGGCCAGCCGTTTGACAAGGATGGTGCCTGGGCCGCCACGGGCCAAGTGCTGCCGGACCTGCTGGCTGCGTTGCTGCAGGAGCCGTATCTGCACAAGGCCCCCCCCAAAAGCACGGGCCGCGACCTGTTCAACCCCGCCTGGCTGGCAGCGCACCTGCAGCCCTTTGCGCAGGCCGCAGCGGCCGATATACAGGCCACATTGACCGAATTCACCGCAAGCGCTAGTGCCATATGCGCTAACAGCTATCTAAACAATAGCAAAACCCTGGCCGTATGCGGCGGTGGTGCGCTCAATGGCCAGCTCATGCAGCGGCTGCAGGCTGCCTGCCCGTCCTTGCAGGTGGTGGCCAGCGATGCGCTGGGCCTGCCCGCCCTGCAGGTGGAGGCCGCCGCGTTTGCCTGGCTGGCGCGCCAGGCGCTGCAGGGGGCGCCAGGCAACCTGCCCAGCGTGACCGGTGCGGCCGGTACCCGCGTGCTGGGCGCGGTGTACCCAGCCTGAGCCGTCCGGTCTACACAGCCCTGGACAGGGCGATCAGCCGTGGTCCCCGGCATCAACCGAGGCGCCTGCCTGGGTGCCGGAACGGTCTTGCGGCGACAGTTGCCAGAAGATACCGGCTGAAGCCACCGTGATCAGCCCCATACAGGCAAACGTGGCCTGAAAGGCTTGCAGGGTCTGTGTCGTGCCGGTGGGCTGGAAGAAATCGGTGAACGCCGCCAGCACCGCCCCCGCCGCAGCCACCCCCATCCCCATGGCCACCATTTGCACCATGGACAGCAGGCTGTTGCCGCTGCTGGCCATGTCGTGCCCCAGGTCCTTGAGGGTCACGGTGTTCATGGCCGTGAACTGCAGCGAGTTCACCGCACCAAACACCGCCAGCTGCACCACATGCACCCACAGCGGCTGCGAGGGTGCCGCCAGCCCGAAGCTGGCCATGGTCACCCCCACCAGCAGCGTGTTGCCCACCAGCACCTGGCGGTAACCAAAGCGGGTGATCAGCGTGGTGGTGAACCGCTTCATGGACATGCCCGCCACCGCCACGGGCAACATCATCATGCCCGCCTGCAGCGGCGAATAGCCCATGGTGACCTGCAGCAGCAACGGAATGAGGAACGGCATGCACGAGCTGCCCAGCCGGGCAAACAGATTGCCCAGCAGCCCGATGCGCAAGGTGTCGACCGAAAACAGTCGGGGCGAAAACAAAGGGTCGGGCCGCCGCGCCGCGTGCAGCCAGTAGGCCACCAGGCTCGCCAGCCCGAAGATCATGAGCACCAGCACGCTCGCCTGCCGCAGCCCCAGGCTGGCCAGGCCATCCAGCGCCAGCGACAGCGCCACCATGCCAAAGGCGAGCATCAGGTAGCCCGCCAGATCAAACCGTGCCACCGTCGGCGCGGGTACCCCGGGCATGTAGCGCATGGTGGCGACACAGCCTAGCAGACCCACCGGCACGTTGATCAGGAAGATCCAGTGCCAGGAGGCCACCTCGACCAGCCAGCCGCCCAGCGTGGGACCGATCAGCGGGCCGATCAGCCCGGGAATGGCCACAAAACTCATGGCCTGCAAGAACTTCTCGCGCGGGAAGGTGCGCAACACCACCAGCCGTCCCACGGGCAGCAGCAGCGCGCCCCCCAGCCCCTGGAGCACCCGGGCGGCCACCAGTTGGGTCAGGCTGTGCGACAGCGCACAGAACACCGAGCCCGCCACAAAAAAGACGATGGCCAGAAAGTACACCCGGCGCGCACCAAACCGGTCGGCCACCCAACCCGATGCTGGGATCAGCATCGCCATGGCCAGCGAGTACGCAACAACCACCGACTGCATGCGCAGCGGACTCTCGCCCAGGCTCTGTGCCATGGCGGGCAGCGCGGTGTTGACGATGGTGGCGTCCAGCGTCTGCATAAAGAAGCCGACGGCCACCAGCCACAGCAGTACTTTCTGGGAGGGTTCCTGGTGCATGGTTTGCAGGGTTTTCAAACGAAACGAACGCACCCCATGAAAAAACCGCCCGAAGGCGGTTGATTCAGTCAGGGGAGCAGGGCTGCGCCTGTCAACGCGCCCCTCAGGCCGAGAAGCTGGAGCCGCAGCCGCAGGTGGTGGTGGCGTTCGGGTTCTTGATCACGAACTGCGCGCCTTGCAGGTCTTCCTTGTAGTCGATCTCGGCACCCACCAGATACTGGTAGCTCATGGCGTCGATGAGCAGCGACACACCGTTCTTGGTCATGGTGGTGTCGTCTTCGTTGGTAATTTCATCGAACGTGAAGCCGTATTGGAAGCCGGAGCAGCCGCCGCCTTGCACGAACACCCGCAACTTCAGGTCGGGGTTGCCTTCTTCGGCAATCAGGTCCGCCACCTTGGCCGCCGCGCTGTCGGTGAACAGGATGGGGGCGGGCATTTCGGTCTGGATGTTTTCGGCAACTGCGCTCATGGGGTACTCCGGGTTCAGGGTTTGCAGGGAATACTACTGCAAACCTCTCGGGAATTCAGGTCACTGGCTGTTTGACGCTAACTTCAGTGGGGGCTTTTCCTCCACCAGCACGGCCATTGGAATCAATTGCCCCGCGATCACGGCGCCCTGGTGCATCTCCAGGGCCTTGTAATGCACATTGCCCGTGATCTGCGCCTTGGGCTGCAGCTCCAGCAGCTCTCCCGCATGCACAGGGCCCAGCACCTGGCCGTTGATGATCACATGGTCGGCATGCACCGCCCCCTCGACCCGCGCCGTCTCGGAAATCACGAGGATGCTGGGCTGGTCCGCCGCCGCCCGGATATCGCCGACCACTTCACCGTCAATGCGCATGCCCTCGGCAAAATGCACATTGCCTTCGATCTTGGTGCCCTGTGCCACCAGGCTTTTGATGGGTGGCTGCTTTTTACGCGAGAACATGGTCGGAAGACTCCTGAAGTGCCAGGCGGTTGCAAAGACCCGCTTGGGGATGGAATTCGTGCCAGCAAGGCGGCAGGTTGTGGGTGGCAGCTGGGGCTGGATTGCCGGGGCGAGAGCGCCAAGACCTGATCAGCGCATCCACCGTCCACCTTGCACTATTCGATGGCCATGGTCTGGCTGGTGCGTACGGTGGCGCCCTCCAGCACGCGCGCGGTCACGGTTTTTACCACGGCCTGGGGCGGCAGATCGAGCACGCCCTCGATGCGGCGGTATTGTTTGACCTGCAGCGACTGGCCTTGGGGTGGCTGGGTCTGTGCCCACGGTTTGCCATCCAGAGTGCCCGCCAGCACCAACTCCAGCCGCCCGTTGAACTCCGGCGCATTGCGGGCGGCCTGGATCACCAGCACCTGCCAACGCAACTGCATCCCGCCGAGCACCTCGGCCTGCAGCGCGCGAATGGCCAGCCCATCGGTCTTGGCCGCAGGGATCAGCTTTTCAAAGAAGCCCAGATCCTCGCGCAGCGTGCGATTGTCGGCTTCAAGCTGGCGCACCTGGGCCATCAGGCTCTCCTTGGCAGCGCGCTCGGTGGCCAGCAGGCTCTCGGCGGTCAATGCCACCGTCTGGCGCTCCTGGCCCTCTTCGCGCAGGCGGCTGATCTCCGCCTTCATCTGGATCACTTCGTCACGCGAAACGGTATCGATCCCGGCAATGGATTTGCCGAATTCAAAGGCCCACAACGCCACGGCGGCGCAGAAACCCATCACCACGGCCAGAGCCAGCCATCGAAAGGGCCAGGGCAAGGCGCTGCGGATGGCCACCCGGGGGGCGCTGATGGTCAACCGACGGCGAAGCAGGCGAAAGCGCATAGGCTCAACAGGCGGACCATGGAAGGCCTCCCCAAAAAACGAAAAGAGCGCACCATAAACGAAAAAACCGCCCGAAGGCGGTTTTTCTCTGTAAAGCACCCGCGAGGAGTGCCTTGCAGTGGATGCTGCACAAGGCAACATCCGGCAGGGCCACAGCTTAACGCTTGGAGAACTGCTTGGCGCGGCGTGCGGAGTGCAGACCGACCTTCTTACGTTCGACTTCACGGGCATCGCGGGTCACGAAGCCGGCTTGGCTCAGGACGGGCTTGAGGGATGCGTCGTAATCGATCAGGGCGCGGGTGATACCGTGGCGGGCAGCGCCAGCCTGGCCGGATTCACCACCACCGTGCACGTTGATCTGGATGTCGAAGGTTTCGACATGGTTGGTCAACGCCAGGGGTTGCTTGGCAATCATGATCGAGGTTTCGCGGCCGAAGTAGGACTGGATGTCCTTGCCGTTCACCGTGATCTTGCCGGAGCCTTTTTTCAGAAACACGCGGGCGACGCTGGACTTGCGACGGCCGGTGCCATTGTTCCATTCACCAATCATCTCAAGGCTCCTTAGATTTCCAGCACTTTGGGCTGCTGGGCGGTGTGGGGATGCTCAGCACCACCGTACACCTTGAGTTTCTTGATCATCGCGTAGCCAAGGGGGCCCTTGGGCAGCATGCCCTTGACAGCCTTTTCCAGCGCGCGGCCGGGGTGCTTGGCTTGCATGTCGCGGAAGTTCGTGGCCGTGATACCGCCGGGATAACCCGAGTGACGGTAGTACACCTTGTCCAGGGACTTGGTGCCGGTGACCTTGAGTTGGGCTGCGTTGATAACGACGATGAAGTCACCGGTATCGACGTGAGGCGTGTAAATGGCCTTGTGTTTGCCGCGCAAACGGAGAGCAACTTCGCTGGCTACTCGTCCGAGGACCTTGTTGGTCGCGTCAATCACAAACCACTCGTGCACGACCTCAGCGGGCTTTGCGCTGAAAGTAGTTGTCATGAGTTTTCTCTTCAAAAGAGGGTTTGGCGGGTCCTTTTCCACGGTCGGTGCTTCTCTGAAGGAAGCCTCTTAGGTGGCAAAAAGTCTTCGCCGCGGGACCACAAAAGCGCTGCGAAGCCTTCCATTATACGAAAGAGCCATGCGTTAGCGCAAGAGCACCCCAGCCACGGCCCTCAGGGCACCTGCTCCGGTCAGTTCGGCGTCTGGCGGCGGCGCTGCTCGTCGGCCTCGTAACGGCGACGGTTTTCCACGCAGACAGTTTGATTGGCCTGGGACGGTTTCTGGCATTCCTGGTGAATACACATCGGGCGGGCCAGGAAGTTGGCGTCGGCGCACACCTCTTGCGGCGAGGGCAGACGGGGCGGCGGCGCGGGGCGGGGCTTGGGCTCGGCCACCACCGGAGGCGGCGCCGGCACAGGCTCTTCATGCACCACGATGGGTGTGGGTGCGGGCTCTGCGCCTGCACGCTTGGCCACCCGGGGGCTCGGCTTGGGTGCAGACGCGACCACAAAGGCAGGAGCAGGTGCGGCCGCAGAGGCGGCGCTGGCTGACGCCACTGCGCCATCCGAGCTCAGACCTTGCGCGTCGCCCCCGGCAGCAGCCGGAGCGCTGACCTCCACCAGGGCAGCGTCTGAAGCCGCCGCTGCGGCAGGCCGCTCGGCCATCTCCGTAATGATCTCGTCCCGGGGCGGCTTGCTGCCCTGGCTCCAGCGCCAACCGGCACCGGCCACCACAGCCACCAACGCCGCCACCACGATGCCCGCCACCAAAGGGGAACGCCGTGGGGATGGGGTCGGCTTGCCATTGCTGCGCACTACATCCCGCTCCAAAGGCGCAGAACGCCGATCGGCTGCACGCGACCCGCCTGCGCCCGGTGAACGGTGGTGTGGCAGGTCCTCAAAGCGCGAATCGTCGTCGGCCACCACGGTATCGCCGGCATCGATGAACACCGTGTCGCCAGCATCGGCCGCCACAGTGTCAGGACCAGCCAGCATGACCGTATCCCCACCAAAATCATCGCCAGGGCGGCTGGCATCCGATGCGGGAGCCGCCGCCACCAATTCCTCACGCTGGGCCTGTGCCTGCATCTCGGCCACGATCTTGGGGGCGGAGGTTACGTCCACGGTAGGGGTGGCCAGACCCGGGCCAGGCTGGTCGGCGGGCTCCACCCAGATGTCGCCCAACTCCGCCCGGAAGTCGAAGTGCTGCACATCGTCCGGCGCCGACGTCATCTCCATGGTCTGGAGAAAGGCATCAATGCTCTGTGGGCGGTCCTCGGGCCGAAGGGCCAGCGATTGGGCAATCGCCGCGACAAAAGGCGCTGAATACTCCACCCCAAACTGCCGCTTGACGGTTTTGGCGATGCGGGAGAACGACACCATGCGGTCACGGATGGAGCGCAGCGTGGCGGGCAGGGGCGTGTCATTGGCCAGACACCCGTGCATGACCGCCGCCAGCGAGTACAAGTCGCTCCACGGGCCTTGGCGCAGTTCCTCGTCGCCGTCGGAATACTGCTCGATGGGGGCGTAGTTCACCTTCAGCACCGCCGTGTGCTTGCGGTCCTGGTCGTTGATGGCGTGCCGGGCGGCGCCCAGGTCCAGCAGCACCGGCGGGCCGTTGTCCTGCAGGAAAATGTTGTCGGGCGAAATGTCGCGGTGCAGCGTGTTGCCATCGTGCAGCACGCGCAGCGCATCCAGCACCGACCACAGCAGCTTGCGCAGCCAGGCCTCGGGTGGGGGGGTGCGCATCTGGGCACGGGCTTGCTTGAACGTCATGCCCGAGTACAGCGGCATGACCATGTAGGCCGTGTTGTTGGCCTCCCAGAAGCGGAACACCTTGACCAGAGACGGATGGTCAAACTGCGCCAGCAGACGGGCCTCGCCCACAAAAGAGACCAGCCCGGCCTGGAAGGTCTGCTGGTCGGACGAGGACCGCACCCAGAGCGACTGCCCCTGCGAGCGCCCGGCCAGCGCCGAGGGCATGTACTCCTTGATGGCCACCGCCCGGTGCAGGGAATGGTCAAACGCCTTGTAGACCATGCCAAACCCGCCCACCCCCAGCAACCCCAGGATCTCGAACTCCGCCAGGCGGGTGCCGGGGGGCAGCGCATCGATATGGCTGACACCACTGGCGGGGGCTGTGCTGGAGCTTGCGGTCATGGTCAGAGGACGGAGCGGGCTGGCAATTTCAAATGCAAATCAATGAGGCAACTACGGCGACGGCGAAACGCTGACCCCGCCGCAGGCGCGATCATGAAGCATGGCCGAGCCGGATTTGGCAACAAATGGCTAACAAAGTGCGGCCTGTCTGCCAAAAACATCACGTCCCCCGCCACCACACGGCCCCCCCCGATTGTGCCGCGCCCGGACATGGGAGTCCCCTTGGCGCAACACACTCGTTACCATTGGGCCATGTTCAGTTATCGCCACGCCTTCCACGCAGGCAACCATGCCGATGTGCTCAAGCACACCGTCCTGATTGCCGCCTTGCAACATCTCACCGAAAAAGACGCGGCGCTGACCGTGCTGGACACCCATGCGGGCGCGGGCCTGTACCGGCTGGACGGGGACTATGCCAGCACCAGTGGCGAAGCCGCCGATGGCGTGGCCCGGCTGTTTGCGCCAACCACCCCCGCCCTCACCCCCGCCCTGCAGGCCTATGTGGACATGGTGGGCGCCTTCAACCAGGGCAAGGCGCTGCGCGTGTACCCCGGATCGCCCTTCATCACCCAGCGCCTGCTGCGCGACCACGACAAGCTCAAGCTGTTTGAGCTGCACCCCACCGACCTGCGCGCGCTGGCCGGCAACGTGGCCCAGCTGGAGGCGGGCCGCCAGGTGGCCGTGCTGCACGAGGACGGCTTTGAGGGCATCAAAAAGTTCCTGCCCCCACCGGCCCGGCGCGCCCTGGTACTGTGCGATCCCAGCTATGAAATCAAGAGCGACTACGCCAAGGTGCTCGACATGGCGGCCGACTCGCTCAAGCGTTTTGCCACGGGCACCTATGCATTCTGGTACCCCATCATTCCGCGCCCCGAAGCCCACGACCTGCCCCGCCGCCTGAAAACGCTGGCCACCAAGGCGGGCAAAAGCTGGCTGCACGCCACGCTCACCGTCAAATCGAGCAAGATCACAGAAACGGTCACGGGCGACACCAAGCGCCCAGGCCTGCCCGCCAGCGGCATGTTCCTGATCAACCCGCCCTACACACTGAAGGCCGCGCTCAAAGACGCCTTGCCCCAGATGGCCGAGCTGCTGGCGCAGGACAAACACGCCACCCACACGCTCGAATCGGGCGGCTGACCGGCCTCACAAGAACCTGTTCAAAGCCTGGCGTCAAGGCGCCGCCGGGCAGTCCTTGTCGTCGTCCTGCAGGGCGAACAGCTCCACCGGCTTGAGCCCCAGGCCCACCATGCCCAGCGCCTCGGCGGCGCCCCGGCTCAGGTCAATCACCCGGTTACGGGTGTGCGGGCCACGGTCGTTAATGCGCACGATCACCGTGCGCCCTGTGGCCTGGCTGCGTACACACACGCGTGAGCCAAAGGGCAACGTGGGATGCGCGGCCGTGAGCGCTCGCATGTCAAACAGCTCCCCGCTGGCAGTACGCCGCCGGTGGAACTGCGCCCCGTACCATGAAGCAAGGCCCACCTCATCCGCCTCCAGGCTGAGCGGCGACCCGGCAGGAGTGCTGGGTTCCGGTTTGGCCGGGGGATCGATCAGCATGGCCTCACCCGGCACGGACAAGAGATTAGGGGCCAGCGCATCCGGCTCTGCCTGCAACCCCTGGGCTTGAACAGCGGTGCAAGCGCTGCACAGCAGCCACAGACCCACCGCTCGCCGCAGCAGCCCCCGCAGGGCAGCGCCGCGATGGGCCCCGGGAGGCTGTGTGCCCCCCGCCATCAGATCCCCAGCCGGCGACAGATCTCCAGCGTCGCGGCGCTTTGGTTCATGGTGTAGAAGTGCAGCGCGGGCACGCCGGCACTGCGCAGCTGGTCGCACAGGTCAGTCACCACATCCAGGCCAAACGCCTTGATGCTGGCGGTGTCGTCCCCAAACGCCTGCAGCCGCAGGCGGATCCAGCGCGGAATCTCGGCACCGCAGGCATCCGAAAACCGCATCAGCTGCGTGGAGCTGGAAATCGGCATGATGCCCGGAACCACCGGTACGTCGGCACCCAGCTGGTGAGCGTCTTCGACGAAGCGGAAATACGCGTCGCTGTTGTAGAAGTACTGGGTGATCGCGGAGTCCGCGCCCGCCTGCACCTTGGTCACATAGGCCTGCAGGTCTGCCTCGGGCGACCTGGCCTGGGGATGCACCTCGGGGTAGGCTGCCACTTCGATGTGGAAGTCGCGGCCCGTTTCGGCGCGGATGAAGGCCACCAGATCGCTGGCGTACTGGAACTCGCCGCCCGCGCCATAGCCGCTGGGCAGGTCGCCGCGCAGTGCCACCAGGCGCTTGACACCCATGGCCTTGAGTGTGGCCAGCTGCTCGCGCACCGACTGGCGCGTGGCCCCGATGCACGAAAAGTGCGAGGCGGCACCCACGCCTTCGGACAGGATCTCACGCACCGTGCCGAAGGTGCCTTCTTGCGTGGAACCCCCTGCGCCATAGGTCACCGAGCAGAAGTCGGGGTGCAGGGCATACAGCTGCTGGCGTGCCACGCGCAGTTTGTCAGCACCTTCAGGCGTCTTGGGCGGAAAAAACTCGAAACTCACCGGAAACCCGGTGCCTTGCGCGTGGGCTGCATTCATGCGGCTCTCCTTGCGTGTACAAAAAATTCTCGGTTGCCATCGCCGCCCTGGATGGGACTATCGATCCACGCCAACACCTCCAGGCCCAACGTGGCGCAGCAATCGCGAATGCGCTGCTCCACCACCGCATACAAGGACTCGTCGCGCACGATACCGCCCTTGCCCACCTGCCCGGGTTGCAGCTCGAACTGCGGCTTGACCAGCATGACCAGGTCGCTCTGGGGCGCCAGCAACGGCACCAACGCAGGCAACACCAGGGTGAGCGAGATGAAAGACAGGTCACCCGTCACCAGCGCAAAACTGGGTGTGATGTCCACATCGGCGCACTCGGGCCGGCGGCGGCGCTCCACCGGCAGCGTTCCCTGGGCGCGCTGCGCGCGCTCGGACTTGAAGGCCTCGATGTCCTGGTCCTTGGCGTCGTCGCTGTCGTCATACGCCTCGTCCACCAAGCCGCCATTGCGCATCCAGCTGTAGGGGGCCTCGGGTTGGGTTTCGTTGTCTTCTTCGGGCAAGATGACTTCGGACAAGGCCATCTCACAAGCCTGCACCAACGCATCGGGCGTGAGCGAGCGGGCATTGACGCCCTCCACACACACCACACGCAGATCGCTGCGCAGCCGGTCGTGCAACTGGGCGTGGCCCACGTCCACCCCAATCACCTGGGCAGCACCTTGCTGCAGCAGGCAGTCGGTAAAGCCGCCTGTGCTCTGCCCGACATCCAGGCACCGCAGGCCAGCCACCGACAGGCCCAGCGCCTTGAGCGCGCCTTCCAGCTTGAGCCCACCGCGCGATATGTACTTGGCTTCTGCATCGTCCAGCAGCTGCACCTCGGCCACTGACGGAATGTCGTCGCCGTTCTTCACCACCTTCTGCCAGGGCGCCAGCGGTGACAGGCGCCACTGCACGCCCGAGGCAATCAGGCGCTGCGCCTGCGAGCGCGTGGCAGCGTGGCCACGCTCCACCAAAAATACATCTGCGCGCATCGCGCCCATCCTTTTAGAGTCAAATCGGCTGGTAGCGCCAGTGAATCATGCGCCAGCAGCTATCAATTAGAGAGCAATCAGACATTGCTCCGCGCAACGGCGCCAGACCACCGTGCGCGCGCCCCGTCGCCGGGGCGCGCTGCACAGGGATCAGTAGCGGTAGGTGTTGGCCTTGTAGGGGCCTTGCTTGGACACGCCGATGTAGGCGGCCTGCTCGTCAGTGAGTTCGGTCAACATGGCGCCCACCTTCTTGAGGTGCAGGCGCGCCACTTTCTCGTCGAGGTGCTTCGGCAGCACATAGACCTTGCCAGCCTGGTACTCGTCCTGCTTGGTGAACAGCTCGATCTGCGCGATGGTCTGGTTGGCGAAACTGGAACTCATCACGAAGCTGGGGTGGCCAGTGGCGCAACCCAGGTTCACCAAGCGGCCCTTGGCCAGCAGCGTGATCTTCTTGCCGTCAGGGAAGATGACATGGTCCACCTGGGGCTTGATCTCGTCCCACTGCAGCTTCTCCAGCGAAGCCACATCGATCTCGTTGTCGAAGTGACCGATGTTGCACACGATGGCTTCGTCCTTCATGGCGGCCATGTGCTCGTAGCGGATCACGTTCTTGTTGCCGGTGGCCGACACGAAGATGTCGCACTTGTCGGCAGCGTATTCCATCGTCACGACCTTGTAGCCTTCCATTGCGGCTTGCAGGGCATTGATGGGGTCGATCTCGGTGACCCACACCTGGGCGCTCAGGGCACGCAGAGCCTGGGCAGAGCCCTTGCCCACGTCACCGTAGCCCGCCACGCAGGCGACCTTGCCGGCGATCATCACATCGGTGGCGCGCTTGATGGAGTCCACCAGCGATTCGCGGCAACCGTACAGGTTGTCGAACTTGCTCTTGGTCACCGAATCGTTCACGTTGATGGCACGGAACATCAGGCTGCCCTTGGCGGCCATTTCGTTCAGGCGCAATACGCCCGTGGTGGTTTCTTCGGTCACGCCGATGATGTGGGCGCTCTTGCGGCTGTACCAGGTCGGGTCCACGGCCAGCTTGGCCTTGATGGCGTTGAACAGGCAGGTTTCTTCTTCGCTGGTCGGGTTGGCGATCAGTGATGCATCCTTTTCGGCGCGCTTGCCCAGGTGCATCAGCAGCGTGGCATCCCCGCCGTCGTCCAGGATCATGTTGGGGCCTTCGCCCTCAGTGCCGGCAGCGCCGAAGTCAAAGATGCGGTGGGTGTAGTCCCAGTATTCCGCCAGGGTTTCGCCCTTGATGGCGAACACGGGCGTGCCAGCGGCAGCAATCGCGGCCGCGGCGTGGTCTTGTGTGGAGAAGATGTTGCACGATGCCCAGCGCACTTGTGCACCCAGCGCCTGCAGGGTTTCGATCAGCACGGCGGTCTGGATCGTCATGTGCAACGAGCCGGTGATGCGCGCGCCCTTGAGCGGCTGCTTGGCGGCGAATTCTTCGCGGATGGCCATGAGGCCGGGCATTTCCGTTTCGGCGATGCGGATCTCTTTGCGGCCCCATTCGGCCAGGCCGATGTCGGCAATGATGCAGTCGGTGTTGACCGGGGCGTTGACGCGTGCGTTCATGATGGTGTGCTCCAAAGCATGTTTGAAAAGCCACTGCGCGAAGGGGATGGTCGATACGACTCACCGCACGCGAAGTGGATGAGCGTCGTTGCTAGATGACTCCGAGCCTCACGCCCCGCCTGTGCTGGGGACGCTGCAACGCTCCTCGGATCGGCGGATTATAAAAGCAAGTGCTCGCCCGGCGCTACGCCGGCGGGGCAATCCATCCCCGAGCCTTGCACGGAACAGTAAAATCCCGCGACCGCAGACCTCGTGGCCTCCCCGCAGGCCCCGCCCCCAGATTCTTGTGCAGGGCACGCTGCCCCGCTCCATCCCACTCAGGAACCCCTGTGTCCTACGCCCCAGAAACCCGGCGCCGCCGCACCTTTGCCATCATTTCCCACCCCGATGCGGGTAAGACCACGCTGACCGAAAAGCTGCTGCTGTTCTCGGGCGCGATCCAGATCGCCGGCGCCGTGAAGGGCCGCAAGGCCAGCCGCCACGCCACGTCAGACTGGATGGAAATTGAAAAGCAGCGCGGCATCTCGGTGGCCTCGTCGGTCATGCAGATGCTCTACCGCGAGCATGTCATCAACCTGCTCGACACACCCGGCCACAAGGACTTCTCGGAAGATACCTACCGCGTGCTCACCGCCGTCGATTCGGCGCTGATGGTGATCGACGCCGCCAACGGTGTGGAAGCACAAACCCGCCGCCTGATCGAAGTCTGCCGCCAGCGCGACACGCCCATCATCACCTTCGTCAACAAGATGGACCGCGAAGTGCGCGACCCGCTGGACATCATGGACGAAGTGGAGCGCGAGCTGGGCATGCCCTGCTGCCCCATGACCTGGCCCGTAGGCCAGGGCAAGGCCTTCGGCGGCATCATCAACCTGCGTACCAAGACCATGACGGTGTTCGAGTCCGGCAGCGAACGCCGCCCGCAGGACTTTGAATCCATACCTCTGTCGGATGAAACCACACTGCGCGCGCGCTTCGGCGCCGAGTTTGACGCCGCGCTGGAGAGCATGGAGCTGGCCGTGGGCGCATCCCCCGCCTGGGACCACGAGGCCTTCCTGGCCGGCAAGCTGACCCCCGTGTTCTTTGGCTCCGGCGTGAACAACTTCGGGGTGATGGAGGTGCTGGACGCACTGGTAGACATGGCACCGCCACCCGGCCCGCGCGTGAGCACGCTCGAAGTCAACAAACAGCCCGTGGTCAAGACCATCCAGCCCGAAGACGAAGGCTTTGCTGGCGTGGTGTTCAAGGTGCAAGCCAACATGGACGCCAACCACCGCGACCGCATCGCCTTCGTGCGCGTGGCGAGCGGCAAGTACACGCCGGGCATGAAGCTCAAGGTGCAGCGCACCGCCAAGGAACTGCGTCCCACCTCGGTCGTGACCTTCATGTCCCAGCGCCGCGAGGCCGTCGAAGAAGCTTATGCAGGCGACATCATCGGCTTCACCACGCACGGCGGCGTGCAGCTGGGCGACACCATCACCGACGGCGCCAACCTGCAGTTCACCGGCCTGCCGTTCTTCGCACCCGAGATGTTCATGACCGTCGTGCTCAAGAACCCGCTGCGCACCAAGCAGCTCCAGCAGGGCCTGGCCCAGCTGGGCGAGGAAGGCGCGATCCAGGTCTTCAAACCCGACGCAGGCGGCAACATGCTGCTGGGCGCCGTGGGCCAGTTGCAGTTTGAAGTGGTACAGCACCGCCTGAAGGCCGAGTACGACGCCGACGTGCGCCTCGAAGGCTGCCAGTACACGGGCGCGCGCTGGATCACAGCGGACAACGCCGCCGACCTGCGCGCGTTCACCGACGCCTACCCGCTGCGGCTGGCGCACGATGCGGCCGACACACTGGCGTACCTTTGCACCTCGCCCTACGACGTGCGGCTGGCGCAGGAGCGGTTTCCAAAGATCCATTTCCACCCACTGCGTGAGCATGCGGGGCTGGCGCTGCAAGGGGCCTGAACATAAATGGCTGCAAGCAGGAAGGAGCAATTGCGACTCGTCTTTTCATCTGCATGGCTAGCATGGATGCTGATAATTGCCATGCGGCAGGTCATCCGCTTCTTCCCGGCTCCGGATGCAGAAATAAACGGTGACGCTTACTGGACCTATCTCCCAAACGCTCGCTTTTTTTTAGCGGACCCCTGGTCGTTCCTTACCAGGGAGCCGTCAAGCTTCTACGTGGCCCCACTAAGCTACATATGGCCAGCCATCTGGAATGCCAATCCTGCCGTCATACAGGTTGCTAACGGTGGACTCTATCTGCTATCTGTTCTCTTGATGTGGCGACTGGCGACTCGCCTTGGTGGGGTGGGTGCAGGCATGGTAGCCACCGCGCTTCTTGTTCGGTTTCCCGAACTCGCAAGCTACATCCCTCAGGTACTGACAGAGCCCCTCTACATGTTTGGGCTGCTGCTGTTTCTGACAGGGTTGGTTGACTATGTACTCGCGGAGCAACGGCGCCTTTTCTGGCTGACTGTGGCAGCCACAGGGCTCGCAGTGACGCTCCTCACGCGCCCCGTACTCCAGTTGTTTTCTGTTCTAGCGCTTGTTACCCTGCTTTGCCTATTCATGGTGCGCCGTACCAGCACCGATCGGATTCCCAGCTTGGAACGAGTTGTCAATGAGAGCACCGTGATCGCCTTGGCGCTTGCATTGTCGCTACCCATATTGACTGTGGTGAAGAACGGTACGTATTTCGGCTACTGGGGAATTAGCACGGGCGCCGGTTCAGGGCTCTTCTATGGAGTGAGCCCGTTCAAGATGGGAGTAGAGCCAGTCTACGGAGGCTTTGGGTACGACGCTGGCATCACTGCCCGCATGGCCGCCCCAGCTACCCAAGGCCACCCGCTACACGTTGAAGCCGATCAAATCCAGTCGCGCGCAGCACTCAGCATCATCCAGTCCACGCGCTGGAGAGACAATGTCGCGTTCTTTTGGTTCAAGTTCAAGGCCTGGATGCTTTACAGCCCCGAAGACACTGCAATGCGTCCCAAACTGCGTCAGTTCCGCTTGTTCGAATGGCTGAGCATAGGTGGCGCCACTGGATGCCTAGCCTATCGACAGTGGCGCGCCAGAAAAAGGGCTCTTCTGAGAAAAAATTTGCCCATCCAAGATGGCGTCACTCTGCGGCGCTTGGGTCTGTGCACCTTCATCCTGCTACTTGCAATAGGTATGGCCGGACAGTTACTGCCGGTGCTGTACAACGTCCGCTACAACGTATTCCTCTTGGACTTGCTCCTAATGCCTCTTGCTGGCGTCGGCGTCGCCATCATGGCCAAGCAGCTCTGTGCCAATGCTTCGCATTATGGTTTGCACAGTGCACTCCAGTTCTGTTGTGGAATAGTTCTTGTGAGCCTGTTAATGGCCCTGACGGGAGCATTGAGCCGATCAAACGCCCGGAACGCATCATGGTCCATGGACCCAAGACGCCCAGGTCCTACAGAATTGGTGCTGGGCTCCGACGCACTGGGTACACCAACCTTGTCTAATGCCCGGCTGATATCCCCAGGTGCCTGGGAACTTTCCGCCCCCGCCACCCTTTCCATTCCTCTCACCCTGGATCAACCGCTGAATTTTATGGATGGAATCTGGCGATTCAAGCTGGCAATCGCAGTACCCCACCCCAGCCGTCAATGCATGGATGTGACAGTTTCGCTTGATCAACCTTCAGCAGAAACCCATTGGTATGTGCCCCGCCCGATTCTTCGCGTGAAGCTGGATGGCAAATCGCATCTATATGCTATCCGGGGCAACGGAGCTCTGCGACCCTCGAATTCTGGCAGTCTAAACCTCCTGTTTCGGTGTCCCGAAGGTACTGTCGTGCAATGGCATGGCGCGCAATTGCTGCGATCAAGCATGCCAGAAGCTGCTCGTGCGCTAGTCACTGATGGCGAACCCATCAACCCGTATCGCGCTGACGATATTTGGCAGAAAAATTGACCCGAATGCCCAGCTTGGTCGTGCAACACTTCTAGGACTAACACCCATGAGCCTTGGCTTAAGCCTTCTCACACTGCTATGCGTGACCTGCATTTCAATTG
This sequence comes from Acidovorax sp. 59, assembly GCF_002754175.1. Taxonomy (NCBI): domain Bacteria; kingdom Pseudomonadati; phylum Pseudomonadota; class Betaproteobacteria; order Burkholderiales; family Comamonadaceae; genus Acidovorax; species Acidovorax sp. 59. The sequence goes on along the minus strand of NZ_PEET01000001.1, from coordinate 274,655 downwards.
GTCAACTACTTTTCAAGAAAGCAGCTGCGGCCTTGCCTGAAGCGATTTCCCTCATGGCGCTGTTCACCAACGGTTGGCTCGTCACCTCCTTGGCTCTGTATGGCTTAACCACACTCGGCTGGATTTGGATTCTGCGCCATGCTCCGTTACATCTAGCCTATCCATACATGGGCTTGGCATTCTTGATCGTTCCCACTCTGGCCTGGATTTTCCTTGGTGAACCATTGCATTGGCGGAGCTTGGCAGGTGGCGCACTCATCATGGCCGGCGTGGCGCTGGCAGCATCCAGTTGAGAGCTTCACCTATGCGCATCGCCGTCGCCATCCCCTGCTACAAGGTAACCCAGCACGTACTGGGTGTGATCAACGCCATCGGCCAGGAGGTGGAAGCCATCTACGCGGTGGACGACGCCTGCCCCGATGGCAGCGGCCACTTCATCGAAGAGCACAACCCCGATCCACGGGTACGTGTGCTCTACAACACGCAAAACCGTGGCGTAGGTGGTGCCATCGTCACCGCCTACAAGGCAGCCATTGCCGATGGCATGGACATCGTGGTGAAGATCGACGGCGATGGCCAGATGAACCCTTCGCTTCTGCCGCATTTCGTGGGCCCGCTGCTGCGAGGAGAGGCCGACTACACCAAAGGTAATCGATTCTTCCGGCCCGAATCGGTACAAGGCATGCCGCCGGTGCGGCTGTTCGGCAATGCGGTGCTCTCCTTTCTGACCAAGCTCAGTTGCGGGTACTGGAATATCATGGACCCAACCAACGGATACACCGCAGCGCGCACCTGTGTGTTGTCGGAACTGCCGCTGGACAAGCTGGAGCAGCGCTACTTTTTCGAAACCGACATGCTGTTTCGCCTGAACACGGTACGTGCTGTGGTCAAGGATGTGCCAATGGACGCGGTGTACGCCGACGAGCAGTCCCATCTTCAAATTGGAAAGGTTCTCCCCGAGTTCTTGCACAAACACTCGTCACGGCTATGGCGACGATATGTCTATAACTACCTAGTGCGGGACTTCAACGTCGGCTCGCTTTACAGCATCTTTGGAACGCTGCTTGTGTTGGGCGGTTCTGCCTTCGGCACATGGCATTGGATTGCAAGCGCCAGTACTAGCCACCCGGCAACCAGCGGCACCGTTATGCTTGCCGCACTACCCGTCTTCGTCGGCATACAGTGCCTGATTGCTTTTTTGCACTACGACGTGAGCAACTTGCCAACCGAGCCGTTGAGCTCGTCGCTGCAAGACTTCCCCACTACCTCCGTTGACGCACTGTAGTACCGGCGCTGATGGTGCGACGACGATTGCTACAAACCAATCCCATCATCCCTGCTCCACGCGGAATTCATGCATCCTTTCCTGGTCAAGAACGTGAAATACACCAGTCTGGCGCTGTTGGCCGCCATGGTCCTCAACGCGAGCGCGCAAGGCTCGCGTCCGCCCTTCGTCATTGCACCAACCGTCGAGGGCATTTTCCTCTGCGACGAAGCCGTCGCACAGCCTCAGGTGCGCTCCGCCGACGAGGCCTACGCCTATTGCCGGCAACACAAGCTCGACGGTGCTCCCGCCGTGTCCCGGCTGCTGGACAAGCTAGAGCCTGGCGGGCCTCAAGGTGCGGTGCAGGTGGGTTACACCGCCACACTCCAATTGCTGGGACTGTACCGTTCCACCCCTAAGGGATGGGCCATTGATCCAGCACGCGTGGATGAATTTCTGAGTGTCATCAGCAAAGTGCAACGACCAGTAGTCATTTACTTCTCGGCCGACCACTTCGACTCCATCGGACCCATCACCGAGGAGCTGCGGCGCGATCCGCGCAACCTCATGCAGTTGCGCGATGGCAAACCGCTGGAGCTGGACTATTTCGGTTACCGGATCATGCCCTACACCTTGTCGACGGATGCGACCATCCCCGTCAATAAATACCGGCGTGATGCACTGAACTACGTGGCGCAGCGCATCAGAAAACTGCCTCAGGCAGTGCAGAGTCGCATCGTGGCCTACACCTTGGCGGGCGAACTGCACCACATGTTCCCCGATTTCGAGAATGGAATGGGCGCATACCAGGAAATCCAGGTTACGGATTACAGTCCTGCTTCGGTGGCGGGCTTTCGCCAATGGCTGCGCGCTAGATACCAAACCATCGAGCAGTTCAACACCCAGATGGGGCTGTCATACGCATCCTTTGATGTCATCCCGGCGCCGTCAAAGAATATCCGCAAGGAAAAGCTCACCTCCTACGGCGAGCATTACGACGCATTTGCAGACGGCACACTGCCCATCGCCGGTTGGCTTTGGGATCCCAGCAATGCCATACAAAAGCTGGACCTATATGTCGACGGGCGACATGTGGGCCCCGTTGCCTACGGACTGAACCGGCTGGATGTATACCGCGCTGAAGCCTCCGTAACCAGCCCAAATACTGGGTTTCGCCATGACCTCGACTACAGCGGACTGCGTCCTGGCAGACACTTAGCCCAGGTAGTCGCCACGTCCGGCGCCAGCCGTTACCAACTCGCCGAGGTTGAATTTGTGGTGGCCCCTCGCGACCAGAGGCAGGTGGTATCAGCCCCGAGGGCCGAGGTTCCATCGCTCAAGAATGCGAAGGCCCTTCCTGGCCTGCGTTCGTGGCTCGACATGCCCAGGCCCCTACAGGATGTCTACTACAACCCGCTGGCGCGTGATTGGAACTACTACCGCGAATCGCAGGTGTACGAATTCCTTAGGAATTTCCACCAATGGGCGCGCAAAGCCGGACTGCCCGCAGACAAGCTCTATTCCCACCAGATCGTGCCCAATGTCAACGCTTCGTGGAACCCGCAGCTGTTTGCCGCCGGGCAGACACTCAAAGGTAGCGCGCCGTGGAAACAGGGCTTGAACATGTACGGAGGCGCCACAAACAGTGCCTGGCTGCGGGATTTCATGGCACGTAACAAGATCACCGACTACGGTGTGCCGGAGTTCAACCCGCAGCAATGGAAACGCAACGGAGTTCACTTGGCCGCCATGCAGTCCCACTACGACGCAGGTGCACGCTTCATCAGCCCCTATTACTTCTCCGTGATACCTGATCGCTTCAAGGGGGGCGCCGAACATGGAGTCAACCGCATGGAGCTGAGGCCCGACAACCCAAAGGATGGTTCCGACCGTTTGTACCAAGCCATTGTCGAATACGCTAGGCAATGACACTGGTCCCATACCAATTGCATTGGATCTCCCCGCCCTCGCGTCCCCACCTCCGCTCTCTTTCATGCAGCCGCTCACGCAATGGACCGCCTTGGCGCGGGCATCGCTCCAAGGTGTTTTCACTGACATCGACGACACCCTGACCACCGAGGGCGCCATCACGCCCGACGCACTGCAGGCGCTGGCTGACCTGAAGGCGGCGGGCCTGGTGGTCATTCCCATCACCGGGCGGCCGATCGGCTGGTGCGAGCCTTTCATGGCGGGGCCTGCCGGTTCGATCTGGCCTGTCGATGCCATGGTGGCAGAGAACGGTGCCGTGGCATTTACCCGCAGCTCTGGCGCTCAACCAACGCTGGTCAAGCGCTACCAGCAAGACGCCGCCACGCGCAATGCCAACCAGGCGCGCATGCGTGAGATCGCCGCCCAGGTGGCTGCGGAAGTGCCAGGCGTCGCCCTCAGCCGCGACAGCGCCGGGCGTGAGACGGACCTGGCATTTGACTACGCCGAGTTCGACCGGCACCCGCCCGAGACCGTGCAGCAGGTGCTGGACTTACTGCAGCGCGAAGGCATGCAGACCACGGTGAGCAGCATCCACATCCATGGCTGCTTTGGGGATTTCAACAAATGGCAGGGTGCCAACTGGATCGTGCGCGAGCTGCTGGGCCGCGACCTTGCGCAGGAGCTGGACCGCTGGGTGTTTGTGGGCGACTCGGGCAATGACCAGGCGATGTTCCAGCACTTCACCCACAGCGTGGGCGTGGCCAACATCGCGCGGTTTGTGCCGCAGCTCAAGCACCTGCCACGCTATGTGACGCAGGGCGAACGGGGCGCGGGGTTTGCCGAAGTGGCGCGGGCGATCCTGGCGGGGCGCTGACTGTCAGCGAAGCAAGCGCAGCAGGCAGCAGAGGGCGGTCGCTACAGCCCCTGGATGATCGACGCGGCGGGGCTGGCGCCCCCCGAGACGGCACAGTGCACGCAAGACCTCCAGGAAGCAGTTTTGACTGAAAACGCCAGCTTGCGCTAGTGGAATATGCCGTGATAGCTATTATTTCAATAGCACGACCATCAAGCCTTGAGGAAGATATCGGTATCCGGCGCAAAACACGCATGCAGCGGCAGCAGCGCTCCGCCCAGCGCGCGGGCGTCCGAGCCCATGGTGCCCAGCTCCAGGCGGGGGGGCTGGTGCAGGCCTTCCCAGTTGTAGTCGGCCAGCGCGTGGCGGGCGCCTTCACACAGGGCCTGCAGCAGCTCGGGGGCTGCGGCGCCATCGACCACCACGGCATCCAGGTCCAAAAACGCCGTGGCCGAGACGATGCAGTGCGCCAAGCCCGCCGCAGCGCGCGCGATCCAGCCCCGGCTGTGTTCCAGCCACGGGGCCTGCAGCACGCGCTTGTCGTAGGCGGCCATGGGGTCGAGGCCGTGTTCGCGAAAGCGCTGCTCCAGCTCCCACAAAGATGCCTGGCTGATGAGCTGTGCGGGTGCCTGGCCCGGCTGGGCGGGTGACAGCGGCAGCGAGGCCACGGCGCCCGCGTTGCCGTGAAGACCCCGGTGCAAGTGCGAGTTGATGACCAGCCCGCCGCCCACAAAGGTGTCCATGAACAGGTACAGAAAACTCGGGATGTCGCGCCCGCGCCCCTGCAGCAACTCGGCCACGCACGCGGCGGAGGTGTCTTTGGCAAAGCTCACGGGCAGCTCGGTCATCTGCTGCACCTGCTCGGCCAGGTCGATGTTGTTCCAGGCTTCGGACTGCGCCTCGGTGAGCCCCAGCATGCGGTGCCAGCCGCCCAGCTGGAACGGCGCGGCCACACCCACGCCCACCACGCGCGAGCGCAGCGGGCCCAGGCCGTCGAGCAGCTGGTTCAGGTGCGTACGGATGGCGGGCAACAGCACATCGATGTCAGGGAAGGCGTAGTCGAGCACGATGCGCTCGCGCACATGGCCGGTGAAGTCCACCAGCAGCCAGTCGGCGCTGCGGCGGCCGATCTTGATGCCGATGGCAAAGGCGCCGTCGGGGTTGAGACCAATGGGCACCGAAGGCTGGCCCACGCGGCCGCGCACGGGCGCTTCGCGGCGCAGCAACTGGTCTTCGTCCAGCCGGGCGGTGATGAGGCCGATGGTCTGCGCCGTGAGGCCCGTGACCCGCGCCATCTCGGCCTTGGCCAGACTGCCATGGGTGCGCAGCGCCTGCAGCACCACACGCTCGTTGAACTGGCGCAGCCCCACATGGTTGGAGCCGCGCTGGCGCAGCAGCGCGGGGCTGGCGGCAGTGTTGTCAACGGCGGGTAGGGATGCGTCGGTGTCCAGCATGGTGATGAAACGATCAAGCGGTCAGAGTGTCGCCGATGACGCCCTTGCGCAGCAGGAAGTTGCCCCAGGGCTGCAGCTCGCCCGTCACCACGATGGCATAGGCCTTTTTGACGCGCTCGTAGAACGCAAAACGCTCCACGCCTTCGGCCTGCTCGCTGGCCACGCCCTCGCGTGCCAGCACGTCCATGGTTTCGCGCTGCAGGGCCGATCGGTACGGCACCTCGGTGCCGCCCACCTGCATGTAGGCCACGGGGTGCGGCACGTCCTGCGCCAATGGCAGCACGCTGGCCACCGCTTGCACGGCACGCGCCATGCCAATGCCGGGCAGGCGCAGCACGGGCTTGCCCGCGCCCAGGCTCATGGCGGTGAAGTTGGCATCGGCCAGCACGATGGCGTCGTCATGGCCCATCTCGGCCAGCACCTTGAGCAGGTCGGGGGTCAGCAGGGGGTCGATATTTTTCAGCATGTTTCAGGCAAGGCATTCAGCGGGCAGGTCGGAGGCCGCCATGGCACCGGTCATCACGGCTACGGTGTCGCTCATGCTGATCTTCTTGGGGTTGACGACGGCAGCGCGCTTGCCCAGGCGGGCGATGTGGATGCGGTCGGCAATCTCGAACACATGGGGCATGTTGTGGCTGATGAGAATCACAGGCAGGCCCTTGTCACGCACGCGGCGGATCAGCTCCAGCACCATGTTGCCCTCCTTCACGCCGAGGGCGGCAGTGGGCTCGTCCATGATGACGACATGGCGCGCAAACGCTGCCGCGCGCGCCACGGCCACGCACTGGCGCTGGCCGCCCGAGAGTGTCTCCACCGCCTGCGTCATGGAGCGGATGCCGACCTTCAGCTCGGCCATGCGGGCCACGCTTTCTTCCAGCATCTTCTTCTTGTCGAGCATGCGCAGCGCGCTGCCCAGCAGTCCGGGGCGGCGCAGTTCACGGCCGAGGAACAGGTTTTCGGCAATCGTCATGGCCGGGGCCACGGCCAGGTCCTGGTACACGGTTTCTATGCCCGCGCGGCGCGCGTCGATGGGGCTTTTGAACTGGATGCGCTGGCCGTCGAGCAGGATCTCGCCTTCGTCGGGCACGGTGGCGCCCGACAGCGCCTTGATGAGACTCGACTTGCCCGCGCCGTTGTCGCCGATCACGGCCAGGATTTCACCGGCGCGCAGTTCAAAGTCGGCGCCATCCAACGCGGTGACCTGCCCGTAGCGCTTGACCAGGCCCTTGGCCTGCATGACCAGCGGCGCGTTCGTTGTGTGTGGGGAGGTGCTCATGATCAACGCACTCCTTTGCGCGAGAGTTGGTCGGTGGCCACGGCCAGGATCACGAGGATGCCGGTGACCAGAATTTGGTAGACCGACGACACGCCCATCAGCGTGAGCCCGTTGCGGAACACGCCCACAATCAGCGCCCCCACCAGCGTGCCCAAAATCATGCCGCGCCCGCCAAACAGGCTGGTGCCGCCCAGCACCACGGCGCTGATGGCGTCGAGGTTCTCGGTCTGGCCCGCGTTCGGGTCGCCCGCGCCGGTGCGGGCCACCGACAGCACCGACGCGATGCCGTAGAACAGGCCGGCCAGCACATACACGCCCAGCAGCACCTTGTCGGTGGCAATGCCGGTGAGGCGCGTGGCCTCGGGGCTGTTGCCCACGGCGTAGACATGGCGGCCCGGCGCGGTCTCGCGCAGCGCAAACCAGGTGACGAGGTACAGCACCAGCATGAGCACCGCGCCCCAGACGATGGCGGTCTGCCCCAGCTGGAAGGTGTTGCCCAGCGCGGTCATGCCAGCGGGGATGTCGGTGATGGTCTGCGCGCCCGAGTACAACTGCGTGGCGGCAAACGCGATGTTGAGCGTGCCCAGCGTCACGATGAAGGGCGGCAGCTTGATCTTGGTGACCAGGAGGCCGTTGATTAGGCCGAACAGCATGGTCACGGCCATGCCGCAGGCAATCGCAACAGGTGCCGAAAGGCCATAGTCCGCCGCCATCTTGGTCATCACGATGCCGCCCAGCGCCATCACCATGCCACACGACAAATCGATGCCCGCGGTGAGGATGACCAGCGTCTGGCCAATGGCGATCACCGCCACCACCATGACCTGCTGCAGGATGAGCGCGAAGTTCTGCGCCGACAGGAAACGCTCGCTCTGCGTGGCAAAAAAGGCGCACGCCAGGATCAGCGCGATGAACGGCCCCAGCGTGGCCAGGGGCGGTAGTTTGGAAGCGGTCGAGGACATGGCGGCTCCGTGCGGGTGGACAAAGGGGGCGCTCAGAAAGCAGTTGACGGTTGGGAGCCGATCGCAAAACTCAGCGAAGCGGTTCTGGCTAGGCGCTGCGTCGCAGGCAGTACGGTAGTACGACAAGACGCAGCAACGACGCCAGAAGAGTTTTGAGAACGGCTCTTACTTGGCGCCCCAGCACAGGTCGGTGCCGGTCTTCACATCCTTGCTGTCCACGCCCGCCATGGGCTTGGCAGCGATCAGCGTCACGCCGGTGTCGGTGTAGCCGCTGACCTTCTTGCCGGTCTTGGCGTATTCCACGCCTGCCGCCACGCCCATGGCGGCCATGCGCAGCGGGTACTGCTGGCTGGTGGCGGCGATCACACCCTTGCCCACGTCGGCAATGCCTGCACAGCCGCCGTCCACCGAGACGACGAGGACGTTCTTCTCCTTGCCTGCGGCCTTGAGCGCGTTGTAGGCACCGGCTGCGGCGGGCTCGTTGATGGTGTAGACGATGTTGATGTCGGGGTTCTTCTGCAGGCAGTTTTCCATGCCGGTCTGGCCCTTGGCGCGGTCGCCAAAACTGTCGGCCATGCAGACCACTTCGGCGGGGCGCGACAGCTCGTTGCTCTTGGCATCGTTGGCCTGCAGACCAAAGCCCTTCAGGAAACCGTTGTGCCGCTGCGCGCCCACCGGGTGGCCGGGGAACAGGTCCAGCGTGGCAATCACGGGCTTCTTGCCCGCAGCGGCGGCCTTGGCGTACTGGCCGATCAGCTCGCCGGCCTTGTAGTTGTCGGTGGCAAACAGCGCGTCCGTCGCATCCATGGGCTCGGTGGGACTGTCGAGCGCAATCACCATCACGCCGCGCGCCTGCGCCTTCTTGATCGCGGGCACGATGGCCTTGGCGTCGCTGGGGGTGATGAGGATGGTCTTGGCACCGGCGGCGATCAGGTTCTCCATGGCCGTGACCTGGCCCGCGTTGTCGCCATCGGTCTTGCCGGCGGCCGACACCAGCTTGGCACCCAGCTTCTTGGCCTCGGCCGTGGCGCCCTCTTTCATCTTCACGAAGAAGGGGTTGGTCTCGGTCTTGGTGATGAGGCCGATGACGGGCTCGGATGTCTGCGCCTGGGCCAGGCCACAGGCCAGGGCGCCGGTGAGGGCAAGGGCAGAAAGCGCGAAGGCGGGGGTGCGTTGCATGGTGTTGTCTCCGGGTGTTGGGATGGCAGATTCCTGTCGGCCCCGTGCTGCGCGGCTGGCAGGTGAACCACTCTTGTCGGGTGGATGGGATCGAACTATAGTGGCCGACGAGTTAATAAATCAAGTGGATTTACTTATGGTTTTCCCTATCCAGTCCGCCGACTCCAGCCCCGCCCACACCGCACCGCCGCTGCGGGTGGCCACGGCGGGCGAGGCCTTGTTTGACCTGATCGAAGAGCCCGATGGCCGCCTCAAGCCCTGCGCGGGCGGCGCGGTCTACAACCTCACGCGTGCGCTGGGCCTGCAGGGCGTGGGCACGCTGTACCTCAACCCGCTGTCGGGCGACATGCTGGGGCGACAACTGGCGCGCGGCCTGCACGATGCTGGCGTGGCCCTGGCAGCGCCCACGCCGGTGCGTGCGCCCAGCGCGCTGGCACTGGCCGCACTGGATGCCGAGGGCAAGGCCAGCTACAGCTTCTACCGCGACGGCGTGGCCGACCGCCAGGTGACGGCCGCCGCGCTGACGGCTGCTTGCGCCGCATTGCCTGAGCTGCAGGTGGTGGCCACGGGCTGCCTGGCGCTGGTGGCACAAGATGCCGCCATCTACCAACCCTGGCTGGCGGCGCAGCGCGCAGCGGGCAGCATGGTGGTGGTGGATGCCAACCTGCGCCTGTCGGCCGTGGACGATGCCGGTGCCTACCGCGCCAATGTGATGGCCGCGCTGCAGCACGCCCACCTCATCAAGGTGAGCGACGATGACCTGGAAGCGCTGGCTGTTCCGGGCGCCAACGCATTGGAGCGCGCCCGCTATCTGCAGCAGCAAACACAGGCCCAATGGCTCGCGCTCACGCTGGGGCCGGAAGGTGCCTGGCTGCTGCAGCGCGACGGCCTGGCCGTGCATGCGCGCGAAGAAGCGCCGATCACGGTGGTGGACACCGTGGGCGCAGGCGACTGTTTTCTGGCGGGTTTGATCACCGCCTGGCTGGCAGGGCCTGAGCGGGGCGAAGAAGCCCTGACCTTGCGCCCGGGTGACCTGACGGCGCCCGTTTCGGAGGCCCGACTGCGCGCCGTGCTGCACCATGCGCTGGCCAGCGCCAGCCACTGTGTGGAGCGGGCGGGCTGCACGCCGCCCCGCTACGAAGAAGTGCAAGAGCGGCTGGCGTTGCGGCGCTCAGCGACCGCAGCGGGCCAGTAACACTTACTCGGCGGGTTTAGCGGCCGGCTTGCGGGCCCGGCTGCGTGGACGGGGAGCGGCCGCCTTGGTGGGAGCCGCGTCTTGTGCCTCAGCGGCTGGTGCCTCGGCCGCAGAAGCCGATGCCTCGGCACCTGTAGCACCGCCCGCATCCGCCAGGGCACGCGCGCCACGCGCTCGGGGCGTGGCAGCAGCCTTGGGGGCGCTGGCAACTGGCTTGGCACCTCCTCCACTGCGGGCGCGGCTGCGGCGAGGGGCTGCAGGCTCGGCACCATCGTTCTCAGCAGGTATCTGCTCTGCCGGGGCCTCGGAGCCATCCAACGCTTCGGCGCGCGCATCCTGCTCAGGGCTGCTGTCGATCACCCGCTCCAATGGCTCGGCCTCGTGGGCCACTGGCTGGCTGAAATAGCGGCTGGTCGGGCGCTCTGCCGGCACATCCGCCTGCTCGGACGCCAATGGCTCCTGGTTCGAGTCATGGCGCGGCTCGCTGCGCTGCGTGGAGCGTGTGTCTGGGCGGTCTGCGCCCTCACCGCGACGCCCCCGGCTGCGGCCCGGCGCGCCCTGCCCTTCGCCACTGTCAGAACGCAAATCGGGTGCCGTCGCCACCGCATGAAAGTCGTGCCGCGTGGCGCCGCCCTGGCTGGCTCGCTCACCGGCGCCTTCAGGCCGCGCGGACGCGGCGGCGGCCGTCGGCCCACCGTGGCTGCGGAACACATAGGCTCCCGATTTTTCATCGCGCCCAAACTCCAGCAGGCCGCGCGCCTGCGCTTCTTCGAGCAGGTTGCCAAAGGTGCGGAAGCCATACCGGCCTTCGCTGAAATCGGGCTTGCGACGCTTGATGGCCTCCTTGAGCACCGAGGCCCAGATCTTGCCGGTGTCGCCGCGCTCGGACAGCAGGGCTTCAAACGTTTCGGCCGCCAGCTCCACGCCCTGGGTGCGGCGTGCGTCCTGGCTTTCCTTGCGGTTGCGCTCCTCCTCGGGGCTGCGACGGGGCGCGGGTGCCGGATTGCTGCCCGGGCTCTGGCGGCGGGCCTGGGCGCGCTGGTTTTCGCGCACCAGGTCGTCGTAGAAGATGAATTCGTCGCAGTTGGCAATCAGCAGATCGGACGTGGACTGCTTCACGCCCACGCCGATCACCTGCTTGTTGTTCTCGCGCAGCTTAGACACCAGCGGCGAGAAGTCCGAGTCGCCGCTGATGATGACGAAGGTGTTGACGTGCGACTTGGTGTAGCAGAGGTCCAGCGCATCCACCACCAGGCGGATGTCGGCCGAGTTTTTGCCCGACTGGCGCACATGGGGGATCTCGATCAGCTCGAAATTCGCCTCGTGCATGGTGGCCTTGAAGCCCTTGTAGCGCTCCCAGTCGCAATAGGCCTTCTTGACCACGATGGAGCCCTTGAGCAGCAGGCGCTCCAGGATGGGCTTGATGTCGAACTTTTCGTACTGCGCATCGCGCACGCCCAGGGCGACGTTTTCAAAGTCGCAAAACAGGGCCATGCTGATGCTGTCGGAGGGGGATGCCATATCGTGTGTGAGTTCCGTTCAATGCTGCGGATCATCACACGGAACGCATTGCCCCCTCCGAAGGGAGTGGCCTCAGGTGGGTTTGGCCAAGCCCAGTTTCTCCACCAGCGCCTTCTCGCGCGTGAACGTGTCCTGCGCAAACTTCTTGTAGGCCGACGTGCTCATGTACATCGGCACCATGTCGTAGCGCGCCAGCGCGGTCTTGTAGCTCTCCTGCTCCATGGCCTGCTTGAAGGCATCATGCAGGCGCTTGACCACCGCATCGGGCGTGCCCTTGGGGGCGCCGATGCCAAAGGGCGAGTTCTGCACCAGGTTCAGGCCCAGCTCCTTGAGCGTGGGTGCGTCGGGGAACTTGGCCAGGCGCTCGGCGCCCCAGGTGTTGAGCACGCGCAGCTTGCCGGCCTCGACCTGCGGCGCAAAGCCCGTGGAGTCGGCCGCCGCCATGATCTGCCCGCCCAGGATGGACTGCATCAGGTCGGCACTGCCCTTGTAGGGCACGTGCAGCAGCTCCAGGCCCAGCTGCTGGGCGATGAGTTCCATCGTCAGGTGCGGGCTGGTCATGGTGCCGGTGGAGCCGTAGCTCAGCTTGCCGGGGTTGGCCTTGGCCCAGGCCACGAAGTGCGTCCAGGTCTTGAGCGGGGAGTCGGCAGGCACCACCAGGCCAAACGCGTAGCCGGTGACGTTGAGCACGTAGCTGATGTCCTTGACCGGGTCCCAGTTGATCTTGGTGGTGTAGGGCAGGCGGAACACGCCCAGCGGAATCTGCGCCACCGTGTAGCCATCGGCCGGAGAAGTTTGCAGCTGCTGCGCGGGCAAGGTGCCGCCGGCACCGGGCTTGTTCTCCACGATCACGGGCTGGCCCAGGATCTTGCTGGCGTTGTCGGCCAGCGACCGCATGGTGATGTCGGTGGGGCCACCGGCCGGAAAGGCGATCACGAGCTTGATGGGCTTGCTGGGAAAGCTCTGGGCCTGCGCCAGGAATGCGGGGACAGCGAGGCTGGCGGCTCCCCATTGGATGATCTGGCGACGTTGCATGGCGAGGCTCCTGAAAATGCAAAAACAAAGACTTCGCCATTGGACTGCAGGCCGCGCTGCAAGGGCATGCGGAAACCCCCTAGCCGCTGTCGCCCAGGCGCCAGCGCGCAGCCCTTGCGCTGGTGCACCGCCAGGGCCGCATCACGCCTTGTAGGTGGACAACAAGATGCTGGTTTCGGTGTTGCCAATGCCGGGCGTGAGGCGAATGCGGCCCAGGGCTGCGTCAAATGCTTCCAGGCTCTCGGCACGCACCTCGGCCACGATGTCCCAGCGGCCGTTGGTGGTGTGCAACGTGCCCACCGTGGGCTCGCCGCGCAGCGCCCGGATGACGGCGGGGGCGGCATTGCCTTCGACCGCAATGCTCATCCACGCACGGATGCGCTGCGGCTCGGAATCAGGGCGCAGGCGCACGGTGTAGCCGGTGATGACGCCGCTCTCCTCCATCTTGTGCAGGCGGTTCTGCACGGTGCCGCGCGACACGCGCAGCTTTTGCGCCAACGTGGCCACAGGGGTGCGCGCGTCGGCACGCAAGATGCTGATGATTTCGCGGTCGGTGTCGTCGAGCTTGGTCATAGTGGGCTTCAAAACTGGCAGAACGGCAATTTATCAGCCATTTTGATCAATTCTGAGGCTAGGGGATAGCGGGGGCTGCCAAGAAAATTCTGGGGCTTCTTCGCTCTTCTTTCACACCCCGCCCCGCCATGCACGCCTCAGTCCAAGCCCCCAGCGCCGTTGTGATGGTGCGCCCGCATCGCTTTCACCCCAACCCCGAAACCGCCGCCGACAACGCCTTTCAGGTGCGCACCGCGCAGCTGGCGGCCCCAGACACCTCGCGCCGCGCGTTTGCCGAGGTCACTGCTGCGGCAGAGCGCCTGGAGGGCGCGGGGGTGCGCGTGCACCTGTTCGACGACCCTGGCGAGCACGACACGCCCGACGCAGTGTTCCCCAACAACTGGTTCTCCACCCACGCGGGCGGCCATGTGGCGATCTACCCCATGTACGCCAGGAGCCGGCGACGCGAGCGGCGCAGCGATGTCATCGAGTTGCTCAAGGCCGAGTACCGCGTGCAGGACGTGATCGACTACTCGGGACTGGAGGCCGACGGCATATTTCTGGAGGGCACCGGTGCGATGGTCCTGGACCACATCGGCCGCATTGCCTACACCGCGCAATCGAACCGCGCCGACCCCGTGGCTCTGGAGCGCTTTTGCACACACTTCAACTACGAGCCCGTGGTCTTTGCCACTGCAGACGAGGAGGGCCAGCCCTGCTACCACACCAACGTGATGCTCTGCATTGGCACCGCGTTTGCGCTGGGTGGCTTTCACATGATCACCGATCCTGCGCGCCGTGCAGCCGTGTGCGAGCGCCTGCGCGAGACGGGCCGCGAGGTCATCGCCCTGAGCCCCCACCAGATCAGGGAATTTGCCGGCAACGCGCTGGAGCTCTCGGGCGCCCAGGGCCGGGTGCTGGCGCTGTCGGCGCGCGCCGCTGCCAGCCTCACACCGGCGCAGCGTGCCACCATCGAGCAAAGCGCCCGCTTGCTGCCGTTGGACGTGCCAACCATCGAACTGGCGGGTGGATCGGTGCGCTGCATGCTGGCGGGCGTGCACCTGGCTCGGCGCAGTGCGGGGGGCTGAAATTTCAGTCCAATTCACTGCTTGCGCTAGTCGAACATTCCCGAATAGCTATTGAATTTATAGCGGGCTACTTCAGCTGGTTGTCTGGTGGCGGACCCTGCACGTCCAGCCGCGCATCACAACCCACGCCCGATGCGATCCAGCGCCGCGCCAGCGCCGACATGGCGCGCACTGCCCAGGGGTGGGTGAGCCCCGTCACCCCGGCCGGATCGGCCACCATGCCGCACCAGTAGCGCTGGTCCACATCGCTCCAGCGCAGGGCTACGCAGGCGCCACGGCGGCGGCGCGAGACCAGTACACCCAGCGGACATGGTTCCGCCAGGCAACACAGACCACAGCCATTGCAGGGCGCTCCCTCGGCCGGCTTGGCAGGTGCTTCGGGGTGCAGCCACACCACGGTGGTTGGGTGAGGGGGTGGTACGGGCATGGACGATGGGTAGCGTGCAGCGCGGCCACAGCGCCGCAAGCACACCGATGCATTGTGCCGCCAGCAAACCGCTGCGCGCACCGGGATCGCAGGTGCACAGGTTCGCCCAGCCCTGCGCCGCAACCCGAGGGAGAGCGGTGTGCACCCGCCCCGCGCACGCCCCCAAAAAAAAGCCCCTGCCGCTATCGCAGCTGGGGCTGAACCGGCCGAAGGGACCGGGGAGGGAGACAAGCAATCAGATCTTGAACCGAGTCTCAGAGGCGCAAAACGCGGACTCAACAGCCCGAAGGACGGTTGGGGCGCATGGGCACGATGCCGCTGACGCGCAGCGTGGCGCCAGATCCGTCCGACGCCGTCAGCGTCTTGCCGCTGAAGCGCACCTGGTCGCTTTCGCGGACCACGGCAGTGTCGGTGGGTTCGCCGCTGCCGTATTCCTTGCCATCGAACGTCAGGAACACCTGGTGCAGGCTGGTGGCGTCGGGGCGGTAACGGATATCGCCAAAGGCCGTGGCCGATGAGCCCACCTTGTTGGCGCCATCAAACCGGAAGGTGCACAGCTCCGGCACCGAACCGACAGGGTTCTTCTTGTCGACATCGGTGAGGTTGAGAGCGCCATTGCCATACACGCCATTCAGGCCGTCGATGGTGGCGTTGCTGACTGTCAGCACACCGGGCTCGTTGCTGGGAGATGGGTCGTCGTTATTGCCACCGCCGCAGGCCACCAGCAACACGGAGGTGGCCGCCAGAGCGGTACAGGTCTTGAGGAATTTGAATGCGTTCATGGTGATGGGCGTCCTTGAAATGTGGATGGAAGGTGGGGAGCCGATCCCCTGCAATCCATCGTAGGAAGCCCATCCCATGCAGCGCGTGCGCCATGTTCTGCGCAGTGCGTAGGACAGAGGCCGACAGGGCTGTGCGCCAACCACCAGGCTGGCCCAGCCTCCTGCCGTCAGCCCTGCACGCCTCAGCGGGCCAGCACGGGCGCGAGGGCCTTGCCGGTGTGGGTCCCCGCCGCCACCACGTCTTCGGGCGTGGCCGCCGCCACGATGCGGCCGCCTGCGCCACCGCCCTCGGGCCCCAGGTCCAGAATCCAGTCGGCCTCAGCGATCACGTCGAGGTCGTGCTCGATCACGATCACGCTGTGGCCGCCGTCCACCAGGCGGTGCAGCACGCGGATGAGCTTGTCCACGTCGGCCATGTGCAGCCCCACCGTGGGCTCGTCCAGCACATACAGCGTATGCGGCGCCTTCTGGCCCCGGCGGCCGACCTCGTCGCGCACCTTGGTGAGTTCGGTCACCAGCTTGATGCGCTGGGCCTCGCCACCACTCAGCGTGGGTGACGGCTGGCCCAGCGTGAGGTAGCCCAGGCCCACGTCCTGCAAGAGCTGCAGCGGGTGCGCAATGCTGGGCATGCTGGCAAAGAAGCCCACCGCCTCGTCCACCTCCATCTGCAGCACATCGCCAATGCTCTTGCCGCGCCAGGTGACGGCCAGCGTTTCGGGGTTGAAGCGCGCACCGTGGCAGGTCTCGCAGGGCACCTTCACATCGGGCAAGAAGCTCATCTCGATGGTGCGCACGCCCGCGCCTTCGCAGCTGGGGCAGCGGCCTTCGCCGGTGTTGAAGCTGAAGCGCCCGGCCGCATAGCCGCGTGCCTTGGCCTCCAGCGTTTCGGCAAACAGCTTGCGGATGGTGTCCCAAAAGCCGATGTAGGTGGCGGGGCATGAACGCGGCGTCTTGCCGATGGGCGTCTGGTCCACTTCGAGCACGCGGTCGATGCTCTCAAAGCCCGACAGGCCTATGCAACCCACCAGCGGCGGTGCCTTGCCTGCATCCATGGCATCGCGCCCGGCCTTGGTACTGCGCTGCTGCACCCAGGCCTGCACGTTGGCCAGCAGCACATCGCGCGCCAGGGTGGACTTGCCCGAACCGCTCACGCCCGTCACTGCCACCAGGCGGTGCAGCGGCACGGTGGCCGTCACGTTCTGCAGGTTGTGCAGCTGCGCGCCGTGCACCGTGAGCCAGCGCATGGCGGCGCGTTCCTTGGCCTCGGTCAGCGCGTCTGCAGCCAGCGATGCAGCCTGCGCCGCACGCTTCTTGACGGCAGCGCTTTGGCGGCCGGTGGGCGCGGCCGCCTCGGCCTGGGCAAAGGCCGCCGTGGCCTCGGCGCTGACCTCGCCGGGCGCCATGCTGCGGCGCAGTTGCAGCGGGTGCTTCATGGCATGCAGCAGGTAGCGGCCGGTTTGGGAATCTTCGGCGCCCGTGATGTCGGCCACGCTGCCCTGCGCCACCAGGCGCCCGCCGCGTTTGCCCGCGCTGGGGCCGATGTCGATGATGTGGTCGGCGCGGCGGATGGTGTCTTCGTCGTGCTCCACCACCACCAGCGTGTTGCCCTTGTCGCCCAGCTTGTGCAGGGCGTTGAGCAAAATCTGGTTGTCGCGCGCATGCAGGCCGATGGTGGGCTCGTCGAGCACGTAGCACACGCCCTGCAGGTTGCTGCCCAGCTGCGCGGCCAGGCGGATGCGCTGGGCCTCGCCACCGCTGAGCGTGGGCGCACCCCGGTCCAGCGTGAGGTAACCCAGGCCCACTTCTTCCAGAAATTCGAGGCGGCTCTGGATCTCGGGCACCAGGTCACGGGCAATGTCGGCCTCGCGCGCCGTCATGCCACCTTCAATGCGCAGGGTCTCGACCCAGCGGCGCACATCGGTCACGGACAGCGCGGCAATGTCGGTAATGCCCACACCGGCAAACTGCACAGCACGCGCGGTGGCGTTCAGGCGTGTGCCGCTGCAGCTCGGGCAGGCCGTGTCGGCCAGGTCTTCCACCTCGGGCTCGGCAAAGGTCTGCTCGCGGCCTTTTTCCTTGTCGTCCTGCACCGAGTCGTCAAACACCTTGCGCTGGTCCTTGGTGAGCTTGACGCCGGTGCCGACGCAGTCGGGGCACCAGCCGTGCTTGCTGTTGTAGCTGAACAGGCGCGGGTCCAGCTCGGCATAACTGGTGGCACACACGGGGCAGGCGCGCTTGGTGGAGAACGCCTGCAGCGTGCCAATACCGGCCGTGGGCTGGCCGCCCTCCATGGCTTCGCGCAGGCCGGTGATGCCACTGAGCACATGCACCACGCCCTTGCCGTGCGTGAGCGCATCGGCCAGCGCGGTGCGCAAAGCCGCTTCGTTCTCGGGCGACACATCGAGGCTGGCCACGGGCAGCTCGATGGTGTGTTCCTTGAAGCGGTCGATGCGCGGGAAGTTCGTGGTGGGCAAGAAGTTGCCGTCCACGCGCAGGTGGGTGTAGCCGCGCGGGCGAGCCCAGTCGGCCAGTTCGGTGTACACGCCTTTGCGGTTCATCACCAGCGGCGCGAGCAGGCCGATGTGCTGGCCGCGGAACTGCGTGAGCAGCTGCGCGGCGATGCTCTCGGGCGTCTGCGGCTGCACGGCGGCGCCGTCCTTCACGCAGTGCTGCGTGCCGAGCTTGACGTACAGCAGACGCAGGAAGTGCCACACCTCGGTGGTGGTGCCCACGGTGGACTTGCGCCCGCCGCGCGACAGGCGCTGCTCGATGGCGACGGTAGGCGGAATGCCGTACACCGCATCCACCTCGGGCCGGCCTGCAGGCTGCACGATGCTGCGCGCATAGGCATTGAGGGATTCGAGGTAGCGGCGCTGGCCTTCGTTGAACAGGATGTCGAACGCCAGCGTGGACTTGCCCGAGCCGCTCACGCCCGTCACCACATTGAACTTGCCACGCGGGATGTCCACGCTCAGGTTCTTGAGGTTGTGTTCCTTCGCATTGACGATTTCTATGGCGTTTTTGGCCGCAGGCGCTAGATCCATATGCGCAAGGCGCTCTGATTTTCGTAGCGCCGCAGCCTTTTCGTGCACCGAGTGGCCGCCCACGCCCAGGGCCAGTTCGTAGTCGCGCAGCGCCTGCCCGGTGTGGGATGTGGCGTGGGCCCGCACATCTTCGGGCGTGCCCTCGGCCACGATGAGACCACCTGCATAGCCGCCTTCCGGCCCGAGGTCGATCAGCCAGTCGCTCGCGCGGATCACGTCCAGGTTGTGCTCGATGACGATGAGCGAGTGCCCCGCGTCGATGAGCTTGCGCAGTGCGCGCATCAGCTTGGCGATGTCGTCAAAGTGCAGGCCGGTGGTGGGTTCGTCGAACAGGAACAGGGTGCCCTTGCGTGCCACCGTCTGGCGCGATTTGCTTTGTACGCGTGCAGCCTCGGCCAGAAAGCCTGCGAGCTTGAGGCGCTGCGCCTCACCGCCCGACAGGGTGGGCACGGGCTGGCCCAGCGCCACGTATTCGAGCCCCACGTCCACAATGGGCTGCAGCGCGCGGATCACGTCGCGGTCGTTCGCAAAGACGGCCGCAGCTTCGGCCACGGTCAGCGCCAGTACATCCGCCACATTCAGCGATTTGCCGCCGCGCTCAATGGTGATCTCCAGAATCTCGGGCCGGTAGCGCTTGCCGTCGCAGTCAGGGCAGCGCAGGTACACGTCGCTCAGAAACTGCATCTCCACATGCTCAAAGCCCGAGCCGCCGCAGGTGGGGCAACGCCCGTCGCCGCTGTTGAAGCTGAACTTGGCGGCGGTGTAACTGCGCTGCTTGGACAGCGGCGCCACGGCGAAGAGTTCGCGGATGCTGTCCCACGCGCCCACGTAGCTCACGGGGTTGGAACGTGCGGTCTTGCCGATGGGCGACTGGTCCACGAACACCACGTCCGACAGGTGGTCGGCGCCCAGCATGCGGTCGTGCGCACCCGGTGCATCCGTGGCCTTGCCGAAGTGGCGCAACAGCGCGGGGGCCAGCACGTCCTGAATCAGGCTGGACTTGCCCGAGCCGCTCACGCCCGTCACGGTGACCAGGCGCTGCAGCGGGAATTCGACCGTCACATCCTGCAGGTTGTGCTCGCGCGCGCCTTCCAGGATGAGGCGTGGGGTCGATTCCGTCACCATGCGCTTGAAGCCAAAGCCCACATGCTTGCGCCCGCCCAGGTAAGCGCCCGTGAGCGTGTCGGCCTTGCGCAGGTCGGCGGTGGTGCCGTCGAACACGATCTGACCGCCCAGGCGGCCGGGGCCAGGGCCCATGTCGATCATGCGGTCGGCCGCGAGCATCACGGCGGGGTCGTGCTCCACCACCACCAGGGTGTTGCCCGCGTCGCGCAAGCGCAGCATGGCCTCGGTGATGCGGTGCATGTCCCGCGGGTGCAGGCCGATACTGGGTTCGTCCAGCACAAACAGCGTGTTGACCAGGCTGGTGCCCAGGGCCGTGGTGAGGTTGATGCGCTGCACCTCGCCGCCGCTGAGCGTGCGGCTTTGCCGGTCGAGCGTGAGGTAGCCAATGCCCACATCGCACAGGTACTTGAGGCGCGTGGTGATTTCTTCGTGCAGCAGCTTCAGCGCCTGGGCATCGCCGCCCTTGGCATCGTCACCCACCGGCAACTGCATGCGCGCAAAGAAAGCGCGCAGGCGGTCGATGGGCAGCAGCATCAGGTCGTGCAGGCACAGGCCGGGCAGCGCTTCGAGTTGCTCGCGCGACCATTGCACCCCCTCGGGCATGAAGCGTTTGCCCGGATCCAGCACCGCATCGGCATCTTCCTTGCGGCCGATGCGCCAGAGCAGGCTTTCGGTCTTGAGGCGTGCACCGGCGCAGGTGGGGCATGGCGTGTAGCTGCGGTACTTGGACAAGAGCACGCGGATGTGCATCTTGTAGGCCTTGCTTTCCAGGTACTCGAAGAAGCGCTTGATGCCATACCACTGCTTGCTCCACTGGCCGTCCTTGTAGCCGGGCGCGCCGCCGATGACCCATTTCTTCTGGTCGTCGGTGAGCTTGTTCCAGGGCGTGTCGCGCGGGATGCCTGCCGCCTCTGCGTGGCGCATGAGGTCGTCCTGCGCTTCCTTCCATGCCGGCGTCTGGATGGTCTTGATGGCACCGGCGCGCAGGGTGAGCTTGTCGTTGGGGATTACCAGGCCGTAGTCCACGCCGATCACGCGGCCAAAGCCCCGGCAGCTGTCGCACGCGCCCACGGCGGAGTTGAACGAGAAGGCCGAGGGGATGGGGTCGCTGTAGCGCAGGTCGCTGTCAGGGCAGTGCAGGCCGGTGGAGAAGCGCCAGAGTTCGGCGTCACCTTCGTCAACGAGACGATAGACATTCAGCCGCCCCGTGCCGCGCTTGAGCGCGACCTCGATGGCTTCGATCACGCGCGCCTTCTCGGCGTTGCCCAGGCGGAAGCGGTCGGCCACCACATCCAGCACCTTGCGCGGGCCGGTGGGCGTGGCCACTTCGCGCTCGGCCTGCACCTTGGTGAAGCCACTGGCAGACAGCCATTGTTCGACCTGCTCTGCGCTGGTGTTGGCAGGCAGCTCGACGGGGAAGGTCAGAACGATGCGGGGGTCGCCCGCTGCGGCGCTGCGCTGCTGTAGCTCCGCATAAATGGTCTCGGGCGTGTCGTGACGCACCGGCTGCGCCGTCTGCTTGTCGAACAACTGGCCAGCACGCGCGAACAACAGCTTCAGGTGGTCGTTCAGCTCCGTCATCGTGCCCACGGTGGATCGGCTGGAGCGGACCGGGTTGGTCTGGTCGATGGCAATGGCTGGGGGCACACCCTCGACCTTGTCCACGGCGGGCTTGTCCATGCGGTCGAGGAACTGGCGCGCATAGGCGCTGAAGGTCTCCACATACCGGCGCTGGCCCTCGGCATAGAGCGTGTCGAACACCAGGCTTGACTTGCCCGAGCCACTGGGGCCTGTGACCACCGTGAGTTCTCCGGTACGGATGTCCAGATCCAGGTTCTTGAGGTTGTGCTGGCGTGCGCCGCGGATACGGATCAGTCCCTGGGTCATGGAAGCGGTCTTTCGGGTGTGAGGCGGGACATTCTAGGGACGCACCCGGCGTTTGCGCCTGCGCGCGCCGATTACCCCCGAGGCGCGCTGCGGTGCTTTGACCGTGGACAAAGCACAAGCAATGGAGCAACGGTTGGCGAAAAGCGGGTGTTCTGGCCCGAAACATCGGTTTAGACTGCGGCCTCCACACAAAACAAGAGGAGACCGCCATGACAAAACAATGGCAACAGCGAGCAGCCGGCCTGGTCCTGGCGCTTGCGGCCAGTGCAGCCAGCCATGCTCAGATCCTGATCGGCCAGACCGCAGGTTTCAGCGGCCAGGTGGCAGCGGGCGTGAAAGAGACCACCGATGGCGCGCTGCTGTTCATCGACGCCATCAACGCCAAGGGCGGTGTCAATGGCCAGAAGATCGAGCTGATCTCCCTGGACGACAAGTTCGACCCCAAGCTGGCGGCGGAAAACGCCCGCACGCTGATTGAGGACAAGAACGTGTCGGCCCTGTTCCTCAACCGGGGCACACCCCACACCGAAGCCATCCTGCCACTGCTGGATAAACACGGCGTGGTGCTGGTGGCACCGTCCACCGGTGCCATGGTCCTGCACCAGCCGGTGCGCAAATACATCTTCAATGTGCGTGCCACTTACCAGCGCGAGGCCGAAAAGGCAATCACCCACCTGGCCTCCATGGGCATCACCCGCGTGGCGCTGGTGTATGCGGACGACAGCTTTGGCGCCGATGGCATCCAGGGCGCACAGAAGGGCCTCGCGGCCGCCAAACTGACGGCTGTGGTGTCTGAAAAATTCGACCGCGCCAAGCCCGACTTCGCCCCCATTGCCGCCAAGGTGGCCAAGGCCGACGCGCAGGCGGTGCTGATGGTGGCCTCGGGTTCTGCGGTGGTGGATGCCACCACCGCACTGCGCACGGCGGGCTCGGCCGCGCAGATCGTGACGTTGTCCAACAATGCCTCCAGCGGCTTCATCAAAAGCCTGGGGGCCAACGCGCGGGGCGTGATCGTGACCCAGGTGTTCCCCAACGAACGGGCTGTGACCTACCCGATGGTGAAGGAAGCCCAGGAACTGGCCAAGACCAAGGGGCTCACCGAAATCAGCCCCGCCATGCTGGAAGGCTTTGCCGCCGCCAAGGTGCTGGTGGAAGGCCTCAAGCGCGCGGGCCCCAAGCCCACCCGCGAGAAGATCCAGGTCGCGCTGGAGAGCATCAAGAAGCTGGACCTGGGTGGTCTGGAAGTGAACTTCAGCCCCGAGGACCACACCGGGCTGGACTTTGCCGACCTGGCCATCATCGGCACGGACGGGCGCTTCCGCCGCTGAGCGCCCGCCTACGCGTTTTTACAGTTGTCCCGCGCGGGGGCGTCCCTACACTCG
The DNA here is from genome assembly GCF_002754175.1 of Acidovorax sp. 59. Taxonomy (NCBI): domain Bacteria; kingdom Pseudomonadati; phylum Pseudomonadota; class Betaproteobacteria; order Burkholderiales; family Comamonadaceae; genus Acidovorax; species Acidovorax sp. 59. The sequence continues at coordinate 251,700 of NZ_PEET01000001.1, read as the reverse complement.
GGCGCTCCACACGCAGGAGACAACCCCATGAAGAAAACTGGCCTGGCCGGCGCGCTCTGCGCCCTGGCTGCTGCCCTGGGCCTCGGTTCGGCCCATGCACAGATCCTCATTGGCCAGACGGTGGGCATCACCGGCTCGGCCGCCGCCACGGTGGCCGAATCCATGCAGGGCGCAGCCCTCTACATCGACCATGTCAACGCCAAGGGCGGCGTGGGCGGGCAGAAGGTGGAGGTGCTGTCGCTGGACGACAAGTTCGACCCCAAGCTGACCCTGGACAACACCCGCATACTGATCGAACAGAAGGGCGTGATCGGCCTGTTCATGACCCGTGGAACGCCCCACACCCAGGGCATCATCCCGGTGCTGGAGCAGCACGGCGTGCCGCTGGTGGGCCCGTCCACCGGGGCGATTGCGCTGCACCAGCCGGTGAGCAAATACGTGTTCAACGTGCGGGCGCCCTACCAGCGCGAGGTGACCAAGGCCATTTCGCACCTGCACACGCTGGGCATCCAGCGCATTGGCGTGGTGCATGTGGACGACACGTTTGGCGCCGACGGGCTGGCCGGTGCACAGGCCGGGTTCAAGGCCAACAACATCGAGGCGCTGTTCATCGAAAAATTTGACCGTGCCAAGCCCGACTACAGCGCCATCGCCCCGCGCGTGGCCGGCAAGCAGCCCCAGGCCGTGATCTTCATCGGCACCGGCGCTGCGGTGGTCGATGGCATCAAGGCCTTGCGCGCCGCGGGCGTTGCCGGACAGATCGTCACCCTGTCCAACAACGCGTCGGGCGGGTTTGTGAAGGCCCTGGGCGACCAGGCCCGGGGCGTGGTGGTGACGCAGGTGTTCCCGTCCGAGCGCTCGCTCAACTACCCGGTGATCAAGGAGGCCATCGACCTGGCGAAGGCCAAGAACATCGGCGACCTGACGCCCGCCATGCTGGAGGGCTTTGTGAGCGCCAAGGTGCTGGTGGAAGGCCTCAAGCGCGCGGGTGCCAAGCCCGACCGCGCCAAGCTGCATGCGGGGCTGGAGAGCATCCACAAGTGGGACGTGGGTGGGCTGGAGCTGAGCTACAGCCCCACCGACCACAGCGGACTGGACTTCTCCGACCTGTCCATCATCGGCACGGACGGCCGCTTCAAGCGCTGACGCGGCGCAAGCGCCCGCGCGTGACGACACGACAAAAAAAGGCCCTGCCAGCGATTGCTGGCAGGGCCTTTGTCATGCCGGGCAATGCGCTTATTGCGCGCTGGCAGCCGATGCAGGGGCTGCAGCGGGTGCCGGCGCGGCGGCGGCTGCGGGTGCAGCTGCGCTGGCGGGTGCCTCGGGGGCGTGCACCGCATCGGCACCGTGCTTTTCTCCGCCCATGTCGGCCTTGTCGCCCGCCGTGATGATCACGTACATCGACAAGGCGGCAAACAAGACGAAGCCAACAACAATCTTCCACATATCAATATCTCCTGGGATGGGTTTGTTCAATCAAGGGGCCTGGCTAGGGATGCTGTGCACGATTCGTCGCGCCGTATGCATCTGCGGGCTCGGGCGGTCTGCCGCGTTGCAAAACCTCGCAATAGCTGCGGCTATTGCTGCGTTTTGCGCCTTGCAGCCCATCCCGATCCGCAGCGCACACTTACCGCTCGAATCATGCACAGCATCCCCAGGGTTATGGGTTGTACTGGTGCGCGGACAAGCCCCTTGATGGAACACAGGGCCCGACCCTTGCGGGGCGGGCCCTGTAAACCGGTCAGTAACGATCAGTCGTTGGCGTAGATGTCCACGTCCTTGGTTTCCTTGATGAACAGGCCACCGATCACCACCGTGGCGCCGGCGATGATGATGGGGTACCACAGGCCGTTGTACATGTTGCCGGTCTGGGCCACGATGGCAAACGCCGTGGTGGGCAGCAGGCCGCCGAACCAGCCGTTACCGATGTGGTACGGCAGGGACATGGACGTGTAGCGGATGCGGGTGGGGAACATTTCCACCAGCATGGCGGCGATGGGGCCGTACACCATGGTCACCAGCAGCACCAGGTAGGTCAGGATGATGGTGACCATCACCTTGTCGATGCGCGCAGGGTCTGCCTTGGTGGGGTAGCCAGCGGCCTTCAGGTCGTCGGCCACGAGCTTCTTGAACTCGGCGTCCTTCTTCTTGGCTTCATCAGCGCTCAGGCCCTTGCTGGTGTACGAGGGGATTGCGGTTTCGCCAATCTTGATGCTCGCCACCGTACCGGCGGGAGCCACAGCGTTTTCATAGCTCACCGAAGCGCCAGCCAGCACCTGCTTGGCGATGTCGCACGAGCTGGTGAACTTGGTGGTGCCGGTGGGGTTGAACTGGAACGAGCACTCGGCAGGGTCAGCGGTGATCACCACCTTGTTCTTGGCCTGGGCTTCAGCCAGGGCAGGATTGGCCGCCTTGGTCAGTGCACCGAACACAGGGAAGTACGTCAGCGCGGCCAGCAGGCAGCCTGCCAGGATGATGGGCTTGCGGCCAATCTTGTCCGACAGCGAACCGAACACGATGAAGAACGGCGTACCAATCAGCAGCGACACGGCCACGAAGATATTGGCGGTGGCGCCATCGACCTTCAGCGCTTGCGTCAGGAAGAACAGCGCATAGAACTGGCCCGAATACCACACCACGGCCTGGCCGGCGGTCAGGCCCACCAGTGCCAGGATCACGATCTTCAGGTTCTTCCACTGGCCGAAGGATTCGGTCAACGGTGCCTTGGAGGTCTTGCCCTCGGCCTTCATCTTCTGGAAGGCAGGCGATTCGTTCATCGACAGGCGGATCCAGACCGAAATGGCCAGCAGCAGGATCGACACGATGAACGGAACACGCCAGCCCCAATCACCAAAGGCTTCTTCGCCCAGCACGGTGCGGGTGCCCAGGATCACCATCAGCGACAGGAACAGGCCCAGCGTGGCGGTGGTCTGGATCCAGGCGGTGTAGGCGCCGCGCTTGCCGTGCGGTGCGTGCTCGGCCACATACGTGGCAGCACCGCCGTATTCACCGCCCAGTGCCAGGCCTTGCAGCAGGCGCAGGGCAATCAGGATGACGGGAGCGGCCACACCGATGGACGCGTAGGTCGGCAAGATGCCCACGATGAAGGTGGACAGGCCCATGATCAGGATGGTGACCAGGAACGTGTACTTGCGGCCGATCATGTCGCCCAGGCGGCCGAAGAAGATGGCGCCGAAGGGACGAACAATGAAGCCCGCCGCAAACGCCAGCAGCGCGAAGATGAACGCCGAACCAGCATCCAGACCGCTGAAGAACTGCTTGGCGATGATGGCTGCGAGCGAGCCGTACAGGTAAAAGTCGTACCACTCGAAAACGGTGCCGAGCGACGAGGCGAAGATGACCTTCCTCTCTTCGGGCGACATCGGCCGCGGTGCGGGATGAACAGTTGCCATGGTGTGTGTCTCCTATTGGTGTTACAGACCGCACTGCGGCGGGCTGCACGCATTCTTGGAGATGGCACTGACCACCCTCTGACGCGAAACCAACAAGAGCTTTCATCAAACTGACCGCTCTCTGACAACTTAGGGTGAAACCCGCAGCACCCCTTTCAGCATCCGGAAATTGCTCAGGGCTTGCCGGGTAAACCCGAGGGGAGCTGGCTGACGGCGTCCCAGGCGGGGCCGTCGAACCAGGCGTCGCCGTCGAGGTAGGCACGCAGCATGGGCAGGCCGTCCAGCCCCCAGAACAGCTTGCCGTCCACCCCAAACGCGGGCACGCCAAACACACCGGCTGCTTGCGCGGCTTCGGTGTTGGCGCGCAGCAAGGCCTTGGTGCCGTCGCTGTTCACGTCCTGCCCGGGGCGCACCTGCTCCGCCAGCGCCTCGGCCAGCGTGGCCAGGCGCGCAGGGTCCAGCGCGTCGGCGCCGCCTTGCCACACGTGCCGCAACACCGTGCCCGCCACGTAGCGGTTGATGCTGCCGTCGTCGCTGCAGGCCAGGGCCTGGCGCAGCAGGGGCAGCGGGTTGAACGGGTGGCGCGCAGGCATCTGCAGTGGCGTGCCTTGCGCATGGCCCAGCCAGGTCACATGGCGGTAAGTCCAGTCGCGCTTGGGGGCAATGCCCGCAGGGCCGGGGTTGCCGTGCTGCTGCAGCAGGGCACCCAGCAGCACGGGCTGGTAGGTCACGCTGTAGGTCAGCCCTTCCAGCACCTCGGGCAAGCGCTCAAACGCCAGCCAGGCATAGGGAGAAATGAAGTCCAGGTAGAACGTGATGCGCTTCATGCCTCGGTCTCCGGCACGGGCCAGGCAATGCCGGCGCGTTGCAACAACTGCGCCCAGATGGCGCGCCGCTGCGGAGCGTCGGCACGCGACCAGGCGCGGATTTCATCCAGCGTGCGAAAGCAGCCTTCGCAGTGGCTGCGGTCGGGCGTCATGCGGCACACCGAAATGCAGGGCGAAGGCACTGGCTCGGCATTTTTGGGGTCAAATTGGCCGGTAGCGCTAGTCTCTTTTGCCTTGGCAGCTAGCAAATCGATAGCATTCATGCGGCCGCCTGGGGCGCAGACGCGTCCGCCACCGGTGCTTGCACCACGTCCACCACGGGTGCGCCCGTCAGACGCTGCAGGTCGGTGGGGTGCAAGGGGAACACGCCATGGGGGTGGCCTGCTGCGGCCCACACCACGTCAAAGCGCAGCAGGTCCTGGTCGATGAGCGTGACGGGCGGCGTGGCATGCGCCACGGGCGACACGCCGCCAATCGAGAAGCCGGTGCGCGATTTCACAAACTCGGCATCGGCCCGGCCGATCTTGCCGCCCACATGGGCTTCCACCTTTTTCTCGTCCACGCGTCGGTCGCCCGAGGTGACCACCAGCACCGCAGCATCGTCGCTCTTGCGCCGGAAGATGATGCTCTTGGCCACCTGCCCCACCAGGATGCCCAGCGCATCGGCGGCCTGCTGCGCGGTGCGTGCGGCATCGTCCAGCATCTGCGGCAGGTGCGGGTGGCCGCGCCGCTGCAGTTCTGCAGCCACACGCTGTACGCCCTCGGGCAGGTTCTTCAGTTCGGCTCCACACATTCGCGTTGTCTCCAGCAGGTCCACAGGGGGCGTGATTCGGTCGGGTCTCCCTCCATTTTGCCGCGCGCCATGGCCTCCCTCGCACCCCGGCCCGCATGTCCCTGCGCGGCGCTCCGGCACCCGGGCCAAATCCGGCCACTTTACAAACAGGAAATGTGTGCGCCCCACAATGCGCCGAACCTTCCCAACCCAACCGCTCCCACGCCCATGAACGATGCTGCGTTGTCCCCGCTGTGCCCGAGCCTGCCCGCGACCTCCCCTGCCAACACTGTGCCGGGCCGCCCCGCCCTCGGGGCATTGCCATGCCGGGGAGCGTTGCTGGGGCTGCTGCTGATCGCGGGCATCTTGTCCGGCTGCAGCAAACCCAACGAGGCCCCCGCACCGGCCAAGGCCGCCCCTGAAGTGGGCGTAGTCACGCTCAAGCAGCAAAGCCAGCAGCTCGAAGCCGCCCTACCCGGCCGCACCCGCGCCTCGCTCACGGCCGAGGTGAGGCCCCAGGTATCGGGCATTCTGCAAAAGCGCCTGTTCACCGAAGGGATGCTGGTGCGCCAAGGCCAGCCGCTGTACCAGATCGATGACGCCTCGCTGCGGGCCACCGAAGCCAGCGCGCAGGCAGCCCTGGCCAAGGCCGAGGCCACAGCGCGCACCCAGGAGGCCACGGCCAAGCGCAACGCGGAGCTGGTGAAGATCGACGCCATCAGCCAGCAGGCCTTTGAAGAAAGCCAGGCCGCTGCAGCCCAGTCGCGCTCCGACGTGGCCGTGGCCCAGGCCAACCTGGCCACCGCCCGCATCAACCTCAAGTACAGCCGCATCGAGGCACCGATCAGTGGACGCATCAGCCTGTCCAACGTGACGCCGGGGGCACTGGTCACGGCCAACCAGGCCGATGCGCTGACCTCCATCGTCCAGCTTGACCCGATGTACGTGGACTTCACCCAGTCCACCACCGAGCTGATGCAGTTGCAGCGGGACTGGGACGCTGGCCGCTTCCAGAAGGTCGAGGGCGACAAGATCCCCGTGCGCATCCGCCTGGATGACGGCACCGAGTACGCGCAACGCGGCCAGCTGCAGTTTGCCGGCGTGATCGTGAACGCCACCACCGGCACCGTCACGCTGCGCGCCGTGGTGCCCAACCCCAAGGGCACGCTGATGCCCGGCATGTACGTACAGGCGCTGCTGCCCACCGGGCTCGCGCCCGAAGCGCTGCTGGTGCCCCAGCAGGCCGTGACCCGCGACCTCACCGGCAAGCCCAGCGTGCTGGTGGTCAAGGACGGCGATGTGGTGGAAAAACGCCCGATCAGCATCGACCGGGCGGTGGGCAACCAGTGGCTGCTGCAAGGCGGGCTGGCTGCCGGCGAGCGCGTAGTGACCGAAGGGTTCCAGCGCGTCAAACCGGGCGACAAGGTGCGCGCGGTGGAGGTGGACCCCAAAGCACCCGCCAAGGGCCGCAAGGGAGCCCCAGGCGCCGACGCACCGCCCGCTGCAGGTGCCGCGCCCGCCTCGGCCCCTGCCCCAGCGGCCTCCCGCTGAGCACGAAGGACGCAGCACATGGCTCAGTTCTTCATCAACCGGCCCATCTTTGCGTGGGTCATCGCCATCATCATCATGCTGGGCGGTGCCCTGTCCATCGTCACGCTGCCGCTGGAGCAGTACCCCGACATCGCTCCGCCACGCGTGACCATTGGCTCGCAATACACCGGCGCCTCGGCCGAGACGGTCGAGAACTCGGTGACGCAGATCATCGAGCAGCAGCTCAAGGGCATCGACAACATGCTCTACATGAGCTCGACCTCGGATGCCTCGGGCCGCTCGCGCACCACGCTCACCTTCGCGCCCGGCACCAACATCGACGTGGCGCAGGTGCAGGTGCAAAACAAGCTGCAGGCCGCCACCAACCGCCTGCCCGATGCCGTCAAGAGCCGGGGCGTTTTCGTGAACAAGGGCGGGCAGGACTTCCTGGTCACCTACAGCTTCTTCTCCAAAGACCCCTCCATGAGCGCCGTGGACATCGGCGACTTCCTGACCAGCAGCCTGGTGGACGTGATCGGCCGCATCGACGGTGTCGGTGACGTGACGGTGTTCGGCACCAACTACGCCATGCGCATCTGGATGGACCCGGCCAAGATGGAGAAGTACGCGCTGATGCCGTCGGACCTGGTCAATGCGCTCAACGCCCAGAACGCGCAGGTATCTGCCGGCCAGCTGGGCGCCCTGCCCGCGGTGTCCGACCAGCAGCTCAACGCCACCATCACCGCCCGCACCAAGCTCAAGACGGTGGAGCAGTTCGAGGCCATCGTGCTCAAGTCGGCGCTCGATGGCTCAGTGGTCACCGTCAAGGACGTGGCCCGCGTGGAGCTGGGTGCCGAGAACCTGACTGTGAAGGCCAAGCTCAATGGCATGCCCGGCGCGGGCATGGGCATCGTGCTGGCCGACGGCGCCAACGCCATGCAGGTGGCCGATGCCATTGCCGCCAAGCTGGCTGAACTCAAGCCCTACTTTCCCAACCAGATCGACTACTTTGTGAGTTCGGACTCCACGCCCTTCGTGCGCGCATCCATCAAGGAAGTGGTCAGCGCACTGGGCGAAGCCATGATCCTGGTGGTGATCGTGATGTTCGTGTTTTTGCAGAACTTCCGCGCCACGCTGATCCCCGCCATTGCCGTGCCGGTGGTGCTGCTGGGCACCTTCGGGGTGCTGTCGCTGGCGGGGTATTCGATCAACACGCTGACCATGTTTGCCATGGTGCTGGCCATCGGCCTGCTGGTGGACGATGCGATCGTGGTGGTCGAAAACGTCGAGCGGGTGATGCACGAGACCGGCCAGTCGGCCAAGGAGGCCACCCGCCAGTCCATGCGCGAAATCACGCCCGCCCTGGTGGGCATCGGGGTCACGCTGTCGGCGGTGTTCGTGCCCATGGCGTTCTTTGGCGGCTCCACCGGCGTGATCTACCGGCAGTTCTCCATCACCATCGTGGCGGCCATGGCGCTGTCGGTGTTTGTGGCGCTCACCCTCACCCCGGCGCTGTGCGCCACGCTGCTCAAGCCCGCAGCCGCGTCTGCCGGGCATGACCGGCCCATCCGGCGCGGCCTGCTGGGCCTGAACGACCGGTTCTTCCGCTGGTTCAATCACCATTTCGACGCCACTTCGGCACGCTACCAGGGCACAGTGGCCTACACACTGCGCCGCACCAAGCGCATGGTGCTGATCTTTCTGGCGGTGTGTGGCGTGGTGTGGCTGCTCATGGCGCGCCTGCCCACATCCTTCCTGCCCGACGAAGACCAGGGCTTCCTGTACGTGAACGTGAACCTGCCCTCGGGCGCCGCCGATGCGCGGCTGCAGAGCGTGCTGGACCAGGTGCGCGGCTACTTTGCGCAGCAGCCCGATGTGCTGAGCTTCTACCAGGTCTCGGGCATCAACGGAGACCAGGCCTCGGCACGTGGCTTTGTGCGCCTCAAGCCTTGGGAAGACCGCACGCTGCCCAACCAGGCCGCCGCGCAGATTGCCTACAAGGCCACGCGCGACCTGGCCTCCATTCGTGACGCGCGGGTGCTGGTCGTCATGCCGCCGGCCGTGCGGGGCCTGGGCTCCAGCTCGGGCTTCAACTTCGTGATCAAGGACATGAACGGCCTGGGCCACCAGGCGTTGCTGGCAGCCACCAACACATTTCTGACCGAAGCGCGCAAGCGGCCCGAGCTGACCAACCTGCGCATGACCAACCTGGAAGATGCCAGCGAGCTGCGCCTGGAGATCGACGACCGCAAGGCCGCCGCGCTTGGGCTGTCGTACAACGACATCAACAGCGTGCTCTCCAGCGCCATTGGCGGCACCTACGTGAACGACTTCCTGAACAACGAACGGGTCAAGCGCGTGTACATCCAGGGCGACGCCCCGGCGCGCATGCTGCCGCAGGACGTGGCCCGCTGGAGCGTGCGCAACAGCAAGGGCGAGATGGTGCCGTTTGGCGCGTTCTCCACCAGCTACTGGGCCTACGGCTCGCCGCAGCTGCTGCGCTACAACGGCAACCCGGCGTACGAGCTGGAAGGCCGCGCGGCACCAGGCGTGAGCTCGGGCGCCGCCATGAAGATCGTGGAAGACATCCTGCGCACACTGCCTCCCGGCATTGGCTACGAGTGGACGGGCGCCTCGCTGCAGGAACGCCAGTCGGGCGCCCAGGCCCCCATGCTGTACGCGATCTCGATCCTGTTCGTGTTCCTGTGCCTGGCGGCCCTGTATGAGAGCTGGACCGTGCCGCTGTCGGTGATCCTCGCCGTGCCGCTGGGCGTGGTGGGCGCGCTCGCCGCCACCTACACCCGGGGCCTGACCAACGACGTGTACTTTCAGGTGGGGCTGCTGACCACGGTGGGGCTGGCGTCCAAAAACGCGATCCTGATCGTGGAGTTTGCGGTGCAGCTGCAGGAGCAGGGCAAGAACCTGTTTGACGCCATCGTCGCGGCCGTGCGCCTGCGCCTGCGGCCCATCCTGATGACCTCGCTGGCGTTCGGCTTCGGGGTGATCCCGCTGGCCATCGGCACCGGCGCGGGGGCAGGCGGGCGGGTGGCCATCGGTACCGCCGTGCTGGGCGGCATGCTGGCTTCCACAGTGCTGGGCATCTTCCTGGTGCCGGTGTTCTTCCTGCTGATCCGCCGCTGGTTCAAGAGCCGGTCACGCAGCGAGGACAACGCACCGCCACCGCCTGCCACCACCCTAGCGCACCCCACTCAGGAGAGCGCAGCATGACGCGCCCACCCTTTTCGCCACGCCGCCAGCGCCGGCCTGCCGCCATCGCTGCAGCCCTGGCCACCACCGCACTGATCGCGGGCTGCAACCTGGCCCCCATGCACCAGACCCCCGCCCTGCCGGTGCCTGACACCGTGGGCACCACCAGCGGACAGCCGGCCGTGGCCAGCGACGCCAGTCTGCAGGCGGCAGCGGCGCTGGGCTGGGTGCAGGCCCAGCCGCTGCGCGATGTCATTGCCCTCGCGCTGTCGAACAACCGCGACCTGCGCGTGGCCGTCGAGACCATCGAACGGGCCCGCGCCCAGTACGGCATCACCCGGGCCGACCTGTTGCCCAGCGTCACCGCACAGGCGCAAGCCAGCCGCGCACGCACCGCCGCTGGCATGAGCAGCGCCACCGCGCCCGCACAGGTGTCTACGCAGTACACGGCGCAACTGGGCTTTGCCAGCTATGAGATCGACTTCTGGGGCCGCGTGCGCAACCTCAACGAGGCAGCGCTGCAGCAGTTTCTGCAGAGCCAGCAGAACCAGCGCAACATCCAGACGGGCCTGATTGCGGATGTGGCAAACGCCTGGCTCACCCTGGCCGCCGACGAAGCCCGGCTGCAACTGGCGCGCGACACCCTGGCCAGCCGCGAAAAGGCCTATGCGCTGACCGAACGCATCCACGCCATCGGCTCCACATCGGGACTGGTGCTGGCCCAGGCGCAGACCACAGTGGACGCGGCACGCGGTGATGTGGCGACCTACCTGGCGCAGGTGGAGCGCGACCGCAACGCACTGCAATTGCTGGTGGGCGGCCCGGTGCCTGCCGCGCTCTGGCCCACCGCCAGCACGCTGCGCGCTGACGCGCAGGCCCCGGCGGCCTTGCAGCCCGTGCCGGTGCCGCTGGCCTCCAGCGTGCTGCTCGCCCGCACCGATGTGCAGGCCGCCGAAAATGCCCTGCGCGCCAGCGAAGCGAACATCGGCGCTGCGAGGGCGGCCCTGTTCCCCACCATCAGCCTCACGGCCAATGTAGGCACCGGCAGCCGCGAGCTGGACGGCCTGTTTGGCGCGGGCAGCGGCACCTGGAGCTTTGTGCCGTTGGTCCGCCTGCCCATCTTCGACGCCGGCCGCAACCGCGCCAACGTACAGGTGGCCGAGGCCAACCAGCGCATCGCGGTGGCCCAGTACGAAAAGGCCGTGCAGACCGCGTTCCGCGAGACCGCCGATGTGCTGGCCGACCGCGCGCAGTGGGACGAGCGCATTGCAGCGCAGACGCGGCTGGTGGCCGCCACCCAGAAAGCGTTCGACCTGTCGGAGGCGCGTTTCAAGGCCGGGGTGGACAACTACCTCACGGTGCTGGATGCGCAGCGCAGTCTGTATGCGGCGCAGCAGACCCTCATCGGCCTGCGCCAGGCCGAGCAGGTCAATCGCGTGACGCTCTGGAAAGTGCTGGGCGGCACCCCGGACGCCGGTTGACGGCGGCCGGGTGCAGATGGATCAATAGTCAGCCCGCGCGCTTGGTCAGCAGAGCGTTGGCCGCGCGTGAGTTGGGCTTGCGATCCAGGAAACCGCTGATGTAGGCCCCGGCATCGATGAGGAGATCCAGGTCGATGCCAGTCTCAATGCCCATGCCCTGCAGCATGTACACCACGTCTTCGGTGGCCACGTTGCCGGTGGCGCCCTTGGCATAAGGGCAGCCGCCCAGACCCGCCACGGACGACTGGAAGTTCCACACGCCCAGTTCCAGCGCGGCGAGCGTATTGGACAGTGCCTGTCCGTAGGTATCGTGGAAGTGGCCTGACACCGCGTCGATGCCAAAGTGCTGCAGCGTGGCCTCCAGCGCCTTCTGCACCTTGCGCGGAGTGCCCACCCCAATGGTGTCGGCCACATCCACGCGCTGCACGCCAATGCCCTGGAGCAGGCCAGCCAGGTAGGCCACGCGCTCAGGGGCAATGTCGCCTTCGTACGGGCAGCCCACGGTGCAGCTCATGGCGCCGCGCACACGGATGCCGGCGGCCAAAGCAGCCTCTACCACAGGGGCAAAACGCTCGATGCTCTCGGCAATGCTGCAGTTGATGTTGCGCTGGCTGAAGGCCTCGCTGGCGGAGCCGAAGACGACGATCTCGTCGGGCTTGTCCAGCACGGCCGCCTCAAAGCCCTTGAGGTTGGGCGTGAGCACCGAATACGCCACGCCTGGCTGGCGGGTGATGCCCGCCATCACCTCGTGGTTGTCGGCCATCTGCGGCACCCACTTGGGGCTGACGTAACTGGTGACTTCGATCTCTTTCAGGCCCGCCTGCTGCAGGCGGTGCACCAGCTCGATCTTGACGGCGGCGGGCACCGGGGTCTTTTCGTTCTGCAGGCCGTCACGGGGGCCAACGTCGATGAGGCGAACGCGGGAGGGAATGCTCATGGGGCTACCAAGGGTGGATCAAGGAATGCCGCCATTGTCTCGCCACCGCCTCCACAGGGCCACCCCATATCGTGCCAGACCATTCGCCGGACGCGCCATCAGCCAGCCCGGGTGTGATCACCCTCGACCTCCTGCCGCAGCAAGGCCACCATGGCCTGCGCCGCCAGCGACAGCGGCCGCCCGCGCAGCGTGATCAGCCCGATGGGCCGGTGCAGCACGGGCGCCTTGAGCGGGCGTGTAACCACCTCGGGCCGGCGCACCACCTGGGCGGCCAGCTCGGGCAGCGCGCTCACACCCAGCCCCGCCGCCACCATGGCCGCAATGGTGGCCAGGTGCTCCACCTCGTAGCGGGGTTCAAAGCGGATGCGATGCGTCAGCAAGGCCTCTTGCGCGTACTGCCGCACGCTGGTGCCCGCAGGCATGGAGATGTGGTGCAGCTCGGCCACCTCGGCCCAGGCGATGGCACCCCGCCCACGGGCCAGGGTGTGCGTGCGCTGCATCAGCAGCACAAACCGATCGGACACCAGCGGGGTGTAGTCCAGGTCCGCATAGGCGGGGTTGGCGGCGGTGAGGGCAAAGTCCACGCGCCCGGCACGCACCATGTCAAACGCCGGGCCCGCCAGGCTGTCGATCAGCTCCATTTGCACGCCCGGGTGCTGTGTGGCGAACCGGGCAAACGCGCGGGGCACTGCCCCGGCTGCCAGCGACGGCAGCGCCGCCAGCGCAATGCGACCCACCTGCAGCTGCGCCACCTCCTGCACGCGGCGCACGGTCTCCTCCATCTGGTGGCGCAGAAACCGCGCCTGCTCGGCAAACACCTCGCCCGCCAGCGTGAGTTGCACGGTGCGCGTGGTGCGCTCGAACAGGCGCACGTCCAGCATCTCCTCCAGCCGCGCCACCGTGCCCGACACCGCCGACTGCGACAGGTGCATCTGCAAGGCCGTGCGCCGAAAACTCAGCGTCTCGGCCAACGACAGGAACACATCCACCTCGCGGGCGGACCAATTGATCTTCATAGCTGATCAGTCTATCGAAAAAGACGTCTGGACCGCGCAATGCGAGCCCCCTAGACTGAATTCAACGCAAGCACACCGCTTGAGCAGGTTAAGAGCAACAAGGAGACACGATGGAGAACAGTTCGCCGCGCAGCGCGCGCACCGTGGTGGTAGGCGGAGGCACCATGGGGGCCGATGTGGCCGTGGTCCTGGCCCGTGGCGGCGCGCAGGTCACGGTGGTGGACCCCCACGCCGCCCGCCGCGACCACCTGCTGCCCCACATCGCCCAGGAGCTGGCCGCCGCAGGCCAGGCCACCCACGCCGGCCCGGTGCAGGTGTGCGCCAGCCTGCAGGATGTGGACTGGACCGGCGTGGTGCTGGTGGTGGAATGCATCACCGAGCAACTGGCCGCCAAACAAAAGCTGTTTGCCGATCTGGAAACCGTGGCGCCCCCCAACGCCGTGCTGGCCAGCAACAGCTCGGGGTTTCCTATCAGTGCCATCGCCCAGGGGCTGACCACGGCGCAGCGCATGCTGGGCCTGCACTTCTTCATGCCCGCCCACCTGGTGCCGCTGGTGGAGGTGGTGCTGGGCGAGCGCAGCAACCCGGCCCTGGGCACCTGGCTGCACGCCTTCATGCGCGGCTGCGGCAGCGTACCGGTGCTGGTCAAGAAGGATAAGCCGGGTTTTCTGGCCAACCGCATGCAGCATGCGCTCTCGCGCGAGGCCTTTGCGCTCATCGACGAAGGCATTGCCTCGCCGGAGGACGTGGACGCCGCCGTGCGCTTTGGTTTTGGCTTCCGCTTTCTGGCGGCCGGGCCGGTGCTGCAGCGCGACCACGCAGGCATTGAGGTGCACACCGCCGCAGCCGCCACCATGTACCCCACGCTGTCGAACACCGACGTGCCCGCCCAGGCCCTGCGCGACAAGGTGGCGCAGGGTCAGCTCGGCATGAAGACGGGCAAGGGCTTTTTTGACTGGCCCGAAGACCGCAAGCGGGCAGAACGCGCGCGCTACGACACGCTGCTGCGCCAGGGCCTGGCTTTGCTTGCCAGCGAGTTGCCCACCATTGAGCCCCCCACCAATACGTCACAGACGGGCACCCCAACGACCACGGGAGCCCGCGCATGAGTGCATCGCCCGCATCACCCACCATTGCCAGCCAGTGGGTTGACCCACTGATCGTGACCGTGGCGCCCAACGGCGCCTACAAGCAGCCCGCCGACCACTCCGCCGTGCCCATCACACCGGCCACGCTGGCCACCACGGCCAAGGCCTGCCTTCATGCCGGCGCGGCCATGCTGCACATGCACATCCGCGATGCACAAGGCCGCCACAGCCTCGACGTGGAGGGCTACCGCGAGGCGCAGCGCGTGGTGCGCCAGGCCGTGGGCGACGCGATGGTCATACAGATCACCAGTGAAGCCGCAGGCGTGTACCAGGCCCCCACGCAGATCGCCATGGTGGAGGCCCTGCAACCCGAGGCCGTGTCCATCGGACTGCGCGAAGTAGACAAGCCCGAGATCGGCGAAGCCGGACTGCAGCGCTTCTTCACTGGCGTCGCCCAGCGCCGCACCATGGTGCAGGTCATCCTGTATGACGTGGCCGACCTGCGCCGCTGGCAGGCACTGCGCGCCAGTGGCGTGGTGCCGGATGCGCCTTGGTTCCTGCTGTTTGTGCTGGGCCGCTACAGCGCGGGCCAGACCTCCAGCCCGCGCGACCTGCTGCCGTTTCTGAACGCCCATGACGGCAACGAGCCCTGGGCCGTGTGCGCCTTCGGGGCGGCAGAGAACGCCTGCGTGGCCGCAGCCGCCGTGTTTGGCGGCCACGCCCGCGTGGGGTTTGAAAACAACCTGCTGTGCAAGGACGGCAGCGTGGCCCCCGACAACACCGCGCTGGTGCGCCAGGCCGTCGAAGCCGCCGCCGCACTGGGCCGCCCGCTGGCCACCGCCGCCGACATCCGGCAGCGCTTTGGCGCAGGCTGAGCGGCACCACTTCATCGTGCTCCCCATCCATTGACATCAACCCGCAGCAGACGGGCTTTATCCATCCCCACAGGAGACAGACATGCACCACCGCCACCTTTCCTTATCCACGCATCGCGGCGCCCGGCGCGCCGTGCTGCACGCAGCCCTTGCCGTGCCCCTGGCCCTGGGCATCGCAGGTCACGCTGCGGCGCAGACGGCCGCCACCGCCTTCCCCAGCAAGACCATCCGCTTTGTGGTGCCCTACCCGCCCGGTGGACCCACCGACCTGATGGCCCGCATGCTGCAGCCCGAGCTGCAAAGCCGCCTGGGTGTACCTGTGGTGGTGGACAACAAGGGCGGCGCCGGTGGCAACACCGGCAGCGCCGAGGTGGCCAAACAGGCGCCAGCGGACGGCCACACGCTGCTGCTGGCCGCCAGCGGCCCGATGGCGGTCAACCCCTCGCTGTACGCCAGCATGCCGTTCAACCCGCTGACCGATCTGGCTCCGGTGATCCAGCTGTCGGCATTCCCGCTGGTGCTGGAAGTGCATCCCTCGCTGGGCGTCAAGACGTTTGCCGAGTTCCTGGCCATGGCCAAGGCCGGCAAGCCGGTGCTGAGCTACGCCTCGGCCGGCAACGGCACCCCGCAGCACCTGGCGGGTGAGCTGTTCAACACCACAGCGGGCGTGAAGATGGGGCACATCCCCTACCGGGGCGCTGGCCCCGCGCTCAACGACCTGATCGGCGGACAGGTGAACGTGATGTTCGACATCGTCGGTAGCTCCCTGCCCCACATCCAGGCGGGCAAGCTCATCCCGCTGGCCGTCACCTCCAGCGAACGTGCCAAGGTGCTGCCCAATGTGCCCACCATGGCGGAGGCTGGCATTACGGGCTACCAGATCACCGGCTGGCATGGCATTGCGGTGCGCGCTGGCACCCCGCAAGCCATCGTCGACAAGCTCAACGCCACGGTGAATGCGATCTTCAAGGAACCCGCCTTCCGCGCCAAATGGGAAGCCATTGGCACGCCTGCGGTGGGGGGCACGGCGGCAGATTTCGGGGCGCT
This sequence comes from Acidovorax sp. 59, assembly GCF_002754175.1. Taxonomy (NCBI): domain Bacteria; kingdom Pseudomonadati; phylum Pseudomonadota; class Betaproteobacteria; order Burkholderiales; family Comamonadaceae; genus Acidovorax; species Acidovorax sp. 59. The sequence goes on along the minus strand of NZ_PEET01000001.1, from coordinate 235,507 downwards.
CATCAAGGCCGACGCGCAGCGCCTGGGCAAGCTGGTGCGCGATGCCGGCGTGACGGTGGATTGAAAAGGCACACCCTCTGTGCCCGCGCACAGAGGGCTATGCGACAGACCTGGGTCGCAAGCGCAGCAACAGCCAGCCCAGCGCCATGCCAATGGCACTGGACAGCAGCATCACCGTACCGGTCACGATCTTCACGGCGGTGGAGCTGCTGATTTCGGCCTGCGACGGGTCTTGGGCGGAGTAGCGCACCGAGACGGTCTCACCCACCTCGTGGATGGCCTGCTGCTGGCGTGCGACCGAGTCTGTGAACCGGAATCTCCGCCCATCGCCCGCCACAAACTCCACAATGCTTTTCTTGGCAAGCCCCCGGCGGTGGGATGGGCCTGTCATGATTTCTTCATGCGCCACCACCCGGCCCTTGGCGGTGTGCGTGTCGCCCAGCATGTTCATGCCAGAGGCCAATAACCACGCCGCACCCAGCGCGGTCAAGGCGCTGGGCACCAGCAGGATCCAGCCCAAAAGGCCAAAGAAGCGGCGGAAGGTGGAGGTGCTCATGCCTGCCATTCTCCACGCTGGCGAGCGCGTGGACCGGCGGCCTCAGTAGCCTCGCGCGGGGTTCACGATGCCCGCCACCGTCTCGCCGTGCTCCAGCGCCACCATCTTGCGTGCGATCTGGGCAATGCTCTCGTCGCGCAGCGTGCGCGCCGAGGTGTGGGGCGTGACGGTGATGCGCGGGTGCGTCCAGAACGCATGGCCTGCGGGCAACGGCTCGGTGCGGAACACATCGAGCGTGGCGCCTGCCACATGGCCGCTGTCAATGGCGGCCAGCAGGTCTTCGTCCACCAGGTGAGCGCCGCGCGCCACATTGATCACGTAGGCACCCGGCTGCAGGCGAGCGAGCGTGTCCTTGTTGATCACGTTGGCCGTATCGGGCGTGAGCGGCAGCAGGTTGACCAGCACGCGGCTCGCGGCCAGAAAATCTTGGAACTGGTCCGCACCCGCAAACGCGCGCACGCCGTCGATGGCCTTGGGGCTGCGGCTCCAGCCGTTGATGGGAAATTCAAACTGCGCCAGCGCCTTGACAACCCGCTCGCCCAGCACGCCCAGGCCCATCACGCCGATGGGGTAATCGCTGCGCAGGCGCGGCTTGCGGTAGCCCCAGCGGCCCGCCTGGGTGTCGGCCTCATAGCCGTCAAACTCGCGGAAGTGGCGGATGACCGCGTGGCACACGTACTCGGCCATCTGCACGGCCATGCCTGCGTCGTCCAGGCGCACCACCAGGGCCTCGGGAGGCAGGCGCAGTTTGAGCAGGGCATCCACCCCCGCGCCAATGTTGAACAGGGCTTTGAGCGCTGGCTGTTCGTCCATGAACCGCTGGGGTGGTGCCCAGACCACGGCATAGTCGGCCTGCGGGGCGCCGGGTTGCCACACGGAAATCTCAGCGCCGGGCAGCGCGGCGGCCAGGCCCTGCAGCCAGGGTTCGGCCTTGGTGTCGGTACAACAAAAGGTGATTTTCATGGGGCCCAAGCGTAGCCGCATTGGGCCCCCTGCGCTGTCACCTGCAGACGACTCGGGACACTGCGGGGGCTCAGGCCTTGTCGACGGCTACCAGCTTGAGCAGTTCTGCCCCCTCGGTCACCTGGTCGCCCGGCGCATACAGCAGTTCCTGCACCACACCGTCCGCAGGGGCAGCAATGGTGTGTTCCATCTTCATGGCTTCCATCACTGCCAGCGGTTGACCCTTGGTCACGGCGTCGCCCGCCTTCACGGCAAACGACACCACCTTGCCAGGCATCGGTGCTGTGAGGCGCCCGCCTTCGGCCGCAGCCTCGCCCGCGTGGGCCAGCAGGTCGATGGCAGTGATCTGCGTGGCGCCCAGCGGGGTGAATACGTGGTCCACCTCGCCCTGGGCATACACAGCCGCACGCGTGCGCTGACCTGCAAACTGCAATTCGATGCCCTGCCCCACAGCGCTGAACACCAACGGCCCGGCCACTGCGGCATCGCCTTCGCCGACGGCCAGATGCAGGCTGCCACCACGCTCGTAGGTCAGCAGCGCCTTGGCGTGCTCACCACCAAACTCGAACTCAAACCGGCGCTGCACCACGCCATGGGTGTGAAAACCATCGCGGCGGCTGAAGGGGTCCACGCCCTCGCTGGCGCGCTCGCGCAGCAGGGTCTGAGCCACGGCGGCAGCAGCCGCCAGGGGCAAGCCCACGGGCTCCTGGTGGAACAGCACCGCCTGCTCGCGCGGGATCAGCGCGGTGTCCAGCTTGGCGCTGGCAAATGCCTCGGTGCGGGCCACGCGGCGCAAAAACTGCACGTTGGTTGCCAGGCCCACGATGTGGGTCTGGGCCAGCGCCTCATCCAGCCGGGCCAGGGCTTGCGCACGCGTGTCGCCGTGCACGATGAGCTTGGCCACCATGGAGTCGTAGAACGGGCTGATCGCATCGCCCTGGCGCACGCCGGAATCCACGCGCACCGCGCCCCGTTCGAAGGTCACACACTCGGGCAGCGCGTACACGTTGAGCGCCCCGGTGGCGGGCAGGAAGTTGTTGTCGGGGTTCTCAGCGCAAATGCGCGCCTCGATGGCGTGACCTTGGATACGCAGGTCTTCCTGTTTGAGCGGCAAGGGCTCGCCTGAGGCCACGCGCAGTTGCCACTCCACGAGGTCGAGGCCGGTGATCGCCTCGGTCACGGGGTGCTCCACCTGCAGGCGGGTGTTCATCTCCATGAAGTAGAACTTCATCTGCTCGGGAGCGTCGTAGCCGCCGGGCTGCTCGACGATGAATTCCACCGTGCCCGCGCCCACGTAGTTCACCGCCCGTGCTGCGGCCACGGCGGCCTCGCCCATGCGGGCGCGCAGCTCCTGCGTCATGCCGGGGGCGGGCGCTTCTTCCAGCACCTTCTGGTGGCGGCGCTGCACCGAGCAGTCGCGCTCAAACAGGTACACGCAGTTGCCGTGCGTGTCGCCGAACACCTGGATCTCGATATGGCGGGGGCGCTGCACGTATTTTTCGACCAGCACCGCGTCGTCGCCGAAGCTGTTGATGGCCTCGCGCTTGCACGACTCGAGCGCGGCGGCAAAGTCTTCGCTCTTGTCCACCGCACGCATTCCCTTGCCGCCGCCGCCCGCGCTGGCCTTGATGAGCACGGGGTAGCCAATGCGGTCGGCCTCGCGCTGCAGCAGCGCCGGGTCCTGGTCAGCACCGTGGTAGCCGGGCACCAGGGGCACCTGTGCCTGCTCCATGAGGCGCTTGGACTCGGCCTTCAGCCCCATGGCATTGATGGCGCTGGCGGGGGGGCCAATGAAAACCAGGCCCGCGTCGGCACAGGCCTTGGCGAAGTCTTCGTTCTCGCTCAGAAAACCGTAGCCAGGGTGGATGGCCTGCGCGCCCGTGGCCTTGGCGGCCTCGATGATGCGCTCCCAGCGCAGGTAGCTGTCCTTGGGCGCGCTGCCGCCGATGTGCACGGCCTCGTCGCACACGGCCACGTGTTTGGCGTTGGCGTCGGCGTCGGAGTACACGGCGACGGTTTTCACGCCCAGGCGCTTGGCCGTGGCGGCGACGCGGCAGGCGATCTCGCCGCGATTGGCAATCAGGATTTTTTTAAACATTGCGCCCTCCTGCGGCGAGATCGCCTGCGCACGCTACGCGTGCCATGCGATTTGTCGAAACGGTTGCTAAGCAACCGTTTTCACCACGGTTTGCAATAAGGATCTTGTTGAACATGTTTAAGCCACCTTGGCAGAACCAGAAAAGAAAGAGGACAGGCGCCGCACCACGGCGCGCAGAAACTTGAACAGCACCACCATCAGCAGCACCGACACCGCCACCATCACCACCAGCGCGATGCCAAAGGCCACCGGGTGCTGCGTGGCCAGCCAGACCACGGCCACCACCAGGCCGTCTTCAAAGAACGACAGCCCCCAGTTGGAAAACGGCTCGGGCGAGGTGTTCACCGCAGCGCGCGTGGTCATCTTGGTGGCCAAGGCCGTGGCAGAGAGCGAGCCGCCCAGCAGTCCCGCCACCACGGCCATGGTCGCGTTGTCGGCACCGAACACGCCGTAGGCCAACGCAGCGCCCGCAGGTACGCGGATGAAGGCATGGATGGCATCCCAGGCGCTGTCCACCCAGGGCACCTTGTCGGCAAAAAACTCCACCATCAGCATGAAGCCGCTGACCATCAGCACCAGCGGGTGCTGCAGCATCGCCAGGCCTGGCGGCAGGGGCATCCAGCCCAGCACGCCCATCATGCCGACCAGGAACACCACGGCATAAAGCCGGAACCCGCTGGCCCAGCCCAGTGCGGCGGCCAGCGCCAGCAGGCTGGGCATGTCGAGCTTCGCAGTTGCTGTGGCTGCCGCGTCGCCCACGGCGCGCGCGGTGCCGCCATCCACATGCAGCCCCAGCGTGTGGAGCCACTGCACGACGTTGAACCAGAGGGTGTCCATGGCCTGCTTGTACTGATCAGCCCAACCAGGCGGGTTTGCGCTTGTTGAGGAAGGACTGCACGCCTTCCTTGCCCTCATCGCTGGCGCGGATTTCGGCAATGCCCTGCACCGTGGCGGCAATCAGCCCGGCATTGATTTCGCGCTCAGCCACATCCATCACCAGCTTCTTGCACACGCGCACGGCGTTGGGGCTGGCGCTGGTCAGGGCCTTGAGCAGTTCGTCCACCTTGGTGTCGAGCTGGTCAGCGACCACGACCTCGTGCACAAACCCAATGCGCAAGGCTTCGTCCGCGCCAAAACGCTCGGCCGTGAGGAAGTAGCGGTGCGCAGCGCGTGCGCCCATGGCACGGATCACATAGGGACTGATGGTGGCGGGGATGAGCCCCAGCTTCACCTCGCTGAGGCAAAAGCCTGCCGTGTCCACGGCCACGGCCATGTCGCACGCGGCCACCAAGCCCATGCCACCGGCGTACACATCGCCCTGCACGCGGGCGATGGTTGGCTTGGGGCATTCGTAGATCACGCGCAGCATCTCGGCCAGCTTGCCCGCGTCGGCGATGTTCTCGTCGCGCGTGTAGTCGGCCATGCGGCGCATCCAGTTGAGGTTGGCACCGGCGCAAAAGGCAGGGCCTTCTGCGGCGAGCACCACGGCGCGCACATCGGCACGTCCACCCACATCTTTGAAGGCGGCGGTGATCTCGGCAATGACCTCATCGCTGAAGGCGTTGCGAATTTCAGGCTGCGTGAGCGTGATGCGCGCCACGGCGCCGGTCTGAGTGATGGAAAGGTTCTGGATGCTCATGGCTTGGACGGGTTTTGCAGAAAGTAGACGAAGTCCAGCTCGGGACAGGGCTGGCCCAGCGCGGTCAATGCCGCAGTGATCTGACCCCGGTGGTGCGTTCCGTGGTTGAACACATGCGCCAGCGTGGCCGCAAACGGCAGCGATGCCGCCTTGCCACGCATGGTGGTGTAGTCGAGCGTGCCGCTCCAGCGATCAGGCGAGAACGACGCAATCAACGGTGCCCAGCGGGCAGCGCCTTCGCGCAACCGGGCATCCAGCTGCGCGCGGTCGGGTTCCAGCTCGGCATCCAGCGCCACCTTGGGCGAGGTGCCTTCGGCAAAGCGCACGAACCACAGATGGTGCTCGCCCACCAGCAGGTGGTTGAGCGTGCCGTGGATGCTTTTGAAGAACAGGCCCACATCGCGCCGGTAGTCGTCCCCTGGTACCTCCGCCACTGCGTCGAGCAGGCGAGCAGTGGCCCACTGGTTGTAGCGTGCGAGTTGGGTGAAATGGTCGGTGGCGTTCATGGCGCGGTCGGGGTGCCCAACACCCGTTTCCAGAAGGATTGCAGCGCGGCCAGCGACTGAACGCGCGCTGTGGGGTTTCCGCCCTGGTGCACACCGTGGGCCGACGTGCCATTGGGCACATCGCCGCGCAGGCGCATGGGCGCAGTGCCATCAAAGCCGTGGTAGCTGCCTTCGTACACGTGCACCGTCACGTCGCTGCCAGCGCGGGCCTTCAGCGCGCCGGCCCAGTCCACGCAGGGTTGGGGTGGGGTCCAGTCGTCCAGCGCACCCAGCTGCATCAGCAGCGGAACACTTTCTGCCACGGCCTGGTGTTTGAGCAACGGCCCGCAGCCGGGGTAGAAAACCGCAGCACCGGCCAGCGTCGGCTCACCCTCGCGCGGGTGGGTGAGCCGCTGCACCAGCAAATTCAACGTGGTGGTGCCGCCGTTGGACCAGCCCATCACGCCGATGTGCCGCGCATCCACGCCGGGCTGCGCGGCCAGCCACACCAGGGCCGCGCGCGCGTCTTGCACGCGGTCGTTCACGTTCAGGCTGCGGTCGCTGTAGCGGATCTGGCACACATCACGCAGCCCGCGCGATCCGAAACTATCCGGCATCAGCACGGCATAGCCTGCGGCGTGCAGCGTTTCGGCCGTTTCACGGTAGCGGGAAGACAGCACGCCCGCCTTGGCATACAGGCCTCCACAGCCATGCAGCGCCAGAACGGCCGGCTGTACAGACGCACTGGCCTGCGCGGATGATGGCTGGGGCGCTGGCCACCAATGGGCACGCAGCACGGTACCGGAAGGCAAAGGCAACTCCACCTGGTGCAGCGCCGCAGGCTCTCCAGCGGGCGACTGGGCCCGTGCGGCGCCAGTGCAGACGCCAACGCAGGCGACAACAAGAGCCAACGCGGCGAAGGCCTTGCGAGGAGAGAGGTAGATAGCGAACGTCATGGCAGACAAGTCAACGCGCAATGGCGGCGGGGAACCCGTTCGCATCCAGAAACTCGGACACGGCGGGCTGCCACACCTGCGGGAAACGCGTGAAGAGGGAATGCCCGTCTTCGCCATGCGGCGGAAACTGCACAAAGCTCGCCTTGCCGCCCGCCTTGGTGAACGCAGCGTGCCACTGGCGCGGCAACTGGGGGCCGAAGTACATGTCATTTTCGGTGTAGATCCACAGCATGGGCACCTTGGCCTGCGCACCGTAGGCCTGAAAAGTGCGTTCCAGCGCAGGCTGCGAGCAGGGATTCTGGGGCCGGCCCTTGGGGTCGCCGCCACTGCCGCCTGCAAAGTTGACGGCCGCAACCACTCCGGGCGGATTCATCGCAGCCAGGGCCACGGTGCTGGCGCCACCGAACGACTGCCCGACCACCAACACCCTGTCGGGTGCAACGTCCGGCCGCTGGCGCATGGCGTTCAGGGCGGCCAGGATTTGCACGGCTGCGGCGTCGAACCCTGGCGCGTAGTTGCGGTTGTTGCAGGCCCCCGTGTCCTCCACGTCTTCGCCACCGCTCACGCCATAGCCCACGCGGGTCGGCACGGCCACCACAAAGCCACGGCGCAGCAGGTAGCGCGATGCATCGGTATAACGCGCCCGCCCCAGGCTGGCCCGGCCTTGCGCATCCGGTGCGCGACCGTGGTTGATGAGTGCAATCGGCGCGGGCCGGGGGTTGGTGTCGTCGGACCAGACCGTCACGCGGATGTCTTGGGCGATCTGCTTGCCCCAGGGGTTTTTGACCTGCACGGGCACATCGATCTGCTCCTCCACCACCCGTGCATGCGCGGCACTGGCCAGCACCGCCAACGCCACACCCCAAGACAGTCCACAAGACACGCGCATCTCTGCAGCCCCTCACATGCGGAACAGGCCGAACTTGGTGTCTTCAATGGGCGCATTGCGCGTGGCGGCCAGCCCCAGCGCCAGCACACGGCGGGTGTCGGCCGGGTCGATCACGCCGTCGTCCCACAAGCGCGCAGTGGCGTAGTAGGGGTGGCCCTGGTCCTCGTACTGACGGCGGATGGGGGCCTTGAAGGCTTCCTCCTCCTCCATGCTCCACTGGCCGCCCTTGCCTTCGATGCCGTCGCGCTTCACCGTGGCCAGCACGCCTGCGGCCTGCTCGCCGCCCATCACGCTGATGCGCGCATTGGGCCACATCCACAGGAAGCGGGGCGAGTACGCGCGGCCGCACATGCCGTAGTTGCCTGCGCCAAAGCTGCCGCCGATGATGATGGTGAACTTGGGCACGCTGGCCGTGGCCACGGCCGTCACCATCTTGGCGCCGTTGCGGGCTATACCTTCGTTCTCGTACTTGCGGCCCACCATGAAGCCGGTGATGTTCTGCAGGAACACCAGCGGGATCTTGCGCTGGCAGCACAGCTCGATGAAGTGCGCACCCTTGAGGGCCGACTCGCTGAACAAAATGCCGTTGTTGGCGATGATGCCGACCATCATCCCTTCGATGCGTGCAAAGCCCGTGACCAGCGTGGTGCCGTAGCGCGCCTTGAACTCGTCGAACTCGCTGCCGTCCACGATGCGCGCAATGATCTCGCGCACGTCAAACGGCTTGCGCGTGTCCACGGGGATCACGCCGTACAGCTCGTCTGCTGCGAATTTAGGAGCTACCGGTGCATGATCTGCGGGCGCCTGCGGCTTGTTTTTATTCAAATTGCGCACTGCATTGCGTGCCAGTTGCAGCGCGTGCATGTCGTTCTGCGCCAGGTGGTCGGCCACACCCGAAAGGCGCGTGTGCACGTCGCCGCCGCCCAGGTCTTCGGCCGTCACGACCTCGCCCGTCGCGGCCTTCACCAGCGGGGGCCCCCCCAAGAAGATGGTGCCCTGGTTCTTGACGATGATGGACTCGTCACTCATGGCCGGCACGTAGGCACCACCCGCCGTGCATGATCCCATGACCACGGCGATCTGCGAGATGCCCATGGCGCTCATGTTGGCCTGGTTGAAGAAGATGCGGCCGAAGTGGTCGCGGTCAGGAAAGACTTCGTCCTGGTTGGGCAGGTTGGCACCGCCCGAGTCCACCAGGTAGATGCAGGGCAGGTGGTTCTGCTGCGCCACTTCCTGCGCGCGCAGGTGCTTCTTGACGGTGAGCGGGTAGTAGGTGCCGCCCTTCACCGTGGCGTCGTTGCACACGATCATGCAGTCCACGCCACTCACGCGGCCAACGCCCGCGATGAGCCCCGCGCTGGGCGCGTCGTTGTTGTACATGTTGAGCGCGGCCAGCGGCGCCAGTTCGAGGAACGGCGTTCCCGGGTCCAGCAGTATCTGCACGCGCTCGCGCGGCAGCAGCTTGCCCCGCGCCGTGTGCTTGGCGCGGGCCGCCTCACCGCCGCCCTGGGCGACCTTGTCGAGCTGCGCGCGCAGGTCATCCACCAGCGTGCGCATGGCGGCGGCGTTGGCCAGAAAGTCCGCCGAGCGGGCATTGAGTTGGGTGTCGAGAATGGTCATACGTTGTGGCTCTTTCAAGCGGTTTTCTGTTCTTCCAGGCCCAGCTGGTCCTTCATCTCGTCGCGGATCTTGAACTTCTGGATCTTGCCCGTCACCGTCATTGGAAAGCTGGTGACAAAGCGGATGTAGCGCGGCACCTTGTAGTGCGCAATCTGGCCCTTGCAGAAGGCGCGGATGTCGTCTTCGGTGGGCTGGGTGCCGGGCTTGGCGACGATCCAGGCGCACAGCTCCTCACCGTACTTCTGGTCGGGCACACCCACCACCTGCACGTCCTGCACTTGCGGGTGGCGGTACAAAAATTCTTCGATCTCGCGCGGGTAAATGTTTTCGCCGCCACGGATCACCATGTCCTTGATGCGGCCGACGATGTTCACATAGCCCTCGGCATCCATCGTGGCCAGGTCGCCGGTGTGCATCCAGCCGCCGTCGTCGATGGCCTCGCGGGTCTTGGCCTCATCGCCCCAGTAGCCGTGCATGACGGAATAGCCTTTGGTGCAGAACTCGCCGCGCTGGCCGACGGGAACGATGGCGCCCGTGTCAGGGTCCACGATCTTCACCTCCAGGTGCGGCTGCACCTGGCCCACGGTCGAAACGCGCTTGTCCAGCGGCGTGTCGGTGCTGCTTTGGCAGCTCACGGGGCTGGTCTCGGTCATGCCGTAGGCGATGGTGATTTCGCGCAGGTTCATCTGCTCCACCACACGCTTCATCACCTCGGTGGGGCAGGGCGAGCCCGCCATGATGCCGGTGCGCAGCGTGCTCAGGTTGAACTCGGCAAAACGCGGGTGGTCCAGCTCGGCAATGAACATGGTGGGCACGCCGTGCAGGCCGGTGCAGCGCTCGTCCTGCACCGTCTGCAGCACGGTGATCGGGTCGAATCCGTCATTGGGGTACACGATGGCAGAGCCATGCGTGAGGCAGGCCAGGTTGCCCAGGACCATGCCAAAGCAGTGGTACAGCGGCACGGGGATGCACAGCCGGTCTTCGGGCGTGAGCTTCATGCATTCGCCAATGAAGAAGCCGTTGTTCAGGATATTGCGGTGCGTGAGCGTGGCCCCCTTGGGGAAGCCCGTGGTGCCGCTGGTGAACTGGATGTTGATGGGGTCGGTGGCACTCAACGTGGCTGCGATGTGCGCCAGGCGCGGGTCGGCCGCGTTGCCGCTTGCCAGCAGGTCGGTAAAACGCAGCAGGCCGGGCTCGTCGGCGCCCTGCCCCGCCTCATCGATCCACACCACCGTGTTCAGGTGGGGCAGCTTCACGGAGCCCAGCTGGCCTGGCTGCTGGTGGTGCCACTCGGGCGCCAGCTCGCGCAGCATGCCCAGGTAGTCGCTGGTCTTGAAGCGGGCCATGGTCACCAGCAGCTTGCAGCCCACCTTGTTGAGCGCGTATTCCACCTCAGACGTGCGGTAGGCCGGGTTGATGTTGACCAGCACCAGGCCCACCTGGGCGGTGGCCAGCTGCATCAGCACCCATTCGGCATTGTTGTGCGACCAGATGCCCACCCGGTCTCCGGGGGCGAGCCCCATACCCAGCAGCGCGCTGGCCAAGCGGTGGGCTTCAGCCTGCAACTGAGCGTAGGTGTAGCGGCGGCCCTGGTGCACGCTAACCAGCGCCTCGCGCTCGGGCTGGCGGGCCACCATGTCGGCAAAGAAGGCGCCGATGGTCTGCTCGATCAGGGGAACATCGGTGGCGCCACGGGCGTAGCTCTCCACCAGCGGTACGGATTGTGTTGCGGCTGCAGTCATCACGGGTTTGTCTCCTCGGTCATCCGGCCAGCGCAGGCAGAACGCGCACGGCGGGCGGGCAATTAGCAAGCTTGGGCAAGCATAGAAGCCCACGCCCCGGCCGGGTTGCCACAATGGTTGCAAATCGTGCCACGGCTGGCACACTCTGTGGCGTGAAACCGCCCGCCCCACCCGCTCCCCGCCTGCCCGCACCCGCTACAGCCCCCTCCTCCACGCCCATCGCACCTGCGGCCACGCCTATAGCGTTCGTGCGGGCCATTGTCCTGGCCTACGAAGCGCGCGGCAAGAGCCCCGACCAGGCCCTGGCCCAGGCACAGATTGCGCCGCAACTGCTGCAGGACGACACTGCCCGCATCACCGCCTGGCAGATGGAGCAGATCTCCGACGCCGCCATGCAGGAGCTGGACGACGAAGCCCTGGGCTGGTTCAGCCGCCGCCTGCCCTGGGGTAGCTACGGCATGCTGGCGCGCGCCAGCATCAGCTCGCCTACGCTGCAGGTGGCACTGGCCCGCTGGTGCCGCCACCACGGTCTGCTGGCGGACGACATTGCGCTGCACCTCACAACCCAGGGCGACACCGCCACCCTGGCCATCACCGAGGCCCGCGACCTGGGTGCGCTGCGCGAGTTCTGCCTGGTCTCCGTATTGCGCAACGCGCACGGCCTGGCCTGCTGGATGGTGGACTCGCGCATTCCGCTCATTGCCGCGGAATTTGCCTTTGATGCGCCCCCGCACGCCGATGCGTATGCCGTGCTGTTCCGAGGCCCCGTCACGTTCAACGCGCCGCGCACTGCCCTGCACTTTGACGCCCGCTATCTGCACCTGCCCCTGCGCCGGGACGAGCAGGCCCTGCGCCAGATGCTGCAGCACGCCCTGCCCCTGACGGTGCTGCACTACCGCCGCGACCGCCTGCTGGTGCAGCGCGTGCGCCAGTTGCTGGCCGCCCCCCTGCCCGGCCAGCCCGCACACGCCCTGCCCCAGCACAGCGCGGATTCGCTGGCCGCGCTGCTGCATGTGTCGCCGCGCACACTGCACCGGCAGCTGAAGGAAGAAGGCGCCACGCTGCAAGGCCTGAAAGACGAGGTGCGCCGCACCCGCGCGGTGGAACTGCTGCACCGCACGCAGCGGCCCATCAAACAGGTGGCCGAGGCGGCGGGGTTTGAGAACGAGAAGAGTTTTATCCGGGCGTTCCGGGGGTGGACGGGGCAGTCGCCTGCGGAGTTTCGGCGGGTGGTGAGGGTGTAGTGAACAACCTAGCGAATGCAGACAAAGTCGGCGCCCGAGACACTTAAACTTGGCAACGGGAGAGACAGGATCATCGCGGCCTTGATTGCATCCGAACGTTTACTCAGCATCCTCAAAATACTCCTTCTCAAAAGAGCAATTCGCCTCGCAATGCGGCCAAATTGCAATCCCAGAAACTCTCCGCCTACACACTAAAGCTAGGACTCACATGGCGCAGCGCGTTCCTTCAACTTCGTCTGCCAGCACCTTTGGAGGGCTCTGGTTCGTGTTTCAACACGCAGACAATCGTTTCGCTCTCTGGATTTCGTCCCTCACCGGTAAGGAGGAACTTTATTTAAACGACGCCCTGGTAGCTGTGAGGCGAAAGATTGCTCTGACGTCCGTGCACGAGCTCACCTTGAACGGATCCAAGTATTCGCTGGAGCTTTCCACTAGGAACATGCGTCGAGGGATTTTTGAATGTGTGTTACGTGAAAACGGGCACCCCGTTGCCGCCTTGGCAACAGAGTACGTTGTACCTCGACGGGGGCTACAAAGCGCAATCGCCCTCGTTGGTACGGCTCTAGTTGTGTATCTATCGCTGAAGACACACTCGTCCTTCGGCCTAGCTGGGCTCGGGATTCTGGTTTGGGCAACCCTTTCATATGCGATTGTGGGCAGGGGTAGCGGCTATGCCATTCGTTCCATCCCCACAAGAGAAAGTCGGGAAACCTGACACGCGAACGAAACGGATACACGGTTAGGTAGCAACGCTACCCGCCAGACAACTTAGCTTTGAATGGCGCTTGAATCCACTACTACAACAGTCCGCCAATTCAGGTCAAAGCCCAGTACCACCCAAACGGCGTTGAGTGCCAAAAGAACGACAAGGCGAACCAACTACATGCTCCACCTCCACCACTGCGTCAGCGCCCGCTCCTTCCGCCCCCTGTGGATGCTCGAAGAGCTGCAACTGCCCTACCAGCTCCACATGCTCCCCTTCCCGCCCCGCGCCAAGGCGCGGTGGTTTCTGGACGAGAACCCGCTGGGCACGGTGCCGCTGCTGGTACAGGGCGATGTGCGCATGACCGAATCCGCCGCGATGTGCCAGTACCTCGCGGCCACACACCCGGATGCGGGGCTGGACGTGGCGCCCACGCACCCGGCGTATGGCGCCTACCTGAACTGGCTGCACATGAGCGATGCCACGCTGACCTTTCCGCAGACGCTAGTGCTGCGCTATGGCCGCTTTGAGCCTGCGGAGCGGCGGCAGCCGCAGGTGGTGGAGGACTACAGCCGCTGGTTCCTGGCCCGGCTGCGCGCCGTAGAGACGGCCCTGACCCACAGCCGCACCGAGCACCTGTGCGCGGGCCGCTTCACGGCGGCGGATGTGGCGGTGGGGTATGCGCTGCTGCTAGCGCAGCACCTGGGGCTGGATGCGCAGTTTGGCCTGGCCACGCAGGCCTATTGGCAGCGGCTGCAGCAGCGGCCCGGCTACCAGCGTGCCATGGCGGCGCAGGTGCGGGCTGCCGAGGAGCAGGGCGTGCCCACAAGCCCGGCGCCGGATACGCGTCCCTGAGCGCCGTCAAGAGCCCCTGAGCGCGCGCCCTCAGTCCTTGGCCTGCAGCCCCGCTGGCGGTGCATGTGGCGCATGGGGATCGGGGCTGAGCAGCGATTGCACCAGCGCCCGGAACTCGGGCGAGTGGCGCAGCACGCTGCCGCCCGCCTCAATCAGGTCGGTGACTTCTTCCGACGTGATCGAGAACGCCGTGGGCACCTGCAGCAGGCGGCGGCGTGCGATGTCATCGGGGGCGTCGCGCAGGTTGACGGGGATGACGTGGATCTCTGCGTCGGGCGCGAACACGTCGTTGGCACCGGTGGGGCCTGACGCCAGCGAGCGCTGCCATTGGCGTGTGATGTCGCGCAAGAACTCTTGCGTCTCGCGCGTGGCGCGGGCGCCGGTGCCGAACAGCAGGGCGTCCACCACCTGCGCCATGTTGGGCACCTTGTCGCTCATGTCGATGTTGACCGACGGATCGCGCTCGGCGTTTACCGTGATCAGCACCAGCTTGCGGATGGTGGCAGGCGGTATGCCGACCTCGCTGAAGGTCTGGCGCAGGCCGCCATTGGCCAGGGCACGGTCCAGCAGGCGCTGCACCCCCAGGTTGTCGGCCAGGCCGCCATCGACCAGATGGATGTAGGGCTTGCGCTGCGCATCCACATAGCTCAGTTCATGGGCGCGGTTGAGCCGCACGCGGTAGTCGCCCGCTGCCGCCGCGGCGACCGATGGGGAGGGACGATCGGGGCACTGGTCGGCGTAGTTCTTGAGCGTCATCGGGCTCAGCAGCAGCGGCACCGCTGACGAGGCCGCCACGGCGAACGACAGCGGCACCTTGCGCAGGTCTGAGCAGATCAGCGAAAACTGCTCCCAGGTGAACTCAAAGCCGGTGCCCAGCGACATGTCGGTGGCGGTGATGAACAGCTGCGGGTGGCGCGGGCGCCGCTCCACGTCGCCAAAGGTGAGGCCGCCATACAGCTCGTCCAGCCGCCGTGCCAGCAGGTGCGTGCGGCCCAGCCAGGGGGAGGTCAGGTCGATCAGATTGCCCGGGCGCAGCGCCTGGGTGATGAGGCTGTTCTGGAAGTTCTGGCGCAGAAAGTCCTGTTCAAAGCGTGGCAGCCCCTCGATGCCATGCGCCGCAAAGTAGGCCGCCACAATGCTGCCGCCCGACACACCGCTGACAACATCAGTGGCTTCCAGCAAGGTGGTGGGGTTGCCGTTCCACACAAACCGCGTCTGCTGCAGCTCGGTCAGCACGCCATAGCCAAACGCGGCGGCCCGCGCCCCGCCGCCTGACAGCGTGACGGCCACGAGAATGGTCGGGTCGCGCTCGGACTTGCGCACAGGGATGTTCTGATCGCCCGTAGGCAGGGGTTCGTTGATCCAGGGTTTGACCGACGAACAGCCCGCCAGCAACGCCAGGGCGGCGGCCAGTACCGTGTGCCTCATGGCCCGCGCAAAGGTGTTCATCGCCATGTCCCTTTTTTCTGTGCACCCGTGTCAGCAGCCGAGCAAGCCGGGCAGCTCGGCCATGCTGCGAAACACGTGCTGCGCCCCTGCAGCCCGCAGTGCGGCCCCATCGTCCAGCGGGGCGTAGGCAAACACTGTGGCCCCGGCAGCCACACCGGCGGTGACGCCGGTCACCGTGTCTTCGACCACCGCACAGAGCGTGGGCGCTGCCTGCAGCGCTGCAGCGGCGCCCAGGTACACATCGGGTGCGGGCTTGGTGGCGGGCATCTCGTGGCCGCTGAAAATGCGGCCCGCAAAGTACGGTGCCAGGCCCACCTTGGCCAGCTGCATCTCGACCTTGAAACGGTCGGCCCCCGAGGCACAGGCAATGCGCCCGCCGTGGTGGGCGTGCACACGCTCGACAGCGCCATGGATGTGCTCGATGGCGGTGAGCTGAGCCTCCAGTGCAGCATTGCGGCGTGCGTAGAAGGCCGACATCCATTCATCGGTCAGAGGACGGCCCGTGTGGTGCTCAATGCGCGCGGCCTCGCTGCGCACCATCTTGCCGATGAAGAGGCGCATGCACTCTTCGGGCGTCAGCACCCACCCAGCCTCGGCCAGCATGTCGCGCAGCACGCCGTTGGTGATGGGCTCGCTGTCCACCAGCACGCCGTCACAGTCAAACAGGATTGCTTCAAATTTCATAGCTATCAAGGCATATTGCACTAGCGCTTGGGGTGGTTTTGGCTTGAATTTCAGCCATGGAGGTCTCCATCGACATAGAACCAGCGCCCACCCTCGCGCACAAAACGGCTGGTCTCGTGCAGGCGCACGGCGCGCCCAGCGACACGGTAGCGGGCCACAAACTCGACCACGGCGTGGTCGGCATCGGTGGCGAGGTGTCGGCGCACGTCCAGCACGAGCCATTTGGCCCCCGCATCAAAGTCGAGCGTGGCCGGGCGCGTGCTGGCATGCCAGGTGACCTGCAGGTAGTCGGCCCGCTCGCACGCAAAGGCGGTGTAGCGCGACCGCATGAGGCTTTCGGCATCGGGGGCGGCCATGGCATCCAGCCCAGGTGCCGCCAGGTAACGGCCGCAACAGCTGGCGAATGGCAAGGGGGCTGCGCTTTTGCCCTTGCTGCCACCCGGGCCAGCAGGCGCCAGGCGCCCGCAGGGGCAGGGGTCGTTGGGCCGTGGCAAAGACATCGTGACGTCTCTCAGCGCAAGGCACCAAACACCTTGCGCGCGATGGCGCTGCCGGCGGCGGCCGGGTCCTGGCGGATCTTGCGCTCTTCCTCACCGATCATGAGGTACAGACCGTCCAGCGTCTTGCCGGTGACGTACTGCGCCAGGTTGGCGTCTTCGGCCTTCAGCAGGCCAAAACTCGCGGCCTTGCCCGCGAAGGCGTTGTATTTCTGCGTGAGGCCGACTTTCTCGGTGGCCTGGTTCACCACCGGCAGAAAGCGCTGGCCCAGTGGCGTGCGCGTCTTGTCGGCAAAAAAGGCGGTCACCGAGTTGTCGCCGCCGGTGAGGATGTTCTTGGCATCGGTCACCGTCATGTTCTGCACCGCGCCCACCAGCAGGTCCTTGCCCATGGGCACGGCCGCTTCGGCAGCGCGGTTGATGGACACGACCAGCTCATCGATGCGCTTGCCCTGGCCCAGCGACTTCATCACCTTGGCGGCGTCGTCCAGGTAGCCCGGCAGGCCGATGCGCACCTTGGGGTTGCCCAGAAACCCGTCGTTGCGGCCGAGTAGCGACACCGCCGCCTGCGCCCCCTGGGTCAGCGCGGCCTTGAGGCCGCTGGAGGCGTCGGCATTGGTGAGGTCGCCCAGCGACAGCGCCCAGGCGTGCTGCGCAGTGGCGCACAGCAGCGCCCCCATGAGGCTGGTTTGGTGGAATTGGCGGCGTTGCATGGGGCGGTACTTTCGATGGGGGCAGCAGAGGAGGCCCGCTCGGCCGCCACTGCAATGAGGGCGCACTGTGCCGGAGCCGTGCGGGGGATTGCCCGGGATTTTCGCTCAGCGAATGAGGGGCAAGCCGCAGGCCGTAGACTGGCCCCACCCAAGCATCCAACAAGGAACCTTGCAATGTGGCAAATGAGTGTGCCGTGGTGGGAGTTTGTGCTGCGCGGCGTGGTGGTGTATCTGTTCTTGCTGGTGTTCATGCGCCTGTCGGGCAAGCGGCAGACAGGGCAGTACGAGCCGTTTGACCTGATCCTGCTGCTGATCCTGTCGAACGCGGTGCAGAACTCGATGAACGCTGGCGACAACTCGCTGGTGGGCGGGCTGATCTCTGCCAGCACGCTGATGCTGCTGCATGTGGCGCTGGCGCGGCTGGCGTTCCACTTCCCGCGCATCGGGCGCTGGGTGGACGGCAAGGCCCAGGTGCTGATCCACCAGGGCGAGCTGAACCAGGCGCTGATGCGCAAGGAGCTGCTGACCCGCGACGACGTGGAGGCCGCACTGCGCGCCGGTGGCTGCCTGCACGCGCACGAAGTGGAACGCGCCACCATCGAGACCAACGGGCAGATCACCGTGGTGCTGCGCCGCCGTGGCGGAGAGGGCTGAGCCGCCCCGCGCCCACTCCAACAATCTGCGTCCTCATAGGCCCTCACAACACACGCGACCCGATATGACTGCACTGAACGTTCTGGGCACCATGCTGATGCCCTGCTCCTACGACCCGCTGACCGGCTACTACCGCGATGGCTGCTGCAACACCGACGAGCACGACCACGGCACCCACGTGATCTGCGCACGCATGACACAGGCGTTTCTGGACTTCTCGCTGTCGCGGGGCAATGACCTCATCACCCCCCGGCCCGAATACCGGTTTGCAGGACTCAAGGCCAACAACCGCTGGTGCCTGTGCGCCCTGCGCTGGAAGGAAGCCTACGAGGCGGGTGTGGCACCGCCGGTGATCCTGGAGTGCACCCATGCGCGTGCCCTGGAGTTCGTGACGCTGGCGCAGTTGCAGAGCGCGGCGCTGTCCAGCAGCTGACCGTTCTGACAAGCGCGGGGCGCACTTCGGGCCGGGTGTGCCGCCCCTTGCACCCTACCTCTGTCGGGTTGCCGGTGATTGGCTGCACGGCGAAAGATCAGGACTTTGTGTTCCTCCCTTTCGCTGCACATGCGGCCACATCCGTCACCATGACTATCACCCTTCCTGCCCCGCTGCGGCGCGCACGTGCCGCTGCCACCCCGCCCCGTTCAACCACCCCGCTGCGCCTGTGCGCAGTCAGCGCGGCCGTGGCCGCTGCTGCACTGCTGAGCGGCTGCGAGACCACCAACATGCGCATGGGCAGCGCCGATGCCAAGACCGTGGCCACCGGCAGCGCTGCCGGCGGAGCCTCTACCGGTGCCAGCGACTCGCTGGAGCGTTGCGAAAGCCCGCTGGGCACCGTCTCGCTGATCGAAAACCAGCAGGCTGGCTGGTACACCATCCTGCGCGACCAGTACCGCCTGCCACCCACCGCCAACCTGCTGCGCCTGCTGGTGCAGCAGTCCAACTGCTTTGTGGTGGTGGAGCGCGGCGCCGCCGGCATGAACGCGATGACGCGCGAGCGCGCGCTGATGCAGTCGGGCGAAATGCGGCAGGGCAGCCAGTTTGGCCAGGGGCAGATGGTGGCCTCGGACTATGGCCTGTCGCCCGAAATCGTGTTCCAGAACAACAACGCTGGCGGTGCCTCCGCCTCGCTGGGAGGCCTGGTCGGTGGCCGTGCGGGGGGCCTGCTGGCAGCCATCGGCGGCAACATGAACACCAAGGAGGCCAGCGCGCTGCTCACGCTCATCGACAACCGATCCGGTGTGCAAGTGGCGGCGTCGGAAGGCAGTGCCGCCAAGACCGACTTTGGCGCCATGGGGCAACTGCTGGGCGGATCGGGCGGCGCGCGCATGGGCGGCTACTCCAACACGGCCGAAGGCAAGGTGATTGCGGCCGCTTTCATGGATGCGTTCAACCAGATGGTGCAGTCGCTGCGCAACTACCGCGCCCAGACGGTGAAGGGCCAGGGCCTGGGGGGTGGCGGGCGGTTGAGCGTGGACGGCGCCGCACCGCCCTCGCAGACAACGGCCGCGCGTGCTGCCGCGCAAAACAATGGAGCCACCGCAGGACTTTCGCTGCGCGATGCGCAGGCCCGCCTGAACGAGCTGGGCTACAACGCGGGCACGCCCGATGGCGCCATGGGCGGCAAGACTACGGCAGCGCTGCGCGCCTTTCAGAAGGACAAAGGGCTGCCCACATCCGGGCGGCTGGATGCGGCCACGGCGGCGGAACTCGCCCGCTGAAGCCTGAGGGATGCCCCGGGGACACCGGGGCGGGTGGCCCTGCAGCAATGGGCGCGCTCCAATACAAAGCGGATCACAGCCGAGCAAAGAAAAGCCCCCGCAGCAACTTCGTTTGCTGCGGGGGCTTTGGGTTGGTTTGGGGGCCGTACAGCCCCCAGCACTCAGTTTTGCGTGTAGCAGGTCTTGGCGGGCAGAACGGTGTCCACGTAGCTCTCCACGCTGGCCGCCGTCGGGAACGCGGTGGGTATCTGATCGCCAAAGATGCACAGGCGGGGACCCTTGCGTGCCCAGACAGCGCGCGATGTCAGGCCCGATGGCTGGGTCCACAGCCCCCAGAACGCGGTCAGCGTGGCCGTGCTGCCGTTGCGGTCGAACGCCACATTGCCCACATCGGTCAGCGGACCGGCAACAGTGCCCGTGCCGGAACAGTTGGCGTCGGCATAGGTCACCACGCCAATCTGCCCCGTCACGCGGGTGTCGCTCTGGCGGGTGATGCGCCACAGCGAGCGTCCCCAGGTTCCTGGCCGCACCACCACGCACAGCTCCTGCTTCCAGTCGCCCTCCGGCAGCCCCAGCGCCGCCGTCGCGCAGCTCACGTCCACCGAACTCACATTGGCCGACCCCACCGTGCCCGTTCCGTTGCGCACCGTGCAGCTCTGGCCCGAAGGCTGCGTGCGCACCGTGATGGCGTAGGCCGTGCCACCCGCCAGTGCCGTGCCGAACGTGAAGCCGCCGTTGCTGGACACCGACAGATCGTCGCGCCCGTTGTTCTGCAGCACCACGGCGCCACCCGCCAGGCCGCTGACCGAGCCGCCCACCGTGTAGGTGGCAGCCGCCAGGTTTTCGCAGCGCACCTGCACGTTGCTCACGTTGGCAGTGGCTGTGCCAGTGCCTTCAGTCACCGTGCAGCGCTGCCCGCTGGGCTGGGTCTTCACGGTGACGGCATAGGCAATGCCGTTGTCCAGACGCGTGACGAACACGAAGTTGCCATTGGCATTCACGGTCAGGTCGTCCTTGCCGGCGTTCTGCAGCGTCACCGTTTTGCCAGCCCCCAGGCCGCTGACCGCGCCGCCGATACTGAATGCGCCAGCGCTGGGCGGAGGCGTGCCGTTGTCGTCATCACCGCCGCCACAGCCCACCAGCAAGGCGGCAGCCAGGCCCAGGGGGGCCCAGCGGAAGATAGGTCGTGCAGAGTGCCAGGTGCGCCCGGCACCCGTTGCGCTGGCTTGTCGTGTCATGAACAGAAACCTCGTGATGGTGAATGGAGCGCGGATTCTGTGCGCCCCCCCCTCCCATGCGAAACCCTACGCTGGTAGGGTTTGCGCGCCGTCCATCCTGCTGAACACTTGGCAGAATTTGCCCGCAGGCATACCTTTCGGTATTGGCCGCCCGCCGGGCTGCCTCCCCGCCCTCCCCGCATGTCCCCTTCCTCTCCTTACGCGCTCATCCTCGACGACCATCCGCTGGTGGCACACGGCATGGCCGAATTCCTGCGCGCCCGACTGCCGCAGATGGACGTGGTGGTGGCCGCTGGGGCAAACGACCTTCTGCGCTGGGTGGACACGCGGGGCACACCGGCCATCGCGCTCATCGACTTCTGGCTGGCAGAAGGCGCCGCCGTGGGTCTGATCGCCCAGGTGCGCAACCACTGCCCCGGAATGCCCATCGCGGTGATCAGTGGCGACGATGACCCCGCCGTGATGGACCAGGCCCGGCAGGCTGGCGCGCAGGGCTTCATCCACAAACAAGCAGCGCCTGAAACCTTCGGGCTGGCGGTGGAGGCCTTGCTGAGCGGGCTGGTCTGGTTTGAGCCGGGCCATCCGGGCAGCCAGCCGCTGCGCAGCCGCGACCTGCCGGTGACACCGGCCGAGCTGGGGCTGTCTGTCCGGCAGGGCCAGATCCTTGCGCTGGTGCTGCAGGGACTGCCCAACAAGCGCATTGCATCGCAACTGGATATTGCAGAGAGCACCGTGAAGGAGCATGTGACGGGCATCCTGGAGCGGCTGCGGGTGCGCACACGGGTCGAGGCCATCACCCTGCTGCGCGGGCGGCGGCTGGAGCTGCCCTGATGCGCCTCGTCCGGGCTGTGGTGCTGGTCGCGGCCTTGTGCCTGCAGACGGCATTGCCCGCAAGGGCGCAGGCACTGAACCCGGACCTGGCCGAGCTGGACCGGCTGCAAAACCTGTCGCAACGCAACAGCGCCGAGGCCGTGCAGGCGCTGCAGGCCGCCGCGGCACGTTTTGCCAACGCGGCCGATGCCGCGACCCGGCGCACTTACTTGGCGGCGCTGACAGACGCGGCCTTTGAGACCGGGCAGACAACGGTGGTGACCGAGGGCATTGCGCAGCTGAAGGCGCTGGCCGCTGCGCAGAAAGATCCGTCGTCGCAGGTGCTGGCTGTCTGCTTCGAGGCCCGGCAACTGGCCGTGGCGGGAAAAACACGCGCCGGACTGGCCGCACTGGCGCGCGAAGCGGCCGCCGCAGAGCGCGCACCCGACCCCTGGGTGCGCTGGCTCTACCACCTGACGCTGGGCGCCCTGCACAGCGGCAACGGCCAGTTCGAAACGGCGATGACCCACCTGCTGCGCAGCCTGGAACTCTCGCGCACGCTGCCACGCCAGGCGGCCACGTCTGAGCTGCGGTCGCGCACCCACCTGGAGCTGCTGCACTTCGACATGAAGAACCCGGACCGGGCGCTGCAAACCATCCGCGAGACGCTGCCCCTGGCCGAAAAGCTGGACGCCCGGCAGGCGCTGGGCTGGCTGCACCTGCACCGTGGCAATGTGGAAAACGTGCAGGGCAACCTCGACACCGCCGTGGCCGCCTACCGGCAGTCCCTTCAGATCGCCCGCGCTGGAGGGCTCACCGGGCTCCAGGCCACGGCGCTGAACAACCTGGGCGACGTCCTGCTGCAGCGCAAGGCGTATGCCGCGGCCGAGCCCGTGATGCGCGAGGCCCTGGCCGCGTACCGCAATGCACACGAGCTGAACGGGGCCGCAATGGCGCAAGCCAATCTGGGCTTTGCACTCATGGGCCAGGGCCGCATTGCGGCTGGCGTGCACGAGGTGGAGGCGGGCATCCGGTTTGCGCACGAAGCGGGCTCCCTGCCCATGGAAGAGCAGTTGCTGGGCGAGCTGTCGCGCATGTACGAGCAAGCCGGCCTGTACCGCGAGGCCATGGCCACCACCCGCAAGCAGCAGGCGCTGGCCAAGGAGCTGTTCCATACCGAGCGCGACCAGGCCGTGACGACCTTGCAGGAGCGCTTTGACAGCGCTGAACGGCAGCGCCAGATCGAGCAGCTGGCGCAGGCCAACCGGGTGCAGGATGCCGAGCTGCGCGTGCGGCGCATGCAGCAGATCGGACTGGCGGCTGCGGTGGCACTGGCACTGCTTGCGGCGGGCGCCAGCTTCTGGCTGTACCGCCGCACGCGCACTGCCAATGAGGCCCTGGCCGCAGCCCGGCGCCAGGCGGAAGGCGCCCTGACCGAAAAAAACCTGTTCCTCGCCACCGCCAGCCACGACCTGCGCCAACCCGTGCACGCCATGTCCTTGATGGTGGAGGCGATCAACCTGCGCAATACCGACCCGGTCCTGCGCCCGCTGGTGGCCGACCTGCGCACCAGCATGCAGGCCATGAGCCAGCTGTTCAATGCGCTGCTGGACCTGTCGCGCCTGGAGTCGGGGCAGCCGCTGGGCCACAAAGCCGCCGTGGACCTTGGCGCCCTGCTGGCGGACGTTGTGCGCCTGTTCCGCGAGCAGGCCAGCCTCGGCGGCCTGACCCTGCGGCTGCGGCTGCCGCGCCGTGGCGCCACCGTGTGGGCCGAGCCGGTGCTGCTGCGCCAGGCGCTGGCGAACCTGGTGCAGAACGCCATCCGCTACACACCGCAGGGCAAGGTGCTGGTGAGCGCACGCGCACGCGGCGGTGACTGGCTGGTGGAGGTGCGGGACACGGGCATTGGCATCGCCCCCGCCGATCAGGCACGGGTGTTCAGCCCCTACTACCGGGGAGCGCGGGCCGACCAGATGGACGAAGCGGGGCACGGCCTGGGCTTGGCTGTGGTGGCACGGTGCGCCGAGCAGTTAGGGGCGGCGTACGGCGTACGTTCGCTGGCGGGACAGGGGTCGCGCTTCTGGCTGCGGCTGCCAGCCCATGTGGCACCCGATGCAGGCGCGACCACCGCCCCTGCGGCGGCACACCGCCAGTCCATCGTGGACCGTCCGTTGCAGGGCCAGTGCCTGGTCCTGGACGATGACCCCCAGGTGCTCAAGGCCTGGCGCGCCATGCTCGAAGCCTGGGGCGTGACGGCAGCCTATGCCACCACCGGGGCCGAAGCCCATGGCCGGCTCGACGAAGGCCTGGTGCCAGATGCCATCTTCTGCGACCAGCGACTGCGCTCGGGCGAGAGCGGCTTTGACATCCTGCGCACGCTGCTGGCCCGCTGCCCTGCCGCCCGAGGGGCGATGGTCAGCGGCGAGTTCGACGCCCCCGCCTTGCGGGACGCCGAAGACGAGGGCTACCTGGTGCTGCGCAAGCCCGTGAACCCTGCCGAGCTGCACGCTGTGCTGGCGCAGTGGCTGGCCCCCAGCAACAGGCGGCAGGACCAGAGCGCGGTGCCTTTCCCATAAGCACAGGCAGCTACCTTTCCAATAGCGCGGCAGTACACCTACCGGTGTGTTTCGAAGCCCCAGCCGCCGCAGAACGTGCGGTTGTTGCCTGCGGCCTGCTCTGGCAAAGACAGGCATCACGGCACCGGTCGTCTGCCAGCGGCGCACCGCCCGTCTGCCCGCTGCACCCGGCGATCACGCAGCCCCCTACCATCCGCAGCCAACGACCGGCGACACCGACACGCTGGCAAATCACACCAGGAGGGAGCCACACCATGACCACCACCGGGACCACCCCACCGCCCGGCCAGCCCCGCTGGCTGTACCAGGCGCAGGATGCGCAAGGCCGCCCCACCGAGGGCTTCGTGCATGCCCAGACGGCCGAAGAAGCCATGCAGGCCATTGCGGCGCTGCAGCAGCCCCCGCTGACCCAGGTGCAGCTGCACACCTCGGGGCTGTATGCCCGTGCGATGACCGAGATGGCGGACGACGCACTGGGCACCCTGGACGTGAAGGCACTGCGCCAGCTGGCGCGCGACCAGATCGAAGCGCAGCAGAACCCCGGCCTGTGGACCACGCTGCGCCAGCTGCTGCGCAACAACCGTACCTGGCTGCTGGTGTGCGCGGCCCTGGTGGCGCTGGCCGTGTGGCGCCAGTGGAGCCCATGGGTGCAAGGGATTCTGGTACTGGCCATGCTGGCGCCGCTGGGGGTCTTTGCCTACATGCACCAGTTTCAGCGCACGTACCAGCAGATGCTGCACGCGCACGCCACGGGCGACCTGCCCCGCCTCGAGGTGCTGGCCCAGCGGCTGGCCCGCGCGGCCGAACGGCATGCGTTCTTGCGGCAGCCCGCCTGGGACGCCGCCGTGCGCATGGCCTGGTTCGAGGCGCGCGCCGAAGGGGTGGACGCCGCCATCCTGCGCTTGCGCATCCACCCCATGCGCCCGGCGGACGAAGGCGAATTCTTGGCCCGCATCTATACCTTGCCCCTGGCCACGGGCGACCATGCGGGCTTTACCGCCCGCCTGCGCGAGCTGATGGCGCAGCGGCCGGGAGAGCCCACTCTGCAGTTGGACCTGGCCCTGGGTGAGGCCCGCGCGGGCCACACCGACGAAGCGCAGCGCCTCGTGAACACGCTGCAGCCCGCCCTGCTGCCACCCCACGGGCAAGCATTCATTGACTGGGTGCGGGGCATGATCGCGCTGCGCGACCCGGCCCGGGCGGGAGAGGCCGCCGGCCACCTGGGCAAGGCGTGTGAGCAGTTTCTGGGGCTGGTGCGCAAGGCCCCAGGCGCCTGGCCCTCACTGGCCGTATGCACCTGCGACTACGCACTGGCCCTGGCCTGGAGCGGTCGTGCCGAAATGGGGCGTACCGTGTTTGCCAGCGTGCAGCCGGTGGCCCGGCACCACGCCGAGCCCGAGCGGCTGGCGCTGCTGGAGCGCGAGTTGCGCCTCAGGGGCTGAGCGTTGTGGACCGCACCCGAAAGGCCTCCTGCACACCGCAGGCCGGGCACCGTGGCGCGCAGGCTCAGAGGCTGAGAGTTTTTGAGCCAAGCCCGAAAGGCGCGCCACAACGCCTCGGATCGAGGCGCAAAGCACAGCCATAGCTTGGGCTATGGCGAGCATTTGCAACGAAGAGCCGGGGCGTTTTGGCGTGCAAGGCGGACATGGATCAAAGACTCTCAGCCTCTCAGGCCAGCGCGCGCTGGATGATGATCTTCTGCACGTCGCTCGTGCCTTCGTAGATCTGGCACACGCGCACGTCGCGGTAGATGCGCTCCACCGGGAAGTCGTTCACCACGCCGTAGCCGCCCAGCGTCTGGATGGCGGCGCTGCACACGCGTTCGGCCATCTCGCTGGCAAACAGCTTGGCCATGGCGGCTTCCTTCAGGCAGGGCTTTCCGGCATCGCGCAGCGCGGCCGCGTGCCAGATGAGCTGGCGCGCGGCCTCGATCTGCGTGGCGCAGTCGGCCAGGCGGAAACCCACGGCCTGGTGGTTGAAGATGGCGGTGCCGAAGCTTTCGCGCTCTTTGGAATACGCCAGCGCCGCGTCGAACGCGCTGCGCGCCATGCCCACGCTTTGCGCGGCGATGCCGATGCGGCCGCCTTCGAGCGCGCCCAGGGCGATCTTGTAGCCCTCGCCCTCGGCACCGATCAGGTTCTCGGCGGGGACGCGACAGTTGTCGAAGTTGATCTGCGCCGTGTCGCTGGAATGCTGGCCCAGCTTGTCCTCCAGCCGCGCCACCACGTAGCCGGGGTTGTTGGTGGGCACGAGGAAGGCGCTCATGCCCTTCTTGCCCGCGCCCTTGTCGGTGACGGCGATGACGATGGCCACATGACCGTTCTTGCCGCTGGTGATGAACTGCTTGACTCCGTTGATCAC
The DNA here is from genome assembly GCF_002754175.1 of Acidovorax sp. 59. Classification (NCBI taxonomy): domain Bacteria; kingdom Pseudomonadati; phylum Pseudomonadota; class Betaproteobacteria; order Burkholderiales; family Comamonadaceae; genus Acidovorax; species Acidovorax sp. 59. The sequence goes on along the minus strand of NZ_PEET01000001.1, from coordinate 209,056 downwards.
GTATTCATCGCCCTGCTTCACCGCCGTGGTTCGCAGGGCAGAGGCGTCGGAGCCCACATGTGGCTCGGTCAGGCAAAACGCGCCCAGCATTTCGCCACGCGCCAGCGGCGTGAGCCAGTCGCGCTTTTGCTGCGCGTTGCCGTAGCGCATGAGGATGGCGTTGACCGGGCAGTTGGTCACACTGATGGCGGTGCTGGTGCCGCCATCACCGGCGGCGATCTCTTCGAGCACCAGCGCGAGCGTGAGGTAGTCGAGGTGGGCGCCGCCAAACTCTTCGGGCACGCAGATGCCATACGCGCCCAGCGCGGCCAGGCCCTGGTGGGCCTCCTTGGGGAAGTGGTGTTCCTTGTCCCAGCGTGCGGCATTCGGCCACAGCTCGGTTTGCGCAAAGTCGCGCACCGCGTCGCGGATCATTTCCTGGTCTTGGGTCAGCAGCATGAGGGTGTCTCCAGAGTCGTTGTTCAAAAATTCGGGGGCTTAGTGGCTTGCGGACTACCAGTGGTCAGCGCGGCGGCCGTCGTGATGCAGCAGGCGGCCCTTGTCGGCAACGGTCACGCTGGCGAGCGTGCTGCGCAGGCCACGTACGCTGTCCTCCACCGTCAGCGGTGCACCGCCGCCGCCCATGTCGGTCTGCACCCAGCCGGGGTCAATGGTGACCAGCGTGGCGCCGGGGTAGTTGTGCTGTGCAGCGGCCACGGCCATGTTCAGCGCGGCCTTGCTGGTGCGGTACAACCACGAATCGCTGTTCGGCACGCTGCCGATCTGCGACATGGACGAGGACAGAAACGCAAACACGCCGCCCGCCTCCGCCACCAGGGGCGCCACCTGCGGAATGGCCTGCATCGCGCCCAGCACGTTGGTGTGCATGACGGCATCAAAGTCTTGCTGCGTGGGTGGGGTGAGCGCGTTGGGGCGGCGGATGACACCGGCCACATACAGCGCCAGGTCCAGCTTTTCGCCGTCAAGCTGCCAGGCCAGGCCGCTCACGCTGGCGGGGTTGGCCACATCCACGGTGAGCACCTCGGCGCCCAGCGCCAGCACGCGCTCGCGGCCGGCGTCGTCGCGCACGGTGGCGATCACGCGGCGCCCGGCGTCGGTGTACTGGCGCACCAGCTCCAGGCCGATGCCCCGGGACGCGCCCATCACGAGTATGGAGTTCATTTTCAAGCCCAATATGCCGCAAGCGCTAGTGAATCATGCGCCAACAGCTATCAATTCAGGAGTAAACAAAACAACGACACCCACTCAGGCAGACAGGTAGCCGGCGTACTCGAAATAGCCCGACCACGCGGGGTCGTACGCCACCTTCAGCTCCAGCGATGCCGCCTCGTCGCGCAGCAGCAGGGGCGCCAGCGTCTGCTTGGCCAGTTGCTCGTCGCTCACGTAGTACAGCGCCTGCCGGCGGCCCGCGCGCATCAGCGTCAACACCAGAATGCCCAGCTGCGGCACTTGGAGCAGCGTGGCGGCTTGCTCGTGCAGGTCTTGCACGGCGGTCAGTGTGTCGCTGTCGGGCACCGCCAGGTCCACGGTGAGGGCATAGGCCAGGTCGGCCCGCATGGCCACAGCGTTGGCACTGGTGTTGACCATGACCACGCCGGTCTCGGGCGCGTCTTCGCTGTCGATGTCGTCAGCGGGCAGTTCGTTGCCGTCCTCGTCGATGGGGCAGTCAAACTGCAGTTCCAGCCCGTCCCACTCGGCATCGCCCGTGGGGAAGTGGCCGGTGTGGCCCAGGGTGTCGGTCCAGTAGCGGTCGAACACCGGGGGCAGCTGGCTCAGCGGCACCCAAGGCGTGTGGGTGTCGCCGGGCTCGCCCACAAAGTCCACCGCGCCCACCTTCACGGCAAAGTCGTACTCGCCCAGCACATGGTCGAGCATGATGAACGCCATGTTGCGCGCATGGTCCTGGTAGTCGCTGGGGATCTCGCGGCCAAAGCGGATCTCCAGCGCCGCCTGCCCGCCATCCTGCTCCAGCGCCACCAGCACTTCGGACGTGGCCAGCTCAAAGCCTTCCATTCCGATGGGAAAGTCCGGCTGCGTGGTGCGCTCGCGAAACGCGCGCACGCGGTAGTGCGGCAGCGCGGGTGCGGCCGCCACCACCTGCGCCAGCAACGGAAACCTTTCGATGCTGCCGTGGGCCGTGACGATGAGGTCCACCACGGCATCGGCATCGTCGCCGGACATCTCCAGCGCCAGGCCTTCCAGGTGCTGATCGATCAGCGCATTGGCGGCCCCCACGCGCTCGCGCAGCGGCAGGTTCTGGAGCGATGCCTGGGCATCCGAAAACGCGCGCCAGAAGGCGCCGATGGCGGGAGAGGGAGTGGTCATCGCGGTCCTTGTGCAAAGTCGGGGATCATCCCATCTCCAGCCAGCGGCCTCAGACGAGTTCCAGCGCCACGGCCGTGGCCTCGCCACCGCCGATGCACAGCGTAGCCAGGCCCTTGGTCAGGCCGCGTGCCTTGAGGGCATGGATCAGCGTGACCATGATGCGTGCGCCGCTGGCACCAATGGGGTGGCCCAGTGCGCAGGCGCCGCCGTTCACGTTGACCTTGTCATGGGGCAGGTCCAATTCCTTCATCAACGCCATGGGCACCACGGCGAAGGCTTCGTTGATCTCCCACAGCTGCACGTCGCCCACTTGCCAGCCGGCCTTGGCGAGTGCCTTTTGGGTGGCGCCCAGGGGGGCGGTGGCAAACCACTCGGGCTCTTGTGCGTGCGTGGCGTGACTCACGATGCGGGCCAGGGGCTTGGCGCCCAGCTTCTTGGCCGTGGACTCGCGCATCATCACCAGCGCGGCCGCACCGTCGTTGATGCTGGAGCTGGACGCGGCGGTGATGGTGCCGTCCTTCTTGAACGCGGGCTTCAAGGTGGCGATCTTCTCGAGCTTGACCTTGCCCGGGCCTTCGTCCACCGACACCACGGTCTCGCCCGCACGGGTCTTGACGGTGACGGGCACGATCTCGGCCGCGAAGGCGCCCGACTCGGTGGCCGCCTTGGCGCGCTGCACGCTGGCGGTGGCAAAGGCGTCTTGCTGCTCGCGGGTGAACTGGTACTTGGCAGCGCAGTCTTCGCCAAAGGTGCCCATGGAGCGGCCAGCCTCGTAGGCGTCTTCCAGGCCGTCGAGCATCATATGGTCGAAGATGCGGTCGTGGCCCAGGCGGTAGCCCCCTCGGCCCTTTTGCAGCAGGTAGGGGGCGTTGGTCATGCTTTCCATGCCGCCCGCCACCATCACGTCGTGCGTGCCGGCCAGCAGCATGTCGTGCGCCATCATCGCGGCCTTCATGCCGGAGCCGCACATCTTGCTGAGCGTGACGGCGCCCGCGCCCTTGGGCAGGCCGCCTTTGAACGCCGCCTGGCGTGCAGGCGCCTGGCCTTGGCCTGCCATCAGGCAGTTGCCAAACAGCACTTCGCCCACGGCGTCGGGCGAGACACCGGCACGCTCGATGGCGGCCTTGATGGCGGCGCCACCCAGGTCGTGCGCGGCCAGGCTGGAGAAGTCGCCCTGCAACGAGCCCATGGGGGTGCGTGCAGCGCCAACGATGACGATGGGGTCTTGGATGGACATGGTGAAGGTCTCCTGGGTAAGGGTCTGAGGAAAAGTGGGGACGAAAAACGGGGTTTTGGCGGGCGGTCAGCGGGCCGCAGCGCCTTGCGCAAAGCGCCGCTCCGTGTCGTAGGGGAAAACATCAAACATATGACCCGCCTGGATGCGCTCCTTGTGCGACTGCCAGAACGCGGCGTCGAGCAGGTCGGCGTGGTGCTGCATGAACACCTCGCGCACCGCGTCGTTGCCCAGTAGGAAGGGACCAAAGGTTTCGGGGAACACATCACGCGGGCCCACGCTGTACCAGACCTCGCCGCTCATCTCTTCTTCCTCATTGCGCGGCGTGGGCACGCGGCGGAAGTTGCAGTCGGTGAGGTATTCGATCTCGTCGTAGTCGTAGAACACGACCTTGCCGTTGCGCGTGACGCCAAAGTTCTTCCACAGCATGTCGCCGGGGAAGATGTTGGCGGCCACGAGGTCCTTGATGGCGTTGCCATATTCGATGACGCTGTGCTCCATCTGCTGGCGCGCGCGCGGGTCAGACAGGCCGGTGTCAAAGGCCTCTTGCAGGTAGATGTTGAGCGGGATCATGCGCCGCTCGATATAGAGGTGCTTGATGATCACCTCGGTCTGGCCGTCGCCGTCGCGGTCGCTGATTTCGAGCTGGCTGGGGGCGAACTTCTCGATCTCGGCAATCAGGGCATCATCAAAGCGGTCGCGAGGAAAGGCGACCTCGCTGTACTCCAGCGTGTCGGCCATGCGGCCCACGCGGTCGTGCTGCTTGACCAGCAGGTACTTGGCCTTGATCTGCTCGCGCGTGGTTTCCTTCTGGTGCGGGAAGTAGTCCTTGATGAGCTTGAACACGAACGGGAAGCTCGGCAGGTCGAACACCAGCATCACCATGCCCTTGATGCCGGGGGCGATGCGGAACTGGTCGCTGGAATGCTTCAGGTGGTACAGGAAGTCGCGGTAGAACAGCGTCTTGCCTTGCTTGGCCAGGCCCAGGGCGTTGTAGATCTCGGCGCGCGGCTTGCGCGGCATGAGGCTGCGCAAAAACTGCACGTAGGCGCTGGGGATCTCCATGTCCACCATGAAGTAGGCGCGGGCAAAGCTGAACAGCATCTGCATGTCGTCTTCGCCGAACAGTACGGCGTCGATGGTCAGCTTGCCGCTGTCGTCGTGCAGGATGGGCAGCGCAAACGGCACCTCGTTGAAGCCGTTGATGATCTTGCCCACCACATACGCACCCTTGTTGCGAAAGAACAGGCTGGTGAGCACCTGGATCTGGAAGTTGGTGCGCAGCCTCACCTTGTCGAGCCGGCTGCGCATGGCGCCCACCACACAAGCGGTGTCACGTGGCAAGTCGGCAAATTCGCGCTGCAGCTGGAAGTTCTCGACGATGGCCTGGAAGGTGTCGCCCAGCGTGTCGCGCGTGGGGTAGTAGGCGCGGTAGGTGGGCCGCGCGGCAGGCTCGTCGTTCTCGATGTATTCGGTGCTGACCGCAGGCCGCACAAAGATGAAGTCGTTGTGGAAATGCGTGCGGTGCAGGATCTTGGTGGTGACCGAGTTGAAGAAGGTTTCGGCCAGCTCGGGCTGGTGGTGGTTCACCAGCAGCCCGATGTAGTGCAGCTTGACCTGGTGCCAGACATCCATCGGCTGCGCGCCGGCCTCGAACTCTTTCTCCAGGCGGCGCACGCATTCCTTCACCCGCAGGTCATAGAACTCGATGCGTTCGCGCTGTGCCCGCTGCTGGCCGTGCCAGTCAGCGGTTTCAAAACGGTGTTTGGCGCGCGCGGACTCGGTGCGGAACAACCGGTAATGCCGGTTGAAGCCGTCCATCATGGCCTTGGCAATGCCGTAGGCCTGGGGCGCATCAAGGCGTTGCGGGAACATGGTGTCGGGCATCCTTGTCAGCGCAACCGTCGCATGCGTGGGCGGGGCGCCCGGCTTACTGCCGACGGGTAGCAGCCACGCCAGCAATCGCTGCTTTGTACAGCGATTCCAGACCTTCTGTGCTGTCCACGGACATGTGCAGGTTGTTGATCAGCCCGTCCTTGAGGCCATAGCACCAGCCATGCAGCGTAACCTTCTGGCCCCGGCCCCAAGCGTCCAGCATCACGGTGGTCTGTGCAATGTTCACCACCTGCTCGATGGCGTTGAGCTCGCACAGCACGTCGTGGCGCCACTCAGGCGCGGTGGCGGCGATCAGGTCGCGGTGGCGGTCACGCACGTCCTGCACATGGCGAATCCAGTTGTCGGCCAGGCCCACGCGCGTGCCCTCCAGCGCGGCCAGCACACCACCGCAACCGTAGTGGCCCACCACCATCAGGTGCTCGATGCGCAGCTGGTCCACCGCGTACTGGATGGTCGACAGGCAGTTGAGATCGGTCGGCACCACCACATTCGCCACATTGCGGTGAACGAAGACCTCACCAGGCTCCAGCCCGGTGATCTGGTTGGCGGGCACCCGGCTGTCGGAGCAGCCGATCCACATGTACTTGGGCTTCTGCTGCGCCAGCAGGCTGGTGAAAAAGCCGGGCCGCTCGCGCTCCATCTGGGCCGCCCAGGCGCGGTTGTGAACAAACAGGTCGTCGATGGAGGAAGGCATGGGGTCCTTGGTGTGTGAGGGTTGGTCGATCAGTTGTCGCAGGTCAGCAGGTCTCGGCAAACAGCTCGCGGCCAATCAGCATGCGGCGGATCTCGCTGGTGCCGGCACCAATCTCGTACAGCTTGGCATCGCGCCAGAGGCGGCCCAGCGGGTACTCGTTGATATAGCCATTGCCACCATAGATCTGCACGCCTTCGCCGGCCATCCAGGTGGCCTTTTCGGCGCACCACAGAATCACGCTGGCGCAGTCCTTGCGGACCTGGCGCACGTGGTCGGTGCCCAGCATGTCGAGGTTCTTGGCCACAGTGTAGGCAAACGAGCGGCCCGCCTGCAGCACGGTGTACATGTCGGCCACCTTGCCCTGGATGAGCTGAAACTCGCCAATGCTCTGGCCGAACTGCTTGCGGTCGTGAATGTAAGGGATCACGTTGTCCATCACGGACTGCATGATGCCCAGCGGGCCGCCGGTCAGCACCGCGCGTTCGTAGTCCAGGCCACTCATCAACACCTTGGCACCGTTGTTCACGCCGCCCAGCACGTTTTCTGCAGGCACCTCGACGTCCTGGAACACCAGCTCGCCCGTGTGGCTGCCGCGCATGCCCAGCTTGTCGAGCTTTTGCGCAATCGAGAAGCCCTTCATGCCCTTCTCGATCAGGAAAGCCGTGACACCGCGTGCGCCCATTTCAGGCTCGGTCTTGGCATACACCACCAGGGTGTCCGCATCGGGGCCGTTGGTGATCCACATCTTGCTGCCGTTGAGCAGGTAGTAGCCGCCCTTGTCCTCGGCCTTGAGCTTCATGCTGATCACGTCGGAGCCCGCGCCGGGTTCACTCATGGCCAGCGCGCCCACGTGCTCGCCGCTGATGAGCTTGGGCAGGTACTTGGCCTTTTGTGCCTCGTTGCCGTTGCGGTTGATCTGGTTCACACACAGGTTGCTGTGGGCGCCATAGGACAAGCCCACCGAGGCACTTGCGCGGGAGATTTCTTCCATCGCCACCATGTGGGCGAGGTAGCCCATGGCGGCACCGCCATATTGCTCGGGCACCGTGATGCCGAGTACGCCCAGATCACCCATCTTCCGCCACAGGTCCATGGGGAATTGGTCGTTGCGGTCAATCTCGGCCGCGCGAGGAGCGATCTCTGCCTGCGCGAAGTCGCGCACGGCATCGCGCAGGGCATCGATATCTTCGCCCAGCTGGAAGTTGAGGCCGGGAAGGTTGGCGGGAATGCTCATGGGGTTTGTCTCCTCGTAGAAGGTAGGGAAATGGGCAGGGCTCAGCCCTGGATGCTGTCGCGCCCGGTGACCGCCATGAGAGTGCACCCCATGGTGGCGACCAGCTTTTCTTGGTTGCCGTCGATAGCGAAGGCTCGGCCTTCGCAGACGGTGATGGTGCGGCCGGGCTTCAGCACCCGTCCTTCCATGCGGAATCGCTCGCCTTTGGCAGGGGCCAGCAAGTTGATCTTGAATTCGATGGTGAGCACGGCGGCATCGGCCGCCATGAGGGTGAAACCGGCATATCCGCACGCTGAATCCAGCGCGGTGGACACCATGCCCGCATGGAGAAATCCATGCTGCTGGGTCAGGGCGGCAGCCCAGGGGAGTTCAATGTCTACAGCACCTGGCGCCACCAATCCCAGCGACGCGCCAAGCGTCTTCATGGCCCCTTGCCGCGCAAAGCTGTCACGCACGCGGTCGGCAAAGTCAATGCAACGCGGCTCAAAGGGGGGCGTGCTCACTGCAGTCTCCTAATTTACGTTTACGTAAACGTCAATTATGGATCAATTTTGCTTTTCTACCTTGGCCAGTAGCGTGCGCGCCTCTTCTTCGTGCTCGCGCACCTCTTCCAGGTTGGCCTGCAGATCGGCCATTTGCTCTTCGAGTTGCTTGCGATGGACTACCAGCACGTCCAGAAACTTGCGGAGCTGTACGCCGGTATCGCGGGGGCTGTCATAGAGGTCGATGATCTCCTTGGCTTCCGTGAGAGACAGTCCCAGGCGCTTGGCCCGCAACGTCAGGCGCAGCCGCGTGCGGTCGCGTGCGCTGTACACCCGGTTGCGACCGGCGGCGCCGGTGCGTTCAGGCTGCAGCAAGCCCATGTCTTCATAAAAACGGATCGCCCGGGTGGTGAGATCGAACTCTTTGGCAAGGTCGCTGATGGTGTAGGTATTGGCCATGGTGGGTGCTGCACACAGCAGTATCGGTTTCGCACAGGAGACAGCCGGGTGGCTGCAGCTCCCTACAATGCATCGAATGCATGACGTTTACGTTAACGTCAATGCTAACCCATCACACCGCCTCCATGAATCCACTTGAACACCAGATCCACTACCCGCTCGGCGATGCGCTGCCCGTCGAGGGCGCCACCTTGGAGGTCGCGCCTGGAGTGCATTGGATCCGTATGGGCCTGCCCTTTGCCCTGGATCACATCAATCTGTGGCTGCTGCGCGATCGCCAGCCGGATGCTGGTGGTGTGCTGGTGGACGGGTGGACCGTGGTGGATTGCTGCATCGACAGCGCTGGAAGCCGCGCACAGTGGGAGCAGATATTTGCGAACTGCCTGGAGGGCTTGCCCATTCTTCGCGTCATCGTGACCCACATGCACCCAGACCATATCGGGCTTGCGCATTGGCTGTGCGAGCGTTGGAATGTGCGCTTGTGGATCAGTGCCACGGACTACAACGTAGCGCGTGTCGCCGTCTATGACCCGCAGGGGTTTGGCGGGGAAGCGGGGGCCGATTTCTATGCGCTGCACGGTGCACAAGAACCGTCTTTTTTGGACCATGTGCGAGGACGCGCTTCGTATTTTCCGACCCTGGTCCCTGCTCTCCCACCCCGTTTCCGACGAATCATGGATGGAGACACGCTGAACATCGGGGGCCGCGCTTGGCGCTGCATCAGCGGCTACGGCCACGCGCCCGAGCACATGGCATTGTTTTGCGCTGAGCTGACCACCTTGATCAGCGGGGACATGGTGTTGCCGCGCATCTCTACCAATGTCAGTGTCCACGCTAGCGAGCCAGAGGCCAACCCGCTACAGCTGTTCTTGACTTCGCTCTTGCGGTATCTGGATCTACCAAAAGACACCTTGGTGCTTCCATCGCATGGCAAGCCGTTTACAGGCCTGGGTACGCGCGTTGCACAGCTACAAGACCATCACCGCGAGCGGCTCACTGAGATTTTGGAAGCCGCGCACAGCCGCGCACTAAGCGCTGCGGATACTTTGCCAATTCTGTTTCAACGCCAGTTGGACACCCACCAGATGACTTTTGCTATGGGTGAGGCGCTGGCACATCTTCATCATCTGTGGATGGATGGCAAGCTGGAGCGCTTTCTCGACCAAGTCGGGGTTCAGAGATTTCGCGCACCGAACGGTGGATAAACGCACTCAATGCGTGGCCAGCCAGCGCTTATTGAGCAGCAATCAAATAGCACACTCAGCCGCACTGATAGATGGTAATCAATGCCGGTAAGGCGTGTGAGCCGATATAGGCGCCTAGGTGATCTAAATAATTTTGCGCGCCCCCAAAGCAAAAAACCCCAGTCATATCTGACTGGGGTTTTCTGGGCTGTAAGAGCCTGACGATGACCTACTTTCACACGGGAACCCGCACTATCATCGGCGCAAAGTCGTTTCACTGTCCTGTTCGGGATGGGAAGGAGTGGGACCAACTTGCTATGGTCATCAGGCATAACTTGGTGCTGGGCAGTTTTTGTGAACTGCCTGGCAAATTCATAGAGTCTGGAATCAGATTTTTGTTTTGACTGCGTCTAACTTGGCATAACAGACTTTGAGCTTCACGCTGTGAGCGTGTTGGCTATCAAAGTTATAGGGTCAAGCCGCACGAGCAATTAGTATCAGTTAGCTTAACGCATTACTGCGCTTCCACACCTGACCTATCAACGTCCTGGTCTTGAACGACTCTTTAGGGGGCTCAAGGCCCCGGCAGATCTCATCTTGAAACGAGTTTCCCGCTTAGATGCTTTCAGCGGTTATCTCTTCCACACTTAGCTACTCGGCAATGCCACTGGCGTGACAACCGATACACCAGAGGTGTGTCCACTCCGGTCCTCTCGTACTAGGAGCAGGCTTCCTCAAATCTGCAGCGCCCACGGAAGATAGGGACCAAACTGTCTCACGACGTTTTAAACCCAGCTCACGTACCTCTTTAAATGGCGAACAGCCATACCCTTGGGACCGGCTACAGCCCCAGGATGAGATGAGCCGACATCGAGGTGCCAAACACCGCCGTCGATATGAACTCTTGGGCGGTATCAGCCTGTTATCCCCAGAGTACCTTTTATCCGTTGAGCGATGGCCCTTCCATACAGAACCACCGGATCACTATGTCCTGCTTTCGCATCTGCTCGACTTGTCAGTCTCGCAGTTAAGCACGCTTATGCCATTGCACTATCGTCACGATGTCCGACCGTAACTAGCGTACCTTCGAACTCCTCCGTTACGCTTTGGGAGGAGACCGCCCCAGTCAAACTGCCTACCATGCACTGTCCCCGATCCAGATAATGGACCTAGGTTAGAACCTCAAACACACCAGGGTGGTATTTCAACGTTGGCTCCATGAGAACTAGCGTCCTCACTTCAAAGCCTCCCACCTATCCTACACAGATCTGTTCAAAGTCCAATACAAAGCTACAGTAAAGGTTCATGGGGTCTTTCCGTCTTTCCGCGGGGAGATTGCATCATCACAAACATTTCAACTTCGCTGAGTCTCAGGAGGAGACAGTGTGGCCATCGTTACGCCATTCGTGCAGGTCGGAACTTACCCGACAAGGAATTTCGCTACCTTAGGACCGTTATAGTTACGGCCGCCGTTTACTGGGACTTCAATCAAGAGCTTGCACCCCATCATTTAATCTTCCAGCACCGGGCAGGCGTCACACCCTATACGTCCACTTTCGTGTTTGCAGAGTGCTGTGTTTTTATTAAACAGTCGCAGCCACCGATTTTTTGCAACCCCGTTGGGCTCCCTCTGTACGAGTTCACCTACTTGGGGCATACCTTCTCCCGAAGTTACGGTATCAATTTGCCGAGTTCCTTCTCCTGAGTTCTCTCAAGCGCCTTAGAATACTCATCTCGCGCACCAGTGTCGGTTTGCGGTACGGTCGTCAATAGCTGAAGCTTAGTGGCTTTTCCTGGAAGCAGGGTATCACTCACTTCGTCTGCAAGCAGACTCGTTATCACCCCTCATCTAAACCCGGCGGATTTGCCTACCGAGCACGACTACAGGCTTGAACCAACATATCCAACAGTTGGCTGAGCTAACCTTCTCCGTCCCCACATCGCACTATTGATCGGTACAGGAATATTGACCTGTTTCCCATCAGCTACGCATCTCTGCCTCGCCTTAGGGGCCGACTCACTCTACGCCGATGAACGTTGCGTAGAAA
>NZ_PEET01000001.1:0-192500 GCF_002754175.1 Acidovorax sp. 59 | reverse complement strand
CCACCGTGATCACAATGCCGAATAGTGCCGGCAAGGTGGACTTACCCGCGATGGTGCAAGACCTCGGGCGCAGGGAGATCAATGAACTGCACGTGGAAGCAGGTTACAAGCTCAATGGTTCGCTGCTGCGCGAAGGACTGGTCGATGAACTACTGGTCTATCTCGCCCCCAAGCTGATGGGCGAGGGCATGGGATTGGCCCAGATAGCTCCCTTGGCGACACTTGCCGAGGCACATGCCCTCAGCTTCCATACGGTAGACAGGATCGGGGAAGACCTGCGCGTCCTTGCACGCTTGCAGGGGCGCGACAGGTTCTGAAGAAATCGCTGTGTAACTGATCGCGGAATTTTTCGCCAATCAAAGTTACGCCCGACCGGCTGTCACTCCATCATGTGACTGGCGCAAAAAATCCCGCCAGAGCGCGACACGGATAATCCAGTTCTATGGCACTTATCACCTTACTGGACGCCCAACTCGCATTTGGGCATGTTGCACTGCTGGATCACGCCGGCTTTTCCCTGGAGACCGCTGAGCGGGTTGGCCTGATTGGCCGCAATGGCGCGGGAAAGTCTTCCCTTCTCAAAATCCTGGGAGGACTTGCCAAGCCGGATGATGGCTCTTTGCAAGTTCAGCAGGGGGTACGCATTGCCTTCGTCGCACAGGAGCCGACGTTAGACCCCGATGCCACCATTTTCAAGGCAGCCTCCGAAGGCCTGCAACGCGTGATCGCTATCCGCGATCAATACCTCTCGGGGGCGGATGGACTGGATCTGGATGCATTGCAATCGGAGATCGAGGCCTACGACGCCTGGAACTGGGAGCAGCGTGTAGAAGAAACCCTGCAGAGGTTGCATCTCGACCCGGAAGCCGTGGTCGGAGCACTCTCTGGCGGCACCAAAAAACGCGTGGCGCTGGCGCAGGCGCTGGTGGCACGCCCTGACGTGTTGCTGCTGGACGAACCCACCAACCACCTGGATCTGGACTCCATCGAGTGGCTGGAAGACCTGCTGCTGGACTTTCCGGGCAGCGTCGTGACCATCACCCACGACCGGTCGTTCCTTGACCGTGTGGCCACCCGCATCGTGGAGCTGGACCGCGGTCAATTGCGCTCCTACCCCGGTAACTTTGCTCAATACCAGATTCAGAAAGAAGAGCAGTTGGCGCAGGAGGCAGTGATCGCCGCCAAGGCCGACAAGCTCCTGGCACAAGAAGAAATCTGGATTCGGCGTGGTGTGGAAGCGCGCCGCACCCGCAGCCAGAGCCGTATCAGCCGCTTGGAACAGCTACGCGCCCGGCGGGAGGCTCGCCGTGAGGTCGTTGGCAGTGTGCGCATGGATGTCGCCACCGGAAGCTCCAACGGCTACCAGGGCAAGATCGTGGCGGAACTGCAAGGAGTGAGCAAAGCCTTCGGCGACAAAACCATCGTCCACAATTTCTCCGGGACGATACTGCGCGGGGACAAAGTGGGCCTGATCGGCCCGAACGGCGCTGGTAAAACCACGCTGCTCAAGATGATCTTGGGCGAACTGCAGGCCGACAAGGGCACCATCCGGCAGGGAGCGAACCTGCAAGTAGCCTACTTTGACCAGATGCGGCACGCCGTCAACCTCGACGCCACATTGGAAGACTTTATCAGCCCTGGCAGCGAATGGATCGAGATCGGCAATCAGCGCAAACACGTCAAGAGCTATCTGAGCGACTTTCTGTTCTCTCCCGCGCGCGCGCACTCCCCAGTGCGGTCGCTGTCCGGCGGGGAACGCAACCGCCTGCTGCTTGCCCGGCTGTTCGCCCGACCGGCCAATGTCCTGGTGCTGGATGAGCCCACGAACGACCTGGACATTGACACCTTAGACCTGCTGGAGGAATTGCTCGAAAACTACGAAGGCACGGTGTTCCTGGTCAGCCATGACCGCACCTTTCTCGACAACGTGGTGACCAGCACACTCGCTTTTGAAGGCAACGGCCTGTGGCGCGAGTACGAAGGCGGCGTCCAAGACTGGTTGCTCCAATCCAAGCGCAGTCGGTCACTGCAAGCTGCTGCTGCAACGTCCTCCAAACCACCCACACCGGAAGTTTCCAACCAAAGCACGCCGGAGCGCTCATCAAATAAGCCTGCACAGCTATCAAAAAAGAAGCTGAGTTACAAAGAGCAGCGCGAACTGGATCAACTGCCTGGCCTGATCAGTACGCTAGAGACGGAACAGAAATCCCTTCAAGACGCACTTTCCGACGGCTCACTCTTTGGTACTGACCCCACACGCGCGGCAGCCATGACAAGCCGAGCAGCCGCCATCGACGAGGAGCTGATGACCGCGTTGGAGCGCTGGACAGCACTCTCTGAATAGGCGCCAAACCGGTTCATGGCGCGAGGCTCTGGCGGGGGCATACATCGTGAAGGCCCGCCACCAGGGCTTAGTAATCGCCCTTAAATCCGGTGGTGCAGGCGGTCCGTTGTTCCGCGCAACCGGGCAATCAAGGCCGGGGCAATCTGCCCCAGCGGCAGCACCTCGTCGGCGGCACCGTGGGCAATGGCCTCCCGCGGCATGCCAAACACGATGCAGGTCGCCTCATCCTGCACATAGTTGTAGCTGCCGGCGTCTTTCATCTCCCGCATGGCAACAGCGCCATCGTTGCCCATGCCCGTGAGCATGATGCCAAACGCGTTGCGCCCGACCACCGCTGCTGCGGACTTGAAGAGTACCTCGACCGAGGGCTTGTGGCGATTGACCGGAGGGCCATCATCCACCACCGCTACATAGTTGGCGCCACTGCGCGCCACATGGAACTGTGTGCCGCCCGGTGCGATGTAGGCATGGCCGGGCAGAATGCGCTCGCCATTCACCGCCTCCTTGACGGTGATCTGGCACAACCCGTTCAAACGGGCCGCAAAACTGGTAGTGAACCCGGGAGGCATGTGCTGGGTGATCACGATCGCGGGCGAATCCGCAGGCATCTGGACCAGCACCTCCTTGATGGCTTCGGTACCACCGGTGGACGCCCCAATGCAGATGAGCTTTTCAGTGGAAAGGCGACCCAGCAGACCAGCTGCGGGTACGGCGTGGGGCAAAGGAGTGCCCCCCACAACACTGGAGGCTGGGCCTGCATCACGCACAGGGGCGCGGCGCACTTGCGCGACGGCAGCAACGCGGATCTTGTCCACAATCTGTGCCGCCAAATCGTTGAGCCCGCTGGCCAGCCCCACACGCGGTTTGGCCACAAAGTCGACGGCGCCCAACTCCAAGGCCTTCATGGTGACCTCCGCGCCACGCTCGGTCAGCGTGGAGATCATCACTACCGGAGTCGGCCGCAGACGCATCAAGCGCCCCAGAAAATCAATGCCGTCCATGCGCGGCATTTCAACGTCCAGGGTGATGACATCCGGATCCAATTCGCGAATCATCTCGCGCGCCACCAGAGGGTCGTTGGCCGTGCCAATGCACTCCATGTCCCGCTGGCGGTTGATGATCTCTGACAGCAGACTACGGACCAGCGCCGAATCGTCCACCACGATCACCCGGATTTTCCTGCTCATTAACTCAAACCTTTATCAAAACAGATCCACAGAACCACCCGACGTGGTCTTGGCAACAGTGGCCGCGTTGCCACGAACCTCCTGAGCCACGAGGGCTTCGGGATGGGCATGCGCCAACCGCTTCACCATCGCTTTGCCGGTCACTGGAAAGAAAACCACCTTGCGCGGATAGATGTCGAGCACGTCCTCGGAGACGATCGGAATGCGCTCAGTGTGCAAATAGTTCAACACAAAATTCGTGTTGCGCTCACCCACATTCATGGTGGTGAAGTTGTGCATCACCTGGGCCCCACCAAAAATCTTGGCCTGCATGGTTTCACGGCGTGCACCGAGCTTGAGCATTTCATTGATCAACAGCTCCATCGCGTAGGAGCCATAACGCCCGGATGCGTCCGCCAGATCGCCATCCGGCAGCATGAAATGGTTCATTCCTCCCACACGTGCGCGGCTGTCCCACAGGCAGGCAGCGATGCACGAGCCGAGCACGGTCATGATGACCATGTTCTCATCCGACACGAAGTACTCGCCAGGCAGCACCTTCACCGCGTTGTGCTGGAAGTGGTGATCAAGGTAAAAAAACGAGGCCTCTCCTGGCTTGCGGCTGCGGGCCTTGAGCTCCTGCAGCGACGACTCGCGCGCGGGCCCATTGCCAGAGCTGTAGATATCGGCGCTCAGCGGCGCAATACGCGGAGCGCGGCGCCTTTCGGAACTGCCGGGCACAACAGCAGCATTGGAAGGGGATGAACCTGTTTGAATGTTGGTCATGATTGCAATGTGCAGGACAACATGGACAGGTCAGCGGCGCTCGTACACCGTCTTGCCACGCAGGGTGAACAGGTCTTTGGACTCGCTGAAGTTCTCGGCGTGCCCCACAAACAACATGCCACCCGGCTTGAGCACGCGGTGGATTCTTTCCAGCACGCGCCGCTGTGTAGGGGCATCAAAGTAAATCATCACATTACGGCAGAAAACCACGTCAAAGGGCTCCTTGAATGGCCAATCGTCGCGGATGAGATTCACACTCATGAAGTCGATGGCGCGCCGCAACTCCGGCTTGGCGCGGACCATGCCCGCGTTCCCGCCTTTGCCTTTGAGAAAGAATTTCTGCAAGCGCTCAGGGCTCAAGCCCTTCACACCGTCGAGCCGGTACACGCCCTGCGCCGCGGTGGCTAGCACGCGCGAATCAATGTCGCTGGCTGTCAGTTTGAAAGATGCGTTGGCGCCGAGCGCCTCCAACGCGGTGATCACGATGGAGTAAGGCTCTTCGCCCGTGGAGGCCGCGTTGCACCAAACCCGCCAGTTGGCGGATGGCTTGGAGCGCAGGTGCGACGCGAAAATCTCGAAATGATGCTGCTCGCGAAAGAATGCCGTGAGGTTGGTGGTCAGCGCATTCACGAACTCCTGCCACTCCGGCCCGTCATGGTTCTCCAGCCAGCTCAGGTAGTCGTGAAAGCTGGTGTGCCCCGTGTCGCGCAGCCGCCGCGACAGGCGGCTGTAGACCATGGCGTGTTTGCCATCATGCAAGCTGATGCCAGCGCGCTGATAGATCAGCGCCTGCACACGGGCGAAGTCTGCATTGGTCCAGACAAATTCACGCCCCTGCGCCAGAGGGCCAGAGGGCGCTGCGGCTGCGGCATACGCAGGATCTACCCGGGCTGGGCCTGACCGGACTGACGCCGAAGCACTGGTGGTTTGGGCCATATTGATCGTCCGAGGGGAAGTCCTGTTCGCTCCAAAAGGTCTGCGAGCACAGCTCACAGTCTGACATGCGCCTGCGCCACCACTGGCTGCTGACTGCTACGCCTTATTCGTTGGCGGTCACCAGGCCCATGTCTACGCTGGACATGAGCTTTTCAATATCCAGCAGGATCAGCATGCGCTCGCCCACGGACCCCAAGCCCAAGATGCAGCTGTTGTCGATCGCACTCTCGATATCAGGGGCCGAACGGATGCTCTCTGGTGTCAACTCCATCACATCGCTCACCGAATCCACCACAATGCCCACCACACGGTTGCGCAGGTTGAGGATGATGACCACAGTGAAACTGTTGTAGTCCGCCTGCGCACAGTTGAACTTGATGCGCATGTCCACGATGGGAACAATCGTGCCGCGCAAATTGACCACGCCCTTGATGAAGTCTGGCGCGTTCGCAATGCGGGTGGGAGGTTCGTAGCCCCGGATTTCCTGCACCTTCAGGATGTCGATGCCGTACTCTTCCTGGTCGAGGCGGAACGTCAGATATTCACGAGCACCCGTTGGTGCAGCGTCTGCAGTTTTACCGATCACACTCATGGTGCATTCTCCTTTCATGGCGGCGCAGCGCCCCCAGGGGCGCCCGCACCTGTATCTAGTGGCGCGCCCGACGCACCAAGCCACCCGTGTCCAAAATCAAGGCCACGGTGCCGTCACCCAAAATGGTGGCGCCCGACACATTGGGCACCTTGCGATAGTTCGATTCCAGATTCTTGACGACCACCTGGTGCTGGCCGAGCAACTCATCCACCAGCAAGGCCACACGGCTTCCGTCAGCCTCGACCACCACCATGATGTTGCTGGATTTGTTGAGGTCAAAGCGCGGAACCTGGAAGGTCTTCTCCAGCGCGATGACAGGCATGTATTCGTCGCGCACCTTGACCAGCTGCGAGCCTTGCGCCACGGTGCTGACATCGTCCGCATTGACCTGGAACGATTCCACCACCGACGACAGGGGAAGGATGTAAACCTCTTCGCCCACCCCCACCGACATGCCATCCATGATGGCGAGCGTCAGCGGTAGGCGAACGGACACCTTCATGCCGTAGCCCTCTGCAGAATCGATCTCTACCGAGCCGTTGAGCGCTGCGATATTGCGTTTGACCACGTCCATGCCGACCCCACGGCCTGACACATCGGTCACCTCATCGGCCGTGGAAAAGCCTGGAGCAAAAATCAGCTGCCAGACATCGGCATCGCTCATCTGATCGGACACCTCGATGCCGCGCTCCTGGGCCTTGCTGAGGATCTTCTCGCGCGACAGGCCACGCCCATCGTCACGCACCTCGATCACGATCGACCCACCTTGGTGCGACGCCGACAAGGTGATGGTGCCGTGCTCGGATTTGCCCTTGGCAAGACGATCGGCAGGCATTTCAATACCGTGGTCGCAGCTGTTCCGCACCAAGTGGGTCAGCGGGTCGGTGATCTTTTCGACCAAGCCCTTGTCCAGTTCGGTGGCTTCACCCAGGGTCACCAGCTCCACCTTCTTGCCCAGCTTGTTCGCCAGATCGCGCAGCATGCGCGGGAAACGGCTGAAAACGATGGACATTGGAATCATGCGGATCGACATCACCGACTCTTGGAGGTCGCGCGTGTTGCGATCCAGATCTGCCAACCCGGCCAGCAATTGCTGGTAGGCCCCAGCATCAAGGCCCCGGCTGTTCTGCGCCAACATGGCCTGCGTAATCACCAACTCACCCACCAGGTTGATCAGTTGATCGACCTTCTTCACATCCACGCGGATGGTGGTGGACTCCATCTGTGCTTGCATCGCCACCTTGGGCTCGGCGCTCGCCTTGGGCGCAGCTTTGGGAGCTTGCGCGACAGGCGCATGAGCAGCCGCCGCAGCTTCACCATGGGGCGCTCCGGGTGCGCCGTTGAAGAATCCATAAGGCGCTTCGCCCCCGGAGGTATCTACGGCAACCACAGGCTCGTCGTCTGCATCTGCGGCGGCAGCGTCACCAGAAGCGGCAGCATCACGAATCAGCACCTGATCCTTGGAAACATGGAACGCAAACAGGTCCAGCAGATCATCGTTGGTGGACGTCGTTTCCACCGCAAAGACCCGCGTATTGGCCTGGCTGCCCGGGACATCGCGGATCGCCCCCAAACCGGGAATGTCTCGGAACAGTTCTTTGATCGCGTCGGCCTGCTCGGGGCGGTCCAGTGGCCCGATCTGGATTTCCAGCTGCCGTGCCTGCCCTGGCACAACAGGCGCAGAAACCTTGGGCGCAGGAGCCGGAGCTACTGCCACCGGCGAGGGTGCAGGAGGAGGCGGCGCTGCGACCACAGACGCAGCATCGCCGGGCACCAAGCCTGCCGCCAGGTCGCTGATTCGGCGAACCAAGGAGGTGGTGGAAACCGCCTCACCTTGTCCACCCGCCTGATGCCGTGCCAGCAGGCTGCGCGAAGCATCCGCTGACTCCAGGAGAACGTCCACCATCTGAGGGATGGGCTGCAGCTCATGACGGCGCAGACGGTCGAGCAGGGACTCCATCTGATGGGTCAGCTCGGCCACGTCAGAAAACCCGAAGGTGGCAGAACCTCCCTTGATCGAGTGAGCGCAGCGGAAGATGCCGTTGAGCTCTTCGTCGTTGGCACTGCTCAGGTCCAGATTCAGGAGCATCTGCTCCATCTGGTCGAGGTTTTCACCCGCTTCCTCGAAAAAGATCTGATAAAACTGGCTGAGGTCGAAGTCAGCGCCTGCACCTGATCCTTCTTGGTAGGTTTCCGCCATGGTGGGCTCCTGTGTACTAAATGATCTCAGTCAACCCGGCTCAGCGGATCACTTTCTGGATGACTTCGATCAGGCGATTCGGATCAAAAGGTTTTACCAGCCATCCCGTGGCACCCGCTGTGCGGCCCGCCTGCTTCATTTGATCGCTCGACTCTGTCGTCAGGATCAGGATGGGAATGGTCTTGAATTTGGGATGCTCGCGCAGTTTGCGGGTCAGGCCAATACCATCAAGACGTGGCATGTTCTGGTCTGCCAGCACCAGGTCAATGTTGTGCGTCTCAGCCTTTTCGAGGGCATCTTGCCCATCCACTGCCTCCACGACGTGATAGCCGGCACCAGTGAGGGTGAACGACACCATTTTGCGCATGGAAGGTGAATCATCAACGGCAAGGATCGATTGCATGTATGGCTCCAACTGACTTGAATATATAAGGTAACCAGTGATGTGAACGTCAAAACAGGTCCACAGAACCTGCATCCATCTCGCTTTGGGTGACAGGGTTCGGCCTGTCGGGCGCCATCTCCGCAAAGGGCGCGGCATCTTCACCTTCCTCATGCCCCATGGCTTCCGAGGCCAGCCGGAAGGCACAGCCCTGCAGCACCTTGGTGGTGTGCCATATCAGTTGGGAGGCCATGTCTTGGAACTGCAGCTCAGTCACTGCGCTGCGCAACGCCGTACGCGCGGCCACCAACTCCGGGGAGTTCGCCACTACAGCATCTGTCAACATGGCGTTTGCCTCTCCAAACCGCTCCAGCAGGTTGTCGGTGGCGTGGTTCAGCAAGCCTTCCAGGCGGTGCAAGTCGTGCATCACGACCAACAAAGAGTCCTGCAGCTCTGCCGCCACCATGACGGGAACCTGGACAGCAGGTCCTCCAGGCGTTGTTAGCGTAGATTGCATCGTTTCTCCATCGCAGCACGTAGCAGCAAAACACGCAAATACACAGGACTACGATACTTGCATCAGTAACCAGCCAAGGCCCCCGAGCAAACCGGAGCATCCGCGCCCATTGGACGCTGACGCACAAACCATCCCAACCGGACAAACACCCTTGTTTGTTCCAATTTGTATCCTATGATAGCGCTCCTATGGGCCCTGCAACACCAGACCAGACCCTTGAAATCCTCCATCTTGAAGATTCACCGGCCGATCACGAATTGGCAGCGCGTGCGTTGCGTCGATCAGGGCTCCGTTGCCACCTCCAGCGGGTTGACACCCTTTCTGAATTCCAAAGACTGACGGACACCGGCCGCTTTGACATCATCCTGGCAGATTACCGCCTGCCAGGCTTCACCGCATTGGATGCCTGGGCCCATGTGGCGCAAAAACCGCATCACCCACCTTTTGTGCTGCTTTCAGGTGCCATTGGCGAGCCCGCAGCGGTTGACGCGATGCGGCTCGGGGTAGCGGACTATCTGCTCAAGGACGATATCCAGCGCCTCCCGCATGTAATTGCCCGCACCCTGGAAGTGCACGAAGCACGCAACGCGCGCGAGCAGGCTATTGCCGAGTTGGCCACGTCGCAACGCCGCTTGGCCGAGTTGGCCGAGCATCTGCAGACCTCCATCGAGCATGAGCGGGCCGCCATCGCTCGCGAGATCCACGACGACATTGGTGGCGCACTAACCGCAGTACGCTTTGACGTAGCCTGGATAGGGCGCCACAGTACCGATCCCGCCATGCAAGAGCATGCCACCTCTGCGGTGGACATGCTGCAACACGCGATTGGCGCCAGCCAGCGCATCATGATGAACCTGCGCCCACCCATCCTGGAACAAGGGCTGGTGGCGGCTGTCCAGTGGCTGGCCACGGGCTTTGAGCGCAGGACGGGCATCACCACAAAGATGCAGAGCAGCAGCGAAACCATCGATATACCCACCGACATCCAATTGGTGGCATACCGTACTGCCCAAGAAGCATTGACCAATATCTCCAAGCACGCGCAGCCCAGCAAGGTGGACATT
The DNA here is from genome assembly GCF_002754175.1 of Acidovorax sp. 59. Taxonomy (NCBI): domain Bacteria; kingdom Pseudomonadati; phylum Pseudomonadota; class Betaproteobacteria; order Burkholderiales; family Comamonadaceae; genus Acidovorax; species Acidovorax sp. 59. The sequence continues at coordinate 182,513 of NZ_PEET01000001.1, read as the reverse complement.
GAACTGTCTGACAAGGAAGGGGTACTGACCCTGGAGGTCGCGGACAATGGCCGTGGCATGGATTCCACAGTTCGCGACAAACCAAAAGCCTTCGGCCTCAAGGGCCTTCAAGAGCGTGCACGCACCGTAGGGGGATGGCTGGACATCAGCAGTCGGCCGGGCAAGGGCACGTCGGTCATTCTGTCCGTCCCGTTACCATCTCCGTCCACATCCGCTCCAGGAGATGCCCAGTGATCCATGTCGTCTTGTGCGACGACCATGCCGTATTGCGGCGCGGCATTCGCGACACACTCGCCGAAGCACCGGACATTCAGGTGACCGGCGAAGCGGGCGGGTATTCTGAGCTGCGTGAAGTTCTGCGCACGGCTGCCTGTGATGTGCTGCTGCTGGACCTGAACATGCCCGGACGCAGCGGCCTGGAAGTACTGGCCAGCCTGCGCGAGACACACTCGACCATCCGGGTGCTCGTGGTTTCGATGTACCCCGAGGATCAATACGCGCTGCGCTGCCTCAAGGCGGGAGCCCAAGGCTACGCCAACAAGGCCGGCGATCCGGTGGAGCTGATTGCGGCAGTGCGCACGGTGGTGCAGGGGCGCAAGTACCTCACTGCCGAAGTGGCCCAGATGCTTGCGGACAGCCTGGCTCAACCCACCCCGGAGGTGCCCCATGCGGCGCTTTCCGAACGAGAGCTGCAAACCCTGGTCAAGATTGCATCGGGCCGGCGCCTGTCTGACATTGCCGACGAATTGATGCTGAGTCCTAAAACCGTGAGTGTGTACCGCTCACGGGTTCTCGAAAAATTGAAGCTTTCGAACAATGCTGAACTGACCGTTTACGCCATCCGCAATCAGCTGGTGTAACTAACGGCCCTACCTGCCAACAGAGAACAGATCTACGGCTTGTTGCATCAAAGCCAACACCGGTTGCTCCAGCATCGGCAACGTTGCTGCTATGCCCAGCATCCCCACCGTGAGCGTGACCGGGAAACCCACCGCATAGATATTCATTTGCGGCGCCACACGCGAGATGATGCCCATGGTCAGGTTGACGAAGAGCAGCAGCGCAATCATGGGCATGGCAATCCAGAGCGCACTGGAAAAGAGCGAAGCACCCAACTCATACAACCGCATCTGTCCCAACGCCTGCAGAAAATTTCCATCGACTGGAAAGCGGTCAAAACTTTTGACCACGGCCATCAATATCAACAAATGGCCATTGATGACAATGAAGAGCAGCATGGACATGTGGCCAAAAAACCGGGCCACGGCGCTGATCTGACCGTTGGACGTGGGGTCAAAGAACGATGCAAAGTTGAGCCCCATCTGCAGGCCAATGATTTCACCAGCCAGCTCAACGGCTGTGAACACCAGGCGAACCGAAAAGCCGATCGCCAGCCCCACAGCCACCTGCTGCGCCACCGTGCCCAGCGCCTCACGGCCGTTCACGCTGATGACAGGCTGCTCGCCCAGAACACCTTGCGCACACAAAGCCACAAGGAAAGCGAGACCGATTTTTACGCGCATGGGCACGACCCGCATGGAGAACACTGGGGCCACGGAAAACAATGCCAGCACGCGCAAAAAGGGCCACAGAATGGGAGACAGCCACGCCATGATCTGAGCTTCGGAGAAGGTGATCACGCCCCTCCTCCACCGGCGAGGCCTGGGTGCATTGACGGCCAAGGCACGGCCGCCCCCAGAGCCCGTCGCTGACTCCAGCAGCCCAGCATTGTCCTGAGGCCGCCAAGTGCCCAGATTGGCATGTGCTATCCAATCATCGACGGGATCGATTCGATTGTCCGGCGGATGAAGTCCACCAGGGTACTGAGCATCCAGGGCCCAGCAATCGCAAAAACGACCATGGCCGCAATCAGCTTGGGCACAAACGCCAGCGTTGCTTCATGGATCTGCGTGACAGCCTGAAAAATACTGACCAACAAGCCCACCGCCATGACCACCCCCAGCACTGGCATGGAAATCATCAGCAGCAGGGTGAGGGCGTCACGCCCAATGGTCAGCACCATTTGTGAAGTCATGGCGGAATCCTCTAGGTGACGAAGCTGGCGGCCAATGAGCCGATCAGCAGGTTCCAGCCGTCTGCCAGCACAAACAGCATCAGCTTGAACGGCAATGCCACCAACACCGGGGACAACATCATCATGCCCAGGGACATGAGGATGCTGGACACCACCATGTCGATGACAAGAAACGGGATGAAAATCATGAACCCGATCTGAAACGCCGATTTGAGCTCGCTGGTCACAAAGGCCGGCACCAGCACACGGATGGGCGCCGTCTCAGCCGTCACTTTGGGATCAAGACGTGCCAGCCTGGAAAACAGCGCAAAGTCAGATTGCCGCGTCTGCTTGAGCATGAAGCTGCGCATCGGCGCCTCTGCCCTGTCCAGCGCCTGTTCGAAGCTGATGGTGTTGTTGGTATAGGGAACGTAAGCGTCCTGGTACACACGGTCCAGCGTCGGGCCCATGACAAAAAAGGTCAGGAACAGTGACAGCCCGATGATGACCTGATTGGGAGGAGCCGATTGCGTCCCCAAGGCCTGACGCAGCAAGGACAGCACAATCACAATCCGTGTAAAGCCCGTCATCATCAGCAGCACAGCGGGCAAAAAAGACAACGCCGTGAAAAACAGCAGTGTCTGAATGGGTACCGAGTAGCTGGCGCCAGATGGCCCACTGCCAACAACCAGTGGCAATGCGCCCGGACTTTGAGCCCAAGCGAAGCCATGCGCTACCACGCTGGCAACAGCAACGGCCCAAGGCAAAGCACGCGCAGCTGTTCGCGCTACGCGCCTTGGAAGCAAGGATGCGAGCTCACACATGCGCGGACTTTCCAGAATCAGCGGACGCAGCTCGCATCTCGTGAGCAAACGATGGTTCTGTCGGGAGTGAAACGTTCACGGCGTCCCCAGCCCCCTTGGCCGCCACTGGTAGCACGTGGAGGCAACTGACCTGTTGAGCGGTGACGCCCAGCACCAGCCAAGTACGCGCGTGTTCAGGGCCGACTTCCACCGTCACTACCCGCTGTTGAGGGCCGACGGCCACTGCAGACACCACGCGTGACGCCACCCCGGCAGCCAGCGTCCCGGAGGACTGGCGCTGCTGCAGCCGGCGCACAGCCCAGGGAAGCAAAGCCATGGTGCCCACAAAAAGCACCACGACCAGCAGCGTCTGGGTCATGCTCCCACTATCCACGGCTCACCCGCCGCAAACGTTCCGACGGCGTGACCACATCGGTCAGGCGGATACCAAACTTGTCATTGACCACCACCACTTCGCCTTGGGCGATAAGGTAGCCATTGACCAGCACATCCATGGGCTCGCCTGCCAGTGCATCCAGCTCCACCACCGAACCTTGTGCCAGTTGAAGGATGTACTTGATGGGCACTTTGGTGCGCCCCAACTCCACCGACAGCTGCACCGGAATGTCCAGCACCATGTTGATGTCGTTGACGGTATCACCACTCGCAGCACCGGAAAATGGTCGCACGGGCTCGCCGGAAAGTGGCCCGCCCTGCTCTGCGTCCGCCGGTTTTTCGTCCGTCCGCTTCTGCTCTTCAAGCGCCTCGGCCCAACCCGCAAACGGGTCATCCGCGCCTGCGTCCTTGTTGTCTTCTTCAGTTGCCATTCTTCTCTCCCAGCCAACTCATGTCCGAAGTGCGCAGGCACTCTTCAATGCGGATGGCGTACTTGGAATTGTGGGTTCCATACTGGCATTCAAAAATGGGAACCCCTCCGATCGACGCACGGATACGGGGCTCGCGGTCCAGTTCGATGAAGTCACCCGGTTTCATGGCCAGCAGTTGCTCCACGGTGGCATCAGCCTTCGCCAGCTCCGCCACCAGCGTGACCTCTGCGGATTGGATTTCACGCTTGAGCACATTTACCCAACGGCGGTCCACCTCAATGGAATCACCCTGCGTGGACGAATACAGTACATCGCGGATCGGCTCCAGCGTTGCATAAGGCATGCATATATGGATGGCACCCGACAGGTCGCCAATTTCCAGCTGAAAGGCCGTGGACACCACGATCTCGCTGGGCGTAGCAATGTTGGCGAATTGGGGTTGCATTTCCGAGCGCTGGTATTCCAGCTCCAGCGGATAGATCCCCTGCCACGCCTTCTTGTACTCCGCGCAGATCACATCTACGAGCCGGTTGATGACACGCTGCTCGGTAGGCGAAAAATCACGCCCTTCAATGCGGGTCTGGAACTTACCGACCCCGCCATAGAGGGTGTCAATGATGCCAAAGACCAGCGAAGGCTCACAGACGATCAGTCCGCTGCCTCGCAGGGGGCGGATCGCCACGATGTTGAAGTTCGTCGGCACCGCCAACTCTCGCAGGAAAGCACTGTATCGTTGCACCGACACAGTCCCCACCGAAATTTCAGGACTGCGGCGGATGAAGTTGAAGAGCCCAATGCGAAAGTTGCGTGCAAACCGCTCGTTGACGATTTCCATCGTCGGCATGCGGCCACGGACAATGCGCTCCTGGCTGGAGATGTCGTAATTGCGTACCGACCCCGCCTCAGCCACTTCCTCAACGGACTTCTGGCTCTCGCCAGTGACCCCTTCCAGAAGGGCATCAACCTCTTCCTGCGAAAGAAATGAATCACTCATGGCTGGTCCTTACCCGGCTGGCTCATTGGATGATGAAGCTCGAAAAGAGCACCTTGCGCACGGGATTGCGCTCTGTGCGCTTGCGCGCGGCGGGGCGTTCCTCTGCATCTCCGTCCTGCTCAGCGGCGGCGGCAGCCTTTGCACGCTCACGCTCTGACGGCACCGAGTAGCCCAGAGGGCGCGAGACTTCGCGCAAGACGTCGGTAGCGAGCTTTTCCTTGCCCTCGCGCTGCAGCAGCTCCGTGGACGTGCGTTGCGACACCAGCATCAGGATTCCACTGCGGATCGACGGCAGGTACTGCTTGACCTGTTCTGCAGTCTTTGCATCCTCCAGCTCCAACGTAATGCCGATCTGCGCAAAGCGATCACCGCCAGGATCAGCCAGATTGACCACCATGTTTTCCAAGGGCAGGAAGGTGGGGGCAACCTTGGGCGCCTCCTTGTGAGCCGCAGGTGCACCGCCACCCTCTTCGTCCTCAGCGGCATGCGACCGACTGGAGATGAACCATGCTGCTGCGCCCCCTCCGATCACTAGCACAGCCACCACCACGCCGATGATGATCAACAGCATCTTCTTGCTTTTGGCGGGTGCGGCTGCTGCGGGAGTATTGGCTGACACAATGGAATTCCTTGCGGTAGGGAACAGGCAGAACAGACGCTATCAAAGTGAAAGCACAACCTGTTAGCCCATTATGGGTCGGGGGTGTAACCAATAATAGCCAGAATAAAAGCCCAAAACCATGGCATTCACCGCGCTCGCCTAGTCTGCGGAGACGGGAGCAGAACTACCGACCGCCCACATCACCCCGCAGAATCAGACGAAGACGTCCACGGCCCGGTCTGTCGCCACACCACCACGCGCCAGCGAGGCTGTGCCAGCAGGCACGGCAGATACCACCTGCGCCTGGCGTGCCCCGTCGCGAGGTCGCTGCTGCCCCGCCTCGCCACCACCGGCACTGTCGCGTGCCGAAGTGCCCACCGACATGCCAGACAACACCAAACCCTCACTGCGCAACAGATCACTCAACTGCGCCATGCTCTGGTCCAACAGCTCCCGCGTCTGCTGCTGGTCGCTGCGGAATGACACGTGCGCTTCGTTGCCCGACAGAGACACCGACACCTCCACCGGCTGACCATCACGCTGCAGCGTCAACTCCGCGTTCTGGGTCTTCTGGTTCACCCAGTAGGCCACCTGTTCGGCCACCTGCTCTTCTGCACTCAAGGCGTTAGGGTCTGCAAAGACCGTTGCATCGGTGAAGTTACTGGACTCCACAGGAGATGCGCCCAATGCGCTCTCAGACCATGCCCCCCCATTTCCCGGGTTCTCACCGGCAGAGTGCCCACCAGCAGCGAATTCGGGCGTCCGTGCAGAAGCGCCGGCTGTCAACAGACCATCGGCAAGATGCGTGACTCCTTCGAAGCCAGTAGCTGCGGATGACAGCCCGCCCACGCGCTCAGAAGGTTGTGCCCCCGTCGATGCGGCCTGGGCAGAGCGCTCAGTCATCGCCTGTGAAAGCGCAGCGGCCGCCGGAGTGTGTCCGAATGAATGAGGTTTCAACTCGCCAACCGTGCCTTGCCCCAAACTGACGTCCCCCGAACCTGAAAGCCCAGTGCGGAGCGCCGCGACGTTCTGCAACCGAGAGAATGTACGACCAGCCATGGACGTCGCGCCCAAAGGTTGCGCATCCTTAATGTCTGCAGCAGAGTCCAACATCGCCGTCTCTGCCACCAAGCCTTGGGTACGGCCAAATGGCGTCCACTCGGCCCCAGAACCTACTGGAGACGCCCCCCCCGCACCCAAAGCGGCAGCGAGGCGCGATCCACCGTCAGCGCCTGTGGAGGCCGGAGGAGCGACATTGGCCGAAGCCATGCCCAATAACCCTTGCCATGCAGCCACCGCAGAGGCGTCTACAGCCGTGGATCCGACGCAAGGAAGGCCGTCCGCGGCGAGAACATCCGATCCTGCCGAGCCCAGTACGCCCCCCTCCTCCACCTCCTCCACCTCGTCCCCCAACGCCGCCAGCAAAGCCAAAAAATCACCCCCAGCCGCAGGATCGCTAGCGTCTGCGGCAGCAGTCTGGGCCGATGATTTGGCGCGAGTCGTGTGGGCGGGCTGGGTGCCCTGCGAGGAGGCTACTTTGGTCGGTTCCATGTTCAATTCTCCTGGCCCGCGTTGCGATACTGCAGCGCGGCGCGTTCATCGGTCTGTTTTTGGTCTCTGCGCTGTTGCTGCAGGGTGAGGTCGTTGCGTCGCTTGTCTACCACCTTGCGCAGACTGGCCAAACGCAGCTCTGCATCTAACAGAGCGCGCTGGGCAGCTTGCACCCGCGCAGACTGGTCACCCACCACACTGGTCTGGATGCTGGCCGCATGACCCAGCCTGTCCATGAAGTGGTAGTGGTGGTACATCACTTCGGGCTGCATGGCCGCACCTGCCTTCATGCCCCAGCGTGACTCGGTTTCACGGGCGTAGTCTTCCAGCTGATCGAGCTGGGCACGCGCTGCCTGCTCGGCAGCCAGCGTGTCCTGCAGCACCTTACGGGCATCGTCCCGCTTGCGAGAGGCCACTTCGACTGCGACAGAGAGGGCGCTAAGGTTGGACATGATGGCTTCCCTTGTCCGCCGTCAATGGTCCAGCACCGCCGCCATGGCGGCTACGCTGTGGTCCATGGAGGCCGCCTCGTACATGTCCTGCTGCAGAAAACCCGCCATCTGTGGCTGAAGGCGGATAGCCTCGTCCAATGCCGGGTCGGAGCCGCTCATATAGGCCCCCACCTGCACCAGGTCCCGGCTCTTCTGGTAACGCGAATACACCGCACGAAACCGCCGCGCCAAGTCAAAATGCCCGCGAGACACCACGTTGTGCATCACCCGCGATGCCGATTGCTCAATGTCGATGGCCGGGAAATGCCCGGTCTCAGCCAGGGCACGCGACAACACAATGTGCCCATCCAGAATGGCACGGGCAGCATCCGCGATCGGGTCCTGCTGGTCATCACCTTCCGATAGCACCGTATAAAACGCCGTGATCGAGCCGACACCATGCAGGCCGTTGCCGCTGCGCTCGACCAGCTGCGGCAGCTTTGCAAAACAGGACGGCGGATACCCTTTGGTTGCTGGCGGCTCGCCGATGGCCAGGGCAATTTCCCGCTGCGCCATTGCATAGCGGGTCAGTGAATCCATGAGCAGCAGCACATGCTGCCCTTTGTCGCGAAAATGCTCCGCCACCGCAGTAGCGTAGGCCGCCCCCTGCATGCGCAACAACGGAGGCGCGTCGGCAGGTGCCGCCACCACCACGGATCGTGCGCGGCCTTCCTCGCCCAGGATGTCTTCCACAAACTCCTTGACTTCGCGCCCCCGCTCCCCAATGAGCCCCACCACAATCACATCGGCCTGTGTGTAGCGCGCCATCATGCCCAGCAGCACACTCTTGCCCACCCCGGAGCCTGCAAACAGCCCCAGACGCTGGCCCCGCCCTACGGTCAGCAAGGCATTGATGGCGCGCACGCCAGTATCCAAGGGCTCACGCACCGGATCCCGATCCATGGCATTGATCTGCCGCCGCCCCATGGGCTCCGACACGACATCCTGCACCGGTCCACCATGGTCGAGGGGCAGGCCTTGCGCATCCACCACACGGCCCAACAAGCCGTCGCCCATGGGCAAACGAAGCACCCCGGCGCGTTGTACCGGCCGGGGAGGCTCGCCCAAGCGAGGCATGGGGATATATGGCGCAGCCGGCACCACACTCGCGCCACTGGACAGCCCATGGATATCGCCCGCCGGCATTAAAAACGCACGGTCGGCAGAAAACCCCACGACCTCAGCCAATACCGGCGCGTGCCCCGGCATTTGCACCATGCACTGCGACCCCACAGGCACGCGGATCCCCACCGCCTCCAGCACCAGTCCCGTCAGTCGGGTCAGCGTACCCCGCGTCTCCAACGGCGCCCCTTCGGCCACGCGCTCGCGCGCGTCGTCCATGAAGCGGGTCCAGGCAGAGTCAAGGTCGACGGTCATCGCCATCCCCACGCGTCTCGTCATCCCAGGGTGACTGCAGCCCCAGCGACGCAATGGCACGCTGCCACCGTTTGTCGATGCTGCCATCAACGACCGTGCCCGCCGACTCCACCATGCAGCCGCCAGCAGGCACCGCGGCATCCGCCATCCACTGCACGCCAGGCGCATTGATCTCTTCGCGCAGAGGCTGGGCCATGGCCTCCATATCCTCCGGATTGAGCCGGACGGTGGCAGGCCGCCCTTCAGTGACCAGCATGCCCACGGCCTCCCGCACCACCGGCAACAAGGCATTGGGATTGACCGACAGTTCCTGGCGCACCACCTGGCGCGCGATGTCACACGCCAGCTCCAGCACCTGCTGCGCCATGTGCTGCTGCATGTCGATCAGGCTGGCTTCCAGTGTCTGCAGCACGCTTTGCATGCGCTGTGCCGCCTCTTGTCCCTGCTGGGCAATGTATTCATCCATGCGGCGCTGCCACTCGAGCGCCGTCTGCGCCTGCCCTTGGGCAAAGCCCTCTGCATACGCATCGTCGCAAGCCTGCTGGACAAGCGCCTGCTGTGCCGCTTCATCCAGCTCGGCGGGCAGCTCCGCCACAGGTTCCGGCTCGGGCTCTGGCTCGACCAGATCGGAGCCGTCTACCGCGGCAAACTTCCACTGCTTGAAGTCGCCGACTTCCTCGCTGGGAATGAACCGCGAATAGGACCGCTGGTTAGACGAAGGCATCATCACCACCGCCTCCGATCACGATCTGGCCTTCGTCAGACAGGCGACGCACCGTCTTGAGGATTTCCTTCTGCTGCGCCTCGACCTCGGACAGCCGCATCGGGCCGCGCGATTCGAGGTCTTCGCGCAGCGCGTCGGCTGCACGCGAAGACATGTTGGAGAGGAATTTTTCGCGCAGTTCGGGCACTGCGCCCTTGAGAGCCACGATGAGAGTTTCGGATGCCACTTCCTTGAGTACCGTTTGAATGGCCTTGTCGTCCAGCTTGAGAACATCCTCGAACACGAACATCTTGTCCATGATCTTCTGCGCCAGGTCAGGGTCGTACCCCCGGATGGATTCGAGCACCACGGCGTCCATGTTGCCGCCCAGCAAGTTGATGATTTCTGCGGCAGCCTTGACACCGCCCAGCGAACTCTTGCGGATCTTGTCCCCGCCCGCCAGCACCTTGAAAAGCACTTCGTTCAGGTCCTTGAGGGCTGTCGGCTGGATACCTTCGAGCGTGGCCACACGCAACAGAATTTCGCTACGCTGGCGATCCGTCAGGTGCATCAGGATGCCCGAGGCCTGGTCGCTGTCCAGATGTACCAGGATGGCAGCAACGATCTGCGGGTGCTCGTTACGCAGCAGTTCAGCCACTGACAGCGGATCCATCCACTTGAGACTCTCAATGCCCGAGACATCTCCGCCCTGCAAGATCCGGTCGATCAGCAGTCCCGCCTTGTCATCGCCGAGCGCGCGCTTGAGCACAGCGCGCACGTAATTGCCGGTGTCGGATACCAACAGGCTTTGCGCTGCGGCCGCGTTGGAGAATTTGTTGATGACCTCGTCCACCTTTTCGCGCGACACCGAGCGCATGCGCGCGATGGTCTCGCCCAGCTTCTGCACCTCTTTGGGCGAGAAATGCTTGAACACCTCGGCCGCCTCTTCCTCGCCGAGGGACATCAGCATGATGGCGGCATCGTGGAGTCCTTGGTCGTCCATGGTCGTGGTCCGTGCAATCGGTAGCGGCGACTAAACGGGCTCGCCGTTCAGCCAGGTCTTGAGAATATTGGCGACCGCGACCGGATTCTCCTTGGCCAGCGTACGCGCATCTTCCAGGCGCAGCTGCTCGGGGGTCGCGGGCAACACTTCGTCCTTGCGGGCGGGCGCTGCCAATGCCGGGCGCTCGGGTGTTTCTGCCTCCAGCGCGTCCAGTTGTCCCCCTGCCACCGGCTTGGCGGCACCGGCCTTGGCCGGCGCTGGGCCTTTGAGCGCAGGACGCACCAGACCCATCAGCACCAGGGCAGCAAACAGAACCGCACCTACCGGCCAGGCAAAGGTCTTGGCCAGATCAACCACCTCAGGCTGCTTCCACAGCGGGGTGTCTGTGGTGGGCACTGCAGTCACCTGGAACGGCGTATTCATCAGATTCACCGAATCACCGCGTTCGCGGTTGAAGCCAATGGTTTCACGCACCAGCGCCGTCATCTGCTCGATCTGCTCGGGCGTAAGCGCCTTGGTCACGGTCTTGCCCTTGTCCTCGGCCGACTGGTAGTTGACCACGACCGCAGCACTCAGCCGCTTGACTGCGCCTGTACTGCCACGGACCACTTTCACCGTCTTGTCCACTTCATAGTTGGTGGTGGACTCGCGCTTGTTGGACTGCTCCTCAGTCCCCTGTTGGCCGCCCGCGTTGGGTGCAGGGTTGGCGCCATTGATGGGCGCTGCAGACGGAGCGGGAGGCTGGTTGGCAACCGCACCGGGCACACCCGTGGCGGTCTTCGTCGCGCTGCCCCGGCTTTCCAGCACCTGCTGGCTGCGTACGGCGCTGGAGTCTGGCGTCTGGTTGGGGCGGAATTGCTCGGACGTGGACTCGGTCTGGGAGAAGTCCACCTCAGCCGTCACCTGTGCCTTGACGTTGTCACGGCCGACCACGGGCTCCAGAATGTCCATGATGCGGCGCGAATACTGCTGCTCCAGCTGCTGCACATACAAGAGCTGCTGGGCATTGATTTCAGCACCGGCCGTGCTGTCGGGCGATTGGGACAGCAGCTTGCCCGTGTCATCCAGCACACTCACGGCCGACGGCGCCAGTTCCGGCACGCTGGAAGCCACCAGATGCACGATGCCCGCGAGTTGGGCACGGTCCAGAATACGGCCGGGGTGCAGGCTCACCAGTACCGAGGCCGACGGCTTTTGCTGCTCACGGAAAAATCCGTTCTGGTTGGGCAAGGCCAGGTGCACACGGGCACTTTGCACGGACGACAGAGCCTGTATGGACCGGGTGAGCTCCCCCTCCAGCCCGCGCTGGAAGTTCAGGCGCTCCTGAAACTGCGTCATCCCGAATTTGTTGGACTCCATCAGCTCAAAACCTGCGACGGAGCCCTTGGGCAGGCCCTGAGTGGCCAGTCGCAGACGCACGTCATGCACGCGCTCTGCTGGAATCAGGATGGCGCCACCACCCTCGGAATACTTGTAGGGCACATTCATTTGGGAGAGCTGCGCCACCACGGCCCCGCCATCCTTGTCGCCCAGATTGGAAAACAGTACCCGGTAGTCGGGTTGGCGCCCCATCACGACGGCCGCAACGGCAGCAGCCACCAGCAGCGCCACGCCCGCACCCAGCCGCATGCGCTGCGCCCGGTCGAGGGCGGACAGCCGCTGCAGCCAGTTGGGACTGGCCGGCGTCGGGAGCGGATTGAGAGGGACTTCAGCAACAGCAGACATCTTGCTTTCCATTAAAGCAGGCCCTGCAACAGACCTAGCGTGAGGTCGATTATTCGGTCACGCCCCCAAAATGTTCGCTGGATAAGCCGTCCGTTTGGCCATCTATTCAGAGCGATGCATCCTGGGCCGGTAGCTAGGATACGCAGCATACCGCCATTCCCCTACGGATACCGCCATGGACCTTCGCATCTCCAGCTCAACCGCCCCGCTGACGGGCGCTGGCGTCGCGCGCCGTGCTGCAGCGCCGCAAACCACGGGCAATGAAGTCGGCTTCTCCGGCGCGCTCAAGGGCGCATTGCAGTCAGTGAGTGCCGCGCAGAACAAATCTTCCGAGATGCAAAAGGAGGTGCAAATGGAAAACCCCTCCGTGAGTCTGGAAGAGACCATGGTGGCTATCCAGAAGGCGCAAATCGGCTTTCAAGCCACACTGCACGTGCGCAATCGCATGGTGCAGGCGTACACCGACATCATGAACATGCAGGTGTGAGCTGCTGGCGAAGCATGAAGGCCCCGTTCTCAACGGGGCAGCCGTGTGGCACTGCGCTGTGCCAACACAAGAAACTATATTTTTGATAGCAGAAAAGACATGCTGCACTAGCGCCCCATGCACATTTAGTGCATTTTTTGACCCAGAGGCGCTTGGCGGTCGAAGTAGCGACAGGTTCAGCACCGCGCACTTTGGCCCCCCACTGGACGGCCTCCCCTCACCCGGGTGCTCCGCTAATCCGGCCATCCCAGCCCTAACAAGCAGCCATCTTTGACCGCTAGGTCACTGCCGCACACAGCAGCAGCCCGGGCGTGTTGCGCGGCCCGCACTCAGTGCATCATCTGGGGCTGCCCCTCGAACAGATGCTCGAATTGCGCGAGCCAAGGCTCTGCCAGGCAGCGGATCTGCGCATCGTTGCGCAAGATGCGCTGCATGATGCGGGTCTTCTCACGGCGGTGCTCAGGCAGCAATTCGTGCTCTTGCGACTTGAAGCGCAGTTGCTCAATCAGCACTGCACAGGCGCCTTCATAGCGCACCACCCCATCCCAATCCTTGAGCTTGGCAGCCTCCAGCATCTTGGCGCTGCTGTCCTCAATCGCCTTGTAATAGTCAATCAGCATGTGAGACATGGTCAGGCCTCCACCAGCACGGGCTGGCCCGAGGCGGGCGTTTCGGAAGCACCGGCACCCGATTTCTTGATTTCATTCCACCCGGTTGCCACGGGCTCGATCAGACGCATGACTTCTTGCATCATGGCGTCGTCGTTACGGGCATTGGCCAAGATCAGGCGGTGCATGCAGTAGTCGTAAAGTGCCCCGAGGTTCTGCGCCAACTCGCCGCCATCGACCTTGTCGAGTGAAGTACTCAGCCCCTCTTCGAGGATCCTGATGGCCTTGGAAATGGCGTTGACCTTACCCAGAACATCGCCACGCGCCATGGCGCCGCGTGCCGTGGCAATGGAATTGAGAACACCTTCGTACAGCAAACTGACCAGCTGGTGCTGGTCGATCGTGTGCATGCTGGTCTCTACGTTGATACGCTGGTATGCGTTGGCTGCACGGGGGCTGTAGGCGCTGAACATGCTGACAATCCTTCCAAGGTCTTACTTTAGTTATCGGCATGAGCCAAAAAAACTAAAGCCACCGACTATCCGTTTGATTTGTTCCAGGCAGTGACCTGCTGAGAGATGTACGCATTCAACCCATTAAGGCTGCTCAACTGCGTATCCAGCGCGTTATATCGCTGCGTAATGCGTTTTTCGAAAGCATCCGCTTTTTGGTTCACGCGGGCTTGATCGTCGCTGTTGCGCTTGAGACTCAGCTGAAGCGAATCGTCCTTGGACTTGAAAAACCCGTTAGACGCCAAGAGACTGGTTGTCACTGCCTTGATCTGCACGGCAATACCGTCTGCTGCCCCCCCACCCGTGCTACGGAACAGATTTTTCACATCTTCAGGGTTGTCCGTCAAAGCCCTGTTCAACTTGGTCGAGTCCACGGTCAGATCGCCACCCAATTGCTGGCTGATTCCGACGTCAGCAAGCCGCTGGAAGGGGCCACCTGATTTCGTCACTGATTGAAGGGCGTTGCGTAAGGTATTCTGCAGCGCCACAGTGGTCGAATCGCCCTGAAACAAACCAGCCGTCCCAGTCTTCGCGTCGTACTTGGTGGCCTCCTGCAGTAGCTGGTTGATAGCGTTGTAGGACTTCACAAAAGCATCAATATTCGTCTGTATTGCTGACACATCCTTGCTAACCGTAATGCTCACGGGCGAGTTGGTGACAGTCACTTGCTCCGCCTTGAAAGTTACGCCCGAAATCGTGGAGGCAAACGTATTGGTCGCCGAGGTCACCGGTATCCCGTTGACCTTTGCCTTGGCATCCGCCGCCAAGGTGGTTGCTGCAGGGTCCATTTGGGCGGTAGCCAGTCGAGAAAGGCCGGACCCATCAGAGTTTTCCGGAAACGATACGCTCTCAGTGTCCCATCCACCCCCCTCGTTCACAGAAACGCGGTAACCCGCGGCCGCCCCCGTCCCTTTGCCACTCAGCAACAGGCGCTCACCGGAGGCGTCCGTCAGGATTGTGGCCACAACGCCCGCGTTGGCGCCGTTGATCTTGCTTGCCACATCAGATAGCTTGTCGGTCGCGGTGATCACAATGTCCACAGGCTGCCCACTGGCAGGTGTAAACGACGCAGGCGCCACACTCCACTGCCCCAATTCCAAACGCAAGGTACCGGCACCCAGAGCGCCACCCACCGGGAGCAGCGCTGCCGACGCTGTTGCCTGCGCTTTAGCTAAGCCCTGCACCTCCACACTGAAAGACGTAGGCAATGTGCCGCCAACTGCGGTAGCCGTAACGAACTTGGTGTCTGAAGAGCTGGTGGAGACGGCATTCCAGCCAGTCAAGCTGGCCAGTTTGCTAGCTGCATCAGCAAAGTCAGACACCAGTGACTTGATCTGGCCAAACGCCGAAATTTTGGTGTTGACCGTGGCCGCCTGGAGCTTGAGCGTATCCAGGGGCTTTTTCTCCAGCGCAACCAGCTGGGTAATGATGTTCTTGACATCCAAGCCGTTGGTGCCGACGCCGGGCGAAGAAATCGTGGCCATACAAACCTCCTGAGCTGGTCCAACGGAAATTATGGCGCCGAACGGCGACAAAGAACGTCCGTAAACACGCCAGGAAACCCGTCTTATCCAGCAGTCCTGGCACCCGCCGTCCAAAAAACCAAAGGGCGGCGACAGAAATCTGCCGCCGCCTGGGTCACATCAGGGCGTTGCAACGACCTGATTACCACTCCCGCCGCTTAACGCAGCAGGGCCAACACACCCTGCGGCAGTTGGTTGGCCTGCGCCACCATCGCGGTACCGGCCTGCTGCAGGATCTGCGAACGCGAAAGGTTAGCGGTTTCTGCAGCAAAGTCGGCATCCAGAATACGCGACCGCGAAGCAGACAGATTTTCCGACGTCACCTGCAGGTTGGCAATCGAGGTTTCAAAGCGCGACTGCAAAGCACCGAGGTTGGCTCGCTGGCCGTTGATATACGACAGCGCGGAATCCACGGTCTTGAGCGCCTCGGTCGCCTTACCGAAGCCGGTGATATCCAAGTCAGACACTTTCTTGAGGCCGGAATTAGCAGTGCCCGGAGTTCCCTGCAGTGCCGTGGTGGTGGTCGAAACCGCACTGAAGGATTTGTCCGAATCCAGCGTGATATACCCACTGACCCCGACGGCTTCCGCTGTAGCATTAGATCCCAGCGTTCGCGCCGTACCCGTCGTGGAAACACCACCACTGCCGTCGCCCACCAGCTTGGTGACAGTCACATCACCTCCATTGGCCGATGCAGTATCGCCCACTGCAATCGTGTTGCCAGTAGCGTTGGTCAGAATGACGGCTGTCCCAGCCTCATTGAGAGAGGCGACCACGCCGGTCTTGGACGATTTATCGTTGATCGCAGCCACCGCGCTGGAAAGGCCATCCGCGCCCGCCGTTGCCGAGATGGAAAACGAGATCGATTGTGCCGTGGCATTGTCTGACTGCAACGTCAGTGTGTAAGCGCCGGTGGCACCAAAACCCAGTTGCGCCTGGGTACGGGCCGTGGCCGTCACCCCGGTCTTGCTGGTTTGCAGGTTGATGTCCTCCGCCGTCTTCTTGCTGTGGTCATTGGCGGTAACGGTGATAGCCGCACTGCCCAGCGCGCCGTTGATGGCGATGGTGCCTGCTGCCACTCCATTCGTTCCGTAAGCTGTAGACGATGCTGCGACGGTGGCAGTGGCATCTGCGCCATTAGCCGCAGTACCCGACACCTGGTTATTACCATACACATTGGTACGCAGATTAGCGGTAGCGGCGGTAATGGTTTGGTTGGCATTAGCGCCCACCTGAAACTGCTGGGTACCGAAACTTCCATCGAGCAGCTTCGCGCCGTTGAACTCGGTGGTTTGCGAAATCCGATCGAGTTCCGACACAAGCTGACCGACTTCAGCCTGCAGAGCCTGGCGGTCGCTGGCGCTATTGGAGGCGTTGGCCGATTGCACCGCCAGTTCACGCACACGCTGCAGGATGTCGCCGGAGGCTTTGAGCGCACCTTCGGCAGTTTGCGCCAGAGAGATACCGTCGTTTGCGTTACGCACTGCCTGGTTCAGGCCACGGATCTGGCTAGAAAAACGCTCCGAAATGGCCAAGCCAGCTGCGTCATCCTTGGCGCTGTTGATACGCAGGCCCGAAGACAGGCGCTGGATGGACGTGTTCAGAGAGGTCTGGCTCATGCCCAGATTGCGCTGGGCGGTGAGTGAGGCGACGTTGGTATTGATGGTAGCGGCCATAGCAAATGCTCCTGATAAGAACTGACTGAATATGGCGTTGCCGCCAACCTGGCGCCAGGCAAGGCACCCGGCTATACGGTCCACAGGCCCACCCGGGCTCTCTGTTGAACGGCGGAAGGCATTTA
Organism: Acidovorax sp. 59; assembly: GCF_002754175.1. NCBI lineage: Bacteria > Pseudomonadati > Pseudomonadota > Betaproteobacteria > Burkholderiales > Comamonadaceae > Acidovorax > Acidovorax sp. 59. The sequence continues at coordinate 165,493 of NZ_PEET01000001.1, read as the reverse complement.
CCTTCCGTTGCAAGTCTTTTCGACCCCCCTTCAGGAAACTTTAGGGGCAAACGCAAAAGCTGGCCGGTTTTTCTGCTTCTTATCGCGCCAACGAATTGTGTGGTCCGTCCCCACAATTCCCCATCGTTCCCATATTGCCTGCCGGACGGTAGTCCCCCACCAGGCGCCAATGTCCACACCGAGCCTCAAGGAGCACATCCATGGCAGCCACTATCAACACCAACGTAGCGTCCCTGACGGCCCAGCGCAATCTGGGCATGAGCCAGGCATCTCTGAACACGTCCATCCAGCGCCTGTCTTCGGGCTTGCGTATCAACAGCGCCAAGGACGATGCCGCCGGTTTGGCCATCTCGGAGCGTTTTACGAGCCAGATACGCGGCCTGAACCAGGCGGCGCGCAATGCGAACGACGGTATCTCCCTGGCTCAGGTGACTGAAGGAGCGATGAAGGCAGCTGGAGACATTCTGCAGCGCGTGCGTGAATTGGCGGTGCAATCAGCCAACGCGTCCAACAGTGCGAGCGACCGTCAAGCTCTCCAGCAAGAAGTCGGCCAACTCGTTTCTGAGTTAGACAGAATTTCACAAACCACCGAGTTCAACGGCGCGAAGCTGCTCGATGGAAGTTTCGGTACCCAGCAGTTCCAGGTGGGCGCTAATGCCAACCAAACCATTACCGCTGCCACCGCTAATCTGCGCACCAATGTGTATGGAAACAACCAGGTGTCGGGCAGCTCGGCAAGTGGCGCGGCGGTTACTGCACTCGCAACTGCAGCCAGTGCTGCCTACGGATCAAATGGTGTGGCTTCAGGTGCAATTGTTATCAATGGCGCACTTGGCAGCGCGTCAATAGATGTAATCGCCAACGATCACAGTAAGAAAACGGCTGCAGACATCAACCTCCAAACCAGCAAAACCGGGGTGACGGCCACGGCACGTACGGAAGCACAACTGGCATTCGGTGCCTCGGGTGCTTATAGCCTGACACTGCAATCTGACAATGCAGACCCGCAAACAGTATCGTTCGCGATTACAGGAACGGCAGGCGCCGAGGGCTTGTCTGGCGCCATCGCGGCTATCAACGACAAATCGTCAAAGACGGGCGTCATAGCACAACTCAATGACACAGGGACAGGCATTGTCCTGAGCAACGAAGCAGGCAACACCATCGCCGTGGGTGACACCGACTCGGCAAATGCAGCGGACGTGACAGTTACAAAAATGATCGGCAATGGCAGCGGAGGTCTTGCAACGACTGCTTCAAGTCAAGCTCTCGGCTCTGCAGGTGGCGTTGGAACCGCCCGATTCGTCGGTGTCAGTGGGTACATCACCCTGGACTCAGACAAATCGTTCAGCGCAGTGTCTGACACCACCACGGCTCTCGGAGCCGCCGCGAGCACCCTCAACTCTGGTTTGAAAAAGGTGTCAGAGCTGGACATCACCACTTTCGGCAAAGCAACGCTATCACTGAAAACGGTGGACTCTGCCTTGTCGTTCATCAACGGCGAGCGTGCCAAGTTGGGTGCCCTGCAATCACGCTTTGAAACCAGCATCGCCTCTCTGAACATTACTTCAGAGAACCTCTCTGCCTCCCGTTCGCGTATTCTGGACGCTGACTTCGCAGCGGAGACGGCAAACTTGTCTCGCGCCCAGATTCTGCAGCAGGCCGGCACAGCCATGGTGGCGCAGGCCAACCAAATCCCGCAGGGCGTATTGGCACTGCTCAATCGCTAATTTCGACCTTGAGTAAGTGATTGTCAAATACACACGACCACGTCTGGAGTGCGTGGTCGCGCAGATGCAAAGGTTAAGATACCTGCCAAATGCAGCCTTCCTTTATTCCTGATCCGATGACGCCCCGCCTCCAGTCGGCCATGGCGTCGGCAGATTGGTCTTTATTGGTCCGCCTGTGTCGCCAAGCACTGCGCAAGAACAGCCGCCATCTGACAGCTCATCGTTTGCTGGGCTTTGCGCTGCATCGCAAACAAGACACGGAGGGTGCAATAGCCGCCTACCGCCAAGGCGCAGCCCTCCTGCCCCAAGACGCAGAGTTACTTATTAACTACGCTAATGTTTTGCTGGAGTTGGCACGCCATCAACCAGCCCTGGCCCTGCTGGAGACAGTCGTTCAGCTGCGCCCAAACCATAGTGTTTGCTGGAGCAAGCTGGCCCAGTCTTGCTACGCTTTGGGCTTGCACCAAAAAGGGTTTGACGCCAGCCAGCGTGCATTGGAGTCTGCAACAGACAATACGCAACGGGTTGCGGCCTTGACTCAGTCAGCCATTCACCGCCGCGAGCTGGGTGAGGTACGGCAAGCCGTCATGGACTGCGAAGAAGCGATACGTCTATCACCATTCGACCCAGCGGGGCACACCAACCGCATGTTGTTCATGTTGGCTGACCCTAGCTACGGCGCAAAGGATATGCTGGAAGGTGCAAAAACCTATGCAAAGACATTCGAAGACCCTGTGCGCGCCACATGGCCCGACTTTGCACAATTAGTGCGAGATCCATGGCGCAAGCTGCGCGTTGGATTTATTTCACCCGATTTTCGTCATCATGCAGTGATGTACTTCATTGAGGGCCTGTTCACGCAACTCGACAGAAGTCAGTTTGAGGTCTTTGCTTTTTATCTCTACCCGAGCGAGGACACCGCCACAGAGCGAATTCGCTGCCATGCAGATCACTTTATTCGACTGGATGGCAAGACAGCGAGAGAGCAGGCTGTAGCCATCCAGACCGAGGGGATCGATGTACTGATCGACCTTGCGGGTCACACCGGTCACAACGGGTTGTTGGCCATGGTCCACAAGCCGGCGCCCGTGCAGGTGAGCACCATTGGCTACCCGGGGACCACCGGGCTCAGCGCCATGGACTGGTGGATCAGCGATGATGTGACCGATCCTCCTGGGGCTGATCGGTTCTACGTGGAGCGCCTGTACCGACTTCCGACACGTTGGACGTGCTATCGACCGATGAGCCGCAATCCACTGTGGCGCTATCAGCCAGCCTACCAGGTCACACCCACTCCAGCCCTTGCCAAGGGCTACATCACTTTCGGCTCTTGCAACAATCTGGGAAAGCTCACAGACGAGGTACTTACGCTGTGGGGCAGAATCTTGGAGGCAGTCCCTAACGCGCGCTTGCTCATTGAAGGTAAGAATCTGGGTAACGCCGACACCGCATTAAGCTACCGCGAGCGCTGCGCGCGGCTTGGGGTCGATACCGAGCGGCTCATCCTAGTGGCCCTTGATGGTGGTAACCAGTACCTGACCTACCACCGTATCGATATTGCCCTAGACCCTTTCCCACTGGTGGGCGGGACGACATCCAACGATCTACTTTGGATGGGTGTGCCTCTGGTAACCATGGACGGCGACAGCCTACGGTCACGCATGGGGGTTGGCTCGCTGGCCTACCTGGGGCGGAATGAGTGGATCGCCCGTGACCAAGATGAGTATTTGCGCATTGCCGCCAACTTGGCATCAGACGTGGACGTGCTCAATCAAACCCGACTAGGATTGCGCGAAGAGACCGAGAGTAGCGTACTCATGCGCGAGGACGTTTTCGTCGCGGAGTTCGGGCATGCGTTACGTAAGATGTGGATGCATTGGCTGGCGGAATCTGCCCACCCCGACTGGACTGCGAAGCAAGTCGACGTACAGGTGAATGAATGGCTCCGTAAGCGCCCTGCTGACAGAGAGCCATCAACCGAATTCCACGTAGGCGTCGCCCCCGGCGAAAGGATTCCGCTGAGATTGGCGTACGAGCGTCTTCAAACGTTGCTCGACAAAGCAAAACAAGGCCTGCAGCCGACGGCTGGAGTACCGTCCAACGTCTTATCTAACCCGAATTGGCAGGCAACCACGGCCCTCGCCGAGCGCATTTTGTGCGCAAAGCCACATGACCCTGTGGCGCTGACCGTGCTGGCTGAGATTGAAAACGCCCACGGACATTTGGAATTTGGCCGTGTGTATCTGGAACAGGCCATACGATCTTTGGCAGACCCGGAGCCCGCCGAACAGCTACTCGCCCGGACCAGGGAATACGTCAAGCAAGCACTTGAGCACCTTGCCAATTCGCCTCAGTCGTCGCAGAGCGAGGCCCGATAGATAGGCTCCATTGAGCGACTGAAGATGGCTCATGTTGCGCTGAGCCACACCAGCAGCTCAGCCCTCGTAAGGTAAGACCTCAGCCTTTTCGCCGCATGAAACCCTGCGGCGCCACCGTCACCTGCAAGCGCTGCTCCATCAAGGTATCTAGCTCAAACTCTGGGTGCTCAGCCAGCCACTGGCGCGCGGCTGTTTTGGGGTTATTTCCGACATCCCATGGGCGGTCGGAAAAAAATCTGGGGGGCATGTCATCCACGAAGGTGTCGAAGACCACGCAGTAGCTCCCTGCAGTGACAAGGGGTGCGTAGGCCTTCAACTCGCTCAGTACGTGGTCATGCGTATGCATAGAGTCCAGCATTACCAGCACCGTCCTGTGGCCGTGAGCGGCCGTGTGGACTTGCTGCACGACTTCGTCGGCCACCGAGGAGCCTTGGAACATCTGAATACGGCTGGACATGGGATGCGCCTCAATAGCAGTCCGGTTGTGCTGCCGGATATCGATGTCAATCCCAATGACCTTGCGCGTGGAGCGACGCGGGTCCAGTGTGGTGCCCGCTTCGATGGCGTCGCACATGTCCAGCAGGGCCAGCATGGAGGCACTGAGAACGAGCGAGCCTCCATGCGCAATGCCGGTTTCAATGATGAGGTCCGGACGCAACTGCCAAATTAACTGCTGCACGCCGACCATGTCTTGCGGGTACTGAATGATGGGACGCCCTAGCCAATCAAAGTTGTAAACGTACTTCTTGGCCATGGATTCCTGCAGCCACTGGCGGGATAGCTGCTGAAAGGGTTTGTCCTGCGCATAGGCATTCAGACGCTCTCGACGTTCTTGCTCAAACTGTTCTTCAGGTGTCATCAGTGTTCTCCTTTTGAGGATAAAAAATCAGAGCTGTGAATCGACTTGAAGCGACAAGCCTTGCTCCAAAGTCTGAGTGGGCCGCCAACCTGTAGCGAGCAACCGCGTGTTGTCCCCCACCAACATGGCTGGGTCTCCAGGACGGGCGGTGGTCAGCGTCAATACGGGAGAAGGGTCAGCGCCGCACAATCGTGCCAACGTACGCACGACCTCACCGACCTGCACCGGCTGGCCGGAGCAGATGTTGAAACGGCCATCACAGCCCTGCGCGAGCAGATGCACCAAGGCGTCGGCCGCATCGCGAACAGGCAGCATGCCCCGCCAGGCTTCGGCGTTAACACCAAAAGGCTTTGAATTGCCGCGAAACACGTCAATTAACGACGGCAGCATACGCTGCCGAGCCTCCCCCGGGCCAAAGGGAAAAAACAAATGACACCATGCCAGCGTGACGTCTTGCTGACGGCACCAGGCCTGGGCCAGGCGGCGCGTGGCGTCCTTGGCCGAGCCGTACAGACTGGCCGGATTCAGCGGCGTCATATCCTCATGCAACAAACCATCACCGCACCAGTCGTACTCGGCGCAAGTACCAGCGATGACCACATTCTTGCCGCCCTGCTCGGTAAATGCCTGTAAGAGACGCAAACTGGCGTCTACCCACCGCAGGTTCAGCGGAGAGCCCCAGTATTTTCCGTATTCGGCATACCATGCGAGATGCAATAAGTGGCTGGCCTGCGCTTCGCACAGCACTGAAGCCATATCGTGGACATCCAGCAGATCGACGGGCAGCCAGGGAAAATCGCCTCCACCCACCGGACGGCTACGCCCCAACACAACAACATCAATGCCCCGTTCGCGCAAACAGGCAAGCACATGCCGCCCCAAATAACCGCTTGCGCCTGTCAACAGAACCCTCATGATTGGGCGATCAGGCGCGGCACGGCCACCACCATCTGCGCGCCCCAGCTGCGCGTGTAGTCGAGCTGCTCCGCCACCTCGCTGCGCAGGTTCCACGGCAGGATGAGGATACGTTGCGGCTTGTGGGCGAGCAGGTGCGCCTCGCTCACCACGGGGATGTGGCTGCCCGGCAGGAACTGGCCTTGCTTGGCGGGGTTCTTGTCCACCACGTAGGGCAGCAGGTCGGGCCGCACGCCCGCAAAGTTGAGCAAGGTGTTGCCCTTGGCCGCAGCGCCATAGGCACCCACGGTGATGCCTTCGGCCTGGCATTGAAGTAAAAATGTGAGCAGCTCGCGCTTGACCCGTACGGCCTGGGTCTGAAAATCGCAATAGAAACCTGCCCCCAGCATGCCGGCTGCAGCCTCGGTGACCAGCAGTTGCTGCACGCGGGCGGCGCCTTCGGGCGTGGCCTGGGGGTGGCCCACGGTGTCGGCACGGGCGGCAAACACGCGCAGGCTGCCGCCGTGGGTGGACAGTTCCTGCACATCGATCACCACCAGGCCGTTGGCCACAAAGATGCGCTGAACCGCCGTGAGCGACAGGTACGAATAGTGCTCATGGTACGCCGTATCGAACTGACAACCCTCCACCATGCGCAGCAGGTGCGGAAACTCGAAGGTGGCCACGCCGTGGGGCTTGAGCAGCCGCGTGAAGCCGCCCACAAAGTCGTTGATGTCGGGCACATGGGCCAGCACGTTGTTGGCGGCGATCAGGTCGGCCTGGCGGTCGGCGGCTGCCAGCTCGTCGGCCAGCGCCACGCCAAAGAACCGATCCACCACCGCTATGCCTTTGGCGCGAGCCGCCGCCGCCGTGCTGGCGGTGGGCTCCACGCCGTAGCAAGGAATGCCAGCCGCCTGCACATACTGCAACAGGTAGCCGTCGTTCGACGCGACCTCGACCACGCGGCTGCGGGCATTGAGCCCCAGGCGTTCGCGCATCGCTTCGACATAGGCCTGGGCGTGGGCCAGCCACGACGATGAGAACGAGCTGAAATACGCGTAGTCGTCGGTGAACAGCGCCTCGCGCCCGGCGTGGTCTTCGGACTGCACCAGCCAGCAGGTTTCGCAGACCAGGAGGCGCAGCGGGAACCAGGTCTCGGGCGCGCGCAGCGCGGCCTCGCTCAGGTAGGCGTTGGACGGGGGCGCGCTGCCCAGGTCCAGGAACGTGAGTTGCAGCGGGCTGCCGCAGTGTCGGCACTTCACAGGCGCACTCCTTCAAATTCTTCGGTCATCCCGGGCTGGCCTGCGTCGCGGGGCGACATTTGCCCCACCGGCAGCGGCCAGGCAATGGTCAGACGCGGGTCGAGCGGGTGCAGCCCCGCCTCGGCGGCGGGCGCATAGGCTGCAGAGTGGCAATACAGCAGCTCGGCATGGTCGGTCAGCGTCTGGAAGCCGTGGGCAAAACCGGGCGGGATGAGCAGCGCGTTGCCGTTGTCTGCGGATAAATGCTCGGCATGCCACTGCAAAAAGGTGGGAGAGCCCTGGCGCAAGTCCACAGCCACATCCCAGACTTCGCCACGCAGGCAGCTCACGAGTTTCATCTCGGCGTGCGGCGGCTTCTGGTAATGCATGCCGCGTACAGTGCCTTTGAGTGCCGTGTAGCTCTGGTTGATCTGGGCGACGGGCACCGTCCAGCCCGCGCCCGCCACTTCATCGGCGCAGAACAGGCGCGCAAAAAAGCCGCGTTCGTCCACCAAGGGCTGTCGTTGCACGCGAAACAACCCCGCCAGGGGCAGCGGCGCCAGGGCCAGGCGGCTCATGGGCGGGCCTCCCACGCGTCGATGTCGGCCAGGCACAGCGCGCGCGCATCGGCGCCGCCATGGTGCTGTCGGTACCAGTTCATGGTGCGGGCCACGGCGGTGTTCAGCGCCCAATGCGGGGCTACGCCCAGCACCTGGCGGGCGTGGGCAGTCTCCAGCGCGAGCCAGCCGGCTTCGTGGGGGCCATCACTCTCTTTTTCATAGCTTGTTGCGCTGGAAGGATATGCGCTGGAGGCTAATTCGATGACATTTTTGACCGTAGCGGCCTCGTGCGGCAGTGGGCCAAAGTTGTAGGAACCGGCCAGTGCGGGCGATTCCCACAAGCATTGGGCCAGGCGCAGGTAGGCGGCCAGCGGCTCCAGCACATGCTGCCAGGGACGCGTTGCCTGGGGGCGGCGGATGCGCAGGGTCTCACCCTTCTCCCAGGCGCGCACGGCGTCGGGCAGCAAGCGGTCTTGCGCCCAGTCGCCGCCGCCAATCACATTGCCCGCGCGGGCGGTGGCCACAGCCACGCCCTGGGCTGCAAGAAAGGAATCACGGTAGCTGGCGGTTACCAACTCCGCCGCCGCCTTGCTGGCGCTGTAGGGGTCGTGCCCGCCCAGCGGGTCGTCTTCGCGGTAGGGGTAGGCCCATTCACGGTTGCGGTAGACCTTGTCGGTGGTGACCACCACGGCCACGCGCACGCCCTCCAGCCCACGCAGCGCGTCCAGCACATGCGCCGTGCCCATGACGTTGGTGGCAAAGGTGTCGAGTGGCTCTGCATAGCCGGGCCGCACCAGCGCCTGCGCGGCCAGGTGCAGCACCACATCGGGCCGGGCGGCGTGCACGCGCAGGGCCAGGGCCGGGGCGTTGCGGATGTCGCAAAAATGGCTCTCCATGCCCGGGCCGCCCTGCCCCAACTGGGCCAGGCTGAACAGGTTAGGCTCGCTAGCAGGGGGCAACGCCACGCCGGTCACCTGCGCGCCCAGGCGTTGCAGCCACAGGGCCAGCCACGCGCCCTTAAAGCCGGTGTGGCCGGTGAGCAACACGCGCTTGCCGCGCCAGAAGTCGGGATCAGGGCGCATCGTGGTTTACCAGCACTTCCAGGGGGCGCGGCCCGATTGCCACAGGTCTTCGAGCAGATTCTTCTCGCGCAGCGTGTCCATGGGCTGCCAGAAGCCGGTGTGCTCAAAGGCGCGCAGCTGGCCGCTGGTGGCCAGGCGGGCCATGGGCTCCAGCTCCCAGCTGGTGGCGTCGCCGTCGATGAGGTCGATCACCTCGGGCTGCAGCACAAAAAAACCGCCATTGATCCAGCCACCGTCGCCCCGCGGTTTTTCCTCGAACCCCGCCACGGTGTCGCCATCACGCACCAGGGCGCCGTAACGGCCCGGGGGCTGCACGGCCGTCACCGTGGCCTGGCGGCCATGGGCGCGGTGGAAGGCAAACTGGGCCGTCATGTCGAGGTCGGCCACGCCATCGCCATAGGTAAAACAGAAGGGCTCGCCTGCAGGCAGGTATTCCTGCGCCCGGCGCAAGCGACCGCCGGTCATGGTGCTTTCGCCGGTGTCCACCAGCGTCACCCGCCAGGGCTCGGCATGGCGATGATGCACTTCCATGCGGTTGTTGGCCATGTCAAACGTCACGTCGGACATGTGCAGGAAGTAGTTGGCGAAGTACTCCTTGATAACGTAGCCGCGGTAGCCCAGGCAGATGATGAAGTCATTGACGCCGTGGGCAGAGTACATCTTCATGATGTGCCAGAGGATGGGCCGCCCACCGATCTCGATCATGGGCTTGGGCCGCAGGTGCGACTCCTCCGAAATGCGGGTACCAAGCCCGCCTGCCAGCAGTACAGCTTTCATGCCCGCAGCATAGTGCAGGCCCTCACGGCCAAAAAGGTCCAGTCACAGCAGAAACACCGTCCAAATGAGGCGTTTGCATGCGATGTGGGCGCACGGATGGCGGACACGCTGCGCAAGGGCTCACTTAGATCAATATCAAATTGATAGCGCCACAGTCAATAAATATCAGCACATCGCCACGCCTTGACACAAACCCGGGTATGCATTGCCCCCGGGAGGCCGCTCAGACCCCTTGCTGGGCACCCGAGGGCCATCGGAACACTCCCATCCCCGCGCGCAAGACCACCAACGTCCCATCGGTGGCAGCGGCCAGCGTCCATTCGCCCGAGAAGCAGCCTGTTGACCGCCCTCTTGGGGCATTTCGCGTTCTGCAATCCGATACATTTGCAGTAACCTTCGGTCAATCCGTGGACTGCAGCCCTCCCCAGCGCAGTCGTGCCCCTGCCGCCGCCCTAAACGTCTAAAGCATGTTTGTCATCATCGGTTACGTCGTCTGCCTCGGCTGCATCTTCGGTGTGTACATCATGCACGGAGGCAATATCAGCGTGATTCTCAAGGCACTGCCGTTTGAGATCATCACCATTTTGGGCGGCGCACTGGGCGCGTTTGTGGTGAACAACCAGCCCAAGGTGATCAAGGCCACCTTGGCCGCACTGCCGATGGCGCTCAAGGGTTCCAAATACACGAAAGAGCGCTACATGGAGCTGATGGCGATGCTCTATGACATCCTGCAGAAGGCCCGCAAAGAGGGGCTGATGGCCATTGAGAAGGATGTGGAAGCGCCTCACGAATCCGAGATCTTCAAGAAATACCCCACGGTGGGCAGCGACCACCATGTGATCGAATTCACCACCGATTACCTGCGGATGATGGTGTCGGGCAACCTCAATTCCCACGAGATCGAGGCGCTGATGGACAGCGAAATCGATACCCACCACCAGGAGGCCCATGCTCCCGTGGCTGCGCTGGCCCGGTTGGCAGGCGCCCTGCCCGCCTTCGGGATCGTGGCCGCCGTGCTGGGCGTGGTGAACACCATGGGCTCGGTGGGGCAGCCGCCCTCTGTACTGGGTGGGATGATCGGCTCGGCGCTGGTGGGGACGTTCCTGGGCATCTTGCTGGCCTACGGCGTGGTCGAGCCCCTGGGTGGACTCGTCGAGCAAAAGACCGAGGACGCTGCCAAGGAACTGCAGTGCATCAAGTCCACCCTGCTCGCCAGCATGCAGGGCTACAACCCCGCCACCGCCATTGAGTTTGGCCGCAAGGTGCTGTTCTCCAACGTACGCCCCAGCTTCTCGGAGCTGGAAGGACACGTGAAGGGCAAGAAGTAGCAGCTGCCGCGAATGCGGTAGCCGCGCCGTAACGCCCCACCACCACCATGGCAGAAAAAAAGCTCCAGCCCATCATCATCAAGCGCGTCAAGAAAGGCGGCCACGCGGTGCATGGTGGCGCCTGGAAGATCGCTTATGCCGACTTCGTGACGGCGATGATGGCGTTCTTCTTGCTGATGTGGCTTTTGGGCTCCACGGCCAAAGGTGAGCTGCAGGGCATTGCGGCATATTTCGCTTCGCCGCTCAAAGTGGCGATGACCGGAGGCGACGGTGCAGGCAACAGCTCCAGCGTCATCCCCGGTGGCGGCAACGATCTGGCCAAGGTGCATGGCCAGGTGCGCCGCTCCGATGTGGAAGAAGCCAAGCAGCGCCGCATGAGCATCGATGCCGCACGGGCCGAACGCGCCAAGCAGGACCAGGAACGCATCAAGGCCCTGGAGGCCAAGATCGATGCGCTGATCACCGAGAACCCGCGCCTGAATGAGTACAAGTCGCAGATCCGCATCGACATCACGCCCGACGGGCTGCAGATCCAGATCATCGACGACCAGAACCGCCCCATGTTCGACAGCGGTAGCGCGTTGGTAAAACCCTACATGCGCGACATCCTGCGCGAAATTGGCGCAGCCCTCGGTGGCGTCGAAAACCGCATCAGCCTTGCAGGCCACACCGACGCCGTACCTTATGGCAACAGCGAAAAGGGTTACAGCAACTGGGAGCTATCGGCAGATCGCGCCAACGCCTCGCGGCGGGAACTGGTCTCTGCTGGCATGCCAGACGCTAAACTGGGCCGCGTGGTGGGCTTGGCCGCCAGTGATCTGCTGGACCCCAAGAACCCACGCTCCCCCTCCAACCGGCGCATCACCATCACGGTGTTGACCCGGGAGGCCGAAGAACGCCTCATGGGCAAAGGGATTCCTGAAATCACGTCCACAGAACTGTTGACGGAAAAGCGGGAAAATCCCCCCCCAAGCAGGTAACAGTTACGACTTGTCACCAAACCTGCCACCCATGACAATGCTTACAGTAAATCTCGACTGAAAGGGTCCCAAGTGACCACAGCCCTTCGTTTTTTGATCGTTGACGACTTCTCCACCATGCGACGCATCGTTCGCAACCTGCTCAAGGAGAGCGGGTTTGCAGACGCCGACGAGGCCGAGGATGGTGTCGCCGCACTCAACAAGCTGCGCAACAGCAAGTTTGACTTTGTGGTGACCGACATCAACATGCCCAACATGAACGGCTTCCAGCTGCTGGCCGAGATCAAGAAGGACGACAAGCTCAAACACCTGCCCGTCCTGATGGTGACCGCCGAAGCCCGCAAGGAAGACATCGTTGCCGCCGCCCAGGGAGGCGCTGCGGGTTACATCGTCAAACCCTTCACCAAGGCAACTCTGGAAGAGAAAGTGACCTTGATTCTGAAGAAGATGGGGTTATGACACCATGGACGACACACCGGACAACAGCCAGCCTGCCGATGTTCATCACAAGATTGGCCTGCTGACACGTCAGCTTCACGATTCGCTCAACGAGCTGGGTTATGCCGACAAGCTACGCGGCTCCATGGGCGAGCTGCCCGACGCACAGAGCCGACTTTCCTATATCGCCCGCCTGACGGGAGAAGCGGCCGAGAAGGTGCTCAACCGCGTCGAACAGGCCAAGGCCCAGCACGACTACATTGCGGCGGAAACGCGCCGGGTCGTCAACTCGCTGGTGGCGGACCCGGTGGCGGCTGTGGCCAAGGGCGAGATCTTCAACTTTCTGACCGACGTGGAGCGCGTGACCAAGGAAGCCGACACGCACCTCACCGAAATCATGATGGCGCAGGATTTTCACGACCTCACCGGCCAGGTGATTGCGCGCGTGGTGAACCTGGCAGCCACCATTGAAGAGCAGCTGGTGCAACTGCTCATCCAGACGGCTCCGCCCAGCGCCCAGGTGCCCGCCGAGCCCGCCCGCGCAGCGCATCTTCAGGGCCCGGTGGTGGACCCGGAGAACACCCCCGACGTGGTCACCGACCAGTCCCAGGTGGACGACCTGCTGGCCAGTCTGGGCTTCTGACGCTCCGTTTTCAGTCTGACAACCCTCCAGCGCTAGTGCGATATGACCTGATTGCTATCATTTTTGAAAAGAATGGTAGCAATCCACGGCGCGGGTCAGACACGGACCCGCCGCTAGACACACCCCAGACATCACCGAAAAGAGGGGGCTGCAGCCCCCTTATCAGCCTTTAGATTTCCAGGTCGCTCACGACAATGGCATGACACCAGCCGTCATGCCACCATGGAATCCAGCCAAGAAAAAAGCCTCCCCGCGTCAGAACGCAAGCTGCAAAAAGCGCGCGAAGACGGCCAAGGGGCACGCTCGCGCGACTTGTCGCACCTGGCCATCCTGGGCGCGGGCGCCGCATGCATGCTACTGCTGGCCCCACAGCTGATGGACCGCATGCAGTGGGCCATGAGCCAGCAGCTGGCGTTCAATGCGGCCACGGTGATGGCGCCAGGCACCATGCTCTCGCGGCTGCAGGACATGGTCATCGTGGGCTTGGTGGCCAGCACGGTGTTTGCCACCCTCACCAGCGCTGCGGGGCTGATCAGCGCCATCGGGGCGGGCGGCTGGATTCTCAGTGCCAAGCCCATCACACCGCAGTTCAACCGACTCAACCCGATCTCCGGACTGGCCAACCTGTTTTCCAAGCAGCAGATGGCCAACGTGGCCAAGATGGTGCTGATGACCGCCATCCTGACCTACGTGGCCTGGAAGTTCCTGGGCAACAGCCTCGAAACGGTCGCCATGCTGGTGCTGCAACCCTCGCCGCTGGCCATTCGCCAGATTGCAGACTGGCTGACCTCGGGCATGAGCCTGTTGCTGCTGGTCGTGTTTCTGGCTGCCTTGGTGGATGTGCCTTTGCAGGCGTTCTTCTTCAAGGAACGACTGAAGATGTCGCACGAGGAAGTCAAGCAGGAGCACAAGGAGTCTGACGGCAACCCCCACACCAAGGGCCGCATCCGCCAGAAGCAGCGCGAGATCGCCGACCGGGCCAGCGTAGGCGCCGTCCCCAAGGCCGACTTTGTGGTGATGAACCCCACCCACTACGCCGTGGCCCTCAAATACGACGAGAAGACCATGAGTGCGCCCCAGGTCATCTCGCGCGGCACCGACCTCATCGCCATGAAGATCCGCGACGTGGCCAAGGAGCACAACGTGCCTGTGCTGCAGTCGCCCATACTGGCCCGTGCGCTGTATGCCCATGCCGAGCTGGACCAGGCCATCCCCGCGACGCTCTACACCGCCGTTGCCCAGGTGCTGGCCTATGTGTACCGCCTCAAGGCAGCCCTGCGTGGCGAAGGCCGCATGCCCGACAGCCTGGTGGAGCCTTTCGTGCCGCCTGAACTCGATCCGCTGAACCGCACCACGGTGCAAGGTGCTGCCGTATGAACACCTCCGTAAAGTCTTTGCAGCAATGGGCGGGCACCAATGCCAGCGCCCTGCAGGGCCTGTCGGCACCACTGCTGGTGGTGGCGATTCTGGCGCTGATGGTGCTGCCCATCCCCCCGTGGCTGCTGGATGCATTTTTCACGCTCAACATCGCCGTCGCGCTGATGGTGATGATGGTGGCGGCGTACATGCTGCGTCCGCTGGACTTCGCGGCATTCCCTTCGGTGCTGCTGCTGACCACACTGATGCGCCTGTCGCTGAACGTGGCCTCTACGCGCGTGGTGCTGCTCGAAGGCCACCAGGGCCCTGGCGCAGCGGGTGCAGTGATCGAGGCCTTCGGCCACTTCCTGATCGGCGGCAACTTCGCCGTCGGCCTGATCGTTTTTGCGATCCTCGTGGTGATCAACTTCGTGGTGATCACCAAGGGCGCCGAGCGCATTGCCGAAGTGTCGGCGCGCTTCACCCTGGACGCCATGCCCGGCAAGCAGATGGCGGTGGATGCCGACCTGAATGCCGGCCTGATCGACGAAAAAGAAGCCAAGCGCCGCCGTGCCGAAGTGGCCGAAGAAGCCAACTTCTTCGGCTCCATGGACGGCGCGTCCAAATTCGTGCGCGGCGACGCCGTGGCGGGCATCCTGATCCTGCTCATCAACATCATTGGCGGCTTCGCTATTGGTGTGTTGCAACACGACCTGTCGGCCAAGCAGGCCGCAGACAGCTACATCCTGCTGGCCATTGGCGATGCGCTGGTGGCACAGATTCCCGGCCTGCTGATTTCGGTGGCAGCCGCCATGGTGATCTCGCGCGTGGGCAAGGACCACGACATGGGCCGCCAGATCGTTCAGCAGCTGTTCATGTCGCCCCGCGTGCTGGGTGTGACGGCAGGCATCTTGATCCTGCTGGGTTTGATCCCCGGCATGCCGCATGTGGTGTTCCTGACCATGGGCAGCCTGCTGGGCTACGGCGCCTGGGTGATGTATGAGCGCCAGAAGGTTCCCCTGGTGGTCGAAGCCCCACCGCCGCCCGCCACCGATGGCGAAGCCACCTGGGACGACTTGCAGCCCGTGGACCTGCTGGGCCTGGAACTGGGATACCGCCTCATCAGCCTGGTGGACAAGAGCCGCCAGGGCGACCTGCTCACCCGCATCAAGGGCGTGCGCCGCAAGTTTGCACAGGAAGTCGGCTTCCTGCCCCCTGCCGTGCACGTACGTGACAACCTCGAACTCAAGCCCAGCGGCTACCGCATCACGCTGCGCGGCGTGGTGGTGGGCGAGGGCGAAGCCTTCCCTGGCATGTTCCTGGCCATCAACCCCGGCGGCATCACCACGCCGCTGATCGGCACGGCCACCACCGACCCTGCCTTTGGCCTGCCAGCACACTGGATCGACGATCGGCAAAAGGAAGCCGCACAAATGGCCGGTTTTACCGTCGTTGATTCCGAAACCGTGATGGCCACCCATTTGTCACACTTGATGCAAGTGCAAGCCGCCAAGCTCCTCAGTCGCACGGAAACGCAGCAACTGGTGGAACACGTGGCCAAGCTGGCCCCCAAGCTCATCGAAGAAGTGGTTCCGAAAATGGTCTCCATCGCAACGTTCCAGAAAGTCCTCCAGCTGCTGCTGGAAGAGTCTGTGCACATCCGCGATATCCGCACCATCATCGAAACGCTGGCCGAGCATGCTGGTGGCGTCTCGGACCCCGTCGAACTGGCCCGCCGCGTGCGCATTGCGCTCTCGCCCGCCATCGTCCAGCAGATCTACGGCCCCACCCGCGAGCTCAACGTCATTGCCATCGAGCCCGGCCTGGAGCGCCTGCTGGTGCAAGCCCTGGGCAACACGGCAGGCCCCGCACTCGACCCCGGCGTGGCCGACATCCTCACACAAAAGGCCGCCGAAGTGGCCCTCAAGCAGGAAGAGATGGGCCTGCCCGCCTGCCTGCTGGTTCCCGACCAGATCCGCAATGCCATCTCCCGCCTGGTGCGCCGCGTAGCGCCCCGCCTGCAGGTGCTGGCACACAGTGAAATTCCAGAGACCCACACCATCCGTATTGGGCCGATCCTTAAAGGTGCATCAGCATGAACATCAAACGCTTTACCGCCCCCACCTCCCGGGAGGCTCTGGCCAAGGCGCGCATGGCCTTTGGCGACGGCACGCTGATTCTGTCCAACCGCCCCACGGCCAACGGCGTGGAAGTGGTGGCCACGGCCGAGGACACGCTGTCGGCTCTGGACGGTGGTGCGCCCACCGCTTCGTCCAATCCGCCCCTGCTGGCGCCCAGCACTGCGCGCAGCACCCCACAGCGCGCCAGCCAATCGGCAGCAGCGTCGGGCCTGGGCCGCAACCCGGTCGAGGAAGACACCGAACAGCTGGCCATGAGCACGCTGTCGTTCCAGGACTATGTGCGCGAACGCATGCTGCGCCGTCGCCACGAGGCACTGAATGGTCCCTCGGAACCCCAGACACTGTCTGAACGCAGCCGCGACCAGGAACCGGAACGTGAACGCATGCCCGCGCCCTCGGTGGCACGCCACAACCCGCTGCGCACCATCCCGATGGACATGCCGCCCGAGCCACCGCGCCGTCGACAGGAAGCTCCCAGCGCCCACCTGATCCAGTCGAACAACCAGCAGAGCGTGATGAACGAGCTGCACGCGATGAAAGAGCTGATCGAAGACCGCTTCAACACGCTGGCCTGGCTGGGGCAGGCGCGCCAGAACCCGATCCAGTCCAACCTGATGCTGAAGATGATCCGTGCTGGATACTCCCCATCGCTGGCCCGCGCCGTGCTCGAACGCATGCCCGAAGACCTGTCGGCGGGCGAATCGGTGCGCTGGCTGATGGAGGTGCTGGAACGCAACCTTAAGACCGACCAGACCGATCCCCCCCTTTATGAACAGGGCGGCATCTTCGCCATGGTGGGCTCTACGGGTGTGGGCAAGACCACCACCACCGCCAAGCTGGCTGCCATGTGCGCCCGCATCCACGGCCCCGGCAGTGTGGGGCTGATCACACTGGACACCTACCGTGTGGGCGCGCACGAACAACTGCGCACTTACGGGCGCATGCTGGGCATCGTGGCCCACTTGGCGCACGACCGTGCCGCGCTGCAAGACCTGCTGGGCCTGCTCAGCGGCAAGAAAATGGTGTTGATCGACACCACCGGCGTGGCCCCCAGGGACCCCCGCAAGCGCGACATGCTGGATGTGTTGGACCTGCCCCATGTGAACCGCCTGCTGGTGCTCAACGCCGGCTGCCATGGCGACACGCTGGATGACGTACTGACCGCCTTCAAGACCGACGGCTCGCAGCAGGCCATCCTGTCCAAGGTGGACGAAGCCGTGAAGCTGGGCCCCGCGATCGACGCACTGATCCGCCACCAGATGGTGCTGCGCGGCGTGACCAACGGCCAGCGCGTGCCCGAGGACTGGGAGCGTGCCAACGCCCACCAGCTCATCAGCGCCTCCATGCGGTCGCCGGCGAAGTCGGCTTTCGACCCCAAGGCCACGGACCTGAACTTCTTCTTCTCGCACTCTCCTGACACCGTGACGGAGGGGGGGCTGGTCGATGCTTGATCTGGGTTTTCACCAGGCGGCCAGCCTGCACAGCCTCACCCCGCAGGCAGAGCTGCGGCTGCTGGCAGTCGCCAGCCAGGGCAACACGGCGAGCGGCCTGGAAACGCTATGGCAGATCTGCGCCAGCCTGCAGCGGCTGGGCTATCCGGTGGTGGTACTCGACGGCACGGCGCAGGAGTCCGACGACAGCCCCGGGCTGCTGCACCTGCTGCAACATGCAACGTGGAATGACGGCGCCAGCCTGAACCTGGGCGCCACCGCATCCTCCCTCGCCGTGATTCCAGCGGCCAAGGGGCTGCAGCACCTGAGCCGCAAGGCCAGCGGCAGCACACGCTCGCCCATGGAGAGCTTGCTGCCCTGCTTCAGGACTTACGGCCTCATGGTGATTCACGCACCAGCCTCCACCCTGGGGCCCCTGCTCACCCACACGGCCACGGTGCCGCTGGTGGTCATGGGCAGTGGCGCAGCGGGCGTGATGACCAGCTACAAGAGCCTCAAGCAGATTGCGCTACACACTGGCTTGCCCTGCATGGTGGCCGCTTTGCTGCACGGCAACACCGCCGCCGAACGCCGCAAGGCCCAGTCCCAGCTGATGACCTTGCAGGCATGTGCCGAGCGCCATCTGGGCGGCCCGATACGAACCACCACCATTGCCACTCAGAACCCCCAGGAGCTTCAGCGCCTGGCCTTGCAACTGCTGGAAAATGCGGGCACTATGAACGGAGCGCTGGCTGCGCTGACACCCAGCAACTTGACAGGCATGCCTGCGCATTTTGTCCGGAGCCACTGACCAGAGCCTGTGATGCACCTCTACGTACGCACGTTGACCCGAAACGCTTCCCACGGTCTGGCAAGTTGCTGGCCCCGGGCGGCGGAAAAAGATCGGGTGATGGCCCCCCCAAGCGGCTCCAGAACAAGATCGCATACCCGCCCTACCAGTGCATAACACCCTCTCTATGTACACCGCCAAAGGCCAGCTTGATCGCGATGCCATGATCCGCCAGCATGTACCGCTGGTCCGGAGGATTGCGCACCACATGATCGCCAAGCTGCCTCCCAATGTCGAGCTGGATGACTTGATCCAGGTCGGCATGATGGGGCTGGCCGAAGCCCTGTCGCGCTACGAAGTGGCACAGGGCGTGCAGTTTGAAACCTTTGCCACCCAGCGCATCCGGGGCGCCATGCTCGACGAGCTGCGCGAGGGCGACTGGATGAGCCGCAGCTCGCGCAAGAGCCAGAAAGACATTGAACACGCTGTGCACCGGCTGGAGCAAAAGCTGGGACGCAGCCCGCTGGAGTCCGAAATAGCCAGCGAAATGGGCATGAGCCTGGCGGACTACCAGAATCTTCTGGGCAAGGTCCGGGGTACCCAGCTGGTGTACCTCGAAGACATGACGCATGGCAACGACGACGAGGATGGGTTTCTGGACCGCCACGTTGCCGACAGTGCAGCCGACCCGGTGGAGCTGCTGCGTGATCAACGGCTCAAGACGTCACTGGTCAACGCCATCAAAACCCTGCCGGAGCGCGAGCAGCACATCATGGGCATGTACTACGAACATGACATGAACCTCAAGGAAATTGCCGCCGTGCTGGGCGTCACCGAGTCGCGCGTGTGCCAGCTGCACAGCCAGTCCATTGCCCGGCTGCGGGCCAAGATGCGCGCGCACTGAGCGCCCCCACCGGCGGACACCAGGCGCCGCGCAGATCGTTGCGCAGGGCCATAGGGTGACGGGTCGCCGCTTTTCGCGACCGGGCCCACAACCCCTTCAGAACAATGGATGCCGCTCAGCCTGCAGAGCGGTAGATGCGTGCCACACCCGGCGCGGCTCCGCGCGCCCCCAGGCCATCGCCATAGGTAGCCGCCGCATTGGGGGGCAACAGGCCGGCGGCTTGGCGGTCCGTGCTGGCAGCAAGCCGGGCCAGGCTTTCACGGTGCAGGATCAGCATGCTGCGGATCGCATCCGCGCGCTTTTGCAGCGACGCTGGGAAGGGCAACCCCCGCGCGGCCGCCTGCTCCAGCGCACGCGAAAAATCGGCCGCTGCATCACGCAAGGCCGTGCTGTTTTTTTCCAGGGAGGTGGGGTCGGCCGCGAGAAGTGCGGCGGAGACTTGTTCGATCAGCTGCTCAACAGCCGAGAGAGATTCTTCCAGAGACATGGCGCATTGTGCGATGGATTGCGCCCGGGAGCAAAACGCCGGTCAACCCCGCGAGCGGGACAGGATCTCCTGGGCGTTGGACAACAGCTTGTCGGCAATGGCTTCGGCGTCGACCGAGAATTCGCCCTTTTCGATGGCAGCGCGCACTGCCTTGACCTTGCCCGCGTCAAAATCTGCCGTGCTGCGGGTGGCAGGGCTGAGCGCCCGGGCCGCGGTGGACACAGTGACAGGCACACCGGCAGATGACGCCATCAGTGCGTCCTTCGTGGCTCCTTCAGCAGCGCTGGCTGGGGCCTTGGCTTGCTTGGCAAGCCCCGTCGGCGGCAACCCGCCCGGCAGTTCCGGTGTTTGACCTATCTTCATCGCTCTCTCCACCACCCCGTTGGATGTGGGGCATCAGTAGCAATGTTTTCGACCCATTTGGCCCGGACTTTAGCCATTTATTACCGGGGCGTCATCACAGAGTGACATCCACTGTCCCAGAATCATTCACAGTTCCACTCACGATGCGGCCATTCTCCATGCGCACGCGCACAGTCTGCCCGGCAGAGCCTGCGGTCAACGCCTGGCCCGCAGAACTGACCGCATAGCCCGGCCCCTGGGCCACCACTTTTACCTGCGCACCGGCCTTGAACAGCAAGGGGGCACGCACCATGGCCTGGCGCACTGCCTGCCCCGCCACCAGTTGGCGGGCCGCGGTCTGCCCTACCCACAGGTCGGGATTGGCCATGACTGGAGAGGAATCGGCCGCCCAGTCCACTTCGGCCTCTGTGGCGTCATTGGCCGTCAACACGGCACCGGGCGCCACATTGTTGGTCAACACCCAGGCTGGGCCAAACGCCTTGATGGTGACGGGCAAAAACACGTTCCATGCGGTGGCGCCCTCCACGCAGCGCAGCCCCAGACGGGTCCGGCCCCACAGGCGGGCACCTACGGGCAGATAGGGTTCAACGCGCGCACAGGGCGCCAGCCGCAGGCGCGAGTCCAGTGAGCCAACACTCACTTCCATACGCAGTGGCAGGGCGGAGGACGGGTTGCGGGCCAACGCATCGTCCAGCCAGCGCTGGGTAAGCGGCCCCAGGTCCGCCGCGGGGTCTGTCGCCGACTGGGCGTGCGCAACACCATGGGGGCCCAGCGCAGCCACAGCCAATACACCCGCCAGGCAGAACGTACGCACCAAGGCGCCAGCACGCACAGCCAGCGACTGCCGGGTGGCGCCGCACAGCGCGACGTCGGTGTTGGTGTCAGAGAAAAGGAAGTGGGCGGTCATGGGGGCCTCCAGGGCATCGGCTGGCCAGGCTGCCCGCGCACGGGGTGCTACGGAAGGCAGGGGCCATTTCACCCCTGGAACTATAGGCAGATGACCCGGACGCAAAACCCGGAACTGCGCATCCATTTGCCACTTCTTCGCGCTTTAGAAAAAGGGCGCGGTTTCCATAATCGAGCCACGCCAAAAGCCCCCCGGGGATGGCGACTTTGCAACCGACGGTGTGAGGCACACATGCTTGACAAGATGACCAACCAGCTGAATTTTCACGGCAACGCCCTGGTGCTGCGTGGGGAACGTCAGCGCGCCATCGCCAGCAACATTGCCAACGCCGACACCCCTGGCTATGTGGCACGCGACTTCAAGTTCGGCGACGCGCTGCGCGAGGCCACAGGCATGACTTCTTCCGCCACAAGCACTGCCGGCGCAGCGGTCACGCGGCTGGCAACCGGAGGTTCGTACGGAACTGCGGGCACAACCGATCCGCACCATATTCCGCTGCCCACCGTGAATTCCAGCACCAGCATCGACCGGCAAGGCGCCCTGGGCTATGCAGTGCAAACACAACCGAGCCTGGACAACAACTCGGTGGACTTGGACCGCGAGCGCGCCAACTTCGTGGACAACGCCGTGCGCTATGAAGCCACGCTGCGGTTCATCAACGGCAACGCCAAAACCATGCTCAGCGCCATCCAGGGCCAATAACCAGCCAGCCCCGCAGCGCAGAAAGCGAGCCACCCCATGTCCATGTTTTCGATTTTCAACGTATCGGGTAGCGCCATCAGCGCGCAGTCGCAGCGGCTCAACGTGGTGGCCAGCAACCTGGCCAATGTGGACGCCGTGGCAGGCCCCGATGGTCAGGCCTACAAGGCACGCCAGGTGGTGTTCCAGACAGCGCCCATGGGGGCCGACAGCTCTGCGGGTGTCAAGGTCAGCGGTGTCAGCGAAAGCAATGTGCCGGGCCGCCGCGTGCACGACCCCAGCCACCCGTCGGCCGACGAGCAGGGGTATGTGACGCACTCCAACGTCAACGCGGTTGAGGAGATGGTCAACATGATCTCTGCCTCGCGCTCGTACCAGAACAACGTCGAGGTCATGAACACGGCCAAGTCGCTGCTCCTCAAAACCCTGCAGATGGGCCAGTAAGGCAAGAGCCTGCTCCAAGAAGGACACCACCATGATTCTCAGTGCCACCAACGCCCCCACGGTGACGGACTCGTCCAGCACCAAAGCCAACGCGTCCACCGATCCGGCTGCCGCGCAAGACCGCTTTTTGAAACTGCTGGTTGCGCAGCTGAACAACCAGGACCCGATGAACCCCCTGGACAACGCCCAGATGACTTCGCAGATCGCGCAGATCAACACGGTGACCGGCATCCAGCAACTGAACCAGACCATGCAGAGCATGGCTTCGCAGTTCAACTCGCTACAGGTGATGCAGGGCACAGCCCTGGTGGGCCGCAATGTGCTGACCGAGGGCTCCAGCCTGGCGGTGGCGGACAAGACCGGCAAGGGCGGCTTCGAGCTGGGCTCGGCCGCCACCAACGTGAAGATCGAGGTCACGACCGCAGGCGGGCAGGTGGTGGACACCATCGACCTGGGTGCCAAGGCGGCGGGCCGCCACACCTTCGACTGGGACGCCAGCCAGTACACCGGCTCCACCGATGGGCTGCAGTTCCGCGTGACGGCCGTCAATGGCTCCACCAAGCTGGACTCCACCGCACTGAACCTTGCCAAGGTGACGGCCGCAGGCGCCGAGGACGGACAGCTGGTGCTGAGCCTGTCCAACGGCAAAACCATCAACTACAGCCAGATCAAGGCCTTGGTGTAACACCAGCCTGCTTCGTATCGCGTCAACAGGAGAACACCATGAGTTTTCAGCAAGGCCTGTCCGGCTTGAACGCCGCCAGCAAGAACCTCGATGTCATCGGGCACAACATTGCCAACTCCAACACCGTCGGGTTCAAGGCCTCGCGGGCCGAGTTTGCCGAGATGGTGGCCTCTGCCATCGGCTCGGCAGGGGGCTCCAATGCAGGCATCGGCGTGGAAGTGGGCGCCGTGGCGCAGCAATTCACCCAGGGCAACCTGACCATCACCGGCAACAGCCTGGACGTGGCCATCAATGGCAATGGGTTCTTCACCCTCACGCTGCCCGATGGCACCGCCGCCTACACCCGCTCCGGCAACTTCAAGCTGGACAAGGAAGGCAACATGATCACCAACGACAACGCGTCGGTGATGGGCTACCCGGTAGACCCGGTGACGGGTCTGCGCACCGGCACCGACCCCATCCCCATGGTGTTCCCGACCGCCGAGCCAATTCCCGCCAAGCAGACCACCAAGATCACGGCGGCCTTCAACCTGGACGCCCGCGCCACCGACGCGGCGGGTAACCCCGCAGCCACGCCCCCCATCCCGGCCACGCCGCGCGCCACCTATGGCACGTCGATCAACGTGTTCGACAGCCAGGGCGTGGCCAAACCGGTGAGCCTGTACTTTCAGAAAACCGCCACCGCCAACACCTGGGACGTATACGACGCCCTGGACGACCCCACCGCTGTGCCGCCCGTGGTGGCCACGCCCATCGGCCAGATCACGTTCGACAACAACGGCGCCATCACCGGACCGGTGGCCACGCCACCCGCCACGGGCTTTTCGCTGCCGCTCACCATCAACCCCACGCCGCCCAACCCCAATAACCTGCCCACCTATACCGTGGACGTGAGCCTGGACAAGGTGACGCAGTTCGGCAAGAAGTTTGCGGTGTCCAACCTGAGCCAGGACGGCTACACCTCGGGCGAGCTGACCGGCATCAACATCGAGAACAACGGGATGATCATGACCCGTTATTCCAACGGCGTGACGCGTGCCGAGGGCCAGCTGGCGCTGTCGAGCTTCCGCAATACGCAGGGCCTGGCCTCGGTGGGCAGCAACAACTGGGTGGCCACGTTCGAGTCGGGCCAGCCCGTCGTCGGCACCGCCACGGATGGCAGCTTTGGCTCGCTGCGCTCGGGCGCCCTGGAAGACTCCAACGTGGACCTCACGGCCGAGCTGGTGAACATGATGACTGCCCAGCGCGCCTACCAGGCGAACGCACAGACCATCAAGACGCAAGACCAGGTGATGTCCACCCTGGTGAACCTGCGCTGACCGGCTGCCCCCCCCACTGAACCCGCCCAGGACACCGGAGATCCCCCATGGACCGCATCATCTACACATCGATGACAGGCGCCAACGCCGCCGCCCACCGGCAGGCGGTGCTGTCCAACAACCTCGCCAACGTGTCCACCGGCGGGTTCCGCGCCGAGATGTCCACCTTCCGCTCGGTGCCGCTGCAAGGCGACGGCGCCAAGACGCGCGTGTTTGCGCTGGAGGCCACCTCCGGCTACGTCAACACCCCCGGCCCTGTGCAACGCACCGGCCGCAACCTCGACGCCATGGCGGCCGGCAATGCCTGGTTTGCAGTGCAGGGGCTGGATGGCACCGAGGCCTACACCCGTGCGGGCAGCTTTGAGGTGTCCGCCACCGGCCAGCTGCTCACCCCCACCGGGCTGCCCGTGTTGTCCGATGGCGGAGCGCCCATCGACGTGCCGCCTGGTGCCGATGTGTCGCTCGGGTCGGACGGTACCGTGACCTCCAAGATCCCGGGCCAGCCCGCCCAGGCCATTGGCCGCCTCAAGCTGGGCACCCCCACGCCGGAAGACCCGCTCAAGCGCGGCGACGACGGGCTGTTTCGCACCACGTCGGGCGACCCCATGCCCAACGACGCCAACGCGCGCATGCTGTCGGGCGCGCTGGAGGGCTCGAACGTGAACCCGGTCGAATGCATGGTCGGGATGATCGCTGCATCGCGCCAGTTCGAGCAGCAGATGAAGCTGCTGCAGACCGCCGAAACCAACGACAAGACCGCCAGCCAGCTGCTGAGCATGAACGGCTGATGCCGCTGCCACCCCCAGCACGCACCTGCCATAAGGAAGCACCATGATCAACTCCCTCTGGATCGCCAAGACCGGCATGTCTGCCCAGCAGACCCAGCTCGACGTCATCTCGCACAACCTGGCCAACGTCTCCACCACGGGCTACAAGCGCAACAACGCGGTGTTCGAAGACCTGATCTACCAGAACCTGCGCCAGGTGGGTGCCAACACCACCGAACAAAACCAGCTGCCCACCGGCCTGCACCTGGGCCTGGGCGTGCGCACGGTGGCCACCAGCCGCAACTTCATGCAGGGCAGCCTGCAGGAGTCCAAGAACAACCTGGATGTCGCCATCAACGGCAACGGCTTCTTTGAAGTGACCATGCCCGATGGCACCGTGGGCTACACCCGCGACGGCTCCTTCCAGGTCGATGCCCAGGGCCGCATGGTCACGTCCAGCGGGCTGCCCGTGGTCAATGGCATCACCATTCCGGCCAACGCCACCAGCGTCAGTATCAGTGCCGAAGGCGCCGTGGCAGTCACCGTGCCGGGCAACACACAGCCGCAGACCGTGGGCAACCTGGCCATGGCCAGCTTCATCAACCCGGCCGGCCTGGAGCCCATCGGGCAGAACCTGTTCAAGGAATCCGCCGCCTCCGGCCAGCCCCAGCAGGGCACCCCCGGCACGAACGGCCTGGGCATCATCAAGCAGGGGTTTCTGGAAGCCTCCAACGTCAACGTGGTGGAAGAGCTGGTCACCATGATCCAGACCCAGCGCGCCTACGAGATGAATTCCAAGGCCATCCAGACCTCGGACCAGATGCTCGCCAAGCTCGCCCAGCTGTGACCGGACTGCCCCCCGCGCTTTTGCCCAGGACCTTCGCCATGCGCACTTTCACACGCCCTCTTCGCCTGCTGCAGGCACTTGGCTCGCTGCGTGCGGGCATCCCCGCACTGGGCGCAGCACTGCTGTGCGCCGGCTGCGCCACCCTGTCGCCACCGCCGCCGGTGGACATCCTGCCCACCACCCCGCCCCCGCTCGCCGCTGCACCGCGCACCCCGCCCCCGGTGACGGGCGGACTGTTCCACAACGCCAGCTACCGGCCCGCGTTTGAAGACCGCCGCGCGCGCCTGGTGGGCGACAACGTGACCATCCAGATCGTGGAGAACGTGACGGCCAGCCAGAAGTCGTCGTCCACGGTGGACCGCACCTCCGAAGTATCTGCCGGCGTGACCGCCCTGCCCTTCACCAGCAAGACCTTCACCGACAAGCTGGGCGTGGGCGCCAATTCGGGCAATGCGTTCTCCGGCAAAGGCGGCACCGAAAGCGCCAACACCTTCACCGGCTCCATCACCGCCACGGTGGTGGATGTGCTGCCCAATGGCCACCTGGTCATCACTGGCGAAAAGCAGATCGGCGTGAACCAGAACGTGGATGTACTGCGCTTTTCGGGCACGGTGGACCCACGCGCACTGCAACCCGGCAGCATCGTGAACTCGACCCAGGTCGCCAATGTGCGCGTCGAATCGCGCGGACGCGGTGCGCAGAACGAAGCCCAGGCCATGGGCTGGCTGGGCCGGTTCTTCAACACCGTCACGCCGTTCTGACCGCACTGGGCGCACCGAAAGCGCCCAGGTCCCCAGTCCTTCCGGCATCCGACGGAGGGCTGGGTGCGTCCCTTCACCACTACAAATTTGATAGCTATTGGCGCATATAGCACTAGCGCCTCTGGCCGTTTTTACTCAAAAACCGCCGCCCAGAGCGCCCACGGGCCGTTTCTGCGCGCACCTTGCCAACGCGGCTTCAGACCCAGCCAATAAGCCGGTGAACCCGCTTCTTTTTGGGTTTTAGTTCTGGCCATGGCCTACCACAATGGATGCCATGAAAGCCTCGTCCCATTCCCTCTTGCCCCGCACCGCGCGCGTGCTGTGGCTGCTGCTGGCCCTGGTGGCCGCAGGGCTGGCAACGCCTGCACAGGCCTTGCGCATCAAGGAAGTGGCGGCGGTGCAGGGCGTGCGCAGCAACCAGTTGACCGGCTACGGCCTGGTGGTAGGGCTGGACGGCACGGGCGACCAGACGACGCAGATGCCCTACACCACGCAGGCCATGTCCAACTACCTGCAGCAGATGGGCATCAGCCTGCCACCCGGCACGGCGTCGCAGCTGCAGCTCAAGAACGTGGCAGCGGTGATCGTCACGGCGCAACTGCCCGCCTTTGCCCAGCCGGGCCAGCAGATCGACGTGAACGTCTCGTCCATGGGCAATGCCAAGTCGCTCAAGGGCGGCACGCTCATCGTCACACCGCTGCGCGGCGCTGACGGCGAGATCTATGCACTGGCCCAGGGCAACATGGTGGTGGGCGGCGCTGGCGCGTCGTCCGGTGGCAGCAAGGTGCAGATCAACCACCTGAGCGCAGGCCGCATTCCGCTCGGTGCGCAAGTGGAACGGGCCGTGCCCACCCCGCTCAACGAAGGCGACACCATCAACCTGGGCCTGAACGCCTCGGACTTCCAGACCGCCCGCCGCGTGGCGCAGGTGATCAACGCCAAGCTGGGCAACGGCCTGGCCACCGCGCTGGACGGTCGCACGGTGCAGGTGCGCGCTCCCATCGACCCCGGCGCCCGCGTCGGCTTCATTGCCGACCTGGAAGAGTTGCCGCTCGAATCCTCCACGCCCTCAGCCAAGGTGGTCATCAACGCCCGCACGGGCTCGGTGGTGCTCAACCAGTCGGTCACGCTGGGGCCTTGTGCCATCGCCCACGGCAACCTGTCGATCACCATCAGCTCCACGCCCGTGGTCAGCCAGCCCAATGCGTTCTCGCAGGGGCAGACGGTGGTCACGCAAAAGAGCGACATCACCATCAACCAGGAACCGGGCAACGTGATCCAGATGCCCGCGTCGCCGCAGCTGGCCGACGTGGTCAAGGCCCTCAACACGCTGGGCGCCACACCCGGCGACCTGCTGGCCATCCTGCAGGCCATCAAGGCCGCCGGCGCGCTGAACGCCGAGCTGGAGGTGATCTGACATGGCTCGCCCTGCTGCCGCCGCTGCGCGCACCATCCACCGGGAGCGACCATGGCCCTGACCCTGCCCTCGTCCAGCACCACCAGCCCCTCGAACGCGCTGGCGGTCGATATCCGCTCGCTCAACTCCCTCAAATACGACGCGGGCACGAGCAACAGCGCACAGGTCACGCGCGAGGCAGCCAAGCAGTTTGAATCGCTGTTCATGCGCGAACTCATCAAGAGCATGCGCGACGCCACCATGAAATCCGGCCTGATGGAGGGCGAGCAGGCCAACCTGGGCCAGGACATGCTGGACCAGCAGCTGTCCGTGAATATGTCGGGCCTGCAGGGCGGCCTGTCGGAAGCGATCGCCCGCCAGCTTTCGCGCCAGATGGGCGGTGCGGACACCAACTTCTCGGTGCCGTCCACGCTGAGCCTGCCGCAGGCACAGAACCGGTCTGCAACCTCCGCCACCACGTCTTCCGTCGATACCACCCTGCCCGTCCCCAAGGGCCGCGAAGGCTTTGTGCAGCACCTGAGCGGCACCGCCGAGCGCGTGGCGCAGGAAAGCGGCATTCCCGCCAGCTTCATGCTCGGCCAGGCCGGGCACGAAACCGGCTGGGGCAAGAGCGAGATCAAGACCGCCAACGGCGGCAACTCGTTCAACCTGTTCGGCATCAAGGCGGGCAAGGGCTGGACCGGCAAGGTGGCCGAGATCACGACCACCGAATACATCAACGGCACACCGCGCAAGGTGGTGGCCAAGTTCCGCGCGTACGACTCGTACGAGGACTCCTTCCGCGACTACGCCAAGCTGATCACCGACAACCCGCGCTACGAAAAAGCCCAGGCCACCGCCAAGACGGGCTCTGCCGTGGCCTACGCGGCCGAGCTGCAAAAGGCCGGTTACGCCACCGACCCGGAGTACGCCAAGAAGCTCAGCGGCGCTATCAACAGCGCGCTGCGTGTACAGCGCGCCCAGGCGTGATGGACGAGAAGAACCGAGGTAAGCCATGAGTCTGCTCAACGTCGGCGCCCGCGCCCTGCTGGCCAACCAGGTGGCCCTGCAGACGGCAGGCCACAACATTGCCAATGTCAACACACCCGGCTATTCGCGCCAGACGGTGGTGCTGCAGACCGTGCAGGGCCAGTTCACGGGCGGTGGCTACATCGGCCAGGGCGTGGATGTGCAGACCATCTTGCGCAACCAGAGCGAGCTGCTCACGCGCCAGTCGGCCGCGGCTGGATCGACCCAGGCGGCCGACGCCGTCCGCGCCCAGCGCCTGAGCCAGTTGCAGGAAGTGTTCAGCGGCGGCACCCAGGGCCTGGGCGCCGCCATCAACGACATGATGAACGCGTTCTCGGACGTGGTCAGCAGTCCCACCGACATCACGGCACGCACGGTGGTCCTTACGCGGCTGGACGAAACGGCCGCACGCATGCGCACCGCGAGCGACCGGATCAACGAGATCGAGTACACCGTCAAGGAACAGCTGCAGAGCAGCGTGACCGCCATCAACAGCCTGGCCACGCAGATGGCGGCCATCAACGAGCAGATTGCCCGGGCCACCGGCAACGGCCAGAGCCCCAACGACTTGCTGGACCAGCGCGACCAGATCATCCGCGACATCAACCAGTATGTGCAGACCACCCAGATCCCGGCGGATGACGGCACCGTGGGCCTGTTCGTGGCGGGCAGCCAGCCCCTGGTGCTGGGCAGCACGGCCGCCAGCCTGTCGATCGACGATGCAACGACTTTCCCGGGCAGCGGACAGTCCAAGCTGTTTTTCAACCGCCCCGGCGCCACCCCCGTGGAGCTGGACGAAAACGTGCTGGGCGGTGGCAGCGTCTCGGGCCTGCTGCGCTT
The DNA here is from genome assembly GCF_002754175.1 of Acidovorax sp. 59. Lineage (NCBI taxonomy): Bacteria > Pseudomonadati > Pseudomonadota > Betaproteobacteria > Burkholderiales > Comamonadaceae > Acidovorax > Acidovorax sp. 59. The sequence goes on along the minus strand of NZ_PEET01000001.1, from coordinate 135,418 downwards.
TCAGAACACGGACCTGAGCGAAGGGCGCAATCTGCTGGGCCGCATGGCGCTGGCCATCGGCATGACGATGAACGATCAGCAGAACCTGGGCCTGACGCTCGATGGCGTGCCAGGCAAGGATCTGTTCGCCTTTCCCACCAGCATGCCGGGCCACACCAACGGCGCAGGGGTGGGCACGGTGTCGTTCACCGGCCCCACACAGTTTGCTGCGTCCGACTATGAGATCCGCTTCACCACGGGCACGGCCGGGCAGGTGGTGCGCCTGTCCGACGGCCAATCAACCCCGTTCACCAGCGCTGCCAACTTGGCCACGCTGCAGATCGATGGGCTCAACTTCAACCTCACCACGCCCGGCAACCCTGGCGAGCGCATGCTGTTCAAGCCGTTCAGCACGGCTGCCAACAACATCCAGGCGCTGGTGTATTCGCCGCGCGACCTGGCCGCCGCCAACCCCATCAACGCCGCCATGGGCACGGCCAACGGCGGCACCATGCAGCTGGGCAGCCTCAAGGCCACGGGCCTGCCCAACCCGCCGGGGCTGGTGCTGCCGGCAAATGCCAACCCAGCAGCCATTCCGCCCATCCTGGGGGGTATCCAGTTGCAGTTCACCGCCGGGCCGCCCACAACCTACGATGTGCTCGACCGCGGGACCGCGCCACCCACCTCGCTGGCGACTGCGCAGCCCTACACCTCGGGCCAGCCCATCTCGATCAACGGCTGGCAAATCACGCTGCAGGGCACCCCCAAGACGGGCGACACCGTGGTGATCGGCAATGCGCTGGACCCGCAGTACGGAGACGCCTACACCCGCAACGCAGGCAACGCGAATGCCCTGATGGGCCTGCGCGACGTGAAAATGTTTGACGAGTCCACCCTCACCGACGGTTATGCGGGTGCCATTGCCCAGGTGGGAACGCGCACCCAGAGTGCCAAGTTTGCAGAACAGCTGTCTTCCACCATTGCCGCCAACCTGGAGCGCGACCGCACGGCAGTGTCGGGAGTCAACCTGGACGAAGAGGCCGCCAAGCTGATCCAATACCAGCAGGCCTACCAAGCCTCGGCGAAGATGATCCAGATTGCGCAGAACATTTTTGATTCGCTGATCCAGGGCCTGGGCCGATAAATTCCGCCCCTGGCGTGAGGAGTTCGACATGAGCACAAACATCTACCGCGTCGGCACGGCCAACATGTACGACAACGCGCTGCGCAACCTGGGCGCGCGCCAGACCAGCCTCACCACGCTGCAAGAGAACCTGACGTCAGGCAAACGCGTGGTGCGCGCCAGCGACGACCCAGTGTCGGCAGCCCAGGCCGAGCGGGCCCTCAACCGCCTGTCGCGCATCCAGACCGAACAACGTGCGCTGGAGACCCAGCGCAATGCGATTGCACAGGGTGAATCCTCACTGGGCGACGCGGTGAATCTGATCCAGAACTTTCGGGAGCTGGTGGTCAGTGCGGGCGACGCCAGCATGACTCCCAACGACCGGGCCACCGTGGCCAACCAACTCCAGGGTTTGCGGGAACAGCTGCTCGAAGTCGCCAACCGGAAAGACACCAACGGCATCCCCTTGCTGAGTGCATTGGGCAGCGCGCTGGCGCCGTTCCTGGGCCCATTGAGCAGCTCCCCCGACTACAGTTTCCAGGGCTTGCCGGGTCAGACGGCGAGCAACGGCGTGACGGTACCGGGGGCCCTCGACGGCGACTCTGCCTTCATGTTCGACCCCACCCGCGACAGTGTCTACACCGCCGGGGTCAGCAACATCCCGGTCGGCCGACAGCTCACCACCACGGCCATCACGCCCACCAACAAAGCTTTGGTGACGGGTGACAACTACACCGTCACCTTCAGCGCAGTGGGTCCAGGCGCCACCACGGGCACCAGCACAGCCACGTACACCATCACCAATACCACCACGGGCGCCGTCTCCGCCCCGGTGGTGGTGCCGGACTACCCGACCGACAAGCCGGTCACCATCTCCGTTCCAGGCATTCCGGGGCTTTCCTTCGACATCAAGGGCAACCCGGCCAACGGGGATACCGTCACCCTGCAGCCCAGCGCGAGCATGTTCAGCACCATGGACAGTGCCATCAATGGCATCCGCAACGCTCCCAACAACAACGGCGCCATCCAGGCCGTGGGGCAGGCACTGGCCAACATCGATATTGGACTGGAGCGCGTACACAACATGCGCAGTTACGCCGGCGAGCTGCTCAATCGCGCAGACCGCATCACCGGCGACCAGGAAAAGCGCTCCATCCAGCTGGAAGGCGACCGTTCGCGGGCAGAGGATCTCGATATGATCAAGGGCATTTCCGACTTCCAGAACCAGCAGGTGGGTTATGAGGCTGCACTCAAGTCCTATGCGCAGGTTCAGAAGTTGTCGCTGTTCAACTTTATTGGCTAGGAGCCTGTGCGGCAGAGGGTGTTCGGGCGCAGAGCCCATCGCACCCTGTGCCAGCAGGCTTCAGCACCGGCTGGTGCACCGTGGCGACACCCATCCCGCGAGCGCTGGCTGGCCCTGTTTTTTTGCCTGAGAGCCCATGGTCCAATCCGTCCTAGGTAGCCTGATCCTGGGCTACCGCCCTTTGTGGAACCGCGCCCGCAAACTCGCAGGCATCCAGCTGTATGCCCACAACGAGGCCTCGGCAACCGTCGATGGCGGGCACCTGCTGCGCACGCTGCAGGAGCTGTGGTCGTCCAGCTCGCCGCCGCTGCTGATCTCGGCACAGACCCGCCAGCTGCTGTGCGACCTGCTCGAAAACGCGCCACGGGCTGCACCGTGGATCGAGGTGCGCGGCGAGTGGCTGTCGGACTCTGCCATCTATGACCGCGTGAAGGCCGCGCACCAGCGCGGGCTGCGCATGGTGTGGCGGGGCGACATGGACAAGCTGCCCGAGCCCGAGATTGCCCGCTGCTTCGACAACAGCCTGCTGACCTTGCGCCCGGAAGACGCCGTGGCTGCGCTGCAAGCCACGCCCCCACGCCCAGGCAGTGCCGCCGCCGCAGCAGGACCTGTTGCCAAACGCACCCCCAGCCCGGTGCTGGCTGGCCAGATGTACGAAAACATCGCCAGCCGGGCACTCATGGAGCACTGTCTGGACCAGGGCAACGCGATGGCGCTGGCTGGGTGGCCGACGGAGGACGTGCTCTACAGCCTGCGCCACCACCCGCAGCAGCCCTCGCACGCGGTGATCTTCAAACTCATGAAGGCCATCGACGACGAGCAGTCGCTGGAAACCTTTGAAGACATCATGGGCGAGGACCCGCTGCTCGCGTACCGCTTCATGGTCTATACCAACTCGGCCGCCCTGGGCCTGCGCACCGGCATTGATTCGCTGCGCCGGGGCCTGGTGATGATGGGCTACAGCTCCATCAAGCGCTGGCTGTCCGACCAGCTGCCCCATGCGAGCACCGAGGCCAACATGCAGCCGGTGCGCGAAGCCATGGTGATCCGCGCACAGCTCACCGCGCGGCTGCTGGACGCGGGCATCGAGAACGACCTGCGCCGCGAGATCTACCTGTGTGGCCTGCTCTCCCAGCTCGATGAGCTGCTGGGCGAGCCCCTGGGCACCATCCTCAAGCGCCTGCCCCTGTCCGAACGCATCTACGACGCCACCGTGTTGCGCACTGGCCCCTACACCGGCGGTCTGCAGATGGCGTGTGCACTGGAGACAGATGACGCCAGCGCCATCCGCCAGCTGTGCGAGACCTTCGAGATGGACCTGGAAGAGGTCAACCGCGCGCTGCTGCGGGTGTTGTCTGACCTGGAAGTGGAAAGAAAGTAGGCCCCTGCGCCGGTTTCGGTGGGCGACACCACCATGCGATTGCGCGACCCCAGGGCAATGTCTGCGGCTCACCGCCCTTGCTCAGCCCGCACACGCTCAAAGATGCGCCAGAACGCCGCGTCCTGCGTCGTTGCAAAGTTGATGCGCATGAGCGTACTGGGTTTGCGCTCGGCATGGAACAACGCACCGGGCGCCAGCAGATAGCCTTCGTCCAGCATGCGCTGCGACAGCGCATCGGTGTCCACCCCGGTCTCCACCCAGCCAAACAGGCCCACCGGCTCGGCCGCAAAGGTGCAGCCCGCCCCCAGGGCGAGCTTGACGCTGCGCGCGCGTGCGGCATCCAGCCGGGTGCGGATGCGTTCGGCGTGGCGGCGCAGCTGGCCCTGCTCGATGCACAGTGCCAGGGCCTTCTCCAGCAGCGCCGGGGTGGTCAGCGTGGCCAGCAGCTTGGTGTCCAGCAATTGCTCCACCAGCGCAGGCGGCGCAGCCATGAAGCCAATGCGCCAGTTGGGCGCCAGGATCTTGGCAAAGCCGCTCACATAGATGGTGCGCTGCAGGCCATCCAGCGCCGTGAGGCGCGTGGCGTGCTCCGGCGCTATGTGGCTGTAGGTGTCGTCTTCCACCACATGGAAGTTGTGCTGGTTGGCCAACTGCAACACGCGGTGGGCACTGCCCGGCGTAAGGCAGTAGCCCGTGGGGTTGTGAAACACGCTCACGCTCACGTAGAGCTTGGGCTTGTGCACCTCGCAGTAGCGCGCCATGACTTCCAGATCCGGGCCATCGGCGCGGCGCGGCACGGGCAGGATGTGCATGCCCAAGGCGGCCAGCCGCGCAAACTCCACTGCCCAGCCGGGCTCCTCCACCATGACCGGGTCGCCCGGGCGCAGCAGGGTGCGGCTCACGATGTCCAGCGCATGCGTGGCCCCCACGGTGGTGATGATGTTCTCAGGCACCGTGTGCACGTTGAGCGTGGACAGCTTTTTGGCCAGCACGCGCCGCAGGCCTGCATCGCCCAGCGGCTCGCCATACTGCAGCGAAAACTCCTGCAGGGCGCGCGAGTTGGTGACCTTGCGCACGGCGGCGGGCATGAAGGTGGACTCCAGCCAGTCGGGCGGAAAGACCCCCATGCCGGGCTGGGGCTTGTCGCTGATCTTGTGGAACATGCCCCGGATCAGCGCCGTGGCGTTGACGGGCGACACCCCTGGACCCGCGCTGCCGGCGGCACGCGCCGCAAACCAGTGCGCCGTGCTCCAGTTGGCGGCAGCACTTTCCAGAGCCAGGTCGTCGGGGCGCGGGCGCGCGTCAAGGTCGCCGTCGGCTGCATCCACCGCTCGGCCACTTTCGCGGACAAAAAACCCCCGGTTCTTGCGCGCCTCCACCAGGCCCTGCGCCAGCAGCTGGTCATAGGCCGCCACCACGGTGGACGGGCTCACCCCGTGCTGCTGCGCGCACTGGCGCACCGACGGCAGGCGTGCACCCGGCGCCATCAGGCGGTTGCGGATGCGCTCGGCAAACCGGGCGGACAGTTGTTCGGTCAGCGACTGGGTCGACGATTTCATCAGCATGGTGGCATTCCGCTCGCTGCGCCGCCAGGCGCCGGTGTGTATTGTTTTGCCGGGCAATACAGATTTGCAACTGCGCCGACTGTCTGTACTGGTTGTGTATTGGTAGCAAGATTACATTGAAGGCAAATCCCCCACAAGTCCCCCACCCCTTCCCGCACCCACCATGAGCGTCGCTGAACTCACCGCCCTGCTGCTGTTTTGCACCGCCATGAGCTTTTCGCCGGGGCCCAACACCACCTTGTCCACCGCGCTGGCCGCCAACCTCGGGCTCAAGCGCGCGCTGCGCTTTTGCTTTGCGGTGCCTGCGGGCTGGACGCTGCTCATGCTGGGCAGCGGGCTGGGCCTGGGTGCCCTCATCACCGGCGTGCCCGCCCTGCGCTGGGCGGTGACGCTGCTGGGCGTGGCCTACATGCTCTGGCTGGCTTTCAAGCTCAGCCGCGCAGGCCAGATGACCGCCATCGACACGTCGCGCCTGAACGTGACCTTCTGGCAAGGCGTAGGCCTGCAGTTTGTCAACATCAAGGCCTGGATGCTGGCCCTCACGCTCAGCGCAGGCTGGGTGGTCAATGCCGCAGGGCAGCCCGCCGCCAACCCGGGTGAGCGCCTGGCCATCATTTGCGGCGTGATGATGGTGTTCGCCTTCACCAGCAACTTTGTCTATGCGCTGGTGGGCTCGCTGCTGCGCCAGTGGCTGGCGCAGGGCGCGCGGCTGCTGTGGTTCAACCGCGCGCTGGCACTCGTGCTGGTGCTCACTGCGTACTGGATGCTCACCCTATGAACCGCGCACAGGAAAAAGAAGCCCTGCTCTGGGGCCTGGTCGGCGTCACGCTGTTTGCGGCCACGCTGCCCATGACGCGGTTGGCAGTGGGCTCTACCGATGCGCCCCAGCTGTCCCCCTGGTTCGTCACGTTCGGGCGTGCCGCCGTGGCCGGCTTGCTGTCGATTGGCTACCTGCTGTGGCAGCGCACGCAAGGGCGCCTGAACCTGCCGGTGCGGGCCGAGTGGCCACTGCTGGGCATCACAGCGTTTGGCGTGATTGTCGGCTTCCCGCTGTTCCTGGCGCTGGCATTGCGCCATGTGCCCAGCACCCATGGCGCCGTGGTCACGGCCCTGCTGCCGCTGTCCACCGCCCTGCTGGGTGCACTGTGGTACCGGCAGCGGCCCTCGGCAGGCTTCTGGGCCTGTGCAGTGCTGGGCAGCGGGCTGGTGCTGGGCTTCATGGTGTGGCGTGCGGGCGGCCTGTACCTGGGCGCAGCCAACATCTACCTGCTGATCGCCATGACCACAGGCGCCCTGGGCTACATCGGCGGCGCCCGCCTCACGCCCCGCCTGGGGGCCGAGCAGGTCATCTGCTGGGTGCTGGTGTGTTGCCTGCCACTCACCCTGCCCGTGGCCTGGTGGTTCGCTCCCGCCGTCCCCTCCAGCATTGGCGCGATGAGCTGGGCGGGCTTCCTCTATGTGGCCCTGTTCTCGATGTGGATCGGCTTCTTTGCGTGGTACCGCGCCCTGGCGCTGGGTGCCGTGCGGGTCAGCCAGATCCAGCTCATCCAGCCCTTTTTGAGCCTGCTGTTTGCAGTGCCCCTGCTGGGCGAACACCTGGATGCCGTCACCCTGGTGTTTGCAGTGGCCGTGATCGCCACCGTCTTCGTGGGCAAACGGATGCCCGTTCAACAACAAGGAGCCCCCGCATGAGTGCCATGACCCCAGAACAGCGACTGCAACAGCTGGGCCTGGTGCTGCCCACCGTGTCCGCCCCGCGCGGCAACTTTGACGCCTATGTGCTGGACGGCAACACGCTGTACCTGTCGGGCAAAGGCTCGCCACTGCGCAACGACATGGTGGTGGTCCCCAAGGTGGGCCGCGAGATCAGTGCCGACGAGGCACGTCAGCACGCCCGCGAAGTGGGCCTGCAGCTGATCGCCACCATGCAGGCAGCACTCGGAGACCTCTCGCGCGTGCGCCGTGTGGTCAAGCTGCTGGGCATGGTGAATGCGGTACCCGACTTCATGCAGCACACCGAGGTCATCAACGGCTGCTCCGACCTGCTAGTGGAAGTGTTTGGTGATGCAGGACGGCACGCACGCTCGGCCGTCGGTGTCGGCTCCCTGCCGCGTGGCTTTGCGGTGGAGATCGAGGCCGTGGTGTCGATCAAGGACTGAAAACCATGCATTTGCAGAACATTCCCTTTGCCACCACCGACTGGGCCAGCATTCCGCGCGAAGAAAAAAGCGCCGCAGCGGGCCAGGCCTTCTGGCGCACCCAGACATTTGGCGAGGCGCGCGTGCGCATGGTGGAGTACACGCCAGGCTACGTGTCCGACCACTGGTGCACCAAGGGCCATGTGCTCTTGTGCCTGAGCGGCGAGCTGCACACCGAGCTGGCCGACGGCCGCCAGTACACCTTGACACCCGGCATGAGTTACCAGGTGGCGGACAATGCAGAACCCCATCGGTCCACCTCCCCACAGGGCGCCACCCTGTTCATCGTGGACTGAGAAGGTGTGAACGCACCCGCCAGGGCTGCTGCACACCCATTTTTTGACGACAACTTTGCAACCGAAGCGGCCCAGGCGGCCACCCGCAGGAGACGAGAGTGAAACTGAACGACCTTCCCACCAACAGCACGTGGACCCTGGCACGCCGTGCCGAGCGCATGAACCCCTCGGTCATCCGCGAAATCCTGAAGGTCACCGAAAAGCCCGGCATCATCAGCCTGGCGGGCGGCCTGCCATCGCCCAAGACCTTCCCGGTCTCCGCGTTTGCTGCCGCTTCTGCCGCCGTGCTGGCCAACGACGGCCCCGGCGCCCTGCAGTACGCCGCCAGCGAAGGCTATGGCCCGCTGCGCCAGGCGATTGCCGACTTCCTGCCCTGGGACGTGGACGCTGACCAGATCCTCATCACCACCGGCTCGCAACAGGCGCTGGACCTGATCGCCAAGATCCTCATCGACACCGATAGCCGCGTTCTGGTGGAAACGCCCACCTACCTGGGCGCGCTGCAGGCCTTCACGCCCATGGAGCCCAACGTGGTGTCCGTGGCCAGCGATGATGAAGGCGTGCTGATCGACGACCTGCGCGCCAAGGTGGGCACGGGCGCGAACAAGGCACGTTTCCTGTACGTGCTGCCCAACTTCCAAAACCCCACCGGCCGCACCATGAGCGATGCGCGCCGCACCGAGCTGGTGGCCGCCGCCGCCGAGCTGAACCTGCCCCTGGTGGAAGACAACCCCTACGGCGACCTGTGGTTCGACGCACCGCCGCCGGCCCCGCTCACGGCCCGCAACCCCGACGGCTGCATCTACATGGGTTCGTTCTCCAAGGTGCTGGCCCCCGGCCTGCGCCTGGGCTACATCGTGGCGCCCAAGGCCGTGTACCCCAAGCTGCTGCAGGCCAAGCAGGCGGCCGACCTGCACACCCCCGGCTACAACCAGCGACTGGTGGCCGAAGTGATGAAGGACGGCTTCCTGGACCGCCATGTGCCCACCATCCGCGCGCTGTACAAGCAGCAGTGCGAGGCCATGCTGGCCGCACTCGACAAGGAAATGCAGGGCCTGGGCGTGCACTGGAACCGCCCCGACGGCGGCATGTTCCTGTGGGTGCGCCTGCCGGAAGGCATGAGCGCCATCGAGCTGCTGCCCAAGGCCGTGGAGCGCAATGTGGCCTTTGTGCCCGGGGCGGCCTTCTATGCCGACAACGCCGACCACCGCACCCTGCGGCTGTCGTTCGTGACCTCCACCGTCGAGCAGATCGCCACCGGCATCGCGGCGCTGGCGGCAGCCATCCGCGAGAGCAAGGGCTGATTCACCATGCTGAGGCTCTGGGGTCGCCTGTCGTCCATCAACGTGCGCAAGGTCGTGTGGGCCGTGCAGGAGCTGGGCCTGCCCTCGGTGCAGCGCACCGACGCGGGCGGCCAGTACGGCATCGTGCGCGAGGCGCGCTACCTGGGCCTCAACCCCAATGGCCTGGTGCCGCTGATTGAGGACGAGGACACGGGCGTGGTGCTATGGGAGTCCAACGCCATCGTGCGCTACCTGTGCGCCCGGCATTCGCTGGGCAACCTGTACCCCGAAGACCTTCCCTCGCGTTTTGTGGCCGAGCAGTGGATGGACTGGCAGCAGACCACGCTGAACCCGGCCGGGCGCGACGCCTTCATTCAGTGGATCCGCACGCCTGCGGCCCAGCGCAACGATGCGCTGATCGCCGCGTCGGTGGCGGTCACGGAGCCCCTGCTGGCCCTGCTGGACGCCCACCTGGCCCGCCAGCCCTTCATGGCGGGTGAGCGGTTCACGATGGCCGACATCCCGGTGGGTTGTGAGATCCACCGCTGGTGGGGCTTGCCGCAAGAACGCGCCGCACGCCCCCACCTGGAGCGGTGGTACAACACGGTCAGCACCCGCCCCGGCGCCCGCGGGGTACTGGACCAACCCCTTTCCTGACCGCGCCTCACCATGCACCAGCGCCCCTTCAAGCAGATCGACGTCTTCAGCGACCGCCCCGGCTACGGCAACCCTGTGGCCGTGGTGCTGGATGCCGACGGCCTGAGCGACAGCGACATGCGCCGCTTTGCGGCCTGGACCAACCTGTCGGAAACTACCTTTCTGATGCCGCCCACCGACGCCGGGCGCGCGGCCGGGGCCGACTACCGCCTGCGCATCTTCAGCCCCAATGGCGAGCTGCCATTTGCGGGCCACCCCACGCTGGGCACCTGCCACGCCTGGCTGCAGGCAGGCCACCGCCCGCAGCAGGACGGCATGGTGATCCAGGAATGCGCGCTGGGCCTGGTCCGCATCGCACTGAGCGGCGACACCCTGGCGTTTGCCGCCCCCCCGCTCAAGCGCAGCGCCCCCAGCCCCGCGCTGGTGCCGCTGATCGCGAGCGCCCTGGGCCTGCGCCCGCAGCAGATTCTGGGTGCGCAGATGCTGGACAACGGCCCCGTGTGGCTGGGCTTGCTGCTCGACAGCGCTGACACGGTGCTGGGCTTGCACCCCGACCACGCCCGCCTGAAGGATCTGGGCCAGGACGTGGGCGTGATCCATGTGGGCCCTGCCGCCAGCAACACCGCCCAGCCCGGCGTGGTGGTGCGCGCCTTTGCCGCCCCCATGGGCAACCCCGAAGACCCGGTGACGGGCACCCTCAACGCGAGCCTGGCTGAATGGCTGATTGCCGATGGCCTCGCCCCCCGCAGTTACCTGGTGGCCCAGGGCGAATGCCTGGGCCGCGCGGGCCGCGTGCACATCCGCCAGGACGATGACCACCAGCTGTGGGTGGGCGGCCGAGCCGTCACCTGCATCGAAGGCACGGTGCTGCTATGACCCCGCACCGCACTGCACCGCGCCCCAGCGGCTGATTTCCCCCTCGGCCTCGCCAGAGCGCCGAGCCACAACCACCTGCTTGCACATCGGGCCACACCCCGGTGAGCCCCCGGCGTGCCCGACCCATCCCGCTTCACTGCCCGTTTGATAGACCAAGGACCTGACCACCATGCACCAACGCCCGTTCCAGCAAGTCGATGTATTCACCGCCACGCCCTACCGTGGCAACCCCCTGGCCGTGGTGCTGGACGGCTCCGGCCTCAGCACCGAAGCCATGCAGGACTTCACCAACTGGACCAACCTGTCCGAAGCCACCTTCCTGCTGCCCCCCACCCCGGAAGGGCGCGCCGCCGGTGCCGACTACCGCGTGCGCATCTTCTGCCCCGGGCGCGAACTGCCTTTTGCGGGGCACCCCACACTGGGCAGCTGCCATGCGTGGCTGAAGGCCGGTGGGCAGCCCCAGGTGGCAGGCCAGGTGGTGCAGGAGTGTGGCGTGGGCCTGGTCACGCTGCGCCAGGACGGCGAGCGCCTGGCCTTCGCCGCGCCGCCCCTCATCCAAAGCGGCCCGCTGGCCGAAGACGACGTGGCGCTGATTGCCCGGGGCCTGGGCGTGGCGCGCAGCGACATCCTGCACCACGCCTGGTGCGACAACGGCCCCAACTGGCGGGGTGTGATGCTGCGCAGCAGCGAGCAGGTGCTGGCGCTGAAGCCTGACGCCAGCATCCTGGGCCAGCTGGACGTGGGCGTGGTCGGCCCGCGCGGCAAGGTGGGTGTCATTGGCAGCACCGACGCCGAAGGCATCGCCTTTGAAGTGCGCGCATTCTTCCCCGGCAACAACGGCCTGGCCGAAGACCCCGTGACCGGCAGCCTCAACGCCGCGCTGGCCCAGTGGCTCATCGGCGCCGGGCTGGCCCCCACGCAGTATGTGGCCGCCCAGGGCACCTGCCTGGGCCGCGCCGGGCGGGTGTTTGTGGAGCAGGACGGCGACACCATCTGGGTCGGCGGCAGCTCGGTCACCTGCATGGCCGGTGAGGTGCTGCTGTGACCGCCACGACCACCCAACACGCCCCCTGCGTGGACCACCTGGTCGTGCTGGCGGCCGACCTGGCGAGCGGCGTGGCCTGGTGCGAACGCACGCTGGGTATCACCCCCACGGCGGGCGGCGAACACCCGCTGATGGGCACCCACAACCGCATCTTCAACGTCTCCAGCCCGGCGCATTCGCGCGCCTACCTGGAGATCATTGCTATCAACCCAGGAGCATCTAAAGCAATACCCACTAGCGCAAGACGCTGGTTTGACATGGATGATGCCAATCTGCAGGCCCAGGTGGCCCAACACGGCCCCCAACTCATTCACTGGGTGGCCAGCGTGCCCGACGTGGCTGCCGCGTGCACCGCGTTGTCAGCGCTGGACATGGATCGCGGCGCCGTCATCACCGCCAGCCGCCCCACGCCCCATGGCCTGCTGCAATGGCAGATCACCGTGCGGGACGACGGCCTGCGCCTGATGGACGGATGCCTGCCCACCCTCATCCAGTGGGGCGCGGCGCACCCCTGCGACAGCCTGCCCGCGAGTGGCGTGCAGCTGGAACAACTCGCACTACAGCACCCGCAAGCCGCCACCTTGCAGGCGGCGTGCAATGCGGTGGGCGTGGCCGCTTCCGTCCTCGTCACGCCGTACGCCGCTCCGCGCCTCAGTGCCCAGCTCAGCACGCCACGGGGCCCCGTCACCCTCACTTCGTTCACCCCCCAGGAGTAAACCGCCATGCTGTTTTCCTTGCAGGAATTGCTGCTCTTCGCGCTCGCCTCCCTAGTGCTGGTGCTCACGCCAGGCCCCAACATGGTGTACTGCGTCTCGCGCAGCCTTACCCAGGGGCCGCGCGCCGGGCTCATCTCGCTGACCGGCGTGGTGCTGGGTTTTGTTGTGCACCTGCTGGCAGCGGCGCTGGGCCTCACCGCGCTGCTGGCGGCCGTGCCGCTGGCGTTTGACGCCATCCGCTACGCCGGGGCTGCCTACCTGCTGTGGATGGCCTGGCAGGCCGTCAAGCCTGGTGGCGCTGCGCCGTTTGAAGCGCGCAACCTGCCGCACGACAGCCCGCGCACACTGTTCCTCATGGGCTTCATGACCAACCTCTTGAACCCCAAGGTGGCCATGTTCTACCTGTCGTTCTTCCCCCAGTTTCTGCACCCCGAGCGCGGCCAATTGCTGCAACAAAGCCTGACGCTGGGCGCCGTGCAGATCAGCACCAGCGCTGCCGTCAACGCCCTGCTGGTGCTGGGCGCCGCGCGCGTGGCGCTGTTCCTCAACCGCAACGCCGCATGGATGCGCGCGCAGCGCTACTTCATGGGCACCGTGCTCGGTCTGCTCGCCCTGCGCCTCCTCACCGAAAAGAAAGCCGCCGCATGAACGCCCGCCTCGACATCGCATCCCTCTTGCCCACCCTGGCCGACATCGAAGCCGCTGCCCAGGTGGTGTACCGCGACTTCGCCGCCACGCCCCAGTACCGCTGGGGCCTGCTCAGCCAGCGCCTGGGCACCGACTGCTGGCTCAAGCACGAGAACCACACGCCCGTGGGCGCCTTCAAGATCCGGGGCGGCCTGACCTACTTTGACCAGCTCGCCCAGCGCGGCACGCTGCCCTCTGAGGTCATCAGCGCCACGCGCGGCAACCACGGCCAAAGCATGGGCTGGGCCGCGCGCCGCCACGGCGTGGCCTGCACCATCGTCGTGCCGCGCGGCAACTCGGTGGAGAAGAACGCCGCCATGCGCGCGCTGGGCGTCACGCTCATCGAACACGGCGACGACTTTCAGGAAGCGCGCGAACACGCTATCCAGCTCGCAGCCCAGCGCGGGGCCCACATGGTGCCCAGCTTCCACCCCGACCTGCTGCGGGGCGTGAGCACCTACTGGTGGGAATTTTTGCGCTCCGTGCCGCAGCTCGATGTGGTGTACGTGCCCATCGGCCAGGGCTCGGGCGCGTGCTCGGCCATCGCCGCCAAGCTGGCGCTGCAGCACCCCGTGCGCGTGGTCGGCGTGGTCAGCAGCCACGCCACCACCTATGCCGATTCGCTGGCCGCAGGCCGCGTGGTGGAGGCACCGGTGACCACCCAACTCGCCGACGGCATGGCCTGCCGCGTGGCCGATGCCGAGGCCCTGGCCGTGATGGCGCCACACATCGACCACATCGTGCAGGTGAGCGACGCCGAGGTGGCCGCCGCCATGCATGCCCTGTTCACCGACACCCACAACGTGGCCGAAGGCGCAGGTGCTGCGGCGCTGGCGGCGGCGCTGCAGGAGCACGACCGCCTGAAGGGTTTGAACGTGGGGTTGGCGTTGACGGGCGGAAACGTCGATGCGCCGGTGTTTGCACACGCTTTGCAAGCTGCCTGACTGGCCCGCAAAACAGCCAAACAAAAAAAGGGGCGCGAGGCCCCCTTTTTCTTTGATGTGCGAAGGACGCTAGTTACTTCACGGGTGGGCGGCACTTGCCACCTTCAGCCAGCTCCAGCTTCGCGATGTCCGCCTTGCCTTGCTCTTCAGACACCTGCTCGAGATCGGCGCCGCCGACAAAGACACCCATCTTGATGAACTGGCGGATGAAATAGTTCTTGCCTGACTCGAGCAGAAGTTCGAGCTTGTTCGGAGAAAACTCAGACTCGGTTTCGACGGTATGCGTCTTGCCGCCTTCGACCTGCGCGTAGAAGAACACGTCGGGAGCGCTGGTACCGACGCAAGCGCCGTCAATGCGCAGGTCCTTGGTCAACGCCTTGCCCAACACGCTGTTGCGATACAGGTAGACCCCGGCCTTGCCTGCCGGTGGCTGCTGAAACTCTTTGGCTGCGGCCGATTGCTCTTTGGTGGCCATGTTGACCGACGCGCAACCGGTCATGAGCATGGAAACAGCCAGCGCGATGTAGATGGTTTTTTTCATGGTTTTTGATGTGACAGATGACAGCAAGGTTTACTGGCCCGGCGCATTGCCATCCAGCCTCCCCTCCAACCTTGCTCCGCAAATTGTAGCTACGGGGAAAGGCAGAAAAAGCGTTTACGGCGACCTGAATGCGGAGCTTGAAAGACGTTCCTCACAGCAACAACGCGCGGTCGCAGACTGTCCCGAAGTCGCTCCAGTGACAAACCTCAAGTCAACTTGCTCATCACAATGCGTTCATGGGAACCCTCTACCTTGTGCGCCACGGCCAGGCCTCGTTTGGCGCGGAAGACTACGACCAGCTCAGCGCTCTGGGCCGCCAGCAGGCAGTGCGCCTGGGCGAGCACTGGCGCGCACGCGGCTTGGGGTTTGACGCCGTCATCACCGGCACGCTGCGCCGCCATACGCAGACGCTGGAAGGCATCGCCGAGGGCCTGCAGACCACCCCCGAAGTGCTGCAGTTGCCAGGCCTCAATGAATACGACAGCCATGCGCTGATCGCCGCCATCCACCCCCAGCCCCTGGGCCCGGCCGACACGCCCGAGCGCTACCGCGCGCACTTTCGCATCCTGTGCGACGCGCTGGCGCAGTGGATGGCAGGCGTCATCAGCCCCCAGGGCATGCCCAGCTGGAACGAGTTTTCGGCCGGTGTGCGCAGCGCGCTGGACCATGTGCGCCACCACCATGCGGGCCAGAACGTGCTGCTGGTGAGCAGCGGCGGCCCCATCTCGACCGCCGTGGGCGAGGTGCTGGGCACGGCGCCCGAGGTCACCATTGCGCTGAACATGCGCATCCGCAACAGCGCGGTGACGGAGTTCTCCATCTCGCCCAAGCGGTTGATGTTGCAGACCTTCAACACGCTGCCGCACCTGAACGAGCTGGAGCACGCGCAGTGGGTGACGCACGCCTGAGCACCGATATTTCGTTTTTCTGAGCCTTTCAGGTCGCTTGCGCTAGTGGATCATGCGCCGGAAGCTATGAAAAATATATCAAACCGATTCAGCGCAAGTGGGGGCCATCCGCCAGGGTAGACAGCGGCAGCGCCTGCAGCTCCTGCAGCAGCGCCACCAGTTGCTGCGCTGCAGCGTCCACCACCGCTTGTCCCTTGTCGGCCGTGGCTGCGGCCGCGTTACCCACGGCACCCGCCGGGTGGTAGTCCTGCATCTGCCAGCCCAGCTTGGCGCTTTTGCCATTGCCCAGGATGACATAGCGCTCCGACCGGTCCTGCGAGGTGGAGCGGAAGTTTTGCGCCTGTGCCATCTGCACGGTGGCGGGCGCGAGGTGCAGCATCATCGATGTCTCGATGTCGCCCGCATGGATGCCAAAGCGGTGCTCCTGGGCGCTGAACTGGCCCGCCACCGCATCGGGCAGCGGCAGGCTGAACCAGCTGGCGCTGTAGACGATGAGGTCGCAGCGCGTGCGCAGCTCGCGCGCCACGATGTCCATCACGCTCACCTGTCCGCCGTGGCCGTTGAACAGCAGCAGCTTCTTGATGCCCGCGCGGGCCACGCACTCGCCGATCTCGGTCCACAGCGCGATCACCGTGGCGGGCGACAGCGTGAGCGTGCCGGGAAAGCGGATGTGCTCCGGGCTCAGGCCCACGTTCTGTGGCGGCAGGAACAGCACGGGCAACTCGGCGGGCAGCTGCGGCAGCGCGGCATCGATCACGCCCTGCAGCAGCGTCGCATCGACCGACAGGGGCAGGTGTGGCCCATGCTGCTCGACAGCCGCCACAGGCAGCACGGCCACCACCTGTTCAGCCCGCCCGCTGGCCTTTAGCGCCGCGAAATCACGGGTGGACAAGTCGGCCCAGAAGCGGGAGGGCAAGGGAGTCAAGGCAGCAGAAGTCATGCGTGCATGGTAGCGGCGCTGCCGGCCTCTGGGAAACGGCCACTGGCGCCGCTAACATGCCACCATGACCCAAGACCTCTTCCGCCAAGACGCCTACCTGCGCGAATGCAGCGCCCACATCACCGCTGTCACCGATACCGGCATCGTGCTGGACCAGACCGTGTTCTACCCCCTGGGCGGCGGCCAGGCCGGTGACAGCGGTGTGCTGGTGCTGGCAGACGGCACACAGATCACCATTGCCGACACCCGCAAGGGCAAGGACGCCGACGGCAACCCCACCAGCGACATCGTGCACATCCCCGCCCCCGGGCAGGAAGACCGCGTGGCGCAGCTCACGCCCGGCACCACCGTCACGGCCCGCATCGACTGGGAGCGCCGCCACCGCATGATGCGGCTGCACACCACCAGCCACCTGCTGTGCCATGTGGTGCCGCAGCTGGTCAACGGCTGCTCCATCACACCCGACTACGCGCGGCTGGACTTTGCGATGACAGACCCGCTGGACAAGGAGCAGCTGACCGCCGCCATCGCCACCCTGGTGGTTGCCGCGCACCCACTCACCGTGGCCTCGATCAGCGATGAAGAACTGGACGCGAACCCCGCGCTGGTCAAAAGCATGAGCGTGCAGCCCCCACGCGGCACCGGGCGCATCCGCACCATCCGCATCGGCGGCGAAGCCGACGCGCCACTGATCGACCTGCAGCCCTGTGGCGGCACGCATGTGGCCAACACGTCGGAGATCGGCAGCATTGTGGTGACCAAAATCGAGAAAAAGAGCGCAACGACCCGGCGGGTGGTACTGGGCTTTGCCCAGTGAGCGCAGCGAGGAGCGCTTTTCTTTGGGGTGCACTCACTTGTGCGCAGCGCAAGTGAGTGCGCACCAAAAGACACGGTCCTGAGCCACCACCCGCAGGGTGGTGCCGGGCTTTGCCCAGTGAGCGCAGTCACGGACGACCGCACTCACTGTCAACAATCTTGAGCCACCACAGCCGCCCGTTGCATTGGCTTACGCAGGCAGGCTGACAACGGGGACAATAGCGCCCGCGCGCAGCACCCGCCCGGCCCTCGGGCGGCGGTGACCGGCTCAACGTTCCGGGGCTGCGGCGCCCACCCTTGCCTGCCGCCATGCCGATCTCCCTGCGCTCCGTCTCTTTTGCCTCTTTGCGCCAGCACCGCTGGTTCCGCCCCGCCGTCCGCGCGCTGGCGGGTTTGATCGCCCTGTGGCTGATCACCTGGCTCGCCATTCCGCCACTGGTCAAGGGCCCGCTGGAGCGCATCGCGTCCGAGCAACTGGGGCGCACCGTGACGGTGGGCGGCATCGACTTTGAGCCCTGGAGCCTGGAATTCGCCCTGCGTGACGTGACCGTGGCAGGCGCCAATGGAGCTCCACCACAGCTGACCATTGGCCGCGTCTATGCCGACGGCGAACTGCAGTCGCTGCTGCGCATGGCGCCCGTGGTGGACGCCTTCACCATCGAAAACCCCGTGCTGCGCATCACCCACCTGGGCGATGGCCGCTACGACGTGGACGACATCATTGCCAAGGTCACCGCGCCCAAGAGCGAGCCCGAGCCAGACACCGGCCCCGCGCGCCTGGCGCTTTACAACCTGGCGCTCACCGGCGGCAGCATCGACTTCATCGACAACACCGTCAGCGAGACCCACGAGGTGCGTGCGCTGGCGCTGAAAGTGCCGTTCATCAGCACCCTGCCCTCGCAGCGCGAGGTGAAGGTGGAGCCCCACCTGGCGTTCACACTGGACGGCAGCCGGTTTGACTCCTCCGCCGAGGGCACGCCGTTTGCACAGACCGGCAAAGCCGACGCGCAGATCCGGCTGGATGGCCTGAACCTCGCACCCTACCTGGGCTACCTGCCGGCCAACCTGCCCGTCAAGGTGTTGGGTGCCACACTGGATGCGGATGTGAAGGTGGCCTTCGAACAGCACCCGCGCATGGCCGTGAAGCTGACAGGCACCGTACAGGCCAGCGGTGTGCGCATGGCCGACCGCCAGGGCGCCGACCTGCTGAGCTACGAGCGCCTGAAGATCGACATGGCCGATGTGCGCCCGCTGGACCAGGTGGTGCGCCTGCAGCATGTGGAGCTGACGGCGCCCGTGGTGACCGCCACCCGCGACGCCAGCGGTCAGATCAACCTGGCGCAACTGGCAACGCCCACCCCGCCAGCGCAGCATTCCACGCCCGCCAAGGGCAAGCCCGCCACACCTGCGGCATCCGCCTCAGTTGACACTGCCGCTTCGCCACCGGCCAGCGCAGCATCCGCCCCAGCGTCCCCCGCCTCCACAGGCAAAGCCAAGGCCAAGGCAGCCGCCCCCGCCTGGGCGGTGGACGTCGCCACCGCCGCCGTGCGTGGGGGCACCCTGCGCTGGGCCGACGCCACCACGCGCCCCGCTGCCGCCCTGCAGGCCACCGACATCACGCTGGATGCGGCAGATGTCGCCCTGCCCTTTGCCAAGGACAACGCCAAGCCCTTCAGCTTCAAAGGCGGGCTCAACCTGCAAGGCAGCACGCTCAGCTTCACCGGCGAAGCCACGGACCAGAAGGCCCAGGTCAACGCCACCCTGAACGCCCTGGCCCTGCAACTGGCCGCACCCTACCTGGCCCAGACGCTGGAGCCCACGGTGACCGGCCAGCTCAGCGGCGATGTGGGTGTGGCCTGGCAAGCGCCCACGCCACAGGCCGCGCAGGCGGGCGCCACCGGCGTCACCCTCAAGGCAGGCCCCCTGGCGCTGGAGCAACTGGCCGTCAAGCAAGGCAAGGCCACCTTGGCCAGCCTGGGCAAGCTGGAGGTTGCTGGCGCCGAGGTGCCCCTGGATGCGCGCACTGCCACGCTGGAGCGCCTGGCCATCAGCCAGCCGCACCTGGCGGTGGAACGGGGCGCCGACGGGCGCTGGATGTTCGAGCGCTGGCTGAAGGCAGCGCCCGGCAGCACCACGGCCCCGGCGGCAACGGCTGACGCAGCACCCGCCAGCACCAGCACACCCTGGAAGCTGCGCGTGGCCGATTTCTCGCTGCAGGGCGGCACCGTCTCGCTGGCCGACAACGCCCAGCCGCGCCCCGTGGCGCTGGACGTGACGGCCCTGGGCATCACCGCCCGCAACCTGGCCAGCGACGGCAGCAAGCCCGAAGCCTTCATGCTCACCGCCCGCGCCGCCGCACCGGGCAAGGGCAGCAAGGCCGCGCCGGGCAAGCTCGACTACCAGGGCACGCTGGCCCTGCAGCCGCTGACCACCCAGGGCAAGCTCGACGCCACCCGCCTGCCGCTGCACGCACTGGACGGCTACCTGGCCAGCCAGCTGTCGGTAGAACTGCTGCGCGCCGACGTGGGCTACCGGGGCCAGGTGGCCCTGGCGCAGACCGACAAAGGAGTCAGCCTGCGTCTGAGCGGTGATGCCGTGCTGGAAGACCTGCAGGCCAACAGCACCGCCGCCTTCACCCCCAAGACCGAGGCCCAGGTGGGTGAGGAACTGCTGGCCTGGAAAAGCCTGAACCTGCGCGGCCTGGCCGTGGCCACCGCCCCCGGCACCGCGCCGCGCGTGGAGGTCAAGGAGACCAGCCTGGTGGACTTTTTTGCCCGGGTCACCATCAACGAGGCCGGCCGCATCAACCTGAGCGACATTGCCAAGACCCCGGCCGAGGCACGGGCGGCCAATGCGGCCAGCGCCGCAGCCAGCACGGCCGCCCCC
Organism: Acidovorax sp. 59; assembly: GCF_002754175.1. NCBI lineage: Bacteria > Pseudomonadati > Pseudomonadota > Betaproteobacteria > Burkholderiales > Comamonadaceae > Acidovorax > Acidovorax sp. 59. The sequence continues at coordinate 115,274 of NZ_PEET01000001.1, read as the reverse complement.
ACGGCATCAGCCCCCGCCTCAACCGCATCGGCAACGCCCACCGCCCCTGCCCCTGCGGCGGTGGCCCAGGCCGACCCGCTGGCCCCAGTGGTGGTCTTTGGCCCCGTGAGCCTGGTCAACGGCAAGGTGCTGTTCTCGGACTTTTTCATCAAGCCCAACTACTCGGCCGACCTGACGGAGCTGACTGGCAAGCTCAGCGCGTTCTCGTCCGAAGCCTCGGGCGGCGAGCCCGTGCTGGCCGACCTGGAGCTGCGCGGCCGCGCCGAGGGCTCGGCATCGCTCGAAGTCACCGGCAAGCTCAACCCGCTGGCCAAACCGCTGGCCCTCGACATCGTGGGCAAGGTGCGCGACCTGGAGCTCCCCCCGCTCACGCCCTATTCCGTCAAATACGCGGGCCACGGCATCGAGCGCGGCAAGCTCAGCGTGGATGTGAACTACAAGGTGCTGCCCAACGGCCAGCTCACCGCCAGCAACCGGCTGGTGCTCAACCAGCTGACCTTTGGCGAGCCCGTGGAGGGCGCCCCCAACAGCCTGCCCGTGAAGCTGGCCGTGGCCCTGCTGGCCGATCGCCAGGGCGTGATCGACCTGGACCTGCCCATCAGCGGCTCGCTCAACGACCCGCAGTTCCGCATCGGCCCCGTGATCTTCAAGATCATCGTCAACCTCATCGGCAAGGCGCTGACCTCGCCCTTCAGCCTGCTGGCCAGCGCGTTTGGCGGTGGCGACGAGATGAGCAACGTGCCCTTTGCCCCGGGCAGCGCCACGCTCACGCCCGAGGCCGAGCAGAACCTGGGCAAGGTGGTCAAGGCCCTGACCGACCGACCCGCGCTCAAGATCACCGTGACCGGCATGGCCAGCCTGCAGGACGAGCGCGAAGGCCTGCAGCGCGAGCACCTGCGGCAACTGGTGCTGGCCGAAAAGCGCCGCGCCAGCCCCGGCGATACCGCCCCCGTATCGGCCGCCGAATACCCCGCCCTGCTCAAGGAGGTGTACCGCCGCGCCGACATGCCCAAGCCGCGCAACCTGGTCGGCATGGCCAAGGACCTCACCGTGCCCGAGATGGAAGCCCTGCTGCTGGCCAACCAGCCCGCCACCGAGGCCATGGCCGCCGACCTGGCCACGCAGCGCGGCCAGGCGATCCGCGCGTACCTGGTGTCGCAAAAGCTGCCGGTGGAGCGGCTGTTTGTCGCGGCACCCAAAGCGGGCAAACAGGCAGAAAAGTGGACACCGCGTGCGGAATTGAGCCTGGCGACACAATGAGCAACACCCCCTGAGTCGCCTACGGCGCCTTCCCCCTCTCTCGCTACGCGGGAGGGGGACGCCCCCAGCGCAAAAGGCTGGATACGCCGCTTTCGCGGCGGGGCGGCCCTTGCGCGGGGGCCCTGGTACTGGCCGCGCCCGTTTCCACGGACATGGACGGCTCCAAGCACAATGGTGGATCGAGAATCGAAACGGCGGCAGCGCCGGAACCAATTCCGCCCCGCCCGCTCCCACACTGCACCATGCCTTCACGCCTGTTCCACCGCCTTGCAGCCACTCTCTTTTTTATAGCTGCCAGCGCTTTATGGACTAGCGCTAGCGCCCAATTGGGCACCAAAACCAGCGGACAGGGCACCAGCGTGGTCACCACGCCCTATGTGCGGGCCGAGCTGCTGGCCCATGCACCCCAGGGCGTGGCGCCCGGCCAGCCGCTGTGGCTGGGCCTCTCGATCACCCACCAGCCCGAATGGCACACCTACTGGAAGAACCCTGGCGACTCCGGCCTGCCCACCGACCTGGCCTGGACGCTGCCCGCCGGCCTGGATGCGGGCGAGATTGCCTGGCCCCTGCCCAAGAAGATCCCCATCGGCACGCTGGCCAACTATGGCTATGAAGGCACGGTGCTGCTGCCCGTGCCCGTCACCGTGGCCAGCACCTATGCCCCCGGCCCGCTGGCCAAGGATGCCACCATCAAGCTGCGTGCCTCGTGGCTGGTGTGCCGCAAGGAGTGCATTCCCGAAGAAGGCGAATTCACGCTGCAGCTGCCCATCCAGAGCACCACGGCACTGAGCAGTGCTGCCTTTGAGGCGGCCGCCAAGGCCCATCCCCGCGCCGTGGTGGCAGGCACCAGCGGCATCGTGCCCGACAGCCAGGCGCAGATTGCGGACGGCAACCTGCTGAACGTCAGCGTGCAGGGCCTGCCCGTGGCGCTGCGCGGCAAGACGCTGGACCTGTTCCCCGAAACCGCCGAGGTCATCGACAACGCGGCGAGCTGGAAGCAGAGCTGGAACGGCAGCGTCTGGACCGCGCAAATTCCCCTATCGGCCCAGCGCAGCGCCAGCCCCAGCCTGATGCCCGTGGTGCTGGCCGAGCAGGCGGCCCCGGGCCACGGCACCGGCCCCGACACCCGCACCGGCTACCGCGCCGAACTGAAGGTGCTGGGCACCTGGCCGCAGGGCGCATCGGTGGCCAGCGTGTCGCCCGCGCTGGAGGCCGCGCTCAAAGCCAATGCGGCGCAGGCTGGCGGCTCGGCAACGCCTGCCGCAGCCTCCGGCGCATCGTCCCTAACCCTCACGGCCGCGCTGCTCGGCGCCTTGCTCGGGGGCCTCATCCTCAACCTCATGCCCTGCGTGTTCCCGGTGCTGGCGATCAAGGTGGTGGGCTTCACACAGCATGCGCAAGACCGGCGCGCGCACCGCATCAGCGGCATCGCCTACACAGCGGGCGTGGTGCTGTCGTTCATCGCCCTGGGCGCGCTCATGCTGGGCCTGCGCGCGGCGGGTGAGGCGGTGGGTTGGGGCTTTCAGCTGCAGTCGCCCGCCGTGGTGGCATCGCTGGCGGCGCTGTTCACGCTGATCGCGCTGAACCTGGCGGGCGTGTTCGAGTTCGGGCATTTCCTGCCGTCCTCGGTGGCCAGCCTGCAGGCGCGCCACCCGGTGGCCGACAGTTTTCTCACTGGCGTGCTGGCCGTGGCCGTGGCCTCGCCGTGCACTGCGCCGTTCATGGGCGCGTCCCTGGGCCTGACCGCCACGCTGCCCGCACCGCAGGCGCTGGCCGTGTTCGCAGCGCTGGGCCTGGGGCTGGCGCTGCCGTACCTGGCGGCCAGCTTTGTGCCCGCCGTGGCGCGCGCCCTGCCCCGCCCCGGCGCGTGGATGGACACCTTCCGCAAGCTCATGGCCTTCCCCATGCTGGCCACCGTGGTCTGGCTGGTGTGGGTGCTGGGCCAGCAAAGCGGCATCGACGGCGCGGGGGCGCTGCTGATCCTGCTGGTGGGCCTGTCGCTGGTGGTGTGGGCCCTGTCGCTGGCCGGGCGGGCGCGGGTGTGGATGGCCACGGTGTCCATCGCGGCCATGGCCTTGCTGGTCTGGGCCTTTGCGCCGCACGTCGCCAACATGCCTGCCACGCAGGCGGCCACGTCGTCCCCGCAAGTCTCCACCACCGGCTGGCAGCCCTGGGCACCCGGCGCGGCCGAGCAGATCGTGGCCGGTGGCCGCCCCGTGTTTGTGGACTTCACCGCCGCCTGGTGCGTGACCTGCCAGTACAACAAGAAGACCACGCTGGCGGATGCCAACGTGATCGCCGACCTGCAAACCAAGAACGTGGCCCTGCTGCGCGCCGACTGGACGCGCCGCGACCCTGCCATCACCGCCGCCCTGGCGTCGCTGGGCCGCAGCGGTGTGCCGGTGTACGTGTTCTACCGCCCCGGCAAACCGCCGGTGGTGCTGACCGAGGTGCTCAGCGTGGACGAGGTGCGCGCCACCATCGCCCAGCTGTAGATCGCTGCCAGCCGACCTTTCCGCTTTCGACCACCTGCCAACCCTTCAGGAGACCCCGCCATGAAGCTGCTTCGCCGTACGTTGATTGCCACCGCCGCCCTGGTTGCCCTGGGCGCACAGGCCGCCGCCACCGTGGGCCAGCCCGCGCCCGACTTCATGCTCAAGGACACCAACGGCAAGACCGTGCGCCTGTCGGACTTCAAGGGCAAACACGTGGTGCTGGAGTGGACCAACCCCGGCTGCCCCTTTGTGCGCAAGCACTACGACAGCGGCAACATGCCCGCCACACAGAAGGACGCCACCCGCCAAGGCGTGGTGTGGCTGTCCATCAACTCCACCGAAAAGGCCAGCAGCGACTACCTGGAGCCCGCCAGGCTGATGGCCTGGAAGCAGGAGCGCAAGGCCGCCCCCACCGCCGTGCTGATGGACGAGGAAGGCACCGTGGGCAAGAGCTACGGCGCCCGCACCACGCCGCACCTGTACATCGTCAACCCACAGGGCCAGCTGATCTACGCGGGCGGCATCGACAGCATCCCCTCGGCCCGCCCGGCCGACATCGAAAAGGCCACCAACTACGTGAAGGTGGGGCTGGGCGAAGCGCTGGCGGGCAAGCCGATCTCGGCGGCGACGACGGCGCCGTATGGGTGCAGCATCAAGTACAAGTCGCCGGCCTGACCGGCTGCGGTGACGCTGGTCCACGGTCCCGGGGCATGCGTACACTGTTTGCATGCTCCACACCCCCGACACCATCAGCACCCTGCGCCACCTGCTCACCGCCTGCCGCACCATTGCGGTGGTGGGTCTTTCGCCGCAGTGGCACCGCCCCAGCTACTTTGCCGCCAAGTACATGCAGGCGCATGGCTACCGCATCGTGCCGGTCAACCCGCTGGTGGCGCGTGAGGGCGGGCAGATTTTGGGCGAGACGGCGTACGCCAGCGTGACCGAGGCGGCCGCAGCGCTGGCAGCGCAAGGCCAGAAGATCGACATGGTGGACTGCTTTCGCAAGAGCGAGGACATCCCGCCACTGGCCGACGAAGCCGTCGCCATCGGCGCACAGTGCCTGTGGCTGCAGCTGGGCGTGTTCAACGAGGCCGCCGGCCTGCGCGCCGAGGCGGCGGGCCTGCAAGTCATTCAAAACCGCTGCGTGAAGATCGAACACGCGCGTCTGTTTGGCGGCCTGGGCTGGATGGGCGTGAACACGCGCGTGATCAGCGCCAAGCGCTTGCGGCAGCTGCCTTACTAGCAAATTGATAGCTGCCAGCGCATATTGCACTATCGCTTGCGGCCGATTTCTTTCAAATTCCTTCACCCAACCCCCTGCGCAGCACTGCAGGCTGCGCCACCGCCATGACCGAGCCCACATCCAACGGTGCCGACCGCCACTTCGGCTTTGGCACCCGCGCCATCCACGCCGGTGCCCAGCCCGACCCGGTGACCGGCGCGCGCGCCACGCCCATCCACCAGACGACCAGCTTTGTGTTCGACAACGCCGAGCACGCGAGCAGCCTGTTCAACCTGCAGACCTTTGGCAATGTCTACAGCCGCATCAGCAACCCCACGGTGGCGGTGTTGGAGGAGCGCATCGCCAGCCTCGAAAACGGCCGCGCGGCCCTGGCCTGCGCCAGCGGCATGGCCGTGCAGATGGCGGCGCTGCTGGCCATCCTCAAAACCGGCGACCACATCGTGGCAGCCAGCACGCTGTATGGCGGCACCGTGGGGCAGCTGGGCGTGGGCTTTTCGCGTCTGGGTATTGAGACTACATTCGTGGACCCGGCCGACCCCGAGAACTTTGCGCGTGCGGTGCGGCCCAACACCCGTGCGTTCTATGGCGAGACCATCGGCAACCCGCTGGTCAACGTGCTCGACATCGCCGCCGTGGCCGAGGTGGCCCATGCACACGGCGTGCCGCTGGTCATCGACAACACGGTGGCCAGCCCGTACCTGTGCAACCCGCTGCAGCTCGGCGCCGACATCGTGGTGCACAGCGCCACCAAGTACATCGGCGGCCACGGCACGACCATGGGTGGTGTGGTGGTGGAAGGCGGCAAGTTCCCGTGGGACAACGGCAAATTCCCCGAGATGGTGGAGCCCAGCCGCGCTTACCACGGCGTGAAGTTCTACGAGACCTTTGGCGACTTCGGCTACACGATGAAGGCGCGCATGGAGGTCAACCGCACCTTTGGCGGCGTGCTCTCCCCCATGAACGCATGGCAGCTGCTGCAGGGCGCCGAAACCCTGCACCTGCGCATGCGCGAGCACTGCCGCAATGCGCTGGCCGTGGCGAAGTTTCTGCAGAGCCATCCGCAAGTGGCGTGGGTCAACTACCCGGGCCTGGCGGATTCGCCGTACTACGACCTGGCGCGAAAGCAGTTCCGCGCGGTGGATGGCGCGCCGGGCGCCTCGGGCATCCTCACGTTTGGCGTGAAGGGCGGCGCAGCCGCCGGCGAGCAGTTCATCGACGCATGCGAGTTTTTGAGCCACCTCGCCAACATCGGCGACGCCAAGACGCTGGTGATCCACCCTGCATCGACCACGCACCGCCAGCTGAACGAAGAAGAACTGGCGAGCGCGGGCGTGAGCGCGGACATGGTGCGGCTGTCGGTGGGGATTGAAGACCTGGACGACATCCTGTGGGACATCGACCAGGCGCTGGGGCGCGCAGCGGGCTGATCGCCCTGCGGACTACACGGGGCTGACCGGCGCGCCCAACCGCTGCGACAAACTCCGGGCCGCCTCGCGCAGATGCTGCGCCGCCGGGCTGGCGGGCCCGGTCTGCAGCGTGGCGCTGGGACCGATCACGGCGATGCACAGCACCAGCTGCCCGAAGCCATCAAACACCGGCGTGGCCAGCGCGCTGATGCCGGGCAGGAGCTGGTCGGTCACCTCGCTGATCTGGTGCTGGCGCACCGCCTCCAGTTCGGTCGCAAAGGCGGGCTCGTCCAGTGCTCCCGCAAACCCTTCGGCCGCTAGCGCAGCCGCAGCGCGCTCGCGCGGGCCGAAGGCCGCAAACACCTTGCCCGTGGCCGTGTGCCGCACCGAGGCCGTGGTGCCGTGGCGCATGGCCACATACACGGCGGTGGGGCCCTCTTCCACACGAATGATGGTGGGGCCGTTGTCGCCCCAGACCGAGGCCGACACGGTGTAGCCGATGCGCTGGGCCAGCGCGGGCAGCTCGGCAATGGCCAGGCGCACCGGGTCCACCTGCTGCAGGCTGATCAGGCCCAGCTGCATGGCCAAGGGGCCCAGGCCGTAGTGGCCGCTCACGGCGTCCTGCTCGATCAGGCCCAGCTTGCCAAAGCTCACCAGGTAGGGGTGCGCCTTGGCGGCCGTCATGTCCGCCGCGCGGGCCAGGTCCTTGAGCGCCATGCGCCGGCCGGTGCGCGCCAGCACCTTCAGCAGCTGGCCGCCCACCTCCACGCTCTGGATGCCGCGCGGGCTGCGGGGCGTGTCTTCGTCGTCGGCGGGGGGCAGGTCGGGGGTCGTGGTGGGCATGGGGCGATTGTCCACGCAGCGCAGCATCCAGCCGCACCTCGGGTTTACACCTAAACAAATGCGTTAGACATGAACGAATTTCTTGCCTAACATCAACGCATTCCGTTTAGATAAACGCATTCACCATTAACAAATCACCACCATGAGCACTGTCAAAACCTTTGCCTCCGCCGCCGACCTCGAAGTGAAGAAGGTGAGCTTCGACAAGCTCTCCGACCACGCCTATGCCTACACGGCCGAGGGGGACCCCAACACCGGCATCATCATTGGTGACGACGCGGTGATAGTCATCGACACCCAGGCCACGCCCGTGATGGCGCAGGACGTGATCCGCCGCATCCGCGAGGTGACGGACAAGCCCATCAAGTACGTGCTGCTCTCCCACTACCATGCCGTGCGCGTGCTGGGGGCCAGCGCGTACGGCGCCGAGCACATCATTGCCAGCGAGGACACGCGCGACCTGATCGTGGAGCGCGGCCAGTTCGACAAGGACAGCGAGATTGGCCGCTTTCCGCGCCTGTTCCAGAACGTGGAGAGCGTGCCGGACGGCCTGACCTGGCCGACCATGACCTTCAACAGGAAGATGACCCTGTGGCTGGGCAAGCTGGAGGTGCAGATCCTGCAACTGGGCCGGGGCCACACCAAGGGCGACACGGTGGCCTGGCTGCCGCAGGAAAAGATCCTGTTCAGCGGCGACCTGGTGGAGTTCGACGCCACGCCGTATGCGGGCGACGCGTATTTCCAGGACTGGCCGCAAACGCTGGACAACATTGCGGCGCTGAAGCCCGAGAAGCTGGTGCCCGGCCGTGGCGCCGCGCTGCAGACTTCCGAGCAGGTGCAGGCGGGCCTGGCCGGCACACGCGCCTTCATCAGCGATCTGTACGGTAGCGTGAAGGCCAGTGCCGCCAAGGGCGAAGACCTGCGCAAGGTGTACGAGGCCACGTTTGCCAAGCTGCAGCCCAAGTACGGCCACTGGGTGATCTTCAACCACTGCATGCCGTTTGACGTGACCCGTGCGTACGACGAGGCCACGCAATACCCCGACCCACGCATCTGGACCGCTGAACGCGACGTTGCCATGTGGAAAGCACTGGAAGGTTGAGCCACCGACGGTGGAGGAGACAGACAACATGAACCCCAGAGACATTCCCGCCGAAGCCTTCCGCGCGAGCGGAGCCGAGGTGCAGGCCATCGACTTCGGCTATGTGCGCTCGCCCGACCAAGACCGCGCCACGCCCGCACAGCACCCCATCGTGGTCATCGGCGCGGGCCCCGTAGGCCTGTCGCTCGCCATCGACCTGGCCCAGCGCGGGCAGCGCGTGGTGGTGCTGGACAACGACCACAAGCTCTCCATCGGCTCGCGCGCCATCTGCTTTGCCAAGCGCACGCTGGAGATCTGGGACCGCCTGGGCGTGGGCCAGCGCATGGTGGACAAGGGCGTGTCGTGGAACCTGGGCAAGGTGTTCCTCAAAGACGAGCAGCTGTATGAATTCAATCTGCTGCCAGAAGAAGGCCACGAGCGCCCCGCCTTCATCAACCTGCAGCAGTACTACGCCGAGGCCTACCTGGTGGAGCGCGCGCTGCAGTTGCCGGGCATCGACATCCGCTGGCACAACAAGGTCACTGCGGTGCAAAGCCGCGCGGACGGCGCGCTGCTTTGCATCGACACGCCCGAGGGCGCCTACCAGATGGATGCGCAATGGCTGGTGGCTTGCGATGGCGCACGCTCGCCCACGCGGCAGATGCTGGGACTGGAGAGCAAGGGGCGCATTTTTCAGGACCGCTTCCTGATCGCAGACGTGAAGCTGGCGGATGAGGCGAACTTCCCCACCGAGCGCTGGTTCTGGTTCGACCCACCCTTTCATCCCAACCAGAGCGTGCTGCTGCACCGCCAGCCCGACAACGTCTGGCGCATCGACTTCCAGCTCGGTTGGGACGCCGACCCCGAAGAAGAAAAGAAGCCCGAGAACATCATCCCGCGCGTGAAGGCGCTGCTGGGTGCGGATGCACAGTTTGAGCTGGACTGGGCCAGCGTCTACACCTTTGCCTGCCTGCGCATGGACCAGTTCGTGCACGGCCGCGTCGTCTTCGCGGGCGACAGCGCCCACGGCGTTTCGCCCTTTGGCGCACGGGGCGCCAACAGCGGCGTGCAGGACGCGGAGAACCTGGCCTGGAAGCTCGATTGGGTGCTCCAGGGCCGCGCCAGCCCCGCGCTGGTGAGCACCTATGGCCCCGAGCGTGAATACGCGGCGGACGAGAACCTGTGCAACTCCACCCGCGCCACCGACTTCATCACGCCCAAGAGCGAAGTGAGCCGCCTGTTCCGCGACGCGGCACTGCACCTGGCGCGCGAACATGCGTTTGCAAGGCGCATCGTCAACAGCGGCCGCCTGTCGGTGCCCGCCACGCTGCACCAGTCGCCGTTGAACACGCCGGATACCGATCACTTCGCAGGCACCCAGGTGCCCGGTGCCGTGCTGCTGGACGCGCCGTTGACGAAGCAGGGCCAGCCCACCTGGCTGCTGCGCGAGCTGGGGCCGGACTTCACGCTGCTGGTGTTTGGCCCGGCTCCGGCATGGGCCCATGACCTGCCCGGTGTGAAAGTGCTGCAGATCGGCATCGACGTGATCGACCACCAGGCGCTGGCCGCCCAGCGGCTGGATGCGCTGCCGCGCACCGTGTACCTGGTGCGGCCCGACCAGCACGTGTGCGCGCGCTGGCGCACGCCCACCGAAGCAGCGGTGCGCAGCGCCCTGGCGCGTGCCACAGCCGCAGCCGCCTGACCAGGAAGACGACAAGGAACATGCCCATGCTGAACACCCAACCGAACCTGCAGGCCTGCGACGACTTCTATGAAGCGCTGATTGCCGCGCACCAGGGCCTGTCCACGCCCGAGAGCCACGCCATGAACGCACGCCTGGTGCTGCTGCTGGCCAACCACATCGGCGACCAGGCCACGCTGCAGCACGCGCTGCAACTGGCACGCGGCAGCGCCGTGCCCACGGCCGACCGGCGCACCACCCCGGCCATCACGCCCGTGGTGCCCACCCACTCGGTGGCGGCCTAGCCCGCACCTTTTCACCTGGCACTTCAGCACCGCGCAGACGGTGCGGGGTCCGACCCGCCTTGAACTTTGACCACCACGGAGACAACACCACCATGCAGCGCAAACATTTCCTCGCCACCCTCGCGGGCCTGGCCCTCGCCACCACCCTGCCCCTGGCCCACGCCCAGGATTCCAAGCCACTCGAATGGGTGGTGGGCTACGCGGCGGGCGGCGGCTCGGACATCGTGGCGCGCACCATTGCCGAATCCATGTCTGCCACGCTGGGCCGCCCCATCATCATCAACAACAAGCCCGGCGCAGGCACCAACATCGCCGCAGAGTACGCAGCGCGCAACAAGGACTACGGCAACCTGATGTTCTCGGCCGACTTCGCCACACTGGCGGCCAACCCGTTCCTGTTCAGCAAGCTCGCCTACAACGCCGAAAAGGACTTCCAGCCCGTGGGCCTGCTGGTGCGCTTTCCGATGTTCCTGGTGGTGTCCAACAGCGTGCCGGCCAAGAACCTCAAGGAGTTCATGGCCTGGGCCAAGGGCCAGGCCGATGGCGTGAACTGGGCGTCGGCCGGGCCGGGCAGCCCGCACCACCTGGTGGGCGAGCTGTTCCGCGAGCAGAGCGGTCTCAAGCTCACGCATGTGCCCTATCGCGGCGCAGCCCCGGCCATCCAGGACGTGATGGGCGGTCAGGTGCCCGCGATGTGGATCGACAGCGCCACGGTGTACCCGTTCCTCGCGGGCAACAAGGTGCGCGCCATTGGTGTGGCCAGCCCGCAGCGGGTGACCACCATGCCCGATGTGCCCACGATTTCCGAGCAGGGCCTGCAGGGGTTTGAAGGTTTTGCGTGGCAAGGCCTGGTGGTGCCCACCGGCGCGCCGGCCGATGTGGTGGCGAACTTCAGCAAGGCACTGCAGACCGCCCTGGCCGACACGCGCACCAAGGCGCGCCTGCAGGCCCTGGGTGTGGAGCCCATGCCCGGCACCGCCGCCCAGATGGGCAGCTTTGCGCGCACCGAGCGGGAGAAGTGGGGCCGCGTCATCACCAAGGTGGGCGTCAAGCTGGATTGAGCCCCCTGAGCGGCTGCGCCGCTTCCCCCTCAGGGGGACTCCACCCGTGGCCTGGCGAAGCCAGTTCCACGGTGGCACTGGCGATGGCCGCGCGCCAGTTTCGCAGCCTGTGGACTTTAGGCTCTGCCGAGCCTCGCGCTTCGGAAAGTGGGCAGCGCCGATTCGCGCGTTACACAGCGGCTGATCGGCAGCGTGCCAGCCGGCGCTTGCGGTGCAGCGCGGGGGCCAGCCACAGCAGCTGCACGGTGGCGTAGCCCAGTGCTGCGAGCAGCAGCCCCAGGGTGGGCAGGCCAATCAGCAGTGGCGTGCCAAGCGCCTGCATCCAGGTGCCCAGGGCCTGCACCGTGAACTCCCCCCCAGGCGCCACGCTGCTCCAGGCGGGCAGCGTCTGCGCGCCGGGCATCACCAGCGCCCCGAGGTAGAAGGCCATGACATACAGCGGCACCGTGGTGAGCGGGTTGGTATAGAAGGTGGCCACGCCCCCAGCCACCACGTTGCCGCGCAGCCAGGCGCACACCAGCAGCGTGCCAGGGATCTGCAACGGCCCGGGGATCAGGCCGCAGAACATGCCCGCCGCCACCCCGCGCGCCAGCGGCTGGCGCTGAAAGCGGAACAGCGCGCGCTGCTCCAGCCAGGGCTGGAACTGCGCGAGCCAGCTGCGGTCCAGCAGCTGCCGGGCCCGGGGCTCCAGGGCCCGCAGCCAGCGGCGCAGGCGACACAGCGGCTGCATCATGCGACGAACGCTACCGCGGTGCCTGCGCCCCACAAGGTGGTGAGGCCCACCAGCAGGCGCACATCGCGCGGCTCGTTCTCCGCGCGGTAGGCCATCGCGGTGGCCCCCACCAGGCCCAACAACATGCACAGCATCACCGATTCGATCAGATCCATGGCTCAAGTCTCCCGGTTCGGCAGCGATCAGGCCTTGGGGGGCAGTGCGGGTGGGGCGCCCTTGGCCGCCTCGCCCGAATTGCGCAGCGACAGGAAGATCGATCCGGCGATCAGCGTGGCCGTGACCAGCAACGCATAGCCGATCGGAATCTTCACAAAGTCGATGAGCAACATCTTGCCGCCGATGAAGACCAGGACCAGCGCCAGACCGTAGGCCAGCAGGTGGAAACGGTCGGCCAGGTCTGCCAGCAGGAAGTACAGCGCACGCAGACCCAGGATGGCAAAGATGTTGGCCGTGAGCACGATGAACGGGTCGCTCGTGATCGCGAAGATGGCCGGGATGCTGTCCACCGCAAAGATGATGTCGGTCGTGCCGATCAGGATCAGCACCACGAACAAGGGCGTGTAGTGCTTGACGCCGTTGATCATGGTGGAGAGCTTTTCACCGTCGAACTGGTCGGTGATGCGGATGCGCTTCTTCAGGAACTTGAGCACCGGGTTGGTGGCGATGTCAGGCTCCTGCCCGGCGGCAAACCACATCTTCACGCCCGTGACGACCAGGAACGCACCGAACACATAGAGCAGCCAGTGGAAGGTGGCCAGCAGCCAGGCGCCTGCCAGGATGAGCAGCGTGCGCAGCACGATGGCGCCGATGATGCCGATGATGAGCGCGCGCTTTTGGTACTGCGGCGGCACGGCAAAGTAGCTGAACAGCATCAGGAAGACGAAGATGTTGTCCACCGACAGGCTCTTCTCCACCAGATAGCCGGTGATGAACTGCATGGACACCGTGTTGGCGATCTCGCGCCCCTGGCTGCTGTCCAGGTACCACCACAGGATGGCCACAAACACAAAGGCCAGCGAGAACCACAACAGGCTCCAGCGCGCGGCCTCGCCCATGGTGACCTTGTGCGCGCCCTGGCGCTCCATGACCAGCAGGTCCACGCCTATGGCGATGACCACGAAGACGGCAAATCCCGCCCACATCCACCACGTTCCGATTGTTTCCATCGAGTTTCTCCAAAGATGCCCTCACACGCCCAGCCACGCCGGACGCCCAAGCCCCGGACTGTAGGGGCTGGGGTACTTCTTTAAAACCTGTGATCACAGTAGTATTGGTTCGGTTTTTACGAACCAAACACTTTTTTAACGGCCCCACCGCAAAGAGATCATGAGCCAGAGCTTCAACTACCGCCATCTTTTCTACTTCTGGGTGGTGGCCAAGGAGGGCGGCATCGCCCGCGCCGCCGAGCGGCTGGACATGGCCGTGCAGACCATAAGCGCCCAGGTGCGCGAGCTGGAAAAGTCGCTGGGCGTGAGCCTGCTGCGCACCGAGGGCCGCAACCTGGTGCTGACCGATGCGGGCGTGGCCGCGCTGCACGAGGCCGACCACATTTTTGCGCTGGGCGAGCTGCTGCCCGTGCGCGTGCGCGAGGCCGCCAGCGGCCAGACGTTGCGGCTGAACCTGGGCATCTCCGACGGCATTGCCAAGCTGGCCGTGCACCGGCTGCTGACCCCCGTGCTGGACGAACCCCACTTGCGCCTGCTGTGCCACGAGGGCGAGTTCCAGCCCCTCTTGGGCGAGCTGGCGCTGCACAAGCTCGATGCCGTGCTGGCAGACCGTGCCGCGCCCCCCAACCCCGCCCTGCGCACCACCAGCCAGCTGCTGGGCACGAGCGCCATTGCCTGGTATGCGCCCCCGCTGTGGGCCGAGGCGGCGGCCAACAACTTCCCCCACAGCTTGGCCGTGGTGCCCGTGCTGCTGCCCACCGACCACGCCGCGATGCGCGCCCGCATCGACCACTGGCTAGAACGCGAACGCATCCGTCCGCGCATCGCTGGGGAGTTTGAAGACAGCGCGCTGCTGAGCACCTTTGCCGCCACCGGCATGGGCGTGATGCCCGCGCCGGTCTCGCTGGGCGAGCACCTGGCCCAGACCCACGGGCTGGTGCAGGTGGGTACCGCACCCGACGTGCAGGAGCAGTTCCACCTGATCTACAGCGCCCGCAAGGTGATGCACCCGCTGCTCACGCGGCTGCTGGAGGCAGGCCAGGGCGGAATGCTATTGAATTAATAGCTACCAGCACATACCGATCTAGCGCTTGGGGCCCAAAAGACGCAAAAAGATGGCGCAATGCCCTCGCAGGCCCCGTCAGTCGCGCCCTGCCCGCTCGATGTGCTGCGCCGCCGATGCCGGGTCGGAAAAGCACAGTTCGTGGCTGCCCTGGCACTCCACCAGGCGGAACAAACCCAGCCGCTCCGACAGGCGCGGGTGCCACGGCAGGCTGTGGGGCAGCCCGGTGTCCTGCTGCGCGTTGAGGTAGCTCTTGCCCACCTCCAGCGCGGCCATCGGCACGGGCAGCTGCGCCGGTTCGGTGAAGGTGCGATAGGGGTGGGGATTGAGCAGCGCATAGGTGCTTTGCGCCAGGGCCTCGTCGGCATCGTTGATGAAGGCCTCGCGCCAGATGGGGTACGGCAGCATTACGGCATTGCCACTGCTGGCCGCGACCTGGTCGAACAGCGCACGGTAATGCGGCGGCACCAGGTCATTCAGGCATTCGCCAGGCTGCGGCACAAAGGCGTTCCAGTACACCAGACGGCGGATGCGCCCAGGCAGACGCGCGGGCATGTGGCTGATGACCATGCCGCCGTAGCTGTGGCCCACCAGCCGCACGTCGGTCAGGCTCTGGCTGTCGATGAAGGCCGCCAGCGAATCCACCGCATCGGCCAGGCCCGTGGCCGCGCGGTCGTCGCCGGGGCGGTTGCCTGCCAGCGTGGGGCAATGCACGGTGTGGCCGCGCGCGCGCAGGTGGGTGGCGGTGGCTTCCATTTCGGCACCGGTGTGCCAGGCGCCATGGACCAGGACATAGGTATCCGGCATGTGTGTCTCCTTGGGGTTGTGTTGCAGGACTGGGCAATCCGCCCTGCCGCTACCTTAGAAACACCCGGTGGCACGGAATGGCCCGCGCGTGCCAGCCGGCTGTGCTGGATGTGCCAAAAGCTTCACCGCCGTGTAGCGCGGCAGGGCGAAGCAACAACGACACGGATGATTGGGAAACGGAATCAGCCGCCACGCCGCCACTGCGCGGGCGACACGCCCATGGCGCGCTGGAAGGCGCGTGCGAAATGCGAAGGGTCGGCAAAGCCGCAGCGCCGCCCAATCTCGCCCACGGCCACATGGGCCAGCTGGGGGCGGCGCAGCAGCTCGCCTGCACGCGCCAGGCGCAGTTGGCGCAACGTGCCCGCAAAGGTGTGGCCCTGTGCCGCAAACGCCCGGTGCAGGGTGCGCAGCGACACACCCGCCTCCTGCGCCAGCGCCGGGGCCGAGAGGCCCGGCTGGTCAATGCGCGCACGCAGCAGCGCACACAGATGGGCGTGCAGGCTGCGCGCCGCCGTGGGGGCCGGTGAAAGAGGCGGCTCCAGCGCAGCGCACAACAACGCGCCCAGGTGGTCGGACAGCAACGCAGGTAGCAGGGCCTGCGCCGAGGCCGGGTCACGTGCCAGCTGCACGGCCAGCGCGCCCAGGCTCTGGCCCCAGCCCCGGTCGCGCCAGGCCACGCGCGGCCCGGGCGCCTCGGCCTGCTGCAGCGACACGCAGTGCACACCTTCGGGAAAGTGCAGTTCGTAAGGCCGTGCCGAATCCAGCAGCACCACATCGCCCGGGCGCAGATGGGCCACATGGCCATCCTGGCGCACATGCCACGCGGTCTCGGCATGGCCGATCAGGTAGAAGGGCAGCTGGCGGCTGCGCGCAATGCCTGCGGGTGTGCGAAACACATCCTGGGTGGAGGCCCGCACGCGGTTGATGGACAGCGTCTCCACCGGCAGGCTTTGCAGTTCCCCGCCAAACAGCGGCGCCTCGCGGGAGCTGCAATCCATTTCCAGAAACGCCTCGCAGATCGCGCCCACCCAGTAGTCCAGGCGCGCGGGCGGCGCCACCACGTCGGTGCTCCACTGGCGCAGAGCAGCGGGGGACGAAGGCGCAGAAGCGGCGGGCATGGCGCCCAATCTACCGGCAAGCGTGCCGGGCAGGCAACAGGGCAAGCCCGCCCAACCACTCCCCTGACGGCCTGCCCGCCAGGCTCAGCGCTGCGGCATGTCCTTCACCGAGTACCCCAGGCTCACGGTCGCATCGTCAGGAATGGCGGGCATGGACGCATTCCACGCCTCCCACGCGGCGCGCATGGTCTGCAGGCGTTCGGGCTCCACGGGCGCGCGGTTGGCGCGCTCACGTTCATCGTCGGCCAGATTGAACAGGTAGTCGTTGCCATCCACCCGCAGGTACTTCCACACGCCCTGGCGCATGGCGCGCTGGCCCCGGTGGTTCATGCGCCAGAACAGCGAGGGCTCGTCGATCACGTTGGCATCGCGCAGCAGCGGCATCAGCGAGCGGCCGTCCAGCGGGTAGTCCGCATGCGCGGCGGCCCCTGCGGCGTCGAGCATGGTGGCCGACCAGTCCATGGTCATGCAGGTCTGCGCACTCACGCCGCCGGGGCCGATCACCGCAGGCCAGTGGGCAATCCAGGGCACGCGGATGCCGCCCTCGGTCAGGTCCATCTTGCCGCCGACCAGCGGCCAGTTGTCCGAGAAGCGCTCGCCGCCGTTGTCGCTGGTGAACACCACCAGCGTGTCGCGCGCAAGGTCCTTTGCCTCCAGCAGCGCCATGATGCGGCCGATGCCCTCGTCCATGTGGTGGATCATGCGGCGGTAGGTCTCGATGTTGCCGCCGTGCAGATGAAACAGGTTGCCCTTGACCTCCTGCGCCAGCGCCTCGTCATCACGCGTCTCCCACGGCCAGTGGGGCGCGGTGTAGTGCAGGCTCAGGAAGAACGGCGTGCCCGCCTGCGCGCCCGGCGCCATGCGCTGCACGTAGTCGAGCGCGTGGTCCGTGATGAGGTCGGTGAGGTAGCCGTCCTGCTGCTTTTCTTCTTCGCCCAGGTACAGGTCGTGCGTGCCGTTGGAGCTGCAGTGGGTGAAGTAGTCCACCCCGCCCGACATGGGGCCGAAGAACTCCTCGTAGCCCGAGCGCAGCGGCCCGAACGCGGGCGGGTAGCCCAGGTGCCACTTGCCCATCAGCGCCGTGCGGTAGCCTGCTGCGCGCAGCAGCGAGGGCAGCGTGGGGTGCTCGGGCGGCAGGCCCAGGGTGGTGCTGCCCCGGCTCTTGCTGTTGATGGGCTCCTCGGCAGCGCCGCGCAGGCGGTACTGGTAGCGCCCCGTCATCAGCGCAAAGCGCGTGGGCGAGCAGACGGGGGAGTTGGAGTAGCCCTGCGTGAGCTTGAGGCCATTGGCCGCCAGCTGGTCAAGCACCGGCGACACGGGGCCAAACGCCGCGTCGCGCCCACCGTAGCAGCCCAGGTCGGCATAGCCGAGGTCGTCGGCGACGATGAAGATGATGTTCGGGCGGGGTGGTAGGGTCATCTCGAAATCCAGTTTCACTCAACATGGCGCGCAGTCTTCGCGACAGGCGCGGCCGAGGCGGGGGCGGCAAGCAAGGGCCGCCCCGCAGCGAGGCCGCCGTCCCCCTCCGGGGGAAGCGGCGCAGCCGCTCAGGGAGGCTTCCTTGCTATGGTTTGAAGCCCGAGCGCTGCACGACCGGCGCCCATTGCGCGCGGTAGGCCTTGAGCATGGCCTCGGTTTGCGCCATGGTCGCCACCACGGGCTCCATCTTGGCGGTCTCGAACTTGCGCTGCGTGTCCGGGTCTTTCATTACCTCCGCGATCAAGCCGGACAAACGTTCGGCCTGGGCCTTGGGCATGCTCATCGGGGCAAAGAAGGTGTTCCAGCCCGTGGCGGCCAGGTCCATGCCGCTTTCCTTGAAGGTGGGGATCTTTGCATCGAGCGGGCTGCGCTTGGCGCTCGACACGGCCAGGATGCGGATCTTGCCGGCCTCGTGCTGGGGCAGCAGGCTGTCAAACGTGTCGAACGCCACGGGCACCTGGCCGCCCAGCAGGTCGTTGAGCAGCGGCGCGGAGCCCCGGTAGCCCACCACCTCGGCGCGCACCTTGGCGGCGTCGCCCACCATCAGGCCAAAAAAGTGCGGCAGGCTGCCCGTGGCAGGCACGCCGAAGTTGGCCTTGTCGGGGTTGGCGCGCAGCCACGCCATGAGGTGAGGCAGTTCCTTGACCGGCACGGCACTGCCCACAGCCACGCCAAATTCGTAGCTGTTGACATGGCTCACGGGGCGGAAGTCGCGCTCGGGGTCGTAGCCCGCATCGGGGAACACCAGGGGTGCCACCAGCATCACGGCGGGGTTGGCCAGCAGCAGCGTGGGCTGGTTGGCGGGCGCGGCTTTGACAGCCTGGGCCGACAGGCGGCCGCCCGCGCCGGTCTTGTTCTCCACGATCACGGGCGTACCGAGCTTGCTGCCCAGCTTGTCGGCCACGATGCGGGCCACGCGGTCGGTGGCGCCGCCGGGGGCGTAGCCCACCACGATGCGCAGCGGGGTGTCCTGGGCATGCGCCAGGGTGGCGCACAGGGCCAGCACGGCGGTCAGGGCAGAGGTGGCAAGGGGTTTCCACATGATCGGTTTCTCCAGCGTGGGCAGACGGGCCCGGCAGCAGGGCTGCCCGGGTTGATGGGCGCAATGTATTGGGCACACAATCAATTGATCTAATCAATCATCGCCCGGATATACCCTGATGCCCGCGCCTGCACCGGCCCCCCACCCACCCGCCGCGCCCGGCCACCGGCTGGCCCACCCGCAGGCTGCGAACGACCTGCTGATGTACCGCCTCAACCGCCTGATCGCCGTGGCGGGCAGCCTGGTGGTGCGGCTGTGCGAAGGCGGCTACGGCATCACCCGCCGCGAGTGGGGGCTGATGATGATGCTGGCGCAGCACCCCGGCATGCCCCCGGCCGAGCTGGCCCAACGCCTCGGGTTGGACCGGGCGCGCACCTCGCGCGCCATCACCTCGCTGCTGGCCAAGAAGCTCATCACCCGCGACGCCATGCCCGGCGATCGGCGCCAGGCCCGGCTGTCGCTCACAGCGGCGGGCCAGACCGTGCACGACGAGCTGTTTCCGCAGGTCAAGGCGCTCAACCAGGAGCTGCTGGCGGGCCTCAGTGCCGAGGCGGTGGCTGGGCTGGACCAGACCCTGGCCGACATGCAGCAGCGTGCCGAGGCGCTGGTCGCCACCCGCACCGACGTGCCGCGCACCTACCGGCTGCGGGGCGGGCGGCATGTGGATTGAGGGGGATTGCAGAATGGAGTTGCCCCAAAACGGGGAACCGGCGATATCCTCAAACCCGCCCTGAGCTACCCGCCCACGGCGCACCCGCGCCCCCCACGTCCCACAACGGCCCACGCACACCCAACGCCCACCCTCCATGTCCCAGCACTCGACCTCTTTGTGGAGCCCCTTGCGCCAACCCGCGTTCCGGGGCCTGTGGATCTGTGGTGGCATCTTTTTTGTGGGCAGCGGCATGCAGAGCATGGCGGCGGCCTGGCTCATGGTGGAACTCACGGGTTCGTCGTTCCTGGCTGCTCTGGTGCAGACGGCGGTGTTCATGCCCATGTTTTTGCTGGCACTCCCTGCCGGCGTGCTGGCGGACACCACCGACCGGCGCCGGTTGATATCGGGCGCACTGCTGGCGCAGGCCGGGGCGTGCGCCTTGCTCACGCTGCTGACGCTGGGGGGCTGGAGTGGCCCGGCGTCGGTGCTGTTTCTGGTGTTTATCTGCGGCTGCTGCACGGCAGTGCTCACACCCGCTTGGAACTCGTCGGTCATCGACCCCGTGCCGCGTGACGAATGGCCCCAGGCCATCACCGCCGTGAGCATTGCCTACAACGCCGCGCGCGCTGTGGGGCCCACGATGGCGGGCCTGGTGTTTGCGCAGCTGGGCGCGGGCTGGGTCTTTGCCGTCACGGTGACCACCACGCTGGTGATGTGGGAGTCCATCCGCCGCTGGCCGCCCAAGGCGCACCCGCCCTCCAAGCTGCCCGCCGAACGCCTGTGGGGCGGCACCCTGAGCGGCCTGCGCTTTGCCTGGCACTCGCGCATGATCCTCGCGCAACTGGTGCGCGTGATGGCCTTCAGCGCAGCGGGCTCGGCCCTGTGGGCGCTGCTGCCGGTGATTGCGCAGCGCCAGCTCGGCACAGGTGCACAGGGTTTTGGTCTGCTTATGGGCTGCTTGGGCACGGGCGCCGTGGCGGTCGGCCTGGTGCTGGGGCGGCTGCGCGCGCGCTTTGGGCTCGAGGCCATCGTCGGCGCCGGTGGTGTGGTGTTTGCAGTGGCCATGCTGGTGGCTGCACTGACCCACATTGCCTGGGTGGTCTACATCGCCATGCTGTTCGCGGGCGCTGCCTGGATGTCGGCCATGTCCACCTTCAACACCGCCACGCAGGCCAGCGCCCCGCAGTGGGTGCGCTCGCGCGCAGTGGCGATGCACATGGTGGCGGCGCTGGGCGCGTTTGCGATGGGCTCGGCTTTCTGGGGCGCGTCCTCGGATCTGATCGGACTCATGCCCACCCTGTGTGTGGCCGCCGCGCTGATGGGCGCGGGACTGCTGCTGGCCCGCCCCATGCCGCTGCGCATGGGCGCGCTGCATGAGGTGACCCAGGCCACGCCCTGGGACGAACTCTTCATCGAGGCCGAGCCCCTGCCCGAAGCGGGCCCCGTGGCCGTGGAAGTGGGCTACCGCATTGCCCCCGGCACCGATGCCGCCTTCCTCGACACCATCAGCCGCATGAAGGCCCCGCGCCGCCGCGACGGCGCCACCTTCTGGCGCATCTACAAGGACCTGGGCGAGCCCTCGCGCTATGTGGAGCGCTTCATCGTCGAGTCCTGGGCCGACTACTTGCACCAGCGCGCCCGCGCCACCATGGCCGACCAGGCCCTGGAGACCGAAGTGCGTGCGTTTTTGGCGCCGGGCGAAGTCGTGCGGATGTCGCACTACATTGCAGAGCGATAGATGCCCTTGAGCCGACCCGTCGTGGTTTCGGCTTGATGCGCGTCAATTTCCGCAGCCGGATCGGGTGCCGAGGCCGGCGGACTGCCTGCGACAATCGCACCATGACCTTCGCCCCCCTTGCCAACGACACCTTCCTGCGTGCCTGCCGCCGCCAGGCCACCGACTACACGCCCCTGTGGCTCATGCGCCAGGCGGGGCGCTATCTGCCGGAGTACAAGGCCACGCGCGCCCAGGCGGGCAGCTTCATGGGCCTGGCCACGAACGTGGACTACGCCACCGAAGTGACCTTGCAGCCGCTGGAGCGTTTCCCACTCGACGCCGCCATCCTGTTCAGTGACATCCTGACCGTGCCCGACGCCATGGGCCTGGGCCTGTCGTTTGCCGAGGGCGAAGGCCCGCGCTTTGCCAAGGTGGTGCGCGACGAAGCGGCCGTGGCCGAGCTGGCCGTGCCCGACATGGACAAGCTGCGCTACGTGTTCGACGCCGTCACCAGCATCCGCAAGGCGCTCAATGGGCGTGTTCCTTTGATCGGCTTCTCGGGCAGCCCCTGGACACTGGCCTGCTACATGGTCGAGGGCAAGGGATCGGACGACTACCGCCTGGTCAAGAGCCTGATGTACGCCCGCCCCGACCTGATGCACCGCATCCTAGCCATCAATGCCGACAGCGTGGCCGCATACCTCAACGCCCAGATCGACGCGGGCGCACAGGCTGTGATGATTTTTGACAGCTGGGGCGGCGTGCTGGCCGACGGTGCTTTCCAGGAGTTCAGCCTGGCTTACACCAAGCGCGTGCTGGCACAGCTCAAGCGCACCGGCGTGGATGGCACCGATGTGCCGCGCATTGTCTTCACCAAAGGCGGCGGCATCTGGCTGGAGGACATGAAGGACATCGACTGCGAGGTGCTGGGTCTGGACTGGACGGCCAACCTGGGCAAGGCGCGCGCCATCGTCGGCGGCCAGGTGGGCGGCCCCGGCAAGGCGCTGCAGGGCAACATCGACCCCAACGTGCTGTTTGCGCCGCCTGCGCAGATCGTCACCCAGGTGCATGCCGTGCTCGACAGCTTTGGCAAGCCCCACACCGACCGCAACACCACCGGCCCCACGCACATCTTCAACCTGGGCCACGGCATCAGCCAGTTCACCCCGCCCGAGCATGTGGCGGCATTGGTGGAGGCTGTGCACAGCCACTCGCGCGCGCAGCGCCAGGGCTGACACCCCGGGCGAGGCATCCAGACCGCCCGGCACGCCGCGCAGGGACCAGGTGATGGCAACGGAACACCCCGTACCGCCGCCAGCGGAGTCCCCCACTGGCCCGCAGGCACTGCCCGCCTCGGCCCTGCAATCCCCACCCGGCGCGCTCGCAGACTGCGTGCGCGCCTTTTTCTGGCGCGACCTGGGCCGCCAGCCGCCCTACACCCCGACGGACACGCGCGTGCCGCCCAGCCCCTACCCCGGCATCATCTGGCTCACGCGGGGCACGGCCCAGCTCGTGGAATGTGCGGGCGCGACCGCCGCAGCGGCCCTACCGGCCATCACGCTGTCGGGCGCCCACCGACATCCTTACCACTCGGTCTCCTCCCGTGATGGTGATTCGTTCTGCCTGGCGTTCCAGCCCGGCGCGCTCGGGCTGCTTACCGGGCAGGACCTTGCGCCGATGACCGACCGGGTCACGGACGCAACGACCTGGCTGCCCACAGCCTGGCACCCTTTCCTCGCGGCCGTCCACGCGGCGCCCGACCATGGGGTGCGCCAGGCGCTGTGCGTGGACTTCCTCACCCCACGCTGGGCGGCCGTGGCCGACCGGCATACTGCCTGGTTGGAGGTGTTGCGCCAGGCTTGGCAGCGCGGCGCACGCCAGGCCCTGGCCTCTGCGCTGGACTGGACGCCCCGGCACCTGCAGCGACGCACCCGGCAGCTGGCGGGCCTGCGGCCTGGCGAGATCGAACGCATGCTGCGCGCCGAACATGCCCTGCTGGCCATGCGCGACGGCAACGCCGGTGCCCTCGATGCCGCCCTGCGCCATGGCTACGCCGACCAGGCGCATTTCAGCCGCGAGGCGCGCGCCCTGTTCGAAAAGCCCCCCGCAGCACTGAAGGTCCACACCCAGCAGCCGGGCGACGATGCGGACTGGCTGCTGCGGCGCAGTTGAAGCCGCCGCCCGCTGGGGTCTGCCGATTACCGCTGGATCACCTTGGGCCGCTTGATCTTGGCCTGCAGCTGCAGGATGCCGTAGAGCAGCGCCTCGGCCGTGGGCGGGCAGCCGGGCACATACACATCCACGGGCACGATGCGGTCACAACCCCGCACCACCGAGTAGCTGTAGTGGTAGTAGCCACCGCCGTTGGCGCATGAGCCCATGGAGATCACGTAGCGCGGCTCGGGCATCTGGTCGTAGACCTTTCGGATGGCGGGCGCCATCTTGTTGGTCAGGGTGCCGGCGACGATCATCAGGTCGCTATGGCGGGGGCTGGAGCGCGGGATGATGCCAAACCGGTCCAGGTCGTAGCGCGCCATGGCGGCATGCATCATCTCGACCGCGCAGCACGCCAGCCCGAAGGTCATGAACCACAGGCTGTCGGTGCGTGCCGCCTGCACCACCTCGTCCAGCCGGGCCAGCACAAAACCGTCGCGCTCCATGGTGGGCGCATCTGCCATGGGGGAAGAAGAGTAAGTAGTCATGGCGGCATCGTCGCCACAAGTCGCCGCGCCGTCTTGAAGCAAAGCGACATGGACCGCCGTGACACCAAGAACGCCAGACACTCCGGGCCCTGCGACAATCCCCGGGCATTTCGCAGCAGATCCGGCGTCCCCGCCAGCGCACTTATGCACAAAGTTGAAGCATCCTCATACCCGGCGCGACTTCGTACGGCAACTTGCAAACAAACCTCATCACGACGCTAAGTGCTTGATTTATATGGCGTTAAATCCCCTGCTTTTTTGACAGGCAATCCAGCCAAAGCACGAATTGACAAGGACTTGCGAAGCAAACCCAAGGGATATCAACAAAGTTATCCACAGAAATTCTGAATTTCTTACAAATCCCCTGTCAAATCAAGCACTTGCAGGCCATATCGAAGAAACGCATGAACATGGGCTCACGCCGCTAGCACAAAAAGGGGGCAACCTGTCCTCTTGACGAAGTCCTGCTGTCCGACTTATGCACACAAAACGTGATGCAGCGCAACATGGGGGCGCTGAATCGGCTTAGCACAAAAATCCGGGGCAAATTTCTTCAGATGATTGATTCATAACGATTTTTTTGGAGTGCTGTATTTCCGGGCAATCTGTTCGCAGCCAGCACTCATGCGGCTTGGGCGGGGGTCGGGACAGGATGTCAACAAAGTTATCCACAGAAATCCGGGATTACTCACACACCCACGGCAAATCAAGCACTTAGCCGCCAAAGCTCCAGATCACATCCACAACGCGCACTAAGCCTATTTCTCCTCCATAGCTCGTGTCTATGCCCTCCTCCCTCGTCCACGTTGCCCTGCAGACGCCATCGCACAGCGGAGTCGGCGACCTGCTGAGCTACGCCAGTGAGCGCCCACTCTCACCAGGTACGCTGGTGCGCGTGCCCTTGGGCACGCGCGAGGTGCTGGGCGTGGTGTGGGACGCCGACGAAGCCCCCGGTGAGCTGCCCGATGGCGCCACGCTGCGCCCCATTGCAGGTGTGCTGGAGGGCGTGGCGCCCCTGGATGCGTCCTGGCGCCGTCTGGTGGGGTTTGCAGCACGCTACTACCAGCGCGCCTTGGGCGAGGTGGCCCTGTCGGCCCTGCCCCCTCAACTGCGCGACCTGCGCCCCGAGCAGTTGGCACGGCGGCTGCGGCGCCCAGCCAAGGGCGCAGGAGACACCTCACGCACTATTGAAAACATAGCACTCAGCGCAGAACAAGAAAGCGCCAGGGCCCGAATTTCCTCAGAAAAAGGGCCTTTCCTGCTGTTTGGCAGCACCGGCAGTGGCAAGACCGAGGTGTATCTGCGTTGCGTGCAAGAGATGCTGGAGGCCGACCCCACCGCCCAGGCGCTGGTGATGGTGCCCGAGATCAACCTCACGCCCCAGCTGGAAGAGCGCTTTGCAGGCCGCTTCGCTCCGCGCTTCGGCCCCGGTGCCGTGGCGTCGCTACACAGCGGCATGACCAACCCGCAACGCCTGGCCAGCTGGCTGGCCGCGCACAGCGGCAGCGCACGCATCGTGCTGGGAACGCGCATGGCGGTGTTCGCCAGCCTGCCAGGTCTGAAGCTCATCGTGGTGGATGAAGAGCATGACCCCAGCTACAAGCAGCAGGAGGGCGCGCGCTACTCCGCGCGCGACCTGGCCATCTGGCGCGGACGCGAGCAGGGCGCGAAGGTGATCCTGGGCTCGGCCACGCCGTCGCTGGAGAGCTGGTACGCCAGCCGCCCAGCCACGGCCGAAGACCCAGAAGGCGGCCGCTACGTGCGGCTGCACATGCCCAGCCGCATTGGCGCCGGTGCCCTGGCCCGTGTGCGCCGGGTGGACATGAACCAGCAGCCCCGCCGCACCGTGTTCAGCGCGCCGCTGCTGCAGGCCATTACCGAACGCGTGGCGCGTGGCGAGCAGAGCATGATCCTGCTGAACCGCCGGGGCTACGCGCCCGTGCTGCACTGTGTGGACTGCGGCTGGAAGAGCGACTGCCCGCACTGCAGCGCGCACCAGGTGTTCCACAAGACCGACCGCACCCTGCGCTGCCACCACTGCGGCTACACGGTGCGTGTGCCGTTTCATTGCCCGACCTGCGGCAGCCCCGACATCCACCCCATGGGCAAGGGCACCGAACAGCTGGAGGAGCAGCTCGGCACGCTGCTGCGGGAGGTGCTGCGGCCCGACCGAACGCCCGCCCGCATCGCCCGCATCGACGCCGACACCACCAAGGCCAAGGGCGCGCTGGAGGCCCAGCTGGCGCAGGTGCATTCCGGCGAGGTCGATGTGCTGGTGGGCACGCAGATGATTGCCAAGGGGCACGACTTTCGGCGCATCACGCTGGTGGCTGCGGTGCAGCCCGACGGCGCGCTGTTCAGCAGCGACTTCCGCGCCGCCGAGCGGCTGTTTGCACTGCTGATGCAGGCAGCGGGCCGCGCCGGGCGCGACGCCGCCTACATGGCCGCACAAGCGGTGCATGGCACGCAGCCCGAGATGTGGGTGCAGAGCTTTCACCCCCAGCACGCCGTGTTCGAGGCGCTGCGCAAGCACGACTACGAAGCCTTTGCGGCCCAGCAGCTCAAGGAGCGCGAAGAGGCCGCCATGCCCCCGTTCTCGTACCAGGCGCTGGTGCGGGCCGATGCGCGCACGCAGGAGGTGGCGCAGGGCTTTCTGACTGCGGCCACCGCTGCCGCCCACGCCGCGCAGTTGCCGGGTTTGCCAGATGGCACGGTGATCCTGTTCCCGCCTGTGCCGCTCACGATCCAGCGCGTCGCCAATGTGGAACGCGCCCAGATGCTGATGGAAAGCAGCAGCCGCGCCACCCTGCAGCGCTTCCTGGCCGCATGGCAGCCGATATTGCAAGCCACGCGCAGCCAGCCGGAGCACAAGGGGTTGATCCGCTGGCTGGTGGACGTGGACCCGCTGGCGATCTGAGGCGCGCGCGCAGTCTGTCGCAGCGGCCAAAAACAAAGGGGGCTGCGCTCTTCAACGCAGCCCCCGCATCGTCAGAGCGTGGTTCGCCGTTTACAGCGCGCCGTCACCCAGCACGATGCCTTCACGTCGCGGGTCCACGCCGCCTTCCAGCTTGGTCTGGCCGTTGCGGTTGACCCGCATGATGGTGGAGACGCCGCTCGACTGCGCGGCGTTGTTCACCGTGTGGCCCTTGGCCTTGAGGCCGCCGATCAGGCCGGTGAGGTCCAGCGCCGTGTTGGCACCATCCACGTTGGTGGTGGGGCTGTTGGTGGCGCCAAAGTTCACCAGCGATGTGGCTTGTTGAGCGTCCAGGTTCCAGTCCACCGCGCCGACCACGGTCTTGAGCACGTACTGGATGATGGTGCCGCCGCCGGGCGAGCCCGTGGCCATCACGAAATCACCCGGTTCCGTGCCCTTGAACACCAAGGTGGGTGCCATGGTGCTGCGGGGGCGTTTGCCGGGGGCCACGCGGTTGGCAATGGGCACACCCGCACCGTCGGCGGGCTGCGCCGAGAAGTCGGTGAGCTGATTGGTCAGCAGGAAGCCGCCCACCATGTGGAACGAGCCCATGCTGGACTCAACCGTGGAGGTCATCGACACCACGTTGCCATAGGCATCCACGATGGAGAAGTGCGTCGTGCCGCGCTCCACCGTCTTGTCCACACCCAAAGGCACATCGCCCAGTGCCCCCGCAGACGCCGTTCCCAGCGACTTGCCATCCGGCTGGATCAGCGCCGCGCGCTGCTTCAGGTAAGCCTTGTCCAGCATGGTGGACACGCCCTTGCCAGGCAGCGGGATGAAATCGGTGTCGGCCACGTACTTGTCACGGTCGGCATAGGCCAGGCGCTCTGCCTCGGACACCAGATGCACACCCATCACGCTCGGCACGCCGCCTTCATTGGTGGGATTGGTGGGGCCGTATTTGGAAAGGTCGAAGTTCTCCAGAATGCCCAGCGCCTGCGCAATGGCGATACCGCCCGACGACGGCGGCGACATGGTGCAGACGTAGTAGCTCGCGCGGTAGGTGGTGCACACCGGCTCGCGCTTTTTGGCCTGGTAGTTCTTGAGGTCGTTCACCGTCATCAGGCTGGGGGTGATGGGCGTCTTGGCCGCATCATCGCCCACCGCCTGGGCTGCCTTGGCCACGATGGCCTCGGCCAGCGGGCCGGAGTACATCGCGTTGGCACCGCCGCTCGCCAACGTGCGCAGTGTCTGGGCGTAGGGCAGGTTGGTCGTCACCGTGCCGGTGGCCTTGGGGGTGCCGTCGGCGTTGAAGAACGCGGACACCGCATTCGCGTCCAGCGCCAGGCTGGCGGCGTTGCCCTTGATCGCGTCGCCCATGCGGCCGGGAATGCGGTAGCCGTTGGTGGCCAGCTGGATGCCTTCGTCAAACAGCTTGTCCCAGCCCAGCTTGCCGTGTTCCTTGTGGGCCATGTCCAGCATGCGCATCACGCCAGGCACGCCAATGGAGCGGCCGCTGCGCCGGGCGCTGGGCACGGGCGCGGGGGACGAGGCGTCGCCCTGGTCCTGGCGCACCAGGTAGTAGCCGTTGGCGGCAGCGGGGGCGGTCTCGCGGCCGTCGTACGCCACGACCTTCTTGGTGTTGGCGTCGTAATACATCATGAAGGCGCTGCCCGCCAGCGTGCTGGACTGCGGCTCCACCAGGCCCAGCACGGCCTGCACGGCCACGGCAGCGTCCACCGCCGTGCCGCCGGCCTTGAGCACGTCACAGCCGGCCTTGGTGGCCAGCGGGGTGTTGGCCACCACCATGTATTTGCTCGATTGCTTGGCCTTGTAGCCCAGGCGGTAGCCCGATGCCGCCTCGGGCGCGGCCGGGTCGCCCGCCACGCCAGAGCCCACCACCACAGCCGATCCGGAGCTGGATACCACCGAGCAGCTCTGGGCATTGTTGTCCACGGCCAGGTCGTTGTCCGAGCCGCTGCCGCAGCCCGACAGCACCAGCGCAACGGCCACGGGCGTGAGTGCCCACAGCACAATATTCCTCTTCCTCATAGTGAATCTCCTGTTGTTGTCCGTTCGTGGGCATGGATTGACCACGTGGCATCGTCGGCGCAAAAAGCGTGCCCTGTCGAATGTTTTTTCGTATCGTTTTCTCAAGGCAGCCATCTCAGGAAGGCAACGACAGGCAGGCCAAGGCGGCGGCACGACAGCGGCACGGCCACATTGTCTGGACGACGCATGCGCGCGAGCCCCGCATGAAAAATCGAAGCAAATCCGGCGGTAGCGCTAGTGCATCATGCGCTGGTAGCTATCATTTTTGATAGTCCGAGTCCCCGCTCTGGCTTTGAGCCTGCACCTACACTGCCCCGTACCGCAGCAGGAGACCCCATGACCCCCGAACAATTTGCAGACGAACTGGCCCGCGAAGGCTTTGAGCCCGCCGTCACCGTGACCCGCGAAGCCGGGGGCATGCTAGGTGACCACACCCACCCGTTCGAGGCCAAGGCGCTGATCCTGTCGGGTGATATCCGCATCGCCACGGCTGCGTCAGAACGTGTGTACCAGGCGGGCGATGTCTTTCACCTGGCGGCCGAAGAGCCGCACTCGGAGTTCTACGGCATGCTGGGAGTGCAGTATCTGGTAGGGCGCAAGACACCCCCGGCGGCCTGACACCGCCGCACCGCAGCAGCCTGGCGGCTCAGGTCAGCAGCGCGACGGCGGCGGAGAAGCTCAGAAACGCCAGCGCAGTGGACACCAGAATGATGCGCGCCACCCGCCCGTTGTTGGCGCCGAATTTCTCGGCCAGCAGCGACACGTTGCTGGCGCTGGGCAGCGCCGCCAGCAGCACCATCACCGTGAGCGCAAAGGGCGTGAGCGGCACCCCCAGCGCCATGGCCGCCGTGCCTGCGCCCCACACCAGCAGCGGGTGCACCAGCAGCTTGGCCAGCGCCACCGGCACGTAGTCCCGTGCAGGGACCTGCTCGTGCTGGTTCATCTGCGAGCGGGCCAGCACGGCCCCAATGGTGAACAGCGCGACGGGCGAGGCCGCGTCGGCCAGCATGGCGATGGTCTTGTCCACCGGACCCGGCAACTTGAACTGCAGCGCCGATGCGAGCGCGCCCAGCGCAATCGACCAGGGCATGGGGTTGGTGGCCATGCCCCTGAAAGCACTTTTCAGCGCCACGCCCACGCCGTGGGTGCCCGCCCCATCCAGGCGCGAGAGCGCAATACACAGTGAACTGGTGATGACCATGTCCACCACGATGGTGACGATGGCTGGGCCCGCGCTCTGGGCACCCAACAGGGCCACCAGCAGCGGCACACCCATGAAGCCCGTGTTCGGGAAAGCTGCGACGAGCGCACCAAAGGCCGCGTCGTTCCAGCCGATGCGCGCGTTGCGCGTAAGCGCCACCGTGGCGCCCACCATGACCAGCGCACACAGCACATACACGCCTGCCACGGCCGGGTCCAGCAGTTGGTGGATGGGTGTGCTGGCGCCAAAGCGGTACAACATGCACGGCAGCGCAAAGTACAGCACGAAGGCGTTGAGCCCCGGGATGGCAGGTTGCGGCAGCACGCCGCGCCGTGCGGCGAGGTAGCCACAGAGCACGAGCGCAAAGAAGGGGAAGGTGACGAGCAGGACGGACAGCACAGCCCGATTGTCCTTGTTGCGCCTGCAGCCAGGGTCTGCGGCGCCCGGGGTGGTCAGCGCAAAGTCAGGTGGGTGGGCTCGCGGGCGGCGAGCGCAGACATCCGCTTTTTGTTATTGCTTGCGCTGAATGATGAGGTTGCGCTTGGCATCCTCCGGGTAGGCAAAGGTGATGGCGCCGTTCTTGACCATGCCCATGACCAGCATGTTGCGCGTGATCGCGTCCTTGTCCTGCGCGCTGAAGGGCTTGTCGTAGGTGGTGACCACGCCGTAGTAGGTCTTCATCTTGCCCTCCAGCGATTCCTTGATGGCCTTGCCGTTCAGGTTACCGTCGCGGATGCCGAGGAACGAGTACATCAGCAGATAGGTGGCGTCGTAGGCGTTGGCTGCCGCCATGGGCACGGCCACCTTGCCTTGGTACTTGCGGGTGTAGCTCGACAGGAACGATGCCCGGCGCTCGTTGCTGGGCTCGGCGATGAAGGTCTGCACCATCAGCGCGCCCTCGGCCGCGTCCTTGGCGCCTTCGAGGAAGAAGGGGAAGGACAGCGGCCACGGCCCCACCTGCGGCACCTTCCAGCCCAGCGCCTTCTTGCCGTTGGCAATGGTGGCGTTCTCCGGCCCCACGGTGTAGCTGTAGACCACGTTGGCACCCGCGTTGCGCGCCGCAGTCAGCTCGGCCGTCAGGTCCTTCACCCCCAGGTCAAAGCGCGCCACATGCACGGGCTTGAGGTTCTTGGCGGCCAGTGCGGCCACCACATCGTTGTAGCCGCCTTCGCCATAGCCGGTCTTGTCGGCAAAGATGGCGACCTTGTCCCAGCCGCGTTTGACGATGTCGTCCACCAGGAAAGGCGCCTGGATCGCGTCGCGCGCCTGCACGCGGAAGATGTAGCTGTCGGGCGCGGGATATTTGGCCGTCACGGCTGTGCCTGTGGCGCAGGGCACGATGAGCGGGCTTTTGGCGTCCTGAAACAGGTCGATGGCCTTGAGCGCCACGCCGGTGTTGCAAAAGCCGATGGTGGCGACTACCTTCTCGGCCAGCAGCTCCTGCGACACCCTGCGGCCCTGGTCGGGGTCGGCCCTGTCGTCCTTGATGACCAGCTCCAGCGGGCGGCCCAGGTAGCCGCCCACGGCATTGATCTCATCCACCGCCAGCTTGATGCCGTTGAGCATGGGCACGCCAAAGTCGGCCGACGGCCCCGTGAACGGCCCCACCACGCCGATGCGCGCGGGGGCGTTGCCCCCCACCTGCGCATGCGCCACCCGTGGCAGCAACGCCGCAGCCGCCAGCACACCGGCAGCCGCCAGGGCGGACCAGGCGGTCCATGCAGGCAGTGGCAACCGGCGGCGGCCCGCCCGGGGCGCGGCGGCAGTCAGAGCGATGAAAGGCGGGGTGGCAGGGTTCATGGCGGTGCTCGGTTCACAACACTCCCCTCCCGACAAAGGGAAGGACTCGCCAACCAGTATCAAATTGTGAAAACAAAGCCCCTAGCGGGGTTTCCCGGAGCACAGGGCCCGCGCGCGGGTCCGGCAGCGGCCCCGTCAGCAGCCTGTCAGGCGCTGGTCGCGCATGGGGCGGCGGCCGATACCCTCGCACCGCAGCTGCCGGGGGCGCGCCGGTATCATTGCGCCCTTGCTCGGCACACCCCTCGGTTTGCACCCCGCGCCCGTGGCGCCCACCGCCCCGCGCCCTGCCCGGTTTCCGCCCTCCGCCCCTTCCTGCCCTCACCCTCTCCATGTCTGCCGGTCTCAATCTCGCCCAGCTCCAGGCTGTCCACTACACCGACGGGGCCTGTCTCGTGCTGGCAGGCGCGGGCTCGGGCAAGACACGGGTGATCACGATGAAGATCGCCCACATGATCGAAAAGGGCATGGACCCCAAACGCATCGCGGCCATCACCTTCACCAACAAAGCCGCCGCCGAGATGCGCGAGCGCGCCAAGGGCCTCATTGGCCGGCGCGCCAAGGATGTGCTGGTGTGCACCTTCCACGCGCTGGGCGTGCGCATGGTGCGCGAGGACGGCCATGTGCTGGGCCTCAAGCCGCAGTTCAGCATCCTCGACGCCGATGACGTGACGGGCATCCTGAAAGAAGCCTCGGGTGGCACCACCGACATGGCCACGGCGCGCCAGTGGCAGTGGGTGATCAGCAAGTGGAAGAACATGGGTCTGACCTCCGAACAGGCCCTGGCCCAGGCGGCGGACGACAACGAACGCATCATCGCCACGCTCATGGCGCGCTATGAAGAGCGCCTGGCGGCCTACCAGAGCGTGGACTTTGACGACCTGATTGGCATGCCGCTGCGGCTGCTGCGCGACTTCCCAGAGGTGCGGGCCAAGTGGCAGGCGGCCCTGGGCCATGTGCTGGTGGACGAGTACCAGGACACCAACGCCACGCAGTACGAGCTGCTCAAGCTGCTGGTGGGCGAAAAGGGACATTTCACCGCTGTGGGCGACGACGACCAGTCCATCTACGGCTGGCGCGGCGCCACGCTGGACAACCTCAAGAAGTTGCCGGTGGACTACCCCCACCTCAAGGTCATCAAGCTGGAGCAGAACTACCGCTCCACCAGCGCCATCCTGCGTGCGGCCAACAACGTGATCGGGCCCAACCCCAAGCTGTTCCCCAAAACCCTGTTCAGTGAACTGGGCGAGGGCGAGCCGGTGCGTGTGGTCGATGCCGACAACGAGGAGCACGAAGCCGAGCGCGCCGTGGCCCGCATCCAGAGCCTGCGCGCGGCCAGCAACCCGCCGCCGGACTGGAAGAGCTTCGCCATCCTGTACCGCGCCAACCACCAGGCCAAGCCGTTCGAGAAGGCACTGCGCAAGGCCAACATTCCCTACAAGGTCTCGGGCGGCACGAGCTTCTTTGACCGCGCCGAAATCAAGGACCTGTGCGCCTGGTTCCGGCTGTGGATCAACAACGACGACGACCCGGCGTTTTTGCGCGCCATCACCACGCCCAAGCGTGGCATCGGCCACACCACGCTGGCATCGCTGGGGGCCTTTGCCACCCAGCACAAGCAAAGCATGTTCGGCGCGCTGTTCAACGGCATGCTGCCTGCCGCTGTGCCCAAGCGCGCCATGGACGGCCTGCACGAGTTTGGCCGCTACATCAATTACCTGGAGTACAGCGCCCGCCGCACCCATGGCGCCGAAGAGGCCCGCGCCTTTTTGAACGAATGGCTCAAGGAAATTGGCTACGAGCAGCACCTGTACGACAACGAAGACAGCGAAAAAGTGGCGGCCGCCCGCTGGAGCAACGTGATGGAGTTCTGCGACTGGATGGCCCAGCGCGCGGGCGGGCAGATCGACGATACGGCCGGTGCTGTGGTGGCCAAGGAGACCAAGAGCCTGCTGGAGGTCTCGCAGACCATTGCGCTGCTATCCACCATCAGCGAGCGCGAGCAGGAGCAGGACATGGTCACGCTCTCCACCCTGCACGCCAGCAAGGGGCTGGAGTGGCCCCACGTGGTGCTGGTGGGCGTGACCGAAGGCATGCTGCCCTTCAAGCTCGATGACGACGAAGGCCGCCAGCAGAAGGTGACCGACGATGTGCTGCAGCGCCTGCAGGAAGAGCGCCGGCTGATGTACGTGGGCATCACCCGCGCCCAGCGCACCCTGGCCGTGAGCTGGACCAAGCGCCGCAAAAAAGGGCGCGAAATGGTGGCCGCACAACCGAGCCGCTTCATCGCCGAAATGGGCCTGGACAAGACCACCGCCCGCGAAGACCCGCGTGAAAAGCTCAAGGCCCTGCGCGCCGAATTTGCTGCCAAGGCCCAGGCCACCACTGCGGCCAACGCGGCTGCGGCCGCCAACCCGGCGCCCACTGCTTGAGAGGGCGTACGCACATGGCACAACACCCCGCCACCGATACCACCCCACGCCCCGCCCTGCCCCGTGGCCGCAGCGCCTGGGGCATTGCTGCGCTTTTGATAGCTATCAGCGCTTGTCCTACAAGCGCCATCGGCCAAAAAGCACCACAATCCACGGCGGCATGCCCAGCGGCGGCAGAGATGGACCACCAACACCTGCAGGGCCAGTGGCGCGCCGAGCTGCAGGCCCCTGCGCCGGGAGACAAGCCCACCACGGCCACGCTGCAACTGGGCCCGCACCCCGAGCTGGCACAGAGCGTGCGTGGCACCGTGGCGCGCAGCGGCACCACGGCCCAGGTCAGTGGTGACGTCGACGGCGGCGACCTGACCCTGGAAGAATCGATCAACGGCACCAACATCAGTGCCACCTGGACAGGCCAGGTGGTCGATGGAAGTTGCGGCAAGGAAATACGCGGAACATGGAACAACGCCCACCCCACCCCCACCACGCCGTCAGCACCGTTTGTGCTGCGCAAACAGGCGGCCTGGCAATGAGCGCCGTAGCGCGGGGCACCCCCGCGTCCCGTCTGCACCGCCCGCTGGCCTTGCTGCTCGCAGCCCTGGCCCCGGCCGGCGCGGCCTTTGCGCAATCAGCACCTGCCGCATCCGCCGGGACCGACGCGGCCCTGCGCCGCTGCACCGCCCTGTCCAGCGACAACCAGGCGCGCCTGGCCTGCTTTGACGCCTGGGCGGCCGAACAGGCCCAGGCCGCTCCTGCAGGAGCGCAGTCCTGGCAAGCCCCTGCTGCTTCGGCGTCGGCCAGTGCCAGCGGCGCAAGCTCTTCGTCGGCCGTGCCCCCGCCGGTGGACGCCACGCTGCCTGCCACCCGCATCATCGACGTGGCGCGCACCGAAGGCTGCCGCGACCCGCAGTACAGCGATCTCTCCCGCTTCTGGGAGCTGGAAACGGGCACGGACTGCGGCACATTCAGCTTCCGGGGCTACCGCCCGATCACGGTGTCGGTGGTGGCGTCGAGCAGCGTGAACCGCCAGCCCGCGTCGGATGCCGACGGCAACTCGGCCACCGACTCGACCCCGTACCGCCGCACCGAAAACCGCATCCAGCTGTCCGTGCGTACCAAGATTGCGCAGGGCATGCTGACCCAGGGCCACCCCACGCTCAAGGACTCGCTGTGGTTTGGCTACACGCAGCAGTCGTACTGGCAACTGTTCACCCCCGAGATCTCGCGCCCCTTCCGCGCCACCGACCACGAGCCCGAGCTGATGTACGTGTACCCCACCACAGCGCAACTGCCGTTTGGCTGGAAGTGGCGCTACAGCGGCATCGGCCTGGTGCACCAGTCCAACGGCCAGAGCAAGCCGCTGTCGCGCAGCTGGAACCGCGCCTACCTGATGACCGGCATCGAACTGGACAACCGCTTCAGCGTGAACGCCCGCATCTGGAAGCGCATCCCCGAAAGCGCAGGCAGCGACGACAACCCCGGCATCAGCGACTACATCGGCCGGGGCGAACTGTCGCTGCTGTGGAACGTGAACAAGGACAACACCCTGGGCGCTACGGTGCGCCACACGCTGGCCAGCAGCGACCGGGGCTCGGTGCGTGTGGAATGGCTGCAGGCCCTGGGCACCGGCCTGTTCGGCAGCAAGAGCAACCTGCGCCTGCACACCTCGCTGTTCAGCGGCTACGGCGACAGCATGATCGACTACAACCGCAAGCGCACTGTGTTCAGTGTGGGGTTGAGTCTGGTGGATTTCTAGCAGAGAAACCCCCTGAGGCGCTGCGCGCCCTCCCCCGCTCTCACATCGCTACGCGATGTGGGCAAGGGGACGCAGCCCTCGCTGCGGGGCGGCCCTTGCTTGGCTGCCCGCGCCTGGGGCCGCGCCAGTTGCATACGCCTTGGACGAAGCACCAGCCAGCAGTAGCCCAAGGCGGGGCGAAGGCCCTCACAACTCGTTACGACATCGTCCTCAAGTTTCTCCGGATGGCGCCGACGCGCGGCCACAATGGCACGCGCACAGAAACCGGCGTGGCCCCCTGTGAGAGGCGCTCAATAAGAGCCCCTTTCCCACCGTTTTACCTGCCATTGCCTGCCGCGTGCCCCTCGACAATGCCGACAAAGAGGAACACACCCATGGACATGCAATACCAGCTCAAGGCAGGCAGCTATTACCTGTATGACATGCGCGAGGCGCCCAGCGCCGTCACGGGTGAACGCCGCTTCAAGCTCAAGACCGACACGGTGGCCATTGCGTTCGATGTGCACACGGGCGAGGTGCACCAGCACGGTAGCCCCACGCGCATCCAGTCCTGGGCCAACAACACGCGCCGCCGCCTGCGCGCTGCCGGTGCACAGGACGTGGCCAACGACATCGTGGTGGTGTCAGGCCCGCTGCCCGTGGACGAGCTCAACAAATGCCTGTGGGTGCGCGGCTATGTACGCCGCATGTTCTCGCGCCTGGCCACCCTGCCCCATGGCAAGCTGCAGCGGCCCTCGGAGCCGTTTCGCAAGGCGGCCTGATCCGGGCAACCTCTCCCACACATTCCGATCGGGGCCGCGCACAGCGGCCCTTTTCGTTTGTCCTGTCTTTTTCTATCAGGGCGGGCGCCAAAGGGGTCAGGCTTCGGCGTCCTCGACCGCGTCGCTGTCCACCCCCTCCTGCACCTCGGCATGCTTGACGATGGTCACCGGCACCGGACTGGCATGGGCCACCTCCTGCGACACCGACCCGAGCAGCGCGCTGGTGATGGCGCCCTGCCCCTTGGCACCGATGATGACCATGTCGCAGCCCGAGCGCTCGATCATGTCCACCAGCGTGTGCGCCACATCGCCCACCCCCACATCGGTTTCGTAGGCCACCCCGGCGGCATCGAGCAGCGCGCGTGCTGGCGCCATCAAATGCTGGCCCGCCTCCAGGCTGGCGGCGGCGATCAGGTCGGGGTCACGGGTGGTCACCAGTTCGTACAGCGTGGCGGGCTCCTGCACGTTGGCCAGCACCATCGTGGCCTGGAGCCCCTGGCGCACCAGCGCCAGCGCGTGGTGCACGCCATCCAGGGAGAGTTCGGAGCCGTCCACGGCGATGAGGATCTTGAGCATGGGGTTCTCCTTGAGTGAGTACAGACCAGTGTAGCGACGCCATCGGCCAGCGCCAGTCCAATCCCTTGCGGCAGGTCAGCCCGGCCCGTCTGGGACAATGCGCCCCATCATGCTGCAGTTCGACCTCCTCAAAACCGACCCCTCCAGCCACGCACGCCGTGGCCAGCTCACGCTCAACCATGGCGTGGTGCAAACCCCCATCTTCATGCCCGTGGGCACCTATGGCACCGTCAAGGGCGTGATGCCGCGCAGCCTGCACGACATGGGCGCACAGATCATCCTGGGCAACACCTTCCACCTGTGGATGCGCCCGGGCCTCGATGTGATGCAGAGCTTTGGCGGCCTGCACGGCTTTGAGAAGTGGGACAAGCCCATCCTCACCGACTCCGGCGGTTTCCAGGTCTGGAGCCTGGGCGCCATGCGCAAGATCACCGAAGAGGGCGTGACCTTTGCCAGCCCCGTGAATGGCGACAAGCTCTTCATGTCGCCCGAGGTGAGCATGCAGATCCAGACCACGCTCAACTCCGACATCGTGATGCAGCTCGACGAGTGCACGCCGTACGAGACCAAGGGCCACAAGACCACCGAGGCCGAGGCGCGCAAGAGCATGGAAATGAGCCTGCGCTGGGCAAGACGCAGCCAGGACGAATTCCACCGCCTGAACAATCCGAACGCCCTCTTTGGCATCGTGCAGGGTGGCATGTTCAAGAACCTGCGCCAGGAGTCTCTGGAGCGCCTGGTCGAGATGGACTTCCCCGGCTACGCCGTGGGTGGTGTGAGCGTGGGCGAGCCCAAGGACGAGATGCTGGACATCATGGCCCACACGCCCCACCGCCTGCCCGCGCACAAGCCCCGCTACCTGATGGGCGTGGGCACGCCCGAAGACCTGGTGCAGGGCGTGGCCGACGGTGTGGACATGTTCGACTGCGTGATGCCCACGCGCAACGCGCGCAACGGCACG
The DNA here is from genome assembly GCF_002754175.1 of Acidovorax sp. 59. Lineage (NCBI taxonomy): Bacteria > Pseudomonadati > Pseudomonadota > Betaproteobacteria > Burkholderiales > Comamonadaceae > Acidovorax > Acidovorax sp. 59. The sequence goes on along the minus strand of NZ_PEET01000001.1, from coordinate 76,967 downwards.
ATGTTCACGCGTTTTGGCGACCTGAAGATCCGCAACGCACGCCACAAGGCCGACCACAAGCCCATGGACACCAGCTGCACCTGCTACGCCTGCGCAGGCAGCTCGGGCGTGTCGTGGGACGATGGCGGACGTGAAGGCTTCTCACGTGCCTACCTGCACCACCTGGACCGCTGCGGCGAGATGCTGGGCCCCATGCTCACCACTGTGCACAACCTGCACTACTACCTGAACCTGATGCGCGAGGTGCGCGAGTCGCTGGAGGCCGGCACCTTCGCCCAGTTCCGCGCGCAGTTCAAGGCCGACCGGGCGCGCGGCGTGTGAGCTGCGGAGATGCCTCCCGCCAGAATGCTATGTTTTACATAGCACCTCAGGCATGATCCACTAGCGCATCGGGCCCAAATCATTCCAAAACTCCTGCGTCACCTGCTGCACTGGCCTCTGCGGGCCCTCACGGGCCTGGGCAGCGGCCTGCTGGCGCTGCTGATCCTGTTCGAGGAATGGGGCTGGGAGCCTCTGCAGCGCCTGCTGGCGCGCATCGGCCGCTGGCCGGGGCTGCGCTGGATCGAAGGCTGGGTGCGCTCCCTGCCGCCCTGGGCTGCGGTGGCTTTGTTTGCGTTGCCTACGGCCTTGCTGCTGCCGATCAAGCTGCTGGCGCTCTGGGCCATCGGGCGCGGGCATGTGGTGCTGGGCATGCTCGTCATCGTGCTGGCCAAGGTGGTGGGCACGGCGGTGGTGGCGCGGCTGTTCACCCTCACGCAGCCTGCGCTCATGCAATTGCGCTGGTTTGCCTGGACCCACGCGCACTGGATGCAGCTCAAGCATGCCGTGCTGGAACGTGCCCGCGCCTCGTGGGCCTGGCGCGTGGCGCGGGTGATCCAGCGGCAGTGGAAGAAGCGGTGGCGTCGGCGCTGATCGATCGGCCCCGCCAGGGTGGCCCGCTCAGCCTGGCGGGGCTGCTGCAAAATCCGCCCCATGACCATCGTCCCACCCGCATCATTGCCCCCTCTGAATGAAGCGCTGGAACTGGCCTTCAACCTGGCCCCCGTCGGCATGTGCGTGACGCGCGAGCGCTGCATCGAGATCTGCAACGACGCCTTTGCCCGCATGTTTGGCTACGAACAGGCCGAGCTGCTGGACCAGCCGCTGGCGCCGCTGTATCCGTCGCTGGACGAATTCACCCACACCGGCAACCTGGGCCTGCCCGCCATGATGGACACCGGCAGCTACAGCGACGAGCGAGTGATGCGCCGCCGGGACGGCACGCTATTCTGGTGCCATGTGGTGGGCCGCGCGCTGGACCGCGCCCAACCGTTTGCGCGCGCGGTGTGGATGTTTGAAGACATCTCGCACCGCCGGGTGGTCAGCACCCCGCTCACGGTGCGCGAGCGCGAGGTGGCGCAGCACATCGTCACCGGTGCCACCAGCAAGCAGATTGCCCGCCACCTCCACATCAGCCACCGCACGGTGGAGGCCCACCGGGGGCGGATCATGCGCAAGCTGGGGGCCACCAGCACGGGCGAATTGGTGGCCCTGCTGTTGGGCATGCCCTGACACCGGGGACAATCGGGGCCCGCACGCCTTCGCTGCCGACATGCCGCCCACCCTGCCCCGCCTCTTTGCTCCCGCCCGGACCGTTCCCCCGCCCGTGGCCTGGGCCGCCCTGGCGCTGTTGATCTTCACCGCCTGCCTGGTGGGCATCTTTGCGCGTCCCATCGGCTTTTTGTCGGCGTTCTGGCCTGCCAATGCACTGCTGCTGGGGCTGCTGGTGCGCTACCCCCACCTGGCACGGCCACCCGCCTGGGTGGCGGCGGCAGTGGGCTATGTAGCGGCCGACCTGGCTACCGGCAGTGCCTGGGGCATGGCCTTGTGGCTCAACGCCGCCAACCTGCTGGGCGCCACCGCCGGCTGGCTGGTGCTGCGGGGGCTGGACGAGCCCATCCTGCGGCTGCAGCGCACGGTGGCGGCGCTGTACCTGCTGCTGGCGGCACTGGCGGCCAGCGCGGTGGGTGCGCTGGCAGGCTGCGGCGCGGCACCGGTGTATTTCGACTCCCCGTGGACGGACCTGCTGTCGCTGTGGTTCAGCACCGAACTGATGAACTACATGCTCATCGTGCCCGTGGTGCTGGCTGCGCCGCGCGCGGCAGATCCGCCCTCGCACACCCAGGATACCCCCCTGTTCTGGCGCGTCGCACCCGTCAGTTCGTTGGTGCTGGCCGAGGGCATCCGCACGCTCATCGGCGGGCCCGGCATGCTGGCTTTTGTGGTGCCTGGGCTGCTGTGGTGTGCGCTGAGCTACAGCGCCTTCACCTCCAGCCTGCTGTCGCTGGTGGTGTGCCTGTGGACCATGGCGGGTGTGGCCACGGGTGTGCTCAATTTCACGCCAGCCCATGCGGGCGATGTGTTCTCTCTGCGTGTGGGCGTCACGCTGCTGGCCCTGGGCCCCCTGGCCGTGGCCTGTGCCAGCGCGGCACGCGCCGAGGCCCTGCGCCGCCTGCACCATGCCGTGCGCCACGACGACCTGACGGGCGTGCTGGCCCGCCGCGCACTGCTCAAACAGGGCGATCGCCTGCTGGAGCGCTACCAGCGCGAATCCACCGGGCTGGCGGTGATGATGGTGGACGTGGACCACTTCAAACAGGTGAACGACCAGCACGGACACGGCGCGGGCGACCGACTGCTGGTCAGCATTGCCCAGACCATGCTGCGCGCGCTGCGCGCCGACGACGTTCTGGGCCGCATGGGGGGCGAAGAGTTTGCCGCCGTGCTGCCCGGCGTGTCCCCCACCGAGGCCCAGGCCATTGCAGAAAGGGTGCGCAGCGCCGTGGAGCGGCAGGCACTGGATGCGACGCAGGGCGGCCCCCAGCGGGCCACCGTCAGCATCGGCCTGGTGCACAGCGCCACTCTGGGCGCGGATGCCGACATGGACACCCTGCTGCTGGCCGCCGACACGGCCCTGTACCGCGCGAAGGCCGAGGGGCGCAACCGGGTGATGGTGGGCTAGGCCCGCCTGGGCCGCAGCGCGGCCTGCCTCACTCTTGCGCCAGTTTCACGCCCGCCCCAGTGCCGCAGGCATGGCAGAACCGCGCAAACGCGCTCTTGCGGGTGCTGCAGTGGCCGCAGTGGTCGAACAGGCCGATGCCGCAGTGCGGACAAAAATCGATCTTCTCGTTTTTCAGGTCCACGGGCCGCTCGCAGCCGGGGCACACGCTCTTGGCCAGGCGGGCCAGAGCCACGTCGTAACTCAGCTCCTTGCGGCGCTCCTGGTCGGGCAGGGCCTCGGCCAGCTTCTGGCGTTCCAGATAGCGGTTGAGCGCCTGGATCGCATAGCGCCCCACCACAGCCGTCACGGCAATGCCCACCACGTAGCGCACGTAACCGCCGTAGCTCGGCAGGTAGGGCACCAGCTCCACAAAGAAGGCAAACAGCGCAAAGAAGATAAAGCCCCACACAAACGGCCAGTAGGTGCTCTTGCGCTTCTTGACGAACAGCCAGCCGGCGGCGGCCAGCAGCGGCAGCGTGAGGGCCAGGCGGTACAGGAACACGCGCAGCTCGACCTTGCGGCGCTCGGCCCCGAGCTTCACGTAGCCGTCGGACTCCATCTGGTTGAGCTGCTCCTGCCGGGCGGCTGCCGCCTGGCGGGCATCAAGGGCGGCCTGCTGCTGCGTCTCCACCGCCTGCTGGGCCTTGCGCTCCACCAGCTTGAGGGCGTCGAGCGCCTGGGTGCGCGCGATCACTTCGGGGTCCTGGTCGGCCCGCTGCGTGGCGCTACGCGTGGACAGCCAGTTGTTGAAGCTCTCTCGCTCGGCCTGCACCTCGCTGCGCACCTTGCTGCGCTGCAGCTGGGCCTGCTCCAGCACGGTCTGCGCGTCCTGTTCGGCCTGGCGCGCCGTTTTGACCTCGGCACGCAGCTTGTCGGCTGCGGCTTTGTCCAGAAAGTCGTCCACCCGCAGCGGGGTTTCAACCTTGGGCAGATCGCCCACGATGGTGCCACCCAGCCCGATGAGGAAACTGGCAAACACCAGCGCCACCAGCCACAGGCCACGGCGGAACCATTTCTCGGACAGTCTCAGGGACTTGCTCATGTTCTTCTCCTCGGTGGCGCCGGGCGCCGGGGTTAGGTGCACCCTGCAGCGCACCGGAAAATGCTCTTCTTTTTATAGCTGCCAGCGCATGTATTGATTGCGCCTGCTGGCATTTTGATTCAATTTTTGATCGCCAGCACCACGGGGGCGGCTGCCAGCTGCGTACGCTGCATCCAGGCCAGGACTGAATCGACGGTCACGGTCTCGATGCGGTCCGAGAACCGTTTTTCGTTCGGATGGTCGTCAAACGCAATGTTGGCCGACCCCACCCGTCCGCCCATGCGCGTGAGCGGGCCCAGCCTGAGCGTGGTGGGCTCGTAGCCCTTGAACTGCAGCCAGGCCTGCGCCTGGTCGCGCGAGCGCACGGTGCTGGGCTCCATGGCCATCGCCAGGGTCTCCAGCGCCCACTGGTTGGACTGCTGGTATTTGCGGCCCCACGCGTAGCTGACCATGCTGTAGGGCGGGTGCTGCAGCGTCTTGGTGCGGCCCTTGTCCTGCAACACGGCCAGCAGGCGCTGCTGCACCTCGGGCGTGGGCACGGCGTATACGGCCTCGTAGCGCCACAGGTCGTCCAGAAAGAATTCACCCAGGCCCTGGCGGTACAGGTGGCCCACCGCCGTGCCACATTCGTTGAGCTTGTGCGCCACGCGCCACGGGCCTTCGGCCGTCTTGTATGCCCAGCCCAAGTGCGAATAGCGCAGACCGTATTTGGAGAGGTCCTGCCCCGCACGGGCCAGCACCACCACCTGTGCGCCCGACTTGGTGTGCTCGGCATCCAGCGCTACCGAGGTTTGTTCGGCCAGCTTCATGCCGCGCTCGATCACCTGCGGGGGCACGGGCTTGCGCGACTCGCACGAGCGGCCCGCGTGGGCCGGCGTGGCGGCCAGCAGCACTGCCCCTGCGAAGAACACCATGCCCACCACGGCTGGGATGCGCTGCGCGGGGTCGCGGCCAAGGTTCAGGGCTTTCACCATCGTGCTGCTCCTCACAGGCGCTCGTTGTGCAGCAGCGCACGGCCGATGGCATTGGGTATGAAGGCAATCGCCTCGCCCGCCGCTGACAGGATCACGCCCGTGCCGATCACGCTGCAGGTGACCACGGTGCCCACGGCATAGGCCGAGCCCGCCACACCACGGCCGACCACCTCCACACTGACCTGCGCACCATCCGAGGCACGCTCCAGCAGGTACACCGTGCCCACGGCCGAGGCCTCCACCGCCCGCACCGTCAGCACCGCGCCGCCCACCGACAACGCCGCCGGCACCGTCACCACCGCACCGGCGGCCGCCGAGGCCACCGACGCCGTGCCCACCACCGAGGCCACGGGCAACATCGACAGCGCGGCAGAAGCCTCGCTCTGCGCCCGGGCCGGCGCAGCAGCCACCAGGGCCGCACACACCACACCAGCGGCCAGCAGAGCGCGGGGCAGGCGAGCGGCAGAGCCCCACGAAGAAAACATGGCATTCATCATCATTCACTCCTCAGGGTACGGCCCGCCCACACACCCAGGTGCGGGACAGACCGGGTCGAAAGACCAGACAGAAATTCATCCAGAAGGGCGGCGGGTTGCCGCCTGTGCACACCGGGTGCGCTCAGTTCACGCTGCTGTTCTGGGCAGCGGCCTGGGCGGCTTCGCGGCGGCCTTGCAGGCGGGCTTCGAGCAGGTCGGCCTCATGGCGGTCGCGCAGCATCTTGGCCAGCGTGAAGGCGGTGGTGATCAGGTACAGCCAGCTCACGCCCAGAAACGCCTTGTAGGTCACGTTGATGTCCATGCTCAGCAGGCCCCAGCCCGTGAGGCCCATAGCCACCGCAAAGCCACCCCACACCACCAGCTTCCACATGGGGGTGTCACCACCGCCACGGCGCGAAGCGCTTTCGTTGTCCCGCACAAACTTGGCCAGCACAAACGCGGCCGAGAGGCAGAACACATAGCCCATCACCATGAACGCCTGCTCCAGCTGCTCGCCCGGCAGCCACGCCAGACCCACGGCGCACAGAAAAACCGCGATGCCGAACGAGACCCACACCTGCAGCTGCCAGGCCTTGGTGTCACGTTGAACAACGATGGGAGAAGAAGACATTGCTGTGGTGCCCTGAAGGGCGTTGGTTGAACACGGAACGAATGGTGCCCAGACGTAACTTGCGTGTCTGCATTGAACCGTAACAGTGGCCACCCGCAGGCTATCCGGTATCGTTTTACGGTACTTTTTCTCAAAAAATTCGGTGCAAGCCGTTGTTCAGGCCCTACGCGGCCCTCGCCACGCACCTGCGCGACAGAGGCAGCAGGCACGGCCACAGAGAATGGCGGCCTCTCCGGGCAAGGCAACTTCTGCCTGCCCCCGGACCTTGTACTTCTGACGGACGGAGCCCCCACCATGACCAAACCTTTTGACCTCGTCGTCCACGGCGCCACCGGCTTCACCGGCCGCCTGGTGGTCGAATATCTGCTGCAACGCTACCCCGCCGGCAGCGGCCTGCGCTGGGCCATGGGGGGCCGCAATGCCGACAAACTCGCCGCCGTGCGCGACGAAGTGGGCGCCCCCGCCGACACCCCACTGGTCGTAACCGACACCAGCGACCCCGCCAGCCTGCAGGCGCTGATGGACGCCACGCGCCTGGTGCTGACCACCGTAGGCCCCTACCAGCTGTATGGCAACGAACTGGTGGCCGCCTGCGCCAAGGCCGGGGTGGACTATGTGGACCTGTGTGGCGAGCCCGCCTGGATGCGCCAGATGATCGACGCGCATGAAGCCGCCGCCAAGGCCAGCGGCGCGCGCATCGTGTTCTCGTGCGGGTTCGACTCCATTCCGTTCGACCTGGGCGTGTTCCTGCTGCAAAAGGAATTCCGCCATCGGTTCGGCCACCCCGCCCCCCGCGTGCGCGGCCGGGTGCGCAAGATGAAGGGCACCTTCTCGGGCGGCACCGCCGCGAGCCTCAAGGCCACCATGGCGGCCGCTGCCACCCAGCCCGGTGTGCTGGACCTGCTGAAAAACCCCTTCTCGCTCACCCCCGGGTTTGAAGGCCCGCGCCAGCCCTCGGGCAACAAGCCCATGGTGGACGAGGCTTTGGGCGATGGCGTCTGGGTCGCGCCGTTCGTGATGGCGGCCATCAACACGCGCAACGTGCACCGCTCCAACTTCCTGCTGCAGCACGCCTACGGCACCGACTTTGTCTACGACGAAATGCTCATCACCGGCCCCGGCGAAAAGGGCGAGGCCATCGCCAACGCAGTGGCGGGCGACAAGTCGCTGGGTTCGGACAAGGGCCCCAAGCCGGGCGAAGGCCCTTCGCGCGAGGAACGCGAGAACGGCTTTTACGATGTGATGTTTTTGGGCACCGACGACGCAGGCCACACCCTGCGCGTGGGCGTGAAGGGCGACCGCGACCCGGGCTACGGCTCCACCTCCAAGATGATCACCGAAGCGGCGGTATGCCTGCTGCAGGAAGCCACGGAAACCCCAGGCGGCATCTGGACCACGGCACCGGCGATGGGCGACCGGCTCATCGCTCGCCTGCAAGCGAATGCGGGCTTGGACTTCGCGGTCGAGACGCCTTGAACGCACCCCAGGCCGACGCCCGCATCGGCTGAGGGCTCGACGCGTCACGGGAGCGCTGCAGCACGCGGCGCCGCCCACCAGTCCGGCGCCTGCCCCGCAGCGCGTCCCGTGGCGCGCTCTTTTTGCCGCCCCCTACTTCACTCCACCGTCGCCCTGCAGCCCGCCCAACACGCGTGCGACCAGGGACTGCAGCGAGCCGTCGTTCTGAAAACCGGCAGCCTCCGCACGGGGGGTGTGCAAGGCGGGCAGGCGGCCGAACAGCGTCTCGATATGGGCGTCGGGCGCATACCGAATCCACTCGGCCGGATCGGCATGCACCGCGCGGGCAATGGTCTGCACGACCTCTTCCACCGACGCGCGCAGCACCGGGGGTTGCCAGCACCGTTCGGCCGGCATGCCCTCTGCGGGCAAGCGTGCGGCATGCACCAGGTTATCCAGGCAGCACCCCAGCGACATCCACCATGCCGTGGCTTGCGCCGACACGGGGCAGGTGTACTCCTGCCGCGCCCGCAGCGCATGGAAGATCTGGCTCATGAATGCGGAGCCATGGCCTGTTTCTGCCGGGGGCCGCGCCACGATGCCGGGCAGCCGCAGGCTGCGACCATCGATATCGCCACGCCGGCTGTAGTCCGCCACCAGCAATTCCGCCATCCACTTGTGCACCCCGTAGCTGAGCGTGGGCTGCGGCCACTGGCGCTCATCGACCGCCTGGGCGCCCAGCGCGCCATACACCGCCACCGAGCTGGCAAACACCAGCCGCGGGACGGGCGCCCGCCCTGCGCGCACCGGGCGCGCCAGCCCTTCGCACAAGTCCACGGTATCCAGCAAATTGGCCTGCACACCCAGCGCAGGCTCACGCTCGGCCAGCGATCCCGGGACACTGGCCAGGTGGAATACGCAGTCGGGCGGATGGTCCTCCAAGGCTTCGAACAGTGCGCGGTCGGCAAAGCTACCGACGTGCCATTGCACGCCCGGCGCGCAAGGCGCAGCAGGCCCGACGCGGTCCACCAGCGTCAATCGCAAGGGCGTACCGGGCACGAGTGGGGCGGACTGCAACCGCTCGGCCAGGGCGGCACCAATGAACCCGCCAGCACCGGTAACAATCACATGCATCAGCGTGCCCCCGTGCCTGCAGCCACCACACGCTGGTGCACCACACCAAAAGGCCCCTCACGGCCATCGGGCCAACGCGCCTGCATGCGCACGCTGTCGCCGTAGCGCATGAAGGGCGTCTTGGCAGCGCCCTCGTCCAGGATCTCGATCACACGCCGCTCAGCCAGGCAGGCGGAGCCTGCATCGCGGGCCTGGTTGGACACGGTTCCCGAACCGATGATGGTGCCTGCCGTGAGCCGCCGTGTGCGGGCGGCGTGGGCAATGAGCTGGCCAAAGCTGAAATTCATTTCGCCGCCATGGGGGTGACCAAACCATTGGCCGTTGGAATCCACATGCAGCCGCAGATGCACCCGCCCGTCCTGCCAGGCATCGCCCAGCTCGTCGGGGGTGACTGCCAGCGGTGCAAAGCTGGTGGAAGGCTTGGCTTGCAAGAAACCAAAGCCCGTCTTCATTTCGTGCGGGCCCAACGCGCGCAGGCTCCAGTCGTTGATCTGCACCACCAGGCGGACGCAATTCAATGCTGCTTCAGGCGTCACGCCCATGGGCACCGGGCCACAGACGACGCCGAACTCACCTTCGAAATCGATGCCATCGGCCTCGCTGGCCATCGGTACGTCGTCGTGCGGGTTCAGAAAGTCGTCGCTCGCGCCCTGGTACATGACCGGGATGGTGTCGAAATGCGGAATGGGTGGCGTGTTGAAAGCGCGCTCCATCAAGCGGCCATGGTTGAGGAAAGCCGATGCATCGAGCCACTGCGGGCTGCGCGGCAAGGGGGCGCTGCAGGCCGCAGGGTCAAACGCGAAGATGCCAGGTGCCCTGCCCGCTTCCAGCGCTGCCGTGCGCTCACGCAAAGCGGGTTCCACAGTGTCCCAGTTCTGCAAGGCCTCCAGCAGGCTCGCGGCTAGCGGAGCGGCATCGACGGCCTGCACACCGTTGGATGAAACCAGTACCAGGCGGCCGTCCAGGCTACCGTCTTTCAGAGTTGCAAATCGCATCGCCAGTCCTATCAGGAAGAAGGTGTTTCCAGTCGCAGCCCCACCGCCCGGATCACGCGGGCATAGCGGTCGGTCTCTGCCGTCAGAAATGCGCCGAACTCGCGTGCACTCTGGGTGGGGGCATCGGCACTGCCCAGCAGGGCCAGCTTTTCGCGCTGCTCGGGCTGGGCCAGGATGCGAACGCATTCGGCATTGAGCCGCGCGATGGCCTCGGTGGGAAGGGCTGCAGGCGCCAACAAGCCAAACCAGCCCGTGACCTGAAAGCCCGCCAGGCCCGGCGTTTCGGCCACGGTGGGCAGATCGGAGGGCAAGGCAGGCGAGCGCTGCGCGCCGGTCTGCGCCAGCAGGCGAATGCGCCCGTCCTTGACCATGGGGGCCACGGCCAGGGCGCTGTTGAACATGAGGTTCACCTGCCCGGCCGCCAGATCATTGAGGGCGGGCGCAGCGCCTTTGTAGGGCACGTGCAGCAACTGCACTCCGGCCTGCTGCGCCAGCATCTCGCCCGCCAGGTGCAGCACATTGCCGACCCCGGCCGATGCGTAGCTGACCTGCCCAGGCTTTCGCCGGGCAAGGTCCATGAGGTCGGAAAGACTGCGCACCGGCAGGTCTGCAGGCACGGCAATCACCATGGGCCCGGGGCTGGCCACCAGGGCTACGGGGGCAAAGTCGCGCTGCGTGTCATACGGCAGCCGGGGGTAAAGGCTGCCGTTGATGGCGTGAGCGGCGCTGACCCACAGCAGCGAATGCCCGTCGGTGCTGCGGGCTACGGACTCCGAGGCAATGATGCCGTTGGCACCCGCGCGCGACTCCACCACCACCGGGCTGCCCAGGGCCAGGCCCAGCTTGTCGGCCAGCAGGCGGGCCACCAGGTCCGAACTGCCTCCGGCCGCGAACGGCAGGACGATGCGCAACGGCCGTGAGGGCCAGGTGGCTGCCCAGGTACTCATGGGCAGCGCCAAGGCACTGGCCAGCAGGGTTCTTCGGTTCAGTATGCCGTGCATGGTTTCAACTCCCATCGCTGATGGTGGTGCCGCCGTCGACCACCAGGTTGTGTCCGGTCACAAAGGCCCCGGCGGGGCTGGCCAGCATGGCGACCACGCCAGCCACTTCCTCGGGTTCTCCGGCGCGCCGCAGCGGCGTGGCCTGGATGCGCCGCGCCATGAAGGCGTCGTCGGCCATGAGCCGCTCAGCCAGCGGCGTGCGGATGAGGCCGGGCGATACGGCGTTGACCCGTACGCCCATGGGCCCCCATTCCACAGCCAGGTTGCGCGCCAACTGGGCCAGCGCCGCCTTGGTCAGCCCGTACAGGCCCATCGACCGGTTGCCGCGCAGGCCCGCGATGCTGGAGATGAGCACCGCGCTGCCGCCGCCCCGCGCTGCCATGCCAGGCAGCACCAAGGCACACAGCCGCGCTGCGGCGCACAGGTTGATGTCAAACACCTGCTGCCAGTCTGCATCGCTGGCATTGGCCAAAGGCCCCGCAGGCCCCTGGATACCGGCATTGCAGACAAGGATGTCCAGCGGCCCGGCGCGCTCCACCAGCGCAGCGATGGCCGCAGGCACCGCCATGTCGGCAGCGATACCGATGGCGTTGGGCAACGACGCAGCGACCTGCTCACAGGCCAGCGCATCGCGGTCAGAGACCACCACCCGGGCGCCCTGCTCGGCCAGGGTGCGCGCAATCGCCAGACCCAGGCCCTGGGTGGCCCCCGTAACCAGGGCGGTGCGACCCTGCAGATCAAAGAGACTCATTCGACCTTGATCCCGGCTTGGCGAATGGCCAAGCCCCATCGCTGCGATTCGCTCTGGATGAACTCGCCAAATGCAGCGGGCGCCAGCGGTGCAGGCTCCAGGCCCAGCGGCCGGTAGCGGCCCAGCACCTCGGGCGACTCCAGCGCGGCCACCACCGCCTTGTGCAGCACTTCGACCACCGGCGCTGGCGTGCCCGCGCGCACCATCACACCGTTCCAGCCCGGAGTGTCGAGGTCCGCATGCCCGGCTTCGGTCAGCGTGGGCACCTGGGGCAGCACCTGCAGGCGCTGTTCGCTGCCCACGCTGACCAGCGCCCGCAGCTTGCCTTCGCGCACCAGCGGCAGGCTCGATGCCACCACATCGCACATGAAATCCAGGCGCCCGGCCATCAGGTCCTGCAGCGCGGGCGCTGCGCCCTGATAGGGCACATGGGTCATGCGCGAACGCGTCTTGATGCGCAGCTGCTCGGTCCACACATGGGGCTGGCTGCCCTGCCCGTACGAGCCATAGTTGAGCCCATCACCCGCAGCCGCCGCGCGCAGCAGGTCGGCCAGAGTCTGGAACGGACTGCCCGCAGGCACGACCACGACCAGCGGCGACTTGAACAAGCGCGTCAGGGGGGCAAAGTCCTTGAGAGGGCTGAAGCTCAGCTTGGCGTACAGCGCTGGGTACATGGCCAGCGGGCCGATGTCTGCGTACAGCAAGGTGTGGCCGTCGGCGGGTTGCTGCTTGACGTATTGGGCCGCCAGTTGCGCGGCACCTCCGGGCTTGTTTTCCACGACCACGGCTTGCTGCATGCGCTCTCCCAGCTTCTGCACCAGCAGGCGCGACATCGCGTCGCCAAAGCCCCCGGCCGGGTAAGGTACCACCCAGCTCAAAGGGCGCGCGGGATACGGGGCCTGCGCCCACGCCCAGGGCGTCAGCGCTGCGGACGCTGCAGCGCCCAGCCATTGACGGCGCGTGCTCATGGCTGCTCCTTGGCAGGTGCGGCCACTGACTCATCAAAGCGCCCGTCCACCAGCACAAACAGCATGCGGCACGGCGCGCCCGAGCGGTTGGCCCAGGCGTGGTTGGTGCCCCGCTGCACCACCACACTGCCAGGGCACAGCTGCACTTCGCCCTCATCCAGGATCAGCGTCAGTTCGCCTTCGATCACCACACCGTAGTCCACCGATTCGGTGCGGTGCATCAGCGGGTGGGGGGAGTCGGCCTTCACCGTAGACGCCGCAGCGTCGCCCACCTGGCGGAAGGCGTCGTGCATGCGTTCGGCACCGTAGGCCAGAAACTCCGGCGTGTCCGGCGGGATGTCCACAAACCGGAAGCGCGTTCCACCCTGCGGGGGCGGCAGCACCAGCGGGCCGAGCGTCGGGTCCGGGCCGTTGTCCACGACCGCGGGCGATTCGGAGGTGCTCCACACTTCGTGGAACACGGTGCCTGGGATGGCGGCGATCTCGACCACCGTGGGCAACGGCCCATCGCTGGCAATGATGGCCCGACCTTGCGCGTTGTGACCGGTAACCACGCGGTGGATGGATGGAAAACCCATGAACGAACTCCTGACTCAATCTTCAAAAATGGCGACCGCGCGCGTCCAGCCTGCTGAGGCGCCGCGGATCTTGTGGGGGAAGCAGCTGATGGTGAAACCCGTCGGTGGCAGCGCCTCCAGGTTGTGCAGCTTTTCCAGGTGGCAGTAGCCGATGTCGCGGCCCGCCTTGTGGCCCTCCCAGATCAGGGCCTTGTTGCCGGTTTCCGCCACGCGCTGGGCGGTGTATGAAAACGGTGCGTCCCAGCTCCAGGCGTCGGTGCCCGTGAGGCGCACACCGCGTTCCAGCAGGTACATGGTGGCCTCGTAGCCCATGCCGCAACCAGCGCCCAGGTAGTCCTTGTGCCCGTAGCGCGAGCCCGCGCGGGTGTTGACCACCACGATGTCGAGCGGCTGCAGTGTGTGGCCGATGCGGGCCAGCTCGGCCTGCACATCGGCAGCGGTGGCCACATAGCCATCGGGCAGGTGGCGGAAGTCCAGCTTCACACCCGGCTGAAAGCACCATTCCAGCGGCACTTCGTCAATCGTGATGGAGGGGCGGGCTCCGCCGTTCTTCGCGTCCTGCGTGGAGTGGAAGTGCCACGGCGCATCGAGGTGCGTGCCGTTGTGCGTGGTCAGCGTCACCCATTCGGCGGCAGCTGCTTCGCCATCCGGGTAGTCCTCAGGCCGGGTGCCCGGGATCATGGCCATGAACTCGGGCAGCGTGTCGGCGTGCTTCTGGTACGTGATCTTGGGCGCCAGGGGGGGCGGGTCGGAGAGGACATCGTTTTCCAGGTAGATGGAAAGGTCCACAAAGCGGCGTTGGGGTTTGGTCATGGCAGGGGTACAAAGCTCACTCAGGCACCACGCCAACGGTTCGGGCGAGGGCCTGGTGTATCTGGATTTCGGATTGGTAGAAGTGGTCCAGGGCGGCCAGTGACAGAGGCTCCTGGGGCTCGGTGCCATTGGCGCGCAGAAAGCTCTGGACCTCGGTGTCGCGCAGGGCCACACCAAAGGCCTGGTGCAGGCGACGCACCGCCGCGTCGGGGGTATTGCGCGCCACCAGCAGCGCGCCCCAGGCGGTGTATTCAAAGCCCTTGAGCGCCGCAGACTGCTGGCTCAATGGCGCGACGTGCGGCAGCAGCGCAGGCGCATTGGCGGCGGTGCTGCCGAAGGCGCGCAGCTTGCCCGTCTCCAGCATGTTCAGCGACGCGCCGCCCAGCGGCACAAAGGACAGATCGATCTGATTGCCCATGAGGTCTTGCACGACCGGTGGCACACCGCGGTACGGCACATGCACCAGCGGCACGCCACACAGGCGCGCCCACTGTGTCCCCATCAGGTGGATCATCGAACCTTGACCGATGTGCCCAAAGGTCAGCGGCTTGCCAGCGGCCGCCGCTTGCCGCGCAATATCCAGCAACTGTGCATGGGTGGTGGCGGGCATGTCGGTCCGGCCTGCCAGCACGTAGCTGGTCCGCCCCAGCGTGCCGATGGCACGCATCTGCTCGGGCTTGTACCGCGCGCTGGCCAGAGACAAGGGCGTGAGGATGGGCTCGGTCTGCGACGCAACGACCAGCGTTGCACCATCGGCTGGCGCGTTCAGCATTCGCTGCACACCGATGGAGCCCCCAGCGCCCGGCAGGTTCTCGATGACGATGGTCTGACCCAGTTCGCGCTGCATCACTGTCTGCAGCTTGCGGGCGAACACGTCGCTGGGGTTGCCCGCAGGCTGGGGCACGATGAAGGTGACGTGCCGCCCCGACTGCGCGCGGCCCCACGGCGCAGCCATGCCTGCTGCCGCCGCCACCAGACAGGCGCGGCGGCTGAGCCGAGCCTGCTGGGTCTGCACTGAGGCAAAAGGCGTGCTCATGCCATGCCTTTCACTGCGACTGCAGTACCCGGAGCACGATGAATGCGTGCAAATGCATAGACCGCCACTGCATCGATCACCAAGGCGGCCACCCCCAAGCTGCCATAGCCCCAGGCCTTGACCAGCGTGCCACCGAGGATGGGCCCAATGGCCGCACCAAACATCAGCATGGCAGGAGTCGCGGCCAGCGCACGGCCACTGGGGTCCAGCCGCGCCAGCACGCCAAAGGCAAAGGTGTGCGTGAAGATCATCACGGCCGCAAACACGGCGGCGGCCGCCGCATAGGGTGCAAACATGGGCAAGTTCATGATCACCACCACCAGCAAAGCCTGCAGCGCAGGTCCCGCCAGCAGCACGTTGCGGGCTGCCCAGCGCTTTTCCAGCACCGCCGCCAGGGCCGCAGGGAAGAGGTTGACCACCCCCAGGGCAATGAGCACCCCGGTGACCGCCTGCAGGCCATAACCACGGTCGCTGCCCACGCGCTCCAGAAAGCTGAAGGTCATGGACTGCACCAATCCCAGGGCCGCGATGCCTGTCACGCCCCACCAGACGGCGGCAGGCAAAGGCGTGGCAGGCGTCCGTGAACGCTCCGCACCACCCGCTATGTCAGGCGCGGGAAACGCCACTGCCGCAGTCATCGCCCCCACCGCCATGACACCGGCAAACACCTGGAACAGCACCGGCCCGCCCTGCTGCGCCACCAGCACCGGCGTGCCGCCAAGGAACACGATGGCAAACACCCCCAGCGCCATGCCCACCAGCGCGAACAGGCGGTGGGGGTTCTGGCTGCGGGCGATGGTGCCATGCGTAACGCTCAGGGCCGCGCCCGCAGCCACCCCGGCAACGCCGTGCAACAGGGCCAGCAAGGCAAACTGTTGCGTGGTGGAGGCTGCGGCAAATGCCACGGCAGCGCCAGCAAACCCTGTGGTAGCCACGCTGCGCCCACGCAGCAGCTGGAAGAACGGCGCCAGCACCAGGCTGGCCGCGACCGCCCCGGCCAGAAACAAGGTAGCCAGCAGGCCCGCCTGCTGCGGGTCGAAGTGGTACACCGAGATCAGCGTGCCCACCCACACCGGCAACGCGACCAGATCGACCATGCCCGCGCAATGGCCCACCATCAGGGCCACGCGGCCCCGCAACGAATTGGTTGTGATCATGGCGACCTCGCTTCAGATGGGCTGGGCCAACGCCATGAGGGACTCCCGCATGATGCGTGAGTGCTCTTCCTTGTCGCCCCCGTCGATCTCGATCTCGCCCAGGCGTGCCGAGTTCTCCACCACCATGCGGCAGCGCTCCCAGCGGCGGCTTTCAAAGGCCGCCAACGCAGCCGGCACGTCGCCCGCTGACTGCGCCAGTTCATCGGCCAGTACCAGCGCGTCCTCGATGCCGATGCAGGCGCCCGATGCAAGGTGGGGCGTGGTGGCGTGCACCGTGTCGCCGATCAGCACCACGCGCCCACGGGACCAGGGTCGGGGCATGAGCAGCCCTTCCAGCGGGCGGTACACGATCTGCGAGTCCGGGCCCATCTGGCTGCGGATAGCCTGCAGCGTGGGGGCAGTAAAGCCCTCCAGCAGCGCGCGCAGGGCGTCCACAAACGTCGCTGGATCGACATGGTCGTTGGTGGGGCGCGGCTCGGTGACGAAGAGGTACATCTCGGTCTTGGAGACCGGGTTCACGCCGGGTTTGATCTGGGGCCCCATCCACATGGTGGCCGTCTCGATCTCTGGCGGCCGGGGCAGCACGGCGCGCCACACCGCCTGGCCGCTGTAGCGCGGCCGTGGGGCGTTTTCAAACACGGCTTCGCGCACCTTGGAGTAGAGCCCGTCCGCGCCGATCACCAGGTCATAGCGCTGGCGCTGGCCGTCGGTGAAAGTCACCAGCACCCCGTCAGCCTGCTGGTCGATGGCAGCGAAGGTGCAGCCCAGACGGACATTGGCGCCCGCTGCGCGGGTGGCCTCGGCCAGGATGCGGGCCAGCACCGGGCGCAGGATGGCGCCGCCCCCCGGCACATCGTCGCCCGCAATGCGGGGCGTGGGCAGCGTGGCCACCAGGGGGCCATGGGGGAGGTGCAGGTTCACGCCGTCCGAGGCGTTGCCCTGGGCCAGAAAGGCCTCCAGAACACCCAGGCGCCGCAGCGCCCGCAGCGTCGCGCCCCCCAGGCTGATGCCAGCGCCATAGCTGCGCCAGCCGGGGTCGATCTCCACCAGATCCACCTGGGCGCCCTGCTTGCGCAGCTCAATGGCCGCTGCCATGCCGGAAAATCCGCCGCCAATAACCAGGATGCGTTGGGAAGATAGGCTCATGGGTTTGTCTCCTTGTTCATTTTTTGGGGTTCGCCAGATGGACGTCGCCATTGGCTTGCTGGACCAGGGGTACGGGGGTGAGCGCATCGCCCAGGCACGGCCCCAGAGTGCACACCCCGGTGGCGATGTCAAACAGTGCGCCATGGGCCGCACAGACGATGCGGTCACCGGCCGCGTTCAGATACCGGTCCTTGCGCCATGCCATCGGGACGCCATCGTGGGGGCAGACGTTGGCATAGGCATGCAAACGCAGGCCCTGCCGCACGACGATGACCGTGTCCTGGCCGTGGCCTGCGGGGTCAAAGCCCCGCGATGCGCCGTCGGGCAGGTCGCTCCAGTGGCACAGCTTCATGGTGCCAGCTCAATGGTGCGCCTGCGCTGGCGGCGGGCCCGAGGGCGCCCACTTCTCGCGGTGCTGAAACAGGAACAGCTGCGAGGCATCGGCGCTCATCGGCACCTCCCGCGGCGCCCAGGTGTTGTCGTGCTGGTCCATGTCTGCGTCGTATTCGACATGGCAGCCCAGGGGCGAGTTGAAGTACCAGAACCAGTTGCTGCCGAACCGGTGGCGCCCGGGGCCCCAGAAGCTCTGGTAGCCCTTCTCCACAAAGCGGGTACCAGCCAGCAGCAACTCTGTGGGGCCGCCCATGTGGAAGGTGAAGTGCTCGCAGCCTTTCATGAACGGGGGCGTCTGGATCATGAACAGCGTGTGGTGGTCTTGCGTGCCCGCAGGGCGCAGGAAGGGGCCGACGCCCGTGAACCGGTCTGTGCAGACAAAACCCAGGCGGGCATAAAACGCCTCGGCCTTGGCCGCGTCCGGAACGAAGTACACGACATGCGACAGCGAGCGGGGTCGCGCCACCAGGTCTGGCGGCAGACCCAGCGCGTTGGGAGCCCGCTGCGGCGCGGCCCCGGGGGCGTTGACGGATTCGGCAGGCATCGACAGCGGCTTGCGCACGGTGACCTGGAACGCGAGGGCAAAGCCCAGGTCGTCCGTGGTGCGCAGCACGTCGCCCTGGCGCACCACCACGCGGTCGCGGGTCAGTTCGGCCTCGATGGCATCGAGCGTGGCCGCGTCGGCTACGCCGTAGATGGTTTCGCGCAGCAGGCTGGCTGTGCCCAGCGAAGGCGGCAACGCCGGGTCGTCCTGAGCGCGTATCTCCACGGCTGTCCCGTCCAGTGCCTCGAAGCGCCCGCCCTGTGCTGTCACCCCGACCGGGGTCAGCCCGTAGTCCGTCAGGTATTGCGCGCAGGCGGCGATATCGTCCACGCCAAAAACCAGCGCGTCGGGTCCAATGATGTTCATCTCTTGATCCTTTGTGGTGTTAGTGGTGCGGTGGGGCTTCAAGCCCTGCAGGCGGTGTGTCCGCCCAGGACTTCTGCCACCCAATCCGCGATGTAGTGGCCCGCATTGATGCTGTTGTCAAAGCTCGCGTGCTGCGAGCCGCCTTCGCGGTCGGTGAACACCTTGAGTTCTCGCCGGGGGCTGTTGACCAGCTGCTCGTAGGTGCGGTGCGCCCACTTCAGCGGGATTTGCGAATCACGCTCGCCGTGCGTGACCAGGAAAGGCACGCGGATCTTCTCGACCACGCCGTCCAGGTGCACGTTCTGCGCGATCCGCATGAAGTCGTCGATGTCCTTGGCACCCCATACCCAGCACACGTGGGCCCAGTAGTGCGGCACCGGGAAGTCGCCTTCTTTCTGCAAGCGGCGTTCTTGCACGTCCCGCCAGTCGTGGTTCGCGCCCCAGGCCACGCCGCAGGCGAAGCGCGGCTCCATCGCCACACTGCGCGGGCAGTAGTAGCCCCCCAGGGACACACCTTCGCAGCCGATGCGCTTCGGGTCCACGGCGGGGTGTTGCTCCAGCCAGTCCACCACGCGGCTGGCCCAGTGCTCGGTGTCGTACCGCGCGGTCAGTCCGTGAAGGCGCAGGGCTTCGCCGGTCCCTGGCTGATCCACCACCAGGGAGGACACGCCACGGTGGGCCAGCCACGCAGGCAGTCCGACCAGGTGCTTCATTTCCTTGGTCGAGTCCAGCCCGTTGAGCTGCACCAGAATCGGCGCCCGCTGGCCCGGCCGGAGCCCCTTGGCCGGGTAATAGAGGGCAGAGAGGTGGGTTCCCTCGTACGGAATTTCCACGCGCTCCACTGGATCGCCCAGCAGGGCCGAGCCTTTGAGGAACAGCTCCAGTTCGCGGCGGTAGATGGCCAGGCGGCCCGGTGCGTTGTGCGCCTGCAGCCGCTCAGCGGTGATCAGGTAGCTCGCAGCGCGCCGGTACTTCTCACCGGCCGAAAGCATGCGACCCCGGGCTTCGTCTTCTTCGGCCAGTCCGCAGAGCTTGTCGGCCATGCGCACCCAGGTCTCGCGAAAGGCCTGCGTGCCAGCAGCATCCGGGGCCTTGGCGGCCTCTTGCAGGGGGGCGCACATCTCCTCGATCTCGCCGATGCGCGCGCCCATTTCAATGGCGAGATCGACGGACAGGTTCCAGACGTAGTTGGTGGGGAAATACTTGAACATCTATTTCAGACTCAGGGTTGGGAACTGCGGGGGCGCGGCGTGATGCCGATGCTGGCGAAGAAGCGGGCCGTGGCGGGGTCTGCGAAGTCCGGCACAAAGCGGAAGGCCCGGATCTGGCCGCCCTCGATGCGCAGCACATCGCTGCCAACGATGCGCTCCACGCCCGCCTGCTCGTACAGCGGGCTGCGCACCTCCAGCCGGGCGGTCAACTCACTGGCGCGCACCTCCACCGAAAGCACGGCGAGCCGTGCGCGCGGCTGCACCACGGTCTGGTCGATGTAGAGCGCCAGGCAGGTCGGGTTGTCCATCGGCGCAGTGCAAGCCGGGTAGTCCGATCGCTCGACATCCGGGGCGATCAGCGCACGCACCGCACCCATGTCTGCCGCGTGCACGGCCTGCACATAGCGGTCGAAAACCGCCTGCGGCTCAGCGGGCGCGGCTGCATGGACCAGCGCGCTGGCGGCGAGCAGCGGGGACGCCATCAGGTAATTCTTCATCATGGTGTGCCGTGCGAGATGCGCGAGGTCAGTGCTTGATCCACAGCGGAATGGCGATCCCGATGCCCAGCACGTTGTTCTTGGTGGTATTGGCGGCGTAGAGGCCCCGCTGGTAGCTCAGGCTCACGCTGAAGGGGCCGGCGTTGTAGTTGAGCGAGGGCCCCAGCGCAAAGCTGCGTGCGCGGTTGTCCTGGATGGTGGCGCCGCCTTGCTTGTCGTCCGTGAACTGGTGAAGGTACGAACCCACCATGCCCATCTTCCAGGGGCCGACGTTCCAGCCAGCGGTGAATTCGCCCACATAGCCGCTGCCCGAGCGGTAATGGGTGGTGCTGTTTTCACGGTTCACCATCAGGCGGTTGATGAGGCCAATATCCAGGCCGCTCGGATCGGTGTGGCGAATCCCGAGCACCGGCTGGACCGAGGTGTAGCCGGTGGACACGCTGGGCCGGTGCGGGTCGTAGGAGCCATTGGGCAGCGCGATGTCCAGGCCCGCCACGGCATAGGTCTTGTCTGTCAGGCTCCAGCGCAGCACGGCGGGCGAGACGGTGATGTTGGCCACCCCGCTGTGCCGCTCGCTGTGGCCGGCGACGTCGGTGCGCAAGGAGACGGCAGGAATCACCAGCTGCGAATACAGCCGCGCGCCCAGCACCGTCATGTCGTAGGACGCCAGCAGCCGCGTGGTGGCCGAGGTTGCGCTCAGCTTGAACGGGATGGGTCGCTTGTCACCGTGGTTGTCATACAGACCGCTGGAGGTGGTGTGGTGCACCTGCTCCAGCACAAACAACCCGGGAATGGGCGGCAGGCCGGCCACGTATTCGCCGGTCGATCCGACCGGGAAGGGCGACACGCCCCCTTCGAAAGCCTGGGCCTGGGGTGCACCCAGCAGGCTCAGCAACATGCAGCCCGCCGCCTGCCCGGCGCGGGAAAGTACCGTCTTCATCGTTGTCTCCTTTTTCTACGCATCCAGCCAGGCTGGGCGTGTTTTCGCTTTGCTCGACAGGGCCTCGGTAGCACAGGTGGGCCCCTCATCGGGTCTGCCAGGTGGCAGGACGGGAGCGAGATTAAGATCGGCCTTAACTTAGATCAAATGGATTGATTCCATTCGAAGTATTGATCCCATGAATACATCAAGAACTCTGCGGGCCCCTGTTGCATCTGGCTGGGAGCGCGGAAGAAACCACATACCTTGATCGATCCCTGCTGCCCATGCGCTTTAACAAACTGGACCTGAACCTGCTCGTGGCACTGGACGCCCTGCTCACCGAACGCAGCATCAGCCGCGCCGGGGAACGCCTGCACCTGAGCCAGCCCGCCACCAGCAACGCCCTGGCGCGCCTGCGCACCTATTTCGACGATGAGCTGCTGGTGCAGCAAGGCCGCACCATGGTGCTGACGCCGCGTGCCGAGGGGCTGCTGGACCCCGTGCGCGAGGTCCTGATGCGCATCGACAGCACCATCGCAGAAAAGCCCCGGTTCGACCCCGCCACATCCACCCGCAGCTTCACCCTGCTGGTGTCCGATTTCACGACCACGGTGCTCATGCAACCGCTGATCGAGCAGCTGTTTCAGGAAGCGCCAGGGGTGCAACTGCACCTGCGTGCGCAGAACAACCGGCCTGTCGAGCAGCTGGAGGAATACGGGGCCGACGTCCTCATCATTCCCGAGCAATACGCCTCGCCCAGGCACCCGAGCGTCACGCTGTTCGAGGAAACCTACCTGTGCATCACCTGGGAGGGAAACCCCCACATCTCCGAAGCGCTGAGCTTTGACGACTACCTGGCCGCCGGCCATGTGGTGGCCGACTATTCGGGCGCGCGGCACATCCCGGCGTTCGACGGCTGGTTTCTCGAACGCTTTGGCGTGAAGCGCCGCATCGAGATCTCGGCGCCCACCATGGCCGCCCTGCCCAGCCTGGTGATTGGCACCCACCGTGTGGCCACGGTGCACAAACGCATCGCCCTGCGTGCCGTTCAGCTCGGCCTGCCCGTGCGCATCTGGGAGCCGCCCCTGGAGATTCCGCCCATGCGCCAGAAGCTGCAGTGGCACCGGCACCGCGACAAGGACCCTGGGCTGGAGTGGCTGCGCGAGCGGGCCATGGCCGTGGCCGCGCGCATCTAGCCCACGCATGCCGCTGCGCTGCAGTGCGGTGCGTGGGGGGGTGCGCAAAATGTCCCGTTTTGATCGGAAACCTGGCCGAACACCGCCGCTATGGCCGAGGTGTGCAAGCCACAATCGGAGCCCGTCCACGGCCACTTCCGCAACACCATGCCCTCTTCCCTGCGCCCCCGCGACCTCGCCCTGGCCCTGCTCGTCATCGTGGTCTGGGGCCTCAATTTCGCCGTCATCAAGGTGGGCGTGGCCGGTGTGCCGCCCCTGCTGCTGGGCGCGCTGCGCTACCTGCTCGCAGCCTTCCCCGCACTGCTATTCGTCAAGCCTCCCAAGGTGCCCCTGCGGCTGTACCTGCTGTACGGCATGACCATGGCGGTGGGGCAGTTTGCGCTGCTGTTCACCGCCATCCACATCGGCATGCCCTCGGGCCTGGCGTCGCTGGTGCTGCAGTCGCAATCGTTCTTCACCCTGCTGCTGGCGGCGTGGTGGCTGCGCGAAAAATGGCATGGCAACCAGGTGGCGGGCCTGGCGCTGGCAGGCTGCGGGCTGGTGCTGATCGGGAGTGCGCATGGGGCCTCCATGCCCCTGGCAGGCTTTGCGCTGACCGTGGCGGCGGCGGCGATGTGGGGCTGCGGCAATATCGTCACGCGTGCCGTGGGGCGGTATGGGCCAATGAACCAGTTTGCATTCATCGTCTGGTCCAGCGTAGTGGCGCCGCTGCCTTTTGTGGCGCTGTCGCTGTGGCTGGACGGGCCCGCCACGGTGTGGGCGGCCGTGCAGCACCTGTCCTTCCAATCGATGGCCGCCGTGGCCTATATCGCGTGGATTTCGACGCTGCTGGGTTTCGGGCTGTGGACCTACCTCATGTCGCGCTACCCCGTGAACCGCGTGGCGCCCTTCACGCTGCTGGTGCCCGTGGTGGGCCTGACCACGGGCTGGGTGGCGTTTGGCGAGCAGTTGCTGCCGGTGCACTTTGCAGGCGCCGGGCTCTTGATGGCGGGCTTGGTAGTCAACGTGTTTGGCGGCCCGGCCTGGGCGGCCATGATGGGACGGCTGCGCGGCGCCCAGTAGACGGTCGGACGCAGGCCGCTACACCGCCAGCGGCAACTCGGTGGTCGAGAGCACGTTGCGCAGCACCATGAACGAGCGGACCTGCCGCACCCCCGGCAGGTAGAGCAGCTGCTCGGCATGCAGGCGGTTGAAGCTGTCGTTGTCGCGCGTGCGCACCAGCATGAAGTAGTCGAACTCGCCGGTGACCACATGGCATTCCATGCAGCCGGATACCTTGGCCGCCGCCTTTTCAAACTCGGCAAATGAATCGGGCGTGGAGCGGTCCAGCACCACCCCAATCATCACCAGCATTCCCGCACCCACCGCCTGAGGGTTGAGCAGCGCCACCACCTTATCGATGAGTCCCAGGCGCCTGAGGCGCTCCACCCGGCGCAGGCAGGCGGGCGGGCTCAGATGCACCTTCTCGGCCAGTGCCACGTTGGAGAGCGACGCATCACGCTGCAGCTGCCGCAGGATGGCTTTGTCGGTGCGGTCCAGCTCGGCCGAGACATCGGCCTGCGGCGCATTCTTGGGACGAACTTTTGTTGCGCTCATAGGTCACCCAGAGAAATATTTATCCCTCACATTCTGATCCATCAACCTGAAACACTGAAATTTTGGAAAATTTTGCAACCACTTGACGCGCGTGTTTTTCTACGATGAAGGCACTGCAAGCCCCCCCGCTTGCGCCTCCTCTTCATCGACCGGAACACCGCCATGAACCTGCAGAAATTTGCCCGCCACCCGCTCACCTTCGGCCCCTCTCCCATCACGGCGCTGCCGCGCCTGTCGGCCCACCTCGGCGGCAAGGTGCACCTGTATGCCAAACGCGAGGACTGCAACTCGGGCCTCGCCTTCGGCGGCAACAAGACGCGCAAGCTCGAATACCTGATCCCCGAGGCCATCGCAGGCGGCTACGACACACTGGTCTCCATCGGCGGCATCCAGTCCAACCAGACGCGCCAGGTGGCCGCCGTGGCTGCACACCTGGGCATGAAGTGCGTGCTGGTGCAAGAGAACTGGGTCAACTACTCCGACGCGGTGTACGACCGCGTGGGCAACATCGAGATGAGCCGCATCATGGGCGCCGACGTACGCCTGGACGCAGCGGGCTTTGACATCGGCATCCGCCCCAGCTGGGAGCAGGCCATGGAGGACGTGAAGAAGGCCGGTGGCAAGCCCTTCCCCATCCCCGCAGGCTGCTCCGAGCACCCGTACGGCGGCCTGGGCTTCGTGGGCTTTGCCGAAGAAGTGCGCCAGCAAGAAAAAGAGCTGGGCTTCCAGTTCGACTACATCGTCGTGTGCTCGGTCACGGGCAGCACGCAGGCGGGCATGGTGGTGGGCTTTGCGGCCGACGGCCGAGCGCGCAAGGTGATCGGCATCGACGCCTCCGCCAAGCCCGAAAAAACCCATGCCCAGGTGCTGCGCATCGCACAGAACACGGCCAAGCTGGTGGAACTGGACCAGGAGATCACGGCCGAGGACGTGATCCTGGACACCCGCTACGGCGGCCCCGAGTACGGCCTGCCCAACGAGGGCACGCTCGAAGCCATCCGCCTGTGCGCCCGCCAGGAGGGCATGCTGACCGACCCGGTGTACGAAGGCAAGTCCATGCACGGAATGATCGATATGGTGCGCAAGGGCGAATTCCCCGAAGGCTCCCGCGTGCTCTATGCGCACCTGGGAGGGGTGCCGGCGTTGAACGCCTACAGCTTTCTTTTTCGCAACGGCTGATGCGTCCAGCGAGCAGCGACGGCTGGCACAGCTGGCCGGGCTGTCGTTGATCTGAGCACCTGTTCAAAGGGCCCTTGACCGCCAGGCAAGGGCCCCGCCCGTACCCCCGATCCAAGGAGCCCCCATGAAGTGCTTGCAGCTTGTCAGTCGGCGTAGCGTGATCCTCGTGGCGGCAGCCGCCGCGGGGCTGGGACTCTGCACGTGGCGGCTCGCCCATGCCGACGGTTATCCCGCCAAGCCGGTGCAGTTGGTCGTGCCCTTTCCGCCGGGGGGCGCCGTGGACATCGTGGGCCGCACCATCAGCAAGAAGCTGGGCGACCGCCTGGGCCAGCCCATCGTGGTCGAGAACAAGGCGGGCGCGGGCACCGTGGTCGGCGCGGCGTATGTGGCCAATGCGCCTGCCGATGGCTACACGCTGCTGATCAGTTCTGGCTCCACCTTCACCGTAAACCCCGCGCTGAACGCCAAGCTGCCCTACGATCCCGTCAAAAGCTACGAGCCCGTCGGCCTCGTCGCCCGTGTGCCCCTGATTCTGCTGGCCCACCGCGATGTGCCGGTCAACAACCTCCGGCAGCTGATCGCTGCCGTTCAGCGCACGCCCGACAAGTTCTCCTACGGCTCGTTTGGCAACGGCACCACGGGGCATTTCGCAGCCGAGCTGACCTGGTCGGCCGCGGGCATCAAGCTGATGCACGTGCCTTACCGGGGCAGCGCCCCCGCCATGGCCGACCTGATGGGCGGGCAGATCCCCTTCACCATCGACACCGTGGCGGCAGCGCTGCCACAGCTCAAGGCAGGCAAGATCAAGGCCATTGCCGTCACGGGCGCCACGCGGGCCACGCAGCTGCCCGACGTGCCTACCGTGGCAGAAAGTGGCTTCCCGGGGTTCTCGGCCGATTCCTGGCTGGCCGTAGTCGCGCCGCGCGGCCTGCCCGCCGAGGCCAAGGCCAAATTGCACAAGGCCCTAGCCGAGACCCTGGCGGACGCCGAAATCCGCAGCAAGCTCATCGCCGCAGGGCTGGAGCCGTCTTACGCCACGGGCGATGCCGTGCTGGCGCAGATCGAAGACGAGTTGCCACGCATGCGCGCCATTGCCCAGCGCGCGCAAATTCGGGCGGACTGAACCCGCCCAGCCACGGGCGGCTTGCACTCTTGGCCGTCAGGCCGCCAGCAGCTTCTGCACCCGCTCGCGCAGCAGTGTGGGCTGCACCTCGGTCGATGCCACGGCAGAGCCCACATTCAGCCCCACGCGGCTGTAGAACCCCCGGCGAAACGGCCGCACCATGGCGCCACCCTTTTCAATGCGGCTGAAGTACGAGCCCCACAGATTGGTCAGCGCCATGGGAATCACCGGGGCCTCCACACCCTCTTCGCGCGCCCGCTCGATGATCTTCATGATGCCGCCCTTGAATTCCTGCAGCTGCCCGTCCTTGGTGATGCCACCTTCAGGAAAGATGGCCAGCAGATCGCCTTCGCGCAACACCTGGGCCGCGCGGTCAAAGGCGGCTTCGTAGGTCTTCGGGTCTTCCTTGTACGGCGCAATCGGGATCGCCTTGGCCAGGCGGAACAGCCAGCCCAGCACGGGCACGCGGAAGATGCGGTGGTCCATCACGAAGTAGATGGGGCGCGGGCTGGCCGCCATGAGCAGCACCGCATCCACAAAGCTCACGTGGTTGCACGCCAAGATGGCTGCGCCGGTGGACGGCAGGTTCTCGTCACCTTGCACCTTGAAGCGGTACACGAACCGCGAAGACACCCAGGCGACGAAGCGCAGCAGGTACTCGGGCACCAGCATGAAGATATAGAACGCCACCACGGCGTTGGCCAGGCCGGTGAAAAGGAAAATCTGCGGCACCGTGAAACCCGTGCCCAGCAAGGCGCCGGCGATGAGCGAACTGCCGATCATGAACAGCGCGTTCAGGATGTTGTTGGCCGCGATGATGCGCGCACGGTGCGTGGGCTGGCTGCGCATCTGGATCAGTGCATACATGGGCACGCTGTACAGGCCCGCAAACAGGCTGAGCAGCGCCAGGTCCAGCATCACGCGCCAGTGCGCGCCCTGGGCCATGAAGGCGGCCAGGCCCATGATCTCGGACGCCGGCAGGCTGCGCGACGCGAAGTACAGGTCGATGGAGAACACGCTCATGCCGATGGCGCCCAGCGGCACCAGGCCGATCTCGACATGGCGGCGCGAGAGCACCTCGCACAGCAGCGAGCCCACACCAATGCCGATGGAGAACACCACCAGCAGCAGCGACGCCACCTGCTCGTTGCCATGCAGCACGTTCTTGGCCAGGCTGGGGAACTGGCTCAGAAACACCGCGCCAAAGAACCACATCCAGCTGATGCCCAGCAGCGAGCGGAACACCACGATGTTCTCGTGCGCCAGCTTGAGGTTGCGCCAGGTTTCTGTGAAGGGATTCCAGTTGATGGTGAGCCCCGGGTCGGTGGCCGGCACCGAGGGGATGAACTGCGCCACCGCGCGCCCGACCAGTGCAGCCACCACACAGGCCACGGCCACCGTGGTGTGGCCAATGCCCGGGATGGCCACCAGCAGTCCACCCGCCACATTGCCCAGCAGGATGGCCACAAACGTGCCCATCTCGACCATGCCGTTGCCGCCCGTCAGCTCACGCTCGTTGAGCACCTGGGGCATGTAGGCAAACTTGACCGGGCCAAACAGCGTGGAGTGCACGCCCATCAAGAAGGTGCACAGCAGCAGGATGGGGATATTGCCCGCGATGAAACCCACGGCCGCCACCAGCATGATGGCGATCTCCAGGTTCTTCACGAAGCGAATCATCTTCGTCTTGTCGTACTTGTCGGTCAGCTGGCCCGACGTGGCCGAGAACAGCAAGAACGGCAGGATGAACAGGGCGCCGATCACCAGCCCCGCCATGGCCGGCGGCAGCCAGTCCACACTGAGCTGGTAGGTCACCATCACCGTGAAGGCGAACTTGAAGAGGTTGTCGTTGGCCGCTCCAGAGAACTGGGTCCAGAAGAATGGCGCAAACCGCCGCTGGCGCAGCAAGGCAAACTGGTTCGGGTCCTCGTGCGTGGGCGCTGGGGCCACGCTGGTGGAGGCGGTGTCGGGGCTCATGCGTTTCTCCTCGTTTCCGATGGGTTGGCTTGTTGGAATTTTCCGGACCTGCGCTTCATGCGCCGGATCTGCGGGCGACACCCACGGCGTGGGCGCCATTCTGCCCGGACGGCATGACCCGCGGCATCCCCGCCGCGTCACTGTGGCGCAAAGCCACCAGCGACCCCAGCGCCGTCAGCACCGGCCAGGCCGCGCCCGCCGCCAGCACATGCTTGAGGCTGTGGCCTGACACCCATCCGCTCGTGGCCTCGAACACCGAGTGGTCTGCCGCCTCCAGCAGCTTGGCCAGGGCGTACAGCACCACCACCACGCCCAGGTGCAGAGCCAGACCATCGACCCGGCGTGGAAGGCATGCCAGCACCAGCACCACGAGCAGACCACCCAGTTGCACCACGGCCCAGGGCAACAGGTTGCCGGTGTGCACCCAGACCCACACGGCCAGTGGCCCGGCCAGCAGCACGGAGCCTGCAGCGACCACGCCCGCCCGCGCGCTCACCCGGCTGGCCGCCGCCAGGCCCAGCAGCCCCGCAAAGGGCAGCACCATGCCCAAACGGTCCCACAGCAGGCCCGCGTCCTGCGGTTGCCAGTGGTACAGCGCCGAGCCTGCGGCGGTGCACAGCAGCCCGCCAAAGAA
This sequence comes from Acidovorax sp. 59, assembly GCF_002754175.1. Taxonomy (NCBI): domain Bacteria; kingdom Pseudomonadati; phylum Pseudomonadota; class Betaproteobacteria; order Burkholderiales; family Comamonadaceae; genus Acidovorax; species Acidovorax sp. 59. Next base: position 48,132 of record NZ_PEET01000001.1, on the reverse strand, counting down.
CAGGGCGGCCAGCGCACGGGGGGTGGCGTCCAGAGCGCCCGACGGCACACGGCGCAGCACCCACCAACCCCATGCACCCGCCAACGCAAAGGCCAGGTTGCTCAACACATCGAGCGCACAGGGAATGCCCCACAACGTGCGCTGGTCGGCAAAGTCATGCTGGTGCTGACTGGCGGGCAGCCCCGGGCCAAACAGCGCCAGCGCGAGCAGCGCGGCCACGCCCAGCAGCAGGCCGGTTTCGGCACAGGACAGGCGCGGCAGCGTTGCCAGGCCGCGCAAACGAAGGGGAGTCACAGAAGCAATACGCATCACACACACCGTAGAAAGTGAACGATGCCGCGCAGTGTGGGCAGCGGCCGCATCGGCCGCCTCAAAAAGTCGCGCAAGGGGCTACCCACGCACCTTCGGGTATTGATAATCGATACCCAGGAGTCCCCAACCCATGAGCACGACCGCCGACCTTGTCACCGCCCTCAAAAAAGAACTCAAGACCGCGCAGATGACCTACGCCGACCTGGCGCAGGCGCTGGGCATGGCCGAGTCCAGCGTCAAGCGCATGCTGGCCAAGGGCGACATGCCGCTGTCGCGCATCGATGCCATCTGCCGCGCGCTGGCGCTGGACTTTGCCGACCTGGCGCGGCGCGTGGCCGACGAGCAGCCCTTGCTGAAAGAGCTGACCCACGAGCAGGAAAAAGCCGTGGTGGCGGACAAGAAGCTGCTGCTGATGGCAATTTGTGTGCTGAGCCAGTGGACGCTGGAGCAGGTGACCGGCTACTACCGCCTGACGGAGGCCGAAGGCATCAAGTACCTGGCGCAGCTGGACCGCATCGGCATCATCGAGCTGCGGCCGCTCAACCGCTACCGCCTCAAGCTGGCCAAGACCTTCCGCTGGCGCCCACATGGCCCGGTGATGAACTACTTCCGCGACCATGCGCTGCTGGACTACTTTGCGGGCGGCTTTGACGGACTGGGCGAAGGCGTGCTGCTGGTGCACGGCAACATCAGCCGCAGCCTGGCGCCCGCCTTCATGGAGCGCATGCAGCGCGTGGCGCAGGACTTTGCCCAGCAGCACCTGGCCGACCAGAAGCTGCCCGACCGCGAGCGCGAGGGCTACACCCTGCTGCTGGCGATGCGCAGCTGGGAGTTCGAGGCGTTTGCCAGCATGCGGCGGTAAGCCTGCCGTCGATTTCGCGGGCCCTGCAAGCGGCAGCCGTCGCTGCCAGCCAACTTCTGCCCTTGGTTGAGCGCAGTGGCCGCCTCACAGGTGCAGGGACTGGCCGCAGTGCCATGAACCAGCCTCCAATCACTATCCTTTTGATAGCAATCAGCGCATGAAATACCTGCGCTTGAGGCTAAAAACGCCTCAAAACCCCTGCTTGCGCCTTCGAAGAGGTGGCTTGACACCACAAACAGAAATAACTATTCTTTAAATTGAAAATTCAATCAATTTAAGAATAGTTAAATGAAAACCACCCGCCAACAACAAGACGCCACGCGCCGCCAGATCGTGGCCAGCGCGGTGGACCTCATGACCCGCCAGGGCTTTGACGGCACGACGATGAAAGACATCGCACGCGCCGCCGGCATTGGCGACGCCACGATCTACAAATACTTCCCCACCAAGGACCGCATCGTGCTGGGCTACCTGGACGACGTGGCCCACCAGGCGCTGGCCGACACGCTGCAGACGCCGGGCTTTGCGGGCTACGGCCTGCAAGAAAAGCTGCAGCGCCTGACCGATGCCGTGCTGGAGCGCCTGCTGGCCGACCGCGAGTTCGTGGCCCAGGTGCGCGGGCTGGCCAGGCGCTCGCCGCTGTCGATGCTGGCCGAGCCGCTGGCAGCGCGCCAAAACCTGCGCGATGCGGTGGCGAGCTTTCTGGAAGCCGCCGAGGCCAGCGGCGAGATCGAGCCCTGCGATTTCAAGGGCCTGGCGGGCAACCTCTACACCGACTACCTGGCGGGTGTGGTGAGCTACTGGCTGGCGGACACCTCCGACGAATTTGCCGACACCACGCAGCTGGTGGACCTGTCGCTGGGTGTGCTGGTGCAGGCGCTGCGCGGCGGGCTGGTCAACCGCGTGCTGCAACTGGGTGGCTTTGTGCTGCGCAGCCAGATGGCCCGCATGGTGCAACACGGCAGCGGCCTGATGGGCATGCTGCACATGGCCCAGCAGGCCATGGCCAGCGCCCCCACAGCCCGGGCACCCGCTCCCATGGCAGCCGCCGCCGCAAGCCCGGCCACCACGCCTTCGCCGCCCCCCCGAGCACCGCGCAAGCCCCGCGCTGCCACGCCCCCCACCGGGGCACCGGCCGCCCAGCCCAAAGCCACGCCCCGCAAGAAAAAGAGCGCTCCATGAATGCGACCCCTGCCCTCGCCGCGCCCACCACCGCGCGCGCCACACAAGTGCCGCCCGGCACCGCCATCCACGCCACACTGCCGGGCGCAGATTTTTTTGATGCCTACGAGGTGGCCGACCGGCACCCCACACGCTCTGCCCTGCAGTCGTGGCTGGACGTGGCGGCCCGTACCCCGGCATGGACCCGCGCCCTCATGTTCGTGCGCAACAAGGCCGTGCGCCTGGTGGGCCTGAAGGACCTGGGCCAGCTGCACGATGACCATCCACCCGCCAGTGGCCGGCCTCTGCGCGACGCGCGCAGTTACCGCGTGGGCGACCGCGTCGGCATCTTCCGCATCCGGCATCTGAGCGACACCGAGGTGGTGATGGGCCAGGACGACAAGCACCTGGACGTGCAGGTGTCCATCTGCAAACAGCCCGCCGCCCTTGACGCCACGCCCCGCGTGGTGCTGAGCACGGTGGTGCACATCCACAACACACTCGGCCATGCCTACATGGCGGTGATCACGCCGATCCACCGTGTCATAGCGCGCGGCACGGCGCAGCGCCTGGCAGACCATGGCCAAAACTGACTCGGAAGCACCCCGCACCGGCAAGCTGGCCCGCAGTGCCATCACGGGGCTCGCGGCCGCGCGCATCGGCATGGCCGAGCTTTCGCACCGCACGCGCAAGCGCTCGGCCCAGGCGCAGACCGAGCACGAGGCAGCGCTGGGCCGCATCCTGTTTGGTGCGCTGGGGCAGCTGCGCGGCTCAGCGCTCAAGGTGTCACAGCTGCTCAGCATGCACCCGGGCCTGCTGCCCGACGGTGTGCGCAGCGAACTGGCTCGCGCCCACCACCAGGCCCCGCCGCTCAACCGAGCCCTGGTGGGCCGCGTGTTCCGCCAGGCCTTCGGGCAGGAGCCAGAGGCGCTGTTCGACCACTTTGAACCCACTGCGTTTGCCGCCGCCAGCCTGGGCCAGGTGCACCGCGCGCAGCTGGCAGGCCACGGCACGGTGGCTGTCAAGGTGCAGTACCCCGGTATTGCCGCGACCATTGCAAGCGACATGCAACTGATGCGCGCCGCGCTGCGCGCGCTGGCCCACACCGACATGCCTTTGCCTGCGGATGCCGTACTGGACAGCGTGATGACCGAGATCGAGGCCACGCTGCTGCGCGAGGTGGACTACCTGCAGGAGGCTGAACAAATGCAGTGGTTCGCCCAGCACGCGGCCCGGCCGGGCGTGGTGATGGCGCAGCCCCTGCTCTCGCACACGCGCGCCCAGGTGCTCACGCAGCAGTTTCTGCCTGGCCAGCCGCTGCAGGCCTGGCTGGCCACACAGCCATCGCAGGCGCTGCGTGACCAGGCTGGGCAGCATCTGTGGGACTGGTTCATGCACTGCATTTTTGTGCTGGGGCGGGTGCATGCCGACCCGCATCCGGGCAACTTTCTGTTCGCGCCCGATGGCACGGTGGGCGTGCTCGACTTTGGCTGCACGCGTGTCCTGCCCAGCGCATTCCGGGCGCAGGTGGTGCAGGCGTGGTCGGCCCTGCTGCGCGCTCCCGCCGACCCCGCGCGCACCGCGCAGGTGCTGCAGGCCTACCAGGCGCTGGGGCTCTTGCGCAACGACCTGACCGTGCAGGCCTACACCAGCGAACTCGCCCCCGCACTGGCCGAGATGCAGGCCTGGCAGATGGAGCCCTTCACCCAGCCGGTGTTTGACTTTGGCACCAAGACACCGCCGCCCGTCACCCCCCGCCAGCACCAGCGCGTGCTGGGCCAGCACCTGGCCCAGGTCCCTGGCGAGATGCCCGCATTCGAGCGCATGTGGATGGGGCTGATGCACCTGCTGACGCAGCTGGGTGCCCGCGTGCACACCCGAGCCAACGAGGCGCTGGCCATTCACCCATGACCAACACGGCGCTGACCCTGGCGGCAGCCGGGCTGGCCCTGGTGGGTGTGGCCCATTCGGTGCTGGGCGAGCTTCTGTTGTTTCGCAGCCTGCGCACGCAGGGGCACCCAACGGCGGGGCGCATGGAGCCCGGCACTGCGCGGCAGGTGCTGCACACCCCGCACCTGCGCATCCTGTGGGGCACTTGGCATGTTGCATCGGTGCTGAGCTGGGCGTTGAGCGCCCTGCTCTGGCGCCTGGGCACCGCGCCTTGGGACGCTGCCCTGGGCGCCTGGGCCGCCGATGTGGTGGGCCTTGCCACCCTGGCCAGTGGCGTGCTGGTGTTCTTTGCCACGCATGGCAGACACCCGGCTTGGTGTGCGTTGCTGGTGATTGCGGCGCTGGTGTGGTGGCGCTGAAGCAAGCCATAGCGGGCAGGTGAATGGAGGAGGCCGACGCCGGATGCCTGAGCAGGCGTGACAAACATCACGCTGCAACCGTTTGCCTCCGAAGTCGGCGACACAACTTCACAAAGCTTCGCAATGGGACTACACCGGCTTGACGCAGCGTGCGCACCATGAAGTCTCCGGTTCCGCAAGGAATCACATCTGAGGAGAACCTTATGGCCCGCAAAGCACTTGCCGTCGTGTCCATCGCCCTGCTGTCGCTGGGCGCCGCGAGCGCGGCGCAGGCGCAGACCAGCGCCACCGTCGTCATCCAGGCTGGTACACCCGTCTACCGGCAACCCGCCCCGGTACTCGTGCAGTACCAGGCACCGCCCCCACCCCGCTACGAGGTGGCACCGCACCCGCGCCGCGGCATGGTGTGGGTGCCCGGCCACTGGGAGTGGCGCGGCCACCGCCATGTGTGGATGCAGGGCTACTGGGTGAAGGCCCGCCCGGGCTACCACTACCGCGAGCCCCGCTGGGTTGAACACGGCGGCCGGTGGAACATGCAGCCCGGGGGCTGGGACCGTGATGGCGACGGTGTGCCCAACCGCCATGACCGGGACCGCGATGGTGATGGCGTGCCTAACCGCTACGACCATCGCCCGGACAACCCGTACCGCCGTTAAGCCGAGGGGCGGCCGCCTGCGGTAGCGCGCAGGCCAGCCCCAGAGCGCCCCCCTGCGCCTACGCCAGGGGCGGCATCGCGCCTACAGCGCGGCGCCGGGTGCCCGTGCACCATCGAAACACCCGGTTCCGCATCGAACCACCCACAGGAGACACTCATGGCCCGCCACCCGCTCACCGCAGCATCCCTGGCGCTTATGGCGTTTTTGGCCTTCGCTCCTGCGCAGGCCGCCACCCAGGGCACCGTCATCATTCAGTCCGGCCAACCCGAGCGCGGCTACCAGACTGCGCCCACCTACCAGGTGATTCCTGCGCCGCCACCTCCGCGCAATGAAGCGATGCCCCGCCCTCGCCGAGGCCAGGTATGGGAAGAAGGCCACTGGGAATGGCGTGGCAACCGCCACCACTGGGTGCGCGGCCACTGGGTGCAGGCGCGCAACGGTTACCAATATCGCCAGCCCCAGTGGATCGAACGCGAAGGCCGGTGGGAGATGCAACGCGGTGGCTGGGACCGCGACGGTGACGGCATCTCCAACCGCAACGACCGGGACCGCGATGGCGACGGTGTGCCCAACCGCCGTGACAGCCAGCCGGACAACCCGCGCCGCAATTGAGGGAGCAGCTCCCGCCGCGACCAGGGCGCTGAGCAGGCTCCGTCCCCGCGATAGCGGCAGACACTGCTACCGCAGCAACAACACAGCCTGACCGAGCCCCGGAAAGTCCGCCACCACCTCGGTCTCTGGCGCCACCAGCACGGTGCCGGTGCACGACCCCGTGGTGACCCACTGCCCCGCGCGCAGCCCGCCCAGGCTGCGCGCGCCTTCGTTGGCCAGCCACACCAGCAGCCGCAGCGGGTCGCCCGCCGGATTGCCCCAGGTGGCATGCTGCACGGCCACGGCCCCGTTCACCGACAAGGTCACCGCTTGCGCCAGGGGCTGCACGGCAGCGACATCGGTCACCCCAGCCCCCACGATCAACGCCCCGTGGCAGGCCTGGTCGGCCAGACGGCTCCACTCGCCCTGTTGCGCCCATGCAGCAAAGCGCGTGTCGCATACCTCAATGGCGGCGCGCACCGACACCACCGCCCCCAGCACCTCGGCGGCGCTGTAGGGGGTGGCGCGGGCGGGCAGGTCTGCCCCCAGTTCGTACACCAGCTCCGCCTCCACGCCCATCACGGCAAAACCCGCTGCGGACAGAGCAACCGCCTCACCCGCTGCGGCCGCCCACACCGAATCGCGCGTGAGAGCGGCCCGCGCGGGTTGCGCCTGGGGCGACGCGGCGCCGACCTTCCAGCCTGCGATGTCACCGCGCGCACGCACCACGGCGTCCTGCACCGCGTAGGCCTCGGCGGCATCGCGTGGGCGAAGCCCTGCGGGAAAGTCCAGCGGGCGGGGGGTGCGCCCCTCCCGGGCCTGGGTGATGACGGCGGCGCTGGCGACAGGGTCCAAAGTGGCGGGGGGCATGGCAAAACTCTCAGTAGGACGAGGGGTCGGCGGATTATCGGCACCTTCACCAGCGGCCCCGCCCCGCTGCATCAGCAACGATTGCGCCCCATTAGCAGCCGGAGTTGATCTTGCGCGCAGGCTTGGCCCCTAGAATCGGCCTCGCAGGAGAGCACGGCAGCCACAGGCCGCCGCTGCACCGAAGGCGCAAACTCCCATACACGCTCAGGTCCCGTACTGCACCATTCATCAAAGCCGTCTGGAGAGCCGCCTCGCGCAACGCGAAGCGCACCGAAGGAGCAAGCCGCAGCCCGGGTGGGTGGCGGTGAATCTCTCAGGTACCAAGGACAGGGGGAGCGGCAGCTAGGGCATTCATGCGCCAGCTGCACGCTATTGAATTCATAGCTGCCAGCGCATGTTGTTCTAGCGCCAGAGCCCAGAAAGGCTTTGAAAATCATGCGCGTGATCGTTTTGGGCGCCGGCTTGCTCGGCGTGACTTCGGCTTATTTCCTTTCGCAACTCGGCCACGAGGTGACCGTCATCGACCGCCAGGGTGCGCCCGGTGCCGAGACCAGCTTTGCCAACGGCGGCCAGATCTCGGTGAGCCACGCCGAACCCTGGGCCAACCCCAGTGCGCCGCTCAAGGTGCTGCAGTGGCTGGGCAAAGAGGATGCACCCCTGCTGTTCCGCCTGCGCGCCGACATGCGGCAATGGCTGTGGGGTCTGTCCTTCCTGCGCAACTGCACGCCCGCGCGCACGCGCCACAACATCGAGCAGATCGTGCGCCTGGGCACCTACAGCCGCGACACGCTGCAGCAGCTGCGCGCGGCCACCGGCATCCAGTACGACCAGCGCACGCAGGGCATCCTGCACTTCTATACCAACCAAAAAGAATTCGACGGCGCGCTGGCCCCGGCCGAGCAAATGCGCCAACTCGGCTGCGAGCGCCAGGTGATCAGCGCCGACGAGGCCGTGCGCATCGAGCCTGCCCTGGCCCATATCCGCCCTCAGCTGGCGGGCGCCACCTACACGGCCGAGGACGAATCCGGCGACGCCAACCAGTTCACACGCGAGCTGGCCAAGCTGTGTGAAGCGGCGGGCGTGCAGTTCCGCATGGGCCACCACATCACCGCGCTGCGCGAGGCAGGCGGCCGCATCGACCATGTGGAAGTGACCAATGCCGAAGGCCGCTTCGATCGCGTGCGCGGCGATGCGTTTGTGCTGGCCATGGGCTCGTTCAGCCCGCTGCTGGCGCAGCCACTGGGCATCCAGCTGCCCATCTACCCGGCCAAGGGCTACTCGGTGACGATGCCGGTCAAGGACGCCAGCAAGGCGCACCAGGTGAGCCTGACGGACGACGAGTTCAAGCTCGTGTTCTCGCGCTACACCAGCGAACGCGGCGGTGATCGCCTGCGCATTGCCGGCACTGCCGAGCTGAACGGCTATGACCGCCACCTGAACCAGGTGCGCTGCGAGGCCATCGTGCGGCGCGTGGAGCAGCTCTTCCCCGGCGCGGGCGACGCGAGCCAGGCCCAGTTCTGGAGCGGCCTGCGTCCCGCCACGCCCAGCAACGTGCCGCTGATTGGCAAGACGAAGGTGGGCAACCTGTTCCTTAACACCGGCCACGGCACGCTGGGCTGGACGCATGCCTGCGGCTCGGGCAAGGCGTTGGCCGACATCGTGAGCGGCCGCGTGCCCGAGGTGGACTTTGCGTTCCAGGGCTTGCAGGGGCGCGCAGCCGGGGCGGCGCTGGTGCCGTCGCGCACGGCAGCCTGAAGCAGCGTGCGGTTGCAGCGAGGCAACGCTGCTGCAACCGCCGCGAGAGGCTGCGCCTACTTGGCCGCGCCTGTGGCGTGTGCCACAAACTGCGCCACGGCCAGCATGTCCTTCTCGCTCATGCGCTCGGCATAGGACGGCATCACGCCGATGCCTGCCTTGAGCGCACGCAGTACACGGCCGGCGTCGGGTTTCAGCTCATCCAGCACCGGGCCTACCTGGCCCTCGGCACCGGCGGCCTGCAGCGTGTGGCACACCGCGCAGGCGGGCTGGATCTTGGTGAACAGCTCCTTGCCGCGCGCCAGCTCGGCCGGCTCGGCGGCCCAGCTGGCACCCGCCCACAGTAACGCTAGCCCTACCAGCAAACCGCCTTGCGGCACCCGAGGCCGTTCGATAGCGGCGCGCACCCATGCCAGTGCCACCGTGGAACTGGCTCTGCCAGGCCACGGGTGGCGTCCCCCCTTCGGGGGGAAGGCGCAAAGCGCCTCAGGGGGGAGCGATGTCATGCCACGGTCACGGTGACGGCGTGGTCGCGCCAGCTGGCGTTGTTGTAGCCGCCCAGGTTTTCCTCGCGCTGCTCGGCCTGCACATTGCCTGCCGTGTCGGTGGCGCGGCTGGCCAGTACATGGGTGCCCGCCTCCAGGCGCACGGGCAGCGCAAACTGCCGCCAGGCAAAGGGGCCCAGATCGGGGCCGATGAGCTTGGCCGCCAACCAGGTCTTGCCGCCATCGGCCGACACCTCCACGCCCTTGATGCCGCGCGTACCGCCAAAGGCCACGCCATGCACCTGCACCTGTCCGGGCTTGAGTGCCCCCTTGTCGGGCAAGGGGCCGTTGATCCACGACTTCACGCCCATCTCCCACACCGAAGGCTGGTCGGGGCTGGCCTTGCTGCCGGGCGGCGACATGCGGTAGCCGTGCGACATGATGCGCGCCTGCGACTGTGCGCTGGTAAACGCCACGCGCTTGACGTACTTGATGTTGTTCACGCCCTGGTAGCCGGGCACCACCAGCCGCAGCGGCCCGCCATGCGCCAGCGACAGCGGCTCGCCGTTCATCTCCCAGGCCAGCAGGGCGTCGTCCATCGCCTTCACGGGCACCGAGCGCTCCACCAGTACCGACAGCGGGTCCACACCTTCGGGCAGCTTCTCGCCCCCCGTGCCGGTCAGGTAGGCGGCACCATCGGCCAGCCCGCCCAGGGCGGCCACCACGTTGCGCAGCGGCACACCGCTCCAGACCACACAACCGGCAGCGCCCACCGACCAGGGCGTGCCGCTGGGCTTGCTGGGGAAAAAGCCCCGGCCATTGCCCGAGCATTGCAGCACGGTGGCCACGGTCTCCACGCCCAGCGTCTTGAGCTCAGCCAAGGTGAGACTGCGCGGGCTCTTGACCCCTTCGACGGACACCGTCCACGCGTCGCGGTTGTCCAGGATGGCCGCGTCAGGCGCAGGCAGGTTGTTGCGCACGTACAGCTGGTTGGACGGCGTGATGACGCTGGTGCCGAACGCGGAGCGGCGCGTCTCCAGGGTGCTGCTGCTGTGCACGATCAATGCATCCGGCGACTTCCACCCCGCATAGGCGGGCAGCGGCTTGACCGCAGAGGCTGCGGCTTGCTGGGCCCGCGCACTTCCCGTCCATCCGGACAGGCCCAGCGCGCCCAGGGCAGCAGCACTTCCGGCCAACATGTGGCGGCGCGGCAGGGTCATCGAATCTTTCATGGAAACGTCTCCAAATAGTGGGGTGGACAAAACCTTGTGGCCCCTCGCCATTGGGCGGGGACTGGGGCTGGGGGATCGGGTCAGCCCGCATTCTGTGCGGCAGCTCCTCCTGCCGCACGCGCGGCGTCGTTAGCAGAAGTAACAAGAACAAAAGATCAGAAACATTCGTACGCAGGTGCGGGGGGCGTGGGCATATTCGCGCTTTGTTTTGGGGAGAGGAGCAGCGCAATGAACACCACCAGAAAACCGACCCGAGGCCCGCTGGGACTGCTACTTGTCCTATGGCTGGGTTGCAGCGCAGCACAAGCCCAGCTGACGGCCATCGTGGCCGTGGAGCCCACCGCCCGCAAGGCGGCGCATTCCATCCTGCGCACCGCTGCCGAATCGGGCCTTTCGAAAGCCGCGGGCCAGTCGGTGGCACTTACGACCAGCGACGATATGGCCGACGTGATGCGCGCCACCCGCAGCGCGGGCTATGACATCTTCATTGGCCCTGCCCAGGTGGCGGCGTCTGCGTTGCAACGCGGCTACGAACTGGTAGGCGCAACGCAAAAATCAGACAGATACCTGCTGGTCGGGCTGCAGCAGTTGGCGGCAGTGCCTGCGATGAAGGGCCGCAGGCTCTACCTGCCCCAGCAAGACTCGGTCTATACCTACATGGCGCGCGGCATGCTGAACGAGGCAGGGCTGTCGTTCCAGAACCTGCGCGCCGTGCAGTACGAAAAATTTCCCCAGGCGGGCCTCACCGCCCTGACCCTGGGCACGGCCGATGCCACCGTGGTGCGCGAGGACGACTGGGCCGAATGGTCTGCGGCGCACCCCGGCATCGCGCGGGTGCTGGCCACGTCGCAGCCCGTTCCGGGGGGGTTCTCCATCGTGGTGAAAAAAGATCTGCCGGCGGATGCGCGCAACAAGCTGGCCCAGTGGTTCAACGCGTCGTCCTCCGCCAGCGGCCTGCCGCCAGTCTCCGTGCGCCCGGAGGCGGTGGAATACCGCCGCGTGGCCGAGCTGGGGCTGTTCACGCCCACCAGCCTGCCTGGGGTCAACCGTGTCACCGCGCGCGAGGCCCAGACCCTGCTGGCGCAGGGCGCCACGCTGGTGGACACCCGCACCGAAAAGGAATTCAAGACCAAGCGCATCCGCGGGGCCGTGTTCGCTGCGTATGTGGAAAAGAGCCTCAAGGACGTGGCCTTCAATGCCGCGCAGGATGACTTCCAGGCGCTGGACAAGCTTCAGGGCCTGGACAGAGCCAAGCCGGTGATTTTTGCGTGCAACGGCGCCGAATGCTGGAAGTCCTACAAGGCCGCCAAGGTAGCCTCCGCCAAGGGCTTCCAGTCGGTGTACTGGCTGCGCGGCGGGTTGCCCGAATGGGATGAAACCGGCCTACCAACCGAAGGTGGCTAGGAGCCTGCGCAAGGCCTCTGGCCCCTGTCCTTACAATTGGTCGCTTCTCAACTCCCAAGGGCGCGCAAGGCGCCCTTTGTATGGAAATAGCAATACTGTTCGCCCTCATCTGTCTCAACGGCCTGTTTGCCATGTCAGAGATCGCTCTGGTCACGGCCCGCAAAGTCCGGTTGCAAAAGCTGATTGATGAGGGCGATAGCGGTGCCGCCGCGGCCGTGAAGCTGGGCGAAGACCCCACGCGCTTCCTCTCCACCATCCAGATCGGCATCACGTCGATCGGCGTGCTCAACGGTATCGTGGGCGAAGCCGCGCTGGCCGCGCCGCTGGCCTCGTGGCTGGAGCGCCTGGGGGTGCCACTGCCCTACGGCGGCTACGCGGCCACGGGTCTGGTGGTGGTGTTGATCACGTACTTCTCCATCGTGGTGGGCGAACTGGTGCCCAAGCGCATCGGCCAGTCGTACCCCGAGACCTTTGCCCGCCTGGTGGCACGGCCCATCAACTTTCTGGCGCTGGCCACCAAGCCGTTTGTGCTGCTGCTGTCCACATCCACACGCACGCTGCTGCGCCTGTTGGGTGTGAAGGAAACCAGTGGCAGCCCGGTGACCGAAGAAGAGATCCACGCCATGCTGGTCGAAGGCACCACCGCCGGCGTGATCGAGTCGCACGAGCACACCATGGTGCGCAACGTGTTCCGCCTGGACGACCGCCAGATCGGCTCGCTGATGGTGCCGCGCGGGGATGTGGTGTGTCTGGACATTGATGCGCCGTTTGAAAACAACCTCCAGTGCATTGAAGAGTCCGACCATGCGCGCTTCCCGGTGGTGCGCGGCGGCATGGACAACATCCTGGGGGTGATCAACGCGCGCCAGTGGCTGTCCCGCACCCTGCGCGACAAGGCGCGTGGGGGCCTGGCCGACCAGCCGCTGCAAACGGCGCTGTATGTGCCCGAAACCATCACGGGCATGGAGCTGCTGGACAACTTCCGCCTGTCGGACGTGCACATGGCGTTTGTCATCGACGAATACGGCGAGGTGCAGGGCATTGTGACGCTGCAGGACCTCATCGAGGCCATCACCGGCGAGTTCCAGCCGCGCGACCCCGAGACCTCGTGGGCGCTGCAGCGCGAGGACGGCAGCTGGCTGCTGGACGGCCACATCCCCGTGCCCGAGCTGAAGGACCGCCTGAACCTGGACGCCGTGCCCGAGGAAGAGCGCGGCCGCTACCACACACTCAGCGGCATGATCATGCTGCTGACCGGCCGCCTGCCCAAGGTGACCGACACGGTGCAGTGGGAGGACTGGAAGCTGGAAGTGGTGGACATGGATGGCAAGACCATCGACAAGATCCTGGCCACGCGGCTGACGCCCGAGGAAAAAGCCGAGTCCGACGAGAACGGCGCGGGCTGACCGGCGTTGACGATGGCGGGGGCTGCTGCGCCAGCCAGCCCCCTCCCCTCGTCTACCTCAGGACGGCGAGGGCTCGCCGTCCACAAACACGGTCAACACGCCGGTGTAGCCGTACAGATGGTGGTGGGCGATCTCGCCGCCCGCAAAAAAACCGGCCAGTGGCACATCGCCCAGCGCATGGCGCACGATCTGCAGCTCCGCGCTGGGCCCGCCAAAATGCGGCCCGCCCCGGCCCGAGCAGCTCACATAGATCGCGCCGCAAATGCGCCGCCCCGTCTGGGGTTGCGCTCCAGCATGTCCGGCAACGCCCGGCGCAGCGGCCAGTTCCCCTGGCGCGCCGGACGCCACCATGGGCGCGGGTTCCAACTCCTCCGGCGATAGTTCCTCGCGGATCTCGGCGCAGATGCGCATGAGGTCCGCCCGCGCGGCCGCCACGTTGCGCTGGCAGAACGCCAGGTGCATGCCGGGCTCCACATGGTCGGCCAGGGCCACGCCCCGGCGGGAGCCGTCCAACCCCAGGATATGGCGCACGCGCGTGTCGGTGCCAAAGTGGCCCGTGCGGCGCTGGCCCTGTGGCTGCTCCCCCGCACTGACCAGTCCGGCCAGCGTGGCGCGCACCTTGCGCAGGGCAGGCTGCGGGTCGCCACTGTCGAGCGACACCTGCAGCGTATCGAGCAGCACATCCAGCGCCGGCTCGCCATCCAGCGCAAGCACCACGTTCTCCTGCGCGGCCGTGATGGTGTGCAGCGCGCCCACGGGCTGGCAGCCCTGCGTGACGCGCGACACCAGCGACACACCCGCGCCAAACGCCACGCCCGAGAGCCCCCCGTCAAACACCCCGCTGGCACCGCCCTGCCCGGCCATGTTGCCGTCGCCGCCCACGGCAAACTGCACGCTGGCCGTGCGGCTGGCGCTGAGGCCGCCAAACAGGTAGCCGGTGTCAGTGCGCGCGGCCATCTCGGTCAGCAGTTCGGCCAATTCCGGCGTGTGGCCGTCGGCATGCACCAGCGCTGTGTGGGCCACAAAGCCTGCGCCGGCATGCGGCGCGTGGGCGGGCAGCGGCGCCACGCCAGAAAACACGCGGTACTGGTCGGCCGGCACATCGAACAGCATGACCGACAGAGCCGGCTCGTCAAAGTACTCGGCATTGTTGGCCGACACGCCCACGCCCACGGTACCGCTCCAGTCGGTCACCTCGGGCAGTTCACTGCTCAGGTAGTCGAGCAGCGCCTGGGCCTCGTTGGCATAGTGGTCGGTGATGTACAGCAGGCCCAGGGTGGGCGCCGACGCGTAGTCAGGCAATGCCATCTGGGCGCGCAACTGCGCCAGTACCAGCGCAGCGGCCATGCGCCACTGCGGGTGGGTCGCATGGCCGGTGGGGAAGAGTTTCATGGTGATGGTCTCCAGGCCTGGGCGGGGGTGGGGCAGTGCCGCGCCATCTGCGGGCTGCCACACCGGCCCGCTTTGGCGTCAGCCCGCTCGCTTGCGTGCCGCAGGGCTGCGGGTGCTGCCGGCCTTTTTAGCGGCGGGTTTCGTGGTGGTTTTGCGGGCTGCGGGCTTCTTGGCGGCAGCGGCCTTTTTGGCAGTGCCCGCTGATGACGCGGCGGCGCGCTTGGCGCCGCCCTGCATGGTCTGCATGCCCTTGGCGGCAAACTGGCTGGCCATGCCGGTGGCCGTCTTGAGGGCTTCCTTGGCCAGGCCGGTGGCCATGTTCTTGGTGGTGTCGATGGCGGTCTGCTTGGCCGCGTCCTTCATGGCGTTGGTGGCAATCTGCTGGAACTGGCTCGTGAGCGCGCCCCACCACTGCATCGGGTCCACCACGGCAGGCTCGGCGGCCGCCGCTGTCTTGCCCTTGGCTTTGCCTTTGGCGGGTTGAGGGGCGGGCTCGGTGTCAGCGGGCTCCTCCTCGGACTCGTCGGCAGCGCTGGCGCGGCCGGTCACGCGGGCGGCAGCACCCGCCACGGCCTCGGCGGCGCCGGTCACCGTGTCAGCGGCTTTTTGCACGCCGCTCATCACCGTGTCGGCGGTCTTGAGCTTGAAGGCGTTGGCCACGTCGCCCATGCTGAAGTTCATGCCCTTGAGCGTGGCCAGGGTCATCTTCTGCACCTCCAGCGCCTGGATGGTGGCGGCCAGCGCGCGTGAGTTCTGCTCCAGCCAGAACTGCACGGCCTTGAGCTCGTCGATGCGCTTTTCCAGCTCTTCGACGCTGATGGTGGGCGCCACCCAATTGCTGAGGTTGGGCAACTGCGGAATGCTGCTGGACGCCCCCTTGGCAAGGCTTTGCAAAAAGTCAAAACCGGGGACGAATTTGCCGAAACCGAAGTTGGATGTGTCGCTCATGGCCGCTCCGCAAGAGGTGGGTCGTGAGAACCTGCTGAAGGTTCTGAGGAGTCACAGCTTACTCCAATGCGTTGCGCCCGCGAAGGCGCTGCGGCGGCTGTCACCTCAGTGTTTATGCCCATCCATCATGCTGCCCGCAGTGGCGCCACCGGGTGCAGCGGTGCCCACCGGCACCGTGAGGTTGAGCTTGCTTTCCACGCCCTTGGCGTCCTGGAACACCAGGGTGATGGGCACCGCGCTGTCCTTGGCCAGGGGTGCCTTCAGGTCCAGCAGCATGATGTGGTAGCCCCCGGGCTTGAGTTCCACCGTCTTGCCTGCGGGCAGGTCCAGCGTAGGCACCGCACGCATCTTCATGATGTCGCCTTCCATCTTCATCTCGTGCACCTCGGCAAGGCCGGCAGCGGGCGACTCGGCACGTACCAGGCGAGCACCGTCCTTGGCGGTCAGGCGCATGAATGCGCCCGTGGCCTTCTGGCCCTGCACGCTGGCACGCGCCCAGGCGCCTTCGACCTTGACGGCGGCGGTCTGGGCCCATGCAGGGGCACTCAGCAGTGCGGCAAAGACGGCAGCGGTGTGAAGCAGTTTTTTCATGGTGAATGTCTTTCGGTTTGCGAGAGAAGAAAGGGGAAGCAGCAACAGGCTCTGGGTCCGACTGTCAATGATTGTGGGCAGCGGCGCCACCGGTGGGCAGAATCTCCAGCGCTGCGGCAGGGGACTTCAGGTCCGACAGCTGCTGGCCTGCCTTGGGCACCTCGGTCCAATCGTTGCGGCCCTCGGTGCAGACCTGGCGCACCGGCCAGTACACGGTGCCCGCCTGCTCCGGCGCCTGGGCCACGAGCACAAACTCGTCGTAGTGCGCGCTTTGCAACATGTCGTCCGGCGTCTTGGCCGTCCAGGTGATGCGTACCACGTCTTCGGTGATGCTGCGGCCGTGGCTGGTGTAGGGCTGGGCCAGCTTGTCGCGCTGCACATCCAGCGTCCAGCCCGACTTGGGCATGGGGCGTGCACCGCGCATGCCTGCGGGGATGTCCACCACGACCTGCCGCGTGGGCGACGCGCCGCAGCCGTGGCCGACCTTGAACGCGGCCTTGTAGCTGGCGCCGGCCGGGGCCACCTGGTATTCGAGCACCACATGGGCAGATGCAGTGCTAAACAGGGCTGTAGCGCTAGTCAAACATGCGGTAGCAGCTATCTTTTTCATAGTATTCAGAGACATGGGATATTTTCCTTTCAGAGGCTTACCTTCAGCTCGGCCATGTAGCTGCGCTGCGGGTAGGGGTGGAAGTTCCAGAACTGGTAGTTGTTGAGGTTGTCGATGCCCACGGCGGCGCTGACCGCTTTGGTGATCTGGTAGCGCACGCGCACATCGGTGGTGAAGTAGCGGCTCGCGCCCTGGTAGGCAAAACCGTTGGGGTCACTGTTGTCGAGCGTGCTGTACTGCTTGCCGCTGTAGCGCGCGCCCAGGGTGTACGACCACTTGTCATCGGGCCGGTAGGTGGCCACCGCAGTGGCGCGCCACTCGGGGATGCGGGGCTGCCATTGGCCGACGCTGGCCGGGAACTTGTCGTTGCGCGTGATCTTGGAATCCGTCCAGGTCAGGCTGCTGCCCAGCTCCAACCCGCGCACAAAGACGTTGGCGGCCTGGTACGACAGCTCAATGCCCTTGGTACGTATGGCATCCACGTTCTGCACGTTGGTCACGTTGGGTGTGACGAGCACATTGGTTTGCGAGTACAGCGCGTCCTTGGTGCGCTCAAAAAAGGCTGTCAGGCGCAGCAGGCCATTGCCCATGTCGCGCTCGGCGGTCAGCTCGGTGGTCCAGCTCTTCTCGGGTTTCAGATTGGGGTCGTTGTTGATGAGCGTGCCACTGCCGTTGATGCCGCCCTGGTACAGCTCGGCCACGGTGGGCATGCGCACGGCGCGTCCGGTGGAGGCCTTGAGCACCCACAGGTCGCTGGCCTGGTAGGCCACGGCCGCCTTGGGCGACACATAGGTTTCGTTGCGCTCGGGGTGGCTCAGCGTGGTGGTGGCGTTGCCGGTCTGGCCGTTGCTGGCGCTCCAGCGCTCGGCGCGGGCGCCCAGCACGGCCTTCCACCGTGGCGCGATCTTCCACGTGTCTTGCGCCCACAGGCCAATGAGCTGCGTGTCGCCGTTGAAGGCCTGGTTGCGGGCGCCTGCATCACCGCTGATCCAGTTCGTCGTGGCGTTTTCGATAGTGCGCAGTTGGTAGCTGTCGCGCTGCAAGCCAAAGTCCACGATGTGCGTGCCCTGCAGCCCATCGGGCCGCCAGGTGCCCTTGGCGGCCAGCGTGTTCCAGCCCGTGCCCTTGCTGTTGACGATGCGCCCTGCCCCACCGTTCAGCGCGGCAGGCAGCGCCACGGTAGCAGCGCGCAGGGTGTCGGTCTGGTAGTCGTACAGGCTGGCGGCCACCTCCCAATCAAACACGCCCTGTGTGCGGCTCTTGACCGACAGACCGTGCATGAAATGCGTGAGGTCTTCGTTGGACACATTGAAGTCCGTAGGCGCGAGCGCAAACGAGCGGCCATTGATGTTGACCGTGCCGCTGTAGACCGCATTGCCGTTGGCGTCGCGCAGGTAGCTGGTGGGGCGCCCCTCGGATGCGTTGTGCCACCAGCCGAAGGTGTAGGCGGCGCGCACGGTGGGCGAAAAGTCATAGGCGATCTTGGCCTTGATGTGGTCTTGCTGCGTGTGGTACTGGGTGGCCGTGCCCAGCAGGTACCAGGGCTGGTTGCTGCGGTTGTTGCCCAGCACTGCGCCCGTCACCGGCGTGCCCGCATTGCCCACGGTCCCCGCAGACACGAGGCGCGTGGGGAAGGTGAGCGGCTGGCCTTCGCTGTCGGTCTTGTTGAAGTTCAGGAACCACGACCAGTCGCCATTTCTGTTGCCCACCGAGGCGCTCACCTGCTTGCCCCCATAGGTGCCGTTGGTGCTGTACAGGTCAAAGGGCTGGTGCTGATAGCTGACCTGCCCGTGCGCCTCGAACTTTGTCGGCATGCGCGTGACGTAGTCCACCACCGCGCCCACCGAGTTGCCTGCGTAGGCGGCCGAAAACGGGCCGTAAAGCACGTCCACGCGCTCAATTTCTTCCGGCGTGACCAGCATCCAGCGCGGCGCGTTGGTGGGGCCGTTGCCCAGGTAGTTGCTCAGCAAAATGCCATCGGCAAACACCATGGACCGCGCCGGGTTGCCCGTGCCCGAGGCGCGGGTGGACAGCACTGCGTGGTTGTAGTCGCCGATATAGCGCTTGCGCACCAGCAGACTAGGCAGGTACTTGAGGGCGTCTTCGCTGTCGGTGGCGTTGATCGCATGCTCGATCTGCTCACGCGTCACGCCCTCGATGGTGGTGGGGATCTGCGTGGGCAGCGAGGTGGGCTGGCCGCCGGTGATGGTGACCACGCCCAGTTCCTTGACCGGGGCATGGCTGGTGGTGCTGGTGCTGTCAGCGGTCTGGGCGAATGCGGATGAAGCCCCGGCGGACGCGATGCCAAGGACGACGGGAAAGGCACTGGCCACGGCCAGCGCCATGCGGCTTTTGCGCATGGAAACTCCTGAAAATCAAACCAAATAGGCCGCAAGCGCATGTAAATCATGCGCGAGCAGCTATCGAATCAATAGCAATTTCAGGAGAGTGATGGGGGCCCGCGCGGCGGCAGCGGCGCGGCAGTGCGCGCTGCAATGTGCGCGGCAGGGATGGGGCGCAGGGCATGCGCCAGGGGGTGAACCACAGGCAGCTGGGCCTGGGACGCGGGAGGTGGAGCACCCACGTGCGCACACAACGGGCAGTCCAGCGTGTGGCTGGACAGTTCCTTGGCGCCGTCGTCGGTCTTGACCAGCACCTTGATCGCGCCCGAGCCCGAGCAGATCAGCTCCATGGCCTGCGGGTGCACCAGCGGCGACGCCACGGCCACGCCGATCGACAACACAAACCACGCCAGCACACAACGGGCGAGCCAGCGAAGGCTGCGGATGGTTTGGAGGGACGGCAACGACATGGAAGCGCCATTGTAGGTGCGCAGTCCACGCCAGCCAGTGCACGGGTCATCTGCGTGACCGCCCCGCACCAGGTGCGGGCCTAGGATGTGCGTTTGCCCCTACAACACATCGGAGACACACCATGCTCACACTCTGCGGCTTTTCGGCCAGCAACTACTACAACAAGGTCAAGCTTGCGCTGCTCGAAAAGGGCCTGCCGTTCACCGAAGAACTGGCCTGGGTGGGCGAGACCGATCGCAGCGCCAGCCCGCTGGGCAAGGTGCCCTACCTGCGCACGCCGCAGGGAGCGCTGTGTGAGTCGGCGGTGATCGCCGACTACATCGAAGCCGCCCACCCCGATCACCCGCTGATCCCGGCCGACCCCTTCCAGGCCGCCAAGGTGCGCGAGCTGATCACCTTTCTGGAGTTGCACCTGGAGCTGGTGGCACGCAACCTGTATCCGCAGGCGTTCTTTGGCGGCACCGTGAGCGACACCGCCAAGGAAAAGGTGGGCGCACAGCTGCAGAAGAACATTGCCGCCTTCGGCCAGTTGGCAAAGTTCAGCCCCTACGTGGGCGGCGACACCTTCACGATGGCCGACTGCGCGGCCGTCGTTCACCTGCCGCTGATCAGCTCCGCCACCAAGATCATCTACGGCAAGGACTACCTGGCCGACCTGCCTGTGCGCGACTACCTCGCCCGCATGGCCGAACGCCCCCATGTGCAGCGCGTGAATGCGGACCGCAAGACCAACACCGCCGAAATGCTGGCGCGCCCGCCCAAGCGCTGAGCCCGCCACGCAGCGGTGTCACCAGGGTGGGAACACCGCGCGCCATCCCTTGACCTTGGTCAACCCAGCGCGCCGCGCACAGGCGCACCATGCAGGTATCCGATCACCCCGAGGAGACCCCGCATGGACAAGACCCAAGCCGCACCTTTCCGCCAGCAGTTATTGGCCCAGCAATCCGAGTTGCTGGCCCAGCTGGCCGCGCAGCGCGGTGGTGTCATCGGCCGCGCCGAAGCCGCCGCCGACCACTTCGGACAACCGGAAGACCCGCGTGCCCAGGTTGCCACCGAACGCGAGCTGGAATTTGCCCTGGACGAACGCGAGACCGCACACCTGGCGGCGGTCGAGGCCGCCCTGGCCCGCATCGAAGCCGGCACCTACGGCGAGTGCACGGGTTGCGGCACCCACATCACCGCCGCCCGCCTGCACGCCACGCCCGAGGCCGCACGCTGTGTGCATTGCCAGGAAGAGGCAGAGCAACACCGGCGGGCGGCATGAGCGAATGCACGCACTCAGGCTGCTCCTTTCCCGTTTTTTGTCACTCCTTCAAGAAAGCCGATTCATGAGCACTTTTCACGCCGTTGTCTGGATGGACCAATCCGAAGCCCATGTGGTGATGTTCGATCGCGAACACGCGGAAGCCCAGCGCATCAAGTCCCGCAGCCACCACAAGCACCAGGGCAAGGCCGACGACCTCGCGCCGTTTTTTGCCGATATCGCCCAGACACTGACCCACACCCGCGAGGTGCTGCTGGCCGGCCCGGGCCTGGTGCGCAACCAGTTCCGCGACTGGGCCGCCAAACACCATGCGGCCGTGGCCGGCGTGGTGGTGGACTCGGTGGCCGCAGACCACCCGACAGACGCCCAGCTGGTGGCCATGGCGCGCCAGTACTTCAAGAAGTTTGACAACATGGCCGCCGATCCGTCGGTCGCCTGACTGGCCTGCAGGCCGCGCCAAGGCGTGGCACTGGCTGCTATCCTCTGTGGGATGCGCAGCCTCTTTCACCTCGCCTTTCACGTCACCGACCTGGATGCCGCCCGGCGCTTTTACGGCGGCGTGCTGGGCTGCCTGGAGGGTCGAAGCACCAACACCTGGGTGGACTTCGACTTCTTCGGCCACCAGATCTCGTTGCATCTGGGCACGCCGTTTGCCAGCGCCCGCACCGGGCGCGTGGGAGACCATCTGGTGCCCATGCCGCACTTCGGCGCCATCCTGGAGTTGCCCGACTGGCATGCGCTGGCCGCACGGCTGAAGGCCGCCGACACCGCCTTCGTGCTGGAGCCGCAGGTGCGTTTTGAAGGCCAGCCGGGCGAACAGTGGACGATGTTCTTCCACGACCCCAGCGGCAACCCGATCGAGATCAAGGGCTTTCGCTCGCTGGACGCGGTGTACGCAACGTGAGCTACACCTTCGCGTCGGCCACCATCCTGCTCCTGCTGATCACCGATCCGCTGGGCAACATCCCCATCTTTGCCAATGCCCTGCGGGGCGTGGCGCCCGAGCGCCGGGCGCGGGTGATCCTGCGGGAAGTGCTGATTGCGTTTGCACTGCTGCTGGTGTTCCTGTTCTTCGGAGCGGAGTTCCTGCGGGTCATGAATTTGAGCGACTTGTCGCTGCAGATTGCCGGTGCCGTGGTGTTGTTTCTGATCGCACTGCGCATGATCTTTCCGTCGGCGGACGGACCACAGGCGGAGCTACCGGGCGAGCCGCTGATCGTGCCGCTGGCCATCCCCGCGCTGGCAGGCCCTTCGGCGCTGGCCACGGTGATGCTGCTGGTGGCCCAGGCCCCGGAGCGGCGATGGGAATGGGTGGGCGCACTGTGCGTCACCATGGCCGTGTGTGCCGTGGTGTTGCTGCTGGCCGAGCGCATCCAGCGCCTGGTGGGCGAACGCGTGGTGATGGCGTTTGAACGCCTGATGGGCCTGATCCTGGTCGCGATCTCGGTGGAGATGCTGATCCGGGGAATCAAGCAGCTGGCGCACCAGCTGTAGCCCGCGCTAGGAGCCGCTGGCCACGGCCCTCGTGTGTGCGTGGCGCCGTTCACAGCGCCCCGCAGCACCACATGGCGGCCGCTTCAGCGACGCTGCAGGATCGGCATGGTCCCCAGAGCAAACACCGAGTTGGGCACGTTGACCCGCGCCATCAAAGGGCGGGGCTTGGGTGCCAGCGGCAGCTTGGCCCGCGCAGCTGGGGCCTTCTCCTCCACGACCGTGCCCTGCTCCAGCGCCTGGGTGACAAGGTCCTGAAGCGTCACCGACTGCAGGTACTCCATCACCCGGGAGTTGAAGCTGGTCCACAGTTCTCCCGTCATGGATTTGACCTGGGCGGCCTGACTGGGCCCCAGGTTCTGCAGCTCGTCGGTCTTGAGGTTTTCTACCGCTAGGATGATTTCAGCCACCGATACCTGCTCCGCTTGCCGCGCCAGGGTATAGCCGCCACCGGGCCCTCGGGTACTGTCTACCAAGCCGGCGCGGCGCAGTGCGCTGAACAGCTGTTCAAGGTAAGACAGAGAAATCCCCTGCCGTGCGCTGATGGTGGACAAAGGCACGGGCCGCATCTTCTGGCGCAGGGCCAGGTCGGTCATGGCGGACACCGCCAGCTGTCCTCGGGTCGTGATACGCATCGTTGCTACTCCTTGTGAACACAGGCAGCTCCAGGCCGCAGCGCAGATCGCCACGGAAGCTGCCAAACGTCAATGTAGAGAATTTCATACTTCGCGTATATTCGTTTTATTGAGTTTTATTCTTCGATTTATGCGAAGCATTTGGGCAGTATGAACTTCAAGCACCTGCGCTACTTCTGGACGGTTGCCAAGGCTGGCGGTGTGATGCGGGCCGGTGAGCAGCTCAACACCACTCCGCAAACACTGTCCGGCCAGATCAAGCAACTGGAAGAGTGGCTGGGCCACGACCTGTTCCGGAAAAGGGGGCGTGGCCTGGAGCTGACCAGCGAGGGGCGTGTGGCCCTGGGGTATGCCGAACAGATCTTCGCGCTGGGCGACGAGCTGGAAAAATCCATCCGGCTGGCGCGTGGACAAGAGAAGCCGCTGGAGTTCCGCGTGGGGGTGGCCGACTCGATAGCCAAGTCGGTGGCCTACCACCTGCTGGAGCCCGCACTGGGCATGCCGCAGCGCGTGCACATGACCTGCCATGAGGGCAAGTTTCCCGAATTGATTGCGCAGTTGAGCCTGCACCGGCTGGACCTCGTGCTGGCCGACGAGCCTGTTTCCAACAAGATCGGCGTCAAAGCCTTCAACCACCCGCTGGGCACCAGCAGCATGAGTTTTCTGTGCGCCCCCGCCCTGCGTGCACAGTTGGAGGGGCCGTTCCCCCAGTGCCTGCATGGTGCGCCCATGCTCATCCAAGGTCCCATGTCGTCCGTTCGCCAGCAACTCGACCACTGGCTGAACAAGCACCACCTGCAACCCCGTCTCGTCGGCGAGTTTGACGACAGCGCGTTGATGAATGCGTTTGGGCGGGAAGGCAGAGGCATCTTCACATCCCCCTCCGTGCTGGAAGAGGAGACCACTGCTCAGTTTGGCGTGGAGGTTATCGGCCGCTCCTCAGACTTGGTGGAGGAATTCTTTGCGATCTCCATTGAAAGGCGCATTACGCACCCCTGTGTGGTGGCCATCACCAAGGCCGCCAAGGCAGATCTGTTCGCTCACTGAGCCGGTAGGAGCGCGATGGCGCTCTGCGCAGGAGGAACAAGTTGTCATCAACACGCCAACTCGCGCCCTCATAGAGGAGCACAAGCAACGAGTGAGAGCACAAACAAAAACGCCCACTGTGGAGTGGGCGTTTTGTTTTAGCAATGCTTGCTATGTTTTGGTTGCGCGAGAAGGATTTGAACCTCCGACCTTTGGGTTATGAGCCCAACGAGCTACCAGACTGCTCCATCGCGCGATAAGAAATAAATTATACCCTATTATTCAGCTGCTGCCGAATTATTTTCGGTTTCTGCAGCACGATCGACCAATTCGACCAGGGCCATAGGCGCATTGTCGCCCACGCGGAAGCCCATCTTCAGAATGCGGGTGTAGCCGCCAGGACGCACCTTGAAACGCGGGCCCAGGTCGTTGAACAGCTTGGTCACGCTGTCACGGTCACGCAGACGGTTGAATGCCAGGCGGCGGTTGGCGACAGAATCTTCCTTGGCCAAGGTGATCATGGGCTCGATCACGCGGCGCAGTTCCTTGGCCTTGGGGACGGTGGTCTTGATGACTTCGTGCTCGATGAGCGAGTTCATCATGTTCTGCAGCATCGCGAGGCGGTGCGAGCTGGTGCGGTTGAGTTTGCGAAGGCCGTGTCCGTGGCGCATGGTGCTTTCTTTCTACTGTCTATGTAATTAAATCAGGCAGCCGTATCAGGTACTGTCCGAGGCACTGTTCCCCGGAGGGAACGAAAAGTCCCCCTTGCGGGGGACATCAAACCGGGCGCCCAAAATTTGGGCAGCCTTCGATTATAGCTTTGGCTTAACGCTTGTCCAGACCTGCTGGCGGCCAGTTCTCAAGCTTCATGCCCAAGGTGAGGCCACGCGATGCCAGCACTTCCTTGATTTCGTTGAGCGACTTGCGGCCGAGGTTAGGCGTCTTGAGCAGCTCGTTCTCGGTGCGCTGAATCAGATCACCGATGTAGTAGATGTTCTCGGCCTTCAGGCAGTTGGCAGAACGCACGGTCAGTTCCAGCTCGTCCACAGGACGCAGCAGGATCGGATCGAACGTTGCATTGCCACGTGGGCCTGCGGGTGCGTCGAACGCAGCCAGCTCGCCGCCTTCCAGCTGCGCGAATACCGCCAGCTGTTCCACCAGGATCTTGGCAGATGCCCGCACGGCATCTTCGGCAGTGATCGCGCCGTTGGTCTCGATCTCGACCACCAGCTTGTCCAAGTCGGTACGCTGCTCCACACGGGCGCTTTCCACGGTGTAGCTCACACGCTTCACGGGGGAGAACGACGCGTCCAGCACGATGCGGCCAATCGACTTGGTCGACTCGTCGGCATAGCGGCGCAGATTGCCGGGCACATAGCCGCGACCCTTCTCTACCTTGATCTGCATGTCCAGCTTCCCGCCAGCAGACAGGTTGGCGATCACGTGATCAGGGTTGACGATTTCCACGTCGTGAGGGGTCTGGATGTCACGGGCAGTGACCACACCTTCGCCATCTTTGCGCAGGCTCAACGTCACTTCATCACGGTTATGGAGCTTGAACACCACACCCTTGAGGTTCAGCAGGATATTGACCACATCCTCTTGAACACCGTCAATAGACGAATACTCGTGCAGAACGCCTGCAATGGTGACTTCCGTCGCTGCATAACCCACCATGGACGAGAGCAGGACGCGCCGTATGGCGTTGCCCAGCGTGTGGCCGTACCCACGCTCGAACGGCTCCAGTGCGACCTTGGCACGGTTGTGGCCAAGCTGCTCGACATTGATCGCCTTGGGTTTCAGCAAATTGGTTTGCATTCAGACTTCCTCTCAATACCCCCAGCTCGTTACACCGGTAAGGCTGGTGAAGCGCCTAAACCGCGATGCCTCGCGGTTCAGGGACGGTTTTCTTGAATTACGTACTCGACCGATTAGCGCGAGTACAACTCAACGATCAGCGATTCGTTGATGTCGGCGCCAAACTCATCACGGTCTGGCACCTTCTTGAAGATGCCTTCTGCCTTCTCGGCATTCACTTCCACCCATGCGGGCATACCCACTTGAGCTGCCAGTTGCAGGGCTTCCACCACGCGATTTTGCTTCTTGGACTTTTCACGCACAGCCACAACGTCACCCGTCTTCACGAGGTACGAAGCAATGTTCACGGACTTGCCGTTCACGGTGATCGCCTTGTGCGACACCAGCTGGCGCGCTTCAGCGCGAGTGGAGCCGAAACCCATGCGGTACACGACGTTGTCGAGACGGGACTCCAACAGGAACAGCAGATTGGCGCCAGTGTTGCCCTTCTTGCCTTCGGCGGCTTCGAAGTAACGGCGGAATTGCTTTTCCAGCACGCCGTACATGCGCTTGACCTTCTGCTTTTCACGCAGTTGCAGACCGTAGTCAGAAGTGCGGGCACCCGAGGTGCGGCCGTGCTGACCAGGCTTGGAGTCGAACTTGGACTTGTCAGCGATCGAGCGGCGTGCGCTCTTCAGGAACAGGTCAGTGCCTTCACGGCGGGAGAGTTTGGCCTTGGGGCCGAGGTAACGTGCCACTTGAGCTTCCTTTGTGTCATCTACCGCAAACCATTGCGGGAGCCGCCTGAGGCGCTTGCGCGTTCACAGGCGGCGGTGGGCTTAGAGAGATTAGATACGACGGCGCTTTTGAGGGCGGCAGCCGTTGTGTGGCACCGGGGTCACATCGGAGATCGATGTGATACGGATGCCCAGTGCGCCCAATGCGCGCACCGAAGACTCACGACCAGGACCTGGGCCCTTGATTTCAACGTCAAGGTTCTTGATACCTTGATCGATGGCAGCGCGACCGGCCACTTCCGAAGCCACCTGGGCTGCGAATGGGGTGGACTTGCGCGAACCCTTGAAACCTTGGCCACCGGACGAAGCCCACGACAGAGCATTGCCCTGACGGTCGGTGATCGTGATGATGGTGTTGTTGAACGAGGCGTGCACGTGTGCAATGCCGTCCGAAACATTCTTCCGGACCTTCTTGCGAACGCGCTGAGCTGCGTTATTGGCAGGAGACTTAGCCATGATGATCTTTCAATCTTTATTTCTTCAGTGCAGCTGCACCCTTGCGCGGACCCTTGCGAGTGCGAGCATTGGTACGGGTGCGCTGACCACGCATTGGCAGACCGCGGCGATGGCGGAAGCCACGATAGCAGCCGATGTCCATCAAACGCTTGATGTTCATCGTGGTTTCGCGGCGCAGGTCACCTTCAATGGTGAACTGCTCGATTTGCTCGCGAATTTTTTCCAGATCGCCGTCCGTCAGATCCTTGATCTTCTTGGAGTAAGCGATACCAGTTGCTTCGCAGATCTTGCGAGCGCGGGTGCGACCAATGCCAAAAATGGCGGTCAAACCGATTTCCGCGTGCTTGTGCGGCGGAATGTTAATGCCAGCGATACGTGCCATATGCGTCCTCTAATACTTTCCAATCAACCTTGGCGCTGCTTGTGACGCAGATCCGTGCAGATCACGCGCACCACACCCTTGCGGCGGATGATCTTGCAGTTGCGGCAGATTTTTTTGACCGAAGCCGAAACTCTCATTGCATTCTCCTAAAACTTTTCCATCCGTCCCGGCTGCTTCGCACGGAACACAATTTGTGCCCGCGAAAAATCGTGGGGCGCCAACTCAACCGATATCCAACTCTTTGCAGGCAGCGCTGGGCGCTGCCCTCGTGATGTCAACCGCCTGCACTGCCTTTGAAGTTCGCCTTCTTGAGCAGCGATTCGTACTGTTGCGACATCATGTAGTTCTGGACCTGGGCCATGAAGTCCATGGTCACCACCACGATGATCAGCAGGGAAGTTCCGCCAAAGTAAAACGGTACGTTGTACTTCAGGATCAGAAATTCCGGCAACAGACACACGAAGGTGATGTACACGGCACCGGCCAAGGTCAGGCGAACCAGGATCTTGTCGATGTAACGCGCAGTTTGTTCACCGGGACGAATGCCTGGGATGAACGCACCACTCTTCTTCAGGTTATCTGCTGTCTCGCGGCTGTTGAACACCAACGCCGTGTAGAAGAAGCAGAAGAAGATGATCGCAGCGGCATAGAACATCACATAGATGGGCTGACCTGGAGTCAGTGCACCCGAGATGTCCTTGAGCCAACGCATCGATTCACCAGCACTGAACCAGTTCACCACAGTCGCAGGCAGCAAGATGATCGACGACGCGAAGATCGGAGGAATCACACCCGCCATGTTCAGCTTCAAGGGCAAGTGCGACGATTGACCGCCATACACCTTGTTGCCGACTTGTCGCCGTGCATAGTTCACCAGGATCTTGCGCTGACCACGCTCCACAAACACCACGAAGTAAGTCACCAGACCCACCACGATAACGATGAAGATGGCTGCCAGGATGCTCATCGCGCCAGTACGAACCAGCTCCAGAAGACCACCGATCGAACTGGGCAACCCGGCGGCGATACCACCGAAGATCAGGATCGAAATCCCGTTACCCAGACCACGCTCGGTGATCTGCTCACCCAACCACATCAGAAACATGGTTCCGGCCGTCAAACTGACCACCGCAGTCAGGCGGAAGCCAAAACCGGGGCTCAGAACCAAGCCAGCAGAGCTTTCGAGAGCCACGGCAATACCCAGAGACTGGAACAGGGCCAGGCCCAGGGTTCCGTAACGGGTGTATTGCGTGATCTTTCGGCGACCAGCTTCGCCTTCCTTCTTCAACTGCTCAAACGCAGGCAGCACATAGGTCATCAGCTGCATGATGATCGATGCAGAGATGTACGGCATGATCCCCAGTGCGAACACTGTGAAACGCGACAGCGCGCCACCCGAAAACATGTTGAACAGGTTCAGGATGCCGCCCTGCTGGCCACTGAACAGCTGCTGAAGTTGGGCTGGATCGATACCAGGCACAGGGATATGAGCCCCGATGCGGTATACGACCAGCGCCAGCAACAGAAAAACCAGACGACGACGCAGGTCGCCGAATTTTCCGGTCTTTGCAATTTGAGCCGCGCTAGTAGCCACAGATGCCTTCCTTCAGTGCCACACTCAGGCGACGCTGCCGCCAGCAGCTTCGATGGCTGCCTTGGCACCAGCCGTAGCACCCACGCCAGACAGCTTGACTGCCTTGCTCAGGGAACCGCTCTTGATGACCTTGACCACCTTGGCCAGCTCGCCCACCAGGCCAGCTTGCTTCAGTGCCAGCACATCCACTTCGGCCAGGCCCAGTTGGTCCAGCGCCGTCAGCGTAACTTCTGCATTGAACTTGAGCAGGTGCGACTTGAAGCCGCGCTTGGGCAAGCGACGTTGCAGCGGCATTTGACCGCCTTCGAAGCCCACCTTGTGGTAGCCACCAGAGCGGGACTTTTGGCCCTTGTGACCACGGCCAGCGGTCTTGCCCAGGCCGGAGCCGATACCACGGCCTACGCGGCGCTTGGCATGCTTGGCGCCGTCTGCGGGCTTGATGCTATTGAGTTCCATGATCTATCTCTCAGACGATTTTGACCAGGTAGCTGATCTTGTTAATCATGCCGCGAACTTCGGGCGAATCCTTCAATTCGCTGACGCTGTTCAGCTTGCGCAGACCCAGGCCACGGACGGTGGCGCGGTGCGATTCCTTGGTGCCGATCGGGCTGCGCACCAGTTGAATCTTGACGGTTTGTTGCGTTGTCATATTCAGGCTCCGGTTCAGGCGAAGATGTCTTCGACTGTCTTGCCGCGCTTGGCTGCAACGTTCGACGGAGTCGTCGAATTGACGAGCGCGTCAAAGGTAGCACGGACCATGTTGTAGGGGTTGGACGAACCATGGCTCTTGGCCACGATGTCGGTCACACCCAGTACTTCAAAGACTGCGCGCATAGGACCGCCAGCGATGATACCGGTACCCTTGGGTGCGGGAGCCATCATCACCACCGCCGCGCCATGGTGGCCGGTCACGTTGTGATAGATGGTGCCGTTCTTCAGGGACACCTTGACCATGTTGCGGCGGGCTTCTTCCATCGCCTTTTGCACAGCAGCAGGCACTTCCTTGGACTTGCCCTTACCCATGCCCACGCGGCCATCACCGTCGCCAACCACAGTCAGTGCGGCGAAACCGAGAATACGGCCACCCTTCACGACTTTGGTCACGCGGTTGACCGCGATCATTTTTTCGCGCAGACCGTCGTCACGACCTTCGTCTTGCACTTTGGGTTGAAATTTAGCCATTTTTTATTCCGCTCCGCTTAGAACTGCAGGCCGGCTTCACGGGCTGCGTCGGCC
This sequence comes from Acidovorax sp. 59, assembly GCF_002754175.1. Taxonomy (NCBI): domain Bacteria; kingdom Pseudomonadati; phylum Pseudomonadota; class Betaproteobacteria; order Burkholderiales; family Comamonadaceae; genus Acidovorax; species Acidovorax sp. 59. Next base: position 18,057 of record NZ_PEET01000001.1, on the reverse strand, counting down.
AAAGCCTTGACGCGACCGTGGTAGGCAAAGCCTGCGCGATCAAATGCAACCTTCTCGACACCTGCAGCTTTCGCCTTTTCAGCGATACGCTTGCCGATGATCTGGGCTGCAGCGGCATTGCCACCCTTGCCCGAACCGCCGAGCGACTTGCGCACGTCGGCTTCTGCCGTCGAAGCGCTTGCCAGCACCTTGCTGCCGTCGCCGGAGATCACACTGGCGTAGATATGGAGGTTCGTACGGTTCACGGTCAGACGCGCCACGCCTTGCTGTGCAATGCGGATGCGGGTCTGGCGCGAACGACGAAGACGCTGCTCTTTCTTGGTCAACATGTTGCAGCTCCTTATTTCTTCTTGGTCTCTTTGATCGTGATCTTTTCGTCCGCGTAGCGGATGCCCTTGCCCTTGTAGGGCTCGGGTGGACGAACAGCACGGATCTCAGCGGCGATCTGACCGACGCGTTGACGATCAGCACCCTTGATCACCACTTCAGTGGGGGTAGGGGTGGCAACCGTGATACCAGCGGGCATCTCGATGTTGACCGGGTGCGAATAGCCGACGGCCAGGTTCAGCTTGGAACCGGCTGCAGCAGCCTTGTAACCCACGCCTACCAAGCTCAGCTTCTTTTCGAAACCCTTGCTGACGCCGACCACCATGTTGTTGACCAACTGGCGAATCGTGCCGCTCATGGCATTGGCTTCGCGGGAATCATTGGCAGGCTCAAAGCTGAGCTTGCCTTCATTGCTGGACACCTTCACCAGCGCGTTTTGCGCCAGCGACAGGGTGCCGCCAGAACCCTTCACGGAGATCTGGTCACTTTTCACGGACACATCCACACCTGCGGGGATGGTCACGGGCATTTTTCCTACTCGGGACATTTCAGTTTCTCCTCAATGCCGCGGGTTAGGCCACGTAGCAGAGCACTTCGCCACCGACACCGGTAGCGCGCGCCTTGCGATCGGTCATCACGCCCTTGGGCGTTGTGACAATTGCCACACCCAGACCGTTCATGACTTGTGGAATGGAATCACGGCCTTTGTAGACACGCAGACCAGGGCGGCTGACGCGCTCGATGCGCTCAATCACTGGACGGCCTGCGTAATACTTCAGGGCAATTTCGAGTTCGGACTTGCCAGCTTCGGTCTTGACCTGGAAGCCGTCGATATAACCTTCGTCCTTCAGCACCTGGGCGATGGCGATCTTCACTTTGGAAGATGGCACCAGAACCGTGGCCTTGGAGACCATCTGTGCATTACGGATGCGGGTCAGCAAGTCAGCGATGGGATCACTCATGCTCATGTTTAATCTCTCCTGCCTGCTTACCAGCTGGCCTTGGTGACACCTGGGATGTCGCCATTGAAAGCCAGTTCGCGGATCTTGGCGCGAGCCAGACCGAATTGACGGAAGGTGCCACGTGGACGACCGGTGATTTCGCAACGGTTACGCTGACGTGTGGGGTTTGCGTTGCGCGGGAGCTTTTGCAGGCCCAGGCGGGCTGCATCACGCTCTTCGTCGCTGCGCTTGGCATCGCCAGCGATTGCCTTCAGTTCCGCATACTTGGTTGCGTACTTGGCTGCCAGTTTTTCGCGCTTCAGTTCGCGCTGGATCAAAGCTACTTTAGCCATGCTTCGCCTCAGTTCTTGAACGGGAAACGGAAACCAGCGAGAAGCGCCTTGGCTTCTTCGTCGGACTTGGCCGTCGTGGTGATGCTGATATTGAGACCGCGCAGGGCGTCAACCTTGTCGTACTCAATTTCAGGGAAAATGATCTGTTCTTTGACGCCGATGTTGTAGTTGCCACGGCCATCGAAGGCGCGACCGGAGATACCACGGAAGTCACGAACGCGGGGCAGCGCCACGGTCACGAAACGATCCAGGAACTCATACATCTGCACGCCACGCAGCGTGACCATACAGCCAATGGCCTGACCTTCGCGGATCTTGAAACCAGCGATAGCCTTCTTGGCCTTGGTCACCACAGGCTTCTGACCAGCAATCTTGGTCAGATCGGCCACAGCGTTGTCCATCACCTTCTTGTCCGAGACTGCTTCGCTCACGCCCATGTTCAGCGTGATCTTGGTCAGACGGGGAACCTGCATCGGCGAGGTGTAACCGAACTGCTTGGTCAGCTCGGGAGCGATCTTGTCGCGGTAAATTTCTTGGAGTCGTGCCATGTTTACCCCTTAGGCCGCCTTGATTTCAGCGCCGCTGGACTTGAACACGCGAACGCGCGTGCCGTCAGCCTGCACCTTGATGCCCACGCGATCAGCTTTGCCAGTAGCGGCATTGAAGATGGCCACGTTGGACTGGTGAATCGGCATGGCCTTTTCGATGATGCCGCCCGTCGTACCCTTCATAGGGTTTGGCTTGGCGTGCTTCTTGACCAGGTTGATACCGTCGATGACGAGGTGAGAGTCATCCTTGCGCAGCGACACAGTGCCACGCTTGCCCTTGTCACGGCCGGTCAGCACGATGACTTCGTCGCCCTTGCGAATCTTGTTCATGGCGCGTCCTTAGAGAACTTCAGGAGCCAGGGACACGATCTTCATGAACTTCTCGGTACGCAGTTCACGCGTCACGGGTCCAAAGATGCGGGTGCCAATGGGCTCCAACTTTGCATTCAGCAACACTGCTGCGTTGCCGTCGAATTTGACGAGCGAACCGTCGCCGCGACGAATACCCTTCGCCGTGCGAACCACCACTGCGCTGTAAACCTCGCCTTTTTTGACGCGGCCACGTGGAGCGGCTTCTTTGATGCTCACCTTGATGATGTCGCCAACGCTTGCATAGCGACGCTTCGAGCCACCCAGCACCTTGATGCAAAGGACGGACTTGGCGCCGGTATTGTCGGCAACCTCTAACCGAGATTCTGTCTGGATCATTTCAATATTCCCAACTTGCACCAGAAGACAACAGCCCCAGAGAACTTCTCAAGGGCTGCAAATCAGCCAGTCAGTCTTGGGCCCGTCGTCCGCACCGCAAACCATTTGCAGCACTTCCCGCTGGGCAGAAACTTCACGTATGAAACGCGAAGCCCTCGATTATTGCAAAAGACTTTTAGGAAGTCAAGCGCGTGTTATGTGGGCACATGCAGATACTGTTGCGCCAGGGCCAGAAAGGCCTCCAGTTGCGGATCGGCGCCTAGCTCCTCGCGCAGGAGGCCTGCGACAACCGGCGCCAGCTCAATCGCCTTGCGGGCATCCAGGAACAGCAGACGCGAACGCCGCGCCAGCACATCTTCCACCGTACAGGCGTATTCGTAGCGGGCCGCAAAGCGCACCATTGCCTCCGTCAGGCCGCCCCCGAGATCCGTCTGCGCTCCGGGCATTGCCCGCACCTCAGCCGCTTCCGTGCCGTAAGAGTGCAGTCCTTGGGCATCGCTGATGCGGTGCTGTACGGGCTCCCGAGGAGTTCCCACCAACGGCAGATGATTGGTCACCCCAGCTGGTTTTTCAGGCAACAGCCCCGTGGTGAAGCATTTTTGCAACACATCTTCGGCCATTGCCCGGTAGGTGGTCCATTTTCCACCCGTCACGGTGATCAGGCCACTGCGGCTGGCCAGCACGGTGTGCTCCCGGCTGATCTTCTTGGTGTTGTCGCCGTCGTCGTCCTGCGGCTTGACCAGCGGACGCAAGCCCACCCAGATGCTACGAATGTCCTCGACGCGGGGCGCGCGGGTCAGGTAGCGCGCGGATTCCTCCAGGATGAACCGCACTTCCTCCCGGAAGGGCTCAGGCTCGCGCACCACATCCTGGCGCGGGCTGTCGGTGGTGCCCAGAATGAGTTTGCCCAGCCAAGGCACCGCAAACAGCACGCGGCCATCGGCCGTCTTGGGCACCATCAGCGCGTGGTCGGACGGCAAGAACTCCCGGTCCACCACAATGTGCACCCCCTGGCTGGGCGCCACCATGGGCTTGACAGGCCGACCGATGGCTTCGCCGTCCATCTGGCGCAGGGTGTCCACCCACACGCCCGTGGCGTTGACCACCGACCGAGCGCGCACCGTGAATTGCTGGCCGCTGTCCGCGTCCTCGCAGACAAAACCCACGACCTTGCCAGCCTCGTGAACCAGCGACCGTGCGGGACAGTAATTGACAACCAAAGCGCCCAGGCTGGCGGCCGTGCGCGCCAGCGCCAAGGCCAGGCGAGCGTCATCGAACTGGCCGTCCCAATATTTGACACTGCCCTTGAGCCCCTCGGTACGGGCGGTGGGCAGACATTGCAGGGTGCGAGCGCGCCCCAGAAACTCCGTAGGGCCCAGGCCAGCCTTGCCTGCAAGCGCGTCATACATCATCAGCCCGATGCCATAGAAGGGCGTTTCCCAAAAACGGTACGACGGCATCACAAAGGGCAGCGGTTGCGCCAGATGGGGCGCGTTGTGCAGCAGCGTGGTGCGTTCATGCAGCGCCTCGCGCACCAACGCGATGTTGCCCTGGGCCAGGTAACGGACCCCGCCATGCACCAGCTTGGTGGCCCGGGACGAGGTTCCTTTGGCGAAATCGTGTGAATCCACCAGCACGACGCTAAAGCCGCGCGCCGCGGCATCCAGCGCTACCCCCAGGCCCGTCGCGCCACCGCCGATCACGGCGAGGTCATACTGCTGCGGCTGGGCGAGGCGGGCCAGGAGGTCGGCGCGCCGTGTAGGAAGAGGTGCGGTGGCAATGGTCATGGGGTGATTGTCCATGGGCGGAGTAAAAACCAAGGGTTTACCCTTGAATTCCTGACACTCCCGGGGTGAAAACCCGCCCCGCAGCCGCACAGGGGCCGAGGGCGGTATGGAGCAAAAAAGGCAGCCAGAGACCTTTTGGGCCTTGGCTGCCGATCAATGGTGATTACAACAACACCTTGATCTGAGGATCAGCGCGTCTTGCCGTCCTTCCACGCCTGCAGCAGCGTGTTGTAGGCAATCGTCTGGCCCTTTGGCTTCTCATTGGCCAGCTTGGCCCAAGGCGCTTGCTTGTCGCTGAGCCACTTGGAGGGATCGCTCTTGGGGTTCAGCTTGGGTGCGCAATGTGCCATGCCCGCACGCTCCAGACGGGCCATCACCTGGTCCATCTCGTCAGCCAGCGTGTCCATGGCGCCTTGGGGGGTCTTTTCACCCGTCACAGCCTGTGCCACGTTCTTCCACCACAGCTGCGCCAGCTTGGGGTAGTCAGGCACATTGGTACCAGTGGGCGACCATGCCACGCGGGCCGGGCTGCGGTAGAACTCGACCAGACCTCCCAGCTTGGGCGCCATGTCGGTCATGGCCTTGGACTGGATGTCGGATTCGCGGATCGGCGTCAGGCCGACCATGGTCTTCTTGAGCGACGTGGTCTTGGCTGTCACGAACTGTGCGTAGAGCCAGGCGGCAGCCGTCTTGTTGGCGTCATGGTCCTTGAAGAAGGTCCAGCTGCCTACGTCCTGGTATCCGTTCTGCATGCCTTGCTTCCAGTACGGACCGTTGGGGCCGGGGGCCATGCGCCACTTGGGGGTGCCGTCGGCGTTCACCACTGGCAGGCCGGGCTTGGTCATGTCGGCCGTGAAGGCGGTGTACCAGAAGATCTGCTGCGCGATCTGGCCTTGTGCAGGCACGGGACCAGCTTCGCCGAAGGTCATGCCCGTGGCCTCCTTGGGCGCGTACTTCTTCATCCAGTCCACGTACTTGGTGAGGGCGTAGACGGCGGCAGGCGAATTGGTCGCACCACCACGGGCCACTGAGGCGCCCACGGGTGTGCACTTATCGTCAGCCACGCGGATGCCCCATTCGTCGATCGGCAGGCCATTGGGCGCGCCGATGTCGGCCGTGCCAGCCATGGACAGCCAGGCGTCGGTGAAACGCCAGCCCAAGGAGGGGTCCTTCTTGCCGTAGTCCATGTGGCCATAGATGGGCTTGCCGTCGATATTCTTCACGTCGTTGGTAAAGAACTCTGCGATGTCCTCATAGGCGCTCCAGTTGAGCGGCACGCCCAGGTCGTAGCCGTACTTGGCCTTGAACTTGTCCTTGATGTCCTTGCGGTCGAACAGGTCGGCGCGGAACCAGTACAGGTTGGCAAACTGCTGGTCAGGCAGCTGGTACAGCTTGCCGTCCGGCCCGGTCGTGAACTTGGTACCGATGTAGTCCTTGATGTCGATGCCGGGGTTGGTCCACTCCTTGCCTGCACCGCCCATGTAGTCGGTCAGGTTCATGATCTTGCCGTAGCGGTAGTGCGTACCGATCAGGTCCGAGTCCGAGATCCAGCCGTCATAGATGGATTTGCCCGACTGCATGGAGGTCTGCAGCTTCTCGACCACGTCACCTTCCTGGATCAGGTCGTGCTTGACCTTGATGCCGGTGATTTCTTCGAACGCCTTGGCGAGCGTCTTGGATTCGTATTCGTGGGTGGTGATGGTTTCGGACACCACCGAGATTTCCTTCACACCCTTGGCCTGCAGCTTCTTGGCTGCGTCCATGAACCACTTCATTTCGGCCATCTGCTGGTCTTTGCTCAGCGTGGAGGGCTGGAACTCGGTGTCGATCCATTTTTTGGCCTCCGCCTCGCCCGCCATGGCGGCCTGACCCGTCATGACCGCTACTGCCAGTGCCAGCGCTGTGTACCGCGTCTTCATAGTGCCTGTCTCCTCATAGTCATCTCCCCTTTGGATGCAAGGGTCGCGCGGCTCCGGGGAAGGGTTGAGCCGCGCGACGGGAACCATTGAAATCAAGGCTGCCTGCAGGCACCTCACCCCTTGCGCAGGATGAGCAGCAGCACTGCCATCGACAGCACAAAGCTGATCCAGATCGACGGATCGCCCTGCAGGCTGAACCACTGGGCCAGCTTGCCGCTGATGCCCACAAAAATAAGATTCACGTAAGCCGCTGACAGCAGCCCAATAAACAGCCGATCACCGCGCGTCGTCTCCAGCGGCAAAAAGCCCTTGCGCATCGTGGTGGGCGACTTGATCTCCCACACCGTCATGCCGATCAGCATCAGCACGATGCAAATGAAGAACACCGCCACGGGCAGCGTCCAGGCCATCCAGTCAAACATCTCGCTGCCTCCTCAAACCCGCCCCATCGCAAAGCCTTTTGCGATGTAGTGGCGAACAAACCAGATCACGATCGCACCCGGCACGATGGTCAGCACGCCCGCTGCCGCCAGCGTCGCCCAGTCCATGCCCGATGCGCTCACCGTGCGCGTCATGGTGGCCACGATGGGCTTGGCATTCACGCTGGTCAGCGTGCGGGCCAGCAGCAGCTCCACCCAGCTGAACATGAAGCAGAAAAACGCTGCAACGCCCACGCCGGCCTTGATAAGCGGCAAGAAGATGGTCATGAAAAAGCGCGGAAAGCTGTAACCGTCGATGTAGGCCGTCTCGTCGATCTCACGCGGAATGCCGCTCATGAAACCTTCCAGAATCCACACGGCCAGCGGCACGTTGAACAGCAAGTGCGCCAGCGCCACTGCGATGTGCGTGTCCATGAGCCCCACAGTCGTGTAGAGCTGGAAGAACGGCAGCAAAAACACGGCTGGTGGCGTCATGCGGTTGGTCAGCAGCCAGAAGAACACATGCTTGTCGCCAAGGAACTGGTAGCGGCTGAATGCATAGGCTGCGGGCAGCGCCACGGTGAGCGAGATCACCGTGTTGATAGCCACATAGATCAGGCTGTTGATGTAGCCCGAATACCAGGATTCATCCGTGAAGATGGTCTTGTAGTTGGCCCAGGTGAAATGCTGTGGAAAGAACGTGAAGGTCGAAAGGATCTCCTCATTGGTCTTGAAGCTCATGTTGACCATCCAGTAGATGGGCAACAGGGCGAACAGCAGGTAGACAACAAGGAAGATCGACCGCTTCTGGAAGCGCTTTTCATTCATGGCCGGCTCCTTCGTTGCTGGCAGTACCCACGCGCTGCATCCAGTTGTAGAGGATGAAACACAGCAGCAGGATGATGAAGAAATAGATCAGCGAGAACGCTGCGGCAGGGCCCAGATCGAATTGGCCCACAGCCTTGGTCGTCAAGTACTGGCTCAGGAAGGTGGTGGCATTGCCCGGCCCGCCGCCTGTGAGCACAAAAGGCTCGGTATAGATCATGAAGCTGTCCATGAAGCGCAGCAGCACCGCAATCATCAGCACGCCGCGCATCTTGGGCAGCTGGATGTAGCGGAACACGGCGAACTTGCTGGCACCGTCGATGCGGGCCGCCTGGTAGTAAGCGTCGGGGATGGAGCGCAACCCGGCAAAGGCCAGCAGAGCGACCAGCGGCGTCCAGTGCCACACGTCCATCAGCAGCACCGTGAGCCACGCCTGCGTGGCGTTGCCGGTGTAGCTGTATTCAATGCCCATCTCCTGGAGCAGCCGGCCCATGAGGCCGATGTCGGCGCGGCCATAGATCTGCCAGATAGTGCCCACCACGTTCCAGGGGATCAACAAGGACAGGGCCACCACCACCAGCACGGCGGACGACTTCCAGCCTTGCGCAGGCATGGATAGCGCCAGCATGATGCCCAGCGGAATCTCCACCGCCAGCACCGCCAGCGAGAAGGTCAACTGGCGCAGCAGCGCGGAGTGCAGCTCCTCATCGCGCATCACCTGCACAAACCATTCCGTGCCTACAAAGACACGGCGCTCGGGCGAAATGATGTCCTGCACCGAGTAGTTCACCACCGTCATCAACGGCAGGATGGCCGAGAAGGCCACACACAAAATCACGGGCAGGATCAGGAACCAGGCCTTCTGGTTCACGGGTTTGGTCGTGGTGCTCATTGGAAACCTCCGTGCTGCGCACTGCGGTGCTGAGCGCCTTCGGGCGGCCGGGCGGCGCTCATGGGGCGACCTCCGCGGTCAGCAACTGTTCGTTCTGGTAGAAGCAGGTGTGGGTGCCCAGCACCTGCAGCCACGCCGTGTCACCGGCCGACGGCAGGTGCGTCTCGGGTGTGAAACGCGCCTTGACGGTGTGCTCGCCCACCTTGGCGGTCAGCATCAGGTAGGTGCCAATGTCCTGCACTTGCACCACCATGCAAGGTAATGCGCCCGGCTGCTGCGGCTGGGCCAGGGCCAGGTATTCGGGCCGGATGCCGACCTGCAGGGCACCGTTCGGCAGCGTACGGCCCACGGGGCTGGCCAGGCGATGCCCGGCCACAGCGATACTGTCGCCCTCGCTGTGCGCAGACAAAAAGTTCATGCCCGGCGAGCCAATGAAGTGCCCCACAAAAGTATGCGCAGGTCGCTCGAACAAGGCGTCGGCAGACCCCACCTGCACGGCCTTGCCGCGCGTCATCACCACCACCTGGTCCGCAAAGGTCAGCGCCTCCACCTGGTCATGGGTCACGTAGATCAGCGTGAGTTTGAGTTCGTGGTGAATCTGCTTGAGCTTGCGCCGCAGCTGCCACTTGAGGTGCGGGTCGATCACCGTGAGCGGCTCATCGAACAGCACGGCCGCCACATCGGCGCGCACCAGTCCACGGCCCAGAGAAATCTTCTGCTTGGCATCGGCCGCAAGGCCTGCCGCACGCTGGTTGAGCTGGCCACTCATCTCCAGCATCTCGGCGATCACGCCCACACGCTGCTTGATCTGCGCCTCGGGCACCTTGCGGTTGCGCAGCGGGAACGCCAGGTTCTCGGCCACCGTCATGGTGTCGTAGATCACCGGGAACTGGAAGACCTGCGCAATGTTGCGCTCCTGCGGGCTGGCACGCGTCACGTCGCGGCCATCAAACAGCACCTTGCCGTGTGACGGCACAAGCAGGCCCGACATGATGTTGAGCATGGTGGTCTTGCCACAGCCCGAGGGACCGAGCAGCGCGTAAGCGCCACCGTCCTCGAACTCCATCTTCAAAGGCAGCAGGGCGTAGTCGCTGTCCTGCTGCGGGTTCGGCTTGTACGAATGCGCCAAATCCAGACTGATGCGGGCCATCTCAACGCCCTCCTTGTGCAGTAACAGGCCGCGCAGGCGCCCACGCCAGTCGGCCGTCGGCGCCAAACACATAGACCTGGGCTGGGTCCAGGTGCAGCGTGATGGGCGTGCCCAGTTCAAAGTAATGCACACCGGTCAGCTGTGCCACCAAGTCGCCCCAGGGTGTGGTCGCGTGCACAAAGGTATCCGACCCCGAGATTTCCGCCAGCTCCACCACCCCACCCACGCTGATGTCGCCCTGGCGCGCCACCACGCGCAGCGCACTCGCGCGCACGCCCACCGTGAGCCCAGCCGCCGTGGCCACACCTTGCGGCAGGTGCACGGCCAGCTCCACACCGCCCTGCAGGCGCACACCGGCAGTGGCGGCCGAGGCAGCAATCAGGTTCATCGGCGGGTCACTGAAAGCGCGCGCCACACGCAGCGAATTGGGCGCGTGGAACACCTCGGCCGTAGGGCCGTACTGCAGCAACTGACCTTCGTCGAGTACGGCGGTGTAGCCACCCAGCAGCAGGGCCTCGCCCGGCTCGGTAGTGGCATAGACCACAGTGGACTGGCCGGCAGCAAACAGCTGGGTCAGCTCCTCGCGCAGCTCTTCGCGCAGCTTGTAGTCCAGGTTCACCAGGGGTTCGTCCAGCAGCATCAGCGGCGCACCCTTGGCGAGGGCGCGGGCCAGTGCCACGCGCTGCTGCTGCCCTCCCGACAGCTCGGCCGGGTAGCGGTCCAGAAACATGTCGATGTGCAGGCGGCTTGCGATCTCACGCACCCGGGCGTCGATGTTCTTTTCGCCGCGCAGCTTCAGGGGCGACGCAATGTTGGCCGCCACCTTCATCGAGGGGTAGTTGATGAACTGTTGGTACACCATGGCCACATTGCGGTCGCGCACAGGGGTGCCCGTCACGTCCCGGCCATCAACCAACACGCGTCCATGGGTGGGCACATCCAGCCCCGCCATGATGCGCATCAGGCTGGTCTTGCCCGCCTGGGTCGCCCCCAGCAATACCGTCACGGCATTGGGCTGCAGCGACAGGTTCATGTCGTACAGCCAGGTCTGCGCCCCGACTTTTTTGCTGATGCTGTCCAACGCCAGCTGCATGAAGCATCCTCTTCCGGCCCTGGGGCCTGTGTGAAAGGGCTGCACACACGCACGGCAGCCCTCAAATTTCGATCTTTTTCATTTTTGTTCCTTTTTGTTCGAATCGAATCAAGGTTTACCCTTAATCAATTCGTTTTTGTTCGATTTACAGTCTTTAGCGTGCCACCGGGCACCAAGGCGAATGTTTCAGATTCGTTACGATTCGGTGACATAACACTGCGCACAACACCCCCACCGTGAACACCAATCCCCGCCAACTCCAACTCCTCGAAGAAGTGCGCGCGCGCAAGTCCGCCACGGTGGAACAGCTCGCCGAAACGCTGGGGGTCACCCTGCAGACGGTGCGCCGCGATGTGCAGCGCCTGGCAGAGTCGGGACTGCTCACGCGCTTTCATGGCGGCGTGCGCGTGCCCAGCTCCACGGTGGAGAACCTGGCGCACACCCAGCGCGAAAACCTGCATGCCGAAGGCAAGGCGCGCATTGCGCGCGCCGTGGCCGAACAGGTGCCCAACGACTGCTCGCTGATCCTGAACATCGGCACCACCACAGAAGCCATCGCCAAGGCGCTGCTGCACCACCGGGGCCTGCGCGTGATCACCAACAACCTCAATGTGGCGGCCATCCTGAGCGGCAACCCCGAGTGCGAGGTGATCGTGGCCGGCGGTGTGGTGCGCGCCCGCGACCGGGGCATCGTGGGCGAAGCCGCCGTGGACTTCATCCGCCAGTTCAAGGTGGACATTGCGCTCATCGGTATTTCGGGTATCGAGCCCGACGGGTCGCTGCGCGACTTCGACTATCGCGAAGTGAAGGTGGCGCAAACCATCATCGAGCACGCGCGCGAGGTCTGGCTGGCGGCCGACTTCAGCAAATTCAACCGCCCGGCGATGGTGCAACTGGCCACGCTGGCGCAGATCGACCGCCTGTTCACCGACGCACCGCCGCCCGAGCCCTTCCCGGCCCTTCTGCAAGATGCTGAAGTCATCTGCACGGTAGCTGCGTAGCTTCACCTATCCTTTGCCCTCATGACCTACCTGCTCGCTCTCGACCAAGGCACCTCCAGCTCCCGCAGCATCGTTTTTGACGAAGGCGGCCACATCGTGGCGCAGGCGCAGCTGGAGCTGCCGCAGATCTACCCCCAGCCCGGCTGGGTGGAGCACGACCCGCTGGAGATCTGGCGCACCCAGATCACCACCGCACGCGATGCGCTGGCCAAGGCGGACATTGCGGCCGGCGACATACGCGCTGTCGGCATCACCAACCAGCGCGAGACCACCGTGCTGTGGAACCGCCAGACCGGCCAGCCCGTGCACCACGCCATCGTGTGGCAGGACCGGCGCGCCGAACCCGCCTGCGCCCAGCTGCGCGAACAAGGCCATGCCGCCACCATCCAGGCCAAGACCGGCCTGCTGGTGGACGCCTACTTCTCCGGCACCAAACTGCAGTGGATGCTGGACCATGTGCCCGGCGCGCGGCAAGCGGCCGAGCGCGGCGAGCTGGCCTTTGGCACAGTGGACAGCTGGCTGATGTGGAAGCTCACCTACGGCAAAGTGCACGTGACGGATGTGAGCAACGCCTCGCGCACCATGCTGTTCAATGTGCACACCAACCAGTGGGACGACGAGCTGCTGGCGCTGCTGCGCATTCCCAAGGCGCTGATGCCCGAGGTGCTGCCGTCCAGCGCCCACTTTGGCGACATCGCGGCCGACCTGCTGGGCCACGCCATCCGCATTGGAGGCGTGGCGGGCGACCAGCAAAGCGCGCTGTTCGGCCAGGCCTGCTTCACCGCCGGCATGGCCAAGAACACCTATGGCACGGGCTGCTTCATGCTCATGCACACGGGCGGCAGGTTCCAGACCTCGCAGAACGGCCTGCTCACCACCAGTGCGGCACAGGCGACGGCGCAACCTGAATTTGCGATGGAAGGCAGTGTGTTTGTCGGCGGCGCGGTGGTGCAGTGGCTGCGCGACGGCCTGCGCGCCATCTCCACCAGCAACGAGGTGGAGTCACTGGCCCAAAGCGTGCCCGATTCGGGCGGCGTGATGATGGTGCCCGCCTTCACCGGCCTGGGCGCCCCGTACTGGAAGCCTGACGCACGCGGCACCATCACGGGCCTCACGCGTGGCACCACGCTGGGCCACATTGCGCGCGCGGCGCTCGAAAGCATTGCCTACCAGAGCGCCGCCCTGCTGCTGGCCATGAGCCGCGACGCCGTGGCCGCCGGCGGCGCCCCGGTGAGCGAGCTGCGCGTGGACGGCGGCGCCTGCATCAACGACTTGCTGATGCAGTTCCAGGCCGACCTGCTGGGCATCCCGGTGGTGCGGCCTGCAGTCATCGAGACCACCGCTTTGGGCGCGGCCTACCTGGCAGGGCTGTCGAGCGGCGTGTACCGCAGCACGGATGAACTCGCGCGGCTGTGGCGCGCCGACCGCCGCTTTGTGCCCACACTCAGCAGCGCGCGTGCGCAGGAGCTGATGGCGAACTGGGAGCATGCGGTGCGCCAAACTACGGCAGCCTGAGGTCCCCGCGGCGCTGGGGTGACAAGGTCTCTGCCGTCCCAGTAGCCCGTCTTTCCTCCCATGAGTCCTGCCGCTGTCGCCGCTGCAGACATGGACTGACGGCCCGGCGGCGCTACCATCGTGGCCCTTCCTTGTTTGCCACCTTGCCTGCACGCACCATGAGCCAGACCACTGCCTCCCCAAACCTCCCCACCATCGCCTTCATCGGCGGCGGCAACATGGCCAGCGCCATCATCGGCGGGCTGATCCGCCAGGGCCACCCGGCCAGCCAGATCGAGGTGGTCGAGCCCTACGCCCCCACGCGCGAGGCGTTGCTCAAGAACTTTGGACTCACGGCGCAGCCCGAGGCGGGCGCGGCGCTGCAGCGCGCCAGCATCGTGGTCTGGGCGGTCAAGCCGCAGACCTTCAAGGACGCGGCTGCGCAGGCCAAGGCGCACACCCAGCAGGCCCTGCACCTGAGCGTGGCGGCGGGCATCCGCTCGGACAGCATCGCCCAGTGGCTGGGCACCGAGCGCATCGTGCGCACCATGCCCAACACGCCCGCGCTGGTGGGCAAGGGCATGAGCGCGATCTACGCACGCCCCGCCGTGACCAGCGCCGAGCGCCAGAGCGTGGAGGCCATCATGGCGTCCACCGGCGAATTCCTGTGGGTAGAGAGCGAGACCCAGCTGGACGCTGTCACCGCCCTCTCGGGCTCGGGCCCGGCCTATGTGTTCTATTTCCTCGAAGCCATGACGCGCGCTGGTGTGGGCATGGGCCTGACCGAAGCGCAGGCGCACCAGCTGGCCGTGGGCACCTTTGTGGGCGCCTCGGAGTTGGCCCGCCGCTCCCATGAACCCCCGGCTGTGCTGCGTGAACGCGTCACCTCCAAGGGCGGCACCACCTATGCCGCCCTGCAGTCGATGGAAGCCAGCGGCGTGTCGCAGGCGTTCGAGGCCGCCATGCGCGCCGCCGAAAAGCGTGCCAACGAACTCGGCAACGAGTTCGGATCTTGATGTTTTGGGGCGGTAGCGCTAGTCGATCAAGCGCTGCTCGCTATTAATTTGTGAGTACCGCCCGCACCAGATAGCTGCCCGCAATGCCCGCAAACACCGTGGCGCCCAGCCAGTGGTTGATGCGGAACGCCTTGAAGCAGCCCTCACGGGTGCGGGCGCGGATCAGGGTGAAGTGCCACACGGCCTGGGCCAGCGCCACCGCAAGCGCTACATAAAATATAGCGCCCAAGGCATACGGTTGTAGCGCTACCGCCCAAATACCCAAGAAAAGCAGATAAAACACCACGATGGCGGCCACATCCAGCCGCCCCAGGGTGATGGCCGAGGTCTTGATGCCGATCTTGAGGTCGTCGTCCCGGTCCACCATGGCGTATTCGGTGTCGTAGGCCAGCACCCAGAACATATTGCCCAGCCACATCCACCACGCCACCGCAGGCACGCTGCCCTGCACGGCGGCAAACGCGATGACGATGCCGAAGTTGAACGCAATGCCCAGCACCGCCTGGGGCATGGAGATGATGCGCTTGGTGAACGGGTAGGCAATGGCCACCAGCACGGCGGGCACCGACCAGGCGATGGCGGCGGTGTTGGTGGTGAGCACCAGGCCAAACGACACCAGCGCCAGCACCGCCCCCAGGCCCAGCGCCTCCTTCACCGACACCGCACCGGTGGTGACCGGGCGCTGCGCCGTGCGCTTGACGTGTTTGTCAAAGTCGCGGTCGGCCACGTCGTTCACACAGCAGCCTGCGCTACGCATGAGGATGGTGCCCAGCACAAACACCGCCAGCAGGTGCCAGCCCGGGAACCCCTCGGCCGCAATCCACAGCGCGCTCAGCGTGGGCCACAGGCACACCAGCCAGCCAGCGGGGCGGTCCCAGCGGATCAGGTCGAGATAGAGCGCAAAACGGCTGCGGGGGGAAACAGGGGACGACGACATGATGGGACCATTACAAGAGCAGGCTCCGCAGCAAGACGCTGCGGCGGGTGGCGGGCCACGGGCGCACAGAATGTAGCAGCAGCGCCGCGACTGGGGCACGCATCACCGGGGCCAGGTAACAGCCCCAGCGCGAGCACAAAACCCGTTAAAGTCTCCGCTCGTTCCCCCAACGCACCGCCCCCTGGGGCACCAACGCATGCCCCATACATCGACCTCCCAGGCCGCCACGCGTTTTGCTGTCCCCCGCGGAATGCTGGTGGGATTTGTGATTGCTGCCCTCGCCACGGTGCTGATCGCGCTGGTGAACTTCCGCACCGCCCAGGTGCGCGCGCAAGCGGTGGAAGCCATGGACGAAACCACGGTGACCATGCGCCACCTCAACCTGTTTGTGTCTTCGCTGAAAGATGCTGAGACCGGGCAACGCGGCTATCTGCTGACGGGGGACGACACCTACCTGCAGCCCTACAACCTGTCCCTGGGCGCCATGGAGCGCAACATGGCGCGCCTCAAGGAGCTGACGAACGACAGCGCCGTGCAGCGCCGCCTGGTCTTGCAGATCGACGACCTGCGCTACGAAAAACTGCGCGAGCTGGGCGAGACCATTGAACTGCGCCGCTCCAAAGGCCAGGAGGCCGCCGTGGCCGTGACCCGCAGTGATGCCGGCAGGGTGCTGATGGACCGCATCCGCGACCTGGCATCGGACCTGTCCACGCTGCTGAACCAGCAGCTGGAAAGTGACCGCAAGCAGTGGGTAGAGGCCGCCTCGATGTCCACCTACTACTCCTGGGGCGGCTCGTTCGTGCTGCTGGTGCTCATCTGCCTGTCGGCTGCCGCCAATGCGCGGGAGTACCGGCTCAAGGCGCAGCAGTCCTGGGTGGCGGCCGGCCTCAACGGGCTGAGCCAGCGCATCCAGGGCGACCACCGGCTGGAGGACCTGGGCCAGCTCACGCTCGAATACCTGGCGCAGTACCTGCGCGCGGCCGTAGGGGCAGGCTATGTGGCCGACTGCAACGGCGCGCTCACCCTGTTTGGTGGCTACGCCCTGCCCCGCGAACGGCTGGAGCAGCGCCTGCTGCCCGGCGAAGGCCTGGTGGGCCAGGTCGCGCGCTCGCGCCAGATGCTGCATGTGCGCGATGTGCCCGCCGGGCACCTGATGGTGTCGTCCAGCACCGGCCAGTCCGCACCGACCGAGCTGCTGCTGGCCCCCGCCATCGAGAACGGCGAAGTGTTTGCCGTGATCGAACTGGGCTTTCATCGCCCGCTGACAGAGCCCGAACGCACGCTGATGGAACGCGCCTCGGGCATTCTGGCGGTGGCGATCCGCGCTGGGATTGACCGCAACCGCCTGGAAGCCTTGCTGGAAGAAACCCAGCGCCAGTCCGAGGAGCTGCAGACGCAGCAAGAAGAGCTGCGTGTGAGCAACGAAGAGCTGGAGCAGCAAAGCCGCATCCTGCAAGAGTCGCAGGCCCAGATGGAGGTGCAGCAGACCGAGCTGGAGCAGACCAACGCCCACCTGGAGGCGCAGACCCAGCAGCTGGAATACCAGCGCGAGCAACTGCTGCGCGCCCAAAGCGCCATGACGGACAAGGCGCGCGAACTGGAGCTGGCCAGCCAGTACAAGAGCGAGTTCCTGGCCAACATGAGCCACGAGCTGCGCACGCCGCTCAACTCCACCCTGATCCTCGCCAAACTGCTGTCCGACAACAAGCCGGGTAACCTGAGCGCCGAGCAGGTGAAGTACGCGCAGACCATCTACGCGGCGGGCAACGACCTGCTGGCACTCATCAACGACATCCTCGACCTGTCCAAGATCGAGGCCGGCCAGGCCACCGTGTCGGTGGAAACGGTGACGCTGTCCAAGGCCCTGCAAACCCTGATCGACCCGCTGCGCCCGCTGGCGCAAGAGAAGGGCTTGACGCTCACGGCCACCGTCGCGCCCGACGCACCCGCCACGCTGGACACCGACCCGCAGCGCCTGGGGCAGGTGCTCAAGAACCTGCTGTCCAACGCGCTCAAGTTCACCGAGAAGGGCTCGGTGGCGCTGCATGTGTCGCGCAACCCGGACGACACGCTGTCGTTTGCCGTCAAGGACACCGGCATCGGCATTCCGGCGCACCAGCAGGAGCTGATTTTCGAAGCCTTCCGCCAGGCCGATGGCAGCACCCACCGCAAGTACGGCGGCACGGGCCTGGGCCTGTCGATCTCGCGCGATCTGGCGCAGCTGCTGGGTGGGTCCATCCACGTGCACAGCACGCCGGGCGAGGGCAGCGTCTTTACCCTGGTGTTGCCCCAGAAGCTGGTGCCTTCGTCGCCTGAAGCTGAATCCGCAATGCCGCTGGCGGCGCCTGCGCCAGCCCACACGGCGGCACCGGTCGTCGCACCGGCTCCTTCGGCCCCCGCGTTGCCACCCGTGGCGGCCCCCACCGCACCCGTAGCCCCGCGCCGCGCGAGCGCGCGCAGCATTCTGGTGATTGAGGACGACGTGCGCTTTGCGCAGATCCTGAGCGACCTGGCCGGCGAGATGGACTTTGACTGCCACCTGGCCCACAACGCGGCGGACGGCCTGGCCTATGCGGTACACAGCCTGCCCAGCGCCATCGTGCTGGACGTGAACCTGCCCGACTTCTCGGGCCTGGGCGTGCTCGAC